>CAYPAV010000003.1:85887-295771 GCA_964408805.1 uncultured Rhodospirillaceae bacterium | reverse complement strand
GGCGATGCCGGTCCAGGCGGATACCGGCGTCGAGGCGGAAATCATGGCCATGTTCGCCGCCGTCGACGATCGCTTCGGCCCGCTTACGGGGCTGGTCAACAACGCCGGCATCCACGGTCCCCGGGGACGCCTTGATGCGCTTTCCGCCGACGCGATCAACCGCGTCCTGCAAGTCAACGTGACGGGCTATTTCATTTGCGCGCGCGAGGCGGTGAAGCGGATGTCGACGAATTCGGGTGGTGCCGGCGGCGCCATCGTCAACGTCTCCTCCGGCTCGGCGCGTCTCGGAGGCGCCGGAGAAGGGGTGCTTTACGCCGCCTCGAAGGGCGGGGTCAACAGTCTCACGATTGGTCTCAGCCAGGAGGTCGCGGGCGAGGGCATTCGCGTCAACACGGTCGCGCCCGGCCTGACCGCGACCGATATGCCATCGCCGGAGAAGCTGGAAACCTTGGGCCCGAATATACCGATCGGCCGGGTCGCCGAGGCCGAGGAGATCGCCGAGGCGATATTCTGGCTTCTCAGCGAGAAGGCATCTTATGTCGCGGGCGCCAATCTCCGGGTCGGCGGCGGGCGGCTATAGGGCGCCGGCCTCCGAAACGGCGTGAGTCTCGGGCCTACTCGAGTTCGGCTTCCGACTCGGTCAATTCCTCTTCATAGGGTATTGCCGCGCGGTTCGGATCCGGGATCGTCGTGGTCTGGCCCGCCGGTCGTTCCTTGACCAACGCCAACGGCGGGTTGGCGACGCTGAGGATGGCCGAGACCACCGCAAAGGCGAGAAGAAGGCCAATTGCGACGAGCAGCTTGGGACTGATGGGCGCCGTTCCGCCGTTGATCATCGTATCATGCATGAGACAATCCCCGTGTCGGTTTGATGTCTCCCATGATTCATATATAGGTATTCGGCCCGGTATCTGCGAATCACGCTGGATAAAGCGATCGTCAACCTGCCGTGAGCGGCAGCCGGGCCGGATCCCGGCGCCTTCCGCTTGACATTTAACGCATGTCGCGCGTTTCTTGTCGGAACGAGGCCAATGGACGACCGCCATGGAACGACTGTGCGTGAAAATTCTGGGCTTGGTCTGCGCGGTGCTGATCAGCTCGCTGCTGACCGGCTGCTATCTCTATTCGGGCGATTCCTTCGCCGATTGGCCGGAAGTTCGCGTCGAACGGGCCAATAAGCTCGGCGATCTCGTCGCCAAGGTGCGCCGCCGCACCGTCAACCGGAAGGGCCCCGGCGAAAGCTACGAGGTCATGATTCGTTGGCCGACCAACATTCCGCCCTTGATGCAGGATCTTAGTCGCGCCGAACGCGAATCGGAGGCCAAGGCCTTCGTCGAGACCCTCTGCGGCGAGGGTCACAAGGTTTATGTGATCAGTCATTCGTTCAACGACCATACCGGCGAGGTCTACTACAATCTGTGGTGCCGGCCCTCGAAAGTCAGCTGACGCGGCGGCCTTTCGCCGGGCGCTCGGGCGCCGGACACCCAATCCGATTTCTCTTCTGGTCTCGCGTCAGCCGGCGCGGCAAACTGGTGTCGGCGCATAACGGAATAAGGTGTGGGAGTGGGTCCAGTGAGCGAGCAAGGCTTTGAATTCAGCGAATTGCTGCCCCTCGGGGCGGACGAGACGCCGTATCGGAAACTGACCTCGGATTTCGTCGAGACGGCCGAGTTCGAGGGCGAGGAGATTCTCAAGGTGGCGCCGGAGGGCCTGACCCTGCTTGCCGCCGAGGCTTTCCACGATGCGAACCATCTCCTGCGGCCAGGGCACCTCGCCCAACTGGCCAAGATTCTCGAGGACGAGGAAGCCTCCGACAACGACCGGTTCGTCGCTTTCGACATGCTGAAGAACGCGAATATCGCCGCCGGCGGCGTCCTGCCGATGTGTCAGGACACCGGCACCGCGATCATCATGGGCAAGAAGGGGCATCTCGTTTGGACCGGCGGCGACGACGACGCAGCGCTGGCACGCGGTGTTCACAAGACCTATGTGGAGACCAATTTGCGCTACAGTCAGGTCTCGCCCGTCTCCATGTTCGAGGAGACAAACACCCGCACCAACCTGCCGGCGCAGGTCGAGATATATTCCGAAACCGGGACCGCCTATAAGTTCCTTTTCATGGCCAAGGGTGGTGGTTCGGCCAACAAGACCTTCCTGTTCCAGGAGACCCCGGCACGGCTCAACAAGGACTCGATGCTGGATTTCCTCGACGAAAAAATCCGGACCCTCGGCACCGCGGCCTGCCCGCCCTATCATTTGGCGATCGTGATCGGCGGAACCTCGGCGGAGTTCAACCTCAAATGCGTGAAGCTGGCCTCGGCGCGCTATCTGGACGGCCTGCCGAGCGCCGGCGGCGAGAAGGGCCAGGCGTTCCGCGATCGCGAGATGGAGGCCGAGGTCCTGGAACTGACGCGCAATATGGGGATTGGTGCCCAGTTCGGCGGCAAGTATTTCTGTCACGACGTCCGGGTCATTCGCCTGCCCCGCCACGGCGCCAGCCTGCCGGTCGGGCTCGGTGTTTCCTGTTCGGCCGATCGTCAGATTCTCGGCAAGATCACCGCCGAAGGGATCTTTCTCGAACAGTTGGAGGCCAATCCCGCGCAATTCCTGCCGGATATCGCCGATGACGAGCTTGGCGGCGACGTGGTGGCGATCGACCTCAACCGGCCGATGTCCGAAATTCTCGGCACCCTGACCCGGCATCCGATCAAGACACGGCTCTCGCTCTCGGGACCGATCATCGTCGCCCGCGATCTCGCCCATGCGCGCTTGAAGCAGGCCCTGGATGCCGGCGAGGACCTGCCGCAATTCTTCAAGGACCATCCGATCTATTATGCGGGTCCGGCCAAGACGCCGGCAGGTTTCGCGTCGGGTTCCTTCGGGCCGACGACGGCGGGCCGCATGGATTCCTATGTCGATCAGTTCCAGGCGGCCGGCGGCTCGATGATCATGCTGGCGAAAGGCAACCGCGGCGACATGGTGCGGCAGGCCTGTATGCAGCACGGCGGATTCTATCTTGGATCGATTGGCGGACCGGCGGCGCGTCTTGCCCTCGATTGCATCAAGAAGGTGGAGTGTATCGCCTTCGAGGAGTTGGGCATGGAGGCGATCTGGCGGATCGAGGTCGAGGACTTCCCCGCCTTCGTCGTAATCGACGACAAAGGCAACGATTTCTTTCGCGCTCTCTGAGAACCGCGCCCGGGCCCTCGGTCAGTCAATCTCGGCCATCAGCGAATTGACCAGCTCCGGCGGCATTTCCATGACCTCGAAGGCGGAACGAATATGGTGCATGACCATGTCGGCCGGCGCGCCGGCGGCACCGATCGTGGCCAGCAACGCACCGAGATCGCGCGCCGCCCCGCCGCCGTCGCTGCCGAGACGGCCGGAAAGGAAGCCGACGAAGCCGGATTTGAAGGCCTCGATATGGTCTTCCGGGAAAAGCGGCGCCAGGTCCGGATCCTCGCGCAGACGGTCGCTCAAAAGATGGACGGCCCCGTGGACCGAGAGCTCGCCGCCGATCTCGTCGAACAGGGTTTTGTCGTTCGATGCCGGCTTGGCCGGTTCCGTGGATTGGTCCGTCTCCGACGGTTCGTCCGCGTCGGCTTTCTCCACGGCGATTTGACGGCGCCGTGTCGTGGGCGGGGTCGCGAGGATGTTCTCCTGATCGAGAATTCGCTCAACGTCCAGGATAATCAAAAGGCCTTCATCGCGCCTTACGACCCCGACGCAAAGACGCCGGAGGGTCTCGTCGAGGGTCGAGGGCACTTTTTCGATGCTCTGCTGGGCGACGGCGAGGACATCGCCGATCTCGTCGACCAGAAGTGTGTACAGATCGCCACGATATTCGATCGTGACACCCATCTGCTGATCGCGGGGGGTGAAATCGATGTTGCCGAGACAATGGCGAAGGTCGATGACATTGACCACCCGGCCGCGAAGATTCATGACCCCGGCAAGCGCGGAAGGGGCAAGCGGGACCGGCGTGATATTGCGCGGCTCGACGATGTCCTGCACCGACAGTATCGGGACGCCGAAGAACTGCCCGTCGATCGACATCGTCACCAATTGCTCTTCCGCGAGCGTCGCGAGCCGCGTTTCTGCCACGATCCTTCGTTCGCTCATTCACAGCTCCCCTTACCCATCCGACCAGCGTATCATGACCGTCGGTCGAAGGCCGCGTGAATAGTTAGATTTCTCCTGGATGATTGGCAATGTATTTTCGATCGAATTGGCCACCGACCTCGGGATGAGAGGGGACACACGCGCATGACGTCCGAACTCTTGCCGCCAACCTACATTACGGATGGTCCGTCCGATGCCCGAATGAAGGTGGCGCTCGCCCATGGCGCGGGGCAGGGGATGGAAGCCCCCTTCATGCGAACCTTCGCCGAAGGGCTGGCGGCACGGGGCTTGCGGGTCGTCAGGTTCGAATTTCCCTATATGGCGGCAACCCGCGCCACGGGCCGGCGACGTCCGCCGGACGGGCTGTCCGTTTTGCAGGCGACCTGGGTCGAGGTCATCCGAACCTTTGGTCCGGGCGGTTTGATCATCGGCGGCAAGTCGATGGGGGGACGGATCGCAAGCTTGATCGCTGACCAGGCCCGCGTGGCAGGGTTGCTCTGTCTTGGATATCCGTTTCATCCGGCCGGACGGCCGGCACAGCTTCGGACCGGACATCTGGGGGTGTTGCGAACACCGACGTTGATTTGCCAGGGAACGCGGGATGCCTTCGGCGGCATGGCCGAGGTCGAAGGCTACCATCTCTCCCCCGCGATCCGCGTTCACTGGCTTCCGGATGGCGATCACGGTTTCAAGCCGCGCAAGAAATCCGGCCGGACCGAGATGGAAAATATCGCCATGGCAATCGAGGCATCCGCCGATTTTGCGACCGCTCTCGCAACTGGTTCATCGGCGCCGCCCGCATGAACTTTCATTTCGAATTTCAATTAATAATCAATAGCAAATACGCTTTTCTTTGACTCCCGAGCCGGCCGCGCGTATCCATGGTGCGCACACAGGTACCGCCGTTAATTCGTATTGTCGTTGCCCTGGGAAAGGCCGCGATACTTATTCGGGTAGTAGAGTTCTCGGTTGGGCCATTGGAGGGAATTAAAACTGGAGGCGAGAATTCGATGACGGCGATTGCGACTAAACGGGCGAATGTTGATACGGCCGCCGTCCCGGCGGGCGGTTTGATGAAGGGCGATGAAGACGCCGCGATGAAGAAACGGTCGGTGGTGATCTCCGGACACCGGACCAGCGTTTCGCTCGAAAACGCGTTTTGGTTTGCCTTGAAATCGATCGCGACGGAAACCGGGAAGACGGTCAATAACCTGGTCACCGAAATCGATCGGAAACGTACCGGCAATCTTTCCAGCGCAATTCGGGTATTCGTACTTCTGACGGCTCTTCGCGGTTAAGGCGGCGTCTACTACTTCCCGAAGTTCTTGAAGAGACCCTCGATCAATCGTTTTGGATCGAGTTTCCGCTGCGGCTGTTGCCGTGGGGTGGTCCCTTGCGACGGCTGACGGGTGCCTGGAACTCCCGGAACAAGCTGGCGCAGGCGGTCACCTACCCCTTGGCGAATGTTCGACGCGCCGCCGCGCAACAGACGGCCGCCTAGTTTGGTTCGCGAAGGATCGTCGATCGGGCCCGACGCATCGAGCGTGATAAGAGGCGCCAAATCGGGCCGGTCGATCAATTCGGTCCGGGATGCGAATGTCCATGGCGGAAGTTGGGCCTCGCCGCGAGTCAATGCTTGATGGCCGGCACCCGCCAAAGTCAGATTCCGCGTTCGGGCAACGCCGTTGGCGATCGAGATATCGCCGCTGAGCCGCGCCGGGGTCCGCCCGAAAGCCTGGTCCAGCGCCACCAGAAGGCGGGTGAAGGGCGTCAAGCTTTGAAGCTCGCGGATCTTGTTGCCGAGCACGGCGGAAAGCAGGGCGCCGCCGACATTTGCCGCTCCGATCGTCGCGCGCTCCTTGCGGGTGAGAAGGACCTGGACCCGCCCGCCTATCGAGACGTTGCCGGTCAGCGTGGCGACCAGATCGGCCTCGCTCAGGCCCCGCGCCGCGAGATTGGCGCGCGCGGAAACCGGACCCGAGACGCGGTCATGTCCGGTAAAGTGACGAACCGCCGCACGGCTATCGATCTTTTCGAGCGAGAGCTCGGCCGCGACCGTCGCCGTCTTGCCGCGCGGCTGAACGGCGCCTTTCCCCGCGATCGTTCCACCGAAAAGGCCGGCTGAAAACTCTTGCACGGCAAGCCGGCCGTTGGCGATCGTCGCGCGGAGTTTCGGCGCCTGCAATTGAATATCTCCGTGCGTAAGTGCCGCCAGACGAATGCTCGCCTCGAGATCGGCGGCCGGCGGGATGGGGAGTGCGATGGGGTCGCGCGACCAGCGGGGCGCGCCGGCCCGGCGCGTCGATCCGGCGGGACGACGATTGCCGCCCGGCTTCGCGGCGCGTGACCGGCCTTGGCGCTTGGGCGGGCCTTCAACCGGAAGAAAGAGATCGAGGAGGATTTCGCTCGTCGCCAGGTCCATCTTCACCTTTGGGCCGCGATCGCCTTGCGCGAACTCGATATTCCCCTTTACCGCAACCGGCCCCGCCTTCCCTTGAATGTCCCCAAGACGCAGCTTCGCCGGTCCGCCGGCCGCGCGGAAGGCAAGGGCGACGGTGCCGAGTTTACGCGCCGCGGGCCGGAAATCGGGCGCGAAGACGCGCACCAAATCGGCCAACTCCGGATGATTGATCGAGATCCCCATGGCGAGGGTCGGGTTGAGCAGATAGTCGCGTACGACACCGTCAAGCGAAACGTCCCCGCCCAATGCCGTCAGTTGCGTCTTGGCCCCGAGTGTCGCCGAATCGATCGTCAAGCGGCCCTTGGCGGACAGCTTCCCCAGCCGGGCCGGCGGCACCGGGGGGGACGTGCCGGCAAACCGAAAAAAGCGCGCCGCCTGTCTGACCTCGATTGCGAAGGTCAGGTCGAATTTCGGCTTGCCGCGAAGGTCACCGAATTTACCGCCGATCGTTCCCGAGAGTCCGGCGAAGTCACCGATACTGGCGCGGCGGATGGTAATTTCGTCCGGCATCAGAGTCGCATCGAGCCGGGCCTCCCGAAGCGTGTTTCCGCGATAGGTCATTTGGCCCGCCTGAAGATCCAGATTGGCGGAGACACGGTCGAGCAAGCGCAGGAGATTGCCCGGAACGGCGGTCCCGGCGGCGGTTTTCGGGGCACCGCTTTTCGGCCGCGTCGAGGTTCCGGAGGTTTTTCCCGCTGTCTTCGCGTCATTCGCCGGTTTGGGGAGGTAGGCGTCGAGATTGAGACGATCGACCTCGAGACGGAGACCGACGCCGGGCTTCTCACGAAGCTCAACCACCATTCCGCCGACGATCCGACTAGCATCGAGTTGCATGGCGATATCCGTCACGCGGAGTATCTTTGGGGTCGCGCGAAGCTTGCTGGTATAGGAAAAGCTTCTGAGACGGTTGGCCGGGAGGCGGCTCGGCGTTGCCCCGATCCATCCCATGACATGGCGGAAATTGTCGGCCTTGGCGGCGACCTCGCCGTCGAACTGGGCTTGACCGTTCACGGGCTGGAGCACGCCGGAAACCGAAAAGTCGGCGTTTCCGGGTAATACGGCCGACAACCGCTCGATGGTGATAGCACTCTTGCTCAACTCGCCCCGAAGGGCGGCGTCGCGAATGACGCCGTTCATGAACGCGATCGCCTCCGCGGCGATGTCGAAGGTAAGGGTGAGGTTGCCGGGAAGCGAAAAGGCACTGGGGCGCGCCGGTTTGCCGGCGTTCGCGATTTTGGCCATGCCGACTTTCTTTTTCGCGGCCGCCTTGGGGGGCTTGGGATCGCCGGCAAGGGCGGCGTCGAGGTCGATCTTCCCAGCCGCCAGGATGAGATCGATCTTCGGCGTTTCCGCGAGGATGGTATTGATTGCGCCGGCGAACGAGATGTCGCCGAGACGCAGCGTCAAGTCGTCGACGGCGACGACGGTCGCGGCGGCGGTCACCGCGCCTTTCAGCGAGAGCGGTTTGGCGAGTGCATGGGGAGCGGGGGACTCGGTCACCGCTTCAATCGCCGACGCGACATTCGCGATCTTGGTCTCGAGCTTGCCGGTAAGCACGGCCGCCGAGGTCAATTCCGAAATTTGCCCGGTGAAGGTAAGCGCCGATTGGAGGTCCTCGAGTGTAAGCGCAAGCTTGAGGTTGAGCGGTCGCCCCACCTCCCAGCGGCCGGTCGAGATGTCGAATCGCAGCGGCTGACCCCGCATCCTGGCGCTGCCCGCGACCGTATAGGGTCCTTTGAGTGATTCCGCCGTAACGGTTGCGGAAAGCGCCTTGATGCGCTCGATCAGACCCGAACGGGCATCACGATATATCAAGGTTGCTTCCTCGATGCGAAGGCTCTCGAGCGAGATATCGATCGCCGGGCCGCCGGTTTCGCCGATGCCCGTGGTCGATGCCGGATCCGGCGCCGCGGCCGAGGTCCCGGTGCCGGGGAAACGGATATCCCAGCTCGCCGCGCCCGTCTCGGTTATTTCGAGGGCGATCGTCGGCCGGATCAGTTTGACGCTCTGCACCGCAATCCGTCTTTCCAGCAGCGCGCTGATGTCGACCTTTACCTCGATCTCCTCCAGTTGCACCATCTCCGAGTTCTGGGCACCTCGTACATTCCGAAGGCTGACGCCTTTAGCGCTGACGGACGGGGTTGGCAGGATTGCGAGATTGATGTCGCCGACAATCTTCAACTCGCGGCCGAGCGCTTCACGCACTGCCTTCGCGATTTCCGGTTTGTAGTCGTTCCAATCAACGAATTTCGGCGCCACGAGAACGCCGCCGACCGCGAGAACCACGAGCCCGAGAAGGGCGATCAATAGATAGCGCAAAAAAGGCACTCCGTCGCTGGGCGAGCAACAAGGCTAAGAAGTTGGACCGGGTAAATCAATCAGAAGCCGCTTTACGCAGGCCTCAGAGGCGGAGAATCTTGCCGGGGTTCATGATGTTTTGCGGATCGAGCGCGGTCTTGATCGCGCGCATCACGCTGATCGTGTCGCCGCCGTGCTCGGCGACCAGGAAATCGATCTTGCCGGAACCCACACCGTGTTCGCCGGTACAGGTGCCGCCCATGGCGATGGTGCGATGCACCAGACGATCGTTGAGCTCATGGGCTCGGCGCATCTCGTCCTCGTCGTCGGTGTCGACCAGGATGACGAGGTGGAAATTGCCGTCGCCGACGTGGCCGACCATGGGTGCGAGAAATCCGCTCTCGTCGACATCCCTGCGGGTTTCGAGCAGGCATTCGGCGAGTCGCGAAATAGGGACGCAGGCGTCGGTCGCGATGCCCTTCTTGCCAGGGGCCAGCGCCAGCGCGGCGTAATAGGCGTCGTGGCGCGCCTGCCAGAGTTTGTTGCGTTCCTCGGTGGATTCGGTCCACTGAAATCCACCGCCGCCGAACTCGTCCGAGATTTCCCCGACCGTCTCCGCCTGTTCCTTCGCATAGGCGGTTGAGCCGTGGAACTCGAAGAAGAGTGTCGGTTTGGCCTCCAAATGGTTGAGCCCCGCATAGGCGATGCAGGCCTCCATCTGCTTTTCGTCGAGAAGTTCGATCCGCGCCACGGGGACGCCCGATTGGATGGTCAGGATCACGGTGTCAATGGCGCCCGCCAAGGTGTCGTACTGGCAAACGGCCGCGGTGATCGATTCGGGAATGCCGTAGATTCGGAGCTGTACCTCGGTAATCACGCCAAGGGTTCCCTCGGAGCCGACATAGAGGCGCGTCAGGTCGTAGCCGGCGGCCGACTTCTTGGCCCGTCCGCCGGTCTTGGTGATCCGGCCGTCCGGCAGCACCACGGTCAGGCCGAGGACATTCTCGCGCATGGTGCCGTAGCGAACCGCATTGGTGCCGCTGGCGCGGGTGGCGGACATGCCGCCGAGCGAGGCATCGGCACCGGGATCGATCGGAAAAAAGAGCCCGCTGTCCCGTAGATACTCGTTCAACTGTTTGCGTGTGACACCCGCTTGGACGCGGCAGTCGAGATCCTCGGCGTTAACCTCCAGCACCTGGTTCATACGGGTGAGATCGATCGTGATTCCGCCATGGAGCGCCTGGACATGCCCCTCGAGCGAGGTGCCGGTGCCAAAGGGAATGACCGGGATGCCGTCGCGCGCGCAGAGCTTGACGATCGCGCTCACTTCTTCGGTGGTTTCGGCGAAGCAGACCGCGTCGGGGGCGACCACGGGAAAATAATCTTCTCCGTTGCCGTGATGCTCGCGGACGCTGGCCGCGGTCGAAACCCGGTCACCCAATAGGGCCCTAAGCTCGTCGATGAAAGTCTCGGTGACGTCGATCTTGGCAAGCTCGTTTCGTAGCATCCGCCCGGCTCCGATCATCGCGGTTCAGAGGGGGAACCTAGACCCCGATCCGGGCGGGTTCAACCATGATGTTGTCACTATCCAGTTACCGCCAACACATCGCCTTGGCGGCCTCGATTCGAACGTCCCGCAACGGCGGTTCTATTCGCAGTGTTACTTGAGCACGTATTGGATGGTGGAGCCGTCGCTCGCCTCGAAGCGGACGCGGACCAGGACGTCGTTGGCGTCGTACCAGAGTTCGCGGTTGAACTCGCCCGACAATCGGAACCGCTTGGTCAACCGGGTCTCGCCCTTGACCTCGATCTTCTCCTCGCCGACGTAGTCGACCTGCATCTGCTTCACGCCGCCGGAGATCGTCATTAGGATCCGGTCGCGCTCCAGCACCATCCGGTTCCACAAGCTGGCCGGGATGATCTCGTGGTCGACGTACAATTCGCCGTCGGCGCCGATGACCATCAGCGAGTCTTCTTCCCGGTAGACCCGGAGCTTCACCGGCGTCCCGTTCTCGTTGGTATCGGATTCGAGGGAGGTCAGCCGGTCGCCCTGCCAGACCTCGACCGATTCATGCTCGAAGCGGTAGACCGGGATGAACAGCAGGCGGAAATCAATATCCGTCTTGATCCGCACTTCGGTGCGGCCGTTCTGTTCGTCGAAGCGATAGATGTGGGTCCCGATCGGCTGGCCGTTGCGGACGATGTCGAAGTTCAGCACGCCGCCTTCCGGCACGCCAAAAGTGGCCGCCCCGGCGAAAGGTGCCAAGCCAAGCAGAAGAAGCGCGAATATCGCGGTCCGGTATCGGGTCGTCACACACAGCATTTGATGGCCTCCATGTAGGATATCCGAGTCCGCTCGGCAAGTGTTTCGGCATCAAATCGTCGTCACAAACGGAAATATGCGCGGATTTGACGCGTTTTTCGGCCAGTTCATATGTATGGAGGGACGCGTTGCGGTTCGCGCTCCCGCGGTTGTGGACTCGAAATGGACCCGGCGAGAGAGGACTGGGCGGAATGGCGGCACCTCGAACTCGGGACGAAGGCTTGCACGATCTCGTGGTCGTGGGCGGCGGTATTGCCGGCCTGACGGCCGCGAACCGAGCCGCGCAGCTTGGCCTCACGCCGCTCGTTCTGGAGAAGGGCGCGGATGAGAAATACCTCTGCAACACGCGCTTAACAGGCGGCACGCTCCATGTCTGTATGGACGACATCATGTTGGGAGAGGAGAAGCTCCTCGACAAAATCGACGTCGCCACCGCCGGAAATGCGCGGCCCGATCTTGCCCAAGCGATCGCCGGGAATGCCGAACGCGCCGTGCGCTGGCTGCAGGGCGAGGGACTCAAATTCTTGCGGGCGAGCGCCAGCCCCCAGCATAAATGGGTGCTGGCACCCCCGGGCCGTAAGCGGCCGGGCCTGGATTGGGAAGGCCGCGCGGGCGACGTGCTATTGCGGACTCTGGAGAAAAATCTGCGGGATCGTGGCGGCAACATGATACGCAACGCCCGGGTCCGAGGCCCCCTGATGGCGGCGTCTCGTTGCGTCGGCGTGAGGGCGGAGGTGGCGGGCTTGGAACGCGAATTCCGTGCCCGGGCGGTCGTACTCGCCGATGGCGGCTTTCAGGCCGATTTGGATCTGGTGGGCGCGCATATATCGCCGCAACCTGAAAAGTTGCGTCAGCGCGGGGCCGCCACGGGGATTGGCGATGGGGCCCGTTTTGCCGTTGAGGCCGGGGCGGCGCTACTCGGCCTGGATCGTTTCTACGGTCATCTCCTGAGCCGGAATGCTTTCGAGAACGATCGGCTATGGCCCTACCCCTATCTCGATGCCATCGCCGCCGAAGGGATCGTGATCGACGCCGATGGTGTTCGTTTCGCGGACGAAGGAAATGGCGGCGTTTATGTCGCGAATAAGATCGCCGGATTGGCGGACCCCCTCTCCACCGCCGTGGTATTCGACCAGACGATATGGGAAAGCGGCGGACGATACGGATTGATCCCCTCCAACCCGCATGTCGAGAAGGAAGGCGGTACCCTTTATCGCGAACCGAACCTCGCCGCCCTCGCCGCCCGACTGGAAGTGCCGACGGCGGCATTGGCGGCGACGGTGTCGGCCCATAACGATGCGGTCGACGCGGGGACTTGCGGCGCCTTGCCGGTGCCGCGCCGAACCGACAAATACACACCGGCGGCTATCCGCACGCCGCCGTTTTACGGGGTCCACATATGCGTGGGCATCACATACACCATGGGCGGCGTTGCCATCGATGGACATGGTCGGGCTCTCCGCGAAGATCAGACGGTTGTCGACGGTCTGTATGCGGCGGGTACTACCACGGGCGGCCTGGAAGGGGGACCGTCGATCGGCTATGTCGGCGGGCTTTCAAAGTCGACGGTGACTGGATTGCGCGCCGCGGAACACGCGGCGGAAGCGCTGGGTTCGCGTTAATTCGAGGGTCGCCGCGCCATGATCAGATGCCAGCGATGGAAGAACACCACCGCATCATCTTTGATCGAAAGACCCATGCCCGCGGTTCGGCCCTCCTCGGCCAGCACGCGGGCGATCGTGCGAACCGCGTTCGCGCGTCCCGGGTCGTTGGCAATTCCCATCCATTCCTCCAACTCGCGCGCTTTGTCCCATGTGGAGTGGGACATGATCGATAAGCCCGAACCTCCGATCAGGGAATTCAATTCGGTCTCCGGCAACATCCGGACATGCGATGGGTCTCGGATGATCTCGATCGCGTTTTGGAGGGCCGCTTCCGCGGTATCTTCCGAGACGCTCACATCGGCGATCACCGCCATGCCGCCGGGGCGGAGCACGCGAACCATCTCATCGAGAACGCGTTTCGGGTGGGCGAAATGGTGGATGGCCAAGCGAGTGACGACGCCGTCGAAAGCGCCCGCGTCGAAGGGCAGCGCCTCGGCGTTTCCCTGTTCGAACCGGACATTGTCGAGACCGGCCTCGGCGCAGCGCTTCCGCGCCTTCTCGAGCATTGCCGGCGTGGCGTCGAAGGCGGTCACCGCCGCCGCCCGGCCGGCCAAGGCCGCGGTCACGACACCCGGCCCGCAGGCGACATCCAGGAGGGTCCCCTCGGCCGCCGTGCCGATCGCCGTCTGAAAGCGCGTCGCGACCTGATCGTCGGCGATCACCGCATGGGCATCGAAGGTATCGGCCTGACGGGTGAATTCCTGTTTGACGCGCTCAAGGTGGTCCAATGTTCGAAATCCTCCCGGTTCATGGGCTCAGGGAGAGATATTGCGCCGAATGCGGGGTCATCAAGCGTTGAGCCTGCGGGTGGCCCGGCCCTCGCGTGGACGGGCCGCCGGGGACGTGCGAAACTAGCCCGACGATGGCCCGAACAGTCACGGGTAGGGCGGATGAGCGACAACCATACCGACACGGTCACGAAGACCAAACCGAAGACGGAACGCCCCCGTCTCCACAAGGTAATCCTGGTCAACGACGATTTCACGCCACGCGAGTTCGTCGTCACGGTCTTGAAGGCGGTCTTCAAGATGAGCGAGGAACAGGCCTACCGGGTGATGGTAACCGCGCATACGCGGGGCGCCGGGGTCGTCGCCGTCTACACCAAGGATATCGCCGAGAGCAAGGCGACCGAAGCGACGGATATGGGCCGCCGCAAGGGACACCCGCTGATGTTCACGACCGAACCGGAGGAGTAGGGGCCGGTCCCGCCGATTAATGCCGCTCTAATGCCCCATTGAGTTCCGCTAGCGGAACGTCGAGCACTTGCGCCGCCTCGGTTATTCCCAGGGTGCGAACGACATGGCGAATGATCGAGTCCGCTTCGTACCCGCCGTCGAGCACGATGGCCGGCGCCGCGCCGGATCGGCCGGCGAGCTCCTCGACATATTCCTCGGCCACATTCGCCATCCCCGCCACCCTCTCGGCCGAAAACGTGGAAAGGAGGTGACGCAGGATCGCATCGACGATGTCGGAGCGGTTCTGACGGGGGAACGGCGTCTCCGGAATATCCGCTTCGAGAAAGGCGGCAAGCGGCCGCCAGGGGTCGTCTTCGCGGGCGATGTCGATGACGAGCAGATCCGCCGGCCGGTCGCGAAAGAAGGCGTTCACGCCGTCGACATGCCGGTCGTAGGCCTCGCCGAAGCGCTTCCGGCTGAAAGTCGGCCCGCCATAGAGCTTGGTGTGGAGATCGACGAAGGCCGGCACGGCGGCGAAATCCTCGGCGTTTTTGCGCCAGAATTTTTGGCACGACCGAAGCCAGGCTTTCCGATCGCGATGGGTCAGGATGAAGCGGCTGCCGGGATAGCGCTTGTCGAGTTCGGCGTATTTCAGCGCTACCGGTGTATCGGTCGCGGCGTCGACGCCGTCGATCTCCGAAAACCGCCAGGGGAAATGTATGGCCGAATAGCCGAGGATTCGGAGGGCTTCCGTCAAACTGGTCGTCCCGGTCCGGGAAAGCCCGATCCCAAATATCTTTCCCTTCCGAGGTCCCTCCGTCACGACGTCCCCTCGCGTCTCGCTGAACCGCCCGTTTCCCACGCCAGCGACAATCGATACCCCATCGCCGGTCGCCTTTCAAACGCTGGCGGCCTGCCGTGGGCCGGGGCGCCGGCTTGCGGTTATCCGCATCCTCCGCGGTGGCCACGGGGAATGTGGTATAGCGTTTGAAGGTGTCGCTAATATTAGGCCGAATGAGTGGGGCGTTAGCCTCGTACAGTCGAGCGATGACAGATCCATCTACAAGGGATTTTGAGCATGCTTGCGTCAGATTATTTTTCGGCTGACTACACGGAAGCACGGTTCAAATTTCGCGAGGCATGTATTGCGGCGGGAGCGGAGATAGACGTCTACGAGCTTCCAATATCCGGCCCTCAGGGTGATCCATTGTCCACTGAAGTTTGCATTTTGGGTCCGGATGACGCGGACACGGCCCTTTTACTTTCATCTGGAACTCACGGAGTGGAGGGGTTTGCTGGTTCCGCTATTCAAGTCGGTTTGCTGAATTCGGGGATCGAGCGGAGAGTTTTGCAAGGGCTTCGCATAATAATGGTCCATGCGATCAACCCCTATGGATTCGCGTATTTGCGCCGGGTCAACGAAAATAATGTCGACCTGAATCGAAACTTCCTGGATCACTCAAAATCCCATCCGAAAAACTCGAACTACGATGCCTTGGCCCGGGCGATCGCACCGAATTCCTACACGGCTTTCACCAAGTCATTGTCAGTCGCCCGGTTGTCATCTTATCGCGCACTTCATGGAACCGCGGCGCTGCAGGCCGCAATATCTCGTGGTCAGTACGAGCACTCGGAGGGGCTTTTCTACGGTGGTCGGAGCGAGACATGGTCGAACAAAACGTTTCGATCGATTGTGCGGCGGCATTTGCCCATCGTGTCGCGTGTCGCCTTCGTCGATTTCCACACGGGCCTCGGTCCATACGGCGTCGGCGAATGTATCCAAGATTATGTGCCCGGATCGCCCGCCCATGAACGGGCTAATACATGGTGGGGAAACCGAGCCAGGACGACGAGGACGGGCGAGGCTGTCGGGATAGAGCTCACAGGAGCGATCAAGTTTGCTGTTTCGGACATGTTGGCGGATCGTGAAGTTACCAGTGTTACACTTGAGTTTGGCACGGTGCCCCCAATGAAAGTGTTCTTGGCGATGCAAGCGGAAAATTGGTTGCATCATCACGGAGGCGAAGACAATCCAAAAGCGCAAGGCATCAAAGCCGAGATGCGACGGGTTTTCTATCCCGAAGCGGACGACTGGAAGGAAGCCATTTGGAAACAGGGAAAGGAAGTCGTGGACCAAGCAATTGAGGGCCTTATCAGTTGACCCCTGATTTCTGCGAGGTTGTAGACGGTGTATTGCGACATAAGCGAAAACTTACAAACTTGTCGCCGCCCGTGCCGCCTGGTCATAGAGACCCGACAAGGCCCGTAGCACCCGCGCCGCGGCACCGATCTCTTCCGTATCCACGGTGCCAAGCGCGGTCAGGGTTTCAATGAGGCAGGCTTCCCGCACCTCGCGGTAGCGGGTGCAGGCCGCCTCGCCCTCGGGGCTAGCGGAATACAGGCGTTCCTTGCCCTGGCGGTCGGCGGCGACCAAGCCGTGCCGCAGCAGTTTCTTCAGCGCGTAGTTGACCGTGTGGGTGTCCTCGATGTTGAGGGTGAAGCAGATGCCGGCCAGTTTCTTCGCCCGACCCCGGTGGTTCACCGTGTGCAGCACCATGACGTCGAGCGGGCTCAGATCCTCGATTCCCGCCGCCGCCATGCAGCGCGTGATCCAGCGGTTGAAGGCATTGCTGGCGATGAAGAGGCCGTATTCGAGTTCGCTCGTCTCCGCCGCCCCCTCCGAGACAAGATGGGCCGAGGAGACGATCCGGTCCGGCTTCGCGCCACTCATATGACACCTCTTTCCAACGCGCTCATTCCGCGGCCTCCGGCAGGGGTTCGATGCGCTCGGTGGCGGGGCCGAAGCCGCCGCCCGTGGGCGTCTGCAGGACGAAGACGTCGCCCGCCGCCACATGGCGCTTGTCCATGCCGGTCATCTCGTCGCGAGTGCCGTCGGTGCGTTCGACCCAGTTCCGTCCGCACTGACCCGTCGCCCCGCCATCGACACCGTAGGGCGGTACGATGCGGTGGTTGGAGAGGATCACGACCTCCATCTCCTCCTGGAAGCGGATGCGCCGGAAAGTGCCGTCACCGCCCTTGAAGCGGCCCGCACCCCCGCTGCCGCGCCGCACCCCGAAACTCTCCAACACCACGGGATAGCGCCATTCCAGGATTTCGGGGTCGGTGAGGCGGGTATTGGTCATGTGGGTGTGGATCGCCGAGGTGCCGTCGAAATCGGGCCCGGCGCCCGAGCCGCCGCAGACCGTCTCGTAATATTGATGGCGGTCGTTGCCGAAGGTGAGGTTGTTCATGGTTCCCTGGCTCGCTGCCAGCACGCCCAAGGCGCCGAACAGCGTGTCGGTCACCGCCTGGCTGGTCTCGACATTGCCGGCCACGACGGCGGCGGGATATTTCGGTGCCAGCATCGAGCCTTCGGGAATGATGATGTCGATCGGCTTCAGGCAGCCCTCGTTCAACGGGATATTGTCGTCGACCAGACAGCGAAAGACATAGAGCACGGCCGAGCGCGCCACCGCCGAGGGGGCATTGAAGTTGGAGGGGCGTTGGTTGCTGGTGCCGGTGAAATCGACCGTGGCGGCCCGGTTTTCCTTGTCGAAAGTAATTCGGACCTTGATCACGGCCCCTTCATCCATCGGGTATTCGAATTCGCCGTCCTGCATCACGTCGATGACCCGGCGGACCTGTTCCTCGGCGTTGTCCTGAACGTGTTTCATATAGGCGTGGACGACGTCGAGGCCGAACTGCTCGATCATTTTCCGGACCTCCTGGACGCCCTTCTCGCCGGCCGCGATCTGGGCCTTGAGGTCGGCCACGTTGTGGTCCGGATTGCGCGCCGGGTAGGGGCCGGCGCCCAGATGATCGCGGAGCTTGGTTTCCAGGAAGGTGCCGCCGTCGACCAGCATGAAATTGTCGAACAGAATACCCTCCTCCTCGACCACATGGCTGTCGGGCGGCATCGAGCCCGGCGTGATGCCGCCGATATCCGCATGGTGGCCGCGGCTGGCGACGAAGAAGAGGATATCCCGGCCGGCCTCGTCGAAGATCGGTGTGATCACGGTGACATCGGGGAGATGGGTGCCGCCGTTATAGGGCGCATTGACCGTAAAGACGTCGCCCGGCTTCATCTTGCCTTCGTTCTCGCGCTTAACGGTGCGGATGCTCTCGCTCATCGAACCCAGATGGATCGGGATGTGGGGCGCGTTGGCGACCAGCATGCCGTCCGGATCGAAAATGGCGCAGGAGAAGTCGAGCCGCTCCTTGATGTTGACCGAATAGGCGGTGTTTTCCAGCGTCAGACCCATCTGTTCGGCGATCGACATGAAGAGGTTGTTGAAGACCTCCAGCATGACGGGATCGCATTCGGTGCCGATGGCGAAGGCGCGCTCCAGTGCCACGATACGGGTCAAGATCAGATGGCCCTTGGCCGTCAGCTCGGCCCGCCAGCCGGGCTCGACGATGGTGGTCGCGGTTTGCTCGCGTATGATCGCCGGACCGTCGACGGCGTCGCCGGGGCCCATCCGGTCGCGATCGAAGACCGGCGTCGCCTGCGCGGCACCCGCCATGTGGGTCTCGACCGTGGCCAGGGTGTCCAGCCCGCCGGCATCGGGATCGGTTTCGATGTCCGGTTCCGTGACCTCGGTCATGATGCCGACCGCCTCGACAGCCGCGGCCTCGATAATGAGCGCCTTCTCCGGCATCACGAAGCCGTAACGCTGGCGATGTGCCGCCTCGAAGCGCGCGGTCATCTCGTCGGGCGTGCCGAGGTCGACGAGATGCGGCGTGTCGGTGCCCTCATAGCGAAGATGGGCGCGGCGCAATACTTCGATCCGTTCGTCCGGGATGCCCTGGCGTTCGAGTTCCGGCATCGCCTCGGCGGCGAGGTCGTCGAGGGTAGCCTCCAGTTCCGGCATCGCCGCCGCCTCCAGCCGCGTCTCGATCGCCTTCTCGCGAAGCGCGCGGACATCGGCCAACCCCATGCCGTAGGCCGAGAGGACACCCGCGAAGGGGTGGGTCAGCACCTTGGTCATGCCAAGGGCGTCGGCGACGAGGCAGGCATGCTGGCCGCCCGCCCCCCCGAAGCAGTTCAGCGTATAACCGGTGACGTCGTAGCCCCGCTGGACGGAGATCTTCTTGATCGCATTCGCCATGTTCTCGACCGCGATCTTCAGATATCCGTCAGCGACCTCGACCGGGGTGCGTGCGTCACCGGTCGCCGCTTCTATTTCGGCCGACAGCGCGGTGAACTTCTCGCGCACCACATCGGAATCGAGGGGGGCATCCTGGTTCGGTCCGAAGACATGGGGGAAGAACTCCGGCTGCAATTTCCCCAGCATGACGTTGCAGTCGGTGACCGAGAGCGGGCCGCCGCGCCGGTAGCAGGCGGGCCCCGGATTGGCGCCGGCACTTTCCGGCCCGACGCGGTAGCGCGACCCATCGAAGAAACAGATCGAGCCGCCGCCCGCCGCCACCGTGTGGATCAGCATCATGGGGGCCCGCATGCGAACGCCCGCCACCAGGGTCTCGAAGGCGCGTTCGTATTCGCCGTCGTAATGCGCCACGTCGGTCGAGGTGCCGCCCATGTCGAAGGAGATGATGCGCTCGAAGCCGGCCTGGCCCGCGGTCTCCACGGCGCCGACGATGCCGCCCGCCGGACCCGACAGAATGGCATCCTTGCCCTGGAAGAGATGCGCGTCGGTCAGTCCGCCGTTCGACTGCATGAACATGAGGCGCACATCGCCGAGTTCGGCCGCGACCTGATCGACATAGCGCCGCAGCAGCGGCGACAGATAGGCATCGACCACGGTCGTGTCGCCCCGTGAGACGAACTTCATCAGGGGGCTGGTCTCGTAGCTGGTCGAGATTTGGGTGAAGCCGATCTCGCGCGCCAATTCCGCCAGGGCCAGCTCGTGACTCGGATAGCGATAACCGTGCATGAAGACGACCGCGATCGCGCGAATGCCGTCGTCATAGGCGGCCTGCAGCAGTGGCCGCGCCGCCGCGAGGTCGAGCGGCGTTTCGATCGTGCCGTCCGCCAGCACCCGCTCGTCGATCTCGACGACCGTCTCGTAAAGCATCTCCGGTAGCACGATGCGGCGGTCGAAGAGCCGGGGCCGAGTCTGGTAGCCGATGCGAAGCTGGTCGCGGAAGCCCGATGTGGTGGCCAGGAGTGTGCGGTCGCCGCGCCGCTCCAAAAGCGCGTTGGTGGCGACCGTGGTGCCCATCTTGACCGCATCGATCTCGCCCGCCGGGATCGCGTCTCCGGGTGCTAGGCCGAGCAGGTCGCGGATGCCCTGCACGGCGGCGTCCTTGTAATGTTCCGGATTCTCCGAGAGCAGCTTGTGCGTGACCAGCCCGCCATCCGGCCGCCGCGCCACCACGTCGGTGAAGGTGCCGCCGCGATCGATCCAGAACTGCCACCCCGCCTTGCCCGCGCCCTCGTTCATTGTCGTCGCTCCCGGTTGATCGGCATCGAGCGTCTTTATTGATAATTTATCGATAAAATGTCAACAACATTGTCCATCGACCTTGCCCGCCTCGGCCCATGCGGTACCATCGAATCGGAGCCGCCGCCGAGGCGGCTTCGTTGGGGACATGGGGGAGGACGAAATCGTGTCATACGATTTGATCATCAAGAATGGGCGGATCATCGACGGTTCGGGGATGCCGTCGTTTCACGGCGATGTTGCGGTCCAGGACGGCAAGATCGTCGAGGTCGGCAAGTTCGCCGGCACCGCGAAGCGGACCATCGACGCCCAAGGGCTCGCGGTCTCGCCGGGCTTCATCGACAATCACACGCATTACGATGCCCAGGTGCTCTGGGATCCGCTCTGTACCTCGACCTGTTGGCACGGTGTCACGAGTGTCGTCATGGGGAATTGCGGTCTCGCCATTGCCCCCGCCAAGCCCGAACATGGGGACACCCTCTTGCGCATGCTCTCGCGCATCGAGGCGATTCCGATCGATGCGCTTCGGGCCGGCATCGACTTCGGCTGGGAATCGATCGGCGATTATCTCGGCAAGGTCGGGCAGAAACTCGGCCTCAATGTCGGTGCCCTGATCGGCCATTCCGCGGTCCGGCAATACGTCATGGGCGACGACGCCTCGGAGCGCCATTCGACGCCGGAGGAGTTGGAGGCGATGCGCGGCATCGTGCGCCAAGGCATGCGGGACGGGGCCATCGGCTTCACCACCAACCAGAACCCCAACCATATCAACGACGAGGGCCGCCCGGTCCCGAGCGTGGCCTCCTCGGAGGAGGAAATCCTTTCGCTTTGCGATGTGCTGGGCGAACTCGGCACCGGGGTCATCCAAACCAGCGGCGGCGGCACCAAGCAGGTGATCGAGAATTACGAGATGTCGAAACGGGCATCCGCCCGAAGCGGCCGGCCGGTCGTCTGGCTGACCATCTCGCATCGCTGGTCGGAGCCCGATCAATGGCGGAATTATCTGAAGATGACCGAGGAGGGCTTCAGGGAGGGGCACCGCGCCTATCCGATCTGCACGCCGCGCCGCAACAACACCCGCTTCACCATGAAGAACGCCCAGATCTTCGACGGGCTTCCGGCTTGGCGGCCAATCATGCTGGGCGACGAGGCAACCAAACTTGCCGCCTTCAAGGACCCCGCGACCCGGAAAGCCTTGCACAAGGAGGCGGTCGAGGCGACCGATGCCACCACCTTCTCGCGGCGCTGGGACCTGATGTTCATCACCAAGCCGGCCCTGGAGAAGAACAAGGGATTGCTTGGCAAGAGCGTCGCCGAGCTTGCGGAGAGCCAAGGCAAGGACGTGCTCGACGCCTTCCTCGATCTCGTCGTCGAGGAGGACCTCGAGACCGGATTCGAAATCAACCAGACGAACGGCGACGAGGCGGCGGTGGCGGAGATCCTCTCCAGCCCCTATACCGTGGTCGGCCTCTCGGATGCGGGCGCCCATGTGGTGTTTGATGCGGGATACGGCTTCTGTACTCGGTTTCTCGGATTTTGGGTGCGCGAGAAGCAAATCATGTCGATCGAGGATGCGGTCCGGAAGCTGACCTTCCATTCCGCCTCGGTCTTCGGATTGAACGATCGGGGCTTGTTGCGTCCGGGCATGGCGGCCGACATCACCATCTTCGATCCCGATACCATCGATGCCCTGGAGCCCGAGGTGGTGCACGATCTGCCGGGCGGCGGCCAGCGGCTGCTGCAGCTCTCCCGCGGCATCCACTACACCATCGTGAACGGCACCGTCCTCGTCGAGAACAACGAGCACACCGGCGCCTTTCCGGGACAATTGCTGCGGAGTTCGGCCTACCAGGCGGCCTAAAGGGAGGGGGCGGCCCCTACCACATCGACGGAAAGCCCTCGAAGGGTGTTTCGATCCGCTGGATGTCCCGTAGCACGTCGGCTGGGATCGGTGGGCGGATGTCCGACGAGGTGCTGGCATAGACGACGTCGGCGATGCCGCCGAAGCGCTCCTCGATCGCCGGCATCAGCTCGTCATAGCGCCCGATCGCGGCGAAGAGATGCAGCACGTCGTCGGGGATCTCGGCCGCGATTTGGTCCCATTCGCCGGCCTTGGTCATCTGGTTCAGTTTCCGCCCGAGATCGCCGAACCCGTGATGCTCGAAAACAGGCCAGTAGCTCGGCGTCGAGCCGTAGAAGGCGATCCGGTAACGCACCCACTCCTTGGTCTCGGCGACCTCCTCATCGGTCGCACCCGTGGCGATGAAGCCGCCGCCGGTGATCTGGAAGTCCCGGCGCCGGCGGTCCGACTTCGCCATGCCCTCCTCGATCTTCTTCATCGCGACCTCCTCCAGATAGGACCGGGTACAGAAGGGATGGAGGCGCACCCCGTCCGCGACCTCGCCGGCAAGCCTCAGCGAATGCGGCCCGACCGCGGCCAAGGTGACGGGAACGCTCTTCTGGCCGGTCGAGACCGGCACGAAGTTCGGGATCATCAGGGTGAAGGTGTAGTGCTCGCCCTCGAAGTTCAGCTTCTCGCCGGTCTCCCAGCAGCGCCAGATGGCGCGGAGTGCGGCCACGTATTCCCGCATGCGCGGCACCGGGGCCGACCAGGGCGTCGAGAACCGCTTCTCGTTATGGGGCCGGATCTGCGGCCCGAGACCCAGCACGAACCGGCCGCCGGAGGCATTCTGCAAATCCCAGCACGCATTGGCGACCACCATCGGCGAGCGCGGAAAGGCGATCGCCACCGCCGTCGCCAACCCGATCCGCTCCGTCGCAACGGCGGAAACGCCCAAAGCCAGGAACGGCTCGTAACGGTTCTCCATAGTACAGACGAGATCAAACCCGGCCGCCTCGGCATCAAGCGCCGCCGCCGGGACGCCGTTCAGATCGTGCTGCGGGAGCGTGGTCATGACTTGCATGGAATTTTTCCTATTGCGGCTTCCGGTCCCATTGAGGGATATGATTCCTAGTCATGCCGACAACCCATTGCCATCCCGTCGCTGTTCGACCACTTTCCTCCTAGACAGAAATTTCGCGGCGGGCGCGGTGGCGTCGCTGCTTGACGAAGGGAAGAATTCATGGCGGAAAACGGTAAAACGGGCGCGCTTGAGGGCGTCCGCATCGTCGATCTGACGCAATTCGAGGCGGGGCCGAGCTGCACCGAGGTGCTGGCTTGGCTCGGCGCCGAGGTGGTCAAGGTCGAGAACCCCAAGGGCGGCGATCAGGGGCGGCTTGCGGCCTCCGAGGACGGCAAGACCGATGCCTTCTATTTCCTCATATTCAACGCCAACAAGAAGAGCCTGACCTGCGATCTGAAATCGCCGGAGGGGCTGGCCCTGGTCAAGAACATGGTCAAGGAAGCCGACGTCTTCATCGAGAACTTCGCGCCGGGCGCCATCGAACGCCTGGGGCTCGATTACGAGACCTTGAAGGAAATCAATCCCAGGCTGATCTATGCCCAAGTCAAGGGCTTCGCCGACGGCAGCCCCTATGAGAAATTCCTGTCCTTCGACATGATCGGCCAGGCCACGGGCGGCATCATGAGCATCACCGGCGAGCCCGACGGCATGCCGATCAAGCCCGGCACGACGCTCGGCGACACCGGCACCGGCATGCTGATGGCGATCAGCATTCTCGGCGCCCTCTACCAGCGGAAATCGACCGGCGAGGGCCAGCACCTGAAGGTCGCGATGCAGGACGCAATGCTGCAATACGCCCGGCTTGCCTTCTCAAGCCAGGCCGTGACGGGGAAGCCGGCCCAGCGTGCGGGCGCGGGGACGGTCTCCGGCGGCAACGCGCCGATGGGCCTCTTTAAATGCGCCCCCGGCGGGCCCAACGATTATGTTTATATCTATGTCAATCGGGGAAACAACCGCCAATGGCACCGCCTGCTCGAGGCCATCGGCAAGCCGGAGCTGATCGAGGAGGAGCGCTTCGACAACGCCCGCAAGCGCTTCGCCCACAAGGACGAGATCCACGGTTTCCTCAATGAGTGGACGACGGGTCGGACCAAGGACGAGGCGATGCAAATTCTCGGCGAGGCGGGAGTGCCGGCGGGCGCCGTCTTCGACACCATGGAGCTCTCCAACGCCGCCGATATCGAGGAACGCGGGGTCTTCCAGCGGATGCAGCACCCGGCACGGGGCGAGTTCAAGATGCCGGCTTGGCCGGTCCGGATGTCGGGCCACGACATCGAGGTGAAACCCTCGCCGCTGCTCGGCGAACACACCGATTCGGTGCTGAATGAATGGCTCGGCCTCTCCGACGACGAGGTCGCGGCATTGAAGGACGCGGGCACCGTATGACGTTTGAGGTGACTCCCCTCGCCGGCGCCATTGGGGCCGAGGTCGGGGGTGCCGATCTGGGTGCACTCGACGATGCGACCTTCGCTGAAATCCGCCGTTTGATGGCGGCGCACTGCGTCCTTGCCTTTCGCGACCAGGATATCACGCCGGGCCAGCTGCTCGAATTCGCGAAGCGCTGGGGGGACGTGCATCTTCATCCCTATCTCGACGGGCTGCCCGAGCATCCCGAGATCATCGAGATCGTGAAGAACCCGGAGGATACGCATAACTTCGGCGACCACTGGCATACCGACCAGATCTTCTCGCCGACACCCGCCATGGGTACCATGCTCCATGCCAAGGAGGTGCCGAGTGCGGGTGGCGACACCCTCTTCGCCAATATGTATGCGTGCTACGACGCGCTCTCCGAGGGGATGAAGGAAATGCTGGCCGGACTTCGGACCTACAATCTCTATGACAAGACGGCGGACCGCTCCGGCAGGATGCGCGCGAAAATTCCGGACAAGGACACCCCGGCGGCTCCCGCGATCCATCCCTTGGTGCGCACCCACCCGGAGACCGGACGGCCGGCCCTCTACCTGACCGATCGGCAGACGACGCGGCGCTTTGCCGAAATGAGCGAGGCCGAGAGCGCGCCGCTGCTCGATTTCCTGCTCGGTCACGCAACCCGGCCCGAGTTCACCTGCCGCCTTCGCTGGGAGGTCGGCACATTGGCGCTTTGGGACAACCGATGCGTTCTGCACACCGCGCTCGACGACTATCCCGGCCACCGCCGGGTCATGCACCGCATCACCATCAAGGGCGAGGCGACAGGGTAAAGCCGCCGCCAGGACGGGAGACGATTTCATGACGCTAGAGACAATTCCGCTGTCGGGCGCGCTCGGCGCCGAGATCCGGGGGGTCGATCTCGCCCGGATCGACGACGGCCAATTCGCCGACATCCACGCCGCCCTGCTGGCCCATGGGATGGTCTATTTTCGAGATCAGGACATAACACCCGCCCAACAGCTCGCCCTCGCCGCGCGCTGGGGCGCGCCGCACCTGCATCCCTATATGCCGGGGCTGCCCGACCACCCCGAAATCATCGCGATCATCAAGCGCGAGGACGACACCCACAGCTTCGGCGCCAATTGGCACACCGACCAGATGTTCACGCCAACCCCCGCGATGGGCACCATGCTCTATGCCAAGGAAGTACCGGCGGCGGGCGGCGACACGCTCTACAGCAATCTCTCTCTCGCCTATGAGGCGCTCTCTGACGGCATGAAAGCCATGCTGGCGGACCTTCGGACCTTCAATCTCTACGACAAGACCAAGAACCGGGCAGCCGAGATGCAGGCCAAGCTGAAGGCGCCCGACACCCCTGCCGAGCCGGCCGAGCACCCCTTGATCCGCCCGCATGGGGAGACCGGGCGGCCGGCACTTTATATCTCCTACGACCGGATCACCCGGCATATCGTCGGCATGACCGAGGCCGAGAGCCGGCCGCTGCTCGATTATCTGTTGGATCACGCGACCCGGCCCGAATTCACCTGCCGGCTCCGTTGGGAACCTGGGACGCTGGCATTCTGGGACAACCGCTGTGTCCTTCATATGGCGCTCAACGACTATGACGGCCACCGCCGTGTCATGCACCGGATCACCGTCAAGAGCGAGGCGACACTTTAAGGTCATCCCTCCGAACCGTTTGGGAGCACCATCATGAGCGAACCCGTCACTTCCAGCCTCGCGGAGGGCGTCCGCACGATCACGCTGAACCGGCCCCAGGTGCTCAATGCCATGAATGCCGAGCTCGTCGGCGCCTTGGCCGAGGCCTTCGAAGCGGCCAATGCGGACGATGCCACCCGCGCCATCATTTTCACGGGGGCGGGGAAGGCGTTTTGCGCCGGAGCCGATCTCAGCGAGCGCGGCGAAGGGATCACCGAGGAGATCGCGCGCGAGAATGTCGACCAGATCCAGCGCGTCACCCGGGCGATGATCTTCGGCGACAAGGTGATCGTCGGCGCCATCAACGGCTGGGCGGTCGGCGGCGGTTTCGAATGGGCGATCGGCTGCGATCTTGCGATCTGGGCGGAAGGCGCCAAGGCCTTCTTCCCCGAGGTCGAATGGGGCCTCTTCGTGACCGGTGGTGCCACCGCGATCCTGCCGGCGATGATTGGCCCGGCGAAGACCAAGGAGATGATGCTGCTCGGCGAGCGCTATACCGCCGACCAATTATTGGCGCTGGGCGTCGCCTGGCGGGTGGTCCCGGACGACCGGTTGATCGCGGAGGCCGAGGCGGTCGCGGCGCGCCTTGCGGCATTGCCGGCGCGTGCGGTCCGGGAAATGAAGACCGTTCTCAACAAGGCGACCTATGCGGACGTGGAGACCGCGTTGGCGCTGGAGACCGAAGCCGCGATCCGCGGCAGCAGTGATCCAGAAACCATGCAACGGGTAAGCGGGTTCAAGTCTAGAAGCCGGTGACGTCGCAAAAGGTGGTGCCGGTCCGTTCCTGGGTTTCGCGGGCGGCGGCGGCGGTTGCCTGAAGGGGCAGGGGAATCGCGACCTCGTCCAAGAATCCGGTCCGGTCGCACAGCCCCGCGAACCATCTTCCAAGGCGCGGGTGCAGGCGCGCGAGCGGATAGCCGGCAGCCGTCAGGCGATAGGCGTAGACGAACCAGGCGATGTCGATTGCGGTGAGGTCGGTGCCAAGAAGATAGGGCGTATCGGCGAGCCGTTCGTCCCAGTCCTCGAAGGTGCTGCGGAACTTGGCCGCGGAGGTTCGGCAGGCGTCATCGGTCAATCCGTCCGCGGCCAGGCGGTCGTAGAATTCGATTTCGACCGCCTTCTTCGTGTCGGTCCGGCCGTCGATGGTGCCGGGGCCGAGATTGCGAAAGGTGTCCAGGATTTCAGCCGGTTTCGGCGATCCCGGCCGACCGTAGACGAAGCGAAAGCTGAGCATGCGGAGGTCGATGTGGAGCGCATCCTCCTCCGCCAGCCGTGCTCGGATTTCCGCCCGTCGGTCAATTGGGAAGAGAATTGGATCGGGAAACCGCTCCTCCAGTACCTCCAGGATATCGTTGCTCTCGATATGAACGGCTCCGTCGAGGACCAGGGTCGGCACCAGGCCGCGCGGGTTGATCCCGAGATAGAACGCCTGCCAGTTCTCGTTTTCGACGTGGTTGACGAGGTGCGGCGTCCAATCGACACCTTTCAGGTTGAGGACGATCCGAGTCTTCTGCGAGCAGGACGATATCGGGAAATGGAAAAGATGGACGCCCGTCCAACCGAGCACCTCGCGGGTTTCGATCTCGCTATCGGGGCGCCGAACCACAATCCGCTGTTGCCTCAATCGTCCCCATTCGCGCGCGCCGGAAGGCGCCAGCCGAGGACGCGGCCGACGTTTTTCGCATCGACGGGGGCCATGCGCTCGAAACGGGCCGAGGTTGCCTGGTCCAGGTGCTGAAAGAAGACGTTGCTGACCACGACCTCGCCCGGCCCCGCGACACTGGTCAAGCGGGCCGTGAGATTGAGGGCATCGCCGATGAATCCGACATAATCGGCGGAAAACGGGCGGAAGGGGAGCAGGTTCAGCGCGCCCATGCCGATCCCCACATGCGATCCCTTCGATTCCTGCAGGAAATCCAGTTCGCGCTGCCACCTGATGGCGACCGAATCGCCGATCTCGACCAGCGCCTCGGCACAATTCAGGGCGTCCTGGGTATAGTTCCGGCTACGGTCGGGCACGCCGAATATACCGACGGCTTCGTCGCCGACGAACTGGTAAAGCATGCCGCCGGCGTTATGGATGGCGTCGCGGGCCGCCGAATAGAATATCGACAGGCAGTCGCGGCAAATACTCTGGTCGTGAGTGTGGCGGACGAAGCTGGAAAAGCCGCTCAGATCGGCCATGACGATGGCGACTTCCTGGTAGTGTCCCGGTGAGGCGATCTCTTCCGGCTCGAGTCCCTGTTCCTGGTGAAGCCGGCGCATGGTCCAATCGCCGAAATGCCAGGAGAGCGACGACGCCAGGTGATGATCGGCGTATTTATCGCCGAAGGCATGCTTCCATTTGGCGTCCTCGATCGCCTGGCGAATTTTGAGCAGATCCTCATCCGTGATGCCCGACATCTCAACGTCGAAATGTTTGTTGACCTCTTCCAGGAAATGCTTCTCGTCCCAAATCTCGAGGATGAGGTCGGGGTGGAGCTTCGATTTGAGATCGGCCTCGAACGCCGCCTGGTCCGCCATTTCGGTGTTGAGCGGAAGCAGGATCAAGCGCTTCGAATTCAGGGTCAATTCATGTTCGGCGCCGAATTTTCGAACGACGCTGCGGATGACGCTCTCGGCCGTGGCGCCGTAATGAACTTCCACGAAATAGGAGTTCAATATATCGCCCGCGAAATAGACGCGGATATCCGCATAGCGGCCCTGCCCGCCGAGATCGACCTCGCGGTGGACCTTGACCGTGCTGGGGTCCAGCCCGTCGGCGACGACATGCTGGAAGCGGCACAACTCGCTGCAGATTTCCTCGAGGAACAGGTTCACTTGCCGGTTCTGCGACTTCTGGTCCCGTTTCGCTAATTCCATCGTTCGGTCCCTGTTGGCATTCGTTCTTGCTGGTCCGTCCTAACGTCGCGTAATGATTGGCACAATCGCGAAGGTCACTCCAGTAAATCCGAATGCAGCGGCGGCACCGACCTGCTATAGAAAATGGAAAGATCATTGAAGAGCGGGGACCGAGCGATGGCGCGATATCTGAAGGAAGGGAAAGACGCCGAGGAACTGGCGGCGGAGGACGCCAAGGTCCGGGCCGTCGTCGAGGAGATCCTGGCCGATGTCGAGGCGAGGGGCGATGCGGCGGTGCGCGACTTGTCGGCCAAGTTCGACGATTGGTCGCCCGACGACTTTCGCCTCGGTCCCGATGACATCGCGGCCGCGATGGCGAAGGTGGCGCCGCGCGATCTGGAGGATATCCAATTCGCGCAAGAGCAGGTCCGGAACTTCGCCCAGCACCAGCGCGACTCGATGAAGGACGTCGAGGTCGAGACCTTGCCGGGGGTGGTGCTGGGGCACCGGCACATTCCGGTCAATAGTATCGGCTGCTATGTGCCGGGCGGGAAATATCCGATGGTCGCCTCGGCGCATATGAGTGTGGTGACCGCAAAGGTCGCCGGCGTAAAACGGGTTCTGGCGACCGCACCGCCGCATGAAGGCGGCCCCCATCCGGCGATCGTCGCCGCGATGCATCTTGGCGGCGCTGACGAGATTCTGGTCCTCGGCGGGGTGCAGGCGGTGGCCCTGATGGCGCTCGGCACCGAGACGGTCGAGGGGGTGGATATGCTGGTCGGGCCCGGCAACATGTTCGTTGCCGAAGCCAAGCGCCAGCTTTACGGCCGGGTCGGGATCGACCTCTTCGCCGGGCCGACGGAAACCCTGGTGATCGCCGACGAGAGCGCCGATGGCGAACTTTGCGCGACCGATCTCTTGGGTCAGGCGGAACATGGGCCGACCTCGCCCGCCGTCCTGCTCACCACCTCGGAAGGCCTGGCGCGCGAGACCATGATGGAGATCGACCGGCTCTTGAAAATCCTGCCGACGGCCGAAATCGCCCGCACGGCTTGGGATAATTACGGCCAGGTAATCTTGTGCGACTCGCTGGACGAGATGGTCGCCGAGGCCGACCGCCTGGCGATGGAGCATGTCACCGTCCTGACCAACGATCCCGATTATTTTCGCGACAACATGACGAACTACGGCGCGCTTTTCCTGGGCGCCCGGACGAATGTCTCATACGGCGACAAGGTGATCGGCACCAACCACACGCTGCCGACCAAGCAGGCGGCGCGCTATACGGGCGGGCTTTGGGTCGGCAAGTTCCTGAAGACCTGCACCTATCAGAAGGTGCTGACCGACGAGGCGAGTGCGATGGTCGGTGAATATTGCTCGCGGCTCTGCATGCTGGAGGGCTTCGCGGGCCATGCCGAGCAGGCGAATGTCCGGGTGCGCCGCTACGGCGGCAAGAACGTGCCTTACGGGGCGGCAGCGGAGTAAGCGCAATGGACGTACCGAGGACACCTTCTTTCCGGCTCGACGGCCGGCGCGCCCTGGTGACCGGTGGCGGCCGCGGGATCGGCTTCGGCGCCGCCGCAGCATTGGCCGAAGCGGGCGCCGAGGTTGTGCTGCTCGCTCGGACGGAGACCGAAGTCGAGGCGGCCGCGGCGGCGATCGTCGCCGAAGGGGGCGCGGCGCGCGGTATCGTGCTCGATATCCTGGAAACCGAGCCGACCCGGACCGCCCTGGCCGAAGCCGGGCCCTTCGACATTCTTGTCAACAACGCCGGCACCAACCGGCCGAAGACCATGTCGGAGATCACGCCCGAGGATTTCGACGCGGTGATGGACCTCAACCTCCGCGCCGCCTATTTCGTCTCCCAGACCGTGACCGACGCAATGATCGAGGCCGGCAACGGCGGCGTGGTGATTAACATTTCCTCGCAGATGGGTCATGTGGGCGGCGTGTTGCGGACGGTCTATTGCTCGTCGAAATGGGCCCTCGAAGGGCTGACCAAGGCAATGGCGCTTGAATTGGCGCCGCATGGCATCCGGGTCAATTCGATCGCCCCCACCTTCATCGAGACGCCCTTGGCCGTGAAAATGCTGAAGGATCCCGAATTCAAGGAAGCCGTGCTGACCAAGATCAAGCTCGGCCGCACCGGGACGATCGAGGATCTGATGGGCGCGATCCTGTTCCTTGCCTCGGACGCCGCGGCCATGATCACGGGTACGTCGCTTCTGGTGGATGGCGGCTGGACGGTGGATTAGTTCCCCACTTCACGAAAGCGTTTCTTGCGCGGCTTTTCGCCGCGTGAAAGGATCGCGCGCCAGACGACAGCCAGGGGAGGAACAATGGCATGAGTCTCAATGATATCAAGGCGCTGACCTTCGATACGGGCGGAACCATTCTCGATTGGCACAGCGGGTTCAGCAGCGCCTTGGCGGAAACCGGCGCCAAGCACGGTCTCGAAAGGGATTGGACCAAACTCACCAACGAACTTCGCCGGAAATCGCTCGGTCGCATGCTGCGCCTCGGCGAGCATGAGCCGCCGGCGTTCAATTTCGACGATTCGCACCGGATGTCCGTTGACGAGGTTTGCGCCGAGAACGGGCTTGAGGATTTCACCGAGGAGGAGCGCCGGGCGATCTGGTGGGACCGCGCGCACAATCTCCAATGTTGGCCCGACTTTCCGGCGGTGTTGCCGAAGCTCCGGGGCAAGTTCATCTGCGCGTCCTTCACCATCCTCAGTTTCCGGATCATCATCGATACGGCGCGGCGAAACGGCATTTCATGGGACGCGGTGATTTCCTGCGAGGCGATCGGGAAATACAAGATCCTGCCAGAGGCCTACGAGACGGCCGCGAAATTCCTGCAGCTCGATCCCAGCGAATGCTGCATGGTGGCCTGCCACAATTTCGATCTCGACGCGGCGAAGGGCGTCGGTTTCAAGACCGCCTTCGTCCGCCGCCCGGACGAATGGGGCTCGGAAGGCCCGCCCGACCCGACCCCCAACCCGATCCACGACATTGTCGTCGACACCTTTCCGGAGTTGGCGGAAGCGCTGGGGGTAACGGTTTAGCCGGCGCTCACCCTCTCAACCGCCCAACGGCGGCCGGGCCCCTCCCTCTCCCGCTTGCGGGAGAGGGCCGGGATGAGGGCCTTTTACTTACCTAGTTCCTTCCCAGCAGGGCCTCCCGAAACCGGCCCTTGTGCCACGAGGCATCGCGCGAGCGGTGGATCGCCGGGGGTTTGGTGGGGGCGACCTTGACGAGCACGAAGGAGGTGCCGTTGCCCTCGCGGAGCATCTGCGCGGCTTCGGCCAGTTCCGATTCCTGGATCACGGTCCGGACGTTCGGGATACAGCTCCCTTCCGCCATCTTGGCGATGTCGACGCCGCGGCCGGTGTGGCTTTCCTGCCAGCCGGTCTCGCCGTAATGCTCGTTGTCGACGCAGACGATCGATAGATTGGGAGGATTGAGGACGCCGACCGTGGCCAGCGTACCCACATTCATCAGCAATTCGCCTTCGCCGGTCACGACCATGACCTTCCGCTTCGGCTGGGCGAGGGCGAGGCCCAACCCCATTGCCACGGCGGCCCCCATGGCGCCCGAAAGGGTGAAGGCGGCGGGCGAATCGGCACCGACAACCGACAGAACGTCGTCCTTGGCGCCCGCGAGGCCGGAGACGAAGAGCGTATCGCCGGGATCGCCGATCAATGCGTTTACGGCCTCCCGGCGTTCCAATTTCCCTTCCGCGACGGTCTCGTCCGGACCCGTGCGCAAACCTGGTTTCGATAACATCTCATGCCCCTCCCGTCGAAAACGCCTTGGCGCCGAGCAGCTTCTGGGTCAGGAGAACGCCGACAGCTTGCTCGGATTGATAGGCCATGGTGCAGGCCGCCCGCGATGTCGGGATGACGTCGTCGGGATGCTCGACCCGCAGGCACTGGATGCCCGAGGCCTCCATCACCGGCTGTGTCGCCTGGCCCATCGCCATTTGCCAAGGGTTCCCCTCGCCGAAATCGCCGCGCATGCTGACGAATGTAAGGAACGGAAAGCGGCCGTGCTTGATCAGCGAGAAGAAATTGACGCAATTGCCGACCCCACTCGACTGCATCAGCAAGACGCTGCGCGCGCCGCCGAGATGGGCCCCGGCCTGCAGCGCCACACCTTCCTCCTCCGTCGTTACCGAGACCGAATGCACGTCGGCATCGGCGATCGAACGGTTGATCAGCACCTTGTGTCCGGCATCCGGCACGTATGAAAACTGGGTGACGTCGAATTCCCTCAGCAGGTTATAGAGCTCGCCCTGCCAGGCGGGGTCGTCGGTCATGTCGATCCTCCCTCACGGTTCAGCTAAGCGATTTATAGACTGCCAAGGTGGCCGAGCAAGGGGGCCGACGCGCAATCCGCCCTTGCGCTTTTCGAATAACTCGGTATTAGGCATCGCCGACGCTGGTTCCACGGAAGTAAGACGAGCGATAGGTGATCAGGACGGACGCGTCAGTTTCAAGCGCCAGCTACCTTCCCCGTGGGGAAGGCCTCGCCCTCTATTCACGGAATCCATAATGCCGAAACGCACCGACATTAAGTCGATCGTGATCATTGGTGCTGGCCCGATCGTGATCGGCCAAGCCTGCGAGTTCGATTATTCCGGGACCCAGGCTTGCAAGGCGCTGAAGGAAGAGGGCTACCGGGTCATCCTGGTGAATTCCAATCCGGCGACGATCATGACCGATCCCGGCTTCGCCGACGCGACCTATGTGGAGCCGATCAACACGGAGATCGTCACCCAGATCCTGGAGCGCGAGCGCCCCGACGCCCTGTTGCCGACGATGGGCGGGCAGACGGGGCTGAACACGGCGATGGACCTCTGGCACGACGGGGTGCTGGATCGGCTCGGGATCGAATTGATCGGTGCGCGGGCCGACGTCATCGCCAAGGCCGAGGATCGCCAGCTCTTCCGCGAAGCCATGGTGTCGATCGGCCTCGAGTGCCCCAGGAGCTTTCTCATTCACGACATGACGGAAGCATCGCGCGCGCTCGACGAGATCGGTGTTCCGGCGATATTGCGGCCGTCCTTCACCCTTGGCGGGACCGGTGGCGGCATCGCATATAATCGCGAGGAATTCATGGAGATCGCCGAGAGCGGCCTCCACGCCTCGCCGGTCTCCGAGGTGCTGGTCGAAGAATCGGTGCTCGGCTGGAAGGAGTTCGAGATGGAGGTCGTCCGCGATCATGCGGACAATTGCATCATCATCTGCTCGATCGAGAACATCGATCCGATGGGCATCCATACCGGCGATTCGGTCACCGTCGCCCCGGCGCTGACGCTGACCGACAAGGAATACCAGATCATGCGCAACGCCTCGATCGCGTGCCTGCGCGAGATCGGCGTCGATACCGGCGGCTCGAACGTGCAGTTCGCGGTCAATCCGGCCGACGGGCGCCTGGTGATGATCGAGATGAACCCCCGGGTCTCGCGTTCCTCGGCACTGGCCTCGAAGGCGACCGGGTTTCCGATCGCCAAGATCGCCGCCAAGCTCGCGGTCGGCTATACGCTCGATGAGCTCGACAACGACATCACCAAGGTGACGCCGGCGAGCTTCGAGCCGACGATCGATTATGTCGTCACCAAGATACCCCGCTTCACCTTCGAGAAATTTCCCGGCGCCGAACCCACCTTGACGACGGCGATGAAGTCGGTCGGCGAGGCGATGTCGATCGGCCGGACCTTCGCCGAAAGTCTGCAAAAGGCGCTCCGCTCGATGGAAACGGGTCTGACCGGTCTTAACGAGGTCGCGATCGAAGGTGCCGAAGGCGCCGGTGGCGTCGACAGGGGCAATATACTGGCAGCGCTTCGTCGTCCGGTGCCGGACCGGTTGCTGTTGGTGGCGCAGGCCTTCCGACATGGAATCGAGGTCGAGGAAATCCATGAAAGCTGCCGCATCGATCCCTGGTTTCTGCGGCAGGTTCAAGAGATTGTCCTGGCCGAAGGAAGGGTCCGGGAGACTGGCCTGCCGTCCGACCGGCCGAGTCTGCTGCGTTTGAAGAAGCTCGGTTTCTCCGATCAAAGGCTGGCCGAACTGACCGGCCGGGACGAGACCGCGATCGCTGAAAGCCGGCGGTCGATGGATGTCGTGCCGAGCTTCAAACGCATCGACACCTGTGCGGCCGAGTTCCCGTCGATGACACCCTACATGTATTCCGCCTATGAGGGCGACGGGGTGGAACCCGGCGAATCGGAAGCCGACGTCAGCGATCGCGAGAAAGTCATCATCCTTGGCGGCGGCCCCAATCGGATCGGCCAGGGGATCGAGTTCGACTATTGCTGCGTCCATGCCGTCTACGCGCTCTCGGAAGCGGGCTATGAGACGATCATGGTCAACTGCAATCCGGAGACCGTCTCGACGGACTACGACACTTCGGACCGGCTTTATTTCGAGCCTCTGACCGCCGAGGACGTGATCGAGCTGGTTCGGGTCGAGCAGGCGCGGGGCACGCTGAAGGGTGTTATCGTCCAGTTCGGCGGGCAGACGCCGCTGAAGCTCGCGCGCGCGCTCGAGGCCGCCGGCATTCCGATCCTGGGGACCAGCCCCGACGCGATCGACCTTGCCGAGGATCGCGAGCGCTTTCAGAAATTGGTCGACGATCTCGGGTTGCGTCAGCCCGTCAACGGTACCGCGACCTCGGTCGAGGCGGCGGAGGCGATCGCCGAAAGGGTCGGATATCCGGTCTTGCTGCGGCCTTCTTATGTTCTCGGCGGCCGGGCGATGGAATTGGTGCATGATCGCGAACGTCTCCGCCGTTACATGGCGACCGCGGTGGAGGTCTCCGGGGATCGGCCGGTTCTGGTCGACCAATATCTCGACAATGCGATCGAACTGGATGTCGACGCATTGTCGGACGGAGAGCGGGTGCACGTCGCCGGGATCATGGAACATATCGAGGAGGCCGGCATTCATTCCGGCGACAGTGCCTGCTCGCTGCCGCCCTATTCGCTCGGCGGCAAGGTCATCGATGAAATTCGCCGGCAAACCGAGGCGCTCGCCCGCGGTCTGGACGTTGTCGGGTTGATGAACATCCAGTTCGCGGTCAAGGACGACGACGTCTACCTTATCGAGGTCAATCCCCGGGCCAGCCGAACCGTCCCCTTCGTCGCCAAGGCCACCGGCGTTCCCATCGCCAAGATCGCGGCCAGGGTGATGGCGGGAGAGAAGCTCGACGACTTCCAACTGACGATCGAGGCGGCGCGGGGCCATGTCGCCGTCAAGGAGGCGGTCTTCCCGTTCCGGCGCTTCCCCGGGGTCGACGTGATGCTGGGGCCGGAGATGAAGTCGACCGGCGAGGTGATGGGCATCGACACCGATTTCGGGCGCGCCTTCGCGAAGGCTCAGCTGGGCGCCGGCGGCGTCTTGCCGACCGACGGCGCCGTGTTCATTTCGGTCAAGGACGGTGACAAGGAGGCGTTCTTGCAGCCCGCCCGCGATCTTCTCGAGATGGGTTTCGAGGTCGTTGCGACACGCGGTACCGCGCGGTATCTGGAATCCCAAGGGGTCGCGGTTCGGGCGATCAACAAGGTGCTCGAAGATCATCCTCATATCGTCGACGCGATGATTGATGGCGAGGTGACACTGGTCTTCAACACCACCGAGGGTGCCCAGGCGATTCGCGATAGTTTCAGTTTGAGGCGGACCGCCCTGATGCGGGAGATTCCCTATTACACCACCCGCGCCGGGGCCTTTGCCGCGGTGCTGGCGATCCGGGCATTGCGGCAAGGCTCACTTGAAGTCGCTCCGCTGCAGTCCTACTTTAAGGGATCGTTCTAGGGCGTCGCCGCGGAATTCGGAGGCGCCCGTTGGCCCTTCCAGAGGCGAGTGGCGAGCATGGCGTCCTTTCCGATCACCGCGGACGGTTTCGATCGTTTGCAGGATGAATTGAAGCAATTGAGATCCGTCGAACGGCCGACCGTCATCAAGGCGATCGCGGCCGCGCGCGAGCATGGCGACCTTTCCGAGAACGCCGAATATCATGCGGCGCGGGAAAAGCAGAGTTTCATCGAAGGGCGGATCGCCGAACTCGAGGACAAGATGACCAGGGTGGAGATCATCGACGTCAGCAAGCTTTCGGGTGACCAGATCAAGTTCGGGGCCAATGTTCTTCTGGCCGATTGCGATACCGACGAGGAGGTCCGTTATCGGATCGTCGGCGAATACGAGGCCGACATCTCGGCGGGGTTGATCTCCAATTCCGCGCCGCTCGCGCGGGCCCTGATCGGCAAGGAGGTCGGCGACGTGGCCGAGGTCGTGACACCCGGCGGCCACAAGGATTACGAAATCGTCGAAGTTTCCTACAAGTAGCCAGCTATATGTAACTCGCCTCGGCGACGGCGGGGCCGGGAGTGTCGCGCGGGCAGCGGCGGTCCGGCGGTGTCCGGCCACCGGCGATCTCGGCGCGGCGCCTTCGTTCGCTGGTGTTCAGGACGGTTGCCGACATGAGTTCGACGATCTCGTCGAGTTTGGTGTAGTCCCAGGGGACTAGGACCCTGCGAATCTTAACGCCGGGCCGGAATTCTTTGAAGAAGTTCAAATAAACCAGCCGCGACAATGCATCGACGCTGACCAGCCGAATGTCCCAGGCATGCCGGGAGCCCCGGACCTGGGCTTCGAGTTCGCCCGTATCCTGGCGTCCGACGATGACCAGGATCGAGCAAGGCAACTCGATCTCTCCCGCCTCCAGGAGGCGCTGACGGTAGGAGGCAATGCTGTCGAGTGATATCCGATAGGCATCGGATGTCTTCACCTCGGCGACGATGGTATGTCCGTCCGGGCTCTTCCAGATGCCGTCAAAGCCTATGGAACCTTTGCGGCCATGATACTTCCCGCTCGTAACTTCATAGCCGAGCCGGCGCCCCATCTCGTTGACCAGGTCTTGCAGCACGAACCCGCTGTTGGTGAAGGAATTCGTCAGGCAGTAACGCGCATATGTGGAGATGCGTTCGAACGCCGCGCAACGCAGATATTCCCGTAACTCGAAGGCGCATTCCGTGTCGTCCTTCAAGAGTCCGGAGCCTGCCACCGAAATCAATTGTTCGATGGTGAGTTCGCTGACCGCATCCGGATTCGACCTCCAAAGTGAAATCAATGGCATGTGACACCCGATAGTAGAAACGCAGTTGTTAAACTTCTTGTTGTGAAACGTCACTCTAGCAATAATGGGAATAAATGCAACTAAAACTAAAGAATTAAATGGAGTTGAAGCGGATGACCGTTGCGGCGGCCTTATCCTTCAACCTCTTCGTCGATTGGGACGGGTACGCCGAAAGCATATTTCGATGCACGGATGGCGAGTGCGGATTTGACGTGACTGACGTTCGGCGCGGAGGTGAGCGCGGTCGTCAGAAACCGGTTATACGCGTCCCAATCGGTGGCCACGATCTTGAGCAGAAAATCGGTCTCGCCCGCGAGCATGTAGCATTCCCGCACTTGGGGCCATTCCGCGACCAGCGCTTCGAACGCGTTCAGGTCGCCTTCCGCCTGGCTATTTAGACCGACCTGCGCGAAGACCGTGACCCCGTAGCCGAGCGCTTCGTGATTCACATCCGCATGATAGCCCTTGATGAAATTGGCCTCTTCCAAGGCACGGACACGGCGCAGGCAGGGCGGGGCCGAGATTCCCGCCCGTCTCGATAGCTCGACGTTCGTCATCCGTCCGTTTTCCTGCAGATCGCGTAGGATCTTGCGGTCGATCTTGTCGAGTTTCACTTGTCGCATGGCGCCAACTCCGCGCTTCGGTGGCTGACGAAATAATATTACCCAAATCGGTCCAAACGCAAGAAGGCCGCGTCGTCCGCGCATCGGCCCTTCACACCGAAGCCGGCTTGTCATGTCGGGTAGGAGCGTCGATCATCCGCGGCCAATTGGCAATCCATCGGCATGGACGAACGGCATATGGACGAACCGACGATTTGGGCGTTGAACGACGGCAAGGCCGGCATGGTCAATCAGTCGCTGGGTCTTGCCGAAGCGGTGGCGCGTCGATTGGCGGACGCCAGGGTCGTCGACAAACGGGTTCGGCCGGCCCGGCCCTGGTCCTGGCTTCCTGCCGGTCTCTGGCCGCCCGGTGTTTTCGGCGCGGCATCGGACAGCGATCCGCTCGGGCCGCCCTGGCCCGATCTCGTCGTCGGTTGCGGGCGCCACGCGATCGGTCCCGCTCTCGCGATCAAGCGGCGAAGTGGCGGGCGAAGCATGATCGTTCATGCCCAACATCCCCGAATGGCCACGGCTCGCTACGATCTCGTCGTGGCGCAGGCGCATGATCGCCTCGACGGGCCGAATGTGATGGTGACGCAAGGATCGATGCATCGGGTAACGGCGGCGCGACTCGCCGAGGCCGAGGCGAGTTTCGGCGATCGCTTCGCCGATTTGCCCCGCCCACGGATCGCTGTCCTGATCGGCGGATCGAATCGGACCTATCGACTGGACGCCCGGCGGATGCAGACGCTTCTCGGAGGGCTCGCCGCGCTGATGGAACGGGACGGGGCCGGGCTTCTGGTGACCGCTTCTCGGCGCACCGGCGAATCGAACATCACCTTGTTGCGCGAAGCGCTAGAGGGCCGGCCCGCCGATCTCTGGGAGGGTGACGGCGAAAACCCCTATTTCGCCTATCTGGCCCTCGCCGACGCCTTCGTCGTGACCGCGGATTCGATCAATATGGTCTCTGAGGCCTGCTTTACCGGCAAGCCCGTTCATGTCGCGGCGCTCGACGGCGGCGACGACGGAAAGTTCGAGCACTTCCACGAGGAGATGCGAGCGGCCGGGTACACCCGCCCCTTCGAGGGACGCCTGGAGAGTTGGTCCTACACGCCGCTCGACGAGACGGCCCGCATCGCCGACGTGTTGGCACGGCGGCTCGAGGAACGCTTTGCCGGCGACCGATTGACGCGGTGTTCCTGAAAGCGTTGCCAGCGGCGCGGATTTCCCCCTATCTTGCCGGTCCCTGAAGCAGACGACGACGTCAATGTCATTGATCTATACAGACCTATTGCGCGGAATCCCCGTCGAGGGAGATCCCTTCGACCATCTGGTCGCGCCGGGACTGCTGCGCGGCGGCGTCCTGGAAGCGGTGCTGCGCGATTTTCCGCGGATGGAGACGGCGGGCAGCGTGCCCCTCGACAGGCTTGAATACGGCCCCGCCTTCGCCGAGTTGATCGAGGCCTTGCGCGGCCCGGAGATGGCGGCGCTGTTTTCCGAGAAATTCGACCTGGATCTCACCGCCCGGCCGACCATGGTGACGGTGCGCGGCCGATGCAGGGCCCGCGATGGCCGGATCCACATCGACTCGAAGGGCAAATTGTTGACGGTCCTCCTTTACCTGAATCCCTCCTGGGAGACCGAGGGCGGGCGCCTTCGATTGCTGCGGGCACCCGGCGATATCGACGAGTTCGTGGCCGAGGTGCCGCCCGACGAGGGGACACTGCTTGCCTTCAAATGCACCGAGAACGCCTGGCACGGGCACAAACCCTTCGAGGGCGAACGGTGGGCGGTGCAGTTGAACTGGGTCGTCGACGAGCGCTATGTCGCGCGCGAACAGCGGCGCCACCGCGTTTCCGCCTTCTTCAAGCGTTTGGGAATGGCATCGTGACATCGATTGGAGCGGCGGCCCGCAATGGCACTTGATATCGACACATTCAGCAACGTCACCGGCGGTTTCTCGTTCTTCAAGGCGGTCGGCCATCCCCTGACCGCGCCCAGGATTCGATCCCTGATCGACGGTCTGACGGGGCCGGTCGCGGTTTACGATCCGCTCGGCCTCGCCGTGCCATTCGCGGCCTTGCACGATTGCGACGGCGTCGATCTAGCGGGGGTCTACGTGCAGGATTTGGACGATATCGGAAAGACCATCCTTGGCCGCACCGCCCGACCGGTCACTGACCTCGCGGAAAGCGGCGCCGGGAGCGTGCTCATCATGGCCTTCGATGCGGCGCGTCTCGGCCAGCATATAGAGCATTTCTTGCCTCCCGGCGCCGAGATTTTTTCGCTGGATTCGGTGCGGCTCCAGGACGACATGTTGTCCAACCCGGCGCGATATCTCGATCCCGTGAATTTCGCGACGAATTTCGCCTTCTTCCGCGATGTCGCCGACCACCATACCCGCGTGGTCACCGCGAACTACTGGTCGGGATACGGGGCCGAGAACGTTTGGCTCTGGTGCTGTCTTTTCGACGCCGAGGGCAACGTCCTGCGGCAATGGCGCGAGGATCAGCCCGCCGCGGTCGCCTCGATCGTGCTCGACAGCAAGGAAATAAGGGCCCGCTTCGGCCTCGCGCCCTTCGAGGGGCAGCTCTTTATCCACGCCGTCAACGCGGCCGGCCACGACGTGGTGAAATATGCCCTCGATACCTATGGCGAATCGCCGGAGGTGCTGTCCTGCACCCACGACGCCAACGCCTGGCCTGCAGACCTCTACGGCGGGCTTCCGGCCCCCGATACCGGAGAGACCGTGCGGCTTTGGGTGCAGAACAGTCATCCTTGCCCGATTCCCGCCGGTGCCGTCGGTCTCAACCGCATGGGCGTGGACGAGATCGCCTGGCTCGATGCGGAAATTCCCCCCTTCGGGTCGTGCGCGCTCGATGTCGCCAGCCTGCTGCCGGACGTCGTTTGGCCGGCGCAGATCGAAATACAAGCGGGTAAGCATTTCGTGCGGCCCCGCTACGAGGTGGCGTCAGGGAATGGCCGGACGCGGATCTCGCATCCGAACGTCGAACGCGTCGACCTCGTCGCCGATCCGAAGATCCCCGAGATCGGCAATCTTCTCGGCAAGTCCTATATCCTGCCGGCACCCGTCCTGCCGATGGCGCGCTATCGAAGCTCGGCCCTGCCGACGCCGATGTCGACGGCGCAGACCGACCTTCCGGTCGCCGCGATCGTCTACGACCCCGCCGGCAAGGAAGTGGCACGTCACGGATTCGGCCGCCTGCCGCGCGACCATGCCGAGCTTCTCGACCTCGACCAACTGGTGAACGGGGCGCTCGGCGAGGGATTCGGCCATATCGAACTGGTGTACGATTTCGAGGACGGCGGGGTCGCCGACGGATGGCTGCACGGGCTTTTTCGCTATGAGGACCGGCACTCCGGCCATTTGGCGGAAACCAGCTTCGGCGCCCATGTGTTCAACACGGTGCTGACCTATCGCCGCGAGCCGCAATCCTACAATGGGCCGGCGCCGGGCCTCAGCACGCGCCTCTTCCTGCGGCTCGGGCCGGCGCCGATGGACACCATGTGCCATTTGATCTACGCCGCCTCGACGCCCTGGAAATCGACCTCCTCGACCAGCCTGATCCTGCATGACGGGCGCGGGCGCGAGGTGACCCGCCGCGAAATCGAGATCCCGTGCGGCGGCTCTCTCTATTGGCGCTACCACGAGATGTTCGACGCCGCGGCGCGCGGGGATGCCGGCAATCGACCTTACGTGATCATCCGCGACCAAACATGTCGGTTGTTCGGGTATCATGGAGTCTTGAACGGCGCCGACAGTTTCAGCTTCGATCATATGTTCGGTTTCTAGTGGAGCCGTCCGGATGGACTGGGATAAATTGAGGGTATTCCATGCAGTCGCGAAGGCTGGCAGTTTCACCCATGCCGGCTCGGTGCTTAATCTCAGCCAATCGGCTGTGAGCCGGCAGGTCGCAGCACTTGAGGCCTCGTTGCGGGTCTCGCTCTTCCATCGTCACGCGCGCGGACTCATTCTGACCGAGCAAGGCGAAATGCTTCATCGGACGGTCCATACGGTCTTCCACGAATTGGCGATGGTCGAGGCACAGTTGTCCGAGCGCGATGAGCAGCCGTCCGGCCCGCTAAAAATAACCACGACCGTGGCCCTGGGATCGACCTGGCTGACGCCCCGGATGAAAGCCTTTATCAATCTCTATCCGGAGATCGAGGTCAGTCTGGCCCTGACCGACGGGGAACTTGATCTCGCCATGCGCGAGGCCGATGTGGCGCTTCGCATGAGCCCGCCGCACCAGCCCGACCTCATTCAGCGCCAACTGATGGATGTCCAGGCCCATGTCTATGCGTCAGGGGAATATCTAAAAACGCATGGTTATCCGCGAAGCCCGCAGGAACTCGACCAGCACCGGTTGATCGTCTACGGCGAATCGATGCCGCTCCCCGTTTCCTCGATCAACTGGCTCTTGGAGGTGGGCGCGCCGGCCGGCCGGCCGCGCCGCCCGACGCTGACGGTCAACAACCTCTACGGCATGTATCTGGCGGTACAAGGCGGTCTCGGCTTGGCCAGCCTACCCGACTACATGATACCCGTGGAATCGTCGCTGGTTCGAATCCTTCCCGAAATTTCCAGTCCGCCGGTGCAATGCTATTTCGTTTATCCCGAGGAAATGCGCCATTCCATGAGAATCGAGGCGCTTCGGGATTTCCTCCTGCGGGAGGTCGCTCAATCCAGATTCTGAGCCCGTCGGCGGCGAATCTAAGCCATTTCACCCATTTGAGGTCCAGAAGCGACAGCCATGCAAATTTTGCATGGCTGTCGTGCCAAAAACGCGTTGGTTATTTGTTCTGCGCGACCCAGATTCTATTCCATCGGTCGCTGTGATGCAGCAACACCGTTTCCTTTCGGGATCAATTTCCGAAAGAGGGCTCGTTAGGGGCCCTGCGTCTCCCAGACGTGAAGCCTTCCTGTTCTACTGGCCGGGCTCCCCCCAAGAGCCCGGCCAATTTTTTTGGACGATCGTCAGGGCTGGTCTCGGGGGACGGAATTCTATATCCAGAAGCCCGAAAATCGGCGGGCCACGGGGCGGCGTGTCGGAAGAAGCCGAGCAAGGGAGATCGACGGGATGGATTTTTTCGCGCCACGCATGAGCCGCTTCGAGCCATCGCCGAGCCAGATCGCCTCCCAGCGAGTGCGCGAGTTGCAGGCCGAGGGTCGCGATATCATCAAGCTGACCGCGGGCGAACCCGACTTCCCGACGCCGGATCATGCCAAGGAAGCGGCGATCGGGGTCATGCGCCGCGATGAGATCCGCTACACGCCCATTAACGGCACGCTGGAGATGCGGGAAGCCGCGCGCCTGAAGTTCAAGCGCGACAACGGCTTGGAGTACGGCCTCGACCAGATCGCCGTCGGCTCGGGGACGAAGCAGGTGCTGTTCAACGCCCTGATGGCGACCGTGGCGGGCGGCGACGAGGTCATTATCCCGGCCCCGTTCTGGGCCTCGTACCCCGACATGGTGAAGCTCGCCGGCGGCACGCCCGTGATCGTTCAATGCGGCCAGAACAACCGTTTCAAAATGCGCGCCGAGCAATTGGAAGAGGCGATCACCGAGCAGACCAAATGGCTGATGTTCAGCTCACCGAGCAATCCCACCGGGGCAACCTATGACGAGGCCGAGCTGCGTGCCCTCGCGGACGTACTCCTCGAACATCCTCACGTCCACGTGCTCACCGACGATGTCTACGAGCATCTCATTTTCGACGATCGGAAATTCGCGACCATGGCCGCTGTCGAGCCCAGGCTCTACGACCGCACCGTCACCTGCAACGGCGTCTCGAAGGCCTATTCGATGACCGGCTGGCGGGTCGGCTTCGCGGGTGGGCCGAAGGAGATCATCGCCAATCTCTCGAAGATGCAGTCGCAGAGCACCGCCGGCGTCGGTGCCGTGAGTCAGGGCGCCGCCGTTGCCGCCCTTTCGGGTCAGCAGGAATTCGTGGCCGAGCGGACGGCCAACCTGCAGTACCGTCGCGATATCCTGTTCGAGAAGCTGAACGGGGCGGCGGGCTTGACCTGCGACCGGCCGGAGGGGGCGATGTATATCTTCTGCTCCTGCGCCGGGACGATCGGCAAACAGACGCCCGACGGCAAGACCATCAAGGACGACACCGATTTCACCATGTATTTGCTGGATCAGGTCGGTGTCGCGGTCGTCCAGGGCATCGCCTACGGTCTCTCGCCCTATTTCCGCGCGAGCTTCGTGGCGCCTGAAGAGGATCTCCACCGCGGCGGCGACCTCATCCAAGAGGCCTGCGCGGCACTTCGTTAAACGCTTATGCCGCGAAGCTGGAGCGGAGCTGCGCCGCCCAGCGGCCCTCGATCCGACTGATCACCCAAAGCGAGCGATACTGCTCGATCGCCGACCCGTCCGCCCGGCAGCGGGCGAATTGGATGTCGAGATGGACCTTATCCGCACTCGCCGCGACAACGTTGCAGGACTCCAAGTCGCTGTGGTCCCAATCGTCGGTGGCGCGGGCGCGGAAATCGGCGAAATAGCTGCCCGGCCCCTCCCAGATTTTCACCCGGTGGCCCGAAAGTCGGTAATGAGGGAAATGCAGGGTCGCGCTGAGCGCCTCTTCGTCCCGGGCATTGAGAGCCGTGAAATGCGCCTCCAGCACCGCGATCGCTGACGTGACCGCATCGAGATCGGGCCTGGCGCCCGGAATGGTCTTTGTCATGGCGGGCACCTCCGGCTCAATCGACGGGCGGGTGGCGTTCGAACCAGCGCGTCGCCTGCTCATAGGCGTGACCCACCCGATAGACCATCTTCTCGTCGAAGGCCCGGGTGACGAACTGCACCGAAAGCGGTAGCCCTTCGGAATCGAATCCGCCCGGCACCACGAGAGCCGGCGTGCCGATGACGTTGAAGGGGGTGCGCGACTGCCGCGAATAAGTCCGCTCGACCTCGTCCTCGTCGTCGATCAGGCAGGCGACCTGCATGCTGGAGGTCGTCACGACGGCGTCGTAGGTCTCCATCAGCGAGGCGAAGTCGTTCTTCATGCGCTCCCGGTGTCGGAGCGCTTGCACATAGTCCGACGCCCGCATGAACCCGCCCGGCATGATCCGCTCGCGGGTAAAATGGGCATAGTCGCCGGGCCGTTCGCGGAGCCACTTCTCGTGAACCGCGAAGGCCTCCGAAAGCAGAATCACCCGATTGACGGCGGCGTATTCCGACAGCGGCGCAAGCTGGACTTCCTCGACCTCGGCGCCGAGGTCGGCAAACGTTGCCGCCGCCGCATCGACCGCATCCGCCATCTCGCGATCCGCTTCCATGTCGGTGGTGTAAAAATGCCGGACCAGGCCGATCTTCAGGCCTTTGACGCCCTTGTTCAGGTCGCCGGCGGAATCGCCCGCGGGGGTTCGCGCAATTGCCGGGTCGCGATCGCAAGGGCCGGCAATTGTGTCGAGAAGGAGGGCATTGTCCTCCACCGTCCGTGTCATCGGGCCCACATTGTCGAGACTGAAGGAGAGCGGCACCACGCCGGCGCGGCTGACCCGGCCATAGGTCGGCTTCAACCCCACGATGCCGCAAATGGAAGCGGGATGCCGCACCGAGCCGCCGGTATCCGATCCCAGCGCGGCCGGCAGCATGCCGGACGCCACCGCCGCTCCCGAACCGCTCGACGAGCCGCCGGGATGGCGATCCGTGTTCCAGGGGTTCCGCGCCGGTGGCCAGGGCAGATCGAAGCTCGGTCCGCCGATCGCGAATTCATGAGTCGAGGTCTTGCCCATGAAGACGCCGCCCGCGGCCTTCAGGTTCTCGGTGACCGTGGCGTCGCTCTCGGCGACATTGTCGGCGAGGATTTTCGAATGCGCGGTCGTCTTGCGGCCGACATAGTCGATAATGTCCTTCAGACCGTAGGGGACACCGTGCAGCGGACCCTTGTAATCGCCGCCCCCGATCTCGGCCTCCGCACGCGCCGCATCCGCCAGGGCGATCTCGCTCGCAATGTCCAGAAAAGCATCGAGCTTGCCGTTCAGCTTCTCGATCCGTGCCAGCAGGGCTTCCGTATACTCGACCGAAGAGAGTTCGCGATCCCGGATCAGGCGCGCCGCTTCGGCAAGGGTCAGGTAATGAAGGTCGGTCATTGCCTCACGCCTCCTCACCGGCCCGGAAGATATGGGCGGGTTCGTCGGTCAGCGACAGCTCGGCCGGCATGCCGGCGGTCAGCCGGTCCTTGGCATCGAGCGCCTTCTTGAGTTCCTCCCATTGCCGGCCCTCTAGCCGGGTTAGTCCAATCTCCTCGGCGGCGGCCTTCAGGTCGCTATCCGGTTCGCTCATGGTCGTCCCTCCTCGTACGAAGCCTTAGGGATAAATTACGCCGATCCGAGGGGCTGGCGAGCCGAGTCAGCCCGACGCCGCGAAGATTTGCGGGTGTGCCCGCGTGATCTCCTCGAAAGCCGCGGTCACGGTGTCGGCGCCGCCGGTCTCGGATGCATCCATCGCGTCGAAGATCCGGCTCTTGACGAAAAATCGCCAATGGACCGGCAGGCCGGCCAGAATCTCGGTCAGGGTATCATAGGCCGCGGGCGTCCAGAGCGCCTCGAAGGCCGTGCGTTCCGGCCCCAAATCGAAGTGGGCCTGCGAGCGGCTTTCCTTGCCGAGTTTGTCTCGGAGTATGTCGGTGGCTTCTTCGTCGATCGCACCATCGTCGATAACGACGCCGTAATCGGCCGCCGCCGCTTCGCATGAGACATAGCCTCGCGCCACGTCGCGCAGCACCCGTGTTGGATCGCGCCGCAGGGGATCGCCCCGGCCGCCGCCACCGGGGCCGTAGAACCGGATGATGTCGCCCGGCCCCGCCGTCAGGGTGTCGCGATTGCCGAGGATCTCTTCCCGTTCCGTGTCGGGATTGAGGATGAAGTTCGACGGCCGCCCGGCTCGGCCGCCGAGAATGCCCCAGGGCCTGAAGCGGGTGCGGTCGCGGTTTCGCGCCGTGATCCGGGTGTTCGGAGAGAAGACCTTGAATTCGAGCCAGGTGCCGAGCCCGCCTCGGTTCTCGCCGGCCCCGCCGGAATTGGGCGCCAAGCCATAGCGCACGATCTCGATCGGGACCTCAGCCTCGATCAGCTCCACCGGCGTGTTCTTGAGATAGGAGGCGTCGGCGCCCGAGCCGTCGGGCCCGTCGGCGTGGGGCATGCCGCCGGCCCCGCCGACGACGGGATCGATTGCGGCGATGATCGGGCGTCCGGTCTTGTTGTCGGTGGTCATGACGTTGACGATCGAACTCGATCCGGCCGGAGCCGCCGGGAGACCCTCGGGGAGGGCCTGGCTGAAGGCGCCGAAGATCAGGCTCCGAAGCCGGCCGCAAGTCAGGCTCCGCATGCCGACCGCGGCGGGATAGGCGGGATTCACCACCGTGCCCTCCGGCAGCACGCATTCGAAGGGCCGGGTCAAGCCGCAGTTCAGCAAGATGTTCGGATTGAGCGTGTAGAGGATGTAATAGACCCCGACCAGCATCAGCGTGTGATGCGGATGGCCGCCCGTCGGTACGTTGATGGAGGAGGTCAATTGCGGGTCGCTGCCGGTGAAATCGAGCACCGCCCCGTCGCCGTCGATCCGAAGCTTCAGGGCCAGCCGGCAGGGGTTGCGTTCGGTATCCGAATCCTCATCCGTATAGTCGGAAAAGATATATTCGCCGTCCGGCATCGTGCGCAGGATCTCCCGCGCCTGATGCTCGGCATAGTCCATCAGATCCTCCGCCCCCTCGCGGAAGGTCTCGATCCCGAACTTGGCGATCATCTCCTTGACCTTGCGTTCGCCGGTATTCATGGCGCCGACGAAGGCCTTCAGATCACCCCAGTTCTGGTCCGGCTGGCGGACATTGTTCAGCATGACCTCCAGCAGCTCCTCGTTGAGCGCCCCCGCCTTATAAAGTTTCGAGGGTTTGAAGCGAATTCCTTCCTGATGGATCTCGACCAGGGCGCGGGACAGGCTCGCCGGCACGGCGCCGCCGATATCGGTGTTGTGGATATGTCCGCAAGCGAAGGCCGCCACTTCGCCCTCGTGGAAGATCGGCTTCCACATGTGAAGATCGGGGCTGTGAGTCGAGACGTAGCCGCTATAGGGGTCGTTGGTGAAGGCGATATCGCCCTCCTCGTAGCCGCCTGGCACCATCTCCAGCGCCGTACCGTAATCGAGCCCGGGGAACCAGGTGGCGCCGAGATCGAGCGGTATCGCGAAGGTCTTTCCGGCCGGCGTCAGAAGGCCGATGGTAAAATCCTCGGTTTCCTTGACGAAGGTCGAATGGGCGGTGCGATAGAGCGTGTAGGCCATGCTCTCGGTCGCAGCCAGGCAATGATTGGCTAGGACTTCCAGCGTCACCTTGTCGATCGGCATCTCAACCCTCCTCGCCGGTTGCATCGAGAACCAGATTGCCGAAGCGATCGACGATGCCGGCGAACCCCTCCGGCAGGCAGCAGGTCGTGTCCGCCTGGGCGATCACGCAAGGCCCCGTGATACGATGGCCGGCGAGCAGGCTGCCCCGTTCGTGAAGCGGCACCCTGTGGCGGGATTCTTCGTGAAAGATCTCGATCTCGGCCGCGGCCGGTGCCGGACCCTGGCCCTTCGGGAGCGGCTTCAGGACCGGTTTCGCAATGGCGCCCGCAACGACGAGGCGGAGATTCATGATCTGGACCTCGGCCTGTTCGTCCGAAAAGGCATAGACCGCCTCGTGCCGGCCGTGGAAGGCGTCAAGGATGGTCGCCCGATCGCCGGCCTCGACCCAGCCGACCTCGAGCGGCACTTCGATCTCGAAGGATTGGCCAGCGTAGCACATATCGGCCGAGGGATGCAGCGTATAATCCCCGCCATGGTGCTGCTCTTGCTGCAACCAGTCGAGCGCCTGGGCCTTCAATTCGGCGAAGACCTTCGGCAGGGTCGGGGCCGCCGCCTCGGCGCTTTGGAAGACCGTCTTCACGAAGTCGTTCCGGATATCCGCGACCAGCCCGCCAAGGGCGCTGGTCACGCCGGGGGTCAAGGGGATCACCACCTGTTTCATGCCGAGTTCCCGGGCCAGGAAGCAGCCCAGCATCGGCCCGGCACCGCCGAAGGTCACGAGCGCGAAATCGCGGAGATCGATGCCGTAGCGCGCGGTCAGCTTGTTGATTTCCATATACATGCCGGAAAGCGCGATTTCGATGATCGCCTCGGCGGTTTCCTCAAGGCCCCGGCCGAGTTGTTCGGCAAGAGCACCGACGGCGACGCGCGCGCGCTCGACATCGAGGGCGACCGAATCGTAGGCGATCTCGTGATGGCCGAGGAAGCCCGCGACCGCAAAGGCGTCGGTGATCGTCGCTTGTTCGCCGCCTTGCCCGTAGCAGGCAGGGCCCGGATCCGAGCCCGCGCTCTCGGGGCCGACCTTAAGGACGCCGAATTCGTCGACCCGCGCGATCGACCCGCCGCCGTCGCCGATCGAGGTGACCGAGACCGAGGGGATATAGAGCGGGAACTCGCCGATCTTCTCGCCCATACCGTATTGCGGCGCCCCGTCGATGACGACGGCTACATCGGCGCTCGTGCCGCCGATATCGAGGGTGATGGCGTTCCCGACCCCGCAGGATCGAGCCACATGAGCACCCCCCATCACGCCCGACGCGGTGCCGGAGAGCACCATGTTGACGCAGGAGGACTTGCCGAGCTCGGCGCTCATCACGCCGCCGTTCGATTTCGTCACCAGCGGTTCCGCCGAAACGCCGCTCTCTTTCAGGGCGTCCTGCAGCGAACCCAGATATTTTGCCACCCGGGGGTGGATATAGCCGTTGATGACGGCGGTCGTGGTGCGTTCGTATTCCCGGATCACCGGCCAGATCTCATTCGAGGTGAAGACGAAGAGCTCCGGCGCCGTCTCGCGGATGATTTCGGCCACTGCCGTCTCGTGCGCCGGATTGCGCCAGCCATGCAGCAGCGAGACGATGATCCCCTCGGCACCCAGCTCCTTTGCCGCCACGATCGCGGTCTTTACGCTGGCCGCATCCAGCGGGGTCTGGATCGAGCCGTCGGCGCGCATGCGCTCGGCGATGCCGAAGACCCGGTCGCGGGTGACCAGCGGTTCCGGCCGCATCGAGAAGAGGCTGTAAGATTCGGGCATCCGAAGCCGGGCCACTTCCAGTACATCGGCGAAATTCTCGGTGGTGAAGAGGGCCATGCGCGCCCCCTTCCGCTGGATCACCGTGTTGACGCCGATCGTGGTGCCGTGGATGAAGCTTTCGATCTCCGCCGGCTCGACGCCGTGATCCGCGGCCAGGCGTGCCATCCCTTGCATTACCTCAGCCCCCGGCTCGGCCGGCGTCGTCAGCACCTTCAGGGTCGAGAGCGCCTGCGTCTCGGTATCGAAGACGCAGAAATCGATAAAGGTGCCGCCGATATCGACGCCGACGCGATAGGTCATGGGGGGTGAGGCTCCGGGGGTGAAACGTTAGGGAGAAAAGTTAGGGCGGGGCGGGGCTTCCGTTAGCCCGGGCGCTTGCCGTCCGGCGGCCAGGACATCACGCCCTCCTCGACCGGGATTTCCAGCGTCCTCAGCAACATCGAGAACATCGTCCAATTGGCGATGCAGACGACCATTTCCACCTGCTCGGCTGCGCTCGGCACGTGCTCTTGGCATTCCGCCCAGGTCGCATCGCCGATCTTGCCGCTCTCCAGCATCTCGTCGGTCGCCGCGAGGACGGCGCGGTCTGCGTCGGTGAGGCGGTCCGAGGCCCGCCAATCGCGTACCGCCAGGATGTCTTCCTCCGGAATGCCGGCGGTGGTCGCGACCCGCCAATGCTGGGTCCATTCGTATTCCGATCCGGTCACCCATCCGATGCGCATGATCGCCAGCTCGCGCAGCCTGGTCTCGAAGGTGTTCTGGTTCAGCAGCGTGGTGAGCTGGGTGAAAACCCCCTTCGCCATCGTTTCGTTGTTCGCGAGGGTGCGAAAGGCATTGCGCGCGGTCATTGCGTCCGGCGCGCCGATGGCCCGGCCGACCGCCAGAGCCTGTTCCGGCGAGGCGAGAGGAACTCTTCCCGTCATGATGTTCTCCAGATTGCCAAAGCGGGACCCTCGTCCCGCACCTTTGTGGAATTAGGGTTTGTGGAGACAAAACCCACAGCCGTTCCGAACGAAAGGCGATTGAAATGACCAATGACAGCGAAGAAGACCTACTGGCCCGCGCGCACCGGACCCGCGGCTTCCATCTCGGCGTCCACGAGATAATCGACGCGGGCGACCCCGAATATTTCGAGCACTATCAGCGCTGGCTTGAATTCGCCAACATCAAGACGCGGCATATCGACAAGAAAACGAAGCAGATCGTCCATGTCGCCGTGGATATCGCACGCGGCACCGACGCCGACCACATCAAGGCGCATATGCTCGCCGGTGTTACGGCGGGGGTGACCAAGGAGGAGCTCTTCGAGGTCTGCGAACTCGGCTTCATCCTCGGCGGCACGACCTCGCTGCTGCTCGGCATGGAAGCCTGGCGCCGCGCCTTCCGGCCCGATCTAAGGCGGGCCCACGATCTGGTCGCGGAGGCGGCCACCGACTGAGCCGGCCCGCTATCGCGGCTTGTCGCCGTTGATCGTGACCCGATGCATCCGCCGGTGCGCGCCGCCGAAATCGGCGATCGCATAGTGCTGGGTGCAGCGGTTGTCCCAAAATGCGACCGAGTTCTTGCGCCACTGGAACCGGCAGCTGAATTCCGGCGTGGTGATATGGTCGAACAGGAAATCGAGGATCGTCCGAGATTCCTTTCCGGAGACGCCCTTGACCCGCCGAGTGAAGATCGAGTTCACGAACAGCGCCTTCCGCCCGGTTTCGGGATGGCTGCGGACGACCGGGTGCTCGGCCGGCGGCAGGACCTTCCGGGCCTCGCGAACCTCTGCCGCCTTCTCCGCGTCCTCCACTTGGGTTCGCTCGAAGCGGGCGGCCGCGGCCGAATGGATCGCCGTCATGCCGTCCAGATACCGCTTCATCGCCGGCGAAAGCGCCTCGTAAGCCGCATACATGTCGGCCCAGATCGTATCGCCGCCATGGGCCGGGACCTCGCGCGCCATAAGGATGGAGCCGAGCGGCGGCTCCTCCGTGAAGGTCACGTCGCTGTGCCAGGCATTGGCGGAGCTGCGGTTCTCTTCCTTGCTTTCCAGGATCAGGACCTCGGGGTGGCCTTCCAGATGCGGCACCATGGGATGCACCTGCAAGCTGCCGAAATGCTTTGCGAAGGCGACGTGTTCCGCCGGGGTTATGTCCTGGTCGCGGAAGAAGATCACCTGATGGTCGATCAGCGCGTCATGCAGTTCCTGAAACAGCTGGTTGCCGGGTGCCTGCCGCATATCGACCCCGCCGACCTCCGCCCCCAACGCGCCGGCGATCGGCTCAACCTCGATCAATTCGTATGTCACGCGCCTGCTCCCGAAGGTAAATGTCCAAGGGATAAGCTAGGACGTCGCCGCCGGATCAACAAATCGTGCGCTCGCTTGCCGTTCACGAATTGACATGGGAAAACTTTGCGCCACCGTCGAAGAGGGGAAGGATCGGATTCCATGGCAAAGCACGATTATGACGTCGCCATCGTCGGCGCGGGCTTCGCGGGCATGTACCTGCTGCACCGGATGCGGGGGCTTGGCCTGTCGGCGCGGGTGATCGACGCCGCTTCGGATGTCGGCGGGACCTGGTACTGGAACCGCTATCCGGGCGCGCGCTGCGACGTCGAGAGCATGCAGTACTCCTATCAATTCGACGACGCCCTGCAGCAGGAATGGACCTGGTCCGAGCGCTATTCCGCCCAACCCGAAATCCTGGATTACGCCAACCACGTGGCCGACCGCTTCGACCTTCGGCGCGATATCCAGTTCGATACCTATATTACCTCGGCGCGCTACGACGAGGACGCGGCCGGCTGGACCCTGGAGGACGCGGACGGCGAACGCCTGACGGCGCGCTTCTGCGTCATGGCGACGGGCTGCCTCTCGGCCCCCAACTGGCCCAAGATCGAGGGGCTGGAGAGCTTCGCCGGCCCGACCTATCACACCGGCCTCTGGCCGCGTGAGACGGTGGACTTCGCTGGCCAGCGGGTGGCGGTCATCGGCACCGGCTCCTCGGCCATCCAGTCCATTCCCCAGATCGCCAAGCAGGCGGACCACGTCACGGTCTTCCAGCGGACCGCGAACTATGCCGTCCCGGCCCAAAACCGGCCGCTTGAAGCGGATGAGGTGGCGGAGATGAAGGCGAACTACGCCGACATGCGGGCACGGGCCAGGAAGACACCGGGCGGGCTCGACTACGTCTATAACGACGGCTCGGTCCTGGACGCAACGCTCGAGGCGGCCCGCGCCGGTCTCGAGAGCAACTGGCAACGCGGCGGCCTTGGCTTCATGAGCGTCTACGGCGATTTCATGGCGAAGCGGGAGGCCAACGAGATCGCCGCCGAATTCGTGCGCGATAAGATCCGCGAGACCGTGACCGACCCCGAGACGGCGGAAAAGCTTTGTCCCGACAACATCATCGGCGCCAAGCGGCTCTGCGTCGATATCGACTATTACCAGACCTACAACCGCGACAACATCACCCTCGTGGACGTCAAGGACGACCCCATCGAGAAGATCACGCCGAGCGGCGTTTGCGTGAACGGCAACGATTACGAGGTCGACGCCCTGGTGATCGCCACCGGCTTCGACGCGATGACGGGGGCCCTGACAAGGGTCGACATCAGGGGCCGCGGCGACGCCAGCCTCCGCGAGCGCTGGGCCGACGGCCCGAGCGCCTATCTCGGCCTCGCCATGGCCGATTTCCCCAACCTCTTCACCGTCACGGGGCCCGGCAGCCCGTCGGTCTTCTCCAACATGCTCCCCACCATCGAGCAGCATGTCGACTGGATCGCCGACTGTCTGGCGCATGCCGAAAAGAACGGCCACGCCACCATCGAGGCCACGCCGGAAGCCGAAAAGGCCTGGTGGGACCACCATCTTTCACTCGGCGAGGTCGGCCTGAAGACCGTTACCGACAGCTGGTATGTCGGCGCCAATGTCGCCGGTAAGGCGCGGGTGTTCCTGCCGTATTACGGCGGCTTTCCGGAATACTGCCAGAAATGCGACGACGTTGCGGCGGCGGGGTATGAGGGGTTCGCGTTTGGCTGAGCGGGCCCCTTATCTTGGAGAGACCAGGCCGTGAAAATAGATCATGTGGACATCATCCCGCTTCGCCTCCCCGTGAAGGAACCGCTGGTGGAGAGCCACGGGACCTTCGGCTGGTTCGACCATGTGGTGGTGCAAATACACGGCGACGACGGCACGACCGGCCTCGGCGAGGTTGAATCCTATCCCAGTTTCGAACGGCTCGGCGCCGAAACCCAGGGCGGCATCGTCGCCGTATTGGACGAGCATCTGATCCCGGCGATTCTCGGCATCGATGCCTTCAATCTGAATGCCGTCTGGTTGGCGATGGACCGGGCCGTGGTCGGCTTTCTCCGCGTGAAATCGGCCATCGACAACGCGCTCTACGACCTCATGGGAAAGGCCCTCGGCGTGCCCGCTTACGAATTGCTCGGCGGCAAGGTGCAAGAGGGCTACGTGGTCGAGGGGGTCGGTTATGGGCTCTCGCTGGACGAACCCGAGATCGTCGCGGCGAAGGCTAGGGAGGCGGTCGAATACGGCTACCGCCAGCTGGAGTTCAAGGCGGGCGATGCGGTGGACTCGGCGCGCGATATAGAGCGCCTCCGCCTGGTGCGCGAAGCCATCGGCCCCGACATCCCCGTCAAGATCGACTTCAACGGGTTCTACGACCCCAAGACCGCCATCCGGGTCATCAAGGCGATGGAACCCCACGGCGTCCAATGGATCGAGCAGCCGGCGCAATACTGGGATATCGAAGGGCTGGCGCGGGTGCGGAACGCGGTCGGCGTCACCGTGGTTGCGGATGAATCCTTCGAAGACCCCCACGACCTCCTCCGCCTCATCCGGGCCGAGGCCGCCGACGCGATCCACCTCAAACCCACGATCAAGGGCGGCCTCACCCTGTCGCGAAAGATGCTGGCGCTCGCCGAGGCGGCCGGCCTGCTGATCGTCCCCGGCACCTCCGCCCCCACCGGCGTCGGCATGGCCGCCGCGCATGCCTTCATCGCCATCTGCCCCCGCCTCTCCGGCGGCGCCCACGGCTCGCCCTCGGATATCCTGGTCGAGGACATCGTGGAGGCCCCGATCCCCGCCGGCTCGACCTATCTCGAAATCGCCGACGCGCCCGGCCTTGGGATCGAGCTGAATATGGAAGTCATCCAGCGACGGCGCGTGGATGGTTGAGGGCGCCGTCGAGCGTCCGCCTATTCCATCTCTCGCGATCGAAGACGCGAAGAATATGGGGGGACATGACCTTTTTCCCCACCTGGGAAGGGTGGATTCAGTTTCCAAACGCGCCACCGCTTTGTGTCCGTAGGACCTCGAATTGGAGAATTCCGGGATTCGAGGAATTGACGGCGGCTTGACCCTCCATTCCGGCCGGAAAACAATTGGATATTAAAAACCGACTCCGAGGCGTCATGACTCCAATCGTAGCGACGTTCGGAAAGCCCGTTTACCCCTTGCATAAATCCACGAGCCGCTGACATGCCAGAGCCATCCGCCGATCGAATTCATCTCTCCGTCACGGAAGCGCGCGCACTTTCCGAACGTGCGATGCGAGGCATCGGTTTCGAGGTCGGAGAGGCGTGTATCCTCGCGGACCATGTCGTCGATGCCGCGCTCTGCGGGTACGAATATTCCGGTCTGCCGAAGTTGCTCAACATCTTCGACTCGCCAAAATTCAAGAAACCGCGTCAACCGGTGCGAACGGTGAGGGAGACCGCCGTCTCCGCGTTGCTCGACGGCGGCAACAATGTCGGCATGATCGCGATCCACCATGCCGCGGGCGAGGCGATCACACGCGCCAAACAACACGGCTTCGCCATCATCTGTCTGTCCAATACCTGGATGAGCGGACGCAGCGCCTATTATTGCGAAATGATGGCGCGAGAGGGTCTCATCGGCATTCACACGGTGAGCGCCGAACCGCATGTCGCCCCCTTTGGCGGCACCACGCCGAAACTCGGTACGAACCCCATCGCCTTCGGATTTCCGACCGAGGGCGACCCCCTGGTCATCGATATGGGCACTTCCGCCTTCATGGGGACCGACTTGCAGTTCAGGGCGCGCCTGGACACGCCGATCCCGGAAGGTGTGGCGCTGGGACCGGATGGCCAACCGACCACGGACGCCAAGGAAGCGCGGCGTGGGGCACTGCTACCGTTCGGCGGACCCACCGGCGGCTACAAGGGGTTCGGTCTGGCCCTCGCCATGGATGCGATGGGCGTGCTCTGCGCCGGCGCGCGCGCGTCCGGCGATGTCCGCGGCTATATGATCATTGCCTTCAAACCGGACCTGTTCCTTTCGCCCGAGGACTACCGGCGCGATTTGACGAAGCGGATCGCCGATATAAAGGCGGCCCCGCGCTTGGAGGGAGTCGGCGAAATCCGAATTCCGGGCGAACGCAGCTATCGCGTCCGAAAACGGTTGGGCCGCGATGGGATCGAGATCGACCGAATAATTCGTGATGCGCTCGAAAGACTGGCGGAAGGACAACACCGTCATGGGGCCGAGGACTAATATCCGAACGACGCCTAGCCACTCGGGGTCATCTCCGGCCATTCTCGACCGTTGAAGTTTCCGTCCGCTTTCACCGGGAAAGATCATTAATAAATCAGTGTTCCCCTATTTTCTCTCCGAGTTGAACAAGATCCGCCAAACGGTCGCAGGTGATGATAGAAGACAGAGAAAGCCAAGTAATGCAGGCAATATTCAGTGTCGGCGTCTGGAAAATTTCACGATTCCCGATCATCTTGAGTAGCCCGAGCCGCCGGATAATGAGAGAAAACAGCCATTTCCAAATTTGATCCAAAGAATCCCGAAGCCATTGAAAAGCGCGCCGGGCGAATGATCGGTGATATTGGCTATTGGACTGGTTGTCTTATCGGCGCCGGTTTGAGTGTCTATATCGCGTATCGCATATTTGCCGGGCCGGATTTTATCGATCGGGTATTCAAGGATCCGGAAATCTATGCCCTCTTCGTCGTGGTGCCTTGGGCCTTGGGCTGGGGGTTCCGATGCATCTTCACCCCCTATTTGGGCATCAGGCTGATGCGGCCAAGCGCATGGGAAAACGATTGGCGTCGCCTTTGGAAAATCCTTGAGAAGGTTTTTTGGCAAATCGTTCGCGGAAACGACGAAGAAGAAAGCGAATTTGAAAGCACCGGCAACGCAAAGATTGATCCAATTTACAGATATGTGGCCCACGCATTCGGCGTAAAAGGACGCCTACATTTACACGTCGTCGAATCAATAATAATCGGGTGCGTTCTAGCATTCGGGAATTTCGTGATGTGGGAAGACAATGTGTTTATCCAGATCATGGTCGCTATATTTTGGATGCTCGCCGTTGCCGGCCTGATAGTGATTATCGATGGGACTATTTTATATCTCGCGCTGTTCAAATTCATGGACAATCGACGAATCGCTCAAAGCGCGGTGCCGATCTCCGTCGCGGGAACCTTAATCTTCGTTTATTTCCGGTTACGTCATCATTTCGTCTAATGGCGAACGACACCGGTCTCTCCTCCTAGCGTCTGCGGGTTGGGGTGGGGGGGGCGTGCGACAAACGAAGGGCTCGGAACCATGAAAATGGATATGGTATCTCTCTAAGTCGATGAATTGATCGAGTGCGCCGCGATGACGACCGACTTCGCTGACCTATTCGCCCCTCGGGCCGGTGAGTCCTTCGCGGCCAAATACCGGGCGAGCTGCCATTGCGGCGAGGTCGCCTATGCGGTCTCGGCCGATCCCGCGGACGCCAAGATCTGCCATTGCCGGGCTTGCCAGAAACTGCACGGCGCCCCGATGCAATGGGCGGCGATCTTCGAGAAGCACCACGTCCAAATCACCCGGGGCCTCGACCATCTCCGCTTCTACGACGCCGCGCGCGACGAACTCCGCCGCCGCCTGCCGGCCAAGGTAAGCTGCGCCCTCTGCGGCACCCCGATCGCCGACGAGGGCCGCCGCATGTGGCTCGCCTTCCCGTCCCTGTTCGATTTCGGCATCCCGCCGAATGTGCCCGAGGCCTTTAAGCCGAGCTGTCACATCTTCTATGGGCTGCGGGTGATGGATGTCGAAGACGGCTTGCCCAAATGGTCGGGGCATAAGGATGCGTCGGTGCTGTTGTCGGCGGGGGCGTAGGGGGAGGGGCCGTCGCTCTGTTTCGGCGATCGGTCGGGCGAGGATGATTATTTAATAAGTATGATGTCCCCGTTATTCATTTTAATGAATATGACGCCCACTTTTTTTCATTGGGGCCTGGTGGATTCCACAGCGAAAGTGCCAGCCGGGAAGAAGTGAGACATGACGATCAATTTGGTTTCCTTTTAGCAATTTTGTCCCAATCGATATCGAGGTCGAAAATAACGTAGTCATCGTCTTCATCGATTCCGCCGGATTCGAATTGGGCATTTCTTATGGCATTTCCGCGCGTAAGCTCCATGGCAAAATAGTTCCTATCATTGGTGAAAGCCTCGTCCTTGAACTGATTGGCATCAATCCGCCCTGCGAGATACTCATGCAACAGACTTGCGGATAATTTGATCGTCATTTTCCCTCCTTGCCTCGTCGTGATGTGTGTCGGCAGGTGCCAATTTCTTCCATCGCCTGCGAAGCCTCCTTGTATATGAATATCTCTTGCTAGATAGGCTTCAAATTTCGGTTTTGGAAGCTGCGCGGCTAACTGCCTAATTCGGTCATACTCCCCATCCGAAATATTGTGCCGAGAATCGAAACAATTTACCTTCCAAAGAATCTCGGAATGCGACGTAAACACAAAATTCCTTCGTCGTAGTGGCGAAAGTACAACAACAACATCAATGCTCAGCTTCGAAAGCGCATGGTGCAGAATTTCTTCTCCGCTGATCTCATTTACACCCCCCATGGGGCGGAGTCGCCGCAGCAGATCGCAACCGGCATCGACAAGAAAAATACATTTTAACGTTCCATTTGCCGCACCTTTGACCTGTTTCGCCTTTTTCTTGAGAGCCTTGTATACCGGATTGTCTTCCCGGTCAGCGAACGTAACTAAGACCATCCTTAATCAATGCAACACGATATTCGCTATGCGGACTTTTGACGATACCGGCAAAGAATTTCTGTCCAATTATATCGGTAGCGATTACGCGAAAATCTTACCCAGCTTGGAAGCGCGCCACGCGGTGATATTTGGCAAGGCTTCCAGCTGCGAAAATCCAGTGTTGGTCGAGCTAAATGACCGCGCCGCATTTACCGAGAGTTTCCGAATGGAAAATCTAGTTCCCCTCCCTCCTAATCGAGCTATTGTCGACGCTGTTCCGGAGGATATTGTTGAAGGTCAAGCCAAGTTGGAAAATTTGGTTGTTGTGGATAGCGAAGACCCAATTTAGGGCTGACCTTCAATTTAGGGTGACGCCAAACCTTTATCGATCCACCTCGTATTAGAATTTCCCAATCGGAAAACCCAACCAACCACCCAATCCTCAACACCCCTCTACCTCCGAAACACCGGTCCCAACGGATACAGCCGCACCCCCGCCCGCAAGTTCCGATACGGGTGCTCGGCCGGGTTGGCGATGTAGCCGCCGGGGGCGAGGGCGACGAGGACGGTCTCGGCGATGGGCTCGAAATCGGCGCGGAAATGGCAGGTGCTCTTCAGGACGATGATCGCCTGGCGCTCGAGCTCGATGCCGAAATGCTGGAAGACGGCGCGATCGTGGGTTTGCATGCGGCGGCTGCCAAGCGCGATCCGGACCCCCTCGATCGAGAGCAGGGCCGAGGGGCCGATTTGCGCCTCGCGGCCCTGGGCAACGGGGCCGGGGGCGACAAAATTGCCGTCGCAGAGTTTCTCGACCTTGAAGGTGCCAAAGAAGGGCTCGACGCCGGGCAGGTCGGTGCGGCCGCCAAGCGCCAGGGTGATCTCCGCCCCTTCCCCCGCCTCGTGGGCCGCTTTCGCCGCCAGGTCGTCGGTCAACAACCCGAAGACCGCGTCTTTGGGCCCATTCCGCAGCAACGCCTCCAGCATGCCGACCGTATCGCCGCTGCCGCCGCAGCCGGGATTGTCCTGGGTATCGGCGATCACCACGGGACGGCCGGCGCCGGCGGCGATTTTCATGGCCTCCCGTACCGCCTCGTCGGGCGTCATCATGGGTTCGGCGAACTCCGCCTCCTTGAGGGCGACATATTGGGTGACGTCGTCGACCGCCTTGTCCACGATCCCCTGGTCGTAGCCATGGGCGCTGACGCTCGGGCCGCAATCGTAGAGGTCCGAGGGCGGGAAACCCGCGAGATAGCCGAGCGAGACGATCTCGGCGCGCATCGCCTCCCTTGCCGCCGCGACGATCCCTTTCGAGGGCTCGACCATGGTGCATTGAAAATTGAGCGGGATCAGGAAGGGCAGATGGCGGAGCGCGCGGGCGGTGGGCCTTCCCTCGACCAGGAGGCGGGTCATGGCGCGGGCGGCGCGCTCTCCGGTCTCGTTCTGGTCGATATGGGGATAGGTTTCGTAGGGCAGGAGGGCGTCCGCCAAGGCCACCATTTTGGACGTGACGTTGGCGTGGTAGTCGAGGGTGACGACGATGGGGGCGTCCTCGCCGACGATGCCGCGGACCCGGCGGAGGAGCTCCCCCTCGCCGTCCTCGTGGCCCGCCGACACCATGGCGCCGTGGAGGTTGAGGTAGACACCCTCGACCGGCATGGCGTCGCTCAGGCGGGCGAGCAGTTCGGCGCCGATCCGCTCATAGGCCGCCGCCGTCACCAGGCCGCCCGGCGCCGTCGAGGTCCACAGCAGCGGGCTTATTTCATGATTGTTGCCGCTCGCCTTGAGGAACCCCGACATGGAGGTTCCGGAGACCGCCAGCTTATCGACCAATTCCTCGCCGCCGAGGATGCCGAAGCGGTCGGCCGAGGAGACGAAATGGTGGTATTCGGTCGGATCGGGCACGAAGCAGTTGGTCTCGTGCATGAAGCCGCCGATCGCAATGCGCGCCATTCGGGTTTCCTTCTCATTCCGGCGTGGAATGAAAAGTTAGGCCGAAAGGCGCCTACCGGAACAGCTTCTTCCCCAGCCGCTTTTCCAGCCCCGTATAGAGATGCGCCACCTGGTCGGCGTAGCCGTTATAGAGCTGGGTCGGGATCTTCTCATCAGTGCCGAGCATGGTCTCCATGGCCTGGCTCCAGCGGGGATGGCGGACTTCGGGGTTGATGTTGGCCCAGAAGCTGTACTCGCGCCCCTGCACGACCTCCCAGAAGGTCTTCGGTTTCTTGGTGGTGAAGGTCAGGCGCACGATCGACTTGATGTTCTTGAAACCGTATTTCCAGGGGACGACGAGGCGCAAGGGCGCCCCGTTCTGGCGCGCGATCGGCTTGCCGTAGAGGCCGGTCGCGATGAAGGCGAGCTCGTTCGTCGCCTCCTCGATGGTCAGCCCCTCGATATAGGGCCAGGGATACCAGAACTGCTTCAGCCCCGGCATCGTCGCCTTGTCGGCCAGGGTCTCCATCTCGATGTATTTCGCCTTGGCCAGCGGCTTCGCCAGCTCGACCAGCGCCTTCAGGGGGAAGCCGCTCCACGGCACCGCCATCGCCCAGCGTTCGACGCAGCGAAAGCGGTAGAGCCGTTCCTCGAGCGGCATCTTGCGGATGAGGTCGTCGAAATCGAGGGTCATCTCCTTTTCGACCAGCCCGTCGATCTTGACCTGCCAGGGGCGGATCTTGAGCTTTTGTGCCGCCTTGGCGACGCGCTTGTGGCTGCCGAATTCATAGAAGTTGTTGTAGATCAGCGGCCATTTTTCGTCGGTGATCTCGCGGTCCAGGGTATAGGCCGGGTTCCGCTTCATCGGGTAGAGGTCCGCCGTCGGGTCCTCGGGCGCGGCCTTGGCGGCCAGCGCCGCGCCGGGCGAGAGCAGCATCGGCCCCGCCGCGATCGCCTTGCAGAGGGTGCGCCGGTCCAGATAGACGCCCTCGTCCGTCGCCGCCCGCTCGGGAAGTTCCCAGCCCTGTTTGACCTTGGTCAGCATCGCCGCTTCCTTGGTTTTTAGAATTATTCCATTTTCATAGAATGCGCGGCCGGCGACGGAAAGTCACGCTTGCGTGAGGGCGCGCCGGTTGGGGTGGCGGCGGTTACGCGAAACGCAGCTCGACCGTGCCAAGGCTGCCGAAATCGCCGGCGATGGTCCCGCCGTCGTCGATCCGGATCCCCTGGGTGGCGAGGCCGCTGGAAACCCAGTCACCCTTCTTCAACCCATGCCCCCGGCCCTTCAGATTGTTGGCGAGCCAGGTCACGGAGCCGAGCGGATTGCCGTCCGAAACCGCGGCCCCGCTGCCCACCGCCTGTTCCGCCCCGTCGACCAGGTGGCGCACGGCCTGATTCGGGAAATCGATGGCCTGCCAGTCGGTGGTGCCGGTCCCGAAGGCGAAGGCGGCGTTGCCGCCGAAATCGGCAATCATCGTGATCGCGTTCATCGGCACGTCCGCGCTCATCCGCCGGTCGGCGATCTCGATCGCCGGGTGGACGGAGGCCACGACCGCGGCGATGTCGTCATCGGTATAATCGCCCGCTTTCGCCGGCAGGTCGGCCGAGAGGCGGAAGGCGAATTCGCATTCGCTGAGCCGCAGGCTCGGATCGGGGAGCGAGACCGCAGCCGGGCTCTCATGGACATAAGAGGCGAACATCGGCCCCGCCGCCGGGGCGTCGGTCTTCATCGCCTCTTGCGCGGCGGCATTGGTGAAGGCGACCTTCCAGCCGGCAATCGCCTCGCCCATCCGTTCGATCGCCGCGTCCTGGATCGCATAGGCTTCCTCGATCGAGCCCGGAAGTCCGCCCGGCAGGGCATCGATCACGCGCTTCTCCCGCCGCGCCGCGATGAGGGCGTCGGCCGCCGCCGAAATATCGGTCATTTGCGTCTCCCGGCGGCGCTACTCGGCCGCTTCCTTCTGGTGCTCGATGATGTCGTCGGCGAGCCGGCCGGTGAGTTCGGCCATGTGGTCGAATTCCCAGTCGAAAGTGCCGATGCCCATGGTCTGCGAGCGGAGATCGATGATCAGGTCGTGCAGCTCCGATTGCGGCATGTTGGCCTGTACCTCGTCCCAGCCGTCCCAGCCTTCCTTGGCGCTGAAGCCGAGGATCTGGCCCCGCCGCTTCGAGATGATGCTCTGGGCGTTCGAGGTATACCGGTTGGGCACCGCGATATTGACCGAGCAGATCGGCTCCAGCAGGACCGGCGCGCAATTCGGCAGCGCGTCCTTCATCGCCAGGATGCCGGCCCGGCGGAAGGCCATGTCCGAACTGTCGACCGCGTGATGCTGGCCGTCGAAGAGATCGACCGAGATGTCCACGACCGGAAAACCGAGCGGACCCTCGGTGCAGTATTCCTTCACCCCGGCCTCGACCGCCGGGATGTATTGGCGCGGCACCACGCCGCCCGAGATCGATTGCGAGAACTCGAATCCCGTGCCCCGCTGCTTCGGCTTGATGTCGAGATGGACGTCGCCGAATTCGCCGTGGCCGCCGGATTGTTTCTTGTGGCGGGCATGCTGCTGGATGGTCTTCTTGATGGTCTCCTTGTAGGGCGTCTGCGGCCGGCGCATGGTCACCGCGGTGTTGAAGCGGTTCTTCAGGCGCTGGCCCATGACCTGGAGGTGAATCTCCCCCTGACCCCAAAGGACGTTCTCGTTGGTATCGTCGTTGTGGGACATCGAGATCGAGAGGTCTTCCTCGATCAGCCGCGCGATCCCGCTCGAAAGCTTGACCTCGTCCTCGCGTTTTTCCGGCACCGCGACCATCGAGAAGACCGGCGAGATCGGGTCCGGCCAGTCCATCGTCTCGGCGGCGCCCTCGGCGGTCAAGGTCTGTCCGGTCGCGATCTCGTCCATCCGGCCCATCGCGACGATAGTGCCGGTGGGGGCGTCGGAAATCTTCTGCAGATCGTGGCCCATCAGATGATTGAGGCCGCTGACCTTGTGGGATCCGAAATTCATGCCGTCCTTGACGCCGCCGCGCCAGACGCGGGCGACCGACATCTTGCCCGCATGGGGCATGTGATAGGTCTTGAAGACCTGCAGCACGGGATCGCCCTCGGGGGCGTCGACCCGGGCCAGGGTTTCCTCGACGTCCGGGGTTTCGTGACGCAGCGCCTTCATCAGCCGCTTGACCCCTGCATTCTGCTCGGCCGCGCCGATCAGGACGGGGGTGATGTGGCCCTCGCGCAGATCTTTCGTCATATGCGCGTAAACCTCGTCGGTCGGCGGGATGTTGTCCTCGAGCAGTTGCTCCAGCAGGTCGTCGTCGAAATCGGCGAGCGATTCCAGCATTTCCTGGCGCGCTTCGTCGTTGCGGTCCTGCACGGAGTCGGGAATCTCGATCAGTTTCGAGGGCTGGCCCGGGTTGTACTCGTAGGCGCGCTCGGAGACGAGATCGACATAGCCGGTCACGTTATCAATGTCGCGGATCGGGACCTGGCGGAGCACCAGCGGCTTCGAGGAGATGCCCTGCAGCGAATCCAGCAGGTCGCGGATCGTCTCGGAAGAGTGGTCGATCTTGTTGATGAACAGAAGACGCGGAATGTCATGCGCGTCGAGAAACTGGAAAACCGGCGAGAGCATCGCCGCCTTCGCCGCTTCCGGCTCGCAGACGACGACCGCGATATCGACCGCCATCAGGGCGGCACGGGTCTCTTGGAAGAACTCGACCGAGCCCGGGCAATCGATGAAGCTCCACTGGTCGCCGAGGAACTCGGCGGTGCCGATGTTCATCTCGGTGCTCATATTGCGCGCGCGGGCCTCTTCCGAGGAATCGCCGACCGTGTTGCCTTCCTTGACAGAGCCAAGACGCGGAATCGCGTCGCAGGTGTGAAGGAGTGCTTCCAGAAGCGAGGTCTTGCCGCTCAAATAAGGTCCGACGATCGCCGCGCAGCGTGGCCCGGAAGGTGCTTTTCCAGACATATCTACCCCCTAGTGCAATGTCTTTCGTTTCGGAGAGACGCCGCAATTTGGCGACCCCACCCCTTCATTTCCCTCTATGGTTCCAAGGGCGGAACCGGGATGCAAGAGAAAAGGCTGATGAGTCGTCAGGTGCCGTCCATATAAGGCTTCAGGATGGCGTAGAACGTATCGTGGATTGGGGTCGGGATAGCGGCCTCGCGGCCGAGCCGGCGCACCGCGCCAGACATCCAATCGAGCTCCATCCGCTTGCCGCCATTGAGGTCATGAACCATCGAGGCGACCATCTCGGCCGGGAAGCCGTCGATCCGTTTCAGCCCCTCCGCCTCGATGTCGGACCCCAGTCGAACGCCCTTGGCCCGGCCGACCGCCGCCGCCTCGCCAAGCGAGGCCAGCAGCAGGGCGCGGATATCCGGATCGTCGCGCAATTCGCCGATCGGTTTTCGGGTCGACGTGGTGATGGCGGACATGGTCGCGATCAGGATGAATTTCTCCCAGACCAGCATCTCGACGTCGTCGGAATAAGTGGGCTTCAGCCCGGCCCGGTCGGCCGCTTCCTTCAGTTTCCGGCCACGCTCCGACATCGTTCCGTCCAGCTCCCCGAAGGCGAAGCTTGCGAAGGTGCCGGTCTGGCGGATCAATCCCGGCTCGGCGATCACCGAGGAAATATAGCTCGTCCCGTCCATCACCCGCCCGGCGCCGTGAATGTCCGAGAGGATCGTGGCACTTTCGACGCCGTTCTGCAGCGCCACGATGGTCGTGTCGGGGCCGACCATCGGGGTCGCGAAGCGGGCCGACTCCTCGGTCTGAAACAGTTTGACCGCGAACAGGATGTAGTCGACCGTCCCTACCTCGCCTGGATCGTCGGTCGCCTGGGCTGGATGGATACAGGCATCGCCGTTGCCGCTTTCGATGCGAAGCCCGCTCTCGCGGATCGCCGCCAGATGGGCGCCCCGCGCCATAAACGTCACATCCTCGCCCGCTTCCGCCAGCCGCGCGCCATAATACCCGCCGACCGCGCCGGCGCCGAGAATCGCGTATTTCATGATGTCTCCATTGGTCGTCCCGACTTTTCTAGATATAGGCCGGAGAAACCGCCGTGGCTACGTGACAAGCCCGGATTCCCGCCTTCGCGGGAATGACTCTTGGAAACAGCCTAGCTCAGGGCCGCGCAGGCGCGTTGGATTCGTTGACAGGCTTCCTCCATGGTCTCGATCGAAGCCGCATAGGAGATGCGGAGATAAGGCGACAGACCGAAGGCCTCGCCTTGGACCGCGGCCACGCCCTCGGTGCTTAGGAGGTAGCTGATGAAGTCGCTGTCGGTCTCGATCACCTCGCCGTCCGGCGTTGTTTTGCCGATGACGCCTTCGCAGGACGGATAGACGTAGAACGCGCCCTCGGGCGTGGCACAGCTGAGCCCCTTCGTCTGGTTCAGCATCGAGACGACGAGATCGCGGCGCTCTTTGAACTTGGCGTTGTTGCCGGCGATGAAGCTCTGGTCGCCGTCGAGCGCGGCGACCGCGGCCCATTGGCTGATCGAACTGGTCGAGCTGCAATTCTGCGACTGCACCGTGTTGATCGCCTTGATCAGCTCCTTCGGGCCGGCGCCGTAGCCGACTCGCCAGCCGGTCATGCAATAGGCCTTCGAGACCCCGTTCACGGTTAGGGTCCGGTCGTAGAGGCCGGGCTCGATCTCGGCCATGGTGTGGAACTCGTAATCGTCATATGTGACGTGTTCGTAGATATCGTCGGTAAAGATCCAGACATGCGGATGGCGCATCAAGACATCGGTCAGCGCCTTCAGTTCGGCCTTGGTATAGGCGCTGCCGGTCGGGTTGGAGGGGCTGTTCATCACCAGCCATTTGGTGCGCGGCGTGATCGCGGCCTCGAGCTGATCCGGCGTGAGGCGGAAGTTGTTGGCCTCGCTACACGGCACGACCACGGGCGTTCCGTCGGCCAGCTCCGCGATATCGGTGTAGCTGACCCAATAGGGGGCGGGGACGATGACCTCGTCGCCGGGATCGAGCGTCGCCATGAAGGCGTTGAAGATGATTTGCTTGCCGCCGACGCCGATTGACACCTGGTCGGGCGTATAGACCAGCCCGTTCTCACGTTCCAGTTTACGGCAGACGGCTTCCCGGAGCTCGAAAATACCGTTCGGCGGGGGATAGCGGGTCTTGCCGTCGCGCATCGCCTTGATCGCGGCCTCCTGGATGAAGTCCGGCGTATCGAAATCCGGTTCGCCGACGCCGAGGCCGATGATATCTTCCCCGGCGCGCTTCATTTCCTCCACTTGCGCGGTGACGGCCATGGTTGGAGAGGGCTTGATGCGGCCAAGCCTGGACGCGATGAAAGACATGGCAAGAATTCCCTTGAAAGGCGGTTCGGTGCCGATCGCACCGAAGGCGCACCCTACGCCGATGCCCGCCAGCGTTCAATGGACAATGGGGCCGGCTGGGGGCCGGGTGGACAGTTCTTGAAGGCGGTCGAATATTACTGTCGTGCCAAGAAGGATCGAGACTTCCAGGGACCTGAGTTATGGGTAAGATTTTGATCGCCGAGCAGATCGAACGCTACGCCCGAGATGGCGTGGTTCACCCCGTTCGTGTCCTTGATGAAGCGGCGGCCCGCGACTACCGCGCCAAGTTCGAAGCTTTCGAGACAGAGTATCCGGAATACATGACGACGACGAAACGCCAGAAGCTCTATCTGGTGTTGCGCTGGATGAACGATTTGGTGCGTCTTCCGAAGGTTCTCGACGCGGTCGAGGATGTGCTCGGCCCCGATTTAATGTGCTGGCAGTGCGGCTGGTTCAACAAGGAGGCCCATGATCCGGGGTTCGTCTCTTGGCACCAGGACGGGAATTATTGGGGCCTGAGCAGCCACGAAGTGTTGACCGCCTGGCTGGCATTGTCGCCGGCGACGGTGGCGAGCGGGGCCATGCGCATGATACCGGGATCGCAGGATTGGCCGCCGACAAGCCATTCCGACACCTTCGACGAGAATAACCTGCTCAGCCGGGGGCAGGTCATGGACCAGGAAATAGACCTCGGCAAGGCGATCGACGTCGAGGTCATGCCGGGGGAGATCTCGCTGCATCACGTCAACGTCGCCCACGCCTCGGCACCGAACACGACCGACGACCGACGGATCGCTCTTGCCATTCGCTACGTGACTCCCCGGGTGCACCAGGTCACCGACGTGCCGGACAGCGCCATGCTGGTGCGCGGCGAGGACAAGCACGGCAATTTCGAATTGGAGACGCCGCCCGTAGCCGATTTCGATCCGGCGGCGGTGGCTCTCCACGACCGCGTGACCGGAACCCGCCAGGGCTTCATCTACAAGGACGCCGTGCAACGGCCCGACCTTCGCGCCTGATTTTTCACCGCGCCCCAATTCCGCCTCAATTCATCACGGCCTTGCCTTCATTCCCGCACGTAGGTGCCGGAATTCGTGGGTCTTATGCCTGCCGCCAAACTCGAACGCGGAGGCCGACCTTCAATGTCTCGTACGATTTTCCCTGTTACCCATCGCGCGCCGGTCCTCTGCGCGCTTCTGTTCCTTGCCTTTGGACTGCTTGCTGCCCTGAGTGCGCCCGCGCGCGGCGCCGAGACGGGGGAAGGGCTTTTCCTATTTGCGCCGGATGCGCGAGATAGCCGTCGTCCGGCGCCTGCGGTTGCCAGCACCGCAGATGTCGTCGTCAACGGGATTACGGGACGGGTCGTCGTCCGGCAGGAATTCCTCAACCCCGACGATGCCTGGCTCGAGGGGGTCTATGTCTTTCCGCTGCCGGCCGATGCGGCGGTCGACCGGATGCGTCTTCGCATCGATGGCCGCCTGATCGAAGGCCGGATTGCGGCCCGCGAGGTCGCAAAGCGGCGTTATCAGGCAGCGGTGCGGAGCGGCCATCAGGCGAGCCTGCTTGAGGAGGAACGCCCCAACGTCTTCACGATGTCGGTCGCGAACATCCCGCCGAAAGGCCGCATCCAGGTCGAGATAGGCTATCAGCAGCCGGTGCGCTATCAGGACGGGCGCTATGAAATTCGCTTCCCAATGGCGGTGACTCCGCGCTACCTACCTGCGCCCACCGGCTATGTCGGTGTGAAGGAGGGAGGGCAGCCGCCGGCATCGAGGCTGCTCTTTCCGGTCCGCGATCCCGCGGCACCGCCCTCCAACCCGGTTGCGATTAAGGTGAGTTTGGCGACGGGCGTGCCGCTCGGCAGGCTGGAGAGCCCGACTCATCCGCTTCTCGTCGATAATTCCAAGGCAGGTCAATACCAAATTTCACTCCGCGAAGGCGCGGCGGTGAGCGACCGGGACTTCGTTCTTCAGTGGACACTGGAAACCGGACCAGCGCCCAAGCCGGCCCTCTTCGTCGAGCGGGCCGGGGAGGTGGCCTACCTTATGGCGATGATCGTGCCGCCGCGGCGAGATCCGACACCGGGGAACGAGGTGGCCCGGGAAGCGATATTCGTCATAGATACCTCGGGCTCGATGCACGGCGAATCGATGCGTCAGGCGAAGCGCGCGCTGCTTGCGGCGATCAAGCGCCTGCGCCCGAGCGACCGGTTCAACATCATCGCTTTCTCCGACAAGACACGGCAACTCTTTGAGCGGGCGCGCGCCGCCGACGAGGCCTCCCGCGATGCGGCGCGAAGCTTCGTCAAGGCGCTCGCGGCGGACGGCGGGACGGAAATCGGCCTTGCACTCGGTGCGGCGCTCAAGGGGGCGGCGGCGCCCGGCCGGCTGCGGCAGGTCGTGCTGCTGACGGACGGCGCGGTCGGCAACGAGGCCGCGGTGCTGGCACGGCTCCGCCGGGACCTCGGCGTAAGCCGGCTTTTCACCGTCGCCATCGGCAGCGCGCCGAACGGCTATTTCATGGAAGAGGCCGCCAGGGTGGGCCGGGGCGCGAGCCTTCGGATCGACTCGCCGAAGCAGGTGGCGCGTCGGATGGGCGCCCTGTTCGCCAAACTGTCGGCCCCCGCGCTGACGGATATAAAAATGGCTCTTGCGGGCGATACGGTCGCCGAATTCGAGCCTACGGCCATCCCCGACCTCTATCACGGCGAACCGATCCTGGTGACGGCGCGGTTGAGCAAGGCCGCCGGCGAGTTCGTTCTCGAAGGCGGGCGAAACGGAGAACCCTGGCGCGAGCGCGTCTCGTTGGACCAGGCACGGCCGGGGATCGGCATCGCGAAGCTTTGGGCGCGCCGCAAGGTCGACCGGGAAATGGGTCGCCTCGGTGCCGGCGCCGATCCGGACGATGTCCGCCGGAACGTCCTAGCACTCGCCCTCGAACACGGGTTGCTGACCAGGTACACGAGTCTGGTCGCGGTTGACGAAACACCTCTCCGCCCCGCCGAGGCCGGATTGGCGAAACGCGCCGTTCCGGGCAATTCTCCGGCCGGCTGGACGCCGCCCAATGCGCCTAAGTCCGCCATGCTGCATAAGACGGCGACGGTCTCGCTCGGCGCAAAGACGGCGACCCCGGCGGCGCTTTATGGATTGCTTGGCGGCCTGCTCCTGCTGCTCTCCAGCGGGTTCGGGTTACTTTGGCGACGGACCGCGTGACCCGGCGCCGCCGCTTCCTGGCACTTGGTGCGCTGCTCGCCATGGCGGGGGCGTGGCTGGTCGGCGAGGCGGGATGGATCCATGCCAAGGCCGGGCTGGCGCAATATCTGATCGGTCGCAGCTGGGAGTCACACCGGAAGGGCGATCCCGCCGCCAAACCATGGCCCTGGGCCGATACCCGGCCGATCGCTCGGTTGCGGGTGCCCGGTCTCGGGATCGATCAATTCGTGCTCGCAGGGTTGAGCGGCCGCACCCTCGCCTTCGGACCGGCCATGCCCGACGGAACTTTCGAGCGGGATGTGATCTTGGTCTCGGGCCATCGCGACACCCATTTCAGGTTCTTGCGCGACCTCCGTACCGGCGAGATGATTCACCTGTCCGATTCGGCGGGCCGAAAACGCTCCTACCGCGTTGCCTCGCGGGAGGTCGCCGATTCCCGAACCCAGCGCCTTCGTCTCGATGCAGCGAGGCCGCGTCTGGTGTTGGTTACCTGTTTCCCCTTCGATGCGATGACGCTCGGCGGCCCGCTTCGCTATGTTGTCACCGCGGAGGCCATCTGACGGCTCTTCAATCCCTGGAAGGAATGTCTTGCGCGGCGATGGCGCGCCGGGCGCGGGCGCGGTGGTCGTCGGTCACATAGGCCGACACCAGGCGCCACGCAGCCCAAAATACCGTGATGTCGTCGGTATAGCCCAAGCCGAGGATGATGTCCGGAATGAGATCGGTCGGCACGATGAAATAGGCAAGTGCCGCGAGCAGTGCCGCCCGCACCCGGGTCGGCGTCGCGGGGTCGGTGGCGCAGAAATAGGCGGCGACAGCCTCCGGCGCGAAGGGTATCCGGCCCGCCGCTCGCTTTATCTTCGCCCGGAAACCGCGTCGGACCGTGCGATCGTCGGCCGCCATCCGGCCCAAATCCACGCCATGCATCTCATCGTCCCGCATCGTTCCTATATGGGAACGCCCGTGCCGGTCTGCTATATCCGGCCCCAATTCAAATGTCAGAAAAGGGAGACCGAAAAATGGATGCAAATGGATTGGCGGCACTGGTCACGGGCGGCGGGTCGGGTCTTGGCGCCGGAACGGCGCGGCGACTGGCCGGAGCCGGCGCCAAGGTCGCCGTTCTCGATATCAACGAGGCGGCGGCGAATGAGGTCGCGGCCGAGATCGATGGTCTCGCGGTTCCCTGCGACGTCGCGGATGCGGCATCGGCCGAAGCGGCGGTGGCCGCCGCGCGCGATGCCCATGGCGCCGCCGCGATCTGCATCAATTGCGCGGGCATCGGCACCCCTGGCCGCATCGTCGGGCGGGACGGACCGATGCCGCTCGACCAATTCGCCCGGGTGATCAACATCAACCTGATCGGCAGCTTCAACACCATGCGCCTTGCCGCCGCCGATATGATGACGCGGGAGCCCAATGACGGCGGGGAGCGCGGGATCATTGTCAACACGGCATCGGTTGCGGCCTATGAGGGTCAGATCGGTCAGGCGGCCTATTCGGCGTCGAAGGGCGGTGTCGTCGGCATGACCCTGCCGGCGGCTCGCGAATTCGCGCGTGCCGGAATTCGCGTCCTGGCGGTCGCCCCTGGCCTCTTCGCGACACCGATGCTGATGGGCTTGCCCGAGAAGGCGCAAACCAGTCTCGCCGCCAGCCTGCCTTTTCCGTCGCGCTTCGGGACGCCCGCGGAATTCGCGTCCCTTGTCCACCATATGGTCGAAAACCCGATCATGAACGGCGAGGTCGTTCGTCTCGACAGCGCGCTTCGGCTGGCGCCGACTTAGGGAGGATCCTATCGATCAACCGGCCGCCAGTCGGCGACGCGGCGTTTGGCGGCGGCGATCTCGTCGGCATCGAGCGTCTTTTCGACCTTGGCGCGGTTTTCGAGCGCCACCGTCTTCGACTTCCCATCCAAGCGGCGGGCCGCGAGGTCGAACCATTTCCAGGCTTCGATGGGATCCTTGGCGATGCCCTGACCCATGAAATAGAGACTCGCCAGGTTGTTCTGCACCGAGGCGTGGCCTTGCGCGGCCGCAAGACCGTGCCAGCGGGCGGCCGTTGCGGGATCGGCCTTCACGCCGCGGCCGAATTGGTAGTAGATGCCGGTGTTGTATTGTGCCGAGGCGAGACCGAGCGTGGCCGACTTTTCGAACCAGATGAGGGCCTGCGCCGGATCCTTCGCGAGGCCATAGCCGCCTTCGTACATCACGCCGAGCATGAACTGCGAATTGCGGTCGCCCGATTCCGCCAGTCGGCGGAAGGTCGCCGTGGCTTCCTCATAGTCGCCGTCCTGGAAGGCGCCAAGGCCCTTGCGGAAATCGTCCGCGGTTGCCGGGAGCGCCAGGAGCAGCACGAAGATCAGGGTCAATAAGCGCTTCATGCGGGAAATTCTACGAGGTTCGAGCGGAAAAGCGAAGCCTTGGACCGAATCAAATTGGCGCGGGCTTCGAAAACTGTCTCGCGACGGGTCCCACAAGGCCATCCCCCCATGGCACGAACACGCGTGCCCGGTTATGGTTTCGCCACCATGACCTATACCACGCCACCCGGCCCGGAAGACATCGAGGCAATCGCCAAGGCGGCGTATCGCGAAATTCCCCGACCTCTCCGCGAAGCGGCCCGGGACGTGATCATCCGGGTCGAAGATTTCCCGGACGACGCGACCCGGCGGGCGATGGGGCTCGAGTCGGATTTCGACCTTCTCGGTCTCTATCGCGGGGTCGACCTGCCGGGAAAGAGCGTGCTCGACACGCCGCGGGATCTCGACATGATTTTTCTATATCGCCGGCCTCTGCTCGACTATTGGTGCGAGACGGGGGAGAATTTGGAACAACTCGTGCGTCACGTGCTGATTCATGAAATTGGGCACCATTTCGGCTTCTCGGACGCCGACATGGCGGCGATCGAAGCGGAAGCGGAGTAATAAATGGCCCCCATCGACCCCCTGACACCGGATGCGCTCTATCGAGCTTGCGACCCGGACCAGTTTGATTTCGAGACTACGGAAGCGCTGGAGCCGCTGGCGGAGCTGATCGGACAGGACCGCGCGGTGGAAGCCGTCTGCTTCGGCATTTCGATTCGCAGCGAGGGCTACAACGTCTACGCCATCGGCCCGCCCGGCATCGGCAAGCGCACCCTGATCGGCGAATTCCTGGCGCGTCAGGCGGCAGAGGAGCCGGTCGCCTCGGATTGGTGTTATGTCCATAATTTTGACGACCCGCGGCGTCCCCTGGCGCTCGATCTACCGGCGGGCAGAGGGCGCCCGCTCGGCCGAGACATGGATCGTCTGATCGTCGAATTGCGCACCGCCATCCCCGCCGCCTTCGAGAGCGAATCCTATCTTGCCCGCAAGGAGGCGATCGAAACCGAATTCCGGCACCGCCAGGAGAGCGCGTCCGAGGAGATGCAGAAGAAGGCCGAGGCACAAAACGTCGCCGTCGTCCGGACACCCACGGGCGTCGGCCTGGCACCGATGTTGAACGGCAAGGTGCTCGATCCGGAGGCTTTCGAACGTCTGCCGCAGGATGCGCGGGACACCTATGCGGAAGCCATGGCGAGTCTGCAACAGGATTTGCAGGCGCATATGGAGGAAGTACCGAAATGGGCGCATGAGCTGCGCGAGCGAATGCGCGAGTTGAACCGCGACGTCGCGAAATCGGCGGTCCTGCACAATCTGGAGGATTTCAAGAAGTCCTACGCCGATCTGCCCGGCATCCTGACCTGGCTCGACTCCGTCGAGGCCGACCTGATCGAAAACGCCGAGGCCTTCATGCTGGCCGAGCGGATGAAGGAGGGCGCGATGGAGGCCCCCCCGGGTGGGATCGCCCCGGCGCCGGGCGAACCGCCGTCCTTCCGGCAGTACCGGGTCAACGTTCTCGTCGACCATGGGCAGAACCAGGGCGCGCCGGTCGTCGAAGAGGATCACCCGACGATCGGCAATATCATCGGCCGGCTCGAGCACACGACCCAGCAAGGCGCCCTGATCACCGATTTCAGCTTGATCAAAGCGGGGGCACTGCACCGCGCCAATGGCGGTTACCTGGTCCTCGAAGCCCACAAGCTGTTGAGCCAGCCCTTTGCGTGGGATGCCTTGAAGCGTGCGCTCCGGGGCGGCCAGATCCGAATCCAGCCGCAGGAGCAGAGCCACAGCCTGGCCGATATGGTTTCGCTCGATCCGGAACCGATCCCGCTCGACGCCAAGATCGTCCTCGTCGGCGACGGCTGGCTTTACTATCAGCTGAGCGCGCTCGATCCGGATTTTCTCGAACTCTTCAAGGTACAAGCGGATTTCGAGGAGGATATGCCGCGGAACGAGGCCAATGTGTTGCTTTACGCGCGGCTGATCGCGACGATTGCGCGGAACGAAGAGCTGCGGCCGCTGGCGCCCGACGCGGTGGCGCGGATCGTCGAGCGCGGCGCCAAGCGGGCCGGCGATTCGGCGAAGCTCACGACCCATATGCGGAACATCGCCGATTTGGTGCGGGAGTCGAGCTATTGGGCCCGCATGGTGGATCGCGACGTCATCACGGCGGAAGACGTCCAAAAAGCAATCGACGCCTCGATCAGACGGTCGGACCGTCTGCGTCAGCGGGTTCAGGATTCGATCGCCGAGGGGACCGTCCTGATCGCCACCGAAGGCGAGACGGTGGGACAGATCAACGGTCTTTCGGTCTTGCAGCTGGGCGGCTATGCCTTCGGCCGGCCGAGCCGAATCACCGCCCGGGTACAACTCGGCCGCGGCCGCGTCGTCGATATCGAGCGCGAGGTCGAACTCGGCGGCTCGCTTCATTCGAAGGGGGTGTTGATCCTCTCCGGATTTCTGGGTGCCCGCTTCGGCGAGGCGCGGCCGCTGGCACTTTCGGCCAGTCTCGTCTTCGAGCAATCCTATGGCGGCGTCGACGGCGACAGTGCCTCCTCGGCCGAGCTCTATGCCCTCCTCTCGGCGATTGGCGAGGTGCCGATCAATCAGGGGCTGGCGGTCACCGGCTCCGTGAACCAGCAGGGTGAGGTACAGGCGATCGGCGGCGCCAACGAGAAGATCGAGGGCTATTACGACGTCTGTCGCGAACAGGGTCTGACCGGTGGACAGGGCGTGCTCGTGCCGGCCTCGAACGTGCGCCATCTGATGCTTCGCCGCGACGTGGTTGAGGCCGTCGAAGCGGGCAAGTTCAAGGTCTTTGCGGTTGAGACGATCGACCAGGGAATCGAAATCCTGACCGGGTTGCCGGCCGGCGATCGCGACAAGGACGGGCATTACCCCGAAGGTAGCGTCAATCGGCGGGTCGAGGATCGCCTGGCCGCTTTCGCAGAGACGGCGCGGCGCTTCGCCGGCGGCAAGGACGACGACGTCAGGGATTGATCAATCGAGCAAATCCTTGACGCGAAGTCGGAGCGCCGGAATGACCTCATCCTCGAACCACGGATGGCGTTTGATCCAGGCGTTGTTGCGCCAGCTCGGATGCGGCAGCGGCAAGCGATCGGGACCGTAGTCCCGCCAGGCGCGGACCGATTCCGTCAACGAGCGTTTCCGTGATCCGGCGAGATAGCGCTTCTGGGCATACTGCCCGATCAACAAGGTCAGTTCGATATTCGGCAGCAGGGCCAGCAACGGATCGTGCCATTCGGCGGCGCATTCGGGTCGCGGTGGCCGGTCGCCGCCCCGGGGGTCGACACCGGGATAGCAGAAGCCCATCGGCACGATGGCAATGCGGTCCTCGTCGTAGAATCGTTCTCCATCGATACCCAGCCAGTCGCGAAGGTGCTCGCCGCTCGGGTCGTTCCAGGGGATGCCGGTCTCGTGAACCTTGGTGCCTGGCGCCTGGCCGATGATTAATAGCCGCGCGGTCGCCCGGCCGCGCAGCACCGGCCGGGGTCCGAGCGGCAGATCGGCCGCGCAGATGCGACAGTTCCGAACGCGGACGAGCAGTTGCGGCAGGTCTTCAGCCATCGTGCCGGGCATGGTAAACCACGCTTGGTTCGAGACAAGCTGGACCAACCCATGTATCGCGTTCTCTTCGTTTGCACCGGTAACATTTGTCGCTCGCCAAGTGCCGAGGGGATATTCCACCATCTCGTCGAGGGGGCCGGGCTCGATCATGCGATCATGGCGGATTCGGTCGGCCTTCATGGCTATCACGTGGGCGAAGCACCGGACGCTCGGGCGGTGGCGGCGGCGCGTCGCCGAGGTGTCGATCTCTCGGGCCTCCGCGCCCGCCGGATGACACAAGGCGACTACACCGGTTTCGAGCTTATCCTGGCGATGGACCGGGGGCATTATCGCCAACTCGCCGCCGCGGCACCCGCGGACAGGCGGTCGAATATTCGGATGTTCATGTCGGTGCTGCCCGATGCGGCGGTCGAGGACGTGCCCGATCCCTACTACGGCGGGGCGGCGGATTTCGAATACGCGCTCGACCTGATCGAGACGGGCGCGCGGGGCTGGCTTAAGGAAATCCAGGCGTGGATATCGTGACACCGGAGATGCGGATCGAAGCCGCGCTCGGCGAGAAGGTGCGGGGGACTCGTCCGCTCTCGGGCGGCTGTATCGGTTCGGTCCATGCGGTCGAGCTGGTCGGAGGCGAGACCGTGGTGGCCAAGATCGCGGAGCCGGGGACGGGCCGAGCGACGCTCGATATCGAGGGGTACATGCTGGGCTATCTCACGCGCCACAGCGCGCTTCCGGTACCGAAGGTCCTTCATGTAGCGCCCGATCTTCTCGTCATGGCCCATATCCCGGCGGCGGGGTCATTGGACGCGGCGGCGGAACGGGATGCGGCGGATCATTTGGCGGCTCTGCACGATATTTCCGCCGATGCGTTTGGGCATGAGCGCGACACGCTGATCGGTCCCTTGCCGCAGCCCAATCCGCGGACCAAGTCCTGGCGGGGAGTTCTTCCGGGATCAGCGGCTCCTCTACATGGGAGAGCTGGCGCACCGCGCGGGCCGGCTGCCGGCCGCCACCTTTCGCAGTCTCGAGGCGTTTTGCGCGCGCCTCGACGAGTTCATTCCCGAGCCCGACCGACCGTCGCTACTGCATGGCGACGTTTGGGGTGGCAATGTCCTGGCGGGGAAGGGGCGGATCGCCGGGTTTATCGATCCCGCGATTTATTACGGTGATGCCGAGATCGAGCTCGCCTTCTCGACCCTCTTCGGAACCTTCGGCGAGGCGTTCTTCGGGCGCTATGGCGCGCATCGGCCGATCCGCCGCGGCTTCTTCGAGACAAGGCGGGACATTTACAACCTCTATCCGCTGCTGGTCCACACGCGGCTCTTCGGCGGCCACTACGCCGCATCGGTCGAGCGCACCCTTCGGCGCTTCGGTTGAACCGCCGTGACGGCGCTTGATTCCAGTCAAACCGACCGCGTTCTCGCGTTGGTTCGGGACGACCCATGGATGATGCAAGTGTTGGAACGGGTCGCGGGGTTGACGCTCGACGATTGCTGGATCGGCGCCGGATTCGTCCGCAACAAGGTCTGGGATCATCTTCACGGGCATGAGGCGCGGACACCGCTCAACGATGTGGATGTGATCTATTTCCGACCGGGCGATAAATCTCCGGAATCCGACAAGGAACTCGAGCGGTGCCTGGCCCGCGGGGCACCCGATATACCCTGGTCGGTCAAGAATCAGGCCCGGATGCACCTGGTCAACGGCGAGGCGGCCTACCTTTCGAGCGCGGACGCGATCTCGCGGTGGCCGGAAACGGCGACGGCGATCGGGCTGTCGCTGGACGCACGGGGTGCCTTGCGGCTGTTGGCGCCCCACGGCGTGGAGGATTTGCTTGGTCTCAAGGTCGTGCCGACAGCGCATTTCCGCCGATCGGCGGCACGAATGCAGATGTTCAAGCGCCGCCTCGTCGGGAAACGCTGGGCCGAGACCTGGCCCAAGCTGGAGATCTTTTGCGGTTAGCGGTTGCCACCGGGAGACCGCTTACACCCTCAAAGGATAATGCGCTTCCGGCGTATAGATTGCGCCGGAGGCGGAGAGGAAGCTGGAGAAGAGGATAAACTCCCGGAGCGGCAGCGGGCCGTCGCGGAAGGGGGCATGGTCCGCCACGTAGGCGTCGAGACGGTCCCGCGGCGGCGATTTGAGCCGCGCCAGGGTGACATGCGGCGAATATTTCCGTCCTTCCGGCGCCAGTCCGATTCCGACCAACGCCGCTTCGACTTTTGCCTGCAAGCGATGCAGCGCCGGATTTTCCGCAACGCCGACCCAGAGCGTTCGCGCCTTGCGGGCCGATCCGAAATAGCCGACCCCGTCCAGCGTCACTTCGAACGGCGCGGCGTCGACTTTCTCCAAAGCCAGATCGATATCATCGGCAAGGCCGTTGTCGACCTCGCCGATGAAGCGGAGCGTCAGATGGCGGTTTTCGGGGCGGGTCCAGCGTGCGCCCGGCAGGCCCCCGTTCAGGCCCTGGAGGCGTTGGCGCGTCGCCTCGGGAAGGGCGAGACCCACGAATAGCCGAATCATTGTTCACCGCCTATAGGAACAGCGTGAGGACGCCGGTATAGCCGTAAAGCCGGTTGTGGCTGATCTCGCCATTGGCGAAGAAGCCGACCAGCGGGAAGTCGCCCAGTTCCTCGGCGATGATGCCAAGCTCGCGGCTGTCCTCGCCGAACTGGTTGGGGCCTCGGGCACAGCAGGAATAGTAGAGGCCGCCGCGGATCGGCGCGTTGCCGGCCCGGCTCTTGAGATCGCCCAGCATGCGGCGCATGTCCTCGACCGCGCTGTCGTGGTCGCGGCGGCAAAACATGATGCGGTCGCCGGACTCGATCGTCTCGCCGATCGCCAGAAGGCCCTGTTCCGGGTCGATTCCCGTCAGGTTGCGAACCAGATAGTCGCCCGTATCCGATCCGCTGACCGGCAAGGCCGCGAAGATATAGCCCGCGACCTTCTGCAGATCGCGCGCCAGCACATCGCCGATATCCTCCTTGAAGACATCGAGCGCCGGCCGGCCGTCGAGCTCGATCAAGATATTCTGTTCGGCGGTGGTAATTTGGTGCACCGGCCCGATCGGCGAACAGCCCTGGGTCAGGGCGGCGGCGACGGGAATCTCCTCCAGCGACAGCATGACGCCCGAGATCTCGCCTTCGCGGACTTGGTCGGTCAGTAGGGGGTGGGCACCCCGTGAGGCAGCGAGGCCGCCGACCAAAAAACCGTTCGTCCGTTGGGCCAGTTCATCGATCAATTCGGGCAGGTTCTCGGCTCTGGGGTCGGCGTGGGTGACGATCAGCGGCGGCGTGTCGCCGAGCCAATCCGCCGCGGCCTCGATCGCCGGGTCGGTATTCTCGGTGATTCCGGAGAAGATCCGAAACGCGCTCTCTGGAACGGGAGCGGCCATCGCCGCCATCGCCGGTTCGTCGAAATATTCCCGTGTCGTGGCGCAAACACCGAATCCAACCGTGCCGACCCAATAGGGCACCCCGGTGGTCTGGCGCAGGAAAATCGCGATCTCGTTCATCGCATCGGCATATTCGTCCGTCACGTAAAGAAAGCCGAGCCGGTGCGCCGCCGTGATGGGACCCAATTCGCGGACGATTTCAGCCGCGGCCGCCTGCCAGGTCGGCGCGCTTGCATGGGCGACGAGAAAATCTTCGGTCACGGCTAATCCTTTCCAAGCGCCTTCATGACGAACGGCAGCATACGTTCGACGATGATTGCAACCCCTTTCCGGTTCGGATGCATGCCGTCCGGCTGATTGAGGTCCGGCCGGCCGGCGACCCCGTCGAGGAAAAACGGATAGAACGCGATTCCGTTCGTCCGGGCGATCTCGGGGAAAAGGGCGTCGAAGGCGCGGCCGTAGTCGCGCCCGAGATTGGGGGGTGCCCGCATGCCCGCGAGAAGGACACGTGCACCCGTCTTTCTGACACGCCGGATGATTTCCAGGAGATTGGCGCGGGTGAGGGCGGGGTCGAGCCCGCGGAGCCCGTCATTCGCGCCAAGGGCCACGATGACCAAATCGAAGCGCCGGTCGAGCAGCCAGTCGATTCGCGCTCGGCCGCCACTCGACGTATCGCCCGAAACCCCGGCGTTTTGCACTTGAGTGGAGATGCCGACTCGGCCGAGTGCCGCCTGGAGCCGCACTGGTACGGTATCGCCCCTCGACAAGCCGTAGCCCGCGGTTAGGCTGTCGCCGAGGGCGAGGATGTCATAGGTCGATTCGGCCCGAGCACCCGTGGCCAGCAGGATTATCAGGACAAGGGACAGGAGGATCGCGTTGAATTCCACCGGCGGCCCATCATATGTTCGCACGGGCGCCGCCGGACGGCGGCTTCCGAAAGGATAAGCAACTCCCATGGATCAGTCCCTTTCCCAAGACCCGATGGTCGAATTGGCTCAAGCGGAGCTTACACTTAGGAGTGCGGCCGGCGAGGTCAATATTCTCCGCGGCCTCGACCTTCGGGTCGAACGGGGCGAATCCGTCGGTGTCGTCGGCCCCTCGGGCTCCGGCAAGACCTCGATGATCCTGCTGATCGCCGGGCTGGAACGGCCGACCGCCGGCCGGGTACGGGTCGCCGGAACGGACATCACCGATCTGGATGAGGACGCGCTGGCGGAATTCAGGCGGGACAATATCGGCATCGTCTTCCAGTTCTTCCATCTCCTTGGGACCATGACCGCGTTGGAGAACGTCGCCGTGCCGCTCGAGCTGGCCGGAAAAGGGGACGCCTTCGAACGGGCCGAGGACAGCCTGGTCCGGGTGGGTCTGGCGCATCGCCTCGGCCACTATCCGGCACAACTTTCGGGCGGCGAACAGCAGCGAGTGGCACTCGCCCGGGCCTTCGCACCCGCTCCGGCCCTTCTCTTGGCCGACGAACCGACGGGAAACCTGGATGCCGAGACCGGCGGGAGGGTGGCCGAGTTGATGTTCGAGCTCGCCGAACAAGCCGGGACGACATTGATGCTGATAACCCATGACCCGCTCATCGCCAAGCGTTGCCGGCGCATCGTACGGTTGATCGACGGCCGCATCGACGCCGACCCGCAATCGATGCGGGTCGCCGAATGAACGAGACCCGCCTGTCGCTGCGCCTCGCTCGGCGAGAATTGAGATCCGGATTGAGCGGGTTCTGGGTCTTTTTCGCCTGCATCGCCCTTGGGGTCGCGACGGTCGCCGGCGTCGGCTCGCTGGCCGCCGCGATTCACGCGGGGCTGAAGGCGGAAGGGCGCGTCCTGCTTGGCGGCGAGGTGGATCTACGGCTAACCCATCAAGAAGTGAATGCCGAGCAGCGCCGCTGGCTTGTCCAAAACACGCGGGCGATCTCCGAGGTGGCCGAGATGCGCGTCATGGCGGGCCGGCTCGCCGGCAGGCAGCGCCGGCTCGTCGAACTGAAGGCGGTCGACGGCCGCTATCCACTGTTCGGCGGCTTGGTGCTCGGAGAAGGCGGTGCCCTCGGCCCCGTATTGGCGCGGCGGGGCGACGCCTGGGGGGCGGCCGTCGATCAGCGCATGTTGGATTATCTGGGATTACAGCGGGGTGATCGGTTCCGGATCGGCGATGCGGTCTTCGTGGCGGCGGACGTGATCGCGCGCGAACCGGACCGCGGCACGCGGGCCTTCCGGCTCGGGCCCCGTGTTCTGACCTCCCACCAGGCACTCGCGGCAACCGGGCTCGTCTTGCCGGGTAGTTTGATTCGCTATCACTACCGCCTGGCCTTGCCACGGGGGCGCAATCTCGCGACCTGGCGCGCCCGGTTGGATACGCGATTTCCGGGCGCCGGCTGGCGGGTTCGTGATTTGGAGAACGCGGCTCCCGGAATTCAGCGGTTCGTCGATCGGGTTGCGCTCTTCCTCTCGCTGATTGGGTTGACGGCGCTGTTGGTGGGCGGTGTCGGAGTGGCGAACGCGGTCCGCGCCTTTCTCGAGGAGCGGCTTTCGGCGATCGCGACCTTGAAATGTCTCGGCGCCTCGCGTCGCCTGGTCTTCCGGATCTACCTGATCCAGGTGATGGCCATCGGCATGATCGGCGTCGCGGCCGGCCTGTTGGCGGGGGCGGCGGCGCCTTTGGCGGCGGCCCCGCTGCTCGACGGCCGTCTGCCGGTCGCGGGGGCCTTCACGCTTTACGCGGGGCCGCTTCTCCGCGCCGCAGCCTTCGGACTCCTGACCGCGGCCGGCGGCGCTTTTCCGGGCGGCCGGTCTCTCACTCGGCCGGCGGCCGGGCGGGGCCGTTGTCGCCGCTATCGCGGTGATCACCGTTTTGGTGGGCGGCCTCGCGATCTCGACCGCCGCGGCACCTAAGCTCGCCGCTTGGTATGTCGGGGGCGCGCTCGCGACCTTTGCCCTTTTCCGCGCCGCCGCCTGGGCGGTTGTCCATGGTCTGCGGCGCCTGCCCCGACTTCGCCGGCCGCTCCTGCGTCTTGCCCTCGACAATCTGCACCGTCCGGGCGCGCCGACGACGAGTGCCGTTCTTTCGCTCGGTCTCGGTCTGACGGTCCTCGTCGCGACGGCCTTGCTCGAACACAATCTCGGCCGACAGATCGCCCAGGTTCTGCCGCGCGAAGCGCCCGGCTACTATTTCATCGATATCCAGCCGGGCCAGGCCGCGGATTTCGATGCCGTCATCGCCGCCGAGCCCGGCGTCGAGGCGATGCAGCGGGTGCCGATCCTGCGGGGCCGGATTACGAAACTCGCCGGTATCCGGGTCGAGAAACTGACCCCGCCGCCGGATTTCGCTTGGATTCTGCAAGGGGACCGGGGCTTGACCTGGGCGCGCCGCCCGCCCGATGCGGGAAGCCGCATCGTCGGCGGCGAATGGTGGCCGTCCGATTACACCGGGCCGCCGCTGGTGTCCTTCGACGCCAAGGCGGCGCGGGGTTTCGGCTTGCACGTCGGCGATACCATTACCGTCAACGTGCTGGGCCGGGAGGTGACGGCTCGAGTCGCCAATCTGCGCCAGATTGAATGGACCAGTCTTGGGATCAATTTCGTGATGGTGTTTTCCCCCGGCATGCTCGCGGGGGCGCCCCAGACCGAGATTGCGACGGTCCGGGTGGCGCCCGAGCGGGAACTGGCCCTCGAGCGGGCGGTCGCTCGTGCCTTGCCGAACGTCTCCGCCATTCGGGTGAAGGATGTATTGCGCGATGTCAGCGCCATTCTCGCAAGCCTTGCCGTCGCCGTCCGCGGTGTGGCGGCGGTGGCGATCACGGCCGGGATGCTGGTGCTCGGCGGCTCGCTGGCGGTCGATCATCATCGGCGAATATACGACGCCGTGGTGCTGAAGGTGTTGGGGGCGACGCGGGGCAAGCTGCTGTTGGCCTATCTTCTCGAGGTCGGGCTCCTGGCGCTGGTCACGACAGGTGTTGCGGTGGCGATCGGGGGGATCGCCGCCTGGGCGGTGGTGGCGCAAGTGATGGACATGACCTGGCATTTCGCGATCACTCCGGTGCTCTGGACCCTATTGCTGGCGGTCACGATCACGGCCCTGCTCGGTTTCACCGGTACTTGGCGCGCCTTGAGTCGCAAGCCCGCACCGGTTCTCCGCAACGATTAAGACCAAGGGCGCTTTGGAATTAGCGCCGGAAATGGTTGCATCGGACGGTGAAAACCCCAATATGGGGGCTATGTAAATCGAATTTTTGGGGGTCGGAATTATGGCTTTGGAACCACGGAATCAGGCGTTTGCGCGGACGGTGACTCGCGACGACGCGGCGATCGACGCCGGTTTGCGCGCCTATATGTTGCGTGTCTACAACTTGATGGCCATGGGTGTCGGGCTGACGGGTATCGTCTCGCTGGGTGTCTTGAATGTGCCGGCATTGCTGGAGATGTTCTATGTCCCGACGGCGCGCGGGATCGAGCCGACGATGCTCGCCTATATTGCGATGTTCGCGCCGCTTGCTTTCGTCATGATCCTGTCCTTCGGGATAAACAAGATGAGCGGTCCGACGGCGCAGCTGGTTTTCTGGATTTATGCCGGTGTGATGGGTCTCTCGATGACGCATATCTTCATGGTCTTTACCGGGGAGAGTATCGTCCGCGTGTTCTTCATCACTATGTGTGCCTTCGCCGCGTTGAGCCTTTACGGCTATACGACCAAGCGAAACCTGTCCGGCTTCGGGACCTTTCTCTTCATGGGGTTAGTTGGCATTATCATCGCGATGGTGGTGAACTTCTTCCTGCAATCGACGATGTTGCAGTTCATTATCTCTGCGGGCGGCGTGCTGATATTCGCCGGTCTCACGGCCTACGATACGCAGAAAATCAAGAGCAATTACGAGGTTTCCGATTCAGGCGAGATCGCCCAGAAGAAAGCGGTCTACGGGGCGCTGATGCTCTATCTCGACTTCGTCAACCTCTTCATGTTCCTGCTGCACTTCCTCGGCAATCGCGACTAGTGCGAAGGATCATTTCGAACGGAAAAACCGCCGCTCCTTTGGCGGTTTTTTCTTGTGCGCTATAGTCGTCGAATGATCCTTCTCTTTACCGATTTCGGCCATGAGGGCCCCTATGCGGGCGAGTTGCGGGCGGCCCTTGCGCGCACCGCTCCCGAGGTGCCCATCATCGATCTGATGCACGACGCCCCCGCGCATGATCCCCGTCGCGCAGCCTATCTCCTGGCTCATCTGTCCCGCCGTTCGCAACCGGGCGAGGTTTGGCTTGCGGTGGTTGATCCCGGCGTCGGCGGCGACCGGCCGCCCGTCATCTGCGAGATCGACGGTGTCTGGATGGTTGGTCCGGAGAACGGCTTGTTCGAGATCGCCCGAAGGCGCGCGGCGAGCGCTCGCTGCTGGCGGATCGGCTGGCGTCCCAAAATGTTGTCGGAAACGTTTCACGGCCGCGATCTCTTCGCGCCGGTGGCGGCGCGCCTGGCCTTGGGCGCAACGCTCGATGATCCCGGGATCGCGGGGGCGGAACTGACGGCGACGGAATTCGCCGGGGCCGATTGGCCCGATGAATTGGATGAGATCATCCATATCGACCGGTTCGGAAATCTTATCACGGGGCTTGATAGTGCGACCGTCGATCCGAACCGACAACTCCGAGTGGGAGATGAAATTCTTCCCCACGCACGGACGTTTTCCGAAAGCGCCGAAGGCGCACTGTTCTGGTATGTAAACTCCGCGGGGTTGGTCGAAATTTCGGCCAATCGGGCATCGGCTGTGGAGCGACTCGGAGCCATCCTCGGCGATATGGTCGCTTTCGAGGGTGAATATGGTCTATAATGAACATCTTGTAGCGACCGTCGGACGGGAGTGGGATCATTGAATGACGGTGTTAAGGTTCTCGATCGCGAAACGCACGGGGAAGGCAGTTTCGTCTTCCGCGAGGGTCAGGGCGCCGCACGCGCCTATCTGATTCAAAAGGGCAAGGTCGAAATTATCCGCGAAAGCGGCGGCGAAGAGCAACGTCTCGGCCTCGTCGGGAAGGGCAGCATCTTCGGCGAAATGGCGCTGATCGATGACAGTCCCCGGATGGCATCCGCAAGAGCCCTAGAGGCGACCGTCCTGGTTTCCATATCGCGCGATGTCTTCGAAAGCAGGATGAAGAAATCCGATCTGCTGATCGTCGCCCTCCTCAAGATTTTTGCTCAGAATATCCGAACGCTTTCGGCACTGGTGAACACGGACGACGGTCCGGCACAGGTGATCGACGAGACCATCGAGGAATCCGGCGAGGAATCGGCGGAGGGTACGGATGAGGCGACCGCGGAAGCGGTGGAAGAAAAAACGGGCGCCGAAGGCGGTACCTCGTAATTCATTCTCGATCGGGCGGGTCTCCGCGCGCCACCATCATCTTGAAAATCGCCCAACTTGGAAAACGGTGGGCAAGCGTTTTATAGTTGCGCCGATCGAGGGCGCGGCGAACCGCCGGTCCGCTAGGGGATGTCCGGAATGGTCGGCGGCGTCACGAATGAACGGTTGGAACAGGTAATCCAGCGGTTGCGCGAGAAACAGTTGTTCTTCGTGGTCGGTGGATCGAAATCGGGCACGACCTGGGTCCAGGCCCTGTTGGATGGGCACCCGGAAATCGTCAGCCGCGGCGAGGGGCATTTCACAAATGTCCTGGTGCCGGAACTGGCGAAGGCTTTTCAGAGCTACAATGCGCAGTCGACGACACGGAACGAGCGGGCCGCGGAATTTGGCAATCCTTCCTATTGTCCGACGCTCGACGACGCCGATTTGGGTGTTCTCGTTTGGACGGCCCTGGCCCTTATCTTCGATCGCTGGCTGGACGACGGTGATGTCAAATGCATCGGTGAGAAAACGCCGGAACATGCGCTCGCGATGGATCAGCTTGCGGGGCTCTTCCCGGCGGCGAAGTTCATCCACATCATCCGTGATGGGCGCGATGTCGTGGTCTCGGGCTGGCGCTATAACCTGAAATGGAATCCGGCCGCGATCGAGCAGCAGAACCTGACCTTCGATCAGTTCGCCGCCGCCTACGGCGAGGCCTGGCGCAACCGGGTCGAGACGGCGCAAGCCTTCGGCCGGACCAATCCCGATCGCTATCTTGAAGTTCGATACGAGACGCTGCACGACGAGGCGGCAGCGGAGATCGGGCGGATGCTGACGTTTCTCGGCGTCGAAGCGGGGCCTGAGGCGATCGCCGCCTGCCGGACCGCGGGGTCCTTCGAAACGCTATCCGGCGGCCGGACGCGCGGCGACGAGAACGAGGCATCGTTTTTCCGCAAGGGCATCGTCGGCGACTGGCGGAATCATTTCGACGCCGCGGCCGAAGCCGCCTTCGACTAGGCGGCCGGCGCGCTGTCGCGCGGTCTCGGATACCAGTAACGGGTAAATTCCCTCGACCCTCCGGCATGGCGGGTAGGGCCCGGCGATCTAATTCAGCTTGAAATTCAATCCCGTGGAGGAGAGACGCATGAAGGCGTTGGTGATCGGCGGCACGGGCCCCACGGGCCCCTTTATCGTGAACGGCCTGCTCGCGCGCGGCTACGAGACCGCGATCCTCAATCGCGGCGCGCACGACAGCGACGAGATCCCTGCCCATGTCGAGCGGGTCATCGGCGATCCCCATTTCAAGGAAACCCTGTCGGCGGCCCTGGAAGGGCGGAAATTCGACCTTATCGTCGCGACCTACGGGCGGATTCGCCACGTCGCCGAAGTCGTCGTCCCGCTGACCGATCGGTTGATCACCATCGGTGGATCGCCCGGTTATAAGGGGGCCCGATTTCCGGACGCCCTGTTTCCGACCGGGCTCCAGGTGCCGCTTCCGGAAGACGCGCCGAAAATCGAAAGCGAGGCGGAATTTCGTTTCGGATACCTTGCCCGGATCAGCGAGGACGCGGTGATGGCGCAACATGCCGCCGGAAACTATGTCGCGACCCACCTCCGCTATCCGGTGATCTACGGGGCGCGTCAGATCACCCCGAACGAGTGGCGGATCATGCGCCGGGTCCTCGATGGGCGTCCGCATATGGTTCTGCCGGAAGGCGGGCTGACGCTGCTTTCGCGCGGTTATTCCGAGAACATGGCCGAGGCGGTTCTGCTTGCCGTCGACCGACCCGAAGTGGCCGGCGGTCAGATCTACAACTGCGCCGACACGCACCAGTTGACGCTGGCGCAATGGGTCCAGGCGATTACCGCGGCGATGGACGCCACGATCGAGATCATTAGCGTGCCCCCGGAATTCGCCTACCCCGCCCGCGATCTGATGATCCGGCGGAAGACCGCCAACCATCAACTCTTCGATATTCATAAAATTCGCTGCGAACTCGGCTATGTCGATTCGGTGCCGGTGCTGGACGGCATCCGACGCACGGTCGACTGGTATCTCGAACACCCGCCCGAGGATCCCGGATTTCTGGAGAATCTCGCGATTCATTACCGGACCGAGGACGAGATGGCGAAAATTCATGGCGAGACCCGTGCCCGCCTGGCGGAAGTCGACCATATCGACCCCGACTATCAACATCCCTACGCGCACCCGAAGAAACCGGGCATGTCGACGGATCATCGGAACCGCTGACCCCAATTCGAGCGGCCGGGTTCGGATGTGTCCTGGGCGAGGCGGGAAAGCGACGTAACTCCCTTTCCGTCTTGGGCGAACTTCGAGGGAGATAACGATGGCGACTTTCGTTTTGATTCACGGCTCCTTTCAGGGGGGCTGGATCTGGCAACCGACGGTAGAATGCCTGCGCACGGCGGGTCATGAGGTCTATGCGCCCACCTTGATCGGCTGCGCAGAGCGGCGCCATCATTTGCACGCGGGTGTTACCTTTGAATCGACAGCGCGGGAGGTGGCCGATCTTCTGTATTACGAGGATCTCCAGGACGTCGTTCTCGCCGGCACGAGTTCCGGCGGCTTCGTCATGGCCAAGGTCGCCGAACTGGCGCGCGATCGAGTCTCCCGCCTGATCTTTATCGACGCGCTGGCCCCGCAGCCTGGCGAAAGTGTCAAGGACATCGTGGTCCGCGGCCCCAACGCGCCGCCCTACGAGATGACCGAGCTGACCCGGGGTCCGAGCCGGGCGAGTTTGGAACAGGGCTTGTTCGCGGAGTTCGAGGGCGAAATGAAGACTTGGGCCGTCGATCGCGCAACCGCCCATCCGATCGCCATCTCAGACGTGCCGCCGGGCGGGCTTGACGCCTTTTGGGATCAATCCTGGCGGGCCACCGTGATCTATTGCACCCAAAGCGAAAATCCGCGCGAACCCCACCAGCGCCGGACCGCCGAGAAGCTCGGCGCGGATTGGTTGGTGATGGAGGCCGGACACCACCCCATGTTGACCCATGGAGATGAACTCGCCGGGCTGATGCAAGCCTAGGCAGACCCAACAAGATCAAGAAGGAAACGACATGGCATTCGAACCCGCCTCGAAGGCGCTCGCGAAATTCAAGGTTCTCGATCTTACCCGCGCGCGGGCGGGGCCCACGGCGGTAAAGCAATTGGCCGATTGGGGGGCCCAAGTCACAAAGATCGAGATGCCGGAAAACGACCAGCCGGCCGATTTCGCGGCCCGTCACAGCGCCGACTTCCAGAACCTTCATCGCAACAAACGCTCCTTGACGCTCAACCTGAAGAACCCGGAGGGGGTCGAGATCTTCAAGAAGCTGGCCAAGGATGCCGACGTGATCGTCGAGAACTACCGTCCGGACGTCAAGAACCGGCTCGGGATCGATTACGAAACCATCAAGGCGATCAATCCCCGGATCGTCTATGCCAGCATCTCCGGCTTCGGGCAGGACGGTCCCTATGCCAACCGGCCGGGCGTCGATCCGATCGTCCAGGGCATGGGCGGGCACATGATGGTCACGGGCGAGCCGGGTCGGGGGCCGATGCGTTCCGGGGCGGCGATCTCGGACGTGACGGCGGGTATTCTCTGCGCCAACGGCGTCACCACGGCGCTGCTCGAACGCGAAACCTCGGGCGAGGGGCAGTGGGTGCAGACCTCGCTGATCGAGGCGATGATCTTCCTGCTCGATTTCCAGGCGGCGCGTTGGACCATGAACCGGGACCTGCCGCCGCAGCTCGGCAACAACCATCCGACCAATTCGCCGATGGGCGTCTTCAAGACCCGGGACGGCTATATCACCATGGCGCCGACGCCGGCGATGTGGCCGAAATTCTGCTCGGCCCTTGGTGACGCGGACATGGCCAAGCGGCCGGAGTACCAGTCCGCGGTGCTTCGGGCCGAGAACCGCGATGCGCTGAACGCCGAGATCGATGCGTTGACGGTGGTGCGGGATTCGCTCGATTGGGTCGATATCATGAACGAAACCGGCGTCCCCTGCGGGCCGATCAATACCCTGGAGGAGACCTTCGACGATCCCCAGGTCCGGCATCTCGGAATCGCTCAGACGGTCGAATCGGAAAAGCTGGGATCGACGACGATTATCGGTCAGGCGATCCATCTGAGCCGGACTCCCAGCAAGCTGGTCACCGCAACGCCCGAATGCGTCGCTCATTCGGACGAAATCCTGGCCGAGATCGGTTTCGATGCCGAGGCGATCGCGGATCTCCGAGAGCGCGCGGTCATATAGGGCATGGATATCGAGGCTCTCCGGCCGCCCAAATGATCTTGTTTCGCTTCTGCGACGTTGGGTCGCAATAGTTTGGAACTGTGCTCATGTGTAATTGACGACTCGGGCCTGATGGCATTTGAAAGGGCCGCGCGCGCCGCCGGTTATTTATGGACCGTCGCGATAAAAGTAGTGAAGGAATAAGAAAATGAAGCAAGGAAGGTGTACCTTAAGGTCTATTCTCCTCGTTGGTGCTTCGGTTACGGCGATGAGCCTGGCCGGCGGTGCCCTCGCGGCGGAGAAGAAGGGTGCCAAGGTTATCGCCGCCAAGCAGGACAAGATAAAGATCGCGTTGAGCGGTCAGATCGCCAAGAGCCTAGTCTATTACGATGACGGCGCCGCCAGCCGGTTCCGCGTTGATGATTCGAACTTCAGCAGTTCTCGCGTTCGTTGGAACATGACAGGCAAGATCTCCAGCGATCTGTCGATCGCCGGCCTGATCGAAATCGCCATCGACGATGCGCGCAACGACATCTCCGACACGAATTACGGCGCGCGGTCGGGCAACGACAGCCAAACCCGACACGCCAAGATCGACTTCAAGCATAAATCCCTTGGTACGTTGTCCATCGGGTCGAGCGACACCGCCGCCAACGGCATCAATAACCTGGGAACCCCCAGTTTGGTCTTCCTGACCCAGTCCACCAGCCTGATGATGGCAGCCAAGCAATTCCGCAATACGGCGGATGGCAGCCTCTCGGGCACGACTGTCGGCAATGTGCTCCCCGATCTCGACTTCGGCAGCCGCGAGCCTCGGATCCGCTACGACACCCCTAATTTCATGGGCTTCGGTCTCGCGGTGTCGCATTCCGATGATACGGCCTACGAGCTGGCTCTTCGCTACAAGGCTAAGTTCCTCGACACCAAGGTCGGCTTTGGCGTCGGTTATCACGATGGCAGCGCGGGGAGTAACAACGGCGACATTCTGGGCGGTACCGTCTATGCGACGCATTCCTCGGGCCTCGGCGTGACCGCGTCGGTGGGTTGGAACAACCAGGATTCCTCGCAGGCAAATGGTGGCGACGATGCGCACACCTATTACATCTCCGGCCATTTGACGCGGACGTTCAACGAGATGGGCAAGACCGTCCTTGCCGTCGAGTATCACCAAGGCGAAAACACGACGACGAGAGGGCAGGTCGGCAAGTCCTGGGGCGGCGGTATCGTCCAGCACATTGATGCGGCCAATTTGGAGGTGTTTGGCAAATACGCCACCTTCGAGGAGAGCGGCACCGGAACCGCCAAGGACGACATCGACGTCGTCATGATCGGAGCCCAGATGAAGTTCTAGGTGGGGGGACGGATCGCCGAACGCCGAGCCTCCGCGATCATCCATGGCGCGGGCGCGGATCGACGAATTTCGATGCGGTATCGAGTGAGGTAATGGTGCCGCCTGGGTGACTCGAACACCCGACCCCCGCATTCATACCAGCTACGACTTTCGTCGCCATCCTCGCGGATGTTTGTGGTCTGGACTTTCTCTTCGCCCTAGCCCCGAGGGGTCTTAGGCGGGTCGTGTAAAGTCTCTACACTCATCCCCAAGCGACCGACATGGCCTCCAAGAGGACTAGCACGGGATTGCCATCAGCCTAGCCTGTTAAGGTTTCCCCGTTTTAGCGACCTGTTCACCGCCCGGTTTCCCGAGCGGGACGCATAGATAGATTTCCCGTCTATACGAATGCGATGCTCTACCAACTGAGCTAAGGCGGCACTGGGCTTCTAATAAAGGAATTCACCGGCCGATAACAAGCCAAAACCTGCACACCGCCCCAACCGCATTGACCGCAAAACCCGCCGCGCTCAACCCTCGGGTTCTTCAATGGCGAAAAATACCGTGTCCATCGCTTCCGAACGAACCGGAATGTTGGCCTGATAGGCATCGGAATTGTACCAATTCCGGACCGAGTCCGCGTCGGGGAATTTAATGATGACCGTCATCTTGTGGTCGTGACTGCCGTGCAGCACGTCGGTGACGTTGCCGCGGGTCACGAATTCGCCCCCGAAAGCGTCGAGGGTCGGGCCGGCGCCGGCAGCATATTGCTGAAGTTTCTCCGGGTCCTTTACCGTGGCATGGACGATCAAATATGCGCTCATGGTTTCCTCCCTGATCGATTTTGATTCGAATCCCTTCAACGGCGCCGATCGTGCCTTTAAACGCTCGTCCCGTCTAGCGCCGGGGCTGGCCCCCGTGACCGCACTCTGTGAATTGCCGCCACCCGATGACCCGCGGGCCGGCCAGTGAAGGACAGCAGTAAATCGTTGTGTTGGCGGCGCGAGCCTGTTTCCTTTGCCGGCATCCCTTGATGCACCGCGAACCGACATGGCCGCACTCGGCCGGACAAAGGAGCAGGAAAATGCCGCGATTGCCGATCCCGTCCGATACGGAGGACTTTCCCGAGAAGACCCGCGCCGCCGTCCGCCACATCCTTGAGACGCGGAAAAGCATGCCTCCGCCAAGCAGCTATCTTACCTATGCCGGGCAGGCGGGAGCGCGGCTCTCGGACCTGGTCGAGCATCTCCGCTACCACACGTCGCTGAGCGACGCGGAGACGGAACTCGCAATTTGTACAGCGGCCAGGGCGGCCAATGCCGACTACATTTGGAGCGCGCATGCCAAGCTGGGCCTGAAGGCCGGCACGCGCGAGGAAGCGCTCCACGCCGTCGATACCCACGGGTCGCTCGACGAGCTGACGACGGACGAGGCGCTGATTATCCGCTTTGGACGGGAACTATTGGAGGCGCCGCGCGTCGGCGACGACACCTTCGAGGCCGTCCGAGCGCGCTTCGGCGAGAACGGCCTGATGGAGCTGACGGCCGTGATGAGCGTCTACATGATGAATGCGACGGTCTTGCGGGTCATGGACCACCAGGCGGCGGCGGACGCGCGGCATTTGACGCCGCGGTAAGGCCTCAGCCGGTCGTATTCCTGGGTAGATTGGCCTTCGGGAAGGCCCAATTATTCAGTCCTCCCCCGAGACGATGGCATCGATCTCTTCGAGGTTTTCCTTCGACATCTTCCAGCGGGCCGCGGCGACGTTTGAAGCCATCTGCTCCGGTCGCGACGCGCCGGCGATGATGCTCGCGGTCGAGGGTTGTGCGGCGAGCCATGAAATCGCGAGCGTCAGAAGGTCGTATTCGTGATCGCGCGCATACCGGTCCAGCCGCTCCAACAGGTCGAAATTCGCCTTGGACAGTACCGGATCATCCGCCAGCCGACTGCCGGGAGGCGCCGCAATTCCTCGTTGGTATTTTCCGGTGAGCAGCCCTTTCGCGATCGGATAGTACGGCAATAGGGAAACGCCATTGGTTTCGCAAACGGGGATGAGGTCGGCCTCGATCTCCCTTTCCAGAACGTTCCAGGCATTCTGAGCGGTAACGAATCCCTTCAGCCCGGCCTCTCTCGCCGCGTCGATCGACTCCTGCATTTCCGCTCCGCTGAAATAGAAGCAGCCGTAGTAGCCGATCTTGCCTTCGGTCACGAGGTCCTCGAGCGCGCCCATCGTCTCGGAAACCGGCGTATCCCCGTCCGGCCGATGAAGCTGGTAAAGATCGATCCGATCGGTTTGAAGCTTTTCGAGACTTCGTTCGAGGGCGGCACGAATATTCTCGGGCGAACCACGGTTCTTGCCGGCGACATGAGAATGCCCGAACCCGAACTTGGTCGCGATGAAGACCTTGTCGCGCTTGCCCTTCAGGCCGCTTCCCATGAAGGCTTCGGAATTGCCGTCGCCGTAGGTTTCCGCGGTATCCAGGAAATCAATCCCGGCGTCGATCGCTGCATCGATGACGGCGTGGGTGCCCTTTTCGTCGACGCGACGGCCAAACGCATTGCATCCGAGACCGACCAACGACACGTCCAGCCCGCCCGTTCCACCAATGTTTCGTCTGTCCATATCCGATGATGATCCTTCTCGTGAGTGTTGCGGCGGTCGAGAATTCGACGGCAATTATTGATATTAGGTCGTTCTCGGCGGTTTCGCCGTCATCAGGAATTCCTCGGCCTCGGCAAGGAAGATCGGATCGTCGAAAATTCGGTCCGCGGCGGCGTCGATTCGCGCGGTCACCCCCTCGCGGAACCGGCGACCCTGGCCGAGACGGCAGGCAATATCGGCGTAATCCGCCGCGTCGCGTGCAATGCAATCCGCCACCCCCAAATGATGATAGATGGCCAAGCTGAGCCGGCCCCGAAGGTAATCACCGGGCAGGGTGACCACGGGGGTACCCATGGCCAGCGCCTGATAGGTCGTGTTGCCGCCCGAGAAGGGAAAACTGTCGAGACTGACGTCCGAGAGTGCGAGCAGCCGCATGTAATCGTCGTGATCCAGGCGCGGCAGGAAGACGGCACGGTCGGCATGGGGCGCCAGCGTGGTCTCGAAACGCTCACGCAGCGTTGCACCCCAGGCGATGTCCTGGCCCTCGGGAAGCAGAATCAGCCCGGTCGGGTCGCGTTCCAGAATGGCAAGAAGTGCTTCGTCCATATTGGGATGGATCTTGAACAGATTCTGCGCCAGGAAATAGAGCGTGCCGCCCGCCTCGAGATTGAAATCCGCACGGGTCTTGGTCGAGACCGGCGGCGCCGGGCGATGATAGGAGAAGGGCAGACCGCCGAGACGGACCAAGCGCTCGGTATAATGCGCCTCGGCGTCCGGCGGTTCGGCCGCGTCACAGGAAAGAAAGTAGTCGATCGTCGTCATGCCGGTGGTGACGGGATGGCCCCAGCTCGCGCATTGCACCGGGGCCAGGCGGGCGAAGGCGAGGAAATAGGTCACCGGATCCATGCCGATATCGGGATAGAACAGGATATCGGGTTCCGTATCGGCGATCCGCCGGCGGGCGGCCTCGAGATCGGCGGGCAGGGTTTCGGTCCGGTCCGCCACTCGTTCGATTTCGCCGCGGAGATCGTCCCGGCGCGGTTCGACCGCGTCAAAAACCAGCAACTCACAATCGCCCCGCTTGGCGAGATGGTCCAGCAGCCCCACCATCAACCGCCCGATCGAATGATCATGGAAAAATCGCGAGGCGAAGGCGATGCGCCGAGGGCCGTCCCTTCGTCGGGGCGTGCCGCAATGCCGCGCCGTCCAATCGAGGTTTGGGCAGGCCGATCGGAAGAGCCGGATCAGACCTTCCTGCAAAGGGCGGTCGTCCAGGCCGTGATAGGCGAGAAAAAATCGATTACCGGCGGCTTCGCGGGCCGGGTTCTCGATCGGCGGCGGGTCGGCTTCCAGTGCCGCCAGCCGCTCCGTATAGGCGAGGCGTGCATTGCGATAGGACTCGGCGGACTCGGCGATGATGGGGACCTGTAAATCACGGCGCAAGACGAAGCCCGGCGGCGCGCCCAGCGCAAGCGCACGGTCGTAGGCCTGGCGCGCGGCCGTGTAGTCGCCCCGGCCTTCCAGAAGCGCGCCCTTGTAGAGTCGTGGGTCGATCCATTCGGGGCGGTAGAGGGCGGCCATGTCGTAATGTTCGATCGCCACGCCGCCGCGGCCGGTGCGCTCGAGAAGACGGGCGAGCGTGAAATGTGTTTCCGCGTCCTTTGGTTCGATCGCGAGGCCCGCTCGATAGGCGGTGATCGCCGCGTCGGGCTGATCCAACGCGTCGAGCATGCGGGCGAGCGCGAAACAGGGCGCGGCCCAATCGCCCCTTGCCTGGGCGGCGCGGGCGAAATGACGCGCCGCTTCTTCCCGCCTTTCCAGGCTCGCCGAGATTTCGCCCATGCGGAAGAGGCGCTCCGGGTCACCGGGCGCCGATACGTCCTGTTCGGCGAGGCGCGCGTATTCCGCTTCCAGTACCTGAGTGTCGGACCGGCTCATGGCTCTAAGCAGATAGCATCGACCCGACGGCGGGGACAACAGAATCCCTGCATTTGGTTGCAATTGCGAATCCGGCCAATTGCAAATCTGGCTCTGTTGACGTAACCAACGCGCTTCACGTTCGAAACCCATTCGGGGCGGCATGCAAATCCTCGCCGGAGCGACAGTCGAAGAAGCCGAAGGCATTCTGCGTACCGCGGCGCCCCGTTTCGCCGCTGTCCGGCTTCGGTCGATCGATGCCATGACATCGAACTTCGTCTATCGGTCCGATAGAGGTGAAATCGTGCGGTTTCCGCATAGCGTTTGGGTTCGTGACCGCTTCGAAATCGAACGCCGGTTATTGCAAGCGCTCGGCGGCGGACGGCTCGGCGTGGCGCTGCCCGAGATCAGCCATTTCAACGCCGATCCGGTCTTCATGACCTATCCCGCGATCACCGGAACCGTTGCGTCGAAGGACGTAGTGAGCCAGTTCGATACGGGGCGGCGCGCGCGGTTCGGTCGGGATCTTGGCGTCTTTATGGCGCGACTTCACGCGCAGCCTCTCGCGGACCTCAATTATCTGCCGCGCGATTACGGGAGTGAGCTTCTCGCCTTGCTCGCCGACAATGCCGAGACGATCGCGGACCGCGATCCGGAGGGTCGAGCCGGAGAGATGTTGTCGGCCGGACTTGCGGCGTGGTCGATGGCTGACGATGGGGCCAACCTTCCCGTCCTGCTGCATCAGGATCTCCACGGCCAGAACCTGATTTGCGATCAGATAACGGGAGAATTGCGGGGCGTTCTGGATTTCACGCTCGCCTGGGCCGGTCCGGCGATCTGGGATTTCCCGGAAATTTACCGCTGCGGCCCCGATATTCTGGAGCATGCACTTCAGGCTTATGAAGCCGCAGCCGGGCGTCGGGTCGCCATCGAGGCGCTCGAAACCCTCTCCGGGCTACAGCTTTGCCGTAGCCTGTTCCTGTCCCGGCCGGGCAGTGCCCGCGAAGCGCAAATTCTCCAACGGATATACGAACACGCGTAGATCGAAATCCGCTATCCCGATTTGTGGGCCTTGAATATCAGCCGTTCTTGTCGAAATTGTCCGCCATAACCCGAAATTTCGCGCGGGCGATGGCGGATTAGGCGCTCGAACTTCTTGAATCCCGCATCGAGGATCATGTCGGCGAGCATCGCTTCGTTCGGCATCAATATCCGATGGCCCTTCGGACTGCGCCGCACGAGGGAATAAGCATCCCGCTGAAAGGCTTCGTCGTCCGCGTTCGCGACCGCGACCGGGACTTCCATGATCGCAAGATCGTCGGTCACCGTGGAAATTCGGTCGAGTGCCAGATAAGGGTGGCGCAGATGCTGGAATACGGAAAGAAAGATCACGAGATCGAAGCAGCCGGTGCTTTCCGGCCCGATGTCATAAATCGCCATTTCGCGGAATTCGACCATGGAGTCGAGAGCCCCCGTCAGGAGCGAGAATTTCTCTGCTAGGCCTGGCGCGGTATCGACGCCGAGTACGCGGGCGGCGCCACGTCGTTCGGCCTCGAAGGCGAAAAAACCTTCGCTGCAGCCGATATCGAGAACCGCCCGTCCGGTGAGATCCGTCGGCAATTGCAAATGCGGCAGTTTGGTTTGCGTGAAGTCGTCCTCTCCGGGCGTGAAGATACCGTCGCCGAGGGGAATTTTCTGGTACCAATCGAATTCTCGAATTCGGTCCAATAGGGCGGCGCGGGCGGCGGGGTTCATCCGGCGGTCTTCCCGAAGTGGGGCGCGATGGGTCGGCGATCATAGGAAAGCGGCCGAGTCCCGACAAGCACCGGGCTTGACTCCGAGCCCATGAGACCGTACGCCGCTTGAAAAGGTGGAGCAGGCCCTTGGGGACGGCCGATCGCGGTAATTGCGAGGAGAACTCGAATGATCCGACCGACCGAGATCGAACAGGATTTGTCGGCGATGCGCGACGTGTTGGAACGCGTCTATCCGCTTTTCACGGAACACAATCAGATTGGCGTGACCGCGCGCCCAGGCGTCGAGGATCCGCTTTACGATGCCGTCGGCTGGTTGCCCGACGACGCCGTCGAGGGCGACTACAGCGTCGTCAATGCAGAGTTCCGCGATAGCGCCGTCGAGGAACTGCTGCGAGCGCTGCCCTTTCGCTTCGGCCGTTCGCGCCTGATGCGGATGCGTCCAAAGGCCTGCCTTTCGATTCATGCCGATCCATCCCGGCGCTACCATTACGCGATCACGACCAACCCGAGCTGCTATATTCTCGACATCGCGAAGGGGGCCGGCCGGTTTCATCATATCCCCGCCGATGGCCGGCTATATCAGATGGATGCGCACCGTATGCATACGGCGATGAATGCGGGTCGGGAGGAACGGGTCCATCTGGTCATCTGCTCCGCCGATGAAGAGCCTCTGGACGACGCCGTGCCCGTCGGGCGCGCGGACCGGGTCGATCTCGGTTGAGCCGTGAGACGTCGATCGGGTGGCTCGAATGTACAATGGTCCTTACGGAAGTAGCATGTTAGAACTCCGAGGCTCGATCGGAATCGGGGAGAGAGAAGCGCATCATTCGCGCGGTATCGCGATCGAGGATCTCCGACGAGTTTGGTTTGCGTGGCGGCGGTATCCGCTCGAAAGGCGCGGGGTTGCCGAGGCGGAGGGAAGTCATTGTTCTTCTGGAGAGCGGGCCGGTGGCCGATCTGCTGACGGTTAACAACCTCAAGGTCGAATTCCGCGTCCACGGTGGCGTGGTGGAGGCGGTTAAGGGCGCGTCGTTACGAATTCGCGAAGGCTCGACCATTGCTCTGGTGGGTGAATCGGGTTCCGGGAAATCTGTTATATCACAATGTATTATGGGGATTTTGCCGACGGTTGGCCGGATCACTAGCGGTGAGATTCTGTTCGCCGATCCCGAGAAGGGCGGCGAGGTGGTCGATATCGTGCAAGTCCCGCCGAACAGTCCCGCCATGCGGAAAATACGCGGCGGCCGTATTTCAATAATTTTCCAGGAGCCGATGACATCGCTCTCGCAGCTGCACACCATCGGCGATCAGATCGGTGAAGCCTTGCATCTGCACCGGGCCGTCGGCCCGCAAGAAGGCCTGCGGATGGTCGTGGAAATGCTGCGGCTGGTTGGTTTTCCGGATCCGGAAAGCGCGCCGAGGCTATATCCCTTCGAACTCTCCGGTGGGCTGCGCCAGCGGGCGATGATCGCCATGGCCTTGGTCTGCCGTCCGGCCCTCCTTATCGCCGACGAACCGACGACCGCGCTCGACGTTTCGATACAGGCGCAAATTCTGAAATTGGTGCGCTCGCTCCAAGACGAACTCGGCATGGCGATGCTGATGATCACGCATGATCTCGGCGTCGTTGCCAATATCGCCGAGGAGGTCGTCGTCATGTATCACGGGCGAATCATGGAAAGCGGCACCGTGGACGATATTTTTGACGCGCCGGAACACCCTTACCTCAAGGGGTTGATGAAGGCGGTCCCCCATTTCGATATGAAACCGGGCGACCGCCTGATGCCCTTGCGCGAGATCGAGCACGAGTCGGGACCGCTGATGACGTCGCGCGAACCATGGCCGGAGGGCGCGGACGACGCGGGACCCTTGTTGCGAGTCCAGGGCCTCGTCAAACGGTTCACCACGCGGAAAAGCAGTCTCCTCTCCAAGGGACCCGAGGTGACCGTGGCCGCCGTCAACGATGTCAGTTTCGATATTCATCGCGGCGAATGTTTCGGCCTGGTCGGCGAAAGCGGCAGCGGCAAGACGTCGGTCAGCAAACTCATCATGCGCGCGGTAACGCCGGACGAGGGTGAGGTCGTCTTCAACGACAGAGGGACGCCCATCGATCTCCTGGCCCTCGAGGGCGAGGGACTGATGCCCTTTCGCCGCAAGATTCAAATGGTTTTCCAGGATCCGTTCGGCTCGCTGAACCCGCGAATGACGGTGTTCGACGTCATTCGCGAACCCTTGATTATCCACAATGTCGGCGACGCGACCTCGCAGGGGGCGTTGGTGCAGGAGCTGATGTGGCTGGTGGGGCTAGACCCCCGGTTCCTGAACCGTTACCCGCATAGTTTCTCCGGCGGTCAGCGCCAGCGGATCGGGCTCGCGCGGGCGCTGGCGCTGAAACCGGATCTGTTGATTTGCGACGAGCCGGTCTCCGCTCTCGACGTCTCGATCCAGGCGCAGGTCCTGAACTTGTTCAAGGACATGCAGGAAACGCTCGGCCTGACATATCTGTTTATTTCGCACAATTTGGCGGTGGTCGATTATGTCGCCGACCGGATCGCGGTGATGTGCCGGGGGCGCCTCGTCGAGATGGCGCCTCGCGAGAACCTGTTTCATAACCCGATCCATCATTACACGCGTTCCCTCATCGCGGCGGTGCCCTTTCCCGATCTACAGCGGAAGCTCGACTTCGACATGTTCGACCGGGGCGGTATCTCGAACCCCGCGGTCTGGCCTGCGCCGTTCACCATCAAAGACGGCGGAGCGGTGCGGCTGCATGACATGGGCGACCAGCATTTCGTTCTCGCCGACGCTGATGTGGCGACGGAGTCGTTGGGATGAAGCTGGAGGGACGGATGGTCGGCGTCCTTGCATTTGGGCTCGTCTTTCTTGCCGCGACGGAAGGCGGCCGCGCCGCGCCGCTGATCGAGACGCCAATCTTCGCCGACCAGGTTCGAAGCGGAAAATTTCCCGCTGTTTCGGAACGCGTGCCGGAGAATCCCTCCACGGTCGATCTGAAGGCCGTGGGCAAGGTGCCAGGCCGGCACGGCGGCACGCTGCGTCTTCTGCTGGGCAAGCAAAAAGACACCAAGATGATGATGGTTTACGGTTATGCCCGGCTCATCGGCTACAATAAGAAGTTCGAATTCGTGCCCGATATTCTTGAGCGCTTCGAGGTTCGCGATGGGCGGGAGTTCACCTTCCATCTGCGCAAGGGCCACCGGTGGTCGGACGGTCATCCCTTCACGGCGGAGGATTTTCGCTACTATTGGGAGGACATGGCCGGCAACAAGGCGATCTTTCGGAAGGGTCTTCCGCGGGCGATGTTGGTAGATGGCAAGGGCCCCAAATTTGAGGTAATGGACGAAACGACGATCCGCTATACCTGGTCCAAGCCGAATCCCAATTTCATTCCCTGGCTTAGCCGGCCGCGGCCGTTGCTGGTCTATCGTCCGGCCCATTACCTGAAGCAGTTTCACATAAAATACGGCGACAAGGCGAAGATCGCGGCGATGGCGAAAAAAGCCCATAAACTGGATTGGGCGCAGCTTCATCGGGAAGTCGACCGGTGGTACCGCATGGATAACCCCGACCGGCCGACCCTGCAGCCCTGGTACAATACGGTCACGCCGCCATCGGACCGCTTCGTCTTTCGGCGCAACCCCTACTACCACCGAATCGACGCGAATGGCCGGCAGCTGCCCTATATCGACGAGGTGGTCATCAATATGGGGGCGGCGAAAATGGTGCCGGCCCGCACAGGGTCCGGCGAAACCGATTTGCAGGCGCGCTATCTTCGCTTCGACCACTACACCTTCCTGAAGGAAACCGAGAAGCGCTACAACATGAGCGTTCATCTCTGGCGGAAGGCCCGGGGGGCGCAGATCGCCTTGTTTCCGAATTTGAACGCAAAGGATCCCGTTTGGCGAAAATTGCTGCGCGACCTCCGCTTCCGCCGAGCCCTGTCGCTGGCCATCGACCGCAAGGAGATCAACCAGGTCATCTATCACGGTCTGGCCCGACCCGGCAACAATACGGTGCTGGAGGAAAGCCCGCTCTTCAAACCGGTGTACCGCAGCGCATGGACGGAGTTCGATTTAAGACGCGCGAATTCGCTGCTTGACGAGATCGGCCTGACGAAGCGGAACGACGAGAATTTGCGTGTTCTGTCGGACGGCCGTCCTTTGATCATCACGGTCGACACGGCCGGAGAAAGTACCGAACAGAGCGATGTGCTGGAGCTTATTCACGACAGCTGGCTCGCGGCCGGCGTCAAGCTCTTCACCAAGACCTCGCAACGCGAGGTATTTCGAAAGCGGATCTACGCCGGCGAGACGGTGATGTCGATCTGGTCCGGAATTTCGAACGGCATCCCCACGAAGGCGATGAGCCCGGACGAGTTTGCGCCGACCAGCAGGTATCAATTCCAGTGGCCGAAATGGGGTCTATACGGACAGACCAGCGGGAAAAGCGGCGAGGCGCCCGATATGGCGGTGGTCAACCGTTTGATGTCCTTGAACGAGGCCTGGCCGCGCTCAGCCGATCCGGTGGTCCAAACGAGGATCTGGCATGAAATGCTCCAGATTCACGCCGACAACGTCTTCACCATAGGCATCGTCAATTCGACCCTGCAGCCGGTCGTGGTGAACAACCGCCTTCGGAACATTCCCAAGGATGGGGTCTACAACTGGCATCCGGGTGCCTATTTCGGCATCTATCGGCCGGACAGCTTCTGGTATACTGCGAAATGACGATGGTCGAGGACAAGCATATGATGGGTTCCGACCTCTTGCCGGCGAAGGATAGATAGGGACGCCATGCTCGACTATATCGTACGCCGGCTGTTGATCATGATTCCGACGTTGCTGGCCATCAGCCTAATCGTCTTCGTCATCATCGAATTGCCGCCGGGGGATTATCTCGAAAGCTACGTCTCCGAGCTGCAGGCGCAGGGCGAGACCGTGGACGAGAAGCACATCGAGTTCCTGCGCGAGCAATACGGCTTCGACAGGCCGATGATGACCCGCTACTGGGAGTGGGTGACCGGCATGCTGGTCGGCGATTTCGGGTTTTCCTTCGAATATCGCCTGCCGGTTTCGGAAATTGTCGGGGACCGTCTGTTCCTGACGATTTTGGTTTCAACGGTGACCATAATTTTCACTTGGATCATCGCCTTTCCGATCGGACTCTATTCCGCGACCCACCAATATAGTTGGGGCGATTACGGGCTGACCTTCATCGGCCTGATCGGCCTGGCGACGCCGAATTTTCTGCTCGCTCTGATCATGCTCTATTTCGCCAATGTGGTGTTCGGAACGTCGATCGGCGGGCTGATGGATCCCGATTACATCGACCAACCCTGGAGCTGGGGGAAATTAATGTCGGTGTTGGAACATCTCTGGATTCCGGTCATCGTGATCGGCACGTCGGGCACCGCCGGGATGATCCGGCGCCTCCGCGCCAACCTGCTGGACGAGTTGCAGAAGCAATATGTCGTGACCGCCCGGGCGAAGGGGCTGCCGTCGCTTCGTTTGTTGCTGAAATACCCGTTGCGGACGGCGATGAATTTCTTCATCGCCGATATCGGCAGTTTGTTGCCGAACATCATCTCGGGCGCCGAACTGGTTGCCGTCGTCCTATCGTTGCCGACGACCGGGCCGTTGCTGATTTCGGCGCTGCAGAGCCAGGATATGTATCTGGCCGGATCGTTCTTGATGTTCTTGGCGCTTTTGACCGTCATCGGTGTCTTTATCTCGGACTTGCTGCTGGCCTGGCTCGATCCCCGCATTCGTTTGCAAGGGGGGGCGGCCAAATGAGTGCGGACAGCCGGGATGGCGGCCGGATCGAGCATTATGTCTCGCGAGAGCCCTTCAACCCCTATTCCGTCGAGGCGCTGACGCCCGAACAGGAACGCTACTACATGGCCTCGCAATGGCAGCTGATGTGGTGGAAGTTCATCCGCCATCGGTTGGCGTTGATCTCGGGCGCGTTCCTGTTGGTCATGTACGGCTCGATCGTGATCGCCGAATTTCTCGCCCCTTACAATCTGCATTCGAGACATATCGATTTCATCTACGCGCCGCCGCAATCGGTACATCTTTTTCACGACGGAAGGTTCATCGGCCCGTTCACCTACGGCACTCGCTACCAACTCAACATGCGGAATTTGCGGCGCGAATACAGTCCGGACGAGACGAAAATCCACCGCGTGCAGCTGTTCTGCGACGGCGATCCATACCATTTCTGGGGATTGTTCAAGGGCAACTCGCACCTGTTCTGCGTCGAGAAGGGGGGAACGCTCTTCCTGCTGGGGACCGACCGGTTGGGCCGGGATATCCTGTCGCGGATGATCTATGGCGCTCGGATTTCGCTGACCATCGGTCTCATCGGGATTATCATGAGCTTCCTTCTGGGCATGACGATCGGCGGAATTGCCGGATATTACGGCGGCATGATCGATATGATCGTGCAAAGAATTATCGAAATATTGCAATCCTTTCCGCAGATCCCGCTCTGGATGGCGCTCTCGGCGGTCTTGCCGGTGACCTGGAGTCCGCTGCTGATCTATTTCGGCATAACGATGATCTTGGCGATGTTGGATTGGACCGGCCTTGCGCGCGCGGTGCGCTCCAAGCTGCTGTCGCTTCGCGAAGAGGATTACTGCCTCGCGGCGCAGTTGATGGGGGCCAAGCCGAAGCGGATCATCGGCCGCCACTTGATGCCGGGATTCATGAGCCATCTTATCGCCTCGGCGACGCTTTCGATCCCGACCATGATCCTTGGCGAGACGGCGCTTTCCTTCCTGGGGCTCGGCCTCCGCCCGCCGATCACCAGCTGGGGCGTCTTGCTCAACGAGGCGCAGAATATCAGTGTGGTGGCGCTTTATCCTTGGCTGATACTGCCGGTCGTGCCGGTGATCTTGGTGATTCTGGCCTTTAGCTTCCTCGGTGATGGTCTCCGCGACGCGGCCGATCCCTACAAATAGAACCTCAGAGTTTCGCGCTGAAGCGCTCGAAATGTCCGACGCAAAGGTCCTTCAGGACGGCGGGCATGAAGGAGTAGTAGCGGCCCCTCCGGGATTGCGGCGTCGCATCGAATATGCCGTGCGTGGCAAAATTCCCGAGCGCGGCAAGCGCCATGTCGACGGTCAATTCGGTCGCCGCGCGCCGCAATTCTGCCAGTTTCATCCCCGGCCGCAAGGGGACCGGCCGACGGTCGATCAGATCCCCCGTGTCGAGCTCCGGCGCGACGCGATGAAGGGTTACCTTCAAGGCATCGAAATCGCGGTGATAAATCGGCCAAAGATGACAGTCGAGACCGCGATACTCCGCGGAATCGCCATTGTGAAAATTGATGCATCCCTCGGGTGCCAGTCCAACTACCTGATCGGAGAGGCGGCCGGTACCAAAAACGAGCATGACGTCGGGGCGGATCGCCTTTATGGCCGCCAATGCCTCCGGTTCGTTCAGGGAATGGAAGCTTTCGATCGACGCGATCGTATCAAAGGGAGGCGGCGAGTCATCGAAGAACGCCTGCCGTTCATGCGCCTTTCGCGCGGCGTCCGAGGGATGATCGACGGGAAAAGGCGGAACCGGGTCGCGGGTCTCCACGAAGACGCGGGCGATCGGGACCGCCGCTTGAAGTGCTTGAACGAAGTAGCGCCGCCGAACCGCCCCCGTGGTGAGGACGACTATCCGCATGCCGCCCGGTCCCGGGGCCGATTCGGCTTTCTTGCCGTCGGTGTAGTCATCTGAATCCCAAAGCAAATTCTTGACGAGAGGATATTTTGCTACTGACCCTTCCATTGATATGTCATATGGTTGGAAAAAACACGGGCCGCTTTTCACACAGGGAGCCGATGATCGCGCGCGGGGGCATGGAATCCGCGAAAATCCGAAACGGTGAAACATGACGGATCGAATGGACGGCGTAAGAATGCTGATCTACAGCCACGACACGTTCGGGCTGGGACACCTACGGCGTTGCCGAACGATCGCGCATGCTCTGGTCGAGCGTTACAAGGGCCTATCGGTGCTGATCCTCTCGGGATCGCCCATTATCGGCAGTTTCGATTTTCGCGCTCGGGTCGACTTTGTCCGCATTCCGGGCGTCATCAAGCTCTATAATGGGGAATACACCTCGCTCGGCCTGCATATTGATCTCAAGCAGACGATGGCGATTCGCGGGTCGATCATCCGTCACACGGCGGAAATGTTCGCACCCGACCTGTTCATCGTCGACAAGGAACCGCTCGGGTTGCGGGGTGAATTGCGGGAGACCCTCGCGCTCTTGAAGTCGCACGGCACGACGCAGGTTCTCGGTCTGCGCGATGTCATGGATGAGCCGACCCTGTTGCGGCGCGAATGGACGGCGAAAAACCTTCTTCCCGCGCTTGAGGAATTCTACGACGAAATCTGGGTTTACGGGCATAGAGATTTCCACGACCCCCTGGTCGACCTCGAAATTACCGCCGCGGTTCGCGATAAAATGATTTTCACCGGGTATCTCAGGCGGACGGTGCCGAAGGTCCCGAAATTGCCGCCGCCGATCGATATCGATCAGCCCTTCCTGATGGTGACCGCGGGTGGCGGCGGGGACGGCGATCAGATGATGGACGTGGTTTTGCGGGCCTACGAGACCGCGCCCGACCTGATGCGGGCGCTTCTGGTCCTGGGGCCCTTCATGCGTCCGGAAATGCAGGCTGAAATTCGCGATCGCGCTTCGCGTCTCGGCAATGTCGAGGTCATGACGTTCGACAGCCATCTCGAGCTTTTGATGGAGAAGGCGGCGGGAATTGTCGCCATGGGCGGATACAACACGTTCTGCGAAATTATCTCGCTCGACAAGCCGGCTCTGATCGTGCCGCGCATAGCGCCGCGGAAGGAGCAGCTCTTGCGCGCCCGGCGGGCGGCCGAACTCGGCATTGTCCAAATGCTCCATCCGACGGAGGCGTTGAACGCGGAAATGGTGGTGGCGGCCTTGCGTCGGTTGCCTCTCCAGCCCCGGCCGTCCGAAGCCATGCCGCCGGGTTTTCTCGATGGAATCGAACAGGTCGGCGAACTTGCCGGTCGTCATTTTGCCGCACGGACCGCGCCGCGGCTTTCGCTTGTGGAGACCGGAGGCTAGTGGATTTCATCCACTAGGCGATCGCCATGTCCCTCGTCGTCGCCTTCATTCTAAAGGGCTATCCCCGTCTTTCGGAGACCTTCATCGCGCAGGAAATTCAGGCGCTCGAGTCGGCCGGTCTCGACATTCGCATTGTCTCGCTACGCCATCCGACCGATCACGCCCGTCATCCCGTTCATGAGGCGATCGAGGCGCCGGTCGTCTATCTGCCCGAGTATCTGCATCAAGAACCGTTCCGTGTCATTCGGGCCTGGTGGCGTCAGCGCCGCCGCACGACCTATAAGGCGGCGGTACGGACCTGGCGGCGGGATTTCCGGCGCGGACCGATCCGCAATCGGCTGCGACATTTCGGACAAGCGCTGGTTCTGGCCGATGAACTCGACCCGGCGGTAACGCATCTACACGCCCATTTTCTGCATACGCCGGCTTCGGTGACGCGGTACGCGGGGACCCTTTCCGGCCTGCCTTGGAGCTGTTCGGCGCACGCCAAGGATATTTGGACGACGCCGGATTGGGAAAAGGCCGAAAAACTTGGAGAGATGGCCTGGCTGGTGACCTGCACGGAAGTCGGCCGGGCGCATTTGAGCGCCCTGGCGCCCGAAGAGGACCGGGTCGAATTGGTCTATCATGGTTTGGATTTCGAGCGATTCGCCGAATGCTCCCGGCCATTGGCGCGCCGCGACGGCGGGAATGAGGCCGACCCAGTGCGGATTCTTTCGGTCGGCCGCGCGGTGACCAAGAAAGGCTATGACGTTCTCCTGAAGGCATTGGCGGAATTGCCGAAGGAACAGCGGTGGCGGTTCACGCATGTCGGTGGCGGGATCTTGTTGGATTCGCTCCGCGAGCAGGCGCAAAAACTCGGGATTGAAGATCGGATCGACTGGCTCGGGCCGAAAACGCAATTGGACGTCTTGGAACTTTACAGAACCGCCGACATTTTCGTATTGGCCAGCCGTATCGCCGAGGATGGGGATCGCGACGGCCTTCCGAATGTTCTTTTGGAGGCGCAAAGCCAGGGGCTGCCATGCGTCTCGACCCGGGTATCGGCGATCCCCGAATTGATCGTCGATCAGGAAACCGGCCTCCTCGTGCCGCAAGAGGATCCGGCCGCCTTGGCGCGGGCGATCGATCGTTTGATCGGCGACCCGGCGCTACGCCACGGTCTCGGAGCGGCGGGCTTCGCGCGCGTCCGCGATCAATACGCCCACAAGAACGGTATCGATCGGCTGGCTCGGAAATTCGGTCTCGAGGACGCCGAAAACCTGCGCGAAAGCGCTTGAGAAAGCGCCGTGTCCGGAAAGGGAAAGAGAGAAATTCCCCTGGCGCTCCTTCGCCATGGTCCGACCGAATGGACCGAGGACAAGCGCCTTCAGGGTCATACCGACGTTCCCTTGAGCGATGCCGGCCGAAAGGCCGTCGCCGCGTGGTGTTTTCCGGCGCAAATTCGAAATTACGAGCTTGTCTCCAGCCCGATGAAGAGGGCCATGGAGACGGCTCAAATTATTGCCGGTTCGGTCCCCGTCGTCGAACCCCGCCTCAAGGAAATGCATTGGGGCGAGTGGGAAGGCTGCCGGTTGTCGGAACTGCGGGCGTCGCTAGGACAGGATATGGCCGACAACGAAGCACGGGGCCTCGATTTCCGCCCGGCGGGCGGCGAAAGCCCGCGCGAGGTGCTCGCAAGGGTACGGCCCTGGCTGCTCGAAGTCGCGGCCTCGGCGCGACCCGTCATCGCGGTTACCCATAAGAGCGTGATCCGGGCCTTGATCGCCCAGGCGACCGGCTGGGGAATGACCGGACGCGCACCCGCAAAGGTTCATTGGGGGGCGCTGCAACTTCTGCGCATCAATTCATCCGGCGATCTCGCAGTCGAGGGGCTGGACGTCATTGCCGGTGCGGATGACTGAGAAGCGAATATTCCTCTACGTACAGCATTTGCTTGGCATCGGGCATTTGCGTCGGGCGGCCTTGATCTCGAGCGCCCTCGCGGAACGAAACCATGATGTAACGCTGGTCATGGGAGGCCTGCCTGTTCCGGGGCTCGATGCCGGCCGGGCAAGACTGGTCCAGCTGCCGCCGCTTGGGATCGGTGCTGGTGGGTTCCATGATCTTGTCGACGACGCGGGGCATTCGGTCGACGAAGCCTGGAAGGCCGGGCGGCGGGACCAATTGATCGCCTGTCTCCTGCGTCAACGGCCGGATATTTTGCTGACGGAAGCCTTCCCATTCGGGCGACGGCCCATGCGCTTCGAGTTGCTGCCGCTGCTCGAGACGGCTTGTGAAATGCACCCTCGCCCGCGGATCGTTTGTTCCGTCCGTGATATCTTAAAAGCAGATTTGAAGCCCGGCCGAGCCGAGGAGACATTGTCTCTCCTCGAGAACTATTACGATCTGGTTTTGGTGCACGGAGATCCATCTTTTGCGCGGTTGGAAGAGACGTTTCACGGGGCAAAGAATTTTGGCGATAAGATTCGCTACACCGGACTTGTCGCGGATCAACGATCGAACGGCCGCAAGAGAGGCGATGGCGTTATTGTTTCGGCGGGCGGCGGCGCGGTCGGCGGGCGGCTTCTCGCCACCGCCATCGCGGCTCGACCGCTCAGCCGTTGCGCCGCATCGCCCTGGCGCCTGCTTGCCGGACCGAATTTGAGCGAAGCCGCTTTCACCGAATTGAAATATGCGGCGGGCAATGGGGTGGCGGTCGAACGATATCGAGACGATTTTCGGGACCTTCTCGCCGAGGCGGCGGTTTCGGTCTCACAGGCGGGATACAACACGATCGCCGATCTGCTTGTCGCGGGAACGCCGCCTGTCCTGGTCCCCTTCGATGCCGGCGGCGAAACCGAACAACCGCTTCGGGCGCAAAAGCTGGCGGAGACGGGCTGGGCGCAAATCGTCGAATCAGACGCGTTGTCGGCGGAGACCCTGGCCAACGCGGTCGATCGTGCCTTAACTGTTCAAGAGTCTCGTCGACCGCTTCTCGAGCTTGATGGTGCGCGGCAAACGGCCGAATTGCTCCAAGAGCTTGACCGATAGATCATTTGCGCCCGATCAACATGAACCTCGTATATTTATCGAGCGGCAATTCCCCTTCATAAGATAGCCGGGACATCGGTGCTTGCGCCTGAAAATCGGGTAGGGTTTCGACACAATTCACATGCTCGGGCTCGGCGAAATAGTCGTTCGATTGAAGCACGAGGAGGATGTCCTCGGGCAAACGCGCATACCAATTATCGAAGCGGTCCAGGTGTTCGCAGCTCGTGTTGATCAGGATGTCGGGCCGCGGAACGATCGTGGGGCCGGAACCATTCATCGCGGCCACGGAAATCTCGGTCGCATGGTAATCAATCTGGTAGGCATCGCCGGTGACCGCCAGGAAGTTGTCCGTATCCGAGGCGTTCAAGGCTCTTGCCACGGTTTCGCAATCCGGGTCGATATCGATACTGATCAGGCGTTCGCACCGGAATCTCGGATCGTGACGGATCAATGCTGCGAGCACCCCGTACCAGCCGCCCAAAATATGAACAACGCCAAGGTCGCCGCCATGGCAGTCATGGAGCGCGTCCAGCAGCCAGAGCTTGCAGGCCGTTTGACGCCGGTTGAGGGCATTGCCGAGGGCGGAGACGGGAAATTGCAGGGCGGTATTGCGGATATCCGTGATGAAATCGCTCTCGTAAAAAAGCGACAAGCCGTCAAGGATGTCCTTGTAGAACTGATCCTTTCTCAGCATTTCCACATCCTTGGCGAATCAATATCATCGCCGAAGCGCCGTCATTGCACGGAAAACCAACCGGGCCACCCGCCGGACTTCAATACCGAATCAACACCGACCGCAATCGCGGGCCGGCTACGCGGCCTGCAATTGCTCCGTCATGCTATAGAGCCGGTCGCTCACGACGCGGGCGATATGCGCCGCCATGTGCGGGTTGCCCTCGATCAACTCGAGGAACAAGTCCTTTTTCAACTCCAGCACGGTGACGTTTGACCGGGCGCGAACGGTGGCCGACCGAGGTTTGGTGCTCAAGAGCGCCATCTCGCCAACCAGTTCGTTCATGCCAAGCTTGTTGACCACGAGTTCCTCGTTCCCGGTTCCGACGACAATATCGACGTTGCCCTCCAGGATGACGTAGGCGGCGTCACCTGGATCGCCCTGCTTGAAGAGATCCTCGCCTTCCGTATAGGTGAGCCGCTCGCTGGTGAAGGCCAGCAGCTTGAGGCCGGAGGCGTCCATCTCCGAGAACAACGGAACTTGGCCCAGCGCCGAGGTTTCGGCGTTGAGGATGGTCGGTTCCTCGCGATCCGCGGTATCGGCGATCGCCTCGGCGGCAACCGTTGTGTCGCCCGTGATCCGTTCCTCGACGCGGCCGTTGCGGATCACCAGAACCTGATCGAACTCGCTCGTGTCCGGCATTTCGCTGTCGATCCAGATAATCGTCGAATCCGGCAGCAATTCATTGATGTTGAGTCGAATCCGATCGCGCGTTTCGCGGTCGTGGGCACTCAAGGCCTCATTGATGATGAGGATATCCGGATTCTTAACGATGCTGCGAATGACGGCGATGCTTTGCCGCGCGGCCAGCGGTATTCGCCGGCCTCCGATTCCGACATCGAAGTCGGCCGCCGCGTGGATCACCTCGGTCGTGAGGTTCAACTCGTCGAGAACCTCGCGGATCAGCTCGTTCACGCGTTCGGCGGCTTGCGGCCGGCCCGCGTTGACGCGACCCATGATGAGATTGGCCCGCAAGGGCAAACGCGGATTGAAGCTCTCGGGATCGAAGAACGCGATCGAGGCCTGGTTTTCTTCCGGTAATTTTTCTCGGAACAATCGGCGGAGCTTGAGGATTTGCTCCATCATTTCCTCATCGACATACCCCAAACGATGCCGTTCGACGACCAATTGGAAGGGAAGCGAAATTAGTTTTGACGTGTCCTCCGCTCCCAGGGTGTCGATCCCGTCGCGCTTCGCCAGGGAAACGATCCGCTTCAACTCTTGGAGTGCCTCGTCATCGACGAAGCTGAATTGTTCGAAGATCGGATCGTCGGCCGACATGCCGTCGAACATGTCGAGCAGGGTCGAAGAGACCTGGAGCCCGATATCGCGGAACCGGGTGGTCAAATCGCATTCGTCCAGGATCGAACGCATGAACTCGTTGTTGCCCAAGTTCTCTGGGGTGAAGGAATCATCGGCCGCCTCGCCGAAGATGATGTTCGCACCGACCGACGCGCTGATATTGAACTTTTCGAAATCAAAGGGATGGATGAGATCGGCCATGTCGTCGCCGTTCTGCAATTTCTCCAACACCTTCCGGCGCACATTGATCACTTCTTCCGCCAGTTTGGGGTTTCGTTCCGGGTCGATACTCATCGTCATCGCCCGGCTGTACATGTAGTCCTCCAACTCGACGGCACGGACCGTTCGCATGCACCATTCGAGGAGTTCCTCATGATTGCTTACTTTGGCGTCCGAGTAGTCGATCCATTCCGAATCGAAGTCGTACGAACTGTTGCCCGCGAAAACGGCCTCCTTCATGTCTTCCTCGCGGTCGGGATTGTCGGCGGCTGCCTCCGACACCGGGATATGCTTCAGGCCGTAAAAGACGTTGTAGTCGATGGAGCCGGCGAAGATATACGAGTCGGGGCCCGCATAGCCGACACGCTTGCCGATGACCGCCTCGTGCAGCCCCGTGAAGTCCGTGTCACCGACCGAAATCCGGCCTTGCGTCGGGTTCAATAAGCGCGTCAGGACATAGGCGAGGTTGTCCCGCCCGCTGCCACCGGCAACAATCGCGATGCGATTGCCGGGCGTCACATCGAAACTGACGCCGTCGAGCGATTTAACGCCGTCGTCGTCAGCCACCGAGACGTTCTGGAGCTTCAGGGCGCCGTTCAGTTCGACGACATTCTCCGGCCGATTGGTCAGCAGCATCGTTTCCTGCAGCATTTCCGGCGGATCGAACTGCTCCATCACTTGTTGATACTTGATCTTCGCGTCCATCGTCCGCTGGTAGAACTTGACCAACTCCTTCCATGGCTGGGTGAGCTGGCCATATGCGCCGAGGACGGCGACAAGCTGGCCGATATCCAGGTTGCCGTTCAGGATCAGGATACCGCCCGCGGAGTAGAACAGCAGTGGGGTCAGCTTGAGCAGGAAGTTGTTGAGGAACTTGAGCAGCGCCTTGTTCTTGTAAATCTTCATCCTGACCCGGAAGATCCCGGTCAGGTGTTTAGTGAAATCGGACAGCGAAAATGCCGAGGTGTCATGCGCATGAATGTCGTTGATCCCAGATACCGCCTCGCTGATTCGTCCTGCGACGCCGCGGATCCGAACCACCCTCTCCTTCGCCAAGAGATTGATTTTCTTTTGTAGTCTCGGGATGATGATGGCCTGAATGGGAATAATCGCGATGCTCGCGAAGCCCATGATCGGATCCTGAATGAAAACGAAGATCAGCACGGTAATCATCGTGCCGCCTTGGAATAGAGGCAACTCCAATGCGTCGGCGAAGAACTGGCTGAACGGTTCGACCTCGGCGGTGATCATCGAGGTCACTTCGCCCTGCGAGGTCTTCTGGAAATGCTTCAACGGGAAGCGGTGGATGCGCTCGAATAGTTGGTAGCGCAAGCGCCGCAACAGCCGCTCCGACGTGATCCCCTTGAAGATGAAAAGGGTCATCATGACCGCGCCGTTGAACAGCAGCAATCCGAGCAGCAGCGTGCACAGGGTCAGGAGATACTCCAGCTGTTCGAATTCGAACCCCAAATATGTTCTCGGGAACGCCTCCGTGATCTGTTTGGCGCCAAGGGCATCGTTGACGATTATTTTCGGGAGTTCGAGCGCGAAGTACAGGAAGGGGAAGGAGGCGATCGTGATGCCCGTGATAACGAGCTGATACCCCTTGCTGTAGCGCCAGATAAATCCGTACAAGCTTTTTTCCACCACGCAAACCCTCTCGTTTCGGACCTCGCGTGCGAGGCCATCCGTGTCCGCACCGCCCTATCATCCGGGCGGAAAAGACCTTTGTCGGTAGTGTAACCACCACCTCCCTGAAGAGCACGGCATTAGCCGGTCGGATCCATAATCTTCGATCCTTCGGCCGCTCGTGCCTGTCCCGGAACGATTTTATTAAGAAATCTTAACCTTTGACAATAAATCTAATCAAAATCGGGACGCGATTTCGGTATATCTTGCGGTTTGCAATCCCTATTCGGCCGCCGCCGTGGCTTGACCTTGCGGGTTTGCATAGGCGGAGAGGAGCGTTGCCTTTCGCGCCGTGGACTCCGCGATATGCCGCGTCTTGACGTGTCCGTAGCCGCGGATTTGGTCGGGGAGACTCGCGATCTCCATCGCCAGGCCATGGTTGTCGTTTGTCAGATCCCGCAAGATCTGTTCGATGGTCGCCTCGTATTCCTTGATCAATCGCCGTTCCCGACGCCGTTCGGCCGTATAGCCGAAGATATCGAATGGCGTCCCGCGCAGATATTTGAAGCGCGCGACGAATCGGAAGACGGGCAAGACCCATTCGCCGAATTCCCGCTTCCGCGCGGCCCCGGTTTCGTTGTCGCGCCGTGAAATCAAGGGCGGCGCCAGATGGAACTTCAACTCGTAGCCCGGCTCGAAGGAATCGGCAATTCCTGCCAGGAAACCGGTCTCCGTATGGAGTCGGGCCACCTCGTATTCATCCTTGTAGGCCAGCAATTTGAAATAATATCGAGCGACGGCCTCGGCGAGGCCTTCGTAATCCGGCGTCCGGTGCGATTCGGCGGTTTGTACCTTGACGATGAAATCCTTGTAGCGCCGCGCCAAGGCCTCGTTCTGATAATCGGTCAGGAACCCGACCCGCCGTTCCACCAGTTCCACGAGGTTGCCCGGTTCCGTCGTCATCTCGCCCGGGCCTTCGTGGGCGCCCGAGAGCGCCATCTTTCGTACCATGGCGGGATCATGGCCCGCTCGGCGGCCCCAGGTGACGGCCAGCTTGTTCATTTCAATCGCGACGCCGTTCAACTCCACCGCCTTGAAGAGTGCTTCTTCCGATATCGGGATCAGGCCGCGCTGCCATGCGAGACCGAGCATGAACATATTGCTTGCGATGGCATTGCCGAGAAGTGCCGTCGCCAGCTTCGTTGCCTCGGTGAAATTCACATTCTCCGCGCCGACGGTCTTCGCGATCCTCTGATGCAATTCCTCGCCGGGGAAGGAGAGGTCCGGGTCGCGGGTAAAATCGCCGATAACCGTCTCGTGGCTGTTGACGACCGCGCGGGTTTGCCCCGGCGAAACCTTGGAGAGCGTGTCGACGCTGGCGGCCGTCACGATGTCGCATCCGAGGATGGCATCGGCGGCACCATCGGCAACTCGCACCGCATGGATGTCTTCCGGTCGGTCCGCGATTCGGATATGAGAGACCACTGCGCCGCCTTTCTGCGCGAGTCCGGTCATATCGAGAATCGAGCAGCCCTTGCCTTCGATATGCGCCGCCATGGCGACGATGGCGCCAATTGTTACGACGCCGGTGCCACCGATTCCCGTGACCAACAATCCGAATGGCTGCGTGGTCGCCGGCAATTCGGGCATCGGCAGGGCCTCGAAGATATCCGGCACGGCAATTTCACGGGCCGCTGTGGAGGGTTTCTTCAGATCTGCGCCGGTTACCGTGACGAAGCTCGGACAAAAGCCGTTCACACAAGAATAATCCTTGTTGCAGGCGGACTGGTCGATCGTCCGCTTGCGCCCGAACTCGGTTTCGATCGGCGTCACCGAGAGGCAGTTCGACTGTACCGAACAATCGCCGCAGCCTTCGCAAACGAGATCGTTGATCATCACCCGCTTTAAGGGATCGGGGAAGGTTCCGCGACGGCGGCGCCGGCGTTTCTCGGCGGCACAGGTTTGGTCGTAGACCAGCACGCTGACGCCCTCGGCCTCGCGCAATTCACGCTGAACCCTGATGAGGTCGTCGCGATGATAGATTTTCGTCCCCGGCGCGAAATCCGTACCGCGCGGATATTTATCCGGCTCGTCGGTCACGACGACGACCCGTTTGACGCCTTCCGCCAAGACCTGCCGGGTCATCATCGGCACCGACATCGGGCCGTCGACTGGCTGGCCGCCGGTCATCGCGACGGCGTCGTTATAGAGGATTTTGTATGTCATGTTGACGTCGGCGGCGACCGCCTGGCGGATCGCCATGATGCCCGAATGGTAATACGTTCCATCACCGATATTGGCGAAGACGTGTTGTTCATCGGTGAAGGGCGAAATCCCGACCCAGGGCACGCCCTCCGCACCCATATGGGTGTAGGTCGCCGTATTCCGGTCCATCCACTGCGCCATGAAATGGCATCCGATCCCGGAGAGCGCCCGGCTGCCGTCGGGAATTTTGGTCGAGGAATTGTGCGGGCAACCGGAACAAAAATATGGCGTGCGGATGAACTCCGAGACATTGCCCTGCATCGCCCGCTCTCGTTCCGCGAAATATTCCAGACGATCGTCGATCTTGCTGCTGGAATGGAATCGGCCGATGCGGGCCGCGATAACCTCGGCGATTTGCGTCGGCGTTAGTTCGTTGGTCGACGGCAGCAGCCACTCGCCCGATTCGTCCTGCTTGCCGATGATTCTGGGGCGCGCGTCGGCCCGCCAGTTGTAGAGCTGCTCCTTGAGTTGGTTTTCGATGAAGCCGCGTTTTTCCTCGACGACCAGAACTTCCTCCAAGCCCTCGCAAAAAGCACGCATGCCCTCGCCTTCGAGCGGCCAAGCCATGGCCACCTTGTAGATCGATAGTCCGATCGCCTTGGCGTAATCCTCGTTGATACCGAGGTCGTCCAAGGCCTGCCGAACGTCGAGATACGATTTTCCCGTTGTCACGATTCCAAAACGCCGATTCGGCCCGTCGATGACCGCCTTATCCAGTTCGTTGGCACGAGCGAAGGCGCGCACGGCGTCGATCTTGTAGCGATGGAGTCGCTCCTCCTGTTCGAGAATTCCGTCCGGATAACGAATACTCAGCCCGCCTTCCGGCATCGCGAAATCCGTTGGCGTGGCGATATTGATACGATGGGGATCGACATAGACGGAGGCGGAACTGTCGACCGTTTCGGCGATCAGCTTGAAGGCGGTCCAGCATCCGGCAAAACGAGAGAGCGCCCAGCCATAGAGACCGAGATCGATGAATTCCTGCACGCCGGCCGGATTCAACACCGGGATCATGGCATCCATGAAGGCGTATTCGGTCTGGTGCGCCGTGGTCGAGGATTTCGCCGTGTGGTCGTCGCCCGCCAGCAACAGCACGCCGCCCGTGGCGGAGGAGCCCATCAAATTGCCGTGGCGCAGGATATCGCCCGACCGGTCGACGCCGGGACCCTTGCCGTACCACATGCCGAAGACGCCGTCATATTTGGCGCCGGGCGACAGGCTGAGTTGCTGCGTGCCGAGAATGGCAGTGGCCGCAAGATCCTCGTTGACGCCGGGTTGAAACCGAATGTGGTGCGTTTCCAGAAAGGCCTTGGCTTGCCAAAGCTGCTGATCGATCAGGCCGAGGGGTGAACCCCGATAACCGGTAATGAAGCAGCCGGTATCGAGACCCGCCCGTTCGTCGCGGCGCCGCTGCATCATCGGTAGACGGACCAGCGCCTGCGTTCCGGTGAGAAAAACCCGACCGGATTCAAGCGTGTATTTGTCGTCGAGCGTTACCGGCGCGAGCGCCATCGATCATTCTCCCGCATTCGCGTGACGTTTCTTCAACAACCTACCTGGAGTCGGGTGGTTTTCAAATTGAATCACTGCATAAATCCGTGAAATCTCAAGATGCCGGATCGCGCGACGCGGGACGTGATTTCCGGAAGGCGACGCGCTATACCGACGCCGGAGCATGTCTCGCGGGACTCTTTCATGACCGTCCTTCTTACCGGCGCCGCCGGGTTCATCGGATATCACGTCGCGGAGGCGCTGTTGGCGCGTGGCGAGCGCGTCGTGGGCGTGGACATCCTCAACGATTATTACGATGTGACCCTAAAGCAGGCCCGTCTCGCCCGTCTCGAGCGACAGGAGGGGTTTGACTTTCATCAGGTCGACATCGCCGATCTGGATGCGATGCAGGCGATGATCGAGGCCCATCCGGACCTCGACCGGATCGTCCACCTGGCGGCGCAAGCCGGAGTGCGCTACTCGCTCGAGAATCCCTTCGCCTATATCCAATCGAATTTGGTCGGGCAGACGGTGATCCTGGAAATCGCGCGTCACTTGAAGGGATTGCGGCACCTCGTCTATGCGAGTTCATCTTCGGTTTACGGAGGCAACACGAAACTGCCTTTCGCGCTTGAGGATCCGGTCGATACGCCCGTATCGCTTTATGCCGCCACCAAGCGGGCCGACGAGCTGATGGGGCACTGCTATAGTCATCTCTATCGCGTGCCGATGACCGGGTTGCGATTCTTCACCGTCTACGGGCCATGGGGCCGCCCCGACATGGCGGCCTTCATTTTCACCAAGGCGCTTTTCGAGGGCCGGCCGCTGCGAGTCTTCAATGACGGCGACATGGAACGCGATTTCACCCATATCAGCGACATCGTACCGGGCGTCTTGGCGTGTCTTGACCGGCCGCCGGCGGTTGACGGAGAAGCGCCCCACCGGCTCTACAATCTGGGGAACAACCGCCCCGAACCCCTAATGCGCTTTATCGAACTGATCGAGCAGGCGACCAACCGCAAGGCCGAGATCGAGTTCGCGCCGATGCAGCCGGGCGATGTCAGGGCCACCTACGCGGATATTTCATCGAGCCGGAAGGATCTGGGGTTCGAGCCCAAGACACCGATTGATCGGGGTGTCCCCGATTTCGTGGACTGGTATCGAAAATATCACGGCGTGTAGGGACCGTGGCTGATGGCTGATCCTTCTTCAACGAAAGTCGTGCTGGCGGCATTGATCGGGAATGCCGCGATCGCCGTGACGAAATTCGGCGCCGCCGCGGCGACGGGCAGTTCGGCGATGTTGAGCGAGGCCATTCACTCGCTGGTCGATACCGGAAATCAAGTATTGCTTCTTTACGGCATGCGCCGCGCTCGGCGCCCGGCCGATGCCCAGCATCCGTTCGGCTACGGCAAAGAGCTTTATTTCTGGACCTTCGTGGTCGCGATACTGATTTTCGGTCTCGGCGCGGGGATTTCCTTTTATGAGGGGATAGAGAAGGTCCGGCATCCTTCCCCGGTCACGGATCCGCACATCAACTATATCGTTCTTGCCTTGGCGGGCGCCTTCGAGGCGGTGGCCTGGTGGATCGCCTTCAAGGAATTTAAAGCGCGAAAAGGAGCGCTCGGCTACCTAGACGCGGTACGCGTCAGCAAGGACCCCGCCATCTTCACCGTTCTGTTCGAGGATACCGCCGCCATGCTCGGCCTGATCGTCGCGGCGGGCGGTATTGCGCTCGGCGATTGGCTCGACATGCCGGTGATGGACGGGGCGGCGTCGATCGCTATCGGTGTCATCCTCGCCTTTACGGCGGCCGTTCTCGCCTATGAATGCAAGGGGCTGCTAATCGGCGAAAGTGCCGCACCCCAGGTCGTCGATGCGATAGAGCGAATGGTTGCGATTGATCGGCGGGTCAAGCGGGTCAACGAGATCCTGTCCATGCATCTCGGCCCCCAGGACGTCCTACTCAATGTGAGTCTCGATTTCGGAGACTCGATCGATGCCAACGACGTGGAGGCGGCGATCTCCAAAATGGAGCGTCGGATCAAACGGGACTTCCCGGAGATCAAGCGCATCTTCATCGAGGCGCAGGCCTGGCCCGCGCATCGCCGCGCGGCACGGGACGGATAGACCCGATCCCTATTGAGGCCGCTCGCCGATGATCTGAACGCGGCGCATCTCCCGGCGCTGGCCGTGGTAGTCGTTCACGGCGAGATGGGTGAGACAGCGATTGTCCCAAAACGCCACCGAACCGTCTTCCCAACTGAACCGGCAGGTAAATTCCGGTTTCGCGGCGTGGCGGAACAGATAGTCGAGAAGGGGCGCACTCTCCTCCTCGGTCATGCCTTCGAAGCGTCTCGTATAGGCGATGTTGACGAAGAGGGTCTTTCGCCCGGTCTCCGGGAGGGTACGAACCACCGGATGGAGGCTCTCGGTCGGGCGCCAATCCGCATCCTCGCGAACCGCATTCGACCGCGCTCGGCTCAATCCCTTTCCGGGCCCCGCGACCCGGGTGTCGTTATGGATCGCGCGCATCCCGCCCAAGGTGTTTTTCAAGCCGTCGGAGAGGCCGTCATACGCTAGGTATTGATTGGCGAAAATCGTATCGCCACCCGTTGGCGGGGTTTCCACCGCATAGAGAACCGCGGCCATCGGAGGGGCCTCGAGACAGGTCGTGTCGGCATGCCATTCGGCGCCGATAACCTTCGTGTCTTGGGGCTCCTTGCGGACCTGGACGATTTCGGGATGGGGACCTTGCGGCACCAGGTTCGGATGGATCAACAAATCTCCGAAGCGTCTTCCGAAGGCCATCAGCCCCTCGTCCGAAAAAGCCTGATCGCGAAAGAAGACCACCAAGTGGTCCATCAGCGCTCGGCGCAGGGCCGCGATCACGTCTTCCGGAAGATCTCCCGACAGATCGATGCCATCGATGAGCGCGCCGGCGGCGCCTGCCAAAGGGGTCGCGGTGAAATGTCCATAGTCCTTATTCGCCATGGACAAGGAATGTCGGGTTCCGCGCTCGAAGGTCAACGGCGTCAAACGTCTTCCCAGAACTGGATCATGCGCCGGCGCGTCGCGGCATCGGGGAGCCGGCCGCGTCCCGCGCCCAGGTTGTCGAGCATATGACGGGGTTTCGAGGTGCCCGGTATGACGCAAGTTACGGCCGGATGGCCGAGAATGAATTTGAGGAAGAACTGGCCCCAGCTTTCGCAGTCGAATTCGGACGCCCAAACGGGTAGTTGTTCGCCGCGGATCGAGCGGAATAGACCACCGCCCTCGTAGGGCCGGTTGACGATCACGGCAATGCCGCGCTCGGCGGCGAGCGGGAGCAAGCGGTCCTCGACCGCCCGCTCGCCAATCGAATAGGCCATTTGCACGAAGTCGATTTCCTCGGTCTCCATGACGGCGATCAGGTCATCGAGCGCATGTCGCGTATAGTGCGTAACGCCGATATATCGGAATTCGCCCGCCGCTTTTTTCGTGCGTAGCGTCGGCAGATGGGTCTGCCAGTCCAGCAAGTTGTGAATCTGCATCAGGTCCACATAGTCGGTGCGGAACCGGCGGAGCGATTCCGCCATCTGCGCAATGCCGTCGTCACGCCCTCGCGTCCATACCTTGGTCGCGAGAAACGATTTTTCCCGGGCATCGAGCAATTCGATCATTTCGCCGACAACCCCTTCGGCGCGGCCGTACATTGGCGATGAATCGATAACACTGCCCTGGCTCTCCAGTAGGAGGCGCAACACCTCTTCTCGGCCGGCACGCTCCTCCGCGGAATTGCCGATATCGAACGTCTGCCAGGTCCCAAGACCGACCGCGGGCAAGGCTTCGCCTGATTTTGGAATGGGGCGCTTCATGATCGGCTCCGTAGCATTCGCGGGAAACGGGAGTGCCAGTATCGCGCCGGAACAGGCGGCGCCTTTCAACGCCTCGCGCCGTGTAAGTTCGCTCACCGCATCTCGTTTTATCAAGCCGTATCGCCGGATCAGTCGCCGTAGAGCGCTTCCAGATCCGCGCCGTGATTCTCGCGAATGACGTGGCGCCGGATCTTCATGCTCGGGGTCAGCATGCCGTTTTCGATGCCGAATGGCTCCGCCGTCAGCTTGAATCGCCGTACCCGCTCGATGTTCGACAGCTTGGCATTCACGCGGTCGAGCGAATTGCGAATGACACGGGCGAAATCCTCATCGTCAATCAAGGCGCCGATCGACGGTTCCCGGCTGTTGAGGGTCGCCCATTCCTCGACGAAATCCGCATCGGGGACGATCAAGGCCACGAGATGCGGCCGCTTGTCGCCGTAGACCATGGCCTGGCCGATTTCGGGTTCGACCGTCAACATGCCCTCCACCCGCTGCGGAGAAATATTGTCGCCGCCCGAATTCACGATGATGTCCTTCTTGCGGTCGGTGATCTGGATGTAACCGTCCTCGTCGATAAGGCCGATATCGCCGGTATGGAGCCAGCCGTCGCGCACGGTTTCGGCCGTCGCTTCCGGATTGTTCCAATAGCCCTGCATGACCAGCTCGCCCCGAACCAGGATCTCGCCGTCGCCCGCGATCCGGACATCGATATCCTTCATCGGCGGTCCGACCGTCTTGATCTTATTCGGCGACGGCAGATTGCAGCTGATCACGGGTGCCGATTCCGTCATGCCATAGCCTTGCAGAATGGTCAGGCCGAGACCGGTAAAAAAGATTCCAATGTCATAATTGAGCGGCGCGCCGCCCGACACGAACGCCTTCAGTCGCCCGCCGAAACGTTCCTGAACCTTGGTGCGCACCAGTTTGTCCAATATCCCATCGAGCACGCCAGCCATCGGCCCCAATCGGCCGTCATTCTCGTAGCGCCGACGGCCCAGTTCCCCGGCTTTCATGAACATCGACTTCTTCAGGCCGCCCGCCTGTTCGACGCCCCGCGTGATCCGGCCGTGCATGACCTCGTAAAGCCGAGGCACCGCCGTCAGGATTGTCGGCTGCACCTCCGGGAAGTGCCCGATCAATTTGTCGACGCTTTCCGCATAATAGATTTGCGCGCCGATCGAGATCGGGAGGAATTGACCGGCCGTGTGTTCATAGGAATGCGACAAGGGCAGGAAGGAAAGGAAGATTTCCTTGCCGACGGCGAATCCGGGAAGATGCGTCAGTAAATCGTGCGCGCCCATGCAATTGCAGATGATCGCACCATGGCTGAGCATGACGCCCTTCGGCCTGCCCGACGTGCCGGAGGTGTAAATGATACAGCCGGTGCTGCCGCGCTCGATCTCGGCCGCGCGTTCGGCGATATCGTCATCGGCCTCGCGGCCGCGCGCCAGCGCGGTTTCCCAGTCGAGGGTTTCGAACCCTTGAGTCGATTCGGAAATCGGCTCGATGGAAACCAGGAAGTCGACGTCTGAGCATTGCTGCGCCGCCGGAATGAGGTTTTGCGCCAACGCCTCGGTCGAGACGATCGCCCCTTTGGCACCGCTATCGGACAGGATATGCAAATGATCCTCGACCGTGTTGGTGATATAGGCCGGAACCGTAACGGCACCCGCCGCCATGATCGCGACATCGGCGATCAGCCATTCGGGTCGGTTTTCGGCAACCAGCGCCACACGGTCGCCGGGCTCTATTCCGAGCGCGCGCAAGCCGCGCGCCAGCGCGCTGACCCGCTCCGCCGTTTCGCGCCACGTTATGGGGTGCCATGTATCGTCGCGTTTCGCCCAAAGAAACGGTGCCGTATCGTAGTGATCGGCGCGATCGAAAAACATGGTGACTAGGTTCGGAATCGATGAGTAATCCATGTTCACGGTCCCATTATGTTCCCAGCGCTTGTGCTGGCGCTTATCCGGACTTATATCGCGGTCCAGCATGGAGTAAAGACATGAGTAACGCACGGCGCACGGAATCGCTACCGGTCTGGGATTTGTCGGCTCTATATCCGGCACCGGATTCACCTGAACTCGAGAACGACCTTGCCGCCGCCGGACGGGATGCCGTTGCGTTCGCCGGCGAGTATCAGGGAAAGGTGGCGGGACTCGATGGTGCCTCGCTTGGTGTGGCACTCGGCGAATTTGAACGGCAACAGGAACGATTGGCGCGGGCGCTGAGCTATGCGCATTTGACCTATGCGGGCGATATCACGAACCCGGAGACCGGACGCTTCTTCCAGACGATCCAGGAACGCGTCAACGAGGTCGCGACGGTGCTGCTGTTCTTCGAACTTGAACTGCGCCGGATCGAGGAGGACGAGCTAGAATCCAAATTGGAGTCGTCCGAACTCGCGCGCTACCGGCCGTGGCTTCGCGACATGCGCGCCTTCAGGCCGCATCAGCTGTCGGACGAGGTTGAGAAGCTACTGCTTGAGAAATTCGTGGCGGGCCGGTCCGCCTGGGTCCGGCTGTTCGACGAGACCATCGCCGACCTACGTTTTCCGTTTCGGGGCAAGGATCTGACCGAGACTGAAATTCTCGATCTCTTGAGCGATCCTGACGGCGAAAAGCGCCGCGAGGCCGCACAGAGTCTGGGGTCGGTTTTGGGCGACAATATCCGGCCGTTCGCGCTGGTCACGAACACGCTGGCCAAGGACAAGGAGGTGGAAGACCGCTGGCGCGACTTCGCGCGGCCGATTTCGAGCCGCAACCTTGCCAATTTCGTCGAGGACGACGTGGTCGATGCGTTGATCGAGGCGGTGCGGGGCGCCTATCCGCGCATCTCCCATCGCTATTATTCGATCAAGGCGCGGTGGTTCGGTGTCGAGCAGATGAATTATTGGGATCGGAACGCGCCGCCCCCCGACGAGGACAACCGCGAAATTTCCTGGCTTGAGGCGCGGACCACCGTGCTGGACGCCTATGGGGGATTTTCCGGCCGAATGGCCGATATCGGCGACCGGTTTTTCACCGAATCATGGATCGACGCGCCGCCGCGCCCCGGCAAGGCGTCGGGCGCCTTTTCCCACCCGACCGTCCCTTCGGCTCATCCCTACATTCTGCTGAACTATCAGGGGAAGACCCGGGACGTGATGACCCTGGCGCATGAACTGGGGCACGGCGTCCATCAGGTGCTGTCGGCGAAGCAGGGGCACCTCATGGCGGACACGCCATTGACCCTGGCCGAGACGGCGAGCGTCTTCGGCGAGATGTTGACGTTTCAAGCCATGCTGAACGGAACGACCGACGCGACCGCTAGACGCGCCATGCTGGCGGGCAAGATCGAGGATATGATCAACACGGTGATCCGGCAGACGGCATTTTGTCTCTTCGAGCGCGACATTCACGATGCCAGGCGCAACGGCGAATTGACGGCGGATGAAATCGGCGAGGTTTGGCTTCGGATTCAGGGCGAAAGCCTGGGTCCTGCTTTGCGGCTGCATGACGAATATCGGCATTACTGGTCCTATATCCCGCATTTCATCCATTCGCCGTTTTACGTCTATGCATATGCCTTCGGCGATTGTCTGGTGAACGCGCTTTATTCGGTCTACCGGGAGGCGGAGGGCGGTTTTGCGGATAAATATCTCGACATGCTGTCGGCCGGCGGCACGCGGCGGCACAAGGAACTGCTCGAACCCTTCGGTCTCGATGCGACCGACCCCGGCTTTTGGAACAAGGGTCTCGGCGTGGTCGAGGGATTGATCGACGAGCTCGAGGCGGCGCTTTGACTGGCGTCGTGCGGGAGGCTGGGAAATAATCACTCCCTTCCGAATTGATGGGGAGCGACGGAATGCCGAACTCTAACGGCCCGCAATCACGAAAGATCGCCGTTGTCGGCGCCGGCATTGCCGGCGTTTCCAATGCACTTTACTTGCAGCGCGACGGCCACAACGTCACCCTTCTCGACCCGGAACCGCCCGGCAGCATGGCGTCCTTCGGGAATTCGGGCCTGATCGCCGCCTATAGCTGCATGCCGACGGCAACGCCGGATATGCTGGCCCGGGTGCCGAAACTGTTGATGGATCCCACCGGACCGCTCAGCATTCGATGGACCTACCTTCCGCAATTGCTGCCGTGGCTGGCATCTTTGATCCGCAATAGCGCGCCCGAACGAATACTGGCCAATGCGACCGTGAAAGCACGGCTCCTGGATTTGTCCTGGGAGGCCTATCGAACGTTGATCGAAGACGCGGATGCGGGTGACCTGGTCGCCCAAGGCGGCATGCTTAGGGTCTATCGGACCGAGGCCGCTTTCGCCGCTTCGAAGGGCCGCGAACTGAAAACGATGAGGGCAACCGGGCGCAAACTCGAAATTCTCGGTGCCGACGAGATTCGCCAATTGGAACCCGGGCTGGAGCCAATTTTCACGAATGCGTATTTCTTTCCCGACACTTACGGCATTCTCAACCCGGGGCGTTTGACCGAGGTTTTCGCGCGATCCTTTACGGATCGCGGCGGCAGGTTACTGCGGGAGGGCGTCACCAATCTCGTTCGTGACGGGTCCGGCGGCTGGCGCGTTACGACGGATAAGGGCGAACATGTCGTCGACCTCGTGGTCATCGCGGCGGGTGCGTGGTCGCGGCGACTGGCACGGATGTTCGGGGTCAAGCTGCTTCTCGATAGCGAGCGAGGCTATCATGTCATGATGCCGGCGCCGGAACCCGGCTTGCGCCGACCGGTTCACTTCTTCGAAAACGTCGCCATGATTTCGCCGATGGAGGACGGCTATCGTCTCACCACGGGCGTGGAACTCGCCGGGATCGATGCCGCGCCGGATTATCGACGCATTCGGGTGACCGTCAAAAAGGCGGAAGAATTGGTGAAGGGCCTCCGCGCGGACGAACAGAGCATTTGGATGGGTCGCCGGCCGTCAACGCCCGATACCGTACCGATCCTGGGACCGGCACGGGACGCGGCGGGAATATATTTCGCGACCGGCGGGGCGCATATCGGCATGACCCTGGGGCCGGTGATGGGCCGCATCAACGCCGATCTCATCGCGGGTCGCGATCCCGGAATCGATCTCACACCCTATAATGCCGAGAGATGGTAAATTGACCCCAGGCACCACTGTCCTCGAGTAAGGGGCCATGTCGCTCTCGGACAAAAACTCCGCCGGCGGCCGCGCCAAGCGCTATGCCCGTGTCGGCGGCGCGGTGGGCGGTCTTGCGGCGCGGCTCGTCGCGTCCCGCTATCTTGGCCTTGAACTCGACAAGGGACAGCATGCGGGCGATCTGACGGCGGCGCTCGGCGGTCTCAAGGGGCCGTTGATGAAAGTCGCGCAGTTGATGGCGACCATCCCCGATGCGCTCCCGGAAGAGTATGTCCGCGAATTGAAGCAGCTTCAGGCGAACGCGCCGTCGATGGGATGGCCCTTCGTGCGCCGTCGGATGGCGACGGAACTCGGAGATGATTGGCCGTCGAGATACCGGCGGTTCGATCGCGCCGCCGCCCACGCAGCTTCCTTGGGACAAGTCCACAAGGCCGAGGGGCACGACGGCCAATCCTTCGCCTGCAAACTCCAATATCCCGACATGGCCTCGGCGGTCGAAGCGGATCTCAAGCAATTGGACCTCGTATTTCGTATTTATGCGCGGACCGACAAGGCGATCGACACCAGGGAGATCCATGCGGAAATCGCGGCGCGCCTCCGCGAGGAACTCGACTATCATTTGGAAGCCCGGCATATGGCGCTCTATCGGAACATGCTTCGGGAAGAGCCGGGGGTGCGGGTGCCGGACACGGTCGCGGCACTCTCGACCGACCGGCTCTTGACCATGACCTGGCTCTCCGGCGCGCCGCTTCTGACCCTGAAGGAAAGCCCGTTGGCGACGCGGAACGCGGTCGCTGAAAACATGTTTCGGGCCTGGTACGTGCCATTCTACTTCCACGGCGTCATTCACGGCGATCCACATCTCGGCAATTACAGCATCCGGCCGGATAATCGGATCAATCTCATGGATTTCGGCTGCGTTCGGATATTCCCGCCGAAATTTATTCAAGGCGTGATCGACCTTTACGAAGCGCTGCGGGACGACAATACGGACCTGGCCGTGCATGCCTACGAGACATGGGGATTTAGCGACCTATCGGGCGAAATGATCGACGTTCTGAATCTTTGGGCCAACTTCGTCTACGCGCCGCTCCTGAAAGACCAAGTCCAGAAAATCCAGGAGGAGGAAGGCGGCCTTTACGGGGCGAGGGTCGCGAACAAGGTGCATGCGGAACTGCGCCGCCTCGGCGGCGTGAAACCGCCGCGCGAATTCGTCTTCATGGACCGGGCCGCGATCGGCCTCGGTTCGGTTTTCATGCATCTGCAAGCCGAGATCAATTGGCACCGGATGTTTCACGGCCTGATCGACGGGTTCGACGCGGAGGATTTGGCGAAGCGCCAACAGGAGTCCCTCGCCGCGGTCGGTTTGAATTCCGGGGATCCATAGGCATCGGGGACCGGCATGGTTGGTGTTTGCCGCGCGAGTATTTATCATCGTCCTCGTTCGGTGACGAAGGAAGGTGGGAATGAGCGAGGAACGAGAACAGGCGGTCGCCACGATTCAGGTCGACAATGAACGGGTGCGTGTCACGGAATGGCGCTTCGCGCCGGGGGCCGCCACTGGTTGGCATCGACATCAATACGATTATGTCGTGGTGCCGATGACGACCGGCAAGCTTCTGCTGAAAGGACCCGACGGCGAGAGTATGGCCGAGCTTACCGCCGGCGTTTCCTATGCGCGCGAGGCCGGGGTCGAGCATGACGTGATCAATGCTAACCAGCATGAATTCGTATTTGTCGAAGTCGAAATGAAATTATCGCTGCCCGCGACAAAGGGGCACACATAGAATTGATCGAGTGTGCTTGGCAATTATTCGAATAGATGGCAACTTCGTTTGACTAAGAACACCAATTGAACCGGGGATTTCCTGCCGATGAAAATCGCCGTTCTTAAGGAGAGGCGCGCGCACGAGACGCGTGTCGCCGCGTCACCGGACACTGTTGCGAAATTCGTGGATCTTGGCATCGAGGTTCAAGTCGAAAAAGGGGCTGGGGCAAGCGCGAACATGCCCGACGCCGCTTATCGGGAAGCCGGCGGCGCGATAGCGTCGAGTGTTGCCGATGCGTTGGCGGATGCCGATATCGTGCTCAAGGTTCGGCGACCGATGATGGCCGGGGAGGACTTCGACGAACTCTCCGAATTCTCTCCGGGACAAACCCTTGTCTGTCAGGTGAATGCATTGACGAATCGCGCCTTCGTCGCGGCCATGGCTCAGGCGGGCCTTACCGGATTCGCGATGGAGATGATGCCGCGGATCAGTCGGGCGCAGTCGATGGATATACTTTCCTCGCAGGCCAATCTTGCCGGCTATAAGGCGGTGGTGGATGCCGCCGCCGAATACGGCCGCGCGTTTCCCATGATGATGACCGCGGCCGGGACCGTTCCACCGGCAAAGGTCCTGGTGATGGGGACCGGTGTCGCCGGGCTGCAGGCGATCGCGACGGCCCGTCGTTTGGGAGGCGTGGTATCGGCGACGGATGTACGGCCCGCGACTAAATCGGAAGTCGAATCGCTGGGCGCGAAATTTATCGCCGTGGAAGACGAGGAGTTCGCCGCGGCGCAGACCGAGGCCGGATACGCGAAGGAAATGAGCGGCGCCTACAAGGCGAAACAAGCGGCTTTGATCGCGGAGACGATCGCCAAACAGGATATCGTCATTTGTACCGCCCTTATCCCCGGCCGGACGGCGCCCATTTTGGTCGATGAGGCGATGGTGAAGTCAATGCAGCCGGGTTCGGTGATAATGGATCTCGCGATCGAGGCGGGAGGGAATTGTGCCCTTTCGGAGTTCGACAAGGTTTCGATCAAGCACGGTGTGAAGATTGTCGCGCATGCGAACATGCCGGGCCGCGTTCCAGCGGATGCGAGTCGGCTCTTCGCTCGAAATTTACAAAGCTTTCTACTCCCCCAGATAGATCCCGACGACTTGTCGTTAAAAATCGACTTGGAGGATGAAACGGTTGCGGGAACGCTTGTCACGCGCGATGGGGCCGTCGTTCATCCAATGTTGACCGATAGAGATTGCGCGATTGACACGAAAGAGCCCGTTAGGAACGCGCCGCCGGTACGCGAAAGCGCGCCGGAAATCGTCATTGAGCGGGGCTAAAGGGGGAAACGCGTATGGAGCCGGAAAAGTTCGTCGAAAGCGCGGGAAAAATGGCCGACGCCGCGCGTGCATTGGCGGCGCAAGCCGAAGCCGTGCTCAACGAAGCGACGCAGGTCGTCCGCCATGACGGCGCTATTGTCGAAGGCGAGCCGTTCATCCTGTTGTTCACCGTATTCGTATTGGCGATCTTCGTGGGCTATTACGTTGTTTGGAACGTAACGCCGGCTCTGCACTCACCGTTGATGAGTGTCACGAATGCGATTTCCTCCGTTATTATCGTTGGCGCCCTTATAGCGGCGGGGCCCGCCGGGATAAGTTTCTCCAAGACGATGGGTTTCCTTGCCGTGATGCTGGCGTCGGTCAATATCTTCGGCGGTTTCATCGTTACGCAGCGCATGTTGGGCATGTATAAGAAAAAGAAATAAGAGGCGCCGGGAATGAGCGGAAATCTGGCCTCCTTCGCGTACCTGATTTCAAGCATATTGTTCATCATGGCGCTGCGGGGTCTGTCCTCGCCGGAAACGGCCCGACTGGGCAATATCTACGGCATCTCCGGCATGGTGATTGCCGTTGGGACGACTCTGCTGGCGCCGGGAATTCTCAGCTATACGATGATCGTGGTGGCGGCTTTGATCGGTGGATCGATCGGAACCTTCATCGCACTCAAGATTGAAATGACGGCGCTGCCGCAACTCGTGGCGGCCTTCCATAGCCTGGTGGGGCTTGCCGCCGTCGCAGTCGCCGGCGCGGCATTTTACCTGCCGCAAGCCTATGGCATCGGCGTTCCCGGCGACATCAAGGTGTTGAGCCTCGTCGAAATGAGTATCGGAACGGCGGTCGGTGCGGTCACTTTTACGGGCTCGATCATCGCCTTCGCAAAATTGCAGGGTCTTATGAGCGGCGCTCCGGTCGTCTTTCCGGGGCAACATCCGCTAAACGCCGCTCTACTGTTGATTCTGATCGCACTCATCGTTTGGTTCGCGGACGCGCAAACGGTGGTGCTGTTTTGGGCCATCGTCGGTCTGTCGTTCGCGATCGGCATCATGATTATTATTCCGATCGGCGGCGCCGACATGCCCGTCGTGATTTCCATGTTGAATAGCTATTCGGGCTGGGCCGCCTGTGGCATCGGTTTCACGCTATCCAACACGGCCTTGATCGTTACCGGCGCCCTCGTCGGGTCTTCGGGCGCAATCCTCAGTTACATTATGTGCCGGGGCATGAATCGGTCGTTTTTCAATGTCATCCTTGGTGGCTTTGGCGGGGAAAATGCGGCACCGGATCAAGACCTTGGAGATAGAACCGTCCGTTCCGGAAGCGCGGAAGACGCCGCCTTCATCATGAAGAATGCCGGCACGGTCATAATCGTTCCGGGATACGGGATGGCGGTTGCGCAGGCTCAGCACGCGCTTCGCGAGATGGCCGACCTCCTGAAGAAGGAAGGCTTGAACCTGCAATATGCCATTCATCCCGTCGCGGGCCGGATGCCCGGCCATATGAACGTCCTTCTGGCGGAAGCGAATGTGCCGTATGACGAGGTCTTGGAGCTGGAGGAGATCAACCGTGATTTCGCGGCGACCGATGTCGCCTTCGTGATCGGCGCCAACGACGTCACCAATCCGTCGGCGAAAACCGATACGACGAGCCCAATTTATGGAATGCCGATAGTTAACGTCGAAGAAGCCGGTACGGTTCTCTTCGTTAAACGCTCACTTGGATCGGGCTACGCCGGGATCGACAACCCGCTGTTTTACAGCGACAACACGATGATGCTGTTCTCCGACGCCAAGGAGATGTGCGAAGGGATCGTAAAGGCTTTGGAGTAGATCGGGCGGGTCAATTCATATGGATCGGACGATCCGGGAAGAAGGCCCGATAGGCAAAGGCGAAATCCACGAAATAGGGAATGTCGACCGGCCCATTCGGGCCCTTGCGGCTCGCCGTGATATTCCCGACATCGCGGCCCTTCGCAATCTCCGGCGAATCGAGAGCCGAATTTTGACCCGGCGTCCAACGCAGGGTCACGCCGTTCTTGAGCTTGAGAATTTTCTTGCTCCGCAACATTGGCAGAGCCCAGGCCTCGGTCTTGTCCTCCAGCGAAACCACCCGCATCATCGCCGGCACGCCCTTCGGCATTTTCACCCTGAGGAAATGGCCATAGGGCCCGTCTTGGGAGTCATAGTAGGCGTATGGGTTGCAGCAGTAGGTGCTCATGGACGCAAACATTCCCGATGGCACGAGGACCTGGCCATGCGGCGCGCGTGACTTGAAGTTTTCCCATGATTCGAGACGTGCCGGCAGAGCCTTCAGGCGCTTCCCGGTCATCTCTCCCACAATGCCCTCGCCGAGGAACTGTTGCCACCAACTTTCGGTTTGGCGATCCCACATCACGAGATCCGAGTTCCGCAACTTGCCCGTGGTTCCAAAGCTCAATGTCCGCCCCTCCATCCGTCGGTCGAACACCATCGCGGCGTTGCAGAGCGGGCAGAACGTCACCGCGATCGGAACCTTTGCCAAGACATCATTGACGATTTCGTGGCGCATCAATATCCGCAGCGGGTAGGCCTTGGACTCGCCATTGATCGTTATTCCGATGACGGGTTCGGTCGCGCCTAAGCCTTCGACGGTGCGGACGGGTTTGAATTTCGGGTCGTCGATCGGCGGTATCCCGTCTTTCGAAGGGCCGCCCGACAGGATCTCGCTATACGGGATCGAGTGTTTGGTGAAATCCGTTTTCGGCCATTCATAGCGCCAATACGCCGGGTTGGCGCTGGCGGCGCAGACCGAGAGACCCAAGAGAACCACTGACATCAGAAAGCTTCGCATGGACCGAGTTTCGTCGAGGATTTCGCTCCGGACAAGTCACGCTTGTGTGAGGGAAATCCGACATTTTACCGCGCCGAATCAGATGACGGCCAAGCTCGCACCAGCCTTGCAGAATCGGTCCTCGCGTGTACAATCCGTTGAAGAAAGAGGGTTTTTGGGCATTCAGGTAGTGCAATGACCACGGGAGAGGGGACAATGCCTCGTTTGGCGAAAGTAATTTCAGTGGCCGGAATTTTGGCTCTGGGTTTGGTGATTTCGGGTTACGCCGACGCGAAGAGCAAGGGCGATCTGATGGTCCGCCTGCGCGGAGTCAGCTTCATGAGTGACACCGACGGCACGACGGACACGCTTGGCGGTTCGGCCCGGACCAGTGACGATGTGATTCCGGAGTTGGATTTTACCTATTTCTTCACCGACAACATCGCGGCCGAGCTGATACTCGCGACGACCAAGCACTCGGTCGAGGTCAAGAACTCGACCTCGGGCGACCTCGATCTCGGCACCGTTCGGTTGTTGCCGCCGGTTATCATCTTGCAATACCATTTCGCGCCGAAACAGGCGTGCAGCCCCTATATCGGCGCCGGTATCAATTACACCATCACCTTCGATGTCGAGCGGGGCCGAAGCGTAAATAGTGTCGACTATTCCAACGAGTTCGGGTTCGCATTCCAGGCGGGATTCGACTATCAGATCGCCGATAGATGGGTGCTGAATTTCGACGTTAAGAAGGTTTTCGTCGATACCGACATCATCGTGAATGGTGGAGCAATCAACGCCAAAGGAACCGATCTCGACCCCTTGGTCATTGGTTTCGGAGTTGGTTACACGTTCTGACGGATATCGTGGCAAGGAAAGAACGGCACCTTTATCCACTGTAGTATTTTCGATCGACCGCGTGGGGCGGTGTCTCCACGCGGTCTTTCTATTGAGACATCACATCTAGTCCGTCTCGATAGGCAGATCGGGAACCCAGCAATATCCATCGGGATCAAGAATATAGGCTTCCCGAAGACCATGCGCCTTGTCCATGGCACCCGCGATTACCGTGAAGTCGGACGCCCGGGCGTTGGCTTCCGCCTTGTCGGGGTCGATGCCGTGAAGCCGTAACTCGACACCCGCACCCCGTCCTTCTTTTTTGGATACGAAGCCCAATAGGGGATGATCTTCATAAGTATGATCGGCGTGCAGCATCCATTCGCGGTCGCCGTGGCGGAAAACCGCGAAATCCGGGTCGGCATAGACGGTTTCGGTCCCGAATACGGTTTCCAGGAACTGGACCGATCTGGCAACATCTGCGACCAATAGATTTATCCCGAAGCCATTGAGGCTGCGGCCATATTCCGGGGCTGCCATCCAAGGCTCGCCCGTCCGCTTTTTTGCCATTCCCGTCCCCTGATTTCGCCGTCCCCTGATTTCGCCGGGCCACAAAAGCGAAAAGCGCCCTTGGGCGAACCGTGGGCGCTCAAAATTGCTCGGTTTTCGAACGTTTCCCGCTAGAAGCCTTCGCGTTCCATCCTCTTGCGCAACAGCTTGCGGTGACGACGAATCGCTTCCGCCTTCTCTCGAGCCTTGCGCTCGGACGGCTTCTCATACGCCCGACGGAGCTTCATTTCCCGGAATACGCCCTCACGCTGCATTTTCTTTTTCAACGCTTTCAAGGCTTGGTCGACATTATTGTCGCGTACGGTGACGTGAACGATGGTCCTTCTCCTTGGCAACCATGATCCGATATTTCAAGACGGAGGCGGCTTATATCATAGGTGTCGTGCCTTGTGAAGCCCGGTCCCCCCTCGACCGGGTTCGAGAGATCGGGCATAAAACGATTGTCATGGCGATACTGAAAATTGCGAAAATGGGGCATCCCGTGCTGCGCGAACGGGCGGCCGGTATCGCGGACCCGACGTCACCCGAAATCCGACGTCTGGTCGAGGATATGCTGGAGACCATGGCCGACGCGGATGGGGCCGGTCTTGCGGCGCCGCAAGTCCATGTCCCCATTCGGCTGGTCATTTTTCATGTGCCCGAAGGCCGCGATGAGGAGCATCCGGAGCCGGTTCCGCCCACGATCCTCATCAACCCCGAAATCACGCCTCTCTCGGAAGAACTGGCGGAGGATTGGGAGGGCTGTCTTTCGGTTCCCGGCATGATCGGCGCGGTGCCTCGCCATACGTTGGTTCGCTATCGGGCGCTTTCGATCGACGGCGAATCGATCGAGCGGGTCGCGGAGGGATTCCATGCGCGCGTCGTGCAGCATGAGTGCGATCATCTCGACGGCATTCTCTATCCGCAAAGGATGACGGATCTGTCCTTGCTTATGTACCAAGACCAGATGAGATATCACGCGGCGCCTTCCGAGGAGGAGGATGATATTGAGGAGGAACCCCAATGACGGTCGAAGACGCCTCCATGCGGGAACCGCTTCTGCGGGCGGCGCTGCGCCACGTACCGTTCGATGGATGGTCGGCGCGGGCGCTTCGTGCCGGTGCCGAGGATATCGGGCGACCGCCGGCCGAGGCGGTGATCGCGTTCCCCGGCGGGGCGCTGGAGATGATCGAACTGCACCATCGTTTGGCCGACCGGGACATGGCGACGGCAATTTCCGAAGCTGATACCGAGGGCGAGCGCATAAGGGATCGGATCGCTCGCGCCGTCCGAATTCGGCTCGAGGCCTGCGCCGAAGACCGCGAGGCGATTCGGCGGGCGGTTGTCATTTTGGCACTTCCGACGAACGCGCCGATGGCGACGCGTATGCTCTACGATACGGTTGATGCGATCTGGCGGGGCGCCGGCGACACGGCGACGGATTGGAACTTTTACACAAAACGCGGCCTTTTGGCGGCGGTCTATAGCGCGACGGTCCTATATTGGTTGCAAGACGAGAGCGCGGGGTACGAGGAGACTTGGCGCTTCCTCGATAGGCGGATCGCGGATGCGATGCGGGTTCCGAAATTTGTCGAGGCGTTAGGTAGCCGGATCAACCCGTTATGCAGCGGACGGCGATACGGGTCTTAGTAGGGCTGCCGGCCATACCCGGTCCCGTCACGGAAGGCCGCGTATCAATCCTCCGGTTTCTCCGGTACGTTCGCCGATTGATTGGCCCGCCAGGTATCCAGCGCTTTCGCGATCGCGGGATCCGCCAAGGCGAGAATCGCCGCGGCGAGCAGGCCGGCATTCGTGGCGCCCGCATTGCCGATCGCGAGCGTTCCGACGGGAATGCCGCCGGGCATTTGCGCCATCGACAACAGGCTGTCCTGGCCACCGAGATCCGATGTCTTCATAGGCACGCCGAGAATGGGCAATGGCGTCAAGGCGGCGACCGCACCCGGGAGAGCGGCTGCCTTTCCGGCACCCGCGATGATGACCTTGAGGCCGCGATCTCGCGCCGATTCCGCGTATTCGAGCGTCCGTGCCGGCGTTCGATGTGCCGAAATCACGCGTTCTTCATGGGGGATGCCGAGTTCATCGAGGATTTCCGCCGTCTTTTTCATTGTGGGCCAGTCCGATTGGCTGCCCATGATTATTCCGACGATCGGTTTGTTCGCCATGCTCTTCCGTCTCCTAAAACCGTGATATTCCGTGCTGGCCGCGCATTATAATTCGAGGCCAAGAGGTGACAAGTCGGGCGTGAACATGTGGGTAGCGGAATCCATCGATCTCGCGTATGATTCTGTTAATGATTCCACGATGTTGTATGAATGCCTCGGACTCACTGTTAGGGACGGTTCGGCATGAAAGTGGATGAACCCAAGCCGGTCGAACTAACGGCGCCAATGAACCGTGATACGAAGACGGTTACCGCGTCGACGCAGGCCTTCGAGCGAAAAACCGGACAGTCCTCATCTCCAGTGTCGCCCGATCTGGCCGAGTTGAGCGAAGATATCGCTTCGTTCCATGGTCTCGACCGGGCCGATCTGACCGATCGTGCGCGAAAGGCGCTGATGGAGCTCGTGGTTGAGGTCGCGGAACTTCGGCAGGAAATAGGCCAGAACCGGAAGCGGATCGATTATTTGACCGATCTCGCGGATCGCGACGGTTTAACCGGTGTCTTGAACCGTCGCGCCTTCGTGCGGGAAATCTCGCATGCGCAGATTATGGCGCGAGAATACCAAACCGAGAATATTCTGCTGTTTCTTTCGGTGGAAGATCTGGAAACGCTCAATGTCGAGCACAGTCGTGCGGCGGGCGATGCGGCGATCGAACATGTCGCGGAGGTCTTGCGTCAGCACGTCGGAGAATCGGACGTAATCGGCAGGTTGGGGGGGACGGAATTCGGTGTGGTGCTGATCGCCAGCGATGTCCGGCAGGCGACCGAAAAGGCGGATTGGATCGCGCGGGTGCTGGAGAATCAGATCTTTTTTTGGGAGGAAGCGGAGATCGCCTTGCGGATCGCGGCCGCCGTCCATCCGTTATCCGCGGAGGAGGATGCCGCTTCGGCGCTTGCCGCGACTGACCGGCACCACCGAATTTAGGAACCGAGGCGCCAACCGCAATTCCTAATCAAGCGATAATATCAGGCACTAATTGGCTCTCGAGCGTTGCGATCTGGTCTCTTAAAATTAATTTTCGCTTCTTGAGCCGTTGAATATGCAATTGATCGAATGGCGGACTGTCGGTGATTCTCGCGATTGCCTCGTCGAGATCGCGATGTTCCAATCTCAAAACATCGAGTTGTTGCCTGATGTCGTCTAATTCGTCCATTTTCCCCACGGCCGAATGTATGCTGCCGACTTTCCTAATGTATCAAATTTCGCGACAAATTTCCGTAAGGGATTTATCGATCTCAATTGAACTATAGCGGGATGGCAAAATGGCGAAACGATTGGGCGTATTGACGAGTGGTGGCGATTGCGCAGGTTTGAATGCCGCGCTTCGCGCCGTGGTGCGTCGCGCGGTAATCGGGCACGATTGGGAGGTCGTCGGTATCGAACACGGTACGGATGGGCTTCTTGATCGGCCGCCCAGGGCACGCGAATTGACGCCCGATGATTTTGAAGGGTCGCACCTTCGCCAAGGCGGTACGATTCTCGGAAGTACGAATAAAGGCGATCCATTCCGCTATCCCGATCCCAATGGAGAGGCGGTCGATCGCTCGGACGAGATGATCGAAGGCTTCCGCTCGCTTGGCCTTGACGCACTGATCGGAATCGGCGGAGACGGCAGCCAGGCCATATTGAAACGCCTTGCCGATAAGGGCGACATTCCACTGGTATGCATTCCCAAGACAATCGACAACGATATCGGTATCACCGAGGTTGCGATCGGCTACGACACCGCCGTGCAGGTCGCCACTGAGGCCCTCGACCATTTGCAGCCGACCGCCGCTAGTCACGACAGAATCATGATCTTGGAAGTCATGGGCCGGGATGCGGGTCACATTGCCCTCGTTGCCGGGATCGCCGGTGGCGCCGACGTGATCTTGATCCCGGAGATTGCCTATGATCTCGACATCGTTGCGGAGCGATTGAAGGATGTCGCGACGGATCGCCACAACTTCGCTCTTGTGATCGTGGCGGAGGCGGTCACCTTGCCGGACGGTCAATCTGTAACCGGCGGTAATGCGCCCCGCGGCGTCGGTTACGGCGGGATCGGGCATGCGCTTGCGGAGATGCTTGCTGAGCGGGTGTCCGCCGAAATTCGCGTAACCGTGCTTGGTCACGTTCAACGTGGCGGAATCCCGACAGCCCGCGACCGCATGATGGCATCCGCGTTCGGCGTGCGCGCGGTCGATCTTGTCGCCGAGGGTCGAAGCGATCGAATGGTGGCCTGGCGTGATCGTCAAATTGAAGACGTATCGATCGGCGATGCCATTGCGACCTATCAGGCGGTCGATCCGTCGGGCCCCGCCGTCGCCACCGCGCGGGGCCTGGGAATATCCCTGGGGGATGCATGAAAGAGGCGGAGGTCCGGTCGTTTTGGGCGTTCTCGCTATCGATTTACGAGCGGCCCGGCCTTCCCGATGCTTTGATCGCCGTCCAGGACCGCCACGGCGCGGACGTCAACATGCTGCTCTATTGCTGCTGGTGCGGCCTGACGGGGCGGCGACAATTGTCATCGGCGGATATTCTTGACCTGGAAGGGACGGTTTCGGGCTGGCGCCAAGGCGTGGTCCATCCGCTTCGCGGATTGCGCCGGGACATGAAGAACGGCTATCGCGAGATGCCTCGTGGCGAGGCCGACAATCTGCGTGAATCGATCAAGAGTCTCGAACTGGAAGCGGAACGAATTGAGCAATTATTTCTGCAATCGCGGACAGCGCTACCCGAAGAGACGGGATCGATCGCCATCGCACGCGCCAATCTCGAGGTCTATCTGGAGATAATCGAGGTGCCGCTTGATGGGGTTACGCAAGCCGCGATTGAACTGCTGCTTAACACCGAAAAATAGTTCATTGGGCCAAGCAAAATTTCCTCTCGCCGGGTGACAGATTGGTCGGTTCGAGCTACCATCAATTAAAGCGAAATTTGCGTGGAAAACGCGTTCCGATCGACGGATATGGATGAGGCGAATGTTGAAAGAGTTTGAAGAGGTGAACGGCGAAGGGAGCCCAAGCATGTCGGTTGAGGATCACATCGAATCCTTGAAAAAGAAGCACGCCGATCTCGATTTGGCATTGGAGGATGAGAACAGTCGCCCAATGCCCAACACCGCGGCGATCAAAGATCTGAAACGGCAGAAGTTGGCAATCAAGGACGAGATCGCCCGGCTCTCGCGGGACTGACCGGTCCTTCCGTCGTTGGGGCCGTCGAAGCCCGGCGGCCAATCCATTTGCCACACGCGCGCCGCGCGAAGAGACGCAGCGCCGCTTGACGACATTCAAAACAAACGAATCCGTGGAAGGGTTGCATGCACGTTGATGAAGCTATCCCGGCTCGCCGTTCCGTGCGGGCCTTTCGTTTCGATCCGATCCCGCGAGAAACCGCCGCTCATCTCCTCGAAGTGACGATGCGCGCGTTGCTCGGGAACTTCACTGCTTTCCGCGAAAGTTGATGTGATGGCCGGACCGCTTTCAGGTTACCGGATTATCGACCTGACGACCGTATTCCTGGGGCCGGTCGGCGTTCAGATCATGGGCGATCTCGGCGCCGATATCATCAAGGTCGAAACGCCCGACGGGGACATCATCCGTCATGTGGCACCTTACCGGAATCCGGGCATGGGTCATGCCTTCCTTTCCGGCAACCGGAACAAGCGCTGTATCGTCCTCGACTTAAAGCAAGCCGGCGGTCGGGAAGCCCTGCTTCGGCTGATCTCGACGGCGGATGTCTTTATAAGTTCGGTTCGCCCCGCGGCTCTTGCCCGGCTTGGGCTCGACTACGAAGCCTGTCAGGCGGTCAATCGGGAAGTTATCTATGTCTCGGTCGTCGGCTTCGGTCGGGACGGGCCCTATGCGGCGCGGCCGGCGTATGACGACATTATTCAGGGCACGTCCGGCATGGCGGCGATGCAGGGTGGCCGGGACGGGCCGCCGCGTTTCGTCAATTCCTCAATCACCGACAAGATCCTTTCCCAGGTCTCGGCTTACGCGACCATTGCCGCCCTTCTGCACCGGGAACGGACGGGGGAGGGTCAGGAAATCGAGGTGCCGATGTTGGAAACCATGGTCGGGTTCAACATGATGGAGCACCAATCCGGTCAGGTATTCGACCCGCCCTTGGGCGGGATGGGGTATGAACGGACGATGGTCGAGTACCGCCGCCCTTATGCGACGAAAGACGGTTACGTCTGTGTCCTTCCCTACAGTACCAAGCATTGGCGGGCATTCTGGCGGGTGGTCGGACGCGAGGACATGATCGACGACCCGCGGGTCATGGACCCCAAGACGCGAAGCGAGAAGATCGGCGAGCTTTATGTCATGGTCGCCGACATCGTGAAGGATTGGACGACCGCCGATTTGCTCGACGTCTTGGAGAAGGCGGATATTCCCCACGGCAAGGTCAACATGTTCGAAGATCTGCCCGACGATCCGCACATCAAGGCTGCCGGTATTTTTCGCGAATTCGACCATCCGAGCGAGGGCCGGATTCGGTTGACCGATGTGCCGGTAAAGTTCTCCAAGTCTCCGGGAGAAATTCGCCGCCTGCCGGCCGTCCTCGGCGCCCACAGCGTCGAAGTGTTGCGCGAGGCGGGCTATTCGGAGTCTGAAATCGAGGCGATGACGGAAGCCGGCATCACGCTCGATGGGCGGGTCGGCGACGGCAGGGAGTCGGCGGCGGAATAGGTCCGAATCAGGTCTTGTTGACCTTGAGCACCACCGTCGTTTCCTTGATGACGTTGTTGTGCTGGCGGATCGCGAGCAACAGATCGGTGTCGCCCATCACCCCGCTTTGCACCTTCGAGAGCCAGGGCTGCTCCAAGGTGAATTTCATATCCTCCATTTCGAAATCGACACCGAGGATCAACGCGAGCGGCGTATTCGCCGCCTTCTGGGCCACGAACTCTTCGCAGGATTTCTTGGAAAACATCGCCAGGGATTCGACCGTTACGGCGTGAACATGGGTCGGATCATTGATGAAATCATCGTGCCGGGGGTGTGGTACGGCGATCAGAACCTTTGCCCCATTCCGGCACACCCGGTAGAGCTCCTTGAAGATGCCGAAATATATTTCGGTCGCCTGTCCCAAATGCTCCAAGACATGGCTCAGGACGACTTCCTCGGCGGCATCATCCGCCCAAGGCCAGGGGAAGATCTCGAGATCGGCGATCTCGTCGGGCTGGCAGCTTTCATACTTATCGACATTCAAATAGCTCTCAAGGTGGTGGTGGCCGCAACCGAGATTGAGCTTCATCGACATCGCTCCCCAATTCGTGACGGTTAGATTGCCTGTTTAGATTGACGGCGCCAACGGTGATTTCGAAGCACTCTTGACGAAAGTCGATATGGGGTTAAAATTTTATTAATGTTCGCGATTTGTTCACGATGACATGGCGCCTACATCTGGTATCGTATGTCTCAACAAGCCACGATATATAGTGGTTATCAACAAATTACTCAGTCCACAGCTGTGGACAGGGGGGAGGAACATGGACGGATCGGGAGTATTTCCGCGGGACGACGCGCTTGTGGATAAGTCCGCTGAAATTTTGGCGGAGTCCGATGGAAACGCCGCGCTTCGGGCGTCGTCCGCGTCCGACGGCGAATTCCGTGACGTCAAACAGAACGACAAAGGGGTTCGGGTCGAAATCGATCGTCGGCGCGACGATTTGTTGACGACATTCGGCAAGGCGACCTTGACCGACCGCTACCTGATGCCGGGCGAGGATTATCAGGATCTGTTTGCCCGCGTGGCGTTGCACTACGCCGACGATTCAGATCACGCCCAGCGCCTTTACAATTACATCAGCCGGCATTGGCTGATGCCCTCGACACCGGTGCTCTCGAACGGCGGTACATCCCGCGGCCTGCCGATCTCATGCTTCTTGAACGAAGCGACGGATAGTTTGGAAGGCATTCTCGGGCTTTGGAACGAAAACGTTTGGCTGGCCGCCCGTGGCGGCGGAATCGGGAGCTACTGGGGCAATCTCCGCTCGATCGGCGAGCGCGTGGGCCACAACGGCAAGACGTCGGGTGTCATCCCCTTCATTCGCGTTATGGACTCGCTGACCCTGGCGATCAGCCAGGGCTCGCTCCGACGCGGCAGTGCGGCGGTCTATCTACCGGTCAGCCATCCCGAGATCGAGGAATTCGTCGAAATCCGAAGGCCGACCGGCGGCGATCCGAATCGCAAAGCCTTGAATTTGCACCACGGGCTTCTGGTGACGGACGCTTTCATGCGGGCCGTGGAGAATGATGACGAATGGGCGCTGACGAGTCCCAAGGACGGCTCGGTTCTGCGGAAAATCTCCGCCCGGGGACTTTGGATTCGTATTCTCACCTCAAGGATCGAGACCGGCGAGCCCTACCTCGTCTATATCGATCACGTGAACAAGGCCTTGCCCGAACACCAGAAACTCGGCGGGCTCGAGGTCAAGACCTCGAACCTCTGTTCGGAAATTACCCTGCCGACCGGCATCGATAGGTTCGGCGAGGACCGAACGGCTGTCTGCTGCCTCTCATCGCTCAATCTCGAAAAATATTTGGAGTGGGAAGGCGAGGAGAACTTCATCGATGACGTGATGCGGTTTCTCGACAATGTCCTTCAGGATTTCATCGAGAATGCGCCCGACGATTTCGCGCGCGCCAAATACGCCGCCATGCGCGAACGCTCGGTCGGCCTTGGCGTGATGGGGTTCCATTCCTTTCTTCAGGCCAACATGCTGCCCTTCGAGGGTGCCATGGCCAAGGTCTGGAACATCCGGATGTTCAAACATATCCGAAGCGGGGCCGATGCGGCGTCCCGCAAGCTTGCCGAGGAACGCGGCGCTTGTCCGGATGCCGCGGATTTCGGGATCATGGAACGCTTTTCCAACAAGATGTCGGTGGCGCCGACGGCGTCGATATCGATCATTTGCGGCGGTGCCTCGCCCGGGATCGAGCCGAATGCCGCCAACAGCTTCACGCACAAGACGCTGTCGGGCTCCTTCAATGTCCGAAACACCTATTTGAAGGCTTTGTTGGTGGAATACGGGCACGATGACGACGCGACTTGGTCCTCCATTACGACGAATGAAGGGTCCGTACAGCATCTCGACTTTCTGACCGACGACGAGAGGGCTGTGTTCCGGACCGCTTTCGAGATCGACCAGCGTTGGATCGTGGAGCACGCCGCCGATCGGGCACCGTTCGTTTGCCAGTCACAATCGGTGAATCTGTTTCTGCCGGCGGATATTCACAAACGCGACCTTCATCAGCTTCATTTCCAAGCCTGGAAGAAGGGCGTGAAGAGCCTCTACTACTGCCGCTCCAAGTCGATACAGCGGGCCGAGGTCGTCTCCAACCAGGACGAAGCGGTTCGGCAGGTGCCGCATTTGGGCAAGGTGAATAGCGGTGACCTGCCGGCCGAAACCATCGATTACGAGGAATGCCTAGCCTGCCAGTAATTTAGGAAATTGGCCGATTTTTCCCTTTTGGAACTTCATTGGGAGAGATTCGGGCGATACGGAGAATTCACTAAAGATGCCGCTTCTCGACGCCGATCCGATTTACAAGCCCTTCCGTTATCCCTGGGCCTATGATGCCTGGCTGATCCAGCAGCGCAGTCACTGGCTGCCCGAGGAAGTGCCCTTGGCCGACGACGTCAAGGACTGGCATCGCAATTTGAGCGACGGCGAGCGGAACCTGCTGACGCAAATATTCCGTTTCTTCACCCAGGCCGATGTCGAGGTCAACAACTGCTACATGAAGCATTACGCCAAGGTGTTCCAACCCACCGAAGTGCAGATGATGCTGGCAGCGTTTTCAAATATAGAGACGGTGCATATCGCCGCCTATTCGTATCTGCTCGATACCCTTGGCATGCCGGAATCCGAATATACGGCCTTCCTCAAATACAAGGAGATGAAGGACAAATACGACTACATGCAGCAGTGGGGCGTCGAGACCAAGGAAGACATCGCCAAGACCTTGGCCGTATTCGGCGCCTTTACGGAAGGCCTGCAACTCTTCGCCAGTTTCGCGATTCTGATGAACTTCCCGCGCTTCAACAAGATGAAGGGGATGGGTCAGATCGTCACCTGGTCGGTTCGCGACGAATCCCTGCACACCGACTCGATCATCCGGCTCTTCAAGACCTTCATTCACGAGAACGACGCGATCTGGACGGAAAAACTGCAACGCGATCTTTATGTCGCCTGTTCGACGATCGTCGACCACGAGGATGCCTTCATCGACCTCGCTTTCGAGATGGACGGGATCGAAGGCCTCGAGGCGGCGGAGGTCAAGCAATACATCCGTTACATTGCCGACCGGCGGTTGATGCAGCTTGGCCTCGGCCCCATTCACCACATCACGAAAAACCCGTTGCCGTGGATGGACGACATGTTGAACGGCGTCGAACATGCGAATTTCTTCGAGAACCGGGCGACCGAATATTCGCGTGCGGCGACTCAAGGCACCTGGGACGACGCGTTCGACTAACCTTCTTCCTCCCGAGGAAGCAGCCCCCCTGGGCTCCCTCCCCCGGTCGCCGTATCGACGGCCGGGGGTTTTTTATCGAAAGACGTGGACCCTCGGGGTCGAGTCACGCCGCGCCCACCTCGCGTTCGAGGGCTTCTGCGAATTCCTTCAGGCGGATCGGCTGGCGCTTCCGGCCCCAATCGCCCGGTCGGTCCTCGAACATTCCGGCGCAAGGGGTGCCGCAACGACTGCACAATCCGCCTTGGGTTAATGCCCAATCGCCCAAGAGGTGCCAATCTCGGCCGATCAAGCGCAATCCGCAGCCGTGACAATAGGTACTGCCGGTCGCCTGGTCGTGAATGTTCCCCGTATAGGCGTGATGAATCCCGTTCTTGCGAGCGATGCGCCAGGCCGCGAACAACGTCTCCGGCGGCGTCCGTGTCTTGTCCATCATTCGATAGTCGGGATGAAAGGCGGTGAAATGGAGCGGAACATCCGGGCCTAGATTTTCGACGACCCATTGGGTCAGCGCCTCGAGTTCGCTTTCCGAATCGTTCTCGCCCGGAATCAAAAGGGTGGTAATTTCAAACCAAACATCGGTTTCATGTTTGAGGTACTTCAGCGTATCCAGAACCTCGCCCAATTCGGCCGTGCAGAGCGATTTATAGAAGGATTCGGTGAAGGCCTTCAGGTCGACATTCGCCGCATCCATGACACCGAAGAACTCTTCCCGGGCCGCCTCCTTGATATAGCCCGCGGTGACGGCGACGTTCTTGACGTCGCGCTCATGGCAGGCATGGCCCACATCGACCGCGTATTCGAGGAAGATCGTCGGGTCGTTATAGGTATAGGCGACCGACCGGCAGCCCGTTCGTTCGGCCGCCAAGGCAATGATTTCCGGCGGGGCCTGGTCCATCAATTTGTCCATTTCCCGCGACTTTGAAATGTCCCAGTTTTGGCAGAATTTACAGGTGAGATTGCAGCCCGCCGTACCAAAGCTGAGGACCGGCGTTCCCGGTAGGAAATGGTTAAGTGGTTTCTTTTCGATGGGGTCGATGCAGTAACCGCTGGCCCGGCCATAGGTCGTCAGCACGATTTGGTCGTCCTGGCGCGCGCGCACGAAGCAAAGGCCGCGCTGCCCCTCCTTCAAGCGGCATTCGCGCGGACAGACATCACATTGGATGCGGCCGTCCGGCAATTCCCGCCAGTATCGGCCCGGCACGCCTTCAATCGTGTCGTCCATGGTGAAATCCCAAGATTGACGTTCTATAATACACCGTCTTAACGGTTAGACTCGACTTGAAAGGCATGTAAGCCGAATGAAATCGTCTGTTCGATTGGTTGCAGCGTTGTCCCTTTGGTTGGTCATTGCCGCCTGTACGCCAGTGATTCTCGAAGGCGATCAGGATAGTGTGGAGATTCAGAATCAGTCGAAATTGGGAATTTCCCTTGTCGAGGTCGAAGTCGGTTATTTTTCCGATCGCGCGCGCCGGGTCGCCCTCGCGAAGGCGGATGCGTATTGCGACCGGTTCGGGAAATATGCGCGTCTCGTCACTCAAACAAGGGACAGGCTCCGGTACGAGTGCCGCGCGCGCAAGCAATAGGTCGATGATGGCACGAGTCGCGGATAAATGAGTAACGCTCGGTCACCCGCCGTCGCGGGCATGTTCTATCCGGACGATGCGCTGGTATTGGCGGATGACGTGGCCAAATACATGGCGGAAGTCCCGTCGGCCCAAGATCCGGAAATCGGGCCGAAGGCAATCATCGCGCCGCATGCGGGTTATGTGTATTCGGGTGCCGTGGCGGCGCGGGCCTATGCACAGTTTCGTGCCGCCGCGGACTCGATTGACCGAATCATTCTCATCGGGCCGGCCCATCGCGTGGCATTTCGCGGCATCGCGGCGCCGACCGTGGATACTTTCGATACACCCCTTGGCGGGGTTCCGATCGATCGCGAAGCCATTGCCAAGATCCAGGACCTGCCGCAGGTCGTCCTCGACGATGCGCGGCACAAGGATGAGCATTCGCTCGAGGTACACATCCCGTTTTTGCAACGGATTTTGAGAAAATTTACGCTCGTACCGCTTGTCGCCGGCAGCACGAATGGGGCACAAGTCGCGCAAGTTCTCGAACGGCTCTGGGGCGATGACGAGACGCGAATCGTCATCAGTACCGATCTCAGCCATTACCAGGATTATAAGACCGCTCAACGGATGGACGGCGCGACCGCGCAGGCGATCGAGACGCTTGAGCCGGCCGCGATTGGCCGAGATCAAGCTTGCGGTCGGATTCCGGTTGCGGGGATGCTCCTGGCCGGACGTCAGCGGGGAATGAAGGTCGAGCGCCTCGATCTCCGTAATTCCGGCGATACCGCCGGCACGAAGGACAAGGTCGTCGGCTATGGGTCTTGGTGTGTCAAGGAAGGCGCCGGAGGACAGGTTGCCGCCACCGTCGACGATCGCGCCTTGTTGCAGGAACAGGGCGCTCGAATATTGCGGGCCGCGATGCAGACCGTCGGCTACGGGATCAAGAACGGGAAACCGCCGAAACTGGATTTGCCGAGCTTCCCCGCCGAACTTCAGGACAACAGGGCGACCTTTGTTACGATCAATAAGAACGGCCAGTTGCGCGGCTGTATCGGCACCATTCAAGCGTACCAACCGTTGATAACCGATTTGGTCGAAAACGCCTTCAAGGCGGCCATGAAGGATCCCCGGTTTCCGCCGATTCAGGAGGATGAGGCCGGGGCCTTGGAAATCTCCGTTTCGTTGCTCAGTCCAATGTCGGAAATGACATTCTCAGACGAGGCCGATCTATTGAGCCAGCTGCGGCCGCGCCAGGACGGCCTGATAATTTCGGATCAAGGGAAACGCAGCGTTTTCCTGCCCCAGGTATGGGACTCGATTCCCGATGCGAAATCCTTTCTAACGCGCTTGAAACAGAAGGCCGGTCTCGCGGCGGATCATTGGTCCGGCGATTTTCAGGCTTGGCGGTTCACGGCGTTATCGGTCAAGCCACAGGCATCGGACAAAGCCAAATAAACCGGGTGGCCGCCTGCGCGGTTGGGGGGCGGCGAAAAGGAGATATGCGCGAATGCTGAAGTTCGGCATCGGTCAATCCGCGCGGCGATTGGAAGATCCCCGCTTGCTGACGGGGCGGGGGATGTTCACCGATGATGTCTCTCTTCCCCATGAAGCACATGGATATGTTCTGCGATCGCCTCATGGCCATGCGGCAATCCGTGGAATCGATATATCCGCGGCCAAGGGAGCGGATGGTGTCCTGGCCATCTATACCGCCGACGACCTTGCGGAACTCGGAACCATCCAATGCGTGGCATCGGTGACGCAAAGTGATGGGACACCGCTGGTGGCACCGCCCTTTCCGGTTTTGGCGACCGGGCGGGCGCTCTATGTGGGGCAGCCGGTCGCGTTCGTCGTTGGCGAGACGCTTGACCAGGCGAAGGACGCGGCGGAGTTGATTGTCGTCGACTATCAAGCCTGCCCGGCCGTTGTCGAGACCGGCTCCGCCCGTTCCAAGGATCAAACAACTCTCTGGGAGGAGGCGCCGCGGAATACGAGCTTCATCTGGGCGGATGGCGATGCGTCGGCAACGGATTCGGCTCTCGAATCCGCCCCCCGCCGATTGGAGCTTCACTTAGTCAACAACCGGCTCGCAGCCGCCCCGATCGAGCCTCGAATCGCGATAGGCGATTGGGATGACTGGCGGCTCATCCTGATAACGACCAGCCAGGGACCGCATTCGCTCCGCCAGCAGCTTGCCGAGGACATATTCGGCGTGCCGGAAGACGAGATTAGGGTTGTCACCCATGACGTTGGCGGCGGCTTCGGCATGAAGATCTTTCTCTATTCGGAGCAGCCCCTCGTCATGTTCGCCGCGCGCGATCTCGGTCGGCCGGTTCGTTGGACGGGCGAGCGCTCGGCGGACGCCTTTCTCGGCGATTATCAGGGCCGCGACCAAGTGAACGAGGTTGAGGTGGGCTATGATGACGAAGGCAAGGTTCTGGCACTCCGAGTCCGAACCTCAGCCAATCTCGGCGCATTCGTCTCCAATTTCGCACCCTATATCGCGACGGAATGCGGGGCCGCGATGCTGAGCTGCGTTTACGCCATCCCCGCGATCTCGCTTGAGGTTGCGGGCGTGTTCACGAACACGGTTCCCGTCGACGCTTATCGAGGTGCCGGTCATCCCGAGGCAATCTATGTCGTCGAGCGCGCGCTCGATGCGGTCGCCCGCGCGACGGGGCTGGACACCGCCGAAATACGCCGGCGGAACTTTATCCAACCGGCGCAGCTGCCCTATACGACGGCGATGCAATGGACGTATGATTCGGGCGATTTCGAGACACTGCTGGACAAGGCGCTCGAACGCGCCGATTACGCCGGCTTCGCCCCGCGGAAGACCCAGGCGGCGAAGATAGGAAAATTGAAAGGTTTCGGCGTGGGTCACTACGTGAAAGGTGTTCGCGCGGGTATGGGCGAAGCCGCTCGAATAGAGGTGACGCCCGATGGCGTCGTGACGATCTACATCGGCAATCAATCGAACGGGCAAGGGCACGAGACCGTTTTCGCGCAGGTCGTCGGCGATAGGCTCGGGATCGATCTCTCGCGCATCCGCCTGGTTCAAGGCGATACCGATGCGGTAGCGACGGGCCACGGGACGGGTGGTTCCCGGTCGATTCTGAATGGTGTTCCGGCCTGCGACCGGGCGGCCGTCGCGGTGATCGAGAACGGTCTTCGGTTGGCCGCCGACAGGTTCGAAGCGGCCGAAGCGGATATCGAATACAAGGATGGTGTGTTTTCGGTCGTCGGTACGGATCGAAGGCTCGATTTGGCGACGGTGGCGGCCGAGGCGTCGGAAAGCGGGGGCCTTGGCGGCGAGGCGCAGTTCACCGCCGAGGCGATGACCTTCCCCAATGGCTGCCATGTTTGCGAGGTTGAAATAGACCGCGATACCGGGGCAACGCGACTTCTTACCTATATCGCGGTCGACGATTTCGGCCGGGTCGTCAATCCGCTGCTGCTGGAAGCGCAGGTTCAGGGTGGTGTCGTTCAAGGTATCGGCCAGGCCTTGATGGAGGACTGCGTCTACGATCCGGCGGGACAGCTGCTGTCGGGATCGTTCATGGATTATTGTATGCCGCGCGCCAAGGATCTGCCGCCGATTGAGGTGGCGCTGGTCGAGGACTACCCTTGCACGACCAACGACCTGGGGATCAAGGGTGCTGGCGAGGCCGGCGCCGTCGGGGCGCCGCCGGCCGTGGTCAACGCAATTCTCGACGCCCTGGCGCCGTTGGGGGTCGAACATATCGATATGCCGGTAACGTCGGAGCGCGTGTGGCGCGCCATCCGGGAAGGGACGAAATGACGGGAAATAATCTGCTCTCCAATCTGTGTGGGCTCGCGCGGGACGCCGGCGCGGCGATCATGAAGATCTACGCCACCGAATTCGTCGCCGAGTACAAGGACGACCGAAGCCCGGTGACCGAGGCCGATACGGCCGCCGAAAAAATCATTCTCGCCGGATTGAGGGATTTCACCCCGAACATCCCGATCGTCGCCGAGGAATCCTACGCCGCCGGCGATGTGCCGGATGTAAGTGGCGGTTCGTTTTGGCTCGTCGATCCACTGGATGGGACCCGGGAATTTCTCGATCGGAACGGGGAATTTACCGTAAACATCGCCCTCATTGAAAACGGCGAGCCGGTATGCGGCGTCGTTTTCGCGCCCGCCCTCGAGACGCTCTATTGCGGCCGGGTGGGGGAGGGCGCGTGGGTCGAGGTGACGGATCAGGTCCAGACCGAGATCCGTGTTCGATCCGCTCCGACGGCGGATCTCGTGGTGGTCGCGAGTCGCCGTCACGGCGATCCCGAGAAGATTGCGAAATTTCTCGAGGGGCGCCGAATAGGCGAGACCCGTAATGCGGGGAGTTCGCTAAAATTCTGCCTGATCGCGGCGGGCGAAGCGGATATCTATCCGCGGTTCGGTCGGACGATGGAATGGGACACCGCCGCCGGACAAGCCGTGCTGGAGTCGGCCGGCGGACGGGTCGTCACCTTGGCCGGCGAACCGTTCCGCTATGGAAAGCCCGACTACGAAAACCCGCACTTCATCGCTTGGGGCGGTTCCATATGACCGGGACATGCTCTATGCCGCCGCCGCTTCCGCTTGTGCGGCCTCGAATGCCAGGATCGCACGCTTTCTGCTCGGTCCCCAGCGATAGCCGGTGATCGCACCCGTGGCCCGGATGACCCGATGGCAGGGAACCAGCCAGGAAACCGGATTGCGGGCAACGGCGCCTGCTACGGCGCGGGCGGCACCCGGCCGGCCGATGGCGCGCGCCAAGCCTTCGTAACTCATCGCGGCACCGGAGGGAATGCGGAGCAGCGCTTCCCAAACCTTGATCTGGAAGGGTGTCCCGCGCAGGAGGAGGCGCGTGGCACCGCCCCCAAAGGCTTGTTCGGCATATGGTTCGGTCAGGCTGGAATTTTCCGTCGATCGGGCCTCGCCGAGCGACGTGAATAGGTTCTCGCGGGTCGACTCGCGGCCCGCCGGCAGCGAGAAGGCGAGGCCGCAAACACCGCGCTCGCCGGCTACGATCAGGCAATCGCCGAACGGGCTCGCATGCCAGCCATGAACCAGGTCCAACCCCGCGCCTTGCGATTTCCATTCACCGGGCGTCATGGCTTCATGTGTCACGAAAAGGTCGTGCAGACGGCCCGGCCCCGAGAGCCCCGCATCGAACGCGGCGTCGAGCAAGCTCGCCTCCGAGGCAAGGCTTTCCTTGGCGCGATTGAGTGTCAGGTGTTGCGTGAATTTCTTGGGGCTGATCCCGACGTGTTCCGTGAACAAACGCTGGAAATGGTACCGGCTAAGGCCGGCCCTCGACGCGACGTCGTCGAGCGATGGCTGCTCCTCGAAATGTGTTGCCAGATATTCCAAAGCATCCGCGATGCGGGTGTAGGCCTGGCCGGTCTCGATCGCCTGTTCCATGGTCCCTGTCCTCGTTGCTTCGAGGATAAGATTAGGCTCGGTCACCCATCGGAGCCACCCGGTTCTTGCGGAAGTTCCTCGTCCAGCGCCAGCTCATAATAGGCCGTGTTCGGAACTTCGCTTTCATAGTAGGCCGCTATTTCACGGAACCCCATGGATTTGTAAAGCGCTTCCGCTTCGGCCATGACATTCCGGACCGTATCGAGCCGAAGGGCGCGGTAGCCGATGATTTTCCCTTGGTCGATAACGGCGCGAACCAGACGCCGGCCGAGGCCGAGACCTCTGAAATCAGGCCGAATATAGAGACGCTTGATTTCGCCTTCCAATTGGCCGAGCGGTCGAACGCCGATCGCGCCAGCGGCGCGCTCATCCACACGGGCAAGGTACAATGCGCCCTTCGGCGCCGCGTAGTCGCCTGGGAATTGCGCCATCTCCCGGTCGAAATTCTGATAACCGAGATCGAACGGCAGCGTTTCGGCGTATTCGAGAAAGAGCCGGCGGGCGTCGTCGAGGTCCCCGGTCCGCTCGGCCGTGACCAGCTCAACCCGAAGATTGTTCGCTCGGGACATCGTTTAGGATTTCACCATATAAATCGCGGTCGATATTGCCGCCCGACAGAACCAGCCCGACCTTCTTGCCCGACATCTGGCGCTTTTCCTTGAGAAGTGCCGCGAGGGGGGCCGCGCCGGCACCTTCGGCCAGATTGTGCGTGTCGGTATAATAGTGCCGCATCGCCGCCTTCATCTCGTCTTCCGACACGCTGACGACTCGCGCCGCACCTTGGAGGATGACCTCGAGGGCGGTGGGGTCCGGGATGCGGACCGCAAGCCCATCGGCGAAAGTATCGGCGGTATTGGTCGGGACCGGCTTGCCGGCGGCGAAGGAATGCGCATAGCAAGCCGCGTTCTCCGCAACGACCCCGATGATATCGGCGGTGGATCCGGCGGCATCTCGGGCCGCGATCGCGCCGCATATGCCGGAGCCGAGACCGATCGGGACGTAAACGGCATCCAAATCCGGGACCGCGGAAAAAAGCTCCATTGAGTACGTCCCGACACCCGCGACGAGAAGGCGGTTGAAAGACGGAAAGAACTCGAGGCCATCCCTGTCCGCCAAGACTGACACCTGGTCAAGCGCCTCATTGAAGTCGCGGCCGTGTTCGATCAGTTCGCCGCCGAAAGCCTGCATGGCGGCATTTTTCTCTCGGCTGTTTCCATGCGGCACGACGATGACCGCCCGGGTGCCGGTAATCCGCGCCGCGAACGCAACCGATTGGCCGTGGTTTCCGCGTGTCGCCGTAATCACGCCTTTCAAATTCGGCGCATTCCGCGCCAAGTCTTCCAAATAGACAATTCCGCCGCGGACCTTAAAGGCGCCGATCGGAGTATGGTTTTCATGCTTTACCCAAACCTCCGTTTCGCAGCGTTGCGACAGCAGAGGCCAGCAATATTGCGGCGTCGCCGGCAGGTAGCGGCGGATCAGGGTTGCGGCGGCTTCAAGGTCGTCCTTACTGGCGAGCGCCATCTGTACGTTCCTTCCAATTTTCACGAAAACACTAAACCACGGATATGTGGGAAGCGGAACACGGGAGACTAGATTTCGATTTCACCGCGCATGAAGGTTATGGCCTGGCCTTTGATGGCGACGCGATCACCCAAGAATTCGCAATGAATTTCGCCGCCGCGGCCTGAGATCTGACGGGCGAACAGTATTTTCTTTCCCAGGCGTTCGGCCCAAAAGGGAATGAGTTCGCAATGCGCGGAACCGGTGACCGGATCCTCCGGTACACCGGCCATCGGCGCGAAGAAGCGCGACACGAAATCCACCTCATCGCCGGGTGCCGTTGCGATGATGCCGAGATAATCGAAAGCCGAAAACTTGGACATATCCGGTCTCAACGCTTGAACGGCGGCTTCATTCTCGAAAACCGCGAAACCGTCGCGATCGGCCAGAAACTCAACGGGCTCGGCGCCGAGTGCTGCGGCAACGTCGTCAATGCCTTCGGCCGGTTTGGGTGGCCTGGCGGGAAAATCCATCGAGAGCCATCCGTCATCTTTTGTCACGACGAGCGTATCTCCCAGCTTCGTATGAAACCGGAGACTCGATTGCTCGAACGCCAACTCGGTGAACAGCACATGCGCCGTCGCCAGGGTCGGGTGACCGGCTAAATCAATCTCGACTTCCGGCGTGAACCAGCGAATTTCAAAGTCTTCGCCCCGCGCGAGATAGAACGCCGTCTCCGCGAGATTGTTCTCGGCCGCGATCGATTGCATGGTTTCTTCCGGCAGCCAAGCCTCGAGCGGACAGACGGCGGCCGGATTTCCGGCGAAGACGCGGTTCGCGAACGCGTCGACTTGATAAATCGGGATGCGCATGGGGAACTCCCTTGTTTGTCCGGCTATTTCCGCCAGGGCGTCTTTCGGCATTCATGTTCGACCTCCGCGCGGGAGACGCCAATATCGCGAAACATTCGGCCGTCCAGACCGGCGAGTTGATGACGCTGCCGCGCCCGCTCGTGCCATGTGGCCAACAAAGCATGGAGCCGCAACATCAAGCCGGTCAAAGACCAATCGAGATTCAATCCGAACGGAAAATAATCAATCCTTCCGGATTGTGATTCAATTTTTGTTATGTTACCCATTTTTTCCACCTGAACTAAGAAGGTTACGAAAAATCATTGTCAAATATGGATTTATTGCATTAAAAAAAGGGGGTCAATCATAATATTGTCACGGTTACAATGTGGACGCCAATACTAGATAATCGCTCGCGACCAAAATACCGCGCCATCGCGGAGACGCTGGCTTCGGATATTGACGCCGGAATATTGAAACCCGGCGACAAGTTGCCGCCCCAGCGCGACCTCGCCTGGCATCTGGACGTTACGGTGGGAACGATAAGCCGGGCGTATGGAGAGGCGGAAAGACTGGGCTTGGTGACGGGGGAAGTCGGTCGCGGAACCTATGTTCTTCGTCCGGGCATTCGCGATGGGTTCCCGACGACGTCGCCGGATGAACCCGAGATCGTCGATCTCAGCCTGAGCTTTCCAGCACCTGGTATCGAGGCCGCGTGTTTTGAGCCGACGCTTGGCGAGATCATGACGGATCCCAAATCCGCCGATCTGTTGAACTATCGGTCGTCGGGGAATAGCGAGCGCCATCGGCGCGCGGGCGCGACCTGGCTCGCGGAATCGGGTCTCCACGTCCCCTTCGAACGGATCATCGTTACGATCGGTGCCCAAAACGGCATTCTGGTCGCCCTGTCGGCGCATACTCAGGTGGGAGACCGGGTGTTGACCGAGGCATTGACCTTCCCCGGGATAAAGCCGGTCGCTTCAATGCTGGGCCTGACGCTCGAAGGGGTTGCCATGGATGAGGAAGGCCTGATCCCCGACGCTTTGGAGGCCGCCTGCCGGACCCATCGTCCTCGACTTTTGTATATGGTCCCAACCATTCAGAACCCGACGACGGCCGTTATGTCGCCGCGACGGCGAGAAGAGATCGCCGAGGTGGCATTGCGCAACAATTTGATGGTCGTCGAGGATGACATTTGTTCGCGATGTCTCGAGGACCCGCCGGTTCCGATTGCCGCACTACTCCCCGAGAACTGCATTCATTTGACCAGCCTCTCGAAAACCGTGGCGCCCGGGCTTCGGGTCGGATATCTGGTGCCGCCCGAAAAACACGTTGAATCGCACGAATCGGTTCTTCGTGCGACGACATGGAGTGCCCCCGGCCTGATGGCCGAAATAGCGACGCGGTGGATCGAGGACGGTTCGGCCGAACGCATTCTTCGGAGTCGCCGCCGGGAGTCCTCGACGAGATTTGGTTTGACGCGAAAGATTCTCGGCGGATCCGACCTTCGCGCCGTGGAAGGCGGGCATCATATCTGGCTTCACCTTCCCGAACCGTGGCGCGCCGATGAATTCACGGCCGAGGCGCGACGGCGAAATATCGTGGTTTCGCCGGGTGAAATATTCTCGGTCGGGCGCGCCCCGGCGCCACATGCGGTGCGACTATGTATCGGAATGCCGTCAAGGCGGAGCGACTTGGAGGGCGCCCTAAAGGAACTGGCGACTATATTGAGGGAGCGGTCTATTCGGGGACATGCGGTGGTTTAAAGGGTGGAAGCGTCGACCGTATGGCCGTGGTTCATGGGGCCGTGCCCTTGGCCGAGACCCGGCGCGGTGATAATGGCCTCGCGGACATAAGCTCTGGCGCGCTCGATCGATTTCTGCAGATCCAATCCATCGGCCAAGCCCGCCGCGATCGCGGAAGCCAGGGTGCAGCCGGTGCCATGGGTATGGCGGGTATCGATCCGCTCGTCATTAAAGAGCGCGATTCGATCCGCGTCGACGAGAACATCGGTGAGCGACGGGCCTTCCATATGTCCGCCCTTGATCAAGGCGGCGGTCGCGCCGAGCATTCGGATCGACTCGCCGGCCTGTTTCATCGACTCGATATCAACCACCTTGTATCCGGCCAAGGACTCGGCTTCCGGAATATTCGGGGTCACGAGTGCCGCGCGGGGGATCAGCTCTTCGCACATCGCCGATATCGCATCGGCTTCGAGGAGCGAATGTCCGCCCTTGGCGAACATGACCGGATCGACGACCAGCGGTATTCCCTTGGCGGATCGGTCGAGTTCCCGGGAAACGGTCTCGATCACGGTCGAACTGTGCAGCATTCCGGTCTTAATGCAATCGGCTCCAATATCTTCGAGAACGCAGCGCATTTGCTCGGCAATGAAATTCGGCTCGATCGGAACAACGCCCATGACGCCTTGGGTGTTTTGTGCGGTAAGGGCCGTCACGGCGGTCATCGCGAACCCGCCAAGGGCCGTGACGGTCTTGATGTCGGCTTGAATACCGGCGCCGCCGCCGGAATCGGATCCTGCGATGATCAGGACACGGCCAATATTTCGTTGAGTCATCTAGGGATCGCCGTCTCAAGCGCATCGACGATATCATCGACGACAGTCGCTACGACCGATTCGCTGTCGCCTTCCGCCATGACGCGAATGACCGGTTCGGTGCCCGACGGTCGAATCAAGATCCGGCCGGTATCGCCAAGGCGCGACTCCGCGGCCCGCACCGCCTTTTTAACGATCTCGGCTTCCAGCGGGCTGCCGCCGTCATAGCGCACATTGCGCAAGAGCTGAGGCAGCGGTTCGAAAAGGCGGCACACCTCACTCACGGGCCGTTCGCGAACGGCAACCGTCGCCAGCACCTGCAAGGCCGCGATCAAGCCGTCTCCCGTCGTGCCGAAATCGTTGAGGATAATATGGCCCGACTGCTCACCGCCGACATTGTGATCATGGTTTCGCATATAGTCGACGACATAGCGGTCGCCGACGGCGGTGCGAATGAGCCCAAGACCGATCCCGTCCAAAAAGCGCTCGAACCCGAGATTCGACATGACCGTCGCGACCACGCCATTCCCTCTTAGGCGTCCGGCAAGGTTCCAAGATTCGGCAATCAGCGCCATCACCTGGTCGCCGTCCAACACCGCGCCATTTTCATCGGCGATAATCAGCCGGTCGGCATCGCCATCGAGTGCTATTCCGAGATCCGCACCATGCGCGACCACTTGTTGGCACATGGTTTCCGGATTGGTCGCGCCGCAATCTCGGTTGATATTGGTGCCGTCGGGATCGACCGCGACCGCGATCGCTTCGGCGCCAAGTTCATGGAACACGGTCGGGGCAACCCGATAGGCGGCGCCCTGCGCGCAATCGACGACGATTTTCAGCCCGTCGAGCCGAAGGCCCTTCGGGAACGTCTGCTTGACGAACTCGATGTAGCGTCCCGGCGCATCTTCCATGCGCGTGGCGCGGCCAAGCCTCGCCGCACCTGCGAGTTCCAGCCCGACACCGCCGCCATCCATCAGGTTCTCGATTTCCTGCTCGTCGCTATCCGAAAGCTTGTATCCGTCGGGACCGAAAAGCTTGATCCCGTTGTCTTCATAGGGATTGTGGGAAGCCGAAATCATCACGCCGACATCGGCGCGGAGCGACCGCGTGAGCATGGCGACCGCGGGCGTCGGCAAGGGGCCCACGAGCACGACGTCCATGCCCATGGCGATGAAGCCGGCCGTCAGGGCCGGCTCGAGCATATAGCCCGAAAGTCTAGTATCCTTGCCAATGACGACGCGATGGCGGTGCTTTCCGCGGCGGAAACGTTCGCCGGCGGCGAGGGCCAGCCGAAGGATGATTTCGGGCGTGATGGGGTCCAAATTCGCGGTGCCGCGAATGCCGTCGGTGCCGAAGTATTTTCGCGTCATGCTGGTCACCAAATTTACGCACCACGCAACGGCGAGCGCCTTGAAATCACCCGATCAACGGGTTGGGTCTATCTGAGCCGGCAGTCGGGCGGAGAGGGCCATCATTCGCCGGGTTGCGGTTCCGGTTCGGGACCCGGCTTGACCTGGCCGCTGCTCGGGACCGAGGAACGCGCGCCGTCGGTCGTTTCATCATCGTCGTCGCTGGTGCGGCGGACGATCTGTTCGCCCCGCAGCAAGGCATGAATCTCGTCGCCATTCAGGGTTTCGTATTCCAGGAGGGCGTTGGCCAAGATGTGCAATTGCTCGATATTCTCCAAGATGATGCCCCGGCATTTTTCATCCGCGTTATCGACCACGCCACGAATTTCCTCGTCGATCAGCTCGGCCGTCGCGTCCGAGACATTCTTTGTCTGTGTCACCGAGTGGCCAAGGAATACCTCTTCCTGATTGTCGTTGTAACGGAGCGGGCCCAACCTATCGCTCATGCCCCATTCGGTGACCATCTTGCGGGCCATTTCGGTCGCCTGCTGAATGTCGTTCGCCGCACCCGTTGTCACCTTGTCCCTGCCGAAGACGATCTCCTCCGCGATACGACCGCCCATGGCGACGACCAAATTGGCTTCTATCTGGTCCCGTGCCAGGGCAAGCACGTCTTTCTCGGGGAGCCGCATAACCATGCCAAGCGCGCGGCCCCGGGGAATAATCGTCGCCTTGTGGATGGGATCGGAAGCCGGGCTGTGAATTGTCGCCAAGGCGTGCCCGGCCTCGTGATAGGCAGTCAGTTTCTTTTCATCCTCGGTCATCACCATGGACCGGCGCTCGGCGCCCATCATGACCTTGTCCTTGGCATCCTCCAGTTCTTGCATCGCGACGACGCGATGGTTCTTGCGCGCCGCGAGAAGCGCCGCCTCGTTCACCAAGTTCGCAAGATCCGCGCCCGAAAACCCGGGCGTGCCGCGGGCGATGATCTTCGCGTCGACATCGGGTGCCAGCGGAACCTTTCGCATATGCACCTTGAGAATCAGCTCCCGGCCAAGAATATCGGGATTGGGCACCACGACCTGCCGGTCGAAGCGGCCCGGCCGCAACAAGGCGGGGTCAAGGACGTCCGGGCGGTTGGTCGCCGCGATCAGGATCACCCCTTCATTGGTCTCGAAGCCGTCCATTTCGACGAGCAACTGGTTCAGGGTCTGCTCGCGCTCGTCATTTCCGCCGCCTAGTCCAGCGCCCCGGTGGCGTCCGACCGCGTCCATTTCGTCGATGAAAAGCAGACAAGGCGGGTTCTTTTTCGCCTGCTCGAACATATCGCGGACACGACTGGCGCCCACGCCGACGAACATTTCGACGAATTCGGAGCCCGAAATGCTGAAGAACGGCACATTGGCTTCGCCGGCAATGGCGCGGGCTAGCAAAGTCTTGCCGGTTCCCGGCGGACCCACAAGCAACACACCTTTCGGAATTCGACCGCCCAGGCGTTGGAATTTTTGCGGATCCCGCAGGAACTCGACGATTTCCTCCAACTCCATCTTGGCTTCGTCGATACCGGCGACATCCTCGAATGTGACGCGGCCCGTTTTTTCCGTCAGCAGGCGCGCGCGTGACTTTCCGAACCCCATCGCGCGGCCGCCGCCCGACTGCATCTGGCGCATGAAGAAAATCCAAACGCCGATCAGCAACAGCATCGGGAACCAATTGATCAAGACCGCGACCAGTGCTGGCATATCGTCTTCGGCCTGGCGTGCCTTTACCTCGACACCCTTGGCGACAAGCCGTTCGACAAGTTTCGGATCATCGGGCGCATAGACATGAAATTGCGCCCCGGTGCCTTTATATATGCCGCTAATACTATGTTCTTGTATCGTGACAGACGAAACATCGCCGTTCTCAACTTCCGCCAGGAACTGCGAATAGGAGATTTCACTTTGTGAGTGGCGACTCGATGATCCTTGAAAAAGGTTAAAGAGCCCAACCATCAGAATGACGATGATGATCCAAAGGGCCAGATTTCTACCGAACAGATTCACGTCTCGATAAACTCCAAAGCGGACCGCGGCACGAAATTGAAACCGCCGCAGGCGTAGTGTTGACCGTCTGTTACAGGGTTGTAAAGCGTGTTGCCGGAATCGGCCGGCGCGGCGCGAAAATTACGCTTTTTACATCCACTGCGACGCCTTTATCGGCCGAACATATATAGCACAGGTGGGGAACCGCAACCACGCCGTCAAGTCCCCAGATGGCTGGAAGCGTGGGTAGGACCGGCGCCGGAAGCGAATTCCTTCTCAAACCCGGTTGCGCCTTGACGATTTGGGCCCAACCCTTGCGGCCCAACTTCGCCACGCGAAGGTTCTGGGTCCCGAATTCAGCGCGGAAACGAAACCGCCCGTCCCAATCGAATTCTTCCCCTACTTGCGTGATCTCGGAGATCGCGCCCGATTCCCGGCAAACCAAGATTCGGCCTTTCCGAGGCATCAGGCGACAACCCGAAATCGTCCGACCGCCGGCGAGCTCGTCGCGCTGCAATATTTCGCAAACGCGCTTGATTTGCAGGCGTCTGGGAGGATGACGGCGGCCGCCGATCGCAGATGTGAGGACCGAGATCGCGGAGCGAATAATATCCGGGGGCGCCTCCCGAAAGAGCTGGGGATCGATCCACGCGTAGCCTTGCGGGTGAACCGATACATAGGCCGCGATAAGCCGAGCCGCGTCGGATTCGATCTTCGTTCGGATACGATTGAGCTGTCCCGCGGTTGTCGACATTTGTTCCGTCGTCAATCCGTGGGCGCAGTACTCCTTGGAAAATTGGCGCACGCGAACACGATCGAAGCGGCGGTCTTGGTTCGAAGGATCGTCAAGGGATCGACCCCCGGACTCTTGGAGTGTCGCCCTCAATCGATGGCGGGGGATATCAAGCAACGGCCTCAATACCCGGATCCGCGGCAATTCTCCGAGAGCGGTCATCGCGGCCAGCCCGCCGACACCGCTGCCGCGTGCGAGACGCATCAGCATCGTTTCCCCCTGATCGTCCTGGTGGTGCGCCAGTAGAAGATGGACGATCCCCGCGCCATGGCACCAATCACTCAGAAGGCGATATCGAGCCACACGTGCCTTTGCCTGAATATTCGCCGTTGGCGGCGGTCCCCTACGGGTCAGGATTGCCGGGGAGGCACCCAACTCCCGTGCCCAGCCGGCGGTGATTTTTGCCTCTCCGGCCGATCCGGGCCGCAGGTTATGGTCGACAATAAGAGCCGTTACCTTGCCGGCCTGGGCTTCGGCCCAATTCCGGGCCAGATGAAGTAGGGCCATGCTGTCCCGTCCGCCGGAACAACCCACCGCCAGTCGTGGATTTGGCTCGAAGGGGCCGAGCCGGTGCATGACGGTTGAAAATTCCGCCATCGAGACCGGGCCGAGACGATCAGTCATGGTGGCTACTTGCAGCTAATTTTCTTCTTGGCGCGTACTGCGGTCGTCAGAATTCGGGGGCTAGCCTTTGGATGCTTCGATGCGAGTTCCTCGAAGGCTGAACAAGCGGACTCTTTTTCGCCGATGGTCGAAAGCGACATGCCGAGCTTCAGCAATATATCCGGTGCCTTGTTGCCATTCGGATAGGTCCGATAGGCATCATAATAGACCTTGATTGCCTGATCGTAATTTCGCCGAGCGAAATGTGTTTCGCCAAGCCAGAAGGTCGCGTTGTCAGCCAGCTCGTGTTTGGGATGTCGGTTGATGAAAGCCGTTAATGCGATTTCGGCGGCCGGAAGATCTCTCTTATAAAGAAGATTTACCGCGAACTCGTACTGCTGTTTGGGCGTGCCGTCCGGAAGTACGGAGGTCTTCCCCGAAACGGAGGTGGATTGAGGCCTTTCCGCGGTTACGGGTGCGGGGGTCGGGACCGATTTCGGCGCGGTGGCGACTTGGGGCGTCATGGCCTTCCGCGTTGGCGTGGCCGGAGCGCTCTTAGAAGGGGTGACGGAGCCCGTGTCCCTGAATTGTTGAAGGTCGGACTTGCTCAATCGGCCCAAGGTCTGCCTTCCGTCGCCGAGCCTGTTTACCGCCGTGCCGGCCTGTTCGGTTGTCGTGCCTGAAGACGAAACGATGGTCGTACTCGATCGCGTGGCGCCGGTATCGCTCAAGCGCGGAGCCATCGGGCGTTGGCCAACGCGGGGGGGGCCTTTTTCCAAGCTGCGCAAGCGGAGATCAACATCGGCAACTAACTTGTCGAGTCTCGCGGATACCTGGCTGATGTTGTGCTGAATTTCTTCGAAGATCCCGTTGATGTTGCGCATTCTTCCGCGAATCTCTTGGACCTGCCTCTGCAGTTGGGAGACCGAATCCTGGGATGCGAAACCGGCGCCGGGTCCCTGCCCGCCGGTTTTTTGCTCTCCGCGATAGACGAAGCCTTGAAGGGTATCGATATCTCGCCGTAGCCGTTCGAGTTGCTCGGTGACACTCGAATCCTGTGCGTTCGCCGACGATGCGACGAATATCGTAAACACCAGTAATCTAAGAATACGCGAAATTTGAAAGGCCTGCATCGCCGGTATGTTTCGATAAAATTGCGGCCAGATTATGACGTAACAACGCGCGCCGTGCTAGGACGGCGCGCGTTGTTAGAGAATTCCAGTTTCGAGAAACGATCTAACTTGACGACGCGTTCTTCACCAGTGTGACGCCACGGCGATTCTGCTGCCACGCCGACTCGTTGGATCCCAATACTTCGGGGCGTTCCTTACCGTAACTAATAATCTCGATTCGGTTCATTGAAACGCCTCGACTCACCAAATATTCCCTGACCGAATTCGCGCGGCGTTCGCCGAGCGCGAGATTGTATTCCCGCGTTCCGCGCTCATCGCAATGGCCTTCGATCAAAACCGTTACCCCCGGATACTTGTTGAGCCACGCGGCCTGATCGTTCAATGTCGAAACGGCGTCCGCGCGAATACCCGATTTATCGAAATCGAAATAAACACGATCCCCGATCGTGATGAACTCCTCGGCGGAACCTGGCGTCGGTGTCGAAACAGCAGGCGACGCGGTGGTTGTCGTAGTACCACTGCTTCCCGCGCTGGACGTCGTCGCCGTCTTTGAACTTCCTTTGCCCGATGCCGATGACTGACCCTCGGGGTCGGTGGCGCAAGCTGAAGCAAGCAACAAAGCCGCAAACAAACTCAGAAGTTTTAAGAGCATTATTTCACCTTTAAAGGTCGAAAACTTGCGAATTCAAGACGAATCCCCGTCCGTCCCGCCGATAATATGCACGCACTCTTGGTAAACACAACCTCTCTCCCTTGGTTTTCACTAAGTTGTTAAGATTTAGTCGAACATTCCTGGGTAAATCTATCGCAGCATTGGCGACCAGGCGGGATCAGACGCATCTCCGGGCGTGACGACTTCCCGTAGGTTGTAGCCCGTCAAATCCACCGAATAGAGCCTCGCACTGCCGCCGCGTCCCTTTTCATCATTTGGTGTTTGCCTAAAAAACATCAAAACGCGGCCATTTGGTGCCCAAGTTGGGGCTTCATCGAGAAAACTTTCGGTAAGGAGGCGCTCACCGCTCCCGTCCGGTCGCATGACGCCAATGAAAAATCGGCCGCCCGATTGTTTCGTAAATGCGATGAGATCACCGCGCGGCGACCAGACCGGTGTTGCATAGCGACCGCGGCCAAAGCTGATTCGACGGACGTTGCTGCCATCGCTATGCATGACGTAAAGCTGTGGTGAACCCCCCCGGTCCGAATTAAAAACGATGAAACGCTTATCCGGCGAGGCGCTGGGCGACGTGTCGATCGAAGGATGGGCGGTCAGTTGCTCCGCCTTTCGGGTCCGCAAATCCATGCGCCATATATCCGAGTTGCCCCGCTTGGCATAAGACATGATTACGGACTGTCCGTCCGGGGTGAAACGGGGCGCGAATGTCATTCCTTTGAATGCACCCAGAACTTCCTGGCGGCCGGTTTCGATGTTGAACAGATAGACGCGCGGCGTGTTGTTGAAATAGGAGAGATAGGTGATTTCCTGAGCGGTCGGAGAAAACCGTGGGGTCAGGACCAATGCGTCCCCGGCGGTCAGGAATCTCAGATTGGCACCGTCTTGATCCATGATGGCCAGGCGCTTGATCCGACGTTTCAGAGGACCGCTTTCGGCGACGAATACGAGTCTTGTATCGAAATATCCGTCTTCACCCGTGATACGCTTATAGATGGCGTCGGAAATTATGTGCGCGACGCGACGCCAATTTCCCGGCTCGGTGAAATAGGCGAGTCCCGTCATTTGCGCCTCGGCGAAAACGTCCCAAAGACGAAATTCGATTCGAACGCGCCCGTCAGCTTGGAAATTTACGCTGCCGTTCACCAGCGCTTGCGCATTGATAACCCGCCAATCGGAAAACCGGGGTTGTACTTGCAATTGCTTGGGCTTCTGTAAAAAGGCGCCGGGGTCAATCGCCTTGAAAAGACCCGATCGCTCGAGATTGCCCGATATTACGTTCGAGACGTCTTTGCCGATCTTATCCTCGCGTCCGTCCGTCCCGAAAAACTTGGTAATCGCAATCGGCAACGGCTCCAAATGTCCGCGCGTAATATCGACCCGAACCTCGGCCGATGCGGTCAGTGCGCTAACGGCGATCACAACCAATGTGCATATCGGGAGCTGCCAGAACGGCGACGCCCGCATTCCATTCCCAAACCTCATCGTCCCACCATTTCACTGGCATCGAACGCCATCACGATATCCTTCCAGATTTCGTATTTTTCAATCGGCAAACGAAACCGATTGCATCGTGGATTGCGCACCGCGCGGAGCGCCGTCTCCGCGACCGCGCGATAGGCCGAACTGGTCTGATAGCGAAACTGATCGACAATCCGTGCATTGCGCAGGCTCCCGTCCGGGTTCAATTGTAGGCGAAGAGTGACCTTCATGTCCTGGACATCCTTTGTGCCGATGGTCGTCGGGACAAGCCAGCATCGTTCGACTTGGCGGCGGATGGCGTCGATTTCACTTGCACTCAAACTTTGTCCAAGGGGCGCGCGCTGCGCCGCTTCCGCGGGTGGACGTTTGAGGAGCGCGGCCATTTTCTGATCGAAGGATTTCTTCGGCCTCGGTTTGGCGACAGGTGTGGGTTGGTCCCTAAGCTTCTCCACCGTTTTCAACATCATGGAATTGAAATCTCGTTTGCGTTTGGGCCGACTTTTTGGTCGCGGTGCTAGTTTCGCGACCACCGGCTTTTTCACCTCTTTGGTTGGCGGTTTCGGTTTTGGCGGTTGCACAACGGGCTTCGGCTTGGGCCGAGGAATGGGGATGGGTTTCGGCTCCGGCTCCGGCGGTTGCGCTATCTTCGGTTCAGGCGCGGGTTTCGGTTTCGGTGGCGGTGCTTTTACCTTTTTGGGTGGCGCCGGCGGTGCCGGTGGGGGCGGCGGTTTCGGTTCGGTTCGGGGCTCCGGAGTCTGCGCCACGGTAACGAGTTCGACATCGATCACGCGAGGCGCGGTAACGATTTCCGCGTTGCGTGACGGAAGGCCGTATATGGCGATCAAAATTACGCCGATATGAAACGTCACCGAAATTAGCAAGGGAGCCCGCATTATTCACCGTCGCTACTTCCGCCGCCGTTTTGGTCGCGGCAGCTCGGCCAATAGCGAAACCCTCTTGAATCCGGCGGCGCTGACGGCACCCATCACCTCCATGACACGACCGTACTGGATCGCTTTGTCGCCGCGAACGAAAATCTTCACATCCGGATTGGCGGCGGTCACGGCGACAAGACGAGGGACAAGCTTCTCCATCGGCGTGGCCTTCTCCTGAAGGTATATCTTGCCCTCCGCATCGACCGATATCACCAGGGGTTCATCCGAGTCGGAAAGCGTCGCCGCGCGCGTTTTCGGAAGGTCGACAGGAACACCGACCGTGAGCAGCGGCGCCGTGATCATGAAAATGATCAAGAGCACGAGCATCACGTCGACGAAGGGCGTTACGTTGATTTCGGACATCGGGCGATACCGTCCGCCGTTCCGTCGTCCGGCAAAATGCCCACCGCCCCTGACCTGGATCGCCATTGTTCTAGTTCGCCTCTTCTATCTGTCGCGATAGGATGGCGATGAATTCGCCGGCGAAGGTTTCCAACCGGCCGGCATAGCGGCCGAGGTCGTTGGAGAGCTTGTTGTAGGCGACCACCGCGGGAATCGCCGCGACAAGTCCAAGCGCTGTTGCGAAGAGGGCTTCGGCGATTCCCGGCGCCACGACCGCGAGGTTCGTCTGCTTGGTAATCGCGATCGATTGGAAACTGCTCATGATGCCCCAGACCGTTCCGAACAGTCCGACAAAGGGGGCGGTCGAGCCGACCGAGGCGAGGAATGTCATGTAGCGTTCGAGGCGCTCGACCTCTCGGGCAACGGTCACCTGCATGATCCGTTCAAGTCGATCCCGCAAACCGGTACGGCCCATATCGGTATAGACAAGGCCCTTGGCCGCGGATCGCCGCCATTCCCTCATGGCGGCCGAAAAAACCGCCGACATCGGGTCGGCGGGATTCTGGCCGACCCGGTCGTAAAGTTCCTCCAGCGAACCGCCCGACCAGAAATCATCCTCGAACTTCCCGGCGTCGCTTTGCAAGCGACGCATCCGCCAGACCTTCTCGAAAATGATCGTCCAGCACCAGACCGACGCCAACGATAGGACGACTATGACGAATTTAACGACCCAATGAGCACTGATGAACAGGCCCCAAAGTGTCATGCTGGAGTGGGCGTTCGCGCCTTCGACGGCTATTTGTTCCATTCACGGATTCCGTTTGGTTTTTTTGTGCCTGCCGACACGCTCGGGCGCGGCGTTTCCGGAGATCGCGGCGCGAAAGTCCAAGGGCAGGCGCCGTGGATGTCCCCGTCGGTCAACGCAAGCAAGCCGCAGAACCATGCATGCAAGGGCTTCTTCGTCGCGGCGGACCTCTTGGTCAGCCGATAGGGTGGCGCCTCTTGGGTCTCGAAAGCGGGTATGAACTTGCAGCGAATCGTCCAATCGCGCGGGCTTCAGATAATCGATATTGCAATTGCGCACGGTGAAGCCGAGACCCTCCTCGGCCATCAGCCGGGTATGATCGGTTCCGAGTTCGCGCAAATATTCGGTGCGGGCGCGCTCCGCGAATTTGAGATAATTGGCATAGTAGACAATGCCCTGGGCATCGGTGTCCTCGTAATAGACCCGGATCGGGAATATATGTGCCGCGCCGTCAGGCATCGGATTCTTCCGGGTGATCGAGGAGTTCAAGCTGCGTCGCGAATCCCCGTGGCATGTCCAGCCCCAAATAGGTCCAACCCTTTTGAGCCAACATCCGGCCGCGAGGCGTTCGTTGGATCAATCCTTCCTGCATGAGATAGGGTTCGATGACATCTTCGATGACGTCCCGCTGCTCGGCGAGGGCGGCCGACAATGTCTCCACGCCGACCGGTCCGCCGCCATAATTCTCGGCGATGATGGTCAGATATCGCCTGTCCATGCCATCGAGACCGCGAGCATCGACTCCAAGACGGCGGAGTGCCGCGTCCGCCGCGCCGGCATCAATCCGGGCGGTGCCGTCCACCATGGCAAAATCACGAACGCGTCGAAGCAATCGGCCGGCCACGCGCGGCGTGCCGCGGCTGCGCCGGGCGATTTCCTCGGCGCCGTCCGATTCGAGCGGCATATCGAGCAGATTGGCGCCCCGCTCCACGACTTCGCGCAATTCGGCCAAATCGTAAAACTCCATCCGCAACTGAATGCCGAAGCGTTCGCGAAGCGGCGTGGTGATCAATCCCGAACGGGTTGTCGCGCCGACCAGGGTGAAGGGCGGCAGGGGAATTCGAACCGAGCGGGCGGCCGGTCCCTCGCCGATAATGAGATCGAGCTCGAAATCCTCCATCGCCGGATAGAGAATTTCCTCCACCGCCGGATTAAGTCGGTGGATCTCGTCGATAAACAGAACGTCGCGCGGCTGCAGATTGGTCAGGATCGCCGCCAAATCCCCGGCGCGGGCGATAACCGGTCCCGAGGTGGCACGAAAGCTGACGCCCAGTTCGCGCGAAATGATCTGTGCGAGCGTCGTCTTTCCGAGACCCGGCGGACCGTGCAGCAAGGTATGATCGAGCGCCTCGCCCCGTTCGCTTGCGGCGCGGATGAAGACGGAAAGATTTTCTCGAACGCCCGGCTGGCCGATAAAATCATCGAGGGTTTGCGGTCGAAGCGTTTGATCGGCGCCGTCGCCGGACTCGCTCTCTGGAGCGACGATGCGGCTCGCGGGCTCGTTCATTGACTAAGCTCCCGGAGTCCGGCGCTGATGAGCGCATCGATCTCAACTTCCGGGCCGAGCTTCTGTCCGACCCGCGCCACGGCGCCGAAGGCATCGGATCTCTGGAATCCAAGATTCACCAAGGCCGAAACCGCGTCCTCCACGGTGCTGTTTTGAGACGGCGTGGCCGTATCGAAAGCGGGCGGTGCGATTCCGCCTACTTTGTCCTTCAGCTCCGAGACAATGCGGCCCGCCAGTTTTGGTCCGACGCCATTGGCGCGTGTGACAGAGGCCTTGTCTTGCGCCGCGACCGCCTGGACCAATTCGTCCGGGCCAAGAACGGAAAGGATCGCCAGGGCAACTTTCGCGCCGACGCCTTGAACGGTCGTCAACATCTTGAACCAATCGCGCTCCATGGCGCCGCCAAATCCATAGAGATGGATGTGATCCTCTCGGACATGGGTTTCGACTTCGACGCGGACCGCTTCGCCCGGCGGCGGGAATTGGCCGAGGGTTCGGGTCGAGCAAAATACCAGATAGCCGATTCCGGAGACGTCGATAACGGCCCAATCATCGCCAACCGATTCCAGGATTCCCTTCAAGGAGGCGATCATGGGCTTGCCTCCGCTGCGGCTTCCCGCCATCGCCGGCCGGTCTCCGCGAAATGGCTGTGGCAGATCGCCACGGCGAGCGCGTCGGCGGCATCGGGGCTTGAAAACGTACAGCCCGGGAGCAGCCGAGAGACCATCATCTGGACCTGTTCCTTGGCCGCGTGGCCGACGCCGACGACGGATTTCTTGATTCTGTTCGCCGAGTACTCGGCGACCGGGAGACCCGCGAGCGCCGGCGCGAGCAGCACGACCCCCCTGGCTTCGCCCAATTTCAACGTGGTGGTCGGGTTCTTGTTGACGAACGTCTCCTCCACCGCCGCCGTGTCCGGTTCGTACAATGCTAAAACCTCGGCCAGTCCTTCATGGAGCGATCGCAGACGCCAGGCGAGAGGGTCGTCCTTGTTCGGACGGACGGTTCCGTCGGCGACATATGAAAGTCGATTCCCGGACACGTCGATGACGCCCCAACCGGTATTGCGCAAGCCGGGATCGAATCCGATCACCCTTATGACATGCGTGCCGCTCAAACTGCCATCAACCGTTCCATGACGGCATCGTCGATTTCGAAATTCGCCGATACGGCCTGGACATCGTCATTGTCGTCGAGCGTGTCGAGCAGTTTCAACATCGTCGATGCCTTGGCTTCATCGAGTGGGATCGTGTTTTGCGGACGCCAAACGAGGCGGGCCGATTTGGGTTCTCCGATATTCGCCTCGAGCAAGGCCGCGACGGCATGCAGGTCATCGGGCTGGCAGATGATTTCATGCGCCACACTACTCGATTCGACATCTTCCGCGCCTGCCTCGAGTGCTGCTTCGAATACCGTTTCGGCGTCTCCCGCGTCGACTTCGTAGCTCACCTCGCCGACGCGGTCGAATTGGAAGCTGACCGCACCCGTTTCGGCCAAGTTGCCGCCAAATTTCGAGAACGCCGAGCGGATATCGGAAGCGGTCCGATTCCTGTTGTCGGTCAAGGCCTCGATGATGATGGCGACGCCGCCCGGGCCGTACCCTTCGTAGCGGATCTCCTCGAAGTTATCGGCGTCGCTCTCGCCGGAGCCCTTCTTGACCGCCCGATCGATGTTGTCCTTCGGCATGTTGGCGCTGCGGGCGGCGGTAATCGCCGCCCGGAGGCGGGGGTTCGAGTCGGGATCCGGGCCGCCGAGTTTGGCCGAAACGGTCAACTCACGGCCGAGCTTGGCAAACAGCTTGGCGCGCTTTTTGTCCTGCGCGCCCTTGCGATACATGATGTTTTTGAATTGTGAGTGGCCAGCCATAACGCTTCGTTCGAGTGTACTTGCTCAAGGTCCTGTATATCGAATTGCCGTTTATACCAGATATTGTAATCTCAAGCCCAGCAATTCCACCTTATTAGCGGGCCAATATGGCGAGAATTTGGCGTGACCGGCTTCAGTGTCGCGGTTCGGGGATATTGGTCGCGAGACGTCCGCCAATCCGTACTGGGGTAACATAGCTTGTCAGACCCGTCGCTTCGTCCGTTTCGATATAAGTGCCGCAGAGCGTCCCCTCTCCATCGGCGGGGGCAAGACGGGGACTGGGGAATCGACGCCGGAAGCGCTGCAAGGCGCCGGATTTTTCCATTCCGATGACCGAATCATAATCGCCGCACATCCCGGCATCGGTCTGATAGGCGGTACCGCCTTCGAGAATATAGGCATCGGCCGTCGGAACGTGCGTGTGGCTTCCGACGACGAGGCTGGCACGGCCATCGGAAAGATGACCGAGCGCCATTTTTTCGCTCGTGGCCTCGCCATGCACATCGACCAGGATCGCGCCGAATCCGTTTGGCTTCGGCGGGCCCATGGGAAGCTCTCGATCAAGGGCCTCGAAGGGATCGTCCGACAATTCCATGAAAAGGCGGCACATGACGTTGACGACCTTCACTTTGATGCCCTTGCCGGTCAGGAATTCCCCGGCACCTCGTCCCGGCGAGCCGCCGGTGTGGTTCATCGGGCGCAACATTCGCCGATCGGCCTCCATGAAGGTCGCGATCTCGGGCTTGTCCCACGTATGATTGCCGCCGGTGATGACGTCCGCCCCGGCGTCGAAAAGTGACTCGCAGATCTTTTTGGTAATTCCGAATCCATGCGCCGCGTTTTCGCCGTTGATGACCACGAAGTCGAGCGCGAGCTTTTCGCGAAGCATCGGCAAATGAGCCAAGATCGCCTCGCGACCACTCTTTCCGACGACATCGCCGCAAAACAGAATCCGCATGCCCTAACCCCCGATTTTGATCGCCGCGCGATCCGTAATGACCCAGTCAAGCCGCTGATCGTAGTCGGCGCGAGGGACGGCGTCGAGTTCCTGTGACGCGAATCCGATACCGATCGCGAGGGGGCTGAATTCCCCGCGCAGTGCCGCCAAAGTCCGATCGTAGTACCCGCCACCGTAACCGAGGCGATAGCCTTCGCGGTCGAACGCCAACAGTGGAACGAGAAGAATTCCGGGCACTCGTTGGGCCGCCGCCGCCGTCGGCTGGCGAATTCCATAGGGACCGGCCACTGTTGGGTCTTCCGGCCGCCAGGAACGAAAAATGAGCGGTTCGTCCTTCCCCACGACCACCGGCAATACGATCTCATGGCCATCCTCGGACAAACGCGCAAGCAGCGGCGCCACATCGATTTCGCTTCCGAAAGATGAAAACCCCGCGATGACCTTCGGAGTCTCGATGCCGATGGATTGCAGAAATATCTTCGCCAGACGCGCCGCCGCCGCCGCACTTTCGAGCGTGATCGCGTCGCGTTGCAGGATCGCTGCTGCGCGAGCCCGCTTTTTCTCGTCTTGCAGGGTGGGCATCGGAAACTCTATAGCGTCGGTCGAATGTGGGCGGCGCCACGTTGGCCGTGGGCTCGATTAATCCTCATGGGCCTGGGTATACCAGGTGGGTGCCGTGTAACGAGACCACGATCCCGCCAGTGACAGCTCCCTAGAGGAATGCTGTAGCCCCCGGGATAACGGAGCCTCACGCACCGCGCAGCAATCCGCCCACCTCTTACCTAGGTCTCTTCGAGACGAGCCGCAATAGCTTCGAGCTGCGCCGCCAAGGCCTCGATGATGTCCGCGGCCCGGTTTTCGGTGCTCTCGAATGTCTTTTGATGTTCGGATGTCAGGTCGGAAAGTTCGTCGGCGATCAACAGGCACGCCATCACGAGAATACGGGCGTCCCCGACTTGCCCTGCGGACTGAACGACGTCCTGGACACGCGTTTCGACGTAATCCGCAAGCTGCCGGAGATGCGCCTCCTGCCCATCCTCGCACGAAATACTATAGGCGCGGCCGTTGATCTCGATCGGGAGCTGGCTCATCGATCCTCCCCTCTCAACAATCCCTGTAGCCGCCCGATGGTGGCGTCAAGCCGCATGGCGGCTGTATCCATCTTGCGTTCCAAAATTTCGGCGTGCGCTTCCGACTCGTCCAAGGATTTGGAAATAACTTCACGCTCGCTCGTATCCAACGAGTTTATATCGATCAACCTCGCGACACCGCTTTCCAATCGGATGAGCGCAGCGTCCAAGCGTTTTCGAGCATCGTCGAGTCGTGACATTATGCAATTCCGGTGCGTATCAGGGGGCCAAATGACGCCTTTTATACTCCCGCCGGAAAAGATACGCAGCCCTCTGACGAGCGTCAACTCAAGTGGAATCAAAGTGATAGAAATGTGCCGCCTTCATGCCGCCTAAGTCCCATTGACGCACCAATGTTCGGGCGGCATGGTTTCGCCAGCCCGCGCGTTGACGGGTTCGCTCAACTTTGAGGACTTGAAATTGTCTTCCACGACCGCTGACGTCTCCGCCACCGCCGCGGAACACGGCCAGATGGCCAATGCGATCCGTATGCTTTCGATGGATGCGGTTCAACAGGCGAATTCCGGACATCCCGGCATGCCGATGGGGATGGCGGACATCGCCACCGTATTGTTTTCGAAATTCCTGAAGTTCGATCCAAACAACCCGGATTGGCCGGATCGCGACCGCTTCGTGTTGTCGAACGGTCACGGATCGATGCTGCTCTATTCATTGCTCTATCTCTGCGGCTACGAAGACGTCGATATCGACCAAGTCAGGAATTTTCGCCAGCTGGGCAGCCGGACGGCGGGGCATCCGGAATATGGTCATGCGCGCGGGATCGAAACCACGACGGGGCCGCTTGGTCAGGGCATCGCCAATGCCGTCGGCATGGCGCTGGCGGAAAGCATGCTGGCGGCACGCTACGGCGCCGATGTGGTCGATCATTTCACCTATGTCTTTGCCGGTGACGGCTGTTTCATGGAAGGTATCAGCCATGAAGCGGTCTCGCTCGCGGGTCATCTGAAACTCGCCAAATTGATCGTCCTCTTCGACGACAACGACATATCGATCGACGGGTCGACAGATATGTGCGTGAGCGACGATCAACTTCTGCGGTTCGAGGCAAGCGGCTGGTCGACCACGCGTATCGACGGCCATGATCCGGACGCCATCGCCTCCGCCATCGAGGCAGCGCGCAAGAGCGACCGACCTTCGTTGATCGCCTGCAAGACGGTGATCGGCTACGGGTCGCCCAACAAGGAAGGGACATCGGCAACGCATGGCGCGCCGCTTGGCGGAGATGAGATCGCCCTTGTCCGAGAGCGTTTGGATTGGCCGCATGCCCCGTTCGACGTGCCGGAGAATATCTTGTCCGCGTGGCGGTCCGCGGGCGCGCGAGGCGAAACCGAATGCGCGGATTGGCGGACCCGTCACGAAGCGCTGGAGGCGGTTAAACGCGCGGCGTTCGATCGGGCGATCGCGGGGGAATTGCCCGCCGAATGGACGGAGGCGGTCGCGCGCATGAAGCGTGATCTGATCGCTGACCCGCCCAAACTCGCAACGCGGCAATCCTCGAAGCTGTGTCTCGATATGTTGACCCAGGCGATCCCGGAATTGATCGGCGGCTCGGCCGATCTCACCGGATCGAACGGCACCTTGGCGGACGGCATGACGCGGCTCGAGGCACCGGACTATTCCGGCAATTATATTTACTACGGCGTTCGCGAGCACGGCATGGCCGCGACCATGAACGGCATGGCGCTGCATGGGGGGCTGATCCCCTATAGCGGCACGTTCTTGATTTTTACCGATTACTGTCGGCCCTCGATCCGGTTGTCGGCATTGATGAAGCAGCGGGTCATCTACGTCATGACCCATGACTCGATCGGTCTCGGCGAGGATGGGCCGACCCATCAGCCCGTCGAACAGCTTGCGAGCCTTCGCGCGATCCCGAATTTGCAGGTCTTCCGGCCCTGTGACGCGGTCGAGACCTTGGAGTGCTGGGCGATGGCATTGTCGTCCGGGGAAACGCCGTCGATCATGGCTCTGACGCGTCAAGGCCTGGCGCCGGCGCGGACCGAAGCGGGCGACGAAAATCTTTCGGCGCTGGGCGGCTATGTCCTGTCGCCGGCCACCGGCGAACGACGGGCCACGATATTAGCGACTGGATCCGAGGTCGAGATCGCGCTCGCGGCGAAGGCAACGCTCGAGGGCGAGGGTGTCGGCACCACTGTCGTATCGATGCCGTGTCAGGAGTTGTTCGATATGCAAGACGCCTCATATCGTGATTCCGTACTTGGCGGAAGCGGCGTTCGCGTCGCGGTCGAAGCGGCTGTCCGGCTGGGTTGGGATCGCTATATAGGTCTCGAAGGCGGGTTTGTCGGGATGACGGGCTTTGGCGCGTCCGCGCCGGCGGATTCGCTTTACGCCCATTTCGGCATTACCGCGGAAGCGGTCGCGGCGGCCGTACGGGAAAGGCTGTAAGTTTGGAAATTCGACCCTTGGCGGGGACGAGATTTATGGAGGAGCGGTAGAATGGCGGTTCGAGTTGGTATCAACGGGTTCGGACGGATTGGACGGCTGGTTATGCGCGCGGCGATCGAGGCCGGGCGTGACGACATCGAGTTCGTCGGGGTCAACGATCTCGGTGATGTCGGCACGAACGCCCATCTGTTGAAATACGATACGGTCCATGGCCGTCTCGACATGGACATAAAGACCGGCGACGACTGGATGGATGTCGGTCGCGGCAAGATCAAGGTCACTTCCGAACGCGACCCTTCGAAACTTCCGTGGAAGGAACTCGAGGTCGATGTCGCGATGGAATGCACCGGCATATTTACCGACCGTGAGAGTGCGGGAAAGCATCTGGAAGCGGGCGCCAAACGCGTTTTGGTCTCGGCACCGGCATCGGGTGTCGATCTGACGGTCGTCTACGGCGTCAATCACGACAAGCTGGAGAGCGGCCATACGGTCGTCTCGAATGCCTCCTGCACGACGAACTGTCTGGCACCGGTCGCCTATGTTCTCAACCAGGCGATCGGGATCGAGCGCGGTTTCATGACGACGGTTCATGCCTTTACCGGCGACCAAAGCACGGTCGATACGTTGCATAGCGACCTTCGCCGGGCGCGGGCTGCGTCGCAGTCGCTGATACCGACGTCGACTGGTGCCGCGCGTGCGGTGGGTCTCGTTCTGCCGGAACTCAACGGCAAGCTCGACGGGACCGCGATTCGCGTGCCGACTCCGAACGTCTCGATGATCGATTTCAAATTCGACGCGTCGAGAGAAACCGACATCGAGGAGGTCAACGGGGCTATTCGTCAGGCGTCGGCCGGCGCGCTGAACGGTGTACTCACGCTCAACGACGAACCGTTGGTTTCGGTTGATTTCAACCACAACTCCGCGAGTTCGGTGTTCGACCTGACACAGACACAGGTCATTGAGGGCACCCTCGTGCGGGTTCTGTCCTGGTATGACAATGAATGGGGATTTTCCAATCGGATGTCGGACACCGCCATCGCGATGGGCAATCTCGGCTGAGACGTCGGGGAAATAGGATAGAGACGCGCGGGAGCTGGCGAGGGACGGAATTTAATAACTCGTGGCGACATGAGTATCCCACCGGAACGCAAGGCCATCACAATTCACGGTCTCGACGATGCGCGGATCGCGGCCACGGCCGCGTTCGAGGTGCGTACGCCCGTTCTGTTGTTGAGCGCCGAAGCCGCGGCCGCCTCGGTCGGTCCCGCGTGGTTCAGGGAAATTCTTGCGAGCGTATCCGAGGAAATCCCGAACGCGGATGTTCAGGGGGCGCTCGATTGCGCCGATTATGCGGGCCACGCGCTTGCCGCTATTCGGGAGGGCGTCGGGGTTATCGTTTACGACGGTCCCGCCGCCGCCGCCGTAGATGCCATCGCGACCGAAAGCGGTGTCATCGTCTTGCGGGAACGGCCTCCCAGCCTGGATTTGCCCCAAGCCGAATTGAATGGCGAGAGCAGGGAAGACGCCTGCCGAGCCTGGCTTCTCGACTCCGATTAGTCGGCCGCATCCTCGCGAACCATCGCATCCCAATCGTATAGGCGAGGTTCCTTGTTCACGAAACGCCGGACCGCTTCCTGATGGAATTCCGTCCCACGGCAAGCCAATTGCGCCACGCATTCGGCATCGATCATTTCCGCTTGCGAACTGCCGATCGACATGTCGATCAACTTCTTGGCTTCCGCGATCGCTTCCGGCGAACCTCGCGACATTCGCCGCGCCGTCAGTTTGGCTGCGGCCAGCAAGTTTTCCGGTTCATTAATGTCCTGCACGATGCCCATCGCGAGCGCCTCATCGGCGGAGATAGATCGGGCCGTGAAGGCCAATTCCTTGGTTCGCTGCGGGCCGATGAGACGCGGCAGCAAATAGGCGCCGGCCATATCCGGAATGAGACCGATCCGACCGAACACCAGGCAAAACCGGGCTCGCGGCGTCGCCAGGACGATGTCCGCGGTCAAGGCCAGGCTGAGCCCGCCGCCAAACGCAACCCCATCGACGGCCGAAATAACCGGCTTGCCGAGATTGATCAGGCGATAGAGATAGGCCAGAAGCTTGCGGAGGTGTCGATCTCGGTCCTCGGGCGATCGCGGCGTCGCCCCGCCCATCGCGGAAACATCGGCGCCGGAGCAAAAATTCCCGCCCGCACCCGTTATCACCACAACCCGGATGCCGTCATCCCGTTCGATCTGGTCCACGAAATCCGGCAGATCCTTCTCGAACATTTTCTGGGTGATGGCGTTCATCTTTTCGGGTCGATTGAGCGTGAAGACCGCGACGCCGTCCTCGACCTCCAGAACCGTTTCTGGCTGCGACATCTTTCCATCTACCTCCGAAGTTTCGTCATTCGAATTCACGATCGTCCCACCAGGGATAAAAGTCGGGCATGTCGGCGCTCGGTTTCATGCCGAAATCCGGCGGACGCTTTTCGAGGAAAGAGGCAACACCTTCCTTGGCGTCCGGCAACCGGCCCATCGAGCGAATGCCGCGCGAATCTATCTTATGCGCTTCCATCGGATGGTCGGCACCCGCCATTCGCCACAGCATCTGGCGACAGAGTGCGACCGATACCGCGGACGTGTTTTCGGCGAATTCCCGCGCCAAGGCGCGCGCGGCCGGAAGCAGTTCGTCCGGCGGCAGGATTTGTTTGATCAGTCCGCCCGCCAGTGCTTCCTCCGCATCGAAGACCCGTCCCGAATATATCCACTCCAGCGCCTGGCTCATCCCGACGACACGCGGCAGAAACCAGCTGCTGCAGGCTTCCGGCACCAATCCGCGACGGGTGAACACGAAACCGAACCGCGCCTCGGTCGAGGCCAGGCGAATGTCCATCGGAAGCTGCATTGTAACTCCGATGCCGACCGCCGGCCCGTTGACCGCGGCGATGATCGGTTTCTTGCAATCGAAAAGGCGGAGCGTGAACCGGCCGCCGCCGTCTCGCCAGTTGTCCGGATCCTCGCCCGGGTCTTGAACGTGCGCTTCGAAGGTATCGGGTCCGGCCGAGAGATCGGCGCCGGCGCAGAAACCGCGTCCGGCACCGGTCACGATCACCACCCTGATATTGTCGTCCGCGTCGGCGCGGTCGATCGCGTCGATCAAATCGTCCCGCATGACGGACGTGAAGGCGTTCAGTCTCTCGGGCCGATTCAGCGTTACCGTCAGGACTCCGTCTTCCACGTCGTAGAGGATCGTTTCGTAAGCCATGATGCGTCTATGCCGTCACGCCGCCGTCGACGGGCAGCGCCGCCCCGGTGACGAACGACGCTTCGTCGGAAATAAGGAAAAGGGCCGCGTTGGCGATTTCTTCGGGGCGGCCCGGCCGGCCGAGACGCGTCATGCCGCCGCGTTTCTTGACCAGTTCCTCCTTGTCCATGCCGGCGGTCGATTGCTGGTCCGGCCGTGCGACGAACATGCGCAGCATCGGTGTGTCGACCGGACCGGGGCAGACCACGTTGACCCGAATATTGTCGGCCGCCAGGCGTCCGGCGAGCGCGCGGGCGAATCCGACGACACCGAACTTCGCAGCCGAGTAAACCGGACTAAACATCGAGCCTTGCAGGCCGGACGTCGAGGCGGTGTAAAGAAGCGCACCGCCGCCTCGTGCGCGCAGCTCCGGAATCGCGGCTTCCGTCGTCACCAGGATGGTGCGGAGATTTAGGTCCATCGCGATCTCGAAATCCGCCATGTCGATACCCTCGATCGAGGCCGGACCCGGATGGCCGACATGATTCCAAACGAAATCCAGGCCGCCGAATTCGTTCGCGGCCTCGCGCACGATTCTTTGCGAATCCTGGTCTTTGCGAAGATCGGCGACGATGCCTAACGCGCGCCCGCCCGCGGCGTCGATCTCCTCCGCCACCGCGGTGACGGCATCCTCATCGATGTCGACCACGCCAACCGCGGCACCTTCCTTGGCGAAACGGATTGCACCCGCCCGGCCCATGCCCGAGCCCGCGGCGGTGACGATTCCGGTTTTTCCCTCGAGACGCATTTCCATCCTCCTTGGGCCCAATGATCGGCACTAGAATATAGGTAAGTCGGCGGGGAGAGAGGGGAACGTCGGGCGGGTTCTATATCTCGAAGAAACCCTTGATCGCGAAGATCACGCCGATGGCGAGGCAAACGCCCGCGAAACTGACCAGCCGATAGCCGAGCTGGATCATGAAAATCGCGCGTTGCATGAAGCGTCGGACAGCCGGCAACGGCGGGTCTTCGGGATCGCCGATACTTTGTCGGGTGTCCAGCCGGACGGCCTGGGCCTCCGCCCATTTGGCCGCCTCGAAGAGGGCGTAGACGACACCGAACCCGATGAGGCCGGTCATAACGAGGGTGAAGCTGGCATGGAAGGTCTCATAGGCCTTGCTCGCCGTATCGAGCCGGCCCTTGGCGAGATAGCTGATGACCAATGTCGCGGTGATGGCGGCAAGGGGATAGCGAACGTGCTTCGCCGCCATGCCGACGACGAGGGAATTCCGTTCCGCGAGCTCGCCCGGCCGAATCGTGACCGCCTGCTCTTTCATTTGGGAAATGCGGTTGCCGAAAATCTTCAATTGTCTGTCCTTACGCGTCTTTTCCGGAGGTGATCATAATTGGTCGGAATTGCAAACGAAAATACAGAGCTAATTGGACATTTAGCGTCGTTGAAAAATACCTGCTGCTCTAGTATCCAGGTGATCTCCTCGGGTGTTTCAATTCGGAAGGTGGTGTCGTCATGAGAATCAGTCAAAAAGTCAAGAAAATCCTCGCCAATTATGAAAGCGATTCGCCCGGGACGAAGGCGAATCTAGCCCGAATTCTCATGCACGGGAAACTGTCCGGTACCGGTAAAATGGTGATCCTGCCGGTTGATCAGGGCTTCGAGCATGGCCCGGCGCGCAGCTTCGCCAAGAATTCGCCGGCCTACGACCCGCATTATCATTTCCAACTTGCGATCGACGCGGGCCTTTCCGCTTATGCCGCGCCTCTTGGCATGATCGAGGCGGGGGCCGACACCTATGCCGGCGCCATCCCGACCATATTGAAGCTGAACAGCTCCAATAGTCACGCGACCTCGAAGGATCAGGGCATTTACGGCAGCGTGGCGGACGCTTTGAGGCTTGGTTGTTCGGCGATCGGCTTCACGATGTATCCCGGCTCCGACGAGCAATTCGAGATGATCGAGGAATTCCGCGAGTTGGCGGAAGAGGCTAAGGCCGTCGGTCTGGCCGTGGTCTTGTGGTCGTATCCTCGCGGCGGAGTCTTGTCGAAGGACGGCGAGACCGCGATCGATGTTTGTGCCTATGCGGCGCATCTCGCGGCCGAGATGGGTGCTCATATCATCAAGGTGAAGCCGCCGACCGACCATATCGAGCAGGACGATGCGCGTAAGGTCTATGAGGCCGAAGGCATCGACATCTCGAGCCTGCCGGCGCGGATCGCGCATGTCATGCAGTCGGCGTTCAACGGTCGTCGGCTGGTCGTATTTTCCGGTGGTTCGGCACGGGGCACGGACGGGCTGTTGGACGAGATCCGGCAAATTCGGGATGGCGGCGCCAGCGGCTCCATTATCGGACGGAACTCATTCCAGAGGCCGAAGCCCGAGGCGCTCGAACTGCTCGGTACCATTATCAAGATTTATCAGGGCAAGGCGTGAGCGACGCCGCCCGCCCGGCCGAACTGTACCTCATCACGCCGCCGCGTCTCGACGACCCGGCGGCGTTCGCCGAACAGTTGAAGCAGGCCCTGGATGCGGGCGGCGCGGCCTGCGTCCAGCTCCGCCTAAAGGATGCCGATGACGATACGATCCGCCGGGCGGCCGACATTTTGCGGCCGCCGACACAGGATCGGGATGTCGCGTTCCTGATGAACGACCGACCCGACCTTGCGCGGGAAACCGGTTGCGACGGGGTACATATCGGCCAGGAAGACGCGGAATATGCGGAGTCGCGCGAACTCTTGGGGCCGGAAGCCGTTATCGGCATCACCTGTCATGATTCTCGACATCTCGCCATCGAAGCCGGCGATAGGGGCGCGGACTACGTCGCCTTTGGCACCTTCTTCGCCTCGGGGACGAAGGACGCAAAGGCACGAGCCGATCCAGCGGTGCTTGCCTGGTGGGCCGAGACCACGACGATCCCCTGTGTCGCGATCGGCGGCATTACGCCCGGCAACTGTGGTCCGCTCGTTGCGGCGGGTGCCGATTTCCTGGCGGTCATTGCCGCGGTTTGGGACGATCCGGACGGGCCCGCCGCCGCGGTGAAGGCATTCGCGCAAGCGATCGAACGGGCGGACTGACGCGGCCATTGCCACCCCTCGTGACAGGGGCTATAACCGCGCCGCTCCTGGTCCATGACAAAGCAGCGATGTAGAGATGAAGATAAACGGCAATTCGGTTCGGCCGGGCAATATTATCGAGCATCAGGATCGTCTGTGGCGCGCCATTAAGATTCAGCATACGCAACCCGGCAAGGGGGGCGCCTACCTTCAGGTCGAGCTCAGGGATATCCGCGACGGCACGAAGCTGAATGAACGTTTCCGCTCTTCGGAAACGGTGGAACGTGTGCGCCTCGATCAGAAGGAGTTTCAGTTTCTTTTCGTCGACGGCGAGAGCTACACCTTCATGGACAACGAAACCTACGATCAGGTGACGGTGCACGAGGACTTCATCGGCGAGGATGCGGTTAAATTCCTCCAGGAAGGGATGACCGTCGAGATGGAATTCTACGAGGAATCGCCGATCGCGGTGAGCCTGCCGGAAAAAGTGTCCTTGGCGATCACCGAGGCCGATGCGGTGGTGAAGGGGCAGACTGCATCCTCTTCGTATAAGCCGGCGGTGTTGGAAAATGGCGTGCGAACCTTGGTGCCGCCCCATATCGAAGCCGGGACGAGGGTGGTGGTCAATACAGCCGACGGCAGCTATGTCGAGCGCGCCAAGGACTAATCCGTTCGGTTAACCTGAGGTAATTTTGCGATGGCGCGGCGATCCGCCAATATCAATGTCATGGTGCGCGCCGCCGAAAAGGCCGGACGCGCGTTGATCCGCGACTTCGGCGAGGTCGACCAGCTTCAAGTCAGCAGGAAGGCCCCGGGAGACTTCGTCACCGCGGCCGATATAAAGGTTGAACGGATCATCCGTAGCGAATTGGCGTTGGCGCGTCCCGAATTCGGCTTTCTGATGGAAGAAAGCGGCGCAAGCGCCGGCACCGACAAGAGTCATGTATGGATTGTCGATCCGCTCGACGGGACAACGAATTTCATGCACGGATTGCCCCATTTTTGCACGTCGATCGGCCTCGCACGCGACGGCGAAGTCGTCGCCGGTGTCATCTATGACCCGATCAAGGACGAGGTTTTCTGGAGCGAGCGTGGATTGGGTGCCTATGTGAACAATCGCCGGCTTCGCGTGTCGGGTCGTCAAAGGCTGGAAGAATCGTTGCTTGCGACGGGCGTGCCGTTCGCGCTTCACGAGACGGAAGTGCTGGAAAAATTCACCGGACAACTTGGTGCGGTGATGGGAATAACTGCGGGTATACGCCGATACGGCTCGGCCGCCCTCGATCTCGCCTATGTCGCGGCGGGTCGCTATGAAGGGTTTTGGGAAAACGGTCTAAGGCAGTGGGACGTGGCGGCGGGGATCTTGATGGTTCGGGAAGCCGGCGGATTCGTAAGCGAAATCGGCGGCAAGCGGTATGAACTGGGCGCGCCGGATATCCTTGCGGCAAATTACGAGCTGCATGAAAAACTCATCGATCTTCTCAACCGCGGTGACGGCGAATAGCACGCCGCTGTTTTGGTTGTTCCGTCCGATGGCCTGCGATATCTTCGGCGGGCGGCTCGATCCCAACCAAAGGGTTCCTCGTATCAAGGCCATGATGTCAAAGAACTGTGTGTTTTTCGTTCGCTGGTCGCTGAATATCGCGGGGTGGATCGCCGTCCTCATGGGCGGCTTGTTTGTTTCCGGCACGGCGGCGGCGCAAACGACGGTTTATACGGATTCCTACGGAAATCCGACCGTGACCGTGGACCTTTCGGTATTGGAGCAATTCGGGACCCGGCCGAACTACCCGAAATATCTCCGTCCCTCTCCCTATTCGAGTGAAACCGGCGCGATGACGGAACGCGGTCCAGGCGGGTTGCTGCGGCCACCGCCACGTCGCATGCCGAAATCGAAACTGACGCTGCCGAAAGGTGGTTTCCAAAGAAAATCAGCGGGAAGGAACCTGCCTCCGCCGCCGCGATCTTCGGTCAAGCCGCCGCCGAGGCGCCTGGCGCCACCCAAGTCGGTCGCGGTTCGTCCGGTCTCGGTCCCACCGGCGGCAAAGGTTGGCGGACCGACCAGCAAGGCCCGGCGGGCGGTTCCTCTTCCGCCGACACTTTCGGCGCCCGCACCCATACCGTCGCGCCGAACCGCCCGGGGCGCGGTGAGCGCACCCCGACCATTGCGGCCGCCGTCGGCCATCAAGCCGAAATCGTCGGTTAAGAAGCTTGCTCCGGTCGCGCCGCCGGCGCGCCTACCGGTTCGAAAAAGTCCGAAGACAGCACCCAAGGCGGTATCAAAGGCGATACCGAAGCCAATTGCGCCGCCCAAGGCTCGTCCGGTGCCAAAGGCGCCAAAAGTAGCCTCCCGCGCGGCGCCGCCGCCCGCGCCGTCGCGGGAAAGTGCTGCTCCCGCCGAGGCGATCTCGATCAGCCCGGACGGCAATCTTTACCGAATTCCCTTCGCGGCGAAAGTAACGACCTTGCCCGGCGGCGCCAATGCCGCGCTGGCGAGGCTGTCCGACCGCATGAAGAAAAACGAGGATCTGCGAATACAGTTGATGGGTTATGCGGGCGGTGGTTCATCGGCCAGCCAAAATCGCCGGACATCGCTTTTTCGCGCGCTTGCGATCCGTACGCATCTTATGAAGCAGGGAATCCGAAGTACCCGAATGGTCGTCCAGGCGTTGGGTGATCGAGCGGGTGATGGCGCGAAGAACCGCGTGGACGTGGTCGTGCAGCAATAGGCGACGGTGCGCGCAAGTGCCTAACGCCCGCTCCGGAAGGGACAAATGACACGGCCGAGAAGTTATCTCACCCGGATGGTCGTCTTTCTCATTATTGTTGGTGGCGCGGCCACACTTCTGTTCGCCCCGCTGCGGGACGCATTCTTCGCGAATGCGGTGCTCAATGGCGTCATCCTCGGGGTTCTTCTGATCGGCGTCATTCATATGTTTCGATCGGTCTTCATGCTTCGGCCCGAAGTCGTTTGGATCGAAAATTTCAAGCGCGACGGTCTTTCGGTCGCGAGCGGCGCCTCGCCGCGTTTGCTGGCGCCGATGGCGACCATGCTCGGGGAGCGGAGCACCGATCGCCTGAGCCTTTCGACGACGGCGATGCAGACATTATTGGACGGTATCGCGACCCGCCTCGAGGAAGGTCGGGAAATCGCGCGGTATTTCATCGGATTGCTCGTCTTTCTGGGGCTGCTCGGCACGTTCTGGGGTTTGCTCGAAACGGTGAAATCGATCGGCGATGTGATCTCCGGTTTAACGGTCGGCGGCGACGGGCTTCAGGAAGTGTTCGAGCGCTTGAAATCCGGCTTGAGAGCGCCGCTCTCGGGGATGGGAACGGCGTTCAGTTCCTCCCTTTTCGGCCTCGCCGGTTCCCTCGTTCTTGGGTTCCTGGCGCTTCAGGCCGGCCAGGCGCAAAACCGTTTTTACAACGATCTCGAGGAATGGCTGTCCGGGTTGACGCGATTAGGGGGTGCCGGGATCGGCAGCGAGGGCGACCAGCCGGTCCCGGCCTTCATTCAAGCGCTTCTGGAACAGACGGCGGACAATCTCGAGAATTTGCAGCGCACGCTGGCCCGCGGCGAAGATAGCCGGATCGATGCCAATCGTCGGATCGGCCAATTGACGGAAGTTCTGTCGGCACACACCGAAGCGATGCAGGCCCAGCAGGGCCTTTTGGCCAAGCTGGCGGAGACGCAGAGCGAGTTGCAACCGGTTTGGGCTCGGATGGCCGAAGTGGCCGGCGGCGACGATGCGCTGCGCACTGCCTTGCGCGGCGTGGAGAGTGTCCTTGGACAGCTCCTTGCCGATCAATCGGCGGGCCGCGAGGCGGCGGTTCAGGAGGTTCGCGCCGAAATTCGCCTGCTCGCGAGAACGATTGCCGCCCTCGCCGAAGGCGAGGAACCGCGCTAGGAAATCCGATGGCGCTACCACGACGCAGTTCGACGACCACACTTGATATCTGGCCCGGCTTCGTCGATGCGCTGGCGACCTTGCTGATGGTGATCATCTTTCTCTTGATGATTTTCGTCGTGGCGCAATTCTTCTTGAACGATGCGTTGTTGGGCCGCGACGAAGCGCTCGAACGTTTGAATCGCCAGGTCTCGGAATTGGCGGATTTGCTCGACCTCGAGCGGAGGGCCAGCGCCGATCTCAGGAGTAACGTGACCCAGCTATCCGGCGAGCTTCAGGCTTCGCTCAGCCAGCGAGATTCGCTGTCGACGGAACTTTCCAGTCTGAAGGATGCCATGGCGGGCGTCGCCAACGACCTGGCGGAGACCAAGGCCAAACTGACGACCGCGATCGCGGCTCGCGAACGATTGAGCCGCGAGTTGGCCGAGGCGTATCGATCGACCGAAGTCGACCGAGAGAAGATCGAGGTCCAATTGCGGGAGCTGGCTGCGCTCCGCGAAGACATTGCCGCAATGAAGGCGCTCCGGGCGTCGCTTGCCAGGGATCTGGCGGCCGCGCGCGGCGATCTGAAGGCGAACAAGACCGCGCTCGGCGAGGAGAAGGTCATTTCGGCGGCCGCGAAGGCGCAGGTCGCAAAATTGAATCGGCAATTATCGGCGCTGCGTGAGCAGATCGCGAAGTTGAATGATGCGCTTGAGGCCTCGGAAGCCAAAACCAAGGCGCAGAAAGTGAAGATCGTCAATCTGGGCAAGCGTTTGAATGCGGCCCTCGCGAGCAAGGTCCAGGAATTGGCGCGTTACCGATCTGTGTTTTTCGGGCGCCTGCGAAAGGTGCTCGGAAACCGGCCGGATATTTCCATTGTCGGAGACCGGTTCGTACTGCAATCCGAAGTGCTGTTTGCCTCCGGCTCGGCGGAGCTCGGGAACAGCGGAAAGGCACAGATGAGCCAACTCGCCACGGCTTTGAAGGCAATCGCCGCGCGGATTCCTGCGGATATCAACTGGGTTTTGCGGATCGACGGACATACCGACGAGATACCCATTACGACGCCGCGGTTTCCGACGAATTGGGAATTGTCGACGGCGCGGGCGATCTCGGTGGTCAAGTTCCTGGTGACCGAGGGCATTCCGCCGACCCGTTTGGCGGCGGCGGGGTTCGGCGCGTTTCAGCCGCTTGATGCGAGACACGATGAAATCGCCTATCGGCGGAACCGTCGGATCGAGCTTAAATTCGATCAGCGTTGACGGTCGTTATTCGGCCGCCGTGGCGAATTGTAGCTTGGCCAAGCGGGCATAAAGCCCATCTTCCCGGATCAACGCGTCATGCCGTCCCTCGGAGACGATCCGGCCTTCATCCAGCACGACGATGCGGTCCGCTTTTTGGACCGTGGACAGCCGATGCGCGATGATGATCGAAGTCCGGTCGCGCATGATCCCGTCGAGAGCGTTCTGGACCGCGTGTTCGGATTCGGAGTCGAGGGCACTGGTCGCCTCGTCGAGCAGCAAGAGTGCGGGGTCCCGCAAGATCGCCCGCGCCAATGCAATTCTTTGGCGCTGCCCGCCGGAAAGCCGCGTTCCCTTCTCGCCGAGGAAGGTCTCGAATCCGTTCGGCAGACGATCGATGAACCCTCTTGCCGCGGCGGCTTCGGCGGCCGCGAGCACCGCGTCGTCGCTTGCTTCCGGCCGGCCATAGCGGATGTTTTCCAGCGCGTTGGCCGAGAAAATCACCGGCTCTTGCGAGACGAATCCGATTTGGTCACGAAGGTCAGTCGGGTCCGCATGACGAAGGTCGACGCCGTCGAATAATATCTTCCCCGCGCTCGGGTCGTAGAACCGAAGGAGCAATTGGAAAACGGTTGTTTTCCCCGCGCCCGAAGGCCCAACCAGAGCAACCCGCTCGCCCGTGCGGATATCGAGCTTGAAATGGGAAAGGGCACTTTCTTCGGGCCGGGTCGGGTACTTGAAGGAGACATCGTCGAAGACGACCGTCCCCGTCGGTGGATGGGGTATGGAAATCGGAGTCTCGGGGGCGGCAATCGCGGGCATGGTCGACAACAAGTCGAACAACCGTTCGGCAGCCCCCGCGGCCCGCTGCAAATCGCCAACGACCTCCGAGATGGCACCGACCGAACCTGCGACCACAATGGCATAAAAGACAAAGGCCGAAAGATCGCCCGCCGACATCTCTCCGGCGAGAACATCGCGACCGCCGACCCAAAGGATGAGGCCAACGGAGCCAAAAACGAGGACAATGACGATGGCGATGAGGATGGCCCGCGCGCGGACCCGTCCAAGTGCGGCCTCGAAGGCCTGGCCTACCACCTCGCCGAAGCGAATCTGGTCGTGTTCCTCATGAGTAAAGGCTTGGAGCGTCCTGATCGCGCCAAGTGACTCCTCCGCATGCGCGCTGACCGACGCCACCTCGTCCTGCGCGAGGCGACTTCGCCGGCGAACGATGCGGCCGATTAAGATAATTGGGGCAACAACGACCGGGACGAACAGGAAGACGAACCCCGTCAGCTTCGGGCTGGTGACCGCCAGCATTGCCGCGCCGCCCAGGAAAAGCAGAACATTGCGCAACGCCACCGAGACGGATGAACCGATGACGACCTGCAAAAGGGTCGTGTCCGTCGTCAGGCGCGACAGGATCTCGCCGGTTCTCGTCATTTCGAAGAAGCCGGGACTCAGCTTCAAGACGTGGCGATAGACATCGCGCCGAAGATCGGCGACGACGCGTTCGCCAATCCACGAGACCAGGAAGAACCGGCCGTAGGTCGCGGCCGCGAGGATCAAGACCACGGCGAGCAAGACACCGAGCGCTTGATCGAGTACCGCCGGCTCCTTTCCCCCGAACCCGGTGTCGACCATGAACCGGAGGCCTTGACCAAGAGCCAGAACGGTTCCGGCCGCGACGATCAGGGCCAGCGTCGCACCGAGAACGGCGGCGATGTAGGGGCGGATATAGCCGAGGAGACCCTTGAGGACGCGAATGTCGCCGCTCTTCTCCCTAGCTTCCGTCACGGACGCGTCCATGTAGGTCTGATGGCGCATGCACTTCCTTTCCCGTTCTTCTTAGCAAGTGCTTGGGGGGGCGGCCAGCGCCCGACTCGACAGGACCGATCGGCGGCTTATCCTCCATCGCGGAAATCAAGAAAAAGGACAGGCAAATGACAATCAACCGGATCAAGGGACAGGCCGTAGGGCGAAACCGCGCGGTCGAATACGGTGGTATCGTCTATGCGGTCGCGACCGCGCCGGGCGAAGATATCGCGGCACAGACGCGCGCCACCTTGGCGCATCTTGATGAGAGCCTCGCCCAGGCGGGTTCGAACAGGACCCGAATATTGCAGGCGCAGATATTTCTGAATGACATGAGCCAGAAATCCGGGATGGACGCGGTCTGGAACGACTGGATCGGCCCGGATTGGCAAAATTGGCCGCAACGGGCCTGCGTGGGCGCGCCCTTGGCGCCCGGAACATTGGTGGAGATCATTTTGACGGCGGCGAAGGCCTGATATCCGATCGCTCGAGGGATCGAATGTTCTTGCCACGAAGAGATCCCTCGGCTATACAGCCGCGCCTAAGCACGGGAGCCGCGCGATGAAAGACGAAATTCATCCGAACTATCATGAGATCACGGTCCAGTTGACCGACGGGACGAGCTACAAGACACGCTCGACCTGGGGCAACGAGGGCGACACCTTGAAGCTGGACATCGATCCGACGTCGCATCCGGCTTGGACGGGCGTGCACCGCCTGGTCGATACGGCCGGCCAGCTGGCGAAGTTCAACAAGCGGTTCGAGGGTTTCGGCCTGAAGAGCTGACGCCTTTGCTTGGTTCAAGATGACTTGGGGGCGTCCATCGGGCGCCCTTTTCACGTTCGGATCCCGTATGAGGCCGCCATCTTGAAGCGGGATCGATAAATCCCCACCTGTGGATTGTACCGGATGCCGAATTCGGGTCCGGTCGTGTTGAAAACATGGGTCGACCATTTGGTGACCCGCTAGCCATGTCGCTTGAAAGGAGGATATGGAAATGCGTAATTTTGATTTATCTCCCCTGTTTCGGTCCACGGTCGGTTTTGACCATATGACGCGATTGCTCGATACGGTCGCGAACGAGCCGGCACCGAACTTCCCGCCCTACAACATCGAAGCGGTCGACGAGGATAGCTATCGGATCACGATGGCGGTTGCCGGGTTTGCCGAGGCGGATCTCGAGGTCACCGGCGAAGGCGATCAATTGCTGGTGCGTGGCCGAATCGATCGGTCGGATGACGGCAAGGAGCGGAAGTTCCTGCATCGCGGTATCGCCGAACGTGCCTTCGAGCGGCGGTTCAACCTCGCCGAACATGTCGTCGTCAATGGCGCCAGTCTCGAAAATGGACTTCTCCACATCGACCTGGCGCGTGTCGTGCCGGAAGAGAAGAAACCCCGGACGATCGCGATTTCGGTGAATGGCAACGACGCCAAGGTGTTAGAGGACAAGGCCGCCTAAGGCCTTCGACGCTTCATCGATCTGAGGAAGGGCGCGCCCCAGGGGTGCGCCCTTTTTGCTGCCGGTAATCCCTAATTCAGCGAATCGAGAAACGATGCCATGGCCTTCAAGCAATCGCGCGGCGCTTCGATCATCATCATATGGCCGGTGTCCGGCAGGATAACCGTCCGGCAGTCCGGTATCGCCTCTTGCAGCGATTGAGCATTTCTGGGCGGCGTCATTCGGTCGGTCTGCCCAAGCAACAGGAGAGTCGGGCAAGAGACCGCGCCTGCGGCCGCGAGACCGTTCTGGTAGTCGGCGCAGCTGGCGAGATCGATCCCAATGACACCGGGGCGGGTCCGTTCGAGCAATCGGGCGCCGCCGCCCATCATCCAAATGCCGGGGGCGATGTTGCCGCCGCGGTGCGCACTTGTGCCGAATCCCCATCCGGTAATGAACTCGACGGCGCGGTGATCATTGGCCGTCGCCGCGTCCAGAAGATCTTGATGCACCGGCATGGCGGGCGTGGCGCCGGCAAGAATCAATGCGGCGATCCGTTCGCCGTGACGCGCCGCCGTTTCCAGGGCGCCAAGGGCGCCCATCGAATGCCCGACCAGGGTCGCTTTCCCGACGCCGGCGGCGTCCAGGAGATGCACGGTCCAATCCGCCAAATCTTCGATTGTCTTCTTTGGGTCGCCTTCGCTTCGCCCGTGTCCCGGAAGATCAAGTGCCAGGACGCTCGGACCATGATGCGCCAGATAGCGGGTCTGTTGCTGCCAAATCGTGTGGTCGAGCCCGGCACCATGCATCAGAACCGCGACCGGCGCCGTTGGTTCAAACGGCATTCCCCCCGTTTGTGCGTAGACCCGCGCGCCTTCCACATCGATCCACATTTTTCTATCCCCGCTGCGAGGCCCGAAGCGCTTGGTCGAGATCCGCCATCAGGTCGTCGACGTCTTCCAGGCCGATCGACAGCCGGATCAAATCCTCGCCGATTCCAGCGGCATTGAGCTGCTCCGTGGTTAATTGCTGGTGGGTCGTGCTCGCCGGATGCAGAATCAGCGACTTCGCGTCCCCGACATTCGCCAGGTGAGAGAATATCTTGGTACGACCGATCACGGTCTCGCCCGCTTTCCGGCCGCCCTTGACGCCGAAACAGACGATCGAGCCCGCGCCCTTTGGAAGGTATTTCTTCACGAGGGCCGTGTCGGGATGGTTCGGCAGGCTCGGATGATTGGCCCAGTCGACCGCGTCGTGGCCGGCGAGATAAGTCGCGATACGTTCGGCATTGGCCACGTGCCGGTCCATCCGCATCGGCAAGGTTTCGACGCCTTGGAGAATATGAAAGGCATTGGTCGGAGTCATGCAGGGGCCGAAATCCCGCATCCCTTCAAGGCGGGCCCGCATGATGAAGGCTGCCGGACCGTATTCCTCCGTAAAATTTATCCCATGGTAGCCTTCATAGGGTTCGTTGAGAGTCGGGAATTTATCGTTTCCCGCCCAATCGAAATTGCCCGCGTCGACAAGAGCCCCACCAATCGCAACACCATGACCGCCGAGCCACTTCGTCGCCGAATGCATGACGATATCGGCGCCATGATCGAAGGAGCGGCAGAGATAGGGTGTGGCGAAGGTCGCATCAATCATCAGCGGCAGGCCGGCTTCGTGCGCGATCCCGGCGAGAATCTCCAAGTCCAACACCTCAAGGCCGGGATTGCCGAGGACCTCGGCGAAGACGAGCCGTGTCTCGGGCCGGATCGCGGCGCGGAAGCCGTCGTGATCGCGGGGATCGACGAAACTCGCGGTAATGCCGAAGCGCGGCAGGGTGTATTGAAACATATTGGTGGAGCCGCCGTAGAGCGACGAAGAGGCGACGACATGACCTCCCGCATCCATCAGGGTCGCCACCGCCAAATGCAAGGCCGCCTGGCCGCTCGAGGTGCAGAGGGCGCCAACCCCGCCTTCAAGTGCGGCGATCCGTTCCTCGAGAACGGCGACGGTCGGGTTCGAGATCCGCGAATAGATATGGCCGGCGATTTCGAGATTGAAGAGCGCCGCCGCGTGGTCCGCGTCCTCGAAGACGTAGGACGTCGTTTGATAAATCGGCATGGCCCTGGCACCGGTCGTCGGATCGGGTTGTTGCCCCGCATGCAGCGCCAAGGTCGCCGGCTTCAGTTGGTCCGGTGTGGCCATGATCGATCGCTCCCGTTGCGCCTTCATTTGTCGTCTGTCGAAGGGGCACTCTTAAACCAGTTCCGGTCGCAAAAGACCAGCGGTGGGCGGATTCCGAACCGGGCAAAAAAAAGAGCCGCCTGCAGCGGCCCGAGTTGGACAGGGAGGTTGTGTTTCAGGGTCAGGGGTGGATGTAGACCCTGAAAAGTCGGCACGTCAGGGGTTTCAGTGCCGGTACTAAGGATATACCGCACGTCCTAACAATTCGTTAACGAGGATGGGAAAGTCCACGCGCCGCCGCAAACCACGGGAACAGGGGCCTTTGGCCTATTTCTTGAAGACCGATTCAGCCGCGATCAGCTGCTCTTCCTTATGAACGATCGACATTCTGACGCGCTCGATTTCGGTCTCGAGCTCGCCGATATATTCCTGCAATTCGTCGATCGACATGACGTCGAGATCGGTTGGTTTTGGGCGCAACGTGCGGGGGATATCGTCTTTCTCTTCACTCATGTCACGCCAATCTCCAATCCGAATCGGGACCTCTTGCAAGTGTGAGACGGCCGGGCTAGACCTGCAAGCCGAAATCCCGACTTTCCCCGAGCAACGCCTTTCAGGAGCAATCGAATGTCCCTGCCCGAGACCATGACCGCGATTGAGATCAGCGAGCCTGGGGGACCGGAGGTTTTGTTGCCGGTCAGCCGTCCGACACCGCATCCGGCCGAGGGCGAGATTCTCATTCGGGTCGCCGCGGCCGGCGTCAATCGCCCCGACGTAATGCAGCGCGCGGGCAGTTACCCGCCACCGCCCGGCCAAACCGACCTGCCGGGGCTGGAGGTCGCGGGAACGGTGGCGGCGGTCGGTGAGGGCGTTTCGAACTGGTCTGTCGGCGACGCGATCTGCGCGCTGGCACCCGGGGGCGGGTATGCGGAATATTGTCCTATTCCGGCGAGCCATGGCCTGCCTGTTCCCGCTGGCTACGACATGGTCCGCGCGGCGGCGCTGCCCGAGACGTTCTTCACCGTCTGGCACAACGTCTTTCAGCGCGGTCATTTGCAATCGGGAGAGACATTCCTGGTGCATGGCGGATCGAGCGGCATCGGCACGACGGCGATACAACTTGCAAAGCATTTTGGCGCCACCGTCTATGCGACCGCCGGATCCCGGGAGAAGTGCGAGGCATGCCTCGAATTGGGCGCCGATCATGCGATCAATTACCGCGAGGAAGACTGGCCTGCGGTCATTCGAGAGCGGACGGAGAAGCGCGGTATCGACCTGATCCTCGACATGGTCGGCGGGGACTACATTCAGAAAAACATCGACAGTCTGGCATTGGAGGGCCGTTTGGTGATCATCGCGTTTCTGAAGGGCGCCAAGGCGGAGCTCATGCTGGGGCGGTTCATGATCAAGCGCCAAACCATCACGGCCTCGACGCTGCGTGCTCAATCGGATGCGGCGAAGGCCGGTATCGCGGCGGCCCTTCACGAGAAGGTCTGGCCGCTTTTGGATGCGGGCGACGTGAAGCCGGTGATCAACGCGACCTTTCCGCTCGCCGAGGCCTCGGAGGCGCATACACTGATGGAATCGAGCCGCCATATCGGCAAGATCATGCTGACAGTCGAATGATGGGTGGATTGGATTTAGCGGCGAGGCGCTTCGTTCACCCTTTGCGACAGCGCTTTGGGACACTATATATGACGGATTATCCGATGGTCCGGCGCCGAGAGCGGGCGCGGCCGTTCCGTCTTACAGAAAAGGACGCTTAGCGATGGCTAAACCCTTGATGCCACAGGCGACCGCCGTTTGGTTGGTGGAGAACACCGGTCTCACCTTCTTGCAGGTTGCCGCCTTTTGCAGTCTTCATGAGCTGGAAGTGCAAGCGATCGCCGACGAGGAAGTCGCCATCGGGATGCAGGGCATTGATCCGATCATCAGCGGTCAACTCACCCGCGAGGAGATCGAACGCTGCGAGAAAGATCCCGCGGCGCGACTGGAATTGGCCGAGACGGACATTCCGCAACCCGTCGCCCGGCACAAGGGTCCGCGATATACGCCGCTTTCGAAACGCCAGGAGAAGCCGGATGCGATTGCCTGGCTGCTGCGCCATCATCCGGAACTCTCCGACGCGCAAATCGGCCGCCTGATCGGGACGACCAAGCCGACGATCAACTCGATTCGCGAGCGGACTCACCGCAATATGCCTAATCTCCGGCCGCGGAGTCCGGTGGAGCTGGGACTTGCAAGCCATGACGACTTGGCACAGGCGATCGAGAAAGGTCTGAAGGCGGGCCGCCAACCGCGAATCGTCGAGACATTGCCGGAAGAAACGACGAGCGCAACGCTGGAGCCATTCACCGACACCTGATGAGGGCGACGGTGGGCTCACCGGGCGGACGCGCGATTGGGGGTGCGATGACCGGGCGGGGAGCAAAGCTGACACGGGCGCTGATCGCCGCTTTTATGGCGGTGAATGCGGGTGCGGTCTCCGCCCAGCAAGCCGATCCCTATGCCGAGCGACAACGGCTCGATGGATTGAAATCGATCGACTGGTCGGCCGCCGCCGCCGCGCGTTATCCGGTCAAGCTGCCGCCCGTCATTACCGAACACGTATGGACGCATCCGGGCTCGGTCTCCTCGGTGAATTTTTCGCCGGACACACGGTTGGTGGTGACCGGGGCCTGGAAGGAAGGCCGACTTTACGAGACCGCGAGCGGCAAGCTTCTTCACACCTTGAAGCCGAAACGTCCGTCCTATGTGATCGTCGCCGCGGTCGCGCCCGACGGGAAGACGGTCTATACGGGAGCGGGCGACGGGACGACGCGCCAATGGGACGTCACGAGCGGAAAAATGCTCCGCGAGTGGGGGCATTGGAAGGATGTCGAGGATCTCGATTTCTCGCCCCATGGCGGCCGCTACGTCGCGACCAGTGCCGCCGACCGGACGGCCAAGATCTGGGATACGGTAAGCGGCAAGAAGATCGTTGAGCTGCCGCATAAGGGGACGGTCCTGCCGCTCGACTTCACGCCGGACGGCGTCCGGTTGCTGACCGGTGCGATGGACAATTTCGCCCGCCTTTGGGATCTGCGCACCGGCAAGCCGATCCACGAGTGGGAACACGGCGGTCAGGTGGGCGCGGCCGAGGTGTCGCCGAACGGAAAATTCGCGTTGACCGGGTCGAACGACGGTACGGCGCGGCTTTTCGATTTGGAGACAGGCGCCGAGGTGCATCGTTGGACCCATGATGGGACCGTGTTCGACGTGAATTTTTCGCCCGACGGCAAACTCGTCGTGACCGCCGGGGGTGACAGCGTCGCCAAGGTCTGGAACGTCGAGACCAAGGCGCTGGTTCAAACCCTGGCGCACAAGGCGATCGTTTCCTACGCCCGTTTCACGCCGGACGGCCGCTTCGTCATGACCGGTTCGCGGGACAAAACGGCGGTTCTATGGGTTGCCGAAACGGGCCAAAAGCGCGCCATTCTGCAACATGACGATGGTATACGATCATTGGCGTTTTCGGCCGATGGACGCCTCGCCTTGACCGGTTCCTTCGACAAGAAGGCACGCTTGTTCGATCTGGGGAAACACTTCGATCTCGAACGGACAGCGGCCTATCTGCGCGCCCGTTTCGGCCAGATTTTGGACTACAACATGGTTCAATATATCGGCCCGCCGCCAATCCGGCCAAAGGTCGATCCCCGGGGGCCGGAAGAACGTGAATCGGCCTATCTCCGGCGGGCGACGGCCGCGAAGGGGCTTTGGGTGACCCGTCAGTGCGACTACCGCAAAAAGCGCAAGACTTTCCCGCTCTGGCGCCGGAACCAGATCCTGGAATACGCGTTTTATTCGGTGTTCGGCCACCCCGTCATCAAGGACGTGCGCCATGACGCGACCGACAGCCGCGTTGTCGTGGTGATCGGCTCGAACAGCCCGGTCGCCGGCGGCTTCGAACGTCACTTCCTGCTGAAGGTCAATGTTCCGCAAGCCAATGCGGCGGCGATGACCGCGGTGCTTCGGGCCGGAACGCCGATGATGACGCTCGCCTTCGACAAGGGCACGCTTCGCTTCGCTGATGCCTTTATCGAGGCGGGCGGGCGCATCTATACGGGCGAATTCGTGGATGATGGTCCGGCGAGTTTCGTACTCCTACGGGAAGAGTCGGAAGACGAAGCCGAAAAGCCTAAAAAGAGTCAGTGACCCCGGACAAAGGTGCGGCGGTTATTCCTCCGCGTAACCGACCGCCCGAAGCGCAACCTCTATTTCCGGCAGAATGCCCGGATCGTCGATCGTCGCCGGCATCTTGTAGGCTTCGCCGTCGGCGATCTTCTGCATGGTGCCGCGAAGGATTTTTCCCGAGCGCGTCTTCGGCAGACGGGCCACCACGGTCGCCGTCTTGAAGGCGGCGACCGGTCCGATGCGCGAGCGAACCATGCCGACGGCCTCGCCCACGATCTCATCATGGGGGCGGTTGATACCGGCGGAGAGCACAAGGAAACCAAGCGGCACCTGACCCTTCAACTGGTCGGCGACCCCGATCACCGCGCACTCGGCGACATCCGGATGGTCGGCCAGGACTTCCTCCATCGCACCCGTCGACAGGCGATGGCCGGCGACATTGATGATGTCGTCGGTCCGGCTCATGACGAAGATGTATCCGTCTTCGTCCATGTAGCCCGCATCCGCTGTCATGTAGTAGCCGGGATAATCCTCCATATAGGCTTCGCGGAACCGGGCGTCGGCATTCCAGAGACCCGGAAAACAGCCGGGCGGCATCGGCAGTTTGATGCAGATGGCGCCAAGGTCGCCCCGCGGTACTTCCTCGTTCTCGGGGTTGAGAATTCGGATGTCGTAGCCCGGCACCGCGCGGGTCGGCGATCCTGGTTTCACCGGCAACGGCTCTATTCCCATGCAATTGGCGCCGATCGGCCAGCCGCTTTCGGTCTGCCACCAGTGATCGATCACCGGAACCTTCAATTGATCCTCGGCCCAGTGGAGCGTGTCCGGGTCGGTCCGTTCGCCGGCCAGGAACAGGATGCGGAACTTGGAAAGATCGTATTTCCTGATCAACGCTCCCTTCGGGTCTTCCTTCTTGATGGCGCGAAACGCGGTCGGCGCGGTGAACATCACCGAGACGCCATGCTCCGCGATAATCCGCCAAAAGACCCCCGCGTCGGGCGTCCCTATGGGCTTCCCCTCGAATAGGATCGAGGTGTTTCCGTTCAGGAGCGGCGCATAGACGATGTAGGAATGGCCGACCACCCAGCCGACATCGGATGCCGCCCAATAGACCTCGCCCGGATCGACGTCGTAGACGTTTTTCATCGACCACTTCAACGCCACCATATGGCCGCCATTGTCGCGGATGACGCCCTTCGGCTGTCCGGTCGTCCCCGAGGTGTAAAGGATGTAGAGCGGATCGGTTGCTTGAACCGAGACGCAGCCGGTCGGTTCGGCCGCTGCCATCGCGTCCTCCCAATCCAGGTCATGCCCATCGATCAGCTCGCATGTATGCTGTTCGCGCTGCAGGATGACGCAATTGTCCAGCTTGTGCGTCGCCAGTCGCTGGGCTTCGTCGAGGAGCGGCTTGTACTCGACGATCCGGCCCGGTTCGATGCCGCAAGAGGCCGACATGATGACTTTGGGCTGCGCGTCGTCGATCCGTGTGGCTAGCTCGTTCGCCGCGAAACCGCCGAAGACGACCGAATGAACGGCGCCAAGGCGGGCGCAGGCAAGCATCGAGATCGCCGCCTCGGCGACCATCGGCAGATAGATGATCACACGATCGCCCTTGCCGACGCCGAGATCCTTCAACATGCCCGCACATCGCGCGACGACATCCTGGAGTTCCTGATAGGTATAGGTCTTCTGGCTGCCCGTGATCGGGCTGTCATAGATGATTGCGGCTTGGTCCCCCCGGCCGTCCTCGACGTGCCGGTCGACGGCGTTGTAGCAGGTGTTGCATTCCGCGCCGACGAACCATCGGAAAAAGGGCGGGTTGTCGAAATCCAACACCCGATCCCATTTCTTGTCCCAGTGGATCACTTCCGCCGCTTCGGCCCAGAAGGCCTCGCTGTCTTCTAAAGAGCGGCGGTAGACATCGTCGAATCGGTTGCTCATTTCCTACTCCCCTGGCAACGACGCAGGCGATTGTCGTTGGAACCGTTTTCTTTGGCGCGATTATAAGGCGGTGTCGGGCGCGGGCAACCGCCAAAGGTGCTCGGCAAAGGCTCCCCTTGAGCCCTGGCGATTGCTGGCTAACATACGGCGATCCCGGAGGGAGAATTCTAGATGGCCAACAAATACGAGACCGGTCTCGGCAAGAACGCCGCTAATTTCGTTCCGTTGAGCCCGTTGTCGTTCATCAAGCGGACGGCGGCGGTCTATCCCGATCGGCCGGCCGTGGTGCACGGCAATCGGAGCTACAGCTGGTCCGAGACCTATGGCCGCGCACGGCGCCTGGCGAGCGTGCTCCGGAGTCGCGGTATTTCCAAGAACGATACGGTCGCGTGTTTCGCCACCAACGTCCCGGCGATGTATGACGCGCATTTCGGCGTCGCGATGGCGGGCGGTGTGTTGAACACGATCAATACCCGGCTCGACGCGGCGACAGTCGGGTTCATCCTCGATCACGGCGAGGCCAAGGTGGTGTTGACCGATACCGAACTCGCACCGACCATGAAGGAAGCGCTGGCGAAGTGTGCCGCGAAGCCGGCGGTGATCGATATCGACGATGCGCTTGGGCCGGGCGGCGAACGCCTCGGCGACATGGAGTACGAGGAGTTCATCGCCGGCGGCGACCCCGAGTTCGATTGGTCGCTGCCGGACGACGAGTGGGACGCGATCTCGCTCAACTATACCTCGGGCACGACGGGGAATCCGAAGGGTGTGGTTTACCACCACCGGGGCAGCTATCTCCTGTCGCTTGGCGACATCCTTGCCTGGCAGATGCCGATGCATCCAAAGTATCTCTGGACGCTGCCGATGTTCCATTGCAACGGCTGGTGTTTCCCCTGGGCCCTGGCTGCGCAGGCGGGGACCAGCGTCTGCCTCAGGCGGGTCGAGCCGGCCGAGATTTTTCGCGCGATCGCGGAGGAAGACGTCACGCACTTCTGCGGCGCGCCGGTGGTCCTCAACATGATCATCAACGCCAAGGAGGAGGAACGCCGGCCGCTGCCGCGCACCGTCGAGGTGATGACCGCCGCCGCCCCGCCGCCGCCCGCCGTCCTGCAGAAAATGGAAGCGGAAGGGTTCCATATTACCCATGTCTACGGCCTGACGGAGGTGTACGGCCCCGCCACGGTCTGTGCCTGGCACGATGATTGGGACGCCCTGACCGACGAGGAGCGGGCCGCCAAGAAATCGCGCCAAGGCGTGCCCTATCACGTCCTGGAGGATTTGATGGTCGCCGACCCAAAAACCATGGAACCCGTTCCCAAAGACGGCGAAACCATGGGCGAGGTGATGTTCCAGGGCAATGTCGTGATGAAGGGCTATCTCAAGAACGCCGATGCGACGAACGAGGCCTTCGCCGATGGCTGGTTCCATTCGGGCGATCTCGGCGTTTGGGATCCCGACGGCTACATCGCATTAAAGGATCGCTCGAAGGACATCATCATCTCGGGCGGCGAAAACATCTCCACGATCGAGGTCGAGGAAACTCTCTATCGCCACCCCGCCATCCTGGAGGCTGCGGTCGTCGGCAAGGCGGACGACCATTGGGGCGAGGTGCCGATCGCTTTCGTGACTTTGAAGGAAGATGCCTCGGCGACGGCGGAGGAGGTGATCGAGTTTTGCCGGGACAATATGGCGCGTTTCAAATGTCCCAAATTCGTGGTCTTTGGCGAGTTGCCGAAGACGTCGACCGGCAAGGTCCAGAAATTCGTGCTGCGAGATCGCGCGGAATAAGCTTAGACGGACCGCGGTTCGCCGCCGATTTGGGGGCTCGCGGCTTTAAAGGGGAAAGGAACTCATGTCGAAACTCGAAATTAAACGCATTCCGGTCTTGAGCGATAATTATGTCTGGCTCGCCCATGACCCGGACTCGAAGGCGACCGCGGCGGTCGATCCGGCGGTGGTGGACCCCGTCCTGGCGGCGGCCGAGGCCAAGGGCTGGACCATCACGCACATTCTCAACACCCACCATCACGGCGACCACACCGGCGGGAACCTCGAAATAAAGGCGCAAACCGGTTGCACCATCGTCGGACCGAGGGCCGATCGCGATCGCATCCCCGGGATCGATGTCGAGGTCGGCGACGGCGACGTTTATGCATTCGGGTCGACTGAGGCCAAGGTTTTCGATGTGCCGGGCCACACCAGCGGCCATATCGCCTTTTGGTTCGAGAAATCCGATGTCCTCTTCAGCGGCGACACTTTGTTCGCGCTTGGATGCGGGCGCGTCTTCGAGGGCACCTTCGAACAGATGTGGGAGTCGCTCTCGAAACTGAAGGCGCTTCCGGGCGAGACCCAGGTCTATTGCGCCCATGAATACACCCAATCCAACGGCCGCTTCGCGCTGTCGGTCGAACCTGATAACGAAGACCTCGTCCAGCGCATGCACGAAATCGACGACATGCGCAGTCGGGGTATCGCGACGGTCCCCTCGACCCTGTCGGAGGAATGGAAGACCAATCCTTTCCTGCGCCCGGATAGTCCACTGCTTCAGCGAACGGTCGGTCTCGAGGGCGCAAGCTTAATCGATGTCTTCGCGGAGACTCGCCAGCGAAAGGATTCCTTCTAGCGCGCCAGCTTAGACGGGGTGGGCGCGGGGATTGGTCCGGCCCATCTCCTGGACGTCGGCGCGTGTACCCGCATGGGTGATGTGGCTGCGCGGTTCGAAATCCAGCATCTTGGCGATATCGAGTGCCGCGGCCTTCGCCGCCTCGGTCTCGACGCCGGTCTCGATCCCCATCTCGTTCAACATGTGGACGACGTCCTCGCTCGGGAAGTTTCCGACCGAGCCCATCGTCGTCGGCATGACGATGCCGCCGCCCAATCCGCAAATCGCCCCCTCGACGAACCGGGCCCCGCCGTCGAGTGCCGCCAGGATATTGGCTGGCCCCATGCCGGCCAGATTGTGGCAGTGCCAGCCGAATTCGGCGTCCGGAAAAGCGGCGGTTGCTTGGCGGAACAGTGAATTGACGTGGCGCGGGTCTTCCATGCCGACCGACCCCGCGAAATACATCCGCCGGATGCCCGCGTCGTAATAGCGGCGCGCCACGTCGAGGGAGTCCTCCTCGTCGATGCGCCCCTCATAGGGGCACCAGAGCGCCATGCCGAGCGCCATCACGAAGCGGGCACCTGCCGCCTCCGCGATCTCGAAGGCGCGGATACCCTGCTCAACGGCTTCGTCTCTTTCCATGTTCTGGTTCTTGGCGAGATAGGTCTTGGAAATGGTGATCAATCCCAGCATCTCGTCGCAATCGGTGGCGGCGGCACGCTCGGCGCCCCGGGCATTGGGAACGAGCGCGCGATAGGTGATGCCGTCCCGCCGTTCGATGCGCCGCATTACCTCCTCCGCGTCGCGAAGATGGGGGATGGCCTTCGGATGCGCGAAGTTCGTGACCTCGATCACCGGATAGCCCGCCGCCGAGAGCCGATCGATCATCGCGACCTTGACGTCGGTGTCGATCCAGCGCGGGAAGCTTTGTAGCCCGTCACGCGGGCCGACCTCGACGATGGTGACGGTTTGGGGCAGTTCGAGCATGAGGCGCTTTCCTTCAATTGATCGACGTTCAGAAGATACCTTGCCCATCCGATGCCGAGGGGAGATCGAGAAGATCGGCGACCGGTGTCAGATCGGCAAGTTCGGTCGTGCCGGATTCCGTCAATTCTTCAACGGCGCCGAGGAATCCGCCCCGTGATGTCTCGCTCGCGACTGCCGTGGTTAGGCTCTCGAATTTCGCAATGTAATCGGCGCGGCCGAAGGGTTTGGCGCCCGCGGGATGCGCATCGGCGACGGCAATTTCATCGGTGATCGTCCGGCCGTCCGCCAGGGTAATTTCGACCCGGCCGCCGAACGCCTTCTCGGCAGGATCTGACGCGTGATAGCGGGCATTCCATTCGGGGTCGTCGGCGGTGACGATCTTTCGCCAAAGCGCCACGGTTTCCGGCCGATGAGCGCGGGCGGAGGTGTAGGAGTCCGCGTGGTGCCAGGTCCCGTCCTCCAGCGCCACGGCGAAGATATAGGGGAGCGAGTGGTCGAGTGTCTCCCGGCTGGCATCCGGATCGTATTTTTGTGGATCGCCGGCGCCGCTGCCGATCACGGCGTGGGTGTGGTGGCTCGTATGAATGACGATATTCTCGATCGCGGCGGTATCGGTGAGTTGGCCGTGCATGCGAAAGGCGAGATCGATCATCGCCTGGGCCTGGTATTCGGCCGAATGGGCCTTGGTATAGCTCTCCATGATAGCGCGCTTCGGCGTGCCGGGTGCCGGCAGCGGGACCTGGTAATGCGCATCGGCGCCATCGAGCAGCCGGGCGACCACGCTGTCCTCGCCTTCATAGATCGGCGCCGGTCCCGTCTCGCCCCGCATCGCTCGGTCGACGGCCTCGACGGCGAGCTTGGTCGCGTGCGCCGGCGCGTAGGCCTTCCAGCTCGAGATCTGGCCCTTCCGTGATTGCCGCGTCGAGCAGGTCACGTGGAGCGCGTGGTTGATTGCCTGATAGATCGTCTCCGGCGCCAGGCCCAGCATGGCCCCGATACCGGCCGCTGCCGCCGGTCCGAGATGGGCGACATGGTCGATCTTGTGCTTGTGCAGCGAGATCGCCTTTACGAGATCGATTTGGATCTCATAGGCGGTCGCGATTCCGCGAAGGAGTTCCGCCCCGCTTCGGCCGGTCTGTTGTGCCACGGCGATGAGCGGGGGGATGTTGTCGCCCGGATGGGAGTAGTCCTCGGCGAGATAGGTGTCGTGGAAATCAAGCTCCCGGACCGCGGTGCCGTTGGCCCATTCGGCCCATTCGGCCGCGACCCGGCGGTCGGCGGGAAGGCCGTGGAGGGTCGCGCCGCCTTCGCGGAAATGCGCCAGGGCCTGGGCGCGGGCGGCCACGACCGGTGCCCGCTCGATGGCGGTGATGGCGACGGCGGCGTTGTTGATGATCCGATTGCCGATCATTTCGGCGACATCCGCCTCGACCGGGACCGGGTCGCTTGCGACCGTGGCGATCTTCCAGGCGAGTTCCTCCGTCCGGGCGTGCGCCTCGTTGGTTGGCCAGACACGAAGTTCGTGAAGTTCCATCGCCGCCTCCAATTCGCCGCTAAAGAAAGCTATGTCGGCCGAAGGGTAAGAATAGCACCGACGCGCGCTGGTTCGCGCGTGCCGATTGGGCGAGAATGCGGCATGTGCGGTCGCTACACACTTACCACTCCGCTCGATGGGATGCGGGCGCTTTTCGGCTTCGACGCGATGGTCAATCTGGCGCCGCGCCATAACATTTCGCCGGGGCAGGATGTTTTCGTCGTCCGCGGCACGGAGCGGGAGTTGGTCGCCCTTCGCTGGGGATTGATCCCGTCCTGGGCGAAGGACCCCGCGATCGGCAATCGCATGGTCAATGCGCGGGCCGAAACGGTGGCCGAAAAACCGTCTTTTCGCTCCGCCTTCAAGCGCCGCCGCTGCCTCATCCCCGCCGATGGGTTTTACGAATGGCAGGGGGCCAAGGGCGGCCCGAAGCAGCCATTCCATATCCGTCTCGAGGGCGGTGCGCTTTTCGCTTTCGCCGGCCTGTGGGAACATTGGCTCGATGGTGCCGGAAACGAGATCGAGACCTGCGCCATCGTCACCACCGAGGCGACCGAGGCGCTGGCAACGATCCATCATCGGATGCCGGTCATATTGGACCCGGCGGGTTTTGACACCTGGCTTGGCGGAGAGGCGCATGACGCGGGCGCCTTGATGCAACCCTATCCGGGCGGTTTCGAAACCTGGCCGGTCTCGACACGGGTCAACAAGGTAGTCAATGACGACGCATCGCTGCTGGAGCCGGTAACGATCGATCCGTCCGTGGAATCCGCGGCGCCCCGCCAGCTGGATCTTCTTTGATAAAGGCGCCCATGTCCCGAACCGCCCTCGCTATCCGCCACGTCGCTTTCGAGGACCTGGGTACGCTCGGTCCCTTGCTCGAGCAACGTGGCTTCGAAATCCGCTACCTCGATGCCGGCGTCGATGATCTCAGCAATCTCGATGGGCTGGCACCTGATTTGGTCGTGGCACTTGGCGGGCCGATGGGGGTCTACGAGGACGACGCCTATCCCTGGATCGCGGACGAGGTGGCGATCCTGGAGAGACGCCTTGCGGCCGAACGGCCGACATTGGGAGTTTGCCTCGGCTGTCAGATGATGGCGCGGGCACTGGGTGGGAAAGTCTATCCGGGTCCCGCGAAGGAACTGGGGTGGGCGCCGCTGGAGTTGACCGAAACGGGGCGCGAGTCGCCGCTGGGTCATGTGGAGGCGGCGCCGGTGCTGCACTGGCACGGCGATACCTTCGATCTTCCCGCGGGGGCGTCACTGCTCGCATCGACATCCGCCGTCGCCAATCAGGCATTCGCGATCGGCGCCCATGCGCTTGCCTTCCAGTTTCACGTCGAGGTGACGGTCCGCAACATGGAGCGCTGGCTGATCGGTCATGCCGTGGAGATTGCCGCGACGCCGGGCGTGGATGTCGGGTATTTGCGCCAAGAGACGGCGCGTCACGGGCCGATCATGGAAGACCGCGGGACACAGGTCTTCGATACCTGGTTGAGGGCGGTGGGATTTTGAGCCGGGCGACCGATTTAAATATTCGACGGCAGGGAAAAGAGCTACCTTCGAGCCCGCCGCAAACGAGGGAAGACCGACGATGACATCACGCGAGGAATGGCGGAAACGGGGCGAATTGATCCGGACCCAGATCAACGTCGCCGACGAGCGGGAAGAGGTCGCGCCCGGCTATCGGGGCTTCGATATCGAGGCGATCTACGGCGGCATCTGGGCGCGGCCGGGCCTGGAATTGGAGGATCGCGTCCTTTGCACCCTCGTCGCGCTGTCGCTGACGCAGCGAATGCCGCAGCTTCGACGCCATGTTCGAAGCGCCCTGAATATTGGGTTGCCGCCGCGAAGCATTCTCGAAATCTTCGTTCATGTCGGCCTCTATGGCGGTTTCCCGACCGCCGAGAATTCCTGTGCCGCCGCGCGCGAGGTGTTTGCGGAGGAAGGCGTCGAGGTCGAGGATGATCCGCCGGATACCGCCGATCGCGAGGCCCTCAAGAAGATGGGCGACGAAACCCTTGTGGCGCTTCATGGCGCGCGGGGCCGGGACGGCTATGCCGCCCCCGATAATCCAGTGACGGGTGGGCTTTACGAGATCGCGATCGATTACGGATACGGTGCCTTGTGGAACCGCCCGGGGCTCGACCGGCGCCAGCGCATGCTTTGCGCGGTCGCCGGGTTCACCGCGCTCGAGCAACCGGCTCAGCTGAAAAAGTTCGGGCAGTCTGCGCTGAATGTCGGCCTGACCCGCGAGGAAATTCTCGAGGCGGTGATCCAGACTGCTCCTTACAGCGGATTTCCGCGGGCCCTCAATGGATTGATGGCCTTGGGCGACGTGCTCGGTTAGGTGCGTTGCGTAGATCGGATGACCATGCGTGAACCTCATATCTCGATTATCGTGGAATACGAGGTCGATGAGGATCGACTGCCGGAATTCATGGCGGCCCTGAAGGACAATTGCCGAAAGACCCTGGCCGATGACGGATGTCTGCGGATGGAAGTCTCGCAACCGGTCGAGGGCGGTCCGGGGGCGGTCTTCCTGAACGAGCGATGGAGGGATCAAGCGGCGATCGAAGCCCACCGCGCGCAACGCGGACACGATGATCAGCATGTCCGCGTGGACGCGCTCGTCACCGCCAAGCGCGTGGTGAAGGGAACGATCGTCGAATTCGAATAGTCAGTGCGTCAGGATCTGGCTCAAGAACAGTTTGGTCCGGTCGGACTGCGGGTTGTTGAAGAAGGGCTCCGGCTCGTTCTGTTCGACGATCTGGCCGTCATCCATGAAGATGACCCGGTGTGCCACGGTGCGGGCGAAGCCCATCTCGTGGGTCACCACGATCATCGTCATGCCGGTCTCCGCGAGATCGACCATCACATCCAGAACTTCCTTGATCATCTCGGGATCGAGAGCCGAGGTAGGCTCGTCGAACAGCATGATCTTCGGGTTCATGCATAGGGACCGGGCGATGGCGACGCGTTGCTGCTGACCGCCCGATAGTTGTCCTGGATATTTTTCCGCTTGCTCCGGAATCTTCACCCGCGTGAGGAATTCCATCGCCGTTTGTTCCGCATCCGCTTTCGGGGTGCTGCGGACCCAGATGGGTGCGAGGGTGCAATTCTCCAGCACCGTCAGATGCGGAAACAGATTGAAGTGCTGGAATACCATACCGACCTCGCGACGCACCTGGTCGATCTGTTTCAGGTCGTTGGTGAGCTCGACATTGTCGACGACGATCTGTCCCTGCTGGTGTTCCTCCAAGCGGTTGATGCATCGGATCAAGGTCGACTTGCCCGATCCCGACGGGCCGCAGATGACGATCCGCTCTCCCTGGAAGACCGTAAGGTCGATATCCCGCAGCACGTGGAAATCGCCGAACCATTTGTTCATCGAGGTGATCTGAATCATCACCTCGTCGGAAAGGTCCGACCTGTCGACGGTGTTGCTTTCGATGTCCGCGCTCATGTCCTTGGTCCTTTCGAGGCCCGGTCAATCCCGGCGCTCGGTGTCGAGCTTGCCTTCGAGCCACAGGCTGTATCGCGACATGCTGAAGCAGAAGACGAAATACAGCAGGGCGGTGAATATATAGGCCTCATGCTCGAGCCCCAGCCATTTCGTGTCGGTTACCGACACCTTGGCGACCAGCAACAGGTCGAAGAGACCGATGATGGAGACGAGCGAGGTGTCCTTGAAGAGGCTGATGAAGGTATTGACGATGCCCGGTATCACGATCTTTAGGGCCTGCGGCATGATGATCAGGCGAATCGATTGCCAGTAGGTCAGCCCGAGCGCCTGCGCCGCTTCGGTCTGGCCGCTAGGCAGCGCCTGCAGACCACCACGCACCACTTCCGCCATATATGCCGACGCGAAGATCGTGACGCCGATAAGCGCCCGAAGCAGCTCGTTGAAGTTGACGCCTTCGGGTAGGAACAGGGGCAGCATGAAGGACGCCATGAACAGCACCGTGATCAACGGTACCGCGCGGCAGAGCTCGATGACGCCGATCGAAAACGTACTGACGATCGGCATTTCGGAGCGTCTTCCAAGCGCCAGCAAGATGCCAAGCGGTAGCGAGAACAGGATCGATACGGTCGCCAATACCAGCGTCAGCAACAGGCCGCCCCACTTTTCCGTCGGTACGGATTCCAGACCGACCCCGCCGAATAGGATCAAACCGGCAATGAGCGGGAAGCCCGAGACGATGAACAGGGCCGCAAAGGTTCGACCCGGCAGCCGGTCCGACAGGATCGGCGCCACGTTGATGCAAAACATGATGAACACCAAATTGGCGCGCCAGCGTTCGGCATCGGGATAGCGGCCGTAAATGAATTGGCCGAACCGGGCCGGAATGATCGCCCAGCACGCGCCCTCGCCGCCCTTGCAGTCGGCGTTCGAGGTGCCGGTCCAGATCGCGTCGATGAACGCCCATTGGATGAGCGGCGGCAGGAACAGGTAAAGCACATAGAGCGCACCAATCGTCAGCACGACGTTGAGCGGCGAGGAGAACAGGTTCTCCCGCGTCCAACCGATCGCGCCGCGGGTCGAAAGCGGCGGTGGCGCTTGCGGAATGTTTTCCGTCCTGACGAAGGCCTGGTTCGATCCGCTGCCGGTGGTATCGGTCATGGCTACCGCTCCGCCAGCGCGATGCGCTTGTTGTACCAGTTCATATAAATCGCGATGAGCAGGCTAAAGGTTAGGTAAACCGCCATGCACATTGCGATGATCTCGATCGCTTGACCGGTCTGGTTGAGCGAGATGCCCCCGAACACGTTGAACAGGTCGGCATAACCGATGGCAATGCCGAGGGATGAATTCTTGGTCAGGTTCAGATACTGGCTGATCAACGGCGGTACGATGACGCGCATCGCTTGCGGGATGATAACCAGCCGCAGCGTTGGGCCTTGCCGGACTCCAAGCGCGTGCGCCGCCTCGGTCTGGCCATGCGAGATCGCGAGAATTCCGGCACGCACGATCTCCGCAATGAAGGCCGAGGTGTAGAAGGTCAACGCCGCAAGAGCCGAAAACAACTCGACCGGAATTTCCATGCCGCCTTCGAAACGGAACCGGCCCATCGAGGCGTAGTCCCAGTCGAGCGGAAAGCCCAGTGCGGCGGAGACGACGAGCGGCAAGCCGATCAAGATGCCGAGCGACGTCAGGAAGACCGGGAATTGCTGGCCGGTCAGGTCCTGCCGGCGGTGTGCCCATTTCTTGAGCGACACAGTCGCGGCGATCGCGGCGACGAAAGCGATCACGACCCATCCAAATCCTTGTTCCGGGACCGGCATCGGCCCGGTCAGTCCCCGATTATGGATGAAGAAGGTATCCAGGATCGGAATGGACTGCTTGACGTGCGGCAGCGACTGGAAAACAGCGAAATGCCAGAAAATGAACTGCAGCAGCAGCGGAACGTTGCGGATAGCCTCGATATAGATCCCAACCAGTCGCGAGATCAGCCAGTTATGGGACAGCCTCAGCACGCCGAGTACGAAGCCCAGAACGGTCGCGAAGACGATGCCCAGTCCCGATATCAGCAGCGTGTTGAGAATCCCAATGGTGAACACGCCGCAATGGGTCGAACTGCTGCTGGTGAAAGTATTCAGCCAGCTCCGGACGCGAACAAATATCTCCTTGATGAAATTCGGGTCTTCGTACGCGCAGGAAGTGGGTTTGCCTTCGACGGCGTAGGGGGCAAGAGTTAACGGAATTTCGAAACCCGCGGGATTGTCCAGGAAGCCGAATCCGGATCGAATGTTCCGGTTCTCCAAATTGATCGCGGTGTTGTGAACGACGTAACCGAAGAAAGCGATGACGCCGATGATGAACGCAATTTGAACCAGGATCGCGCGTATCTTCGGGTCGTACCAGAAGCTGCCTGCCTTGGACGGGCCTAGAGAATCGGCGTCAACGGCCATCGGAGTTACCTCGGAGGGATGACGGGTAGACGGGATGCGGCACAATCGGCCCCCCCCC
>CAYPAV010000003.1:0-85877 GCA_964408805.1 uncultured Rhodospirillaceae bacterium | reverse complement strand
GGGGGGGGGGGCCGGACCGAGTGCAAGCCTTTGAGCTAAACCGCGTCTATCGGCTCAACGGAACGGCGGCGAATAGAGGATGCCACCCTTCGTCCACAGCTGATTGTAGCCGCGGGCGAGGCCGATCGCCGTCTTCGGGCCAATGTGGCGTTCATAGATTTCGCCATAATTGCCGACCGCCTTGATGACGTTCGCGGCCCAATCCGTCGGCAGACCCAGCATCTTGCCCATGTCGCCCTCGACGCCCAGGAAGCGCCGGACCTCGGGGTTCTTCGAGCCCTTCATGCTGTCCACATTCTTCGCGGTGAGGCCGAGTTCCTCCGCGACGATGAGGGCGTTGCGCACCCAGCGCGCGATGTCGCCCCACTCGTTGTCGCCATGGCGTACCACGGGGCCGAGCGGCTCCTTCGAGATGATCTCCGGCAGCACCATATGGGCATTCGGATCCTTCAGCACCGAACGTTGCGCGGCAAGACCGGATCGGTCGGTGGTGTACACGTCGCAACGGTTCGCCGCATAGTTCTGCCGTGCTTCGGCGGCATCCTCGACGACAACGGACTTGAACTTCATGCCGTTGGCGCGGAAGAAGTCGGCGAGGTTGAGCTCGGTCGTCGTGCCGGTCTGGATGCAGACCGAGGCGCCGTCGAGTTCCTTTGCACTCTTTACGTTGAGGTCCTTGCGGGCGATGAAGCCCTGACCGTCGTAATAGGTGACGCCGACGAACTCGAAGCCGAGATTAACGTCCCGCTTGAAGGTCCAGGTCGTGTTGCGCGACAGCAGGTCGATCTCGCCCGATTGAAGCGCCGGGAACCGGGTCTTGCCGGTCAACGGCTTATACGTGACCTTGTCCGGGTTGCCGAAAATCGCTGCACTGATCGCTCGGCAGTAGTCGACATCGAAGCCGCGATAAACGCCCTTGTCGTCGGGAGCCGCGAATCCGGCGAGGCCGGTATTTACGCCGCAGATCAACTGACCTCGTTTCTTGACGGTATCCAACGTCGGGCTCGCCGCCAGCGCGACGCCCGCCGTCATCGCAACGGCGACCGCTGCGCCGAGCGAGGAAAGAACGAAACGTTTCATATCTTTGGTCTCCCTGTTTCATTTAGGTGCCCTGGGTGGGCGAAGGGTTGCCGGAGGAGTAATGGGATCCGGTTTATGGTTGATATTCGAAATGACGATAACACGATGACGAAATCAGCCTCAAGCGTTGGTGTGTCATTGATTCCAAGAAATTGCCTCTATGGATCAAAAGTTTAGAAATGTGTGTCATGGGGCATCTGCATAAATCGATGACTACCATCATACGGCGACAATGCACGCCATGGTCGACGATGATTTTGCCGCCGGCCGAGGTTGGCGTGTCGGCCCCGGCCCATGGTATAAATTCTGCAAGGAACCCGGCTACGGAAACAAGAAATTCATTGTGGGGAGCCGACGGTGACCACGACGCCAAGTTCTCGTCCATATCCGGTAAAACGGCGCGAGCTGGTCGCCGAGGCGCCGGGGTTGCGGGTACAAATTTTGACGCTTGGTCCAGGGCATTGCGTCCCCTGGCATCATCACAGCGAAATCACCGACACGTTCTTCTGTCTCGAGGGGCCGATGCTTGTCGCGACCCGCGCACCGGACACGGTTCATGAGTTGAATGTGGGCGAAACATGTACCGTCCCGGCGATGCTGTCGCATGAAGTAAAGGGGTGCGACGACGGCCCCTGTAAATTTGCGATTGTGCAGGGTGTCGGCGCTTATGATTTCGTGCCCGATCACGACGCGGACGGTTAAGGAGTAGACATGGACGATCAAAGCGGTGCGAACTGGACCGGCTGGACGCTCGACGAGCCGGCCGCTGTCGATATGGACCCCGCAAGGATCGAGGCGGCAATCGCCTATCACCGGACCGAGGAAACAACCGCCGACCGCGACCTCGCGAAGGGACTGGCTTCGGTTCTGCAAGCCCGTGAGCCCGCACCTTGGAACGAGGTCTTGGGCCCGACCAAACCGCGGGGCGATCCCAACGGATTGATGATCCGACATGGGCGCGTGTGCGCCGCTTGGGGCGATACCGAACGGGTCGACATGACGTTCAGCGCCACGAAGAGCTATCTCGGCGTCTTGGCCGGTGTTGCCGTGGCAAAGGGACTGATCCGGGACGTCGACGATCCGGCGCGCGACTATGCGCTCGATGACGGGTTTGAGTCCGAGCAGAATCGCGGCATCACCTGGCGCCACTTGCTGCAGCAGTCGAGCGAGTGGGAAGGCACCTTGTGGGGCAAGCCCGATCTGGTCGATCGCAACCGCCAGGCCGGGACCGGATCGGACAATTCACGAAAGGGCACCCACCGCGACCTGCAGGCCCCCGGAAGCTATTACGAATACAACGATGTGCGCGTGAATCGGCTCGCCTTGTCGTTGACGCAGGTCTTCGGACGGTCGCTTGCCGATGTGCTTCGCGACGAGGTCATGGTGCCGATCGGCGCCTCGAACCATTGGGAATGGCACGGCTATCGCAATTCCTGGATCGATCTCGATGGCGAACGGGTTCCCGTCGTGCCGGGCGGCGGCCATTGGGGCGGCGGGTTGTGGATCGCAAGCCGCGATCATGCGCGCTTCGCGTCGCTAATTCTTCAGCGGGGTCGTTGGGGAGATCGCGAAATTCTGCCGGTGGATTGGGTCGATGCTCTGGCGGCACCGTCGCCGAGCAATCCCAATTACGGTTATCTCTGGTGGCTGAACACCGATCGCACCTTGTTCCCGAGCGCGCCGGAGACAAGCTTCTTCGCCCTCGGTGCCGGTCGAAACGTGGTCTGGATCGATCGTGCGCTCGACCTGATCGTCGTCGCGCGGTGGATCAAGCAGGAAAGTACCGACGGGTTCATCGGCCGGGTCATGGAAAGTCTGGGCTAGGAAAGGGACGAAACGACGATGCTGAGTTGGGTTCTCGGGAAAACGCGGCGGCGCAACCGCAAGAAAAAGCCGAAGGGCAAACGACCAAGTTACGAGGAGGCCAAGGTGATCCTCGAAAACGGCGACGTCGAGGCCAGGAGCGACCTCGCGATGCATGAGGATATGGAGCCGGAGATCCTCTACTACCTCGCCAACGACAAGTCGCCCATGGTTCGCCGCGAGATCGCCGATAACGACGGAACACCTTTGCAGGCCGATCTCCTGCTGGCGGAAGATCCCGATGTCGAGGTGCGGAAGGAACTGGCGCACAAGCTAGGGCGTTTATTGCCCGATATTTCGGTGGCCCAGCAAGACAAACTCTCGAAGATGGCCCTCGACATCCTCGACACCTTGGCGCGCGACCAGATGCCGGAAGTCCGGGCCATCGTTTCCGAGGAAATCAAACAAGCCGGCAATGTGCCGAAGAAGATGGTCCGCCGCCTGGCCGAGGATGCCGAAATCATGGTCGCCGCGCCGGTTCTGGAATATTCGCCACTTCTCAGTGATCGCGATCTCTTGGAAATCGTGGCACTCGGCATCGAAAGCGAGGCCATGACCGCGGTCTCGCGGCGGCAGGATCTGGCACCGGAGATCGTTGATGCCGTCGTCGAAAGCGGCGACGAAAACGCGATTCCTGCACTCCTGGAGAACAAGAGCGCCAATATCGGCGACAAGACAATCGACCTGATCGCCGTCGAGGCGGAGGGGCACGAGGAATGGCACTCCCCGTTGGTCGATCGGGGCAATCTTCCGGTGCGGACGATACGGCGTGTTGCGAGCTTCGTCAGCGCCGCCCTCTTCGATAGATTGGTCGAGCGCAACAAGGTCGACGAGGGCGCGGTCGACGAGATGCGGAAGGAGGTCCGGAAACGAATCGATTCGGGCGAACTCCTCGACGCCGATTTGGACAAGGCGCGCGACGAGGCCATGGCCCGGGCCGAAAAGCTATTCAAGGAGGGAAAGCTCAACGAAGCGGCGATCTCGAAGGCGATTTCCCTGAACGAGGCCCACTTCGTGCGTTATGCGCTTTCCTATCTCTCCGAGCTGCCGGCGGAAAGTGTCGCCAAGATGCTGGGCGGCGGCAGCGGCAAGGCGGTCACCGCGCTTTCCTGGAAAGCCGGGTTGAGCATGCGAACCGCGGTCAAGCTGCAGCGGTCCATGGGCAAGGTCCGCCCGAACGCCCTCGTCCGCGCCCGAGGCGGGTCGAAATTTCCGCTGACCGAGGACGATATGATGTGGCAGATCGAATTCTACGGCCACTGATCTCCGCGGCTAGAAGTTCTCCACCCAGGGACGAAGCTCGATCTCGTAGGTCCAGGAGCTCCGGTGTTGGCGGTGGACGTGGAGATAGGTCTCCGCGATCGCGTCGGGCTCGAGCAGCGAGTCGGGCCCCCAATCGGCACCGCGGTTGTCGTCCGGGCCCTGGCGGATACCGCCATCGATCACGAAATGGGCGACGTGAACGCCCTTGGGATGCAGCTCTCGGGCCATGCTTTGGACCAAACCGCGAAGACCGAATTTCCCCATCGCGAAGCTGGAGGAATTGGGATAGCCCTTCACGCTGGCCGACGCTCCGGTAAAAAGGATGGTCCCGCTGCCGCGCTCGCTCATCCGCCGCGCCGCCTGCTGGCCGACCAGGAACCCGCCAAAGCACGAGATCAGGATGACACGGCGAACCTCCTCCGGGTCGATTTCGGTCACGGGCCCTCGGATGCGCGCGCTCGGGTTGAAGACAACGATGTCGGGCGTGCCCATGTCGCTATCGACCGCCTGGAAAAGCGCTTCGACATCGCCGGGGGCGCTGGCATCGCAGTCATAGGTCTTGGCCTCGGTCGCGGCGGCGAGTTCGCCGAGCTTCGAGGTGTCCCGCGCGGCCAAGGCCACGCTCATGCCCTCGCCATGGAACAGCCGCGCCAAGGAGGCGCTGAGCCCCCGGCCAACGCCGACGATCAAGGCCGTTTCGCGATCCGCCATTTCGATGTCTCCCCTGTCGCTTGTCGATTGAATCCGGAATTGCGTTCAAGACTAGGGGCTGGAACACCGTGGCGCCATCCCCGGTCGGATCGGGATAGTAATCGCGATATCAACCGGGGCGAATGCAACAATCCGTGATCGGCCAAAGCGGTCGTACTTCAATGCATGGCTCAATCAGGCCGCAACATGGTCGCGGCACCTGCGGACGCCATCTCGGCCAGGCCGCGGTAGAGTTCGTCGGTCTCCAACTCGTTGGCGTCGAGGGCTGCGGCGTAGCCTCGCCAGAAAGTGATCTCGTCGAACGGGCGCCAGAAATTATAGGGGGTGTCGGGCAGGTAAGCGCAGTCGCAGAGCATCCGGCGGAAGAACAGGTCGTTGGCGACGAGGGCGCGCTCGCGCGTGGCCGGGTCCATCGAATAGCGCGCGGCGTCGCCGATGAGTACCGCATATTCCTCCGGGTCGGCGGGGTCCTGGCTGAACCCGAGGCCGGCGAAGAACCCGTTTCCGCCGAGGATCGAGGGCACCCCGCATCCGGCGAACTCCAGCCCCGAGCGCCCGTTCACGGTTACCAGGAAATCCGCGATTTCGGGGAAGCTGCCGGTATTCATGTCATCGGTCACCACATGGATATGCGGATGCTCGGCCGCCATCTCCGCCGAGCGTACGACCGGTTCCGGATCGTCGGAATAGGCGGTGAGGTTCGGATGGTGCTTGATCAGCCAATCGACGTCGGTGGTTGCGCGCGCCAGTTCCAGGGTCTGAAGGTACCAGTCGTAATAATCGTCGAAGGGCAGGTGGGGCGTGTTGTGGTTGGCATCCGGAAAGGCGTGGACCATCACCAGCCCCTTCGGGCGGTCGGGATCGAGGCTTAATTCCCGGCAGAAATCGGCCTTCGACCAGAAGGCGCGGTCGGGCGAGTAGCCGTCCTCGTTCAGGAACAGGAACTCGTTGGCGACCCCGCCCATCCGGCGGGCGAGGGTTTCCTCGCCCCGCTTGACCGCCGCTTCCCCGTCGGCGGCAAGGGCGGCGTCGACGAGGTCCGGCGTGATCCGGCAGATGACGTCGCGGGCGCCTTCGAGATCGGTCCGCTTCTGAATGCGCATGCCCTTGCCGCCATAGCGCGCATAGACGGCGGCCCCCCGGTTGCCGGCCATGCGGGCCAGGGTGCCGAAGCGGGAATAGGTCAGATGCCCCAAGACCACGGCGCCGACATCGAGCGCCTGGAAGAGCGTGTCGTAGAGGGCCGAATAGTTCAACAGAAGGGCGGTATAGGCCTTGAAATCATCGTCGATCTCTCGAAGCGTCAGTTGACGGGTCTCGCGGACATAGGTGTCGTAGAGTAGTTCCCCCAAGGGCAGGTCGTTCACCGTGAGCTGGTTGACCCGGCGGCGGAGCTCGGCGTCTCGGAGACCCTCCAACTCGCCGAGGACCGGCGCCACGGCGGGCGGGGCCGCTTTGGCGACCTCGTCGCGGACGAAGGTGAATTGCTCGATCCCGAAACTCTTGGCCAAAAGGATGATCTTCTGGTCCTCGGCACTCGAGACCAGCGCCCAGGGTGTCAGCCCCTCGATCAACTCCAGATATTTGGCGATGATCAGATTGCCGACATAGTAGACCGGATGATCGACCATGAGATCGACCAGGACGCGCCGGCCACCGGTATCGCTGCCGGCCGCCGACCGGCGGCGCCAGAAACGCGTGCTGCGCCAGATCATATCCTCGAAGGCGGTGCGGTCCTCGGACAAGGGTCGGGGTCTCCGGCGGGGAATCTCGGTGACGAGTTTGCCAGCGCCGTCCCCCCGGCGCAATTCGGCGGGCCGTGCAAAACATTGCTTCATGCGCTAGCGTCCCGCTCGCAACCGAGTGACACACGACGGGAGAGATAGAATGGCGATCGATCGGCCGAACGAACCGGAACGTCCGGTCGGCACGGAAGGCGCGGAGATGGGTTGGGGCAGCGATGTTGTCGCCGAGCTGATACGGCGACTCGACATCCCCTACATTGCCCTGGTGCCAGGGGCGAGTTATCGCGGATTCCAGGACAGTTTGGTGAACTATCTCGGCAATCGCGATCCGCAGATGCTGGTCTGTCTTCACGAAGAGCATTCGGTGGCGATCGCGCACGGCTACGCCAAGGTGACCGACAAGCCGATGGCCGCGGCGCTTCACAGCAATGTCGGCCTGATGCACGGCACCATGGCGATCTTCGATGCCTGGTGCGACAGGGCGCCGGTCCTCGTCTTCGGTGCCACAGGGCCGGTCGATGCGGTTAAGCGGCGCCCCTGGATCGATTGGATCCACACCTCGCGCGATCAGGGTGCCCTCGTGCGGCCTTACGTGAAATGGGACGATCAACCGGCCTCGCCCCAATCGGCGATCGAATCGGTGCTCCGCGCCAACCGCATCATGCGCCGGCTGCCGCGAGGGCCCGTCTATATCTGCCTCGACGTCGGCATGCAGGAAACGAAACTCGACGAAATTCCGGAGATCCCCGACGTCGCACGATTCGCGGCTGATCCCGATCCCGCACCGGCGCCGCAAGCGGTGGCCGACGCAGTCGAATTGCTGAAGAATGCCAAGTCACCGCTCATCATGGCGGGCCGGGTCTCGCGCGATCGGGAGGATTGGGACCGGCGGGTGGCCCTGGCAGAAGCATTGGGGGCCAAGGTGATCACCAACCAACGCCTGGGCGCCGCCTTTCCGACCCATCATCCGCTTCATCCCGGAAACCTCAACTATCGCACCACCGAGATGGACAACGATCTGATCCGGGGCGCCGATGTCATCCTCAATTTGGACTGGCTCGATTTCGGCGGCACCCTCCAGGTCGCGGGCGAGGTCGGCGCCAAGATCATCTCGGCCTCGGTCGATGATCTGGTGACCAATGGCTGGGCCTTCGACCATCACGTTCTGCCGCCCGTGGATATCTCGCTGATGGCGCCGCCGGATCGGGTCGTCGAGGCCTTGCTGCCGCATTTCGACTCTGGCGAGAAAATGGATTACACGGCGCCGCCGAGCGCCGCTCCCACCGGCACCGGGCCGATCGATCTCGTTCAGCTCGGGACGGCGGTCGACGCCGCCATCGGCGACCGGCCGGCGAGTTACCTCCGTTTTCCGATCGGCTGGCCCGCACCCACCGCCCGGATCTCCGGGCCGCTCGACTATTTCGGCAATGACGGCGGGGCGGGGGTCGGCTCCGGGCCCGGCATGGTGGTCGGCTCGGCCCTGGCGCTGCAGGGCAAGGGCCGGTTGCCGATCGCGATCATGGGCGACGGCGATTTCCTGATGGGGGCGACGGCCTTATGGACGGCGGCGCATTACGGCATTCCGATGCTGATCATCGTCGACAACAATCGGTCCTACGGTAACGACGTCGCCCATCAGGGGCGGATGGCCGAACAGCGTGGTCGCCCGCTCGAGAACAAATGGATCGGGCAGTCGCTGGAGAATCCCCGGGTCGATATTCCGGGTCTGGCGCGCGCGCAAGGCGTCTCGGCCGGCCCTACGGTCTCCGATCTCGGCGATCTGACGCCGGCGCTGGAGACCGCGATCGCGGCCGTCGATGCCGGCGAATGCTATGTACTCGATGTCGAAGTAGTGGACGAGAAGGTCGCCTGATCGGTCCGATCAGACGTCTTCCATGGCCGCCAGCTCAGCCAGGGTGACCGGCTTGATCGGCGGGCGTATTCGAAAGTAGCCGGTAGCCTCGATCGACTCGCCGCGGGCCTCGGCGACGATCTCGGAGACCGTGAGGCCGCACATCCGGCCTTGGCAGGGGCCCATGCCCGTGCGGGTCAAGGCCTTCAGTTGGTTGGGCCCCATCGCGCCCGCCTCGACCGAGGCGCGAATCTTGCCGGCGGTAATCTCCTCGCAGCGGCAGACGATGGTGTCGTCGGCCGGGGGCACGCAGATCTCCGGGTCCGGGCGATAGAGGTGATCCAACATCGGACGGATCGCCGCGAGGCGGCGATGTTCGCGGAGGTCCGAGACGGCGCTTAGGTCGCGATCAACGCGCTCGATCCGGCCGAGGCGGCAGGCCGCGTCCAGGCCCGCGAGCCGGCCCATTACCGCCGCCGCTTCGGCGCCCAGAATACCAGCACCGTCGCCCGCGATCGCCAGGGTCTCGACGCTGGTCGCCCCCCATTCGTCCGTCACCGGCCGCCAATAGCGCTGCGGGGCGTACCATTCGTGATCGCAGCCCGCCTGACGGGAGAGCTGCACGTTCGGCACCACGCCCTGGTGGAGGAGCAGCATGTCCGTGTCGAGCTGGCGCTCGACGCCGTTCTCGACGAAGGCGACGCCATTCAGGCTGTCCTCGCCAAGGGCTCTCACCTCGCGAATGGCCGAGTGTGTCTTGACCCCAAGCCGCTTCAGGTCCTGGAGCATCTGCGCGCCCTTGGTAAGGTATTCGGGCGCGCGGAGGGCCCCGGGGACATGGGGGAATGCGTTGAGATAGTCTCTCAAACGCGTCGTCTGAAGGATCGCCGCGACCTCCGCGCCCGCGGCGCGAAGCTGCCGTCCGACAAGGAAAAGCAAGGGCCCGCAACCGGCTAGGACGACCCGGTTGGTCGGGATCAGCCCGCCCGTCTTCAGCAAGGTTTGCGCGGCGCCGGCGCCCATTACTCCCGGCAGGGTCCAGCCGGGAAGAGGGACCGGGCGCTCCATGGCGCCGGTCGCAGCGATGATCCGTTTCGCCGTCACGATGGTGGCGGCGGCGCCGTCGCTGATGGCGACCCGGCCATCGGCGTCGATCCGCCATACGGTGACATCGGGACGATAATCGATCTCCGCCTCGCGGAAAGTCTCGGCGAGGTCCCCGCCGGCAAAATACTCGGGCCCCAATATGGCGCCGAACGCCTTTCGGTCGACGGATTCGATGTTGCGGTAGATTTGCCCGCCGGGGGCGGGTTGCTCGTCCAGCACCATGACCGAAAGGCCGCTGTCGGCCGCGGTCACCGCCGCGGTGAGTCCGGCCGGGCCGGCGCCGATGACGACGAGATCGACCGCACTGCTCATGTCTCGAGCCTCCGCAAGCCATCCTGGCGGCGCACCTTCATGCCTTCCGTCACGGTGGTCATGCAGGCCTGCCGGTTCGCGACACCGTCGATTTCCATCAGACAGTCGAAGCAACCGCCCATCATGCAGTAAGGCGCGCGGGGAGCATTCTGGACGGGGGTGCGGCGGGTATGGCCGGGATTGGCGGCGAGCACAGCGGCGGCGACGCTTTCACCGGCACGCGCCTCGAGGGTCCGGCCCTCGAACTGGATCGTGACGGTTTCGCCCTTGTTCTCGAAGATGCGTTTATACATGTGACCTGTCTTGCTTGAACCGTTTGGCGGTGAAGTCCTCGAAGTCGGGCGGGGTTTCTCCGGTCGCGATCCATTTGGAGACCCGGCGTGCGTTGACCGCAGCCAGGGTGACGCCGCTGTGGGAGGTCGCGACATAGGCGCCGGGGAATGCTTCCGATTCGTCGTAGATCGCGCATTTGTCGGGCGTCAGCACGCGAATGCAGCCCCACGTCCGAACCAGGCGCAGCGCGCCGAGCTGCGGGAAGATGGCGACCGCGCGCCGCGCAATCCGGGCGGTGACGTCGAGAGTCGTACCTTCGTCGAAGCCCACATCCTCTTCCGAATTGCCGATCTGGATGGTTCCCTCGTCGGTTTGGCGGATCGTGCCGACCGGAATCGGGATGGCGGTATCGATGCGTTCGGTCACCAGGACCTGGCCGCGCTGCGGCACGATCGGCGTATCGAGGCCGACCATCGGTGCCAGCGCGGTTATGCCGTGCCCGGCCGCCAGAACGATTTTCGGTGCGCTGAACTCGCCGTTTGGCGTCTCGGCGATGAAGGCATGCCCGTCGTGACGGATCTTCTCGACCCGGCTTGCCGGATGGTAGCGGCCGCCCGCTTTCTGGAAGGCGAGGTGCAGTGCCCCCAACAGACGAAGCGGATTGACGTCGCCGTCATGGGGGCAGAGCGAGGCGCCGACCACATCGTCGCCGAGGCGGATATCCGGCAGCATTCGCACAACTTCTTCCCGTTCGATGATCTCGCAATCGTACCCGGTGGCACCCGCCTGCTGGCGCATCAGGTCGATATGGCGGCGCCGTTCCTCCCGTTCTTCCTCGCCGAGCAGGAGATGAATTCCGCCGCCGTTTCGATGCGCGATGTCGATCCCGACGGCGTCGCGCAGCTCGGCCGCGAAATCGCCATAGAGGTGGGCCGACTCGCGGCTCCAATCGGCGTAGCGCTGCATTCCCGTGCCCTTGGACTGCACCCAGACCAGTCCGAAATTGCCGCGTGCCGCCCGTAGGGCATCGTCGGCATCGTCAAGGACGACCGTGTCGAGCCCAAGTTGCCTGAGGCCATAGGCCGTGGCAGGGCCGAAAAGACCGCCGCCGACGACGATGACATCGGATATTTGGGGCATGGGGTGAACTCTAGGGCAGATGAATGGGATGTGCCGCTATTTGACCCGCCGCGCGGGTTCGATGCAATGGGGGGCGGTGGATATTTGTCATTCGGATCGGAATTCAGCTAGGCTGCCGGTCGAGACAACGGAAGCGAACGGGGCTGGGTCATGGCGCCAATTACCGATGGATTGATCGTCGTCGCCAAGCGCGACTGCCCGACCTGCGTGATGCTGGAGCCGGTCTACGGTCAGCTTGTCGCGACGTCGGACGCGGTCGAGATTTATTCCCAGGATGATCCCGGGTTTCCGGAATCGGTCGATGAGGTTCGCGACGATACCGATCTCGAACAATCCTACCGCCTGGAGATCGAAACCGTGCCGACCTTGATTCGCATCAAGGGCGGGGCGGAGGTGGACCGGGCGATCGGCTGGAATCGGGCGGAATGGGAGAAATTGACGGGCCTGTCCGATCTCGGCGAGGGATTGCCGGCAAACCAGCCCGGATGCGGCTCGAAAAGCGTCGAGCCCGGCATGCCGGAGACGCTCGCCGTTCGCTTCGGCGACGTGGACCTGAGCGCCCGACAGGTCGAACTGACCGCGATCGACGACGAGATCGAATCCTGCTATGAGCGCGGCTGGAGCGACGGCTTGCCGGTGGTGCCGCCGACACCGGTCCGGGTCTACCGGATGCTGCGGGGGACGACCCGCGATCCCCAAGAGGTGATCGGCGAAATTCCGCCCGATCTTGGCCGCTGCACGGTCGAGAAGGTGGCGATCAATGCGGTCCTGGCGGGCTGCAAGCCGGAATACCTACCGGTCGTCCTGGCGGCGGTCGAGGCGGCGCTGATTCCCAAATTCACCATGCATGGCGTCTTGTGCACGACCCATTTCGTCGGGCCGATCGTGATCGTCAACGGCCCCATCGCAAAGCGGATCGGTATGAATTCGGGCGTCAACGCACTGGGTCAGGGAAATCGCGCCAACTCCACGATCGGCCGCGCCCTGCAACTCGTCATTCGCAATGTAGGCGGCGGCCGGCCGGGCGAGATCGACCGGGCGACGCTCGGCAATCCGGGCAAGGTCGGGCTCTGCTTCGCCGAGGACGAATCGAACCCCATCTGGCAACCCTTCGCCGAGGAGCGCGGCGTGGCATCCGGAAAATCGGCGGTGACCCTCTATACCGGCGAAGGCGTCATGGGAAATTTCGATCAGCTCTCGCGGACACCTGAGTCATTGGTGCGCTCCCTTGCGCTGTCGCTCCGTGCCATCGGTCATCCGAAGAAAATGCGCGGGCACGACGCGTTGGTCGTCATGTCGCCCGAACATCTTCGAACCTTCGCCGAGGCCGGCTGGTCGAAGGCGCGTGTTTTGGAGGAATTCGACGAGGTATTGCAGATTCCCGGCAGCGAGGTTATTCGCGGTGCCCGCGGCGTGTCCGAAGGCATGCCCGAGAGCATGGCGGATGAGATGATCCCGAAATTCAGATCTGGCGGATTGAATATCGTTCGCGCCGGCGGAATCGCCGGTATGATGTCCGCCATTATCGGCGGCTGGGGTGCCAGCGGCGAACGGGGAAGCGATTTGGTCACCAAGGAGATTGGCACATGAATGATGGATTCACGATGCTCGATCCGACGGCGGAGACGTCGCCGGTCGTGCGCGAGCGCATCCAACCACCGGCCTCGTTGGAGGGGCTGACGGTTGGCGTCCTTGATATCGGCAAGGCGCGGGGCGACGTGTTCTGCGACCGTCTCAGCGACCGAATGCGCGAGATGGGTTTTACCGTCAAGCAATACGCAAAGCCGACCAATACACGGGTGGCCCCCGTTGATCTGGCACAACAGATCGCCACGGAATGCGACGTGGTGGTCGAAGCATTGAGCGATTGAGGGTCCTGCACGTCGTGCAGTTTGCATGACATTGCGGATCTCGACACCAGGGGTATTCCGGGCGGCATGATCGCGACGACCGCCTTCGAGGAAGCAGCCGTGGCGCAAGCCAAATCGCTCGGCTTCCAGCCGGCCATCCACTACGTTCCGCATCCGATCCAGGATCGCACAAACGCGGAAATCGAAGCCATTGCCGATGCCGCGCTCGAACCGGTGCTGGCGATGATTTCCGCCAGGTAGCGGTTTCGGTCGGCGGATAGGTCTCGCCGCGATTTGATTGAGGTCAAGGCAGGCCGCGGCTTGTCTTGGATAGCATGGTGCAAAGCGGTCGAGTGGTAGCGGTGAGCAGACTCTCGGCACGTGGTTTTGAAAGGAGCGGTACCATGCGAATCGCGGAATGGTCGGACGATTACGAATTGGGCGAGCGAATAATCGATAAGGAGCATTGGGGTCTTTTCGCCTTGATCCACGATTTGCGCGCGAAATTGGATATCGGTAGCGCCGCGGAATCGATCGAAACGACGATGGAAGCATTGACCGCCTACGTCGAGGTTCATTTCGATCGCGAAGAGGCGTTGATGGCGGCGAAGGGGTATCCCGACCTGGAAAATCACAAGGCGGCGCATGCCGGGGTGAGCCGAAAAGTCGCCGAATTCGAGGCCGCGTATCGAGAGAATCCGGAGAATTTCGATTACGAGGCCTTGATGAGCTTCCTCGCCAATTGGCTGGCCGACCACATTCTGAAAATCGACATGGCGTTCGCCCGCTTTCTTCGGGAAGCGGGTTGAAGAGACGACGAACCGCTGCACCCTTCCATACGATTGATTGCGTCACCGGTCGTGACCGGGCGGGGGCGAACGGTCTATAATTGGGCCGTTACGATGGATTTCGCCACCGGGGCGATGGAGGACAGACGTGGACGACGAGATGGATGAGCTTGAAGATCGGTTGGGGCCGGAAATTCCGGCGAACGCGCGTCCGCGAGCTCAAGACTTTGCATTCGATCTCGACGAGGCGCTCTCGTCCGTATTGTCGATCCGGACCCAGATTCCGCGAGACGCCTTCACGGCCGATACGCTGGGGACAGAGCGGGGCGGCAACGCGGCTCTTATAAGTAGCGAGGGCCTCGTCGTCACGATCGGCTATTTGATTACCGAGGCGGAATCGGTCTGGCTGTTCGACAACAACGGACGGGCGATCCAAGGCCATGTCGTGGGTTACGATCAGGAAACCGGTTTTGGTCTCGTCCAGGCGTTGCAGAAGCTCGATCTTCCGCCGCTCGAACTCGGCAGCTCCGATGCGCTTCAGGTCGACGATCCCGTCATACTGGCCGGTTGCGGCGGCCCCGGGCACGCGGTGAGCGCCAAGGTCGTCTCCAGGCGTGAATTCGCCGGCTATTGGGAATACATGCTCGACAACGCGATCTTCACGTCGCCGCCGCATCCACTCTGGGGCGGCTCGGCACTGATCGGGAGCGACGGCACGCTTCGGGGGATCGGTTCCCTCTACGTCCAGCAATCCCAGGAAGGCAAGGATCCGATCGACGTTAACATGGTGGTTCCGATCGATATCCTGAAGCCCGTCATGGACGAGCTGTTGCGCTTTGGCAAAACCAGCAAGCCGCCGCGGCCGTGGCTCGGCATGTTCACTACCGAGGTCGACGATCAGGTCGTTGTCGCGGGCGTTGCCGAGAACGGCCCGGCTCAGCAGGCGGATGTCCAGCTTGGCGATATCGTCCTTGGGGTCGGCGGCGAGCCGATCCACGACATGGCGCAGATGTTCCGCAAGATCTGGGGCCAGGGGTCGGCCGGGGCCGAAATCCCGCTCAATCTGCAACGGTCCGGCGATGTGATCGAGGTGCATGTCCGCTCTATCAGCCGTGGCGATCTGCTGAAATCACCGCAACTCCACTAACCGCCGCCCGCGGGCGAGGGAGGCGTCATGCACAAGGTCGATCCGACCCGTCTCGATCTATGCCGCGCATTTCGCGACAACCCCTTCGGCCCGCACGATCCGGCGCTGCAAAAGTTGATGAAATTGTTGCGCTGGGAGGAGATCGCGGGCCGCTACATTCTGGTTCAGACGGTACTGAACGGACCGTGGCATCTGGCGCTCACGACCGGCCCCAAGGGGCATCCGCTGGAGATCTTTCGCGAGTCGGCGTTCGACGATCTGGGGGCGGCCTATTGGGCGCTCTTCAAGGCACGCTGGGAAGCGAATACCGGAGAGCGGCTGGTACTGGACGGCGTCGACGACCCGGTCATTCCGCGCGCGGGCGAGGGCGAGGTGACGAATTCCGCCGCGGTTCGGCCGCTGCTGTCCTATAGCGATGTCTTCAGCGTCGAGACCGGCGGGCAAATTGCCTTCAAGGTGAGTTCGGCGGACGACCAGCCCTATGCGGCGGAACTCGTCCGGATGCGCTCGGGCGACGGCACGCCCGGCGGCGCCGGCTTCAAGGAGACACCGGTCGCGGCGAGTTTCGATGGGTCCCATCCGGGCCGCTTCCAGCCGATCGACGCCGGGTCCTTCGTCGAAATCGGCCGGCCCGATGCCTTCGACCTTCGAAGTTTCACGCTCCAGGCCTATATCTGGCCGACCGCGGTCGGTGGCCGGGTTCAGGCGGTGATGGGGAATTGGGACGATGTCGGCGGTAACGGCTATGCGCTTGGCGTCGACGAGACGGGGGCGGCGACCCTCTTCATGGGCGATGGCGTCGACCGCTTCATCCTCGCGACGGGCGTGCCGCTTTTGAGCCGGCATTGGACCCTTGTCGCCGCCACCTATGACGCCGAACACAAGGAGGCCTGGATCGCACAGCGCCCGCTGATCGAATACCCGCGCGGCGATACGACCGCGAGTGCGACTGCGGGGACCGATCTCGCACCCACGCCGGGCCCCGGCTTCTGGATCGCCGCGTGGCACGGCGCGGATGACGGCCGGCCGGCACCCGCCGCTTATTTCAACGGTAAGATCGATAGCCCCTCGGTCGCCGCGGCCGCCCTCGACCACGAACGGCGGGAGGCGCTAGTTCAGTCCGGTCGCGCGGCGGCACCCGACGACGATTTGGTCGCCGGATGGGATTTCAGCCGGGACATCCCGACGACCCGCGTCGTCGACACCTCGCTGGCGGCGCATCACGGCGAGACCGTCAACATGCCCGTGCGCGCCATGAAGGGCTGGAACTGGGACGGCAGTGAATACGTCTGGACGCGAAAGCCCGAACACTATGGCGCCATCCACTTCCATAATGACGATCTATACGACTGCGGCTGGGACACGGATTTCACCTTCGATGTGCCGGCGACCCTCGGGAGCGGAATCTATTGCGCCAAGCTGACTCGGGACGGTCACCAGGATTATTGCCCTTTCGTGGTCCGACCACCGCTCGGCGAGGCGCGGGCCGATCTGGCGCTGTTGCTGCCGACAGCGAGCTACTGGGCCTATGCGGATCGCCATGTCGAGGTCGAATGGCGCGAACGCGAGAACGTGACCGGATATTGGGCCGCTCTCGACCCCTCGGCCCTCTATCTCCACGAGCACCCGGAACTCGGCGTCTCGATGTACGACACCCATTCGGACGGCAGCGGCGTTTGCTATGCCTCTCGCCTTCGCCCGATCCTCAACATGCAGCCGAACGAGCGTCTTTGGCAGTTCGCCGCTGACACTCACATCACCGACTGGCTCGAGGAAAAGGGGATCGCCTACGACGTCATCACTGAGGACGATCTCGATCGGCATGGCGTGGCGCTATTGGCACCTTATCGTTGCGTGATGACCGGGACGCATCCGGAATACCCGTCGCTCAACATGATGGAAGCCTACGACGCCTATAAGGCGGCCGGCGGACGGTTCATTTATTTCGGCGGCAACGGATTCTATTGGCGGGTCTCCTATCATCCCGATCTGCCGGGGGTGATCGAGATGCGCCGGGCCGAGGACGGCATCCGCTCCTGGATTGCGGAAGGGGGCGAGTATTATCACGGATTCACCGGTGAACTCGGCGGCATGTGGCGGCGCATGGGTCGGGCGCCGCAGACTGTCGCCGGCACCGGCATGTGCGCCCAGGGATTCGATTTCTCAACCCATTACGAACGGACGCAAGCGAGCTTCGATCCGCGCGCGGCATTTATCTTCGAGGGCATCGGCGATGAAGAGAAGATCGGCGATTTTGGCCTCCTCGGCGGCGGCGCGGCGGGTTGGGAGGTCGACCGGGCGGATTTCGATCTCGGAACACCGCCGCATGCGCTGGTCGTCGCCTCCGCGCGCGACTTCACCGCCGCCTATCATTGGGTGAAGGAGGAATTGACCCACACCCATTCGGCCAACACCGGCGAGACCAGCCCCATGGTCCGATGCGACATGGTGTTCCACGAGACCGCCAACGGCGGCGCCGTCTTCGCGACCAGCTCGATCGCCTGGGCGGCGGCGCTGTCGCATAACGGCTACGACAACAACGTCTCGCGGATCAGCGAGAACGTCATTCGCCGGTTCCTCGATCCGGCGCCAATTTAAAGAACGGTTCAAGGAGGGGAGCGGGAGTCATGGATCGTTCTTCGACCGAGACGAAACTTCATTTCAAGACCGCCGTCGATCTGGCGGCGATGGTGCGATCGAAGGAGATCGGCTGTGTCGAATTGCTGGAACACTTCCTCGGCCGCGCCAAGACGCACAACGCGAATTTGAACGCAATCATCGCCTGGGATATCGAGACCGCGCGCGCGCGTGCCGCCGACGCCGATACCGCCCTAGCCAAGGGCGAGATTTGGGGCCCGTTCCATGGCGTGCCGATGACGATCAAGGAAAGCTACGATCTGGTCGGAACACCGACGACCTGGGGCGTGCCCGGGCTGAAGGACAATATAGCTTCCACCAATGCGGTCGTCGTCGAGCGCATGAAGGCCGCCGGCGTGGTCCTGTTCGGCAAGACCAATGTGCCGTTGTTGCTGGGCGACTGGGAGACTTTCAACGAAATTCACGGCACCACCAACAATCCTTGGGACACGACCCGTGGGCCGGGCGGCTCGTCGGGCGGCTCGGCCGCCGCCCTTGCCGCCGGGATGACCGGGCTTGACGCGGGGAGCGATATTGGCGCATCGATCCGCAACCCGGCGCATTACTGCGGTATCTACGGCCACAAACCGACCTGGGGGATCGTGCCGCTTCGGGGACAGGCGACGCCCGGCGTGTTGAGCCCGGCCGATATCGACGTCGTGGGGCCGTTGGCGCGCGGCGCCGAGGATCTGGCGGTGGCCCTCGAATGCATGGCGGGGCCGGACGCGCTCGAGGCCGAGGGTTTGAAGCTCGAATTGCCGAAGCCGGCCAAAAAGCGCCTCGCCGACTACCGCGTCGCGGTGATGCTCTCGGACGACGTGGCGCCGGTCGACGGCGAATATGTCGACCGCTTGCAAAGGATTGCGGACGCCGTCGCCAAGACCGGCGCCATGGTCGACGATAGCGCGCGACCGGCGATTGAGATGGCGCGTTCGCATGACCTTTATCTGCGACTTCTACGTGGTGTGACGATGTCGCGTCTGTCGGTCGAGGTCTTCGAGGCGAACAAGGCCAAGGTCGCCGCACTTGATTCGACCGACAACGCCTACGAAGCGCACACCCTTCGCGCCGCGGTGCAGTATCATCGCGAGTGGTTCGTGGCCAATGAGGAACGCACCCATATGCGCTGGGCCTGGCACGAATTCTTCAAGGAATGGGATGTCCTGCTGTGCCCCGCCGCCACGTCGGCCGCCTTCCCGCACGACCAGAAGGGCGCACGCTGGGAGCGCTTCATTACCGTCAACGGCGAGCCGCAATGCGTGATCGACCAGCTATTCTGGGCCGGTTTGACCGGCGTGGTCTATCTGCCCTCGACGGTGGCGCCCGCGGGGCTGACGGCCTCCGGCCTGCCGGTCGGCGTGCAGATCGTCGGTCCGTCGATGCATGATCTGCGGACGATCGATTTCGCGCGGCTTCTGGCGGACGAGATCGGCGGATTCGAAGCGCCGCCGGGTTACGAATAGGAAGGAGAGAAAGAGATGAGCGAGGCAAAACCGCGGATCGGATTCATCGGGATCGGTTTGATGGGGTCGGCTTTCACCAAGCGATTGACCGGGCTCGGTTATCAAGTCACCGGCTATGATCTCGATGCGGGGCGTCTGGAAAGGGCGGCCCAATGGGGCGTGGTTCCCGCCGGGAGTCCCGGCGAGGTGGCGGCGGCATCCGATATCGTCCAGATCTGCGTCCTTGAGACACCGTCGGTGGAGGCGGCCGTGTTCGGTCCGGACGGGATCGCCAAGGCGGGCGGATCGGCGACGGTTTTGGTTGATCACGGAACGACCCAGTTGCCGGCGACCTACGATATGTCGGCACGTCTGAAGGCGGCGTGCGGGATAGATTGGGTCGATGCGCCGGTCTCCGGCGGCCCGCCCGCGGCCGAAGCGGGCGAACTCGCGATCATGGCGGGCGGCGAGGATGCGGCGATCGAGCGGATTTCCGCCCTGATGGGTGATCTCGCGGATGTTTTCACCCATATGGGGCCGGTCGGAGCCGGGCAGATCACCAAGATGGTGAACCAGACGCTCGTTCTCTCCAACTATTGCGTCATCGCCGAGGCGGTGAAGCTGGCCGAGGCGGGCGGGATCGACGCGGCCAAGATTCCGGCGGCCCTCGCCACCGGCCATGCCAACAGCAACCTCCTCCAGGCGCTCTATCCCCGCATCCTCGCGCGCGATTTCGAGCCCTTGGGCCGGGCCGCCCAGATCCTGAAGGATCTCGATATGTTGCACGACGTCACCAAGTCGCTGAAGGCGCCGACGCCGATGGCCGATCAGGCGCGCACCATGTTCCGCATCCTCTGCGCCAGGGGGCACGAGGACCTGGATGGCGGGGCCGTCTTCAAGCTTTACGATGAGGGCCCCGTTTAAGCGCATCGGCAATCCGCGACACCACGGTTTCCCAGTCGCCGGGGGTCGGTTGGCGCACCAGACGCATAGTCGGATACCAGGGTGAGTCCTCCTGCCCCAGCGCCCAGCGCCACTCCGCTCGGTGGGCCAGCATCAGCATGACCGGCCGGCCGAGGGCGCCCGCGAGATGGGCCGTCGCCGTGTCGACGGCAACGATCAGGTCGAGCCGCGATAGCGCCGCCGCCGTCACCCCGAAATCATCGAGATGTGGCGACAAGTCCTTGATTCTAGTCAGAAACGGCTTGTCTTCCTCGCGCATTTCCTTTTGCAGGGCATAGAGCGCGACTCCCGGAACGCGGGCCAGCGGCAGGAGCGCTTCCAGCGGGCAGGAGCGGTGCCGATCGTCGGCGTGGGTCGGCCGGCCGGCCCAGGTCAGGCCGACCCGGAGATGACGGCTTTCCGGCGGGAGAATTTCCTCCAACCGGTCGGGAACGGTCTTCGGCGCCGAGAGATAGGGAATTTCGGCGGGAATCGCCTCCGCCATGATACCCAAATGGTACGGCAGGCTCATAACGGCAACGTAATAATCATAATTCGGGACGGCCGTCTCCGCCGGGATGATCCGTACATCCCCTTCGAGGGTCTCCAGGACGGGGACGAGCTCGGGCTGGGCGTAAAACAGAATCGACGCGCCCCGCGCCAACAGCATCGGCACGAAGCGGGCGAATTGAATTGTGTCGCCGAGGCCTTGCTCCGCATGGACGAGGATGGTCTTGCCGGCGAGATCCTCGCCCCGCCATTCGGTGCCGACGATCTCTCGGCCCGGGAAATCGTTGCACTGCCAGCGCCATTCATATTCCGCGAAGCCGAAAGCGAAATTTCCCTGCTCCAGATAGAGCATCGCGCGCGAGAGATGAGCGTCCGCGTGATCCGGGTTCCGGCCAAGCGCCAGATCGAGGAGAGTCTTCGCATCATCGAGTTGACCGGCCATGCGATATAACGTTCCGAGACCGAAATAAGCCTCGGTGAAAGAGGGATCGAGGACGAGCGCTTAACGATACATGGGCTCGGCCTGGTCCAATCGATGGTCCGCCCGAAGCGCATTGGCGAGGTTGACCAGGACGCCCGGGCGGTCCGGGTAGGCCGCCGCGGCGGCGGTAAGGTGGGGGATTGCTTCCGGATATTTTTTCAGGCGCCTGAGGGCCACGCCGAGGCTGTTCCGGATATCCGGGTTTTCGGAGGCGGCCGCGTGGGCTTCTTGCAAAACCGACTCCGCGTCTTCGTCGCGGCGAAGCTCCAGGAGGGTCGTGCCGAGACCGAAAAGCGAAATGGGATCGCCCGGCGACTCCTCCAGCGCCTTTCGGAACGCCGAAATCGCCGCCTCGCGATCGCCGTCGCGAAGGGCCGCGCGTGCCCGGTCCAGTGCTGTTGTCGTCTCGCTCATGGCGGCCAGTGTGCGGGGTGCCTGGTTAAATGTCGATGCGGTAATAGCGCTTCGCATTGTCGTGGAAGAGCTTGCGCCGATCCGACGCCGGCAGTGCCGCGACGATCTCCTTGAATCCGTCGAAAATCGTATCATAACTCGCGACCAGCCCGTCGACGGGGTAATTACTGGCAAACATGCACCGGTCAATGCCAAATATTTCAACGGTTGTTATTATTACGTAACGATTATCGTCGATTCTCCAAGGTTGCCCCTTCAGGCCGAGGCCGGAGATCTTCACCGCCGTGTTGGGCGCGGCGGCGAAGGTCTCTATCGCCGTCCGCCAGCCGGCCAGCCCCCGATCGCTTCGGTCCGCGGGAAGGCCCGTATGGTTCAGGATGATGGGGGTCTCGGGGAAGTCGCGGGCCAGGGCGGCGGCCTCTTCGAGGTGCCACCAAGGCGTTTGGAGATCGTAGTGCAGCCCGTGCTTGGCGAGATGGGCATAGCCTTCTCGGAATTTGGGGTCACCCATCGACCCCGGTGCGCCCTGAACGACGGTCTCCGGCGAAAGCGCCGCCGCCGGTTTCTGACGGACCCCGCGTGAGAGGGGGTATGCCGCGTGGCCCGCCAAGACGTCTTCGATATCATCGTTGCAGAACCAAGCCTGCCCGACGATCGCGTGCGGGAACCCGTGCGCTTCGACCATCTCATGGAGCCAACGGGTCTCGCCGACCGGGTTCGTGGGATTGAACTCCGCTTCCATGTGAACCGAAGCCACGACGCTTTGGTTTTGCGTATCGGCGAAAAAGTCGGCCGGCAGGTAGGATCGGCGAATGCCACTGTAATCCCCATAGCGGAAGGACTCGATCACGTGGTCCTGAAGCCAAGGATACCGGTTCCGCTCGAGGTCCCAGAAATGGTGATGGGCGTCGATGATGGGGATGTCTTCGGTCATTCCTTGAGACGCGCGCCTTTCGGATCGTAAAAGGGCTTGGAAGAGGCTATCATCGTGGCTCGAATATCGGCCATCTCGAGGGTCCAGCCGGAGGGCGGCGGCGACTCCCAATCTTCGAGTTCCGCATACCCCATCACCAGGGACATTCCCACTGTGTGCCCGTAGGCGGCGGAGGTCGCCTGTCCCACGATCCGTCCGTCATGGCGGATCGGTTCGTCGCCGAGAGGGTGCAGGCCGGGGTCGTCGAGACGAAAACGCAGGAATCGCCGGGACGGCGGTTCATGACGAACCGCCATAAGCCTTTCGCGACCGACGAAATCGCCCGATTTCTCGAAATCGACGGCAAAGGCGAGCCCGGCCTCGAACGGCGTGTCGTCGGGGCCGATATCGTGGCCCCAGGCACGGTAGCCCTTCTCGATCCGAAGACAGGCAAGCGCAAACATCCCGGCATCCCGAAGCCCCAAGTCGCCACCCGCTGCGAAGAGGGCGTCATACACCGCGATCGCCGCCGCCGCGGGGACGTATAACTCCCAACCCAGCTCGCCCGCATAGGAGATCCGGTTGGCGACGACTTCGGCGCCGGCGATCTCGATTGATTGGGACGTCATATAGGGGAACATGTTGTTGGCAAGATCATTTGGGGTGACGCGGGCGAGAAGGTCGCGCGCCTTCGGGCCCATTAGGCTGAGCGTTGCGTAGTCACCGCTCACATCCACACTGGCGACATCGGCGTGGTTCTGTCGATGCGTGGCGATCCAATGCGCGTCGCGGACCGCCTGGGCGGCGCCCGTCACCAGCAGGAAGGCGTCCGGCGCGAGCCGCGTTACGGTCAGGTCGCTCTCATAGCCGCCGCGTTCGTTCAACATCGGCGTATAGACGATTCGGCCGGGCGGTACGTCGATATTGTTGGCGCAGATTCGTTGCAGGAGATCGACCGCGTCCGGCCCTTCGATTCGGAGCTTGCCGAAGGCCGATTGATCGAAGAGGACGACTCCCTCCCGCGCCGCTCGATGTTCGGCCGCCACCTCGTCATGCCAGCTCGGCCGGCCGAAGCGAAGCTCGCGCGCCGCCGAAGCCGTCATCGGGCGATACCAATCGGGGCGTTCCCAACCGCCGCGAACGCCGAAATCGGCGCCATTCTCGGCCAGTCGCTCATGGAGCGGGCTTCGGCGCAAATCGCGGCCGGTTCCGGGCTCGCGGCCCGGATAGCCGATCGCGTAGTGATCGCCCAGCACCTCGGGAATGCGGCTGCGAAGGAAGCTTTCCCCGCAGGATTCGGCGGCGAAGCGCCGCGCGTCGACCGGCCAGAGATCAAAGGGCTGATGACCCTCTACGATCCAATGCGCCAAGGCCCGTCCGATCCCGCCCGCGCTGGCTATTCCCATCGAATTCATCGCGCAGCCGACGAAAAACCCATCGACGCCGGCAACGGGGCCAAGAAGCGGCGACCCGTCCGGGGTGAAGCTCTCGGGCCCGTTCAGCAGCGTTCGCGCCTCCGCCTCGGCCAGGCCCGGGATACGGTGGATGGCGTTCACCATCATCGGTTCGAAATGATCCCAATCCTCGCCCAACAGATCGAAGGCGAAATCCTTCGGCAGGTCGGCGAGGGCCAGGGCGCGGCCGTTCGGTTCGAAGCAGCCGACGAGAAGCCCGCCCACTTCCTCGCGAATATATAGATACCCGTCATGGTCGCCGAGGACGGGAAAGCTTGGCTCTACCCCCGGCATGGGCATGGTGAGAAGGTAGAAATGCTCGGTCGCGTAGAGCGGCAGCGAAAGCCCCGCCAATCGGCCGACCTCGCGGCTCCAGAGCCCGGCGCAAAGCGCCACCGCCTCGCAGGCGATCGACCCGTCCGGCGTATCGACGCGGATGACCCGTCCGTTCTCGATGCCAAAGCCGGTGACGGGAGTTTCCTCGCGGATTGTCGCCCCCTTCGCCCGGGCGCCCTTGGCCAGCGCAGCCGCGAGATCGCTCGGATTGACCCGGCCGTCCCCCGGCGAATAGACCGCGCCCAGGACGTCCTCGCCGCGCATCAAGGGGAACAGATCGACCGCCTCCTTCGAGCCGATGACATGACATTCGATATCGAAGAGCGAGGAGAGCGCGGCCTGCCGTTTGATATGGGTGAGGCGATCGGCGGTGGTGGCGATGCTCATGCTGCCGCATTGCCGCCAGCCGGTCGACTGACCGGTCTCCGCCTCGAGGGTTTGGTACAGCTCGGCGCTGTATTGAATCAACTGGGTCAGGTTGCGCGTCGACCGCAATGTGCGGACCTGGGCCGCCGAATGCCAGGTGGTGCCGCAGGTGAGCTGCTTTCGCTCCAACAGAACCGCGTCGTCGATACCGGCGGCAGCCAGATGATAGAGCGTGCTGAGACCGATGGCCCCGCCGCCGATCACGACCACCCGGGCATGGCTTGGAAGGTTTCCGTTCATTAAGCCGATATGTTGATTTTCATGGCTCGGTTCCATGTGATCATGACATGGCCTAGAACAGCGTCCGCAGGATCCAGAACAGCGCCGCCGCAATGACGGCGGTCGCCGGGACCGTGACGACCCAGGCCGAGAGGATGGTCAGGACATGCTGCCGGCGGACGAGTTTTCGTCGTTGCGCGCGCTCTGCCGGATCGATCTTCTCCCAGGCCTTCAGACCGTTGCGATAGCGGCCGTGATTGGTATGGGTTCGCCGGGCGGTCTGCCATTCCCGGAAGAACCCGACGCCGAAGACGGCCCCGACCGCGATATGGGTCGAACTGACCGGCAGCCCGAGCGCCGAGGCGATCAGGACGGTGATCGCTGCCGAGAGGGCCACGCAATAGGCCCGCATCGGGTTCATCTTGGTGATCTGGCCGCCGACCCTTCGGATTAGGCGTGGACCGAAAAGCGCCAGCCCAATGGCGATCCCGACGGCACCGACCCCCATCACCCAGAACGGGATCGCCACTTTTGTCTCGACGGCGCCCGACGAGGCGGCGGCGACGATGGCCGCCAGCGGCCCCACCGCATTCGCGACGTCGTTCGAGCCGTGGGCGAAGGAGAGCAGGGCCGTCGAGCAGATCAGCGGGATCGTGAACAATGTCCGGATCGACTTGTTGCGGTTCTCCATACCCTCTGCCTGACGCAGGATGATGGGGCGGAGTATGACGTATGTCGCCGCCGAGACGGCGAGCCCGATCATCGTGATGGTGGCCGCATCGGCGCGCCAAACACGCTTCAGGCCCTTCATGACGAGATAGGCCGAGAACACCCCCGCCATGATCGCTACCAGCACCGGCACCCAACGTTTGGCGCCGGCGATCTTGTCCTCGCGATAGATGATGAAGGTTTTGATGAAGGCGAGGAAGATCGCCGCGATGATCCCGCCGAGGATGGGCGAGATTACCCAGCTTGCCGCGATCTTGCCCATCATCGCCCAATTGACGACGGCGAAGCCCGCGGCACCGATGCCGGCGCCCATGACGCCGCCGACGATCGAATGGGTGGTCGAGACCGGCGAGCGGAGAAATGTGGCGATATTGATCCAAAGGGCCGCCGCCAAAAGCGCCGACATCATGGCCCAAATGAAGACCAATCCCTCGCCGAAGGAATCGGCGTCGATGATATTTTTAGAGATCGTCTTGACCACGTCGCCGCCGGCGATCAACGCGCCCGCCGCCTCGAAGACGGCGGCAATGACGAGGGCGCCCGTGAGGGTCAAGGCCTTCGAGCCGACCGCCGGGCCCATATTATTGGCGACGTCGTTGGCGCCGATGTTCATCGCCATATAGGCACCGAAAAGGCCGGCCACGATGACGAAGGGACCGAATGCGGTGGTCTCGGTGGAGACAACGGCGACCAGCCAGACGATGACGAGGAACAGACCGGCGAAGCCGATCTTGGTCAGGAACAGGGCGGTCGATTGGGTTGCGGCTTCGATCTGGCCGATCTTGGCCAGATCCTTGACGAGGGTTTCTTTAAACATGCTGGTCGCGCCTATGCAGTCTGCCCGGGGCGGAGATGCGGTCTTCGATTGCCGAATCGTCCGGCATGAATTCAATGTGCATTGGTCGGTTTGGATCCTTGTTGTGTGGTTGGCTTGGAATTGGCTTCCGAATTGGAACCATATTTCCGGTGTGTCCGTCGTTCTTCAGCCATCGCGATCGATCGCATAGCCTTCGCCGCGGATAGTACGAATAAGGTCTTCCCCCCCGGCCTCGTTCAGCGCCTTGCGAAGCCGGCGGATATGAACGTCGACGGTTCGATTCTGGAGATAGACGTCACGTCCCCAGGCCCGGTCGAGCAATTGCTCGCGCGAGAAGACGCGTCCCGGGCGTTCCATCAGCACCCGCAAGAGCCGGAACTCGGTCGGCCCAAGACGAATTGGCTCGTTCCCCCGCCGGACCTTATGCGCCGCAAGGTCGACGACGATGTCGTCATATTCCAGCAGTTCGGAGTCGAGGGCGGGTCGCGCCCGGCGCAGGACCGCCTTGACCCGGGCGATGATCTCGTTCGGCGAGTAGGGTTTGACGACATAGTCGTCGGCCCCGCTCTCGAGACCGCGTACCCGGTCGGTCTCCTCGCCCCGCGCCGTCAGCATGATGACTGGAATCCCCTTGGTCGCCCCGTCCGCGCGCAGGCGCCGGCAGACCTCAATGCCGGAAATATCCGGCAGCATCCAGTCGAGGATCATCAGATCCGGATTTTCTTCCTCGGCCAGAAGCAAGGCCTCCTCGCCGTTCGGCCCGACCAGGCATTCGAACCCCGCCTTCTCGAGATTGTAGCGGAGGAGTTCGGCCTGGGCCGGTTCGTCTTCGACCAGAAGGATTGTCGCTGTCATGTTCGCGTCTCTTTGGCCGTCAGGGTGTCCGGTTCGACGAGGGTGAAGCTCGACCTGTCGTCCTTCGGGCGTTCGTCGCCCGGCACCGCGCCGTCCACGATGAAATGGATCTGTTCGGCGATACCCGTCGTGTGGTCGCCGATCCGCTCGATATTCTTGGCGATGAAAAGGAGGTGCGTGCACGGCGTGATGTTGCGGGGATCCTCCATCATGTAGGTGAGGAGTTCGCGGAACAGGCTGGTATGCATCAAATCGACCTCGCGGTCGCGTTGGCGGACGTCCTCGGCCATCTCGATGTCGCGGGCGACATAGGCATCGAGCACGCTGGTGATCATTTCCTGAACCAGTCCGCCCATCCGCGAGACGGTATTGAGAGCGCTTGTCATCGCCGGCGCCTTCGCCAGCACGTGGGTGCGTTTGGCGATGTTCTTGGCATAGTCGCCGATCCGCTCGATCACGCTCGACACCTTCAATGCGGCGACCATGATTCTGAGATCGTCCGCCATCGGCTGGCGCAGTGCCACCAGCTTGACCGTGAATTCGCAGATCTCCGCTTCCAGCGCATCGATCTTCTTGTCGTTCGGCAGGATTGCCTCGGCCGCCTCGACATCGCGCCGCACCAGCGCCTCGATGGCGCGCGCGAGCTGCGATTCCGCCAAACCACCCATCTCGGCGATCATGTTGTCGAGGCGGTCGAGCTCTGCGTCGAAGATGTCCGAAATCCGTTCCTGGGCCATGACCCGTCTTTCCTAAACGAAACCGCTTCTGGCCGAAACCGCCGCGTATGGACTCTCTAAGTCCTGTGAGGTTCCGTTCTATGCCGCGTATGTTTCAGTTTTATGACGAAGACGGTTTTTCCGCTCCATTCGCCCGACTTCGAAGATAGACCGTGAAAACGCTGCCTTCGCCGACCGTGCTGTCGATTGCCAGACGACCGCGGTGGCGGTTGACGATGTGCTTCACGATGGCCAGGCCGAGGCCGGTCCCGCCCATGCTTCGCGACCGGCCCTTGTCGGCGCGATAGAATCGCTCCGTCAGGCGTGGCAGATGTTCGGCCGCAATGCCGTCTCCTTGATCCTCGACCGAAACAAGGACACCGGGGCCGCCGAGATCGGGAATTCTGTCGACCTCGCGGGCAACGACGTGGACAATCGAGTCGTCGCCGCCGTACTTCACCGCGTTGTCGATCAGATTGTGGAAGACCTCGACGAGTTCGTCGCGATCGCCGATGACGGCCGGCAGGGGTTCCGCCGCGTCGAGTTCGACCGCGACACCGCTTTCGCGCGATCGATTCGCGAGTGTATTCACGACCTCTTTCAGTAGACCCACTATGTCCAACCGGTTCTCCGGCGCCACATGTTCGTTGGTTTCGACCTTCGAAAGGGACAATAGATCGTCGATCAATCGCGCCATCCGATTGGCTTCGCCGCTCATGATGTCGAGGAAGCGGTCGCGCGCCGCTGCGTCCTCCCGCGCCGCCCCTTGCAGGGTTTCGATGAATCCAACGAGAGAGGAAAGCGGCGAGCGGAGTTCATGGCTGACATTGGCGACGAAATCGGCGCGCATTCGATCGGCGCTTTCGGCCGCGGTAATATCGTGCAGAACGAGGACAACGCGCGCAGGATCGGCTGTTTTCGACGGTAAACCCGCCACCTGGACATCAAAACTGCGCGGGACCGCGCCTCGAAGCGTAATCCGCGCGCGCTCCCGGCCGCTTCCGGACATCACATTGTCGACGGTCTCCAGAATTTCCGGATGGCGAAGGACAAGAGCCAGCGACCGGTCGAGGATTTGCGGGCCGAGGAGCTCCATCGCGGCCTGGTTCGCGGCAATGATCCGAGGGCCGTCGTCGACCATCAGAACGGGGTCGGGCAGGGCATCGAGAATGGCCGTGGTGGTTGTCGCTTCCATTGGCGGGGCCTCGTCGTCCTTCGTGCTTGAGGGGCCTTCCTCCGGCCGGTAGAGTGCGCCGCCTTGGCAGGCGAATCAAATTTGAAGCAAGGAAACTGAGATGGCGGATGTCGGTGGTGTCGCGGGCGAGCGGTTGCGCGCCTTTATCGAGCGGATCGAGCGATTGGAAGAGGAGCGGGCGACCATCGCCATGGATATCCGCGAGGTTTACGCGGAAGCCAAGGCCAACGGTTTCGACGCGAAGATCATGCGGCAGATCGTCCGTCTGCGGAAGATGGAAGCGGTCGACCGTCAGGAGCAAGAGGAAATCCTGGAAATCTACAAGCTGGCCCTGGGCATGGCGTCGGCTGCCGCCGAGGCGCCACCCAGCCCCTGATCTCCATATGACCGGGACATGCTCTAAAGCGAGCCGCCGATCGGCACCATCCAAAAGGTGTCCGGTTCGTAGAGGCCGAAATGGGCCCCCGGCTGCCAGCTGTAAATGCCTTCCTTGGGCACGTTCCGAAGCCGACGGTTGACGACGATCGGCTGCAGGGTTCCCGAAATCAGGCCGATCGAAAACAATTGATCCGCATGAATCGACAGCATCTCGTGCCAGACGCGGCGACGTATCTTGCGGGTGAGTGCCGCGCGCCATTCCGCCAGGAGTTCGCTCAGCCGGCGTGCCGAGGGCATATCGGTCACTTTGCCGACCTGGCCCCCGGTCTCGACGTACTGACCCCATTTCGGCCATTGGTATTGAATCTGGCGGGTCGGTGCCAGTTCCGCCGGGTTAGAGTCCGGACCAGGCAGTCCGTTCTCCAACCCCCATGAGATCGACATCACCGTCTCCCCCGCATAGATCCGATTGCGAAGCACGTCGCGATGCGAGGGCTTGACCAGGAGATCGATACCGATCCTTTGCCAGCTGTCGCGAATGAGTTGTAGGACGTCGGGTTCCTCGGTGTTCTCGCCGGCGGTCTCGATGATAATCACGGCGGGGCGGCCATCTGGAAGCCGACGAAGGCCATTCTCGGTGCGCTCGGTAAGGCCGATCGTATCCAGGAGCCGATTGGCCGCCTCCACGTCGAAAGAGGTCCAGGCCTTCCGATAGTCCTCTCGATAGAGCGCGCTTTGCGGCAGGACCGTGTTCTGCGCCGCCAAACCAAGGCCGTAGAAGAGCGCCTTGTTCAATTCCCGCCGATTGATCGCAAGCGAGAGGGCGCGGCGAAAACGAACGTCCCGCATCAGTTTCCGCCAAGCCGGGTCGTTGGCATTCAGGTTCGGGAATAGCGCCATATGCGCCCCCTTGCCGACCTGCCATGTCCGGACCCGGTATTTCGAGCGCTCGGCGTTCTCCTTCAGGAAAACGAAATTGTCGAACCGCAGATACCTTGCCTGGAGATCGGCCTCGCCGGCCCCCGCTTTCGCCGGGATCAGGCGCTTGTTGGCGATCGTCATGACGATCCTGTCGATATAGGGGAGCTGACGGCCCGAGGCGTCGACCCGGTGATAGAAGGGATTGCGTTTGAAGATGAAGCGTTCGGCGGGCAGCGCCGTGGTGTTGATCCAGGGCTGCAGGGTCGGGCGTTCGGGATTGTCGAATTTATAGGGATTGTCGAGTCGGTTGTGACGGCCCGCCCAATTCCGGAATCCGGCTTTCTTGGCCGCCGCGTCCAAGGCGGCGCGATCGGCGTATTTGGCATGGAATCGTTTTAGATAATGTGCCGGCCGATAGATGAAATAGGGCCTCGTGCGGGCCAGGGAAGGCAGAAAGTCCGGATTCGGCTTGGGCCAGACGAAACGGATGGTGTGGGCGTCGATAATCGTGACTTCGGGCGGCCAACCATCCCCTTTAAGCGCTTTCGGCGGGCCAAGCGGCGACAGTTCCTGATTGTTCGCGATGTCTTCCCAATAGTAGCGGAAGTCCTCGGTCGTAAAGGGGGTGCCGTCCGACCATTTGTGGCCGGGACGAAGGTGCAGCGTGAAGATGCGGCCGTCTTCGACCGAGATCCGATGGAGAAGATCGACCACAAGATTCAGCCGATGATCATATTTGACGAGCCGCGAGTAGCCATAAGCGACCATAAGGCGCACGTCCTTCGCCCGCGCCATCAGCAGCCGTATTTCGTCGCCGTAAATCCCCTCGATCTGATCGGGGCGATCCATCGTGGCCGTCGCCGGACGCTTCGGCAGGCGTTCCGTGACCGGCGGCAGATCGCCCGATTTCACGCGCGCCTCGAGAATTGGCGATTCCCGATAGGTGGCCGCATCGGCGGTGCTCGCGCCGAAGAAGGCGAGAAACAGCAACCCGGCGGTTCGCAGACGTTTCATTTTCGAAAGGCGTGAGTAGCGCACATCGTGTCTCGATGTCTCGTGCCATGCCAGGCCGGCAAGTGCAAATCGATCATGTTCAAGGGATGGTGAGGTCCTGGTGTCGCCGGCTACAGTTCGTCGTCCCAGGGCCTTGATTTATCCCATTTCTTCGCCGCATCGGGAAGGCCCGGCGATTTCGTCTCGATGCCCAGCGAGCGCAGGTTCTCGACGCTGTTCTCGTCGAGCGGAAGACCGCGTGATTCGGTCTGTTTCGCGACCGCCGACAGGATTTCCTTGAAACCCTCGATGTTCGAGTCGATCCGCGTCTTTCCCGACTCGCTGAGGATAGTCAATTCCATCCAGCCGGCATCCCGGTCCTTCTTGGTCGTAAAAAAACGCAGACGCGCGCCCTGAAGGTCGCTCCACGCCAGCTTCTTCCGCCGCAAACCATAGACCATCAAGCCGTCGGGCATGATCTCGAACATCGACATGTGACGGGACCAGGTCTGCAGGCCAAATCCGAGAAACAGTAGGAAGATGGCGCCGATCAGCACAAACATCACCGGCACCGCGCTTGCGCCGATCAACATGCCGCCGGTCACGAGCACGCCGATACCCGCGCGGATGTAGTCGCCGCGGAGCGCGGATGTCGGATACCGATAGCGTTTCATCGATGACTCTCCAAAAGGGCGCCGATATCAAGCCATTCGGCCGCCCTGTGCATTTTCGTGGCTTCGAACAGGCGTTCAAGGAAATTCCACGTGTTCGGATCGTGATCGCGATGATGTGTCAGAAGGCCGGTTGCTTCTTCGGCGTGCGCCCGGCCTTCGCGGCGGTCCGCGAGATGTGAAACCAACGCGTCGATCGCGGCCGCCGCGCCGACGAAATCCCGGGCGCCCCGCCAATCGATCAAATCCACATGGGTGTTTAGACGCGGTGGCCTTTCATCACCCGCCGCCGATCCGAAGGTCGAGACCGCCGCGATATCGATCTCGCCGAGCCGAGCCGCGAGGTCGGCGTCGATCCGGTTCCACGGCGGCACGAAGACCGGCGACAGCTGGGCATCGAAGAGCGACCCTAGCCGCTCCCGGCCGCGGCCGATTTCCGCCGTCATCACGTCGACGGGCCGGTCCGGCCCGTATTCCGATTTCTTCGCTGTCGGTTCGGCGTGATTGACATGGGCGAATCCGTGCTGGAGGACGATGACGGCGGCCTCCGAAGCCAGCCGATTCGCGAGGGCCGTGCCGGTTTCCTCCGGGATGACCGCGAGGGCGACGGGAACTTCCGGTGCAAGCGAAATCAGACGGTCGAGACGAGGGCCGGGACTTGTCGCATCGTCGTCCCGCCACCAGAGCTTGGCGCGCCGGCCCATCTTCGCCCACGCGTCGAGTTCAGCCACCAGGGCCGTCCAAGGGGCGTCGTCTTTGGCTGCCGCGGTCATCGGCCGCAGTTATACCGAGCGGCGGCGGCTCTGCCCAGACGAGGGGGCCGCCGCGAGGATTTCCGCCGAGCGAGCCGCACCATCTAGGTCGATGCCGGCGACCGGAGGCCTCGGTTGTGCCCGCCGGGCCTCGATCGCGCCTCGGAGCGAATCCGGCGTTAGCCGCGCCTCCGGCAACACGTCAAGGAGGTTGCGTTCGGCGAGGTGCTCGGCACGGCGTGTCTGTTCGGTCTCGCCATGGCCGGCGAAGGGAACGACGACGGCGCGCGCGCGGGCGCCGAGAATGTCGAGCGTGGTGTTGTAGCCGGCCTGGCTCAGCGAGACGTCACCCCGCGCCAGCAAATCGCGGAAATCCGGGCGCACGGGTTCGACGATGATTCCCGTCGCCGCCGCCAGCCGTCGCTTCGTTTCCGCCTGGCAGTTCGGGCCGACGAGGAAGCGCCAGTGGCGAGTATCGTCCCTAGCCGCCTCAAGGGCGCAATCGAAGAGGGCCGCTCCGGTGCCGCCGCCGCCCGCCGACACGATGACCTCGTCTGTCCCGTCCGTGTCGTCGCCTTCCGGTGCCGCCGGGACCACATAGCCCGTATAGCGGATCTTCTCCTTGATTTCGGCGGCGCGACCAAAACTGTCCTCGATCGGGAAGAGGTCCGGGTCGCCATGCACCAGAACGAGATCGAAGAACTCATCGATCAAATCGATGATCGACTGGTTGCGACGGGCCGAGGACTTCGGCTCCAGGATGTCGCGGATCGAGCAGGCGATTCGGCAAACCGGCCGGGCGGTTTTCAGGAGCGGCAGCAGTTCGAATCGGAACGGCCAGCGTCCGAACGGAAAGGTCTCGATCAGGAGGACGTCCGGCCGCACGGTTTCGAAGGCGTCGAGAAGCGCCTTTTGCCGAGCGTCGCGCCAGGCGGCGTCGACCGCCGCGCCGGAAGGGTCCAGCAATGTCGAATATCGGGCATCGGCGGCGCGAACCGGGGGCAGTTGAATCAAATCGCAGGCCGCGGGATCGGGTCCGAGGGCGGGAAAACCGCCGGAGACGAAGGTGACGTCGCAGCCCTGCCGTTCGAGCGCCCGGCCAAGGGCGAGCCCACGCGCCCCATGCCCCAGACCGAGCAGGTGCTGCAGATAAATGAGAACCCGGGTCATTCCGCTCCGGCGTCGGTCAGGGGAATGTTCAATCGTTCGGTGCTGGGCACGCCTTTGGTCGAAAGCGCGAAGAGATGGACGCAGTCATCGCGCAGCACCTCCGGCCAGGACGTCGTCTGATCCCAGCCGGTCGCCAAGGCGAAGGTGGCGCGAACGACGCCGCGATGGCAGGTCGCAAGCGTCGGTGTCCCCGCCTCCGACAGTTCGGCGAAGAGCCCGAGCAGCCGGTTCTGGACATCGCGTTGGCTCTCCCCGTCGGGTGCCCGAAAGTCGAGCCCGCCGGCGCGCCAGGCTTCGCCCGGATGACCGATCTCCGCGCGGAGTGCCTTCATGTCCATGCCTTCCCAGGTACCCCAATCCATCTCGACCAGGCGGGCATCGGTGGCGATGTCCTGTTCGCCGGAAAGTATTCGGGCCGTCTCGACCGCCCGGCCAAGCGGGCTGGACAGCCATCGGGACCCCGCAAGATCGGTCGGAACCCGCCAATCGCCGACGATTTTCCGGCCGGCCGCGCTGAGCGGGACGTCGGTATGGCTCTGCACCAGACCGGACTCGTTCCATTCGGTGGGGCCGTGGCGTATGAGAGCAAGAAGCGTCATGCGGGAACCGTTGTTTCGAGGGAATGAAGGACGTCGTCGAGATGTCCGGCCGCGCTGCTAATATCGTGCTCGCGGGCCGCTTTGCAACGGGCCGCCGCCGCATAGCCGGCGCGGCGATCGGGATCGTCGAGCAGGCCGTCGACCGCTCCGGCAAAGGCATCGGCGTCGTTCTGCGGGGTCAGACTGCCGGTCTTGCCGTCGGCGACGATGCTGGCGACGCCGGGCGTTTCGCCGGCGACCACCGGAAGACCCGCGGCCTGTGCTTCCAGGAGCGCCATGCCGTAGCCTTCCTTCACCGCCGGCCAAACGAAGAGGTCGGCCGCGGCCGCGAGATGGCTCAACTCGGCACTGTCCCGGCGGCCGAGAAACCGAACGCGTTCCGTGTCTTCGAAGGCGCGTTCCGCCGCGCCGCGCGCCGGCCCGTCGCCCGCGATCAAGAGTTGCCAGCGGGGGTGCGTCCATTTCCGGGCGGCGTCACCGAGAATACGATAGGACGCGAGTTTGTTTCCCGGCCGCATCATCGCCACCGTGAGCAGCCAGGCCGCTTGAGGGTCGAGGTCGAGCCGCCGGGCAAGGTCGCGGCGCGCGGGATCGCGTTCCGCGGGTGGAGGGGGACCGTCGATGAAAGGACGGAGCCGGGTTAGGCGCTGCCCGCCGCCGAGCAATGCGCGGAGGCAGGGTTCGTCCCGGGGGTTGACCGAAATGACCCGATCGGCGCGCCGAAGGGCGGCCGCGGCCGCACCATGCCCGATCCGCCAGGGACCTAGCCGCTGCTTCGGTGCATGGCTCGCTTCCGCGACCACATAGGGAATGGAAAACCGCCGGGCGATCACGGGGCCGAGCCAGTCCGGCGCCTTGTGATAGAGGTGATAGGTGAACCACAGATCGGGTGGGTTCGCGGCATGCTCGGCAACGAATTTCCGCGCCAAACCCATGCCCGAACGCGCATCGCGCCGTTGCCGAGAGGCGTCGCCCTCGCCGTCATAGGTCCGGAAATCGGAGGCCAGCCTCACGTCGTGACCGGCGATTCGCAACGCCTTCATCAGAAGCCCAGCCATGCGGCGGTCGCCGGAAGGTTCCGGATGCTCCGGCGATTTCATCGGCGCGTAGAAGGCAATGCGCATGGTTGATTCGATTTTTGCTTATGTCACTGACGTTTACGGCCTTTTGAGGCTAGGCTAATGTAATCGGCCCCCGGGAGCCAGTTCGGGCCTCGCCGGGGATATTGTGGGGAGCGATTGGCGTAGAGCGGCGATGGAACCATCCATATTCCGATACATCCTGCGTTACAGCGCGTCGCAGCAGATCTATCTGCTTTGCGTGATCGTGGCCTATTACCCGTTTCTCTATTTGTCCTTGGAATTGCCCAAGCTGATCGTCAATCGGGCAATCGAGGCACCTGAGGGGCCGCCCTTCGCCTTGCCGATCTTCGGAGCCTCGTTCGATGTCGAGATGGATCGCATCGGGTTCCTGTTGGCGTTGAGCTTCGGGTACTTGTTCTTCGTCTTCTGCAATGGCGGCTTCAAATATTACATCAACGTCTACAAGGGGCGGATGGGCGAGCGCCTGCTCCGCCGTCTTCGGTTCCAGCTCTACAGCCGGATCCTGCGCTTTCCCCTGCAACGGTTCCGCAAGGTCAGCCAGAGCGAGCTGATCCCGATCATCACGGCGGAAGTGGAGCCGCTCGGCGGCTTCATCGGCACCTCCTTTGCGGACCCGCTGTTTTTCGGCGGGCAGCTCTTCATCATCCTCACCTTCATCATGGTGCAGGACGTCTATCTCGGTCTGGCGTCGATCGCGCTCTACCCCGCGCAGATGTACATCATCCCGAAACTGCAGCGCCAAGTGAACCAGCTCGGCAAGCAGCGGGTCCAGAACGTCCGCCGCCTCTCGGAACATATCGGCGAGTCCGTCGCCGGCGTCATCGAGGTCCACGCCAACGACACCTCGAAGCTGGAGCTGTCCCGCTTCGCCGACAGGTTAGGGACGATCTTCGACATCCGCTACGAGATCTATCGCCGCAAATTCTTCATCAAGTTCCTCAATAATTTCATCGACAAGCTGACCCCGTTCTTCTTCTTCTCGATCGGCGGCTATCTGGTGATCGTGGGCGATTTGAGCTTCGGCGCCCTGGTCGCGGTGCTGGCGGCCTATAAGGAACTCGCCGCCCCCTGGAAGGAATTGCTGGCCTGGTACCAGCAGAAGGAGGATGTCCGGATAAAATACGACCAGGTGATCGAGCAGTTCGATCCCGGCGGCATGCTGCCGATCGAGCTGCAGCGCCCGGTCGAAGGCGACACGTTCGATCTCGACGACGAATTGATCGCCAACAATATCGCCTTCACCGACGAGGACGGCGCCCGGCTGGTCCAGGGCGCGAGTTTCAAGTTCTCGATGCGCCAGCACACCGCGATCATCGGCGACGGCGACAGCGGCAAGGCGGAATTCGGGATGCTTTTGGCCCGCCTGGTCGAACCCACGCGCGGTAAGATCAGCGTTGGCGCCCGGGATATTTCGGAATTGCCCGAGGCCGTTACCGGCCGGCGCATCTCCTATGCCGGCGGGCAGGCCTATCTCTACAATGCCGGCATCGGCGAAAACCTGATTTACGGCTTGAAGCACCGGCCGATAATCGATCGCAAGGGCGCATCGCGGCCCGAACCCGAAATCGAGGAAGCGCGTCTGACCGGCAACGTCGATTTCGATTTGGCGGCCGATTGGATCGATCTCGATGCCGCCGGCGTCGCCGACCGCGTGGGCCTGGACGAACGGATCATGGAGGTCTTGCGGCTTGCCGACTTCGACGGCGATGTCTACCGGATCGGTCTTCGCGGGACGATCGATCCGGAGAGCCGTCCCGACGTCGCGTCCAAGGTCCTGGAGGCCCGTGCCGCCCTGAGCCACCGGCTCGAGGATCCGGCGATCGCACCTCTCGTTGAGCGGTTCGATGCCGAACGCTACAACGACAATGCCAGTCTCGGCGAAAACCTGATGTTCGGGATTCCCGTCGATGCCCGCCTGGATGCGAATTCGCTGGCCGAGCATGCCTATATGCGGAAGATTCTCGACGAGTCCGGGCTCACGGTCGATTTGGTCGATATCGGCCGCCAGGTCGCGGCGACGATGGTCGAATTGTTCGCGGACCTGCCCCCCGAGCACGAGTTCTTCGAGCAGTACAGCTTCATCTCGGCCGACGAGTTGCCCGACTACGAACAGATCGTCCAGCGTGCCGCCCACGGGCTGGATGTCCTGACCCAGGCGGAGGGCACTTTGCTGATGGCGCTCTCGTTCGCGATCGTCGATGCGCGGCATCGCCTGGGTTTGCTCGATGACGCCCTGAAGGCGCGGGTGCTCGAGGCGCGGCGGCGTTTCTCCGAGAACCTGCTGGCGGAACTCAAGGACGCGATCGCTTTTTTCGCCAGCGAAACCTATTGTCCGGCCGCCAGCCTTCAGGACAATATCCTCTTCGGTAAGGTGACTTATGGCCATGCGCACGCGGAGACTCGCGTCGGCGAGTTGATCCAGGCGTTGATCGAGGAGCTTGGCCTGACCCGGACGGTGATCGATGTCGGTCTCGCTTTTCCGGCCGGCGTCGGCGGCGCCAGGCTGACCCATCTGCAGCGCCAGAAACTCGCGATCGCGCGTTGCCTGTTGAAACGCGCGGACATCACGATCATAAACGAAGCCACCGACGCGCTCGACGTCGTCAGCCAGGAGAGGATCATCGAGAACGTCCTCTCCGACTGCCGGGGGCGCGGGGTGATTTGGGTGACCAACCGGGTCGAGGCGGCGCGGTCCTTCGATCACACGGTGGTCATGAAGGAGGGCCGGATCGCCGAGCAGGGCGCTTTCGACGACCTCAGCAGCCGCAAGGGCGCCCTCAACGACTTGCTCGAGTTCTCTTGAGGGTGATGAAGATGGAAGGACGGGCATGAGCCTCCAGGAAGAAGTCGACCTGCTGCGCCGGATACCGCTGTTCGCGAATATCGATTCGACGAAGCTGAAGCTCCTCGCCTTTACCAGCGAACGCGTGACCTTCGCGCCGGGCGAGGCTCTCTTCCATGAGGGAGAAGGCGGCGATTCCGCCTATGTCATCATCTCCGGCACCGCCGATGTCTCCGTCACCACGCCGACCGGACCGCTTTCCGTCGCCACCATCGATGCCCACGAGCTGGTGGGCGAGATCGCCATCCTCTGCGGCGTGCCGCGAACGGCGACGGTGACCGCGATTTCCGAACTGACCACGCTCCGCATCACCCAGGACCTGTTCTATCGCCTGATCGAGGAGTTCCCCGATATGGCGGTGGAGATAATGCGCGAATTGGCGCGGCGTCTCGAACTCACCACGGCGCGACTTCGCGAGGCGGTCATCGCGTCGAGCTCCGATGAGAGCGCGGATGAGACTTAGAATCCGCGGGACGGGATCATGAGCCGATTGGATTCCGCAATCCTGCGATTGAAGGCACAGCGCGTCTGTCTCGCCGACGCCAAAGCCGCGATCGCGGACCTCGACGGACCGATCCTGGAGCTCGGCCTCGGCAACGGGCGGACCTATGATCATCTGCGCGAGATTTTCCCGGACCGCGATATCTTCGTCTTCGACCGGCAGGTGGCGCCGCATCCCGATTGCGTGCCGCCGGAGGACCGCTGCTTCGTCGGCGAGATAACCGATACCCTGACGATGGTGGCCGATCGTCTGGGCAGGCAAGCGGCCCTCGCCCATGTCGATATCGGCGCCGGCGATCCCGAACAGACCAAGCGCAACATGGCGGGCGTGATCAAGCTTCTGGTTCCCTTGCTTCGCCCGGGTGCGCTCGTCGTCTCGGACCGGCTGATCGCCCATCCGAGCCTTGAGGAATACCCTTTGCCCGAGAGCGTGGCCCCCGAGCGTTACTTCATGTGCCGGCACCCGTAGTGACGGGGGAGGACGACCGGGGCGGACTCGACCGGCAGGGTATTCTCGCACTTCTCGGCGAGGCCGATTTCGTCCGGCTCTGGGTGCCGGGGATGGCGAACGGTCTGGTACGCTGGCTCGAGGTGCTGGCAATCGGCGTCTATGTGTTCGACCGCACCGGCTCGCCCCTGCTTGTCGCCTTGATGACCTTCGCGCGGATCGCACCGGTGGGGCTTCTGTCGCCGGTGGTCGGCGTGCTCGCCGACCGGTTCGACCGGCGCCGGATGCTGCTTGCCGTCGTCGGTCTTGTCGCAATTTCCTCGACCGTCTTGGCTTGGCTCGCCGCGACCGACCAGCTTCAAATCTGGCAGATCGCGCTCGGCGCCGCGCTCTTCGGCCTCTCGGTCGCGATGGAATTTCCGGTCCGCCGGACCCTGCTCGGCGAGGTCGCGGGGGTGGACCGTCTCGGTCCCGCCGTCTCGCTCGATTCCTCGACCAACAACCTCTCCCGGATGGTGGGGCCGATCCTCGGCGGGCTGGCGCTTTCGGTGATTGGGCTCGCCGGCGCCTATCTTCTGAGTGCTGCTCTCTACGCGGTCAGCTTCGTTCTCGTCTGGCGTCTCGAATACCGCTCCGAAACGGCGCGAAGCCAGACCGCCGATATCCTCGGCAACATCGTCGAGGGGTTCCGCTACATCCGCTCCAATCGCCTGGTGCTGGGCGTCGTGCTGATCACCGTCGTCGTCAACGTCTTCGCCTTTCCCTTCGCCGTCATGGTGCCGGTGATCGGCCGCGACGAACTGCAGCTCTCGGAAATCCTGACCGGCGTCCTGGCCGCGGCCGAGGGCGGCGGCGCCTTTGTCGGCGCGGCGCTGCTGGCTTTTAATTCGCGGCGGCGGCACTACGCGCTGTACTTCTTTTACGGCTCCGTGGGATTGATGGCGGCCATTCTTTGCTTTTCGCTGATCGCCGGGTTCTGGCCGGCATTGGTCTTTCTGCTGCTGGCGGGGCTGGGGGCGGCCGGGTTCACGGCGATGCAAGGCGCGCTTTCCTTCACCGAGACGCCGGCCGAGGTGCGCGGCCGCGTGAGCGGGCTGCTCGCCATGTGTATCGGATTGGGGCCGCTGGGGGTTCTCTATATCGGCTGGCTCGCCGATTGGCTGGGGGCGCCGATGGCGGTGACGATCATGGTCGCCCAGGGGGCCGTGGCGCTGGCGCTGATCGGGTTCTGGCTTCGCGAGTTCATGGGGCGGGCGCGATGACGCCGGAGCAACGCTTGGCCGAGGAAAGCGCCGCGGCGGAACAACCCCTCAACGGCCTCAAGGGGGCGATCGCCCTCTTTCGGGAGACCTCGTTCGGCCGGCTCTGGTTCGCGGGCGCCGGCGCCAGTGTTCTCCGCTGGCTCGAATCGCTGGCGGTCGGCGTCTACGTCTTCGATGCGACCGATTCGCCCTTCCTGGTGGCGATCTTCCTGTTTCTCCGCTGGGCGCCGCTGCTGCTGCTCGGCGCCCTGATCGGGGCGATTGCCGATCGGGTCAGCCGAAAATCGATCCTGCTCGGCGCGCTCGCGGTGATGACGCTGAATGCGGGCGTCCTCGGGCTGTTGCTGATATTCGATGCGGCAGAGCTCTGGCATATCGGTCTTGGCGCCTTTCTCAGCGGCATCTACACCGCGACCGAATTCTCGACAAGGCGGGCCATGATCGGCGAGACCGCCGGCCCCCACCGCCTTGGGATTGCCATGGCGATCGATGCCGGCACTAGCAACGGAACCCGCATGCTGGGCCCGGCCCTCGGCGGGCTGCTGCTCGAATTCGTGGGCCTGCACGGCGCCTATTTCCTCGGATTTGTCGTCTATGGCACCGGGTTCGTGAGCGTGCTCGGGCTCGACTACGAGGTGGTGCGGGGGCCCGCCGTCAAGATGCTCGGCAATCTGGTCGCCGGGATCCGCTATGTGCGGGGCGAGCCCCGCATCCTCGGCGTGCTCGCGATCACCGTGATCGTGAACGCCTTCGGCTTTCCCTTCGCCAGCGTGCTCCCCGTGATCGGCCGGGACACGCTGGGGCTCAGCGCCTTTCCCGTGGGATTGCTCGCCTCGTCGGAAGGGTTCGGTGCCCTCCTCGGCGCCCTCTTCGTCGCCGCCACCGTGCGCCCGTCCCGCTACGACCGCTACTTCGTCTTCGGCAGCCTGATCTTCCTGACCGGGATCCTGTTCTTCGCCCTCTCGACCTCGTTCCCGCTCTCGCTCGCGGTGCTCATCATGACCGGCATCGGCATCGCCGGCTTCTCTTCCATGCAGAGCACGATCCTCCTCTCCTCCGCGACACCCGAGGTGCGGGGCCGCGTCATGGGCCTGCTCGCCGTCTCCGTCGGCACCATGCCGCTCGGCATCCTCCATGCGGGCTTCCTGGCCGACCGGCTGGGCGCCGCCCCCGGCATGACCATCGTCGCCGCGGAGGGCCTCGTTCTGTGGGTCGCCGCCGCGATCTACTGGCGGCGAAAGGTGACGGGGCGGGGGTAGGCGGGCGTGCTCGCGAGCGCGAAGAATAAGGGAGACACGACCAATTTCCCTGCCGGGGAAGAAAGGATCGTGTCCCCGTTATTCGCTCTCGCCGGTATGAACTCGGTGCGACGTCGAACCGGACGGTGGGAGCAAGGAAACCCAATTAAATAAGTATGACGTCATCGTAATTCCTAATTTAATTTGCAGAAACGCGAGTTCCGACCCAAGGTGGCCGTCCTTGGAATTCACCGGGAGTCGATCGCCAATCGAAGCAGTCACCATGACGCTAATAAGGATGCTGACGCTGGCTCTATTGGTGGGGATTTTCGGTTCGTCCGTCGCTGCTGCTGAGACCATTCCGTCTAGCAGTCGGTCGCGCGAGGCCATTGATCGGGTCAAAGCGACTTTATCGATGGATGTCGCGGCAAGGGGGTTCCGCTTTGGGGCGCCGATATTCATCCGCATCTTCAAGGAGAGTCGCGAGTTCGAGGTATGGATCAAGCGCGCCGAGCGCTTCGAATTGTTCCGCACCTATGCCATCTGTGATTTCTCAGGCGGATTGGGGCCCAAACGGTTCGAGGGCGACAACCAGTCCCCCGAGGGGTTCTATTTCGTCCGGCCGCGACAACTCAACCCCACGAGCCAGTATCACCTCTCCTTCAACCTTGGTTTTCCCAACCGCTACGACCGCGCGCATGGGCGGACGGGAAGTTTTCTGATGGTGCACGGCAATTGCGTTTCCGTCGGTTGTTATGCGATGACGGACGCCAAGATCGAGGAAATCTTCACGCTCGCGGACGCTGCCTTTCGCGGCGGGCAATCCTTTTTCCGGGTCCACGTCTTCCCCTTCCGGATGACGGCTGAGAATATGGCGGCGCTGCAGGATTCTCGATGGTACGGGTTCTGGCGCAACCTGAAGGAAGGGTTCGACTATTTTGAACGGACGCGTCGGCCTCCGGATACAGTCGTTCGCGGCAAACGATACATATTCCGCGACGACCGTTCGTGAGTGCTCGATCTTGTTCCCGTTATTCTTCGCGTCCTCATCTTTGAGGTCTATTGGATCGGCGGGTTAGCGGATTTCGTGTTTGCTCAGCAGTCTTCGGAATTGGTGGTAGCTGAGTTTTAGGATCTCTGCCGCAATCGTGCGGTTTCGGGCCGATCGGGTCATCGCGGCCTCCAGGAGGCGCTTTTCGAAGGCGTCGACCGCAGCGCGGAAATCGGCCGGGTGTTCTTCCTCGGGTGAGTCCGCCGGCGCCTCGTCGGCCGCCGTTTGCCAAGGGGTCTCGAAGGGGTCGAAGACGATGTGGTCGAGCGGGGCGTCGGCCGAGGCGTGGCGGTGGACGCTGCGTTCGATGACGTTCTTCAGCTCGCGCACGTTGCCGGGCCAGGAGCGGGCGCCAAGGTCACGTTCCGCGCGCGCGGAAAACCCGGGGAAGTGGGGGCGTCCGAGCTCCCGCGTCATCTCGAGCGCGAAGGCGCGGGCCAGGAGCGGGATATCGGCGGGGCGGGCGCGGAGTGGGGGCACGTTGACGACGTCGAAGGCGAGGCGGTCCAGGAGGTCTTCCCGGAAGGCGCCTTCGGCGGCGAGCGCCGGCAGGTCCACATTGGTAATGCCGACGACGCGGACATCGACCTGGAGGATATCGGAGCCGCCGACCCGCTCGAATTCGCCGTATTCCAGAACGCGGAGGATCTTCTCTTGCGTTGCCGCCGAGGCGGTGGCGATCTCGTCCAGGATCAGGGTGCCGCCGTCGGCGCGCTCGAAGCGCCCGCGATGGCGGCGCTCGGCGCCGGTAAAAGCGCCCGCCTCGTGCCCGAAGAGTTCCGTGTCCAACAGGGATTGGGTCAGGGCGGCGCAATTCAGCTTGATCAGCGGCCCCTCCCAGCGGCCCGAGAGGTAGTGCAGGCGTTCGGCGATCAGTTCCTTGCCGGAGCCCCGCTCGCCGATGACGAGCGCCGGCTTGTCGAGGACGGCGAGGCCCGAGACCTGTTCCAGGACCCGCAGGAAGGCCGGGTCCTCGCCCAGAATATTCTGTTGGCTCTCGAAAGTTGCCATTTAATTAGCGATAATCGTTAGCGATTAATATGAATTAATAGCGATAATCGATAGTTAATTCAATCGAAAAATTCTGAAACCAAATAAAATCAATGGGTTAACATGTTGGCATGGGAGATGCGTTATAGGGGGCAACGACGTATCCCAACAGAGGTTCGAAACAATGGGTATCTTCTCTCGCTTCTCAGACATCATGAACGCCAACATCAATGCCATCCTGGACCGGGCCGAAGACCCGGAAAAGATGGCGCGGTTGATGATCCAGGAAATGGAGGAGACGCTGGTCGAGGTTCGCTCATCGGCCGTCAAATCCATTGCCGACAAGAAGGAAATCGAGCGCCGGATCGCCGCCCTTCGCGACGGCCAGAAGGATTGGGCCGAGAAGGCCGAATTCGCGGTCGGGAAAGGCCGCGAGGATTTGGCCACCGGCGCCCTGGTCGCCAAACGGAAGCTCGGCGACCAGGCCGACGCGCTGGAGGTCGAACTGTCCGCCGTCGAGGACTCGCTCGGCAAATTCAACGAGGATATGGGCAAGTTGCAGGCCAAACTCGAAGAAGCCAAGGCCAAGCGGAAGTCGGTCGAAATCCGCATGAAAACAGCGCAAAAGCGCGTTAAGCTCCGGCGAACGCTGCATGACGGCCGGGTCGACGAGGCGCTCTCGCGCTATGACAATTTGGAGCGGCGCATCGACGAACTTGAAGCGGACGCGGAGACTTACGACATGGGTAAGGACGGCCCCCGCACCTTGGAACAGGAATTCGAGGAGTTGGAGGTCGAGAACGGCGTGGCCGACGAATTGGCGGCACTGAAGAAAAAGGTAAGCGCGCGCAGGAAGAAGGCATCCTGAGGATCAGGGCAAGCGATGCGGGCGACGGACAAGGACCATGATGAGCACCTTTACCTTCGTATTGATGATCCTGGTGATCACGGTCGTCGCCCCCATCTGGATCATCTTCCACTACATCACGCTCTGGAAGAAGATGAAGCCGCGAGACTCCGACGAGAACGGCGTCCAAGACAGCGACCTCAGGTCGCTCGCCGAGACGGCCCGGAAACTGGATGACCGGGTCCAAACACTCGAGAAACTGCTCGACGCCGAGGCGCCGGGCTGGAGGAACAAATGAGCCGCCACCGGAAGCACCGCCGCCATGGACAACACCGCTCGACCGGTTGCGGGCCGGGATTCATCCGCCGGGTCACGGGCAATATCGGCAAACGCTTCGGGCTGGAGCGCCGCTGGGTGTTGTTCGGCTTCATCGCCGGCCTGCTCTTTCACGCACCGCTGACCATCCTGGTCTTCCTCGTCGCCTGGTTCTGGACCGACCATCCGGGCAAGATCGAAGGCTGGTGGGCGAGCTTCAAGGGCATGGGCCCGCGGCCCGCGATGGCGGGACCGCAATTCGAGCCGGAACCCGAACCCGAGCCCGCCGAGGACCCGATCGACGCCGACCCCTTTTTCCAGGACCTGAAGCGGAAATTCGACGACCTGGAGAGCCGTACCGGCGAGATGGAAAATCATGTCGCATCGGAGGAGTTCGAACTCCGGCGCGAGTTCAAGAAGATGAAGGAATAGGCTCGGCAAGCGCTCGCCGGTTTGGCGTTCTCCCATTTTCCGCTTAGATCAATAGCGATCGAAACAGGGATTTACGCAATGCCGACCCGGAACTGGCGCGAACGGGCACAAACGACATTTGACTGCGAGAAGGAACCGGCGACGGGGTCGCGGGGCATGGTTGTCACCAATCATCCGCTGGCTTCGGCGGCGGGCGCGGAGATGATGGCGGCCGGCGGCAATGCCTTCGATGCGGCGATTGCCTCGTTGTTCACCCTGACGGTAGTCGAGCCGATGATGGTCGGGATCGTCGGCGGCGGCATGGCGCATCTTCGCTTCGCCGACGGCCGCCATACGGTGATCGACGGGCAGGCGCGGGCCCCCCTCGCCGCCACGCCGGATTGCTTTACCCCCATTTCCGATACCCTGCCGGACTACCTGGAGACCGAGGGCCGGGAGAACGCGGTCGGGCCGAAGGCGGTTGCGGCCCCCGGCAATCTCATCGCTTGGTGCGAGATATTGCGCCGCTTCGGGACCTTTCCTCTGGCGGACGTCATGGCGCCCGCGATCCGGCATGCGACGGCGGGATTTCGCGTGACCCCCTACCTCACCGAATGCGTGACCGACGCCGCGGCCGACATGGCTCGTGACGCGGAGATCTCGAAGCTCTTCCTGCCCGGCGGTTCGACGATCGCGGCCGGAACCCGGCTGGTCCAGGGGGATTACGGCGAGACCCTCAAAGCCATCGCCGGCGGCGGCGAAGCGGTCCTCCATGGCGGCGAGATCGGGCGACAAGTCGCCGAACATATGGAACGCGTCGGCGGGCTGTTGTCGGCGGCGGATCTCGAAACCTACCGGACCATCGAGCGCGAGCCCGTTCGCGGGACCTATCGGGGGATCGAGATCGTCGGGCCGCCGCCGCCGTCCTCGGGCGGCGTTCATGTCATTCAGATGCTGAACCTGCTGGAGGGGTTCGATGTTCGGGGGCTGGGCTACGGCTCCCCGGAGAACCTGCATCTCTTGGCGGAAGTGCTGAAGATCGCCTTTGCCGACCGCAAGGCCGCGACGGCGGACCCGGATTTCGTCGACGTGCCGGTCGAGCGCCTGCTGTCGAAGGCCTATGCCGAGGAACGGCGCCCGAATATCGATCCGGCGCGTGCGCAGGAATGGGACGCCGGCGTGGCGCTACCGGAATCGCCGTCGACGACCCATCTCACCGTGGCCGACGACGACGGCAACATTGCCGTCATGACCCAGACCATCAACGGCGTCTTTGGCGCCCGGATCGCGATTCCCGGCACCGGCATCATCCCCAACAACTACATGTACATCTTCGATCCCCATCCGGGGCATGCGCTCTCCATCGCCCCCGGGAAACGGGTGACCACCTCGATGTCGCCGATCATCGCTTTGGAGGGGGGAAAGCCCATTCTCGCACTGGGCCTGACCGGCGGCCTCCGGATCTTCGGGTCGGCCCTGCAGGCCCTGCTCTCGATCCTCGACCACGGGATGAACGTGCAGGAAGCCGTCGAGGCGCCCCGGCTTTGGACCCAAGGCGGGTCGGTCGAGCTGGAACCCGCCTTCACGCCCGAGGTCCGCGACCGCTTGAGCGAGATGGGCCACGTGATCGAGGCGGTGCCCCATGTCGGGGGCGGCATGAACGCCATCCAATTTGGCGACGCGCTAACGGGCGCCGCCTGCTGGCGCGCCGACGGGACGCCGGTTGCGCTCTCCGGCGGTCTGGCCCGGGCGGGCGTCCGCTTCTGGCCCGACAAGCGCGGGCATTAGATTTGGTTACTGGAAAACAGGGAGAATGAGCATGGGTCGTGTGGAAGGAAAAGTCGCTATCGTAACGGGTGCGGGCACCGGCATCGGCCGGGCGGCGGCGACGCGGTTGGCGGAAGAGGGGGCGATCGTCACGATTGCCGAGTTCGATGAAGTATCGGGCCGGGAGGTGGCCGAGGCCCTCGGCGGCGCGGCCGTCTTCGTGCCGCACGACGTCCGGGACGAGGCGAGTTGGCAAGGCTTGATGGAGAGCGTCGCCGAACGCCATGGCCGCCTGGATATCCTGGTCAACAATGCCGGCATCCTGGCCACCGAGAAAAATCAACACCTGGCGGCCACGGATTTGGATCAGTGGCGCGCGGTGCAGACGGTCAATGTGGAGGGTGTCTTTCTCGGTTGCAAATACGGGGTGGCGGCGATGACGGCCGACGGCGGCCGGGCCAAGGGCGGTGACGGTGGGGGTGCTATCGTCAATATGTCCTCGATCGCGGGGCTGGTGGCGACGCCGCATCTCGCGGCTTACGGTGCCTCCAAGGGGGCGGTTCGGCAGTTGACCAAATCGGTTGCCATCGATTGTGCCAGGCGAGGCCTCGGCATTCGCTGCAACTCGGTCCATCCCGGGGTCATCGTCACCAATATGGGCAATCAGGTGATGGGCATGGGCAATGGCGACGTGGAGGCGAACTGGAAGGCCCGGCTCGACCTGGTGCCCATGGGGGAGCCGGGACAGGCGTTGGACGTGGCCAATTGCATTTTGTTTTTGGCCTCGGACGAAGCCCGACATGTCACTGGCGCCGAACTGGTCGTGGATGGCGGCATGACGGCCGTCTGACGGTTCAAATCGCCCAATCTTCCCACATGTTATCGGCCGTGGGCGGCACGTCCTCGGTAAAGTTCCGGGCGTCGATCCACCATTGATAATCGGCGCCGGGACCGAAATCCGGATCGTCGTAATAGTTTCGGCCGACGCGCTGGTAATCACAGGGAATGATGACGCGGACCATCGGTTCGCCCCATTCGGCCGAATGGTTGATGCCAGCCGAATGAAGGGCGCGCGGGTGCCAGAAAATGACGTCGCCCCTGGAGCCGGTGAACTCGATTGGCTTCGTCTCGCGCAAAATCCGTTCGCGGGCCTCGCGAAAGGCCTCGCCGTTCTCAGGCGCCATCATGCCGCCGTGCACGGTCCGCCAATAGGGATGCAAAGTGAGGTGCGAGCCCGGCCAGAACATGAAACCGCCGGAGCGCGGTCCGATGTCGTCGCCGACCACCATCGCGGTCAGATGCGCCGCCATATAGTCCGCATGGGGACCGTAGCGGGGTTTCGTACCGGGTTCGGAGGGAAACACGCAATAGATACCCCGCACCCGGCCCACGCGCGCCGCCTCGCCGCCCATCAGCGCTTCCGCGACTTGCTTTACATATGGATGGTTCGCGATGCCGTCGGTCAGAAACGGTTTCGTGCCGATGCCGTCGGGTCCCTTGGAACGAACCTTCCAGCCGCTTCGCGCGAACAGGCCGACCCGGAGCGAATCCGCCTCGGTCCATTCGTCCTCGGGCCCGCCGATCCACGTCTCCGGATCGTCGCGCCGCATGAGGCCGCGGGGAACGTTCCGCCAGATATGCTCGATGACCTGGTCGAAGACCGCGTCGTCGTCGATCAGCCCGCGCTTGACGATGAAACCTTGGCTCTTGAAATGCGCGGCCTCGTCCGCGCTCAAGGACGGCCCCGCAGTGACGCAGCTCGGATCCTCGAAAGCCGTGGGATCGGGGAGCGGCAGGTCGGCGGCGATCGGCAGGCCGGCCGGATGATCTTGGGCGTAGTCGGCTTCGCGTAGTTTGGGTGCGGCGGACATCTATATCTCCAGAGCGTCGTTCGAACTGATAATTAGATTGCCGGAACAGGGGTGACAGGTGACGGATAGGAATAGCGCGACCGACGGTGTTCATCCCCGGCCGGCTTCCCGCTTTACCGCAGCCGCCTCGCACGCAATACTTCGAGTTTGGACCAGCACAAAGAACTGTAAGCATGTGGACGCATCGGGCGTGGCGCCTTCCGTTATTTATTCTGATATCCGTTTTGATCGCCGCCCCGATAGTGGGCTCGCGGGCGGATGAGACCGCGGTATTGATCGTCGCCGACGATGAGTCTCGTGATACGGTGCCTGGCGGCAGTTCGGTGTTTCGGACCGCTCTCGTGGAGGTGGCGGCGGCGGCGCTCAAGAAGGGCATCACGCCGAAAGGGGCGGGTGAGGTCCTGGCCAAGGGCAGTTACAACCCGAAAGGCCGCAACAAGTTCGCGACCTTGGTCGCGGCGGCCGCGAAACCCACTTCGCCGGTCGATTTCATGGTCGGAATTGCGGTCTATGTCTCGGTGAAGACCCGGAGCTATTCGACCATACTGGAGGCCTCGATCGCGACCCGGAGTCTCGCCCTGCCGAGCGGCAAGTCGATCGGTAATTTCCGGTTGGACCGGCCGAAGCGCTATCCCCTGCCGGGAAATTGCGAGCGGAAATGCGTGATCGAGGGCGCCAAGAAGGCGATCCTGGAACTTGCGCGGGAAGCAGGTGCCGTCACCGCCGAGCAGCTCGCCGACGCGAAATAGCCGGCGTCCGCTCGCTATTTCGGCCGTTTACGCGGCGCGGTTTCCCGACCGCTTGTTGCGATTTCGGCTGCGCCGCCGCCCCGGCTTGCGCTGGGGGGCACCTCGGGACGAGGTTCTCTTGTCCCGCCGGTTGGTGTCGTTTGCCGCCGGTTCATCCCCGATCACCGTGAGGCGGCGCCGGATCAGGCGCTCGATGTCGCGGAGATAGTCGCGCTCGCTCGGGTCGCAGAACGAGAAGGCGATGCCGTCGGCCCCGGCCCGCGCCGTCCGGCCGATGCGGTGGACGTAGCTTTCCGGCTCGTTGGGAAGCTCGAAGTTGATGACATGGCTGACGCCGTCGACGTCGATGCCGCGCGCCGCGATGTCGGTCGCCACCAGAACCCGCGCGTCGCCGTCGCGAAAGCGCTTGAGGGCGCGCTGGCGTGCCCCCTGGGATTTGTTGCCGTGGATGGCATCGGCGGCGACGCCTTTTTTGCCGAGCCGCTCGGCGACACGGTTGGCGCGGTGTTTGGTACGCGCGAAGACGAGAACCCGGGAAAGCGCCGGATCGTCCAGGATGCCGGCCAGCAATCCGATCTTGGCGCCGGACTCGACATGAAAGACGCTCTGTTCGATGCGCTCGATCGGAGTCGCTTGGGGGGTTACCTCGACCCTCACCGGATCGATCAGGATTTCGCTTGAAAGACGCGCAATCTCCGTGGGCATGGTGGCGGAAAACAGCAGGGATTGGCGCTCTTGCGGTAAAGCGGCGATGATCTTGCGGACGTCCCGCACGAAGCCCATGTCAAGCATCCGGTCGGCCTCGTCGAGGACCAGGAACTCGACCGCGTCGAGCCGGATCTGGCGCTGACCCATGAGGTCGAGCAGGCGTCCCGGCGTCGCGATGACGATGTCGACGCCGCGCATCAGGTCCTTTACCTGCGGCTTCTGGCTGACGCCGCCGAAGATAACGGTTTGGCGGAGATGCAGATGTTTGCCGTAGGCGCGGAATTCCTCGCCGATCTGGATCGCCAGCTCGCGGGTCGGGGCCAGGATCAGGGCGCGGGGATCGCGCCATTTCTTGTTTCGCTTGTTTCCGTCGTTGGTCGGTTTTCCCCGGGACAGCCGGTGGAGGATAGGCAACCCGAAGGCGGCCGTCTTGCCGGTGCCGGTCTGGGCGATGCCGAGCACGTCCTTGCCGGCGAGGAGGTGGGGAATGGCCCGCGCCTGGATCGGCGTGGGAGTCACGTGGTTTCTTGTCGTCAACGCACGCTGGATCGGATCGGCCAGGCCGAGATCCGAGAATTTAATTTCGGTCACTAAAGTATCCTTATGCGCCCGGACATATCGGCGGCGTTCTCCACGCGGTTCGGCCCGAGCTTATCGCCCGTCACCGGGCGCGGCCGGAGCGGGAAGTTTCTTGATTATTGTTCTCGGGAAATGGAGCCGCCGGTCGGCGGCGCTTCGCGCAATCGCGAGACAATGTACAGGCGCTAAATGGGGTGTTGCGCGGGATATGTCAAGAGAATCAATTTTTTATATCCGGCAAGAACCGGATTATCCGGCCTCGAGCTCGACGATGACCGGCACATGGTCCGAAGGTTTTTCCCAGCTCCGGGCCGGGCGAAGGACAGAGGCCGAGCGAAGGCGCTCGACCACGGGCGGGGTGACCCAGATATGGTCGAGGCGGCGGCCCCGATCCGCCACCGTCCAGTCGCGCGCCCGGTAGCTCCACCAGCTAAAGAGCTTTTCCTCCGGCGGGATGAAGTGGCGGACGGCGTCGACCCAGTCGTTCGATGCCTGAACCTTGGCCAGGCGATCGACCTCGACCGGGGTGTGGCTCACCACCTTCAGTAGCTGCTTGTGCGACCAGACATCGGTTTCAAGAGGCGCGATGTTGAGATCCCCGACCAGGACCATCGGCGTTTCCGCCTTGTGTTTCTCGCCGAACCAGGCGGTCATCTCGTCCAGGAAATCGAGTTTGTGGGCGAATTTCTCGTTCTTGTCCGCGTCGGGGACGTCGCCGCCCGCGGGCACGTAGAAATTATGCAGCTCGGTCCCGTCCGCCAATCGGACCGCGACATGGCGCGCATCGGCCTTGCCGCACCATTCCCGTATTTCCGTGGCTTCGATGGGACCGCGCGAGAGGATGGCGACGCCGTTGTAACCCTTGATCCCGGCGAAATGCATATGCGGAAAGCCGAGTGCCGCGATGTCATCTTTTGGGAAGAGGTCGGCGTGGACCTTGGTCTCTTGCAGGCAGACGACGTCCGGGGCCTCCGCCTCGACCAGCTTGGCAAGGAGCGGCATCCGAAGGCGAACCGAGTTGATGTTCCAGGTCAGCAGTTTCATGTGCCTGGCCTCATCCGATCCGAATGTCGAGATCGGTCAACCCGTCGACATGGCCCACCAGGTGATCGCCCTTGACGACGGCGGAGACGCCGGACGGCGTCCCCGTCATGATCAGGTCGCCAGGCTGCAAGGTTATCAGGCCCGAGAGGTAGGCGATCGTCTCCGGCACGTTCCAGATCATTTGGTTGACGTCGCCTGACTGACGCACTTCGCCGTTGACCGCGAGTGTCACGGCCCCCTCGGCGATATGACCGACCTCCTCGGCGCGGCGAATCTCGCTCACCGGTGCGGATTGATCGAAACCCTTCGCCATGTCCCAGGGGCGGCCCATGTCCTTGAACCCGCTCTGCATGTCGCGCCGCGTGCAGTCGAGGCCGACGCAATAGCCATAGACATGATCGAGGGCGTCCGCTTCGGCGATCCCGAAACCGCCGTTCTTGAGCGCCACCACCATCTCGATCTCGGGATGCATGTCTGCGGTCTTTACCGGGTAGGGGAGGGTTGAGTTGTTTTCGACCACCGCATCGGCCGGCTTGGCGAAAAAGAATGCCGGCTCCCGATCCGGATCATGGCCCATCTCGCGGGCATGGGCGGCATAATTGCGGCCGACGCAGAAGATTCGGCGGACGGGGAAGGGATCGCCGTCGGCAACCGGTATGATGGGCGTCGCCCAGAGCGGAATGGCGTAGTTGGTCATCGGAAAACCCGTCATTGGTGAAGGTGGAGAGGACACGGTCACCGGCGTGACCGCCGTGATTCAATACTTATCCGCGTGAATGTCGGTCTCGGCAAGACCGTGTTCCTGGAGCAGGCCGACCACGGCATCCACCATGACCGGCGGTCCGGCGATGTAGGCCTTCCAGCCGTCGAATGACTCGATATCGGAGCCGACGACCTCGTGGACGAAGCCCGTGCGTCGCGCGGTCTCGCCGGAGGCCTCGGACAGCACCGGCGTGAAGCGGAAATTGTCGTGTCGCCCGACCAGTTCACTAAACCGCTCCTCGAGATAGATGTCCTGCTCGTCGCGGGCACCAAAATAGAGATGAACACCTCTGTCCGCCTTGGTTTTAAGGGCTGTTTCGACAATGCAACGAATGGGCGCCATGCCCGAGCCGCCGGCGACGCAGAGCATCTCGCCCTGATGATCGTCGCGCAGGTGGGATTCTCCCATCGGCGCCTCGACCATCACCTGGTCTCCGGTCGAAAGCTGGTCGAGGACGAAATGGCTGGTCGAACTCTCGTCGCGCGAGCGCCGGATATGGAATTCGATTCCATGGTCGTCCGGCAGGCTCGCGATCGAGTAATATCGCGTCGGCTGATCGGGGAACGTGACCTTGGCGAATTGCCCGGCGGCGAATTGAAGCGGCGGCTCGCCCACGACCTTGAGACGAATGCGCCGGATGTCGTGGGTCAGCATGTCCAGCGTTTCGACGCTGCAGGTCAGGTGGCGAACCGGGTGCATCAGGCCGCCCTGTCGCCGATACCGCCGGCTTGGCGCTGCCGCCGCCGCGCCTCAATGGCCTCGCCGAACGCCTCAAAGATGGCCTTGTTGATCGGGTTGCGGCGGATGGTGTGATGTTCGGGGTGCCATTGGACCCCAAGCGTGAACGCCGGCGCGTCGGGCACGCTGATCGATTCGATGACGCCGTCCTCGCTGATCGCCTCGACGAGGACACCGTCGCCCGGCCGGTCGATACCTTGGGCATGGAGCGAGTTGACCATGACCTCTTCGGCGCCGCCCATCAGCCGCGCAAGCACGCCGTCCGGATGAAGCCGGATCATATGCCGGTCGTCGTAGCGTTCGTCATAGGAAAGATCGCGCCGCAATCGGTGATCCTCCCTGCCGTCCAGTTCATGGACCCGCTGGTGCAAGCTGCCGCCAAGGGCGACGTTCAGTTCCTGGATGCCGAGACAGATCGCCAATACCGGGACACCGGTCGCCACGGCTTCCCGCAGGAGCGGAAGCGTGGTTTGGTCGCGCGCCGGATCATGCACCGTACCCTCGATGCTGGGCGGTCCATCGTATTGGTGCGGTTCCACGTTGGCGCGGCCGCCGGTCAGCAAAATCCCGTCGAAGCGGGCCGTGAGACGGCTGATGTCGATCCGGTCGCCGATGGCGGGAATCATCAGCGGCAGACAGCCGCTCAGTTCGATCGCGGCCTCGATATATTTATCCGACACGCGGTGGGTCAGCGTGTGGGCGTTGGGCGCGATGCCAGTACTGGCGGGGATGCCGATAAGGGGCGCGTCGGATGCTGTCATGTCAAAAAAGTGAAGTGTAATCGCCGCGTTGTCGAGCCCTTTTGAGTCATTTTATTCGTGCGGCTCGGTGAATGGATCGACGAAATCGAAGAGTTCGGAGTCGAGTTTGCCGTCGAAACGGGCATTGACCAAGGAAAGAACGGTTCGCAATCCTTGCGAATCGGTGACCACCCAATTGCGTAACTCTAGCGGTTCCTCCGCGAAGGTCATGGTAATCGTGCCCAGATCGGGATTTCGATTGTCGACCACTTCGATTCGCACCGTCTTGGCGTGGCGCTGAAAATTGATGACGCCGAATTCCTTGCCGAAGACGATTCGCTCATTAAGCAGGAACTGCGCCGGCGTATCGAAAAGCGGATATTGGCTAACCTGTTTCAGTTCCTTGTCGACCTGGAAAAGCCAGGACCCGTCCGCAATCAGCAAGAGCGGGACGGGAGGGTCATATTCGAACCGGAGCTTCCCCGGTTTCTGCACATAGAGTTTGCCAACAGCGTAGCTGCCGTTTGGATTGTTCTGAACGAAGCGCGCTTCGATGGTCCTAAGACCGTTCAGGTAGCTCTCGATCCGTCGGATATCGGGCGTCGGCACCATCTCCGCGACGGCCGGCGGCACGGCGCACAGGCCGAAAAGGAGGATGAATAGTCGGAGCTTCCACGTCTTTCGTATCATGCGATCCAAAACCCCAGATGCTGGGCACGGATGGGATATCCTTCGCCGATGTACGGTGTCGATCAAGTTATTGCAAGGTCGAGTGATCCACGGTGAAAAACCTAGGAGAAACTTGATCAATCAAGGGTTGGAAATGCGATTAAGTCTCGATTCGCGAAGTGTCAAGTCGTATTTTTTGTAATATTCGCCATATTATTACCGTATTTGGTGTATAATGATGATCCGAGCGGTACTGGATGCGGGTTTTTGGTCCGGCGAACGGGTTTCCACGGTCTTGGGATGGTCAACGGAAACCGATGCCTGATTTTCGCATCTGCGTGCCGAGTAGGGTCTGGCGGATTGGACGGGGGAAGGGGACAACCAGCCAAGATCGGTAGGATTGATCGTACGTCGTGCGTCAGGCGTATGGAATGGTGTTTGGCAGGTGTGAATGAGCGTTTCGTTATCTTCCTTCTACGACTGGCCGTTGCGCGGTATTGCGACTGCCGGGCCGGTCTTTATCCTTCTAGTTGTGGCCGTTGTTTTCAGTTTCGATCCGAGTCCCGCCGCCGCGGAAAAGCCGCGAGCCGAACTGCGGCGATTAGTGTTGGCAACGGCCGGCACGCCGGGGACCTCGTCATACAAGTACCTCGCCGCATTGTTACATGAGGCTTTTGCCCGCCATCGGATCGAAATCCGTATCAAACCCGTTCCTGCGGTTCGCGCGACCGAATTGATGCGGATCGGCGCGGTCGACGGCGATGTCGTTCGGTCGCGGATCTTCAATCGGGATGGCCGGCACCCCAGCTATGTTCTCGTCGACGAGTCGACCTATGCGCTGGATTGGGTGGCCTGGACCGTAAAGGCGTCGAGGCGTGTCGCCGCATGGGCTGATTTGAGACGTGCTTCGCTCAAGGTCGCGTATCGCCGCGGTATGATGAAGGCGATGATCGAACTGGCGCCGCTGAAAAAGGGCGGGTTCCTGTGCGATGTGGAAACCGACGAGGAGGGATTTCGCTCGCTGCTGTCCGGCGCCATCGACGTGTACGTCCATCCGAACCGAACGACCGCACGGGAGGTGAAGGCGAGTATTGGTATCCCGGCGGACCGGTTCAAGGAACTGGGCGTCGTGGAGCGGTTGCAGCTCTACACCTTTCTCCATCGTCGACACGCCCGCCTGGCGCCTGTCCTCGCCGAAACGTTGAGAGAGATGAAGCGCGAAGGGCGCCTCGAAGCGTTGAAGCGGAAATTCGGCCTGAAATAGTCGGAGCGGAGGATGGATATCACCTCGACGACGATTTCGGCCGGTCTAAAACTGGTTGCCGGCGCGGCGATCTTGATCCTCGTGCTGTTCGTTATCGATTACGGGGATGAAACCCGGCAAGGCGAAGCGGCCGTTCGTGACACCGCGGCGGCGGTCGCGGAACGTCTGTCGATCTCGCTTCCCGAACCGGCATGGACCCTCGACAAGCGGCTCATCGGCCGATTGCTGGACTCGGAATTTCGCGATTCGGCCGTTCAATCGATCGTCATTCGTCACGAATTCAAGAACCGTTTGCTGTTCGCCAAGGCGCGCGACCAGGCGGATCGACCGCGAAATCTTGTCGCTCCCCTCGACCTGCCGCCCGCTTTTGTCTGCAAGCGAATGGCGATTCAGCGGCGTGGAGAGGCCTTGGGGTCGGTGGAGGCCTGCCTGACCGACCGATTCGTCATCGCGGCGGTACGCGATGGATTGATTCAAGACCTGATCATGGTCTGTCTCTTCATCCTTGTCGCCGCGGTTGCCATTGGCTGCATGGAGATTGGGCGTCAGCGTGCCGAACGTTATCGGCTGGAGCGCGAGAGCCTCGCGAAGTCCTATTTCATGGCCAATATGAGCCACGAATTACGCACACCGCTAAACTCGGTGATTGGATTTTCGGAGATAATCGAAAGCGAGATGCTCGGGCCGGTCGACAACGATAAATATACCGGATATGCGGCGGCAATTAAGGATTCGGGACGGCATCTTCTTGGTTTGATCAACGATATTCTGGACATCTCCCGGACCGAGGCCGGGGAGATGACGTTGGATGATGAGACGTTGGATGTCGCCGAGATCGTGGAGAGCGCCTTTGCTATGTCATGTGGCCGGAGCCAGGAAGATGGCCCGGCGCCGAGTCTTCAAATGGCGGACGACATCCCGCGATTGCGTGCCGACCCGCTCCGCATACGCCAAATTCTGGTCAACCTGCTTACGAATGCGATCAAGTTCACGCCGCGCGACGGGTCGGTGCGACTGGTCGCTTGCGTTGGCGGGGACGGCGGCGTGCTCTTCAAGGTTCAGGACACGGGCATCGGAATTTTTCCGCAGGATATCGAGCGAGTGACCGAGGCCTTCGTTCAAGTGCATGGAGATATCCAGCCGCACAGCCATCAGCGTGGGATTGGTCTCGGGCTTTCGCTCGTCAAATCGCTTGTCGAACTGCATGACGCGTCGCTTTCGATCGAAAGTTCGATCGGCGAGGGGACGACGGTCATGGTGCGATTTCCCCCTGATCGGACGGTCCGCGACTGAGATACTCCATCGTCCACCAAACGGTGCCGGGTCTTTATCACCGACCGGACGGGTGATAGGAAAATCCCTTGAGGGATGTTTGAAGGAAGGAGCGCTATGCCGGTCATGCGCGATGTCAGCGAAGCGGAAATCGAAACCTACGAGCGGGATGGCGTCGTCCGTCTCGAGGGTTTTTTCGATCCGGATTGGATGGCCATGCTGCGCGAGAGGGCGGACCATGTGCTGGCCCATCCGGGGAAACTGCATCACGAATTGTCGAGGTCGGGCGGGCGCTTCCTTTCCGACACCTTTCTTTGGCATCAGAATGACGGGTTCCGCGATTTCATCTTCGAATCACCGGCCGCCGCGGCCGCGGCTGGAGTCATGCGGTCGGCCAAGATCAACATCATCTTCGATCAATTCCTGATCAAGGAACCCGCGACGCCGGAACCGACCGTCTGGCACCAGGATGTGACCTATTGGCCGGTGAATGGCGAACAGGTCTGTACGCTCTGGCTGGCGCTCGACCCCACCGACGCGGAGAGCGGCGCCATGGAGTTCGTCCGGGGTTCCCACAAATGGGGCCAGCGCTATCATCCGATCGCCTTTGTCGATCCCGATAAATACAAGACCGATGAGCCGCCCGTCCCCGATATCGACGCGATGCGGGACGAGCTGGAATTCATCCGCTTCGACTACCGGCCCGGCGACTGTACCATCCACCACGGGATGATGGTACACGCGGCGGGCGGAAACGAGAGCAAGGCGCGCCGCCGGCGGGCCTATGTCACGCGCTGGGGAGGCGATGACGCAGTCTACGACCCGCGCCCCAATATCCAAACCATGCTATGGGAGCCGACGGCGACACCGGGCGGTCCGCTTGATAGCGAACTTTGGCCGGTGGTCTACCGAGACGGGGTGAGCCGGGGCGTCTAATCCCGCGAATGATCGCCGGCCAGGACCTCGCGACGGCCGACGCGGTCGGCGGGGCTGACGACGCCCTGCTTCTCCATCTTCTCGATGATCCGCGCGGCGCGGTTGTAGCCGATCTGCAGGTGGCGCTGGACGAAGCTGGTGGAGGCCTTGCCCTCCCGGCAGACGATCGCGACCGCCTTGTCGTAGAGCTCATCGCCGGTAGAGTCCGCATCGGCATCGAAGAGCGCTTCTTCCTCGTCGTCGGTGGTGACGGAGTCGACATAGTCGGGCTCGCCCTGCGCCCGCAGGAATTGCGCCACCGCCTCGACCTCGTCGTCATGGACCAGGGGGCCATGCACCCGCGTGATGCGCCCGCCGCCGGCCATGAACAGCATGTCGCCCTGGCCGAGGAGCTGCTCGGCGCCTTGTTCGCCGAGGATCGTCCGGCTATCGATCTTCGATGTGACCTGGAAGCTGATACGGGTCGGGAAATTGGCCTTGATGGTGCCGGTCACGACATCGACCGAGGGACGCTGTGTCGCCATGATGAGATGGATACCGGCGGCCCGCGCCATCTGCGCCAAGCGCTGGATGGCGCCCTCGATCTCCTTGCCGGCGACCATCATCAAATCGGCCATCTCGTCGACCACGACGACGATATAGGGGAGCGGCGTCAGATCGAGCGGTTGCTCCTCGATGATCGGCTGGCCGGTCTCGGCGTCGAATCCGGTTTGGACCGTCCGGGTCAGCTCCTCGCCCTTTTTGGTTGCTTCCAATACGCGTTTGTTGTGGCCCTCGATATTGCGGACGCCGAGCTTCGCCATGTTGGAATAGCGCCGCTCCATCTCGCGGACCGTCCATTTCAGCGCCACCACCGCCTTTTTCGGGTCGGTGACGACCGGGGTCAGGAGGTGCGGAATATCGTCGTAGACCGAGAGTTCCAGCATCTTCGGGTCGATCATGATCAACTTCCCCTCCTCCGGCGTCAGCCGATAGAGGAGGGAGAGGATCATCGCGTTGAGACCGACCGACTTGCCGGAGCCCGTGGTGCCGGCGACCAGAAGATGGGGCATCCGCGCCAGGTCGGCGATCACCGGATGGCCGCCGATGTCCTTGCCGAGCACCAGCGGGAGCTTGCCGCCGGCTTTCTCGTAGGTCTCCGAGGAAAGGAGCTCGCGGAGATAGACGGTCTCGCGCTTGGCGTTCGGGAGCTCGATGCCGATGACGTTCCGTCCCCGAATGACCGCGGAGCGGACCGAGACCGCGCTCATCGAGCGCGCGATGTCGTCGGAGAGTCCGATCACCCGGCTGGTCTTGGTGCCGGGCGCGGGTTCGAGTTCGTAGAGTGTGACCACCGGGCCGGGACGCACCTTTACGATCTCGCCGCGGACGCCGAAATCGTCGAGCACCCCTTCCAGGAAGCGCGCATTCTGTTGCAAGGCTTCTTCGTTTACCGCCTCGGTATTTCGCTGCGTCGCCGGCACGTCACCCATCAATTCCAGTGGCGGTATGTGGAATCCGTCGTCGGGGCTGTGCAGGTCGAGTTTCGGTTGGCGCGCCCGGGTGCTGGGACGCGCCCCCTTGCCCTTGGGCGCGATCAGGCCGGCCTTGATCGGCGTTGCCGGGACCGGGCGGGGCGCCGGTTCCGTCTCCGTCTCCGGGGCATCGGTTCCGAAGATAGGCTCGATCCGTACCTTCCTCTCTCGCCGAAGCGACGGGCGCGGCAACGCGTTCAGCCGGTCGCGGAGGGACTTACCATCGACCTCGCCGCGCTTGATGGCGAGGGCGCCTCGGACCAGGAACATCAGGGCGCGCCATACTCGATACAGCCCAAGCCGCCATTCGCCGAAGCTGTATCCCAGGATATAAAACGAAAGGGCAAGCGCCGCCGCGCCGAGACCTAGTCCCAGGCCCCAAGGCAAAACCCATTCCGGCAGCCCGGGCAGTGTCAGCCCGGCGAGCGGAGCGTGCAGCAGGTCGCCGAAAACGCCGCCCAGCCCACCCCGGAGCGGCCAGCTTGCGGGTGGTTCCGCCTCGGCGAGGGCGAGCGCGCTCGCCAACAGGCCGAACGGCAGAAGGGCGAGCCGAAGCCAGGGTGCGCGCATGCGGTGTTGGGTCACGAAACGCCAGCCCCAACCCGCGAGAAGCAGGACGGCGAGGCTGCTTGCCAGGCCAAGCGTCTGCAGCAGGAGATCGCTTGTCATCGCCCCCGCGGCACCCAGTAGATTGTGAATCTCCTGACCGGCCGCCGTGTTGAGCGAGGGGTCGGCCGCGTGATAACTGGCAAGGGCCAGAAGCAGGGCACCCGCGACCGCGATCATGCCGACGCCGGCGAACTCGATCAGCCGCCGCCGTAGCATCTCGCCCATGCCGCCCGGTAGGAAGGCGGGTCTTGTCGCACTCTTGTTCGCGGTCGCCATCGCTTGTCGTTCCATCGACCTCGTCGAGAAGCCCGATATCCGGGCCCAGGGGCGATCAACGGCCTAAATCGGGCCGAGACGCCAACATTCGGAGAATTCTAGTCGCCAAGACGAAAGAACTCAAGCCGAACAATTAAAGGAATTAGAATAAATACTACTGTTCCATAGAATAGATAAGTTTTTTTTTACATGAGGAGTTCAAGTTAATTTTCGGAATCTCCCGGAATTTCGAAGATTAACGCATAAACCTATGTCAGTTCTGTTCAAGTTGCGCGCGTGCTTCTCGATGGGTCTGTTGAACATCGGCCGTTACCGACCGCTGGCCGAGCCCCTGTGCCAGTTTCAACCGCGCGAAGCCGCTCGACGTATAGCGCGAGACCTTGATGTAATAGCGGTCCTCCACGTAACGCACGAGATCCAGATAGGCGTCCATGATCTCGGGATCGGCCCAGAAGGACTGGTAATTGACGATTGCATTGACCCGTCCGTCCAACGGCGCCAGGGCCGCGTCGACCGCTGTCTTTATCCGCTCCAAGTCTTCCGCGTCCTTTACCCGCATGCCGCCATAGTCGAGAAACAAGGTGTTCGTCGCCGGGTCGTAGTGGATGCGGTCTTCGATCCGGATGTCGTGCAGCATCTCGCGAAGCCCGAAGGCCGGCGCCTCGAAGAGGGCGGCGTTCATGGGCTTCGGATCGTCGACGATCGGCGTAAAAGGCAAAAGGTCGAGGATTTGGGTTTGGAGGTCGATTCCGGGCGCGACTTCGGTCAAAGTCAGCCCGCCCTTTTGTAGCGTGAAGACGCAGCGTTCGGTGACGTAGTGGACGGATTGGCCGGCCGCCGCTGCGACCTCGCCCGCGAACGTCACTTGGGACACCGCCTCGGTGAATTTCGAATACTTGCCTTCCTGGAGGATACGGATTTCCCCTTGCTTGACCGCAATCCCCAGCCCGCCTGCGTTGAAGGTCCCGACGAAGACGACCTTTTTGCTGTTTTGGCTGATATTGATGAACCCGCCGCAACCCGCGACCCGGCCCGAGAACCGGCTCGCGTTGATGTTGCCGGCCCCATCGCACTCCGCGAAGCCGAGATAAGCGGAATCGAGACCGCCGCCGTCGATGAAGTCGAATTGCGAGGGATGGTCGACCGCGGCCGAATAATTCATCGCCGCTCCGAAATCCTGGCCGCCGAGCGGCACGCCGCCGAAAATACCGGGATCGACGGTCAAGGTGATCTGGTCCGATATCCGCTCCTCGTTCGCGATCGAGCCGACGAGGGAGGGGAGCCCGAGGCCCAGATTGACGACCGAATGAGGGGTGAGTTCCATCGCGGCGCGGCGCGCGATCACCTTCCGCTCGTCGAGCGGCAAGGGCTTCAGCGCCTCCAGCGGGGCCCTCAGCTCGCCTGAGAGGGCCGGGTTGTACTGCTGGGTGAAGGTCTGCATGTGATATTCGGGTTCGGCCACCACGACGGCATCGACCAGCATGCCGGGAATGCGCACGCGCCGGGCGTCCAGCGAATTGGCCTCGGCCACGCGTTCGACCTGGCAAAGTACGACCCCGCCCGAATTATGCGCCGCCATGGCGATTGCGAGATTCTCCAGGCGAAGCGATTCCTTTTCGACCGTGATGTTGCCTTCGGGATCGGCCGTTGTGCCGCGGATGATGCCGATATTGATCGGAAACCCCTTGAAGAAGAGGGTTTCCTGTCCGTTCAACTCCATCAGTTCGACGATATCCTCTCGGGCGGCGGCATTTACCTTGGCCCCTTCCAGGCGCGGATCCACGAAGGTGCCGATGCCGACCTTGGAGAGCGTGCCCGGCTTGCCGGCCGCGATATCGCGATAGAGATGGGTGATCGCGCCTTCCGGCAGGTTGTAGGCTTCGATCTTGTCGTCGAGCGCCAGCTTCTCGATCTTCGGGACCAAGCCGTAATGGCCGGCGATCACGCGTTTCAGCAGTCCTTCATATCCCAACCGGTTGAGACCGCGGTCTTTGCCGTCGCCGATACCGCCGGCAAAGACAAGAGTCAGGTCGCGGGGGGCCGCGGTCGCGCCGAACCGGTCCTCGATACCGGCCAGTAATTGCTCCGGGACGCCGTTCGTGCCGTAACCCGAAACGGCAACCGCGTCACCATCCTGGATCAATGCGACGGCGTCTTCCGCCGGCATGATTTTCGTCATGGTCTTGCATCCCCGCTCGATCGCGTTTCAAAGGCCGACCGTCCCGTCGATATGTCGATCCCCTTGTCATGGTAGCGGGCGGTCGGGCGGGGAGGTAGGCCTTCGTCGATAAAAAAGGGGGACCCGAAGGTCCCCCCTAGGTATCGCGCTTGGCGATGGGTCGTTAGTGGACGGATTCGCCGTGAAGATCGAAATCGAGTCCGTCGCGTTCCGTATCCTCTGGCACTCTAAGACCGACGACCATGTCGACGATCTTGAGGATGACGAAGGTCGCAATCGCACAATAGACGATGGTGGCCACGATCCCCCAAAGCTGGGTGGCGACCTGGCCCGGATTGCCTTCGATGAGGCCGCTGGTCCCGCCGATCGCCTTGACCGCAAAGACGCCGGTCAGGAGGGCGCCGACGATGCCGCCGACGCCGTGAATGCCGAAGACGTCAAGCGAGTCGTCATAACCGAGCTTCAGTTTCAGCTTGGTCGAGGCCCACCAGCAGACGACACCGGCGGCGATGCCGATGGCCAGCGCGCCGCCCGGGCCGACGAAACCGGCGGCGGGCGTGATGGCCACGAGGCCGGCGACCGCGCCCGAGACCAGGCCGAGCACGCTCGGCATTTTCAGCGTCGCCCATTCGCAGAGCATCCAGGCAAGCGCCGCGCCCGCGGCGGCGATCTGGGTCACCAGCATCGCCATGCCGGCAGAACCGTTCGCGGCCACCGCCGAACCGGCGTTGAAGCCGAACCAGCCGACCCACAACAGAGCGGCGCCGATGATGCTGAGCGTCAAATTGTGCGGCGCCATATTCTCGCTGCCATAGCCTTGGCGCTTGCCGAGGACGAGACAGGCGACGAGGGCGGCCACGCCGGAGTTGATATGAACGACGGTACCGCCCGCGAAATCGAGGACACCGTCATTGCCGAGGAACCCGCCGGGACCCCAGACCCAATGCGTGATCGGCGAATAGACGATCACCGACCAGAGCAGCACGAAGATCATCAGCGCCGAGAACTTCATCCGATCGGCGAGGGCACCCGTAATGAGCGCCGGCGTGATGATCGCGAAAGTCATTTGGAAGGCGATGAAGACCGATTCCGGCATCGTGCCGTTCAAGGTGTCGACGCCCATATGGGTCAGAAACGCCGAATCGAGACCGCCGACGAAGGAATTGCCCTCCGCGAAGGCGAGGCTGTAGCCGACGACCATCCAGACGATACTGACCAGGCAGCAGATGGCGAAGCTCTGCACGGCGATGCTGAGGACGTTTTTCTTGCGCACCATGCCGCCGTAAAACATGGCCAGCCCGGGGATGGTCATCATCAAGACAAGGGCTGTCGACGTCAGCATCCAGGCCGTATCGCCACTGTCGAGCTTCGCGTCGGCACCGAGAGCCGGTGCCGCCAAAAGCGTTAGTCCCCCCGCGAACCAGCCAAGCCACATGTGTTTGCCAAAATTTCGCATTTTCTCGGTATCCCTTTCCTAGATCGCTTCGCTATCGGTCTCGCCGGTCCGGATGCGGACCGCCGTGGCGAGATCGAGAACGAAGATCTTGCCGTCCCCGATGCGATCGGTCTTGGCCGCGCGCTCGATGGTTTCAACCACCTGGCCGGCCACGTCGTCGTTCACCGCGAGATCGATTTTCACCTTGGGCAGGAAGTTCACCGCGTATTCCGCCCCCCGATAGATTTCGGTCTGGCCCTTCTGCCGGCCGAATCCTTTGACTTCGCTGACCGTCATGCCTTCGATGCCGAGCGCCGTCAGTGCCTCGCGCACCTCATCGAGCTTGAAGGGTTTGATGACCGCCATGATCATTTTCATGCCTGCGTCCTCCACCTTTGACTTTCTAACTTGCCGTCACGGCCTTGGTCCGGTCGTGGCGGCTGCCTCTTCCAACACAAGAACCGTGCCGCGTGCTGGTGTTGATGAATAATTAGGCGATATTTCGAAATTGTTTATTGTTTGGTCAATTCGCACCGCTGGACATCCCATGACGAACGGGAGAAGCTTGAATCCATGACGGTTTTCGACGAATGGACGGGTGATGTCGGGGTCGTATGAAGTTGTTGTCGTCGGCGGCGGTTTGGGCGGGTTGAGCCTCGGTTGCGCGCTCGGTGCTGCCGGCGTCCGGACGGCGGTGATCGACCGCGTGGACCCGGCGACGGCGACTGCGGCCGGATTCGATGGCCGGACCACCTCAATCGCCCAAGGCTCGGCGCAGGTGCTACGAGGTATCGGTGTCTGGTCTCGCGTCGAGACGGCGGCGGAGCCGATCTTGGATATTCGTGTCGCCGACGGCCACCCCGTGCGCGGTATTTCGCCGTTGTTCCTGCACTATGATCACCAGGAGGTCGGCGAAGCCCCCTTCGGCTATATCGTCGAGAACCGCGACCTGAGAGCGGCGCTGCTGGAAAATGCCGCCGAACTGTCCACACTTGAGTTGATCGCGCCAGGCGAGGTTGCCGAGGCGACCCGCGACGTGACGGGTGCCGAGGTGGAACTGACGGATGGCAGGCGGCTCCAGGCGTCGCTTGTCGCCGCCGCCGACGGGCGGCAATCGCCGCTCCGCAAAGCCGCGGGGATCGAGGTCACGAGTTGGCGCTACGATCAGACCGCGATCGTCTGCACCGTCGCCCATGCACGCGCCCATGCCGGTGTCGCGGTCGAGCTTTTCCTACCGGGCGGGCCCTTCGCGATGCTGCCAATGACCGGCGATCGGACCAATATCGTCTGGACCGAACGGGCCGATTTGGCGCTCGGTTTTCTCGATCTCGACGACGAGGCTTTCCTTGGCGAAATCCGGCGGCGCTTCGGTGATTGGCTGGGCCCGCTGGAGTTGGTCGGCCCGCGTTTCGCTTATCCCTTGGGATTGATGCATGCGGCGCGCTATTCGGATCTCCGCCTTGCCCTTGTCAGCGAGGCGGCGCATGCGATCCACCCGATCTCCGGGCAAGGCCTCAACCTCGGTCTCCGCGACGTCGCGGCCCTTGCCGAGGCGATCGTCGATGCCCGGCGGCTCGGTCTCGAGGCGGGCGATGTCACCGTGCTGGCACGCTACGAGCAATGGCGCCGGGTCGACAATATGACCCTGGCCGTCGTGACCGATGCCTTGAACCGGCTGTTCTCGAACGATATCCCGCCGGTGCGGCTGGCCCGTGACCTTGGACTGGCGGCGGTCGGCAAACTGCCGCCTTTGAAGCGCTTCTTTATGCGCCACGCGATGGGTGTGGTCGGCGAACTCCCCCGCTTGGTCAAGGGCGAGGCGCTGTAGCTGTGGTTATCTGGTAGAGCCCGCCGAAGAATGCTCGCGTGCGCCATTGGAACCGCGCCGGATGCGTTGCGAATTCGGCAATTTCATGGGTCCAAAGATCGAAGGCGAAAGGCTCCAGCCACTTGAAGACGCCTGCGAGCAACCAGCGAAGCGGATGGAACGCTTTGGGGCGGTGATAATCCACGAAGACGGCCTTGCCGCCCGGCGCGACTCGATCCAGCAGGGCATTCACGACATTGCGTCGTTGTTGGTCGGGAAGCTCATGCAGCAGGAAGAACGAAGAGACCCTATCGTATTGTCCGGGTCCCGGCCGTTCGGCGTCCGCGATCCGCACGCGGGCTTGCGGCTGGCCGGCCAGGTTGCGGCGGCAATTCGCGGCCTGAAGGGGCACTATGTCGATCACGTCCAGAAACCCTCCGGGACCGATTTTCTTGGCCATTTCGGGAATGAGACAGCCATAGACGTTGGCGGCCTGCAGGACCCGCTGACCGGGCTCGAGTTCCGCCAACAGGGCGCGGCGGAGCCGGCGGCCGTTGCCGAAAAGAATGAATTCGACGACGGCTTCGCGATCGAGCAGGCGCACGTTGCGAGGATCGATGTAAGCCCAGCTATAGACGCTTCGAAGATAGTCGGGGATCGATGGAACCGAAGTCCGCGCGACGTCTTCCGCGACGATCACTCGGCCATCATCGGGGGCGGTCATTGATTTTTCCCCGCGCTATCGAGGAAGCTTTGACGCGGCTCGATCTCGTCGTGGACGAGATTGTAGTGACAGTCGATGCAAGTCATGCCGGTCTTGCGTGCCTCGGCGTGTTGACGCTGGCCCCGTTTGCGCCCCGGCTTGATCGACGCCTCCTCGTGGCAGTCGCGGCAGGTGACGCTGTCATTGTCGCGAAACCAATCGCGAACCTTGTAAGCTAACCGCGCCTTTTCCGCCTTCCAGACGGCCGGGTCCCGGTAGTCGAGCGTGACCTCGCCCCAGAGATCCTTCACGCCGTTGACCACATGAGTGTAGGTGGCGATGACCAAGCCCTTTGGAATGTGACAATCCGCGCATCGGGGCCGCACGCCGCTTGCGGCGGTCAGATGGGCGGATTCCTTGTAAATCGGGCTATCGGCGATATAGGCCTGCATGGCATGACACGACGTGCAGAATTCATCCGTCGTCGTCATATGATCCATTTGCTCCGCCAGAAGCGCCGCCACGAGGCCGGTGATCCCGCCGATCAGGAAAGCGACGATCGTCGTTTTCCTTAGGAAATTGAATACTGCCACGTCATGTCCCCCATCCTGATCGTATACGTTTGCGCCAAACGGAGCCCGGTCGACAACGTGCCGGCCGGGCTCTCAAGGGGTCTTCTTGACGTCACCTGATCGTGACGGCCGAGATGTCGGCCTTCACGCCGATGCCAAGTGTCAATGGGAACGACACATGATGGAACCGGGTGGTCACGTTATCGTCGTGGACACCGAGACCCATCGTATAGATGCCGCCCACCTTCATGATCTTATCGTCCATGGGGTGGCCGGTATCGAGCTTCCGCCGGAAAACCAGGGTGTAGACGCCGTTCTTCCAGCTTCCCTTGGCGAAATCGTTGTCGCCCGCCGATCCCTTGGTTGCCGTCGTCAACAGGCGGCCGGGCAGGATGTCGCCCTTCTTGAACCCCGCCTTCGGGTCGTAGGCCTTGGAATTGACCCCCTTGACGATGGCCGCGGCTTTCTCCGGGTTCGTCAGATCGGCTCCGCTCAAGGCAACGCCGCCATTCTTCGCCGGATCGAACATGAACTTCGGAGTCATCGTCTTCTTGTTGACGTTCCAAGAGAACATCTTCTTGCCGGCATCGAAGATACGATATTCGAGGACGTATCCGTCGTCGGCCATGCCGACCGCATTGGAGCGCGCGACGCGCCACTGCATCAGGTCGAGGAAACCGCCGGCGGATTTGATTTTGGCCACCGCATCCGGGTTCTTGACCTTGTCTCATCCCGCATTCCCGTCGGTCCGGGTGGCGGGCAGGAACTTCCGGACATCCTTTTTCTTCAGCTTCTTGCCGAGATAGGGATGCGCCTTGACCTGGGATGCCTTCGGCTGTCCTTCCATGTCGCGCATTCCGTCATGGCAGGTGACCCAGCAGCCTTGCTTGGCGAACATAGGCACGGACCCGTCGTCGATCATGATCGCCAGGCGATCCTCATACATCGGCGGTTGCTTGCCGCTCCGGACCTTGCTGTTTGCCCGGTGACTGCCGTACCACTGCCACTTCTCGCCGTCGTAGCGGATCATGTTGTGCATGCGGCCCTCTCGGTTCGCTTGCGATTTCCACTGCATGCGAAGATAGAGATAGGTATCGTCATGCGCGGCTTGCACGGCGAGATCCTTGACCCCTTCCTTGCCGGGGATGGGGGCGGGTTCGAGGCGTTTACCGGCAACGATCAGGTTGCCCATATCCGCCTCTTCGCCTTCGTGGCAGGAGAAGCAGGAATCACCCTTCAGGGTCTTCTTGTCGGCTCGCTTGTGCTTCTTGCTGCGAAGCCACTGATAGCTCGACTGACCGGGATAGAACAATTTGACCGTCTTGGTCGGGACGTTCGACCAATCGACGGCCTTGGATTGGGCCAAGGCGTCGGTACTCCCGAATGCCAAGGCGATGCCGAAAACGCCGGCGAAGACGAGTGGCGTCATGTAATTGACGGATGACCGTGTCCGAGATTCAATCATGTCATGATCCTCCACTTTTAGGCCGAAACCTCGATGTGTGCCGAAGAGCCGGCCAAGGATGATTCCAATCGGAAGTCACGCTATGTGAGAATCATAACGGGTTCAAGCACGCGGGGTATTGATCGATATCAAGGGCATTGATCGACATCAATTTGCCGTCGGACAGGCGGAATGGGACCGGGATCAACCCGGTATAGCTATTCCTCCATCGTGGCGGCGAGGCGCTCGGTGGCGTCGGCGAAATCCTGCATGAAATCGTACACTACCGAACGGGCCGATTGCGGGGAATTCATCAGCCCGACACCTTGGCCCACATAATAGGTCGCCAGTTTCATGGCACCCTCGTGGCCGCCTTCCGCAAGCTTGTCGACCTTCGCCAGGGCGGGCCGGCTGACCAGACCCTGAAGCGGCATCGGCAAGGGGTCGGGGCTTTCCTTCGCCTGCCAGGCGTCGGTCCAGGCGGATTGCAACTGGCGGGTCGGTTTTCCGGTGCGGCTGCGTGAGCGGACGGTATTCCTGGAACCGGCGGCCAGCATTTTTTCCTTCACCACTGGTGTCGTCTCCGCTTCCGCGGTGGTGAGCCAGACCGAACCGGTCCACGCTCCCGCAGCCCCCATCGCCATGCAGGCGGCCATCTGCCTCCCGGTCACGATTCCGCCGGCGGCCAGGACCGAAACATTCTCGTAGTCCTGCATCGCCTCGATCACTTCGGGGACCAGCACCATGGTCGAGACCTCGCCGCAATGGCCGCCGGCTTCGGTGCCGGCCACGACCAGCACGTCGACCCCGGCCTCCGCATGCTTGATCGCATGTCGGCGGGCACCGGTCAGGGCACCGACCAGGATGTCTTGTTCGCGGGCCTTCTGGAACATGTAGTCCGGCGGTACGCCGAGCGCGTTCACGATCAGCTTGATCGGATGCGAGAACGCCACGTCGAGCATTTTCGCGGCCCCGCCCTCGCGCATGTTGTTGCCGTAATCGCCGACCAGCCAATCGTCCCAAAGGTCATTGGTATCGAGACCATGACGCTCCAGCAGGTCGGTGACGTATTTCCGGTGCTCGGGCGGCACCCGCGCCTCGATCTCGGCGGCCGATGGCGTTGCGTCCCTGCTGTCCATGTTGTTGGGCACCAGAAGATCGACCCCGTAGGGCTTGCCATTCACCTTCTCGTCAATCCAGGCGAGTTCGATCTCAAGCGATTCCGGGGTGTGGATGACCGCGCCCAGTACGCCGATCCCGCCGGCATTGGTCACTTCCGCGACGACGTCGCGGCAATGGCTGAAGGCAAACAGCGGGAATTCGATTCCCAGTTTGTCGCAGAGGGGTGATTTCATTTCGGGGCCTCGCTTCTGTACATCGTGAATGAATCCGCCATCGCCACTTTAGAGAAAAGAGCATCTTCGCGGGATTAATCAAGGGCGCTGGTCCGGGCCTGAACAGGCGGTCGATCGATTGACCTTTCGCCGGCGCGCCCCAGACTTGCATAGGGTCGGATTGGGCCGAATTACGAAGCGAAACGGGAATCGAGCATCATGGGACGAATCCAGGATCAGGTAGCGGTGATAACGGGGGCGGCGAACGGGCTCGGAGAGGCGATTGCCCTGCGATTGGCCGAGGAGGGAGCGCGGGTCGTGCTCGGCGATATCGACGCGGAGGGATTGGAAGGGACCGCCGGTACGATAACGGGCGCGGGCGGCGAGGCCGTGACCCTGGCGGGCGACATCACCGAGGAGACGACCGCGGCGCGCTTTATCGAGACCGCCATCGAACGCTTCGGCCAGATCGATATTCTGGTCAACAATGTCGGCGGCAGCCGCAACCGCAAGATCTGGGAAATGTCTGTCGAGGATTGGGATTTCACCCTCCGGCTAAACCTTCGCGGTACCTTCCTCTGCACCCGCTACGCGGCGCCGCACATGATGGAGCGCCGCCGGGGCAAGATCATCTGCCTCTCCTCCGGGGCCCGGGAGGGCACCCCCTGGACCGCTTATTATCAGGGAGGTTCCGCCTATTCGGTGGCGAAGGCGGGGGTGCATGGGTTCATCCGCGATGTGGCGCTGGAGCTCGCCGAATACGACATCAACGTCAACGCGGTCGCACCCGGCCCCATCGACACCGAACGCGCCGGCGCCAATCTCCGCCGGCTCAACGAGACGGTCGAGATGAGCCCCAACCGGGTGACGCCGCTCGGCCGCCTCGGTCTTCCGGTCGAGGTCGCGAATGCGGTGTTGTTCTTGGCCTCGGACGAAGCGTCCTACATCTCCGGTCATACGCTCGCCGTCGCGGGGGGTCGTTAATTTGGTCACGGCCCTTCCGCTGCCCTATATATAGGGGATTAGGATCGGTCCGCCCGGCGCCTCGATTCCGTCGCTATCCGAAGGAACATACCGATTTCCAAAATGTGGCCAAAAGAGGATAGCTGGGCCATCTCGATGCTCAGCGCGGGGCATTTCCTCAGTCACTATTATTTCTTGGCGCTGCCGCCGGTGTTCCCGCTGCTGAAGGCCGAATTCGGCGTCAGCTACACAGAGCTCGGCCTCGCGATGACCTCGTACAATCTGCTCGGAGGTTTGGCGCAGGCGCCGGTCGGTTTTCTGGTCGATCGCTTGGGGCCGCGCCGGGTGCTGATCGTCGGGCTGGGTCTCAACGCGGCGGCGATCACGCTGATGGGGTTCGTCGACGCCTATTGGATGCTGCTTGCGCTGGCTGTCGTGGCGGGGCTCGGCAACAGCGTTTTTCATCCCTCCGATTACGCCATTATGTCGGGCTCGATCGGCGAGAGCCGGCTCGGCCGGGCCTTCTCGATCCACACCTTTTCGGGCTTCCTCGGCGGTGCCTGCGCGCCTTTGGGCATGCTCGCGATCGCGGGGATCGCCGGATGGCGCGCGGCGCTGATCACGGCGGGTCTGGCCGGGCTGGTGGTCATGGCGGTCATGATGGTCAAGGGCGGCGTCATGGTCGGCGAGACCCGGCGGGCGCGGCCAATGGGTATTGGCGGCCGCTCGGGGCTTCATCTTCTATTCACGGCACCCGTACTGCTTTTCCTTTGCTTTTTCATCGCTTACGGCATGGCTGCGGGCGGTCTTGCCGCCTTCACGGTCAGCGGCCTGATTAACCTGCATGGCATCGGCCTCGACTGGGCCAATACGGCGCTGACCGGTCATCTCTTCGGCGTCGTCGCCGGCATTGCGATCGCCGGCGTCATCGCCGACCGCTTCCGCCGCCACGGCATTACCGCCGCGGGTGCCTTGATCCTGGCTTGCGTCTTCGTTCTGGTGCCGGTTGCTTTCACGCTGCCGGAGGTGGCGCTGGTGGTCGTCATGATCGTGGTCGGGCTCGGGCTTGGCGCGGTGCTGCCGCCGCGCGATTTGATGGTCCGCGCCATGACGCCGCCCGGCGAGACCGGCAAGGTCTTCGGCTTCGTCTTCGTCGGCTATGCGATCGGGGCCAGTTTGACGCCGCTCCTGTTCGGCTGGTTTCTCGATACCGGCCAGCCGGCAATGGTGTTCGTGCTGACGGCGGTCTTCGTGGCGGTCGCCTTGACGGCGATTACCCTGGCCCGGCGGCTGTCGCTCGGCATGGCGACACAGAGGGTCGCTGAACCGACGTGAGGATTTTATGACCGAAATAAAGGTCGCGGTGCTCGACGATTATCTCCATGTAGCCGAAGCGGGTGCGGATTGGAGCCTATTGCCAGACCACGTCTCGGTCGATTTTTTCCACGAATCGCTACCGACGGGAGATGCGCGAGCCGACGCGCTTCGGCCCTATGACGTCTTGATGCTGACGCGGGAGCGGACGCCTTTCCCGGCCGGTCTTTTGCGCGAATTGCCCAAATTGAAACTGATCTGTTCGCCCGAGATGCACAACCGGGTCCTCGACTTCGAATATTGCCGGGCGAACGGCATTCCCGTCTGCGGCACGGCGGCGCGCCCGTCGCCGACCTTCGAGATCACCTGGGCTTTGTTGTTGGCGTTGGCCAAGAATTTGACCCGCGACGACCGGGCAATGCGGGAGGGCCTTTGGCAGACCAACGTCGGATCCGAAATTCGCGGCAAGGTACTGGGTGTCGTCGGCTTGGGGCGCATCGGCGCCGACGTCGTCAAGGTCGGCCGGGCCTTCGGTATGAAAGTGATCGCTTGGAGCGAGAACATGACGCCGGAGCAGGCCAAGACCCACGGCGCGGATTTGGTAGAAAAAGACTCGCTGTTTCGGGAGGCGGATTTCGTGGTCGTCCAGGTGATTTTGAGCGACCGCACGCGGAAGCTCATCGGCCGCCATGAATTGGGACTGATGAAGCCGACCGCCTTTCTCGTCAATCCCGCGCGAGGACCGATCGTCGATGAGGCCGCGCTTGTCGAGGTGCTGCGCGAAGGGCGCATCGCGGGAGCGGGTCTCGACGTCTATGACGAGGAACCGCTGCCGGCCGATCATCCGTTCCGCGAACTGCCGAACACGGTGCTCACACCCCATGTGGGCGGATTCACTCAGGAGCACTACGCGCATTGGTATGGCGGCATGTTAGAGAATTTGGTCGCCTGGCTGGGCGGCGAAACGATCCGTGAAATCGAAGGCGCGGGGATCGTCGCCGAACGCCCTGCCTAACGCCGATCGCGGAGGTCTATTGCGTCACGAAAGGAAGACACAGTCATGATTAAAGGCATCGACCATATCGAACTGATCGTCCGGGATCTCGAGGAATATCTCGAATTTCTGCAGAGTCTCGGTTTCAAGATGCTGACCCGTACGGGCCATCACGGCGAATCGGCGGAACTCACCCCGCCCGGTGCCGATTTTCCGATCTTCGAGGTCCATCAGGCGACCGGCGAGGAGGTCATCGGGGTCAACCATATCGCCTTTCGGGTCGACGACGCGGCGGCGGCGCACGAGGCGTTGCAAAAGACCGATATCGACTTCCGTCCGCCCAATTACGTTGAGGCGACGGGGCGCACGACGATCAATCTTCGCGATCCCGACGGCTGGCGCATGCAACTCGTCGACGCCAAGCGGAAGGACCCGGCCTGAGACCTGGCCAGAGGCCAGTAATGCTTAGCCGGCCGCCGCCGCTTCCGGCTGCCCGCCGCGTTTGAGCTGCAGGACGCTGAGGATACCGAGGACGTACATCAACGAGATGATCATGAAGATGCCGCGATACTGGCCGCCGTCCATCAGCCAGCCGAAGATCAGGGGCGCCGACGCACTGCCGAGATCGAGGCCCGAATAAACGAAGCCGAAGACCTTGCCCGTGGCCCCTCTCGGGGTCGCCGCGCGTACCAGGATGTCGCGCGAGGGCCCGGTAATGCCGATGCCGGTGCCGGTGATCGCCATCATGCCGATGATCACCATCATCGGCAGCGACAAGAAAGCGACTGCCGCCATGAAGCCCGCGCCGATCGCGAGACCGCCGGTGGCAATGAGGGCATGGCGCCGGAAGCGGTCGGCCAACTCGCCGCCGATGATGATGCCGAGCGCGCTGCCGCCGAGATACGCCGTCAGCCCCGCCGCCGCGAGATAGAGCGGTTGGTCGTAGAGCTCGATCAGGGCCGGGATCGAAAAGGCCTGAACGCCGATCCCCGCCGCCGCGACCAAGGCGAAATAGCAGAATGCCGCGATCAACGGCAGGTTGGTGAGCAGCCGGAGATAGAAGATGAGGCCCGGCATGGCGCCGCCCGTGCCGGCGGCCCCCGGCGGCATATGAAGGGCATCTCGGTGGCGGTAGACGAGAAACGCCGCGATCCAGCCGATTAGCCCGGCAAAGATCAGGCCCGCCCGCCAGCCGGCAAAACTGGCGACGCCGAAATAAATGATCACGGGAGAGAGAAAATACCCGCTCGTGCCCCCGAAACCGTGAATCGCGAAGGCGCGGCCAAGCCGGGCCGGACTCACTTTCGCCGAGAGGATCGAGAGGTCCGCCGGATGGAAGATGCAATTGCCGAAGGCCGAGATCACCGCGAGCGGCAGCAGCACCCAATAGGCCGGGGCCAAGCCCATCAGTATGACCGCAGTCGACATGGTGGTGATGCCGAACAGCAGCAACCGGTGCGCGCCATAGCGATCGACGATAATACCGACGAAGGCTTGGCAGATGCCCGAGACCCCAAAAAACAGGGAGACCACGAAACCGAGCGCCGTATAGCTCACCTGGAATTCCTCATGCAGCAGCGGAAACAGCGGCGCCAAGGCAATTTGATAGAAATGAGACAAAAGATGTGCGAGGCCGACCAATCCGATGACCAGCACATCGGAGCGGCCCGTGGGGGCGGTCGTCGTCATTCAAGGTTTCCGAAATGAATTCCCGTGAGCGGGCGCATGGTGGGCCAGCCCCCCACGATTTGCAACCGCCGGGCAGTATGGTCCGCCAAAGCCGGTCTGTTCATTCTTTGGGCTGCGTAAATACCGGGAAATAGAGCACGCTGAACAGACCATAAGCGGCACTCCAGGCGATCCCGGATAGCCAGACCGCGAGCAGGGTTTGATCGGTCGCGAACGACGCCGCCACGCGCGAGACCGCGGCGATGGTGACCAGAAGGAAAACGATCGTGGTGCCGCGGGTCGCCGTCAGGTCCCGCCCCGTATGGCCGAGCGAGGCACGGGTCATCACCGCCAGGATCATCGTGCCGAAGGCTCCGGTCGTCAGCGCATGGAGCGCCGCCGTTCGAGGCACGAATTCCGTCAATCCCGCGAGGCCGATCAAGATGAGGGCGACGGCCAGCCAGGCATAGCCCAGATGCAGCACCCACATGAGCGGCTCGGACAGAACCGCCCAACCCTTCCAGCGCGCCAATCGAACTCCATGAAGCCCGCCCGCGAGCAGGGCGAGGGCGGCTGTCAGGCGATGATCGGGTACCGCGATTTCCGCGACGACGAACAGGACCAGACCCGCCAAGGCCACCGTATCGAAGCGGCTCATTGGGGCCGGCACCACCCCGGCTCCGATTCGCACCAGCCAATTGCGGGTAAAGCTGGGGACGATCCGCCCGCCGATCACCGCCACGAGAATGGCCAGTACGAAAGCCGAGAGGCGAATACCGAGCGCCGCCGTCTCGGCGACGTCGCAGAGTTCGAAATGGACCAGCCAATTGCCGACCCCGAAGAGCGAAATCAGAACCAGCACCGGCAGATTGCGCCAATTCTTGCCGGAGATCAGCTCGCGCGCGATCATCAGCGCGAGCGTGGTGAGGAAGGCCAGGTCCAAAACGGCGGCGGCGACGGGTCCGATCCAAACGGCGGCCGCGAACCCCAATCGTCCGGCGAGCCAGAACGCCGCCAACACGGCGAGCCGCCAGCCGCTGACCGGCAGGCCCCCGGTCCAATTCGGGATCGCGGTCAGGATGAAGCCGGCGATGGCGGCACCGGCGAAGCCGTAGAGCATTTCATGCTGGTGCCACAAATGGCTGTCAAAGCCGTCGGGCAACGCCAGAACGCCCGCGTAGCTTATGAGCCAGAGCGGGACTGCCAGCGCCGCCCAAAGCCCTGCAGCCATGAAGAACGGGCGGAAAGCGTTTTGCAGGATCGTCGGGCCGGCCCAGGCCTTGCGCTTCAACGCGGCGATGCGTTCATGGGGTTTTTCCGGACTCTCCGCCATTATCGAAGCTTCAGAAATGCTGGATGACGGAACGGCGCACCGTCCGCAAGACTATCGTGCAAGCCCGCGATGCGGGGTCCGCAGGGTCCCGGCCGTGCGGTATAGACCGCATCGGGTCCGAAGAAACGCAGCGACAAGGTCTCCCGCGCCGCCGCCGTCGTGGCACCGCCGCCATGCAGAATTTTGGGATGGAAGGCCAGGACATCGCCGAGTTCGGTGTCCCAGGAGACGATATTCCACGCATCCCTATTTCGATCGACATCCGGCAATCGCGGCAACTCGGTGCCTGGATAGATGGGGTCCGTCGGGTCGTCGATATCGAAGGTGGAGCCGTTATAGAGAGGGCCCCGATGCGAACCCGCGGCAAACTCCAGCGCTTCCGATTTCGGTACCGGGGCGAGACTGATCCAAAAGACGATCAGGTGCCGTCCGTCCACCGCGAGATAGGAAGAATCCTGATGCCAAGGCGTGCGCCGGCAGACCCCCGCCTTCTTGAAGACCTGCTCATACATGAACCAGACTTCGCCGCCATCCCACATTTCGGCGGCCAGATCGGCGAGCGGAGAGTCGCGGAGAAAAGACTCATAGGCCGCCGGTGCCGCTGGGTTGGCCTTGTCTTCGAAAGTTTCGGTGCTGTCGTCGAGCCAGGCCCCGCCTTTTCCATGGGGACCGAGGTTCTTCGAGCTCCAGTCAAAGCGCATCCTGGCTTCCGTCAGCCAATGGGCATCCAAAACGCCGTCCAACTTGACGACTCCGTCTTCCTCATAACGTCGTTGAAGGCCCTCTGAAATCCTCACCTTGGGTCTCTCCCGTGGAACGCGTCGCGGGTGTCCTTTGCCCTATCACGCCTTAGCTAGTGGGTAGAACCTAACATAGGGCGCGGACGAAACATTTGTCTCAACCGAACAATAATGGGCCGGCATTGCCGGAGGGATTGATTGCATCGCCGCTATCGACCCATGTCGGCGTGGAGGTGAGCGGGGTCGACCTCGCGCGACCGATCGATCCGACGATCGAGGCGGCGTTGCGGGACCTGCTTCTCCGGCATCATCTCCTGCTGTTTCGGGGGCTCGATCTGTCGGCGGCGGATCAGGCACGCTTCGCGCGCTGTTTCGGCGAGACGAGCCTCCGCGAGTTGAACAAAAGCGCGACCGCCGACAAGGACAGCCAGTTCGTATCGAACACCCGGGCGGACGGAATATTCGGGACGGGCGAGCTCGAGTTTCACATCGACCAGTTGTTTCTCGAGCAACCCTTGAAGGCGTTGATCCTCTATGCGGTCGAAGTGCCGGAAACCGGCGGTGGCACGAATTTCGTCGACACGCACGGCGTATACGACACCCTGCCGGCGGCTCTGAGGGCGCGGATCGAGGGTCTTCGCTGCCGCCACGAGCGTGCCTACGACAAACGGACGACGGCGGACTGGAACGTTGTCGATGCGGCGGACGCGCGGCCGAGCTGGGTCCATCCTCTTGTCTGGACCGACCCGCGCACCGGCCGGCGGGCAATTTGGGTCAACAATCTGACAACCATCGGGATCGAGGACATGGAACCTGAAGCCGGCGCGCGACTGATCGCGGAAGTGCGGTCGCATCTTCTTAACGAGACTTACATCTATCGCCATGATTGGGCGGTCGGCGATCTTATCTTGTGGGACAATCTGGTGCTGCAGCACGCGCGGCCGCCTTTCGATGCAAGCGCCGCCAGGACCTTGCGGCGGACGGCGATCCTATGAGTAACACCGGGAAGACCGCAATCGTCACCGGGGGCGCGCGGGGGATCGGCCGCGCTTCGGCACTCGCCCTGGCGGGCAAGGGCTTCGATGTGGCGATCATGGACCGACGCCAGCCCGAAGGGGCGGACACCATCAAGGCCCTTCAAGCGCTCGGCGTTGAGGCCCTGCAGTTGGTCGGCGAGGTTTCCGAATTCGACACGGTGCAGCGTCTCGGGACGCAGGTGATCGACGAGTGGGGCCGGATCGATGTGCTGGTGAACAATGCCGGCATCTCCCAGCCGAAAGGCATCCTGGAGATCAGCGAGGCCGAATGGGACCACACCCTCGCGGTCGATCTGAAGGGGTATTTCAATTGGTGCCACTTCGTCGCCCCACTGATGACGGCACAGGAATCCGGCCGGATCGTCAATATCTCGTCGGTGAGCGCCCATACGGGCGGGAGCCCGACCGGGGTCAGCAAATTCGCCTATGCGGCTGCGAAGGGGGGCGTTCTCGGCATGACCCGGGCCTTGGCCAAGGAACTGGCACCGCATGTGACGGTCAATGCGATCTGTCCCGGCGCGGTCTTTACTGATTTGACCCGCGAACATTTCACGCCGCTGAAGGAGGCTATCGTTGGGGCGATCCCGCTCGGCCGAATGGGCACGCCCGAGGACATCGCCGAGGTGGTCGCGTTCCTGGCGAGTGTGGAGCCCAATTTCCTGACCGGCGAGGTCGTCGACGTGGACGGCGGCCAGTGGATCAACTGACGGCGTAAGCGCCGGCCGCTCAGGCCTCCAACGGGGCCACCACGTAGCCGGACGGCTCGCCCCGACCGGTCGTCCGCAGCATGTGGCGGGGCTGGGCCGGGTCGAAATCGCCGAGCGCCACGTGCATTGTCGTGCGATTGTCCCAGCAAACGAGATCGCCGACCTGCCAATTGTGACGGTAGACGTTTTCGGGCCGAGTTGCGTGGCGGCAGAGAAACTCGATGATGGGCGCGCTTTCCGCCCGGGTCATCCCGTCGAAATGCGACGTGCGCTCGCTGACGTAGAGCGCTTTTTTCCCGCTGTCCGGATGGATACGGACACAGGGATGGGCGATCGGAGGGTTGAGTTCCAGCAGTTCGGCTATCTTCACGGGGTCGCGCTTCGCCGCACCCGAGACCAGGTTGAAATCGTAGACCGACTGCAGGTCGTCGACGATGCCCTTCATCTTGTCGGACAGTTCGTCATAGGCCCCTACCATGTTGCAGAACATGGTATCGCCGCCGACCGGTGGTTTCTCCGTGCAATAGAGCATCGAGATGGCGGCGGGCCGACCGGTATAGGAATAATCCGAATGCCAGTTCCGGCCGGTAAAGCGGGTCTGCGACGGCTGGCCGTTCTTCGGCTTGTTGGTGATTTCAAGGAGTTCGGGATGGCCCGCCAGCCGGTCATGCGGGGTCGCGGAATGATCGTCCAGCTCGCCTAAGCGGCGGGAGAAGGCGATGTGCTGCTCCGGCGTCAGCCGCCTGCCGGGGAACAGGATGAGGTGGTGCGTATTCAACGCTTCGCAGATCCCGTCGATTTCTGAATTGCTCGGCTCGCCGGCAATATCGATCCCGTGGAGTTCGGCGCCGAGCGCGTGCGACAGTTCGGTCACCTGCATGGCTATATCCTTCTCGATATTCGCGTTCCGCGCGCTTGCGCGGGGTCACAAAGAATTTGAGCGGAAACGCCGCCATTCCAAGGTTTGTATGCTCGCGATGCTTTGAACGCATGCCCACGGCGGTCTATATCAACTTCGGCCGGACCCGGTCCCGGGCTTGGCCGAATTCAGTGAGACGCTCGGAGGAATCATGCCAATCACCGAAAAACTGCTACAGGAAGAGGTCCGCGCCAATGAAGGCATCGTCCGTGTGCTCGAAGGAGCCGGCATCGACATGGTCTTCGGCATCGCCGGCGGCAATATGGGTCGCCTCTATGACGCGCTGTACGACCATCAGGACACGGTCCGCACGGTCCTGGTACGCCACGAATCGCTGGCCAGCGTCATGGCCGAGGTGTACGGCCGCCTGACCGGTAAGCCGGGGGTGGCGATCGGCCAGGGAATCTTCATGCTGGCGAATGGCTTTCTCGGCACCTTGGAGGCGCATTTCGGCAGTTCGCCGATGCTGGTGCTGACCGACTTCTCGGACGTCGCCCCCTTTACCCAGCATGCGCCTTACCAAAGCGGCACCGGCGACTATGGCGGGGCCGATACCAGACAGACGCTGAGCGGCGTCACCAAATATACCGCCGTGGCCCACCAGCCGGCCCAGGCGGTGCATGCCACGCAACTCGCGATCAAGCATGCGCTGAGTGGCGAACGGGGCCCGGTGGGCGTGATCTATCACAGCGCCTGCTTCGGCGGCACCGTCGATCCCGAGCAGCGGCCCTATCTTTACCCGACAAGCCATTACTTGCCGACGCCGCCGTCGGGCGATCCCGAGAGCGTCGCCGCGGCCGCGATGGCGCTCCGGGGGGCCGAACGGCCCGTGATCATCGCCGGCAATGGCGTTCGCATCGCCCAAGCCTATGCGGAACTCGAGCAGCTGGCCGAACTCATCGGCGCGCCCGTGGCCACCACGGCCTCCGGCAAGGGCGTCTTCGCCGAAACCCATGCGCTGGCGCTCGGCGTTTGCGGCAATTTCGGCCAGGCGGCGGCGAATGCATTCGTCGGCGAGGCGGATCTGATCCTGGCGGTCGGCACCCGCCTCGGGCCGGCGGATACCGGGAACGAAAATCCCAAACTGATCGACCCCGCCCGGCAGGCTCTGGTCCAGATCGATATCGAGCCGAAGAACGCCAGCTGGTCCTTCCCCTGCGACACCGTGGTCGTCGGCGACGCGGCGATCGTCCTCGGGCAAATCACCGCGGCGGTCCGCGACGGGGGGGGACCTGGCGCCGAGGCCCTGGGGTCGCGGAAGACAGTGCTCGACGAGACTCGGGAGAAGGAAGGTTTCTTCGAGGACCCGGGCTACGCGTCGGACGAAGAGCCGATCATGCCGCAGCGATTGTTTCGGGAGATGCATGACGTGATCGACGACAATGCGCTCCTCACCTGCGACGCGGGCGAGAACCGTCTGTTCATGACCCATTATTTCCAGACCAAGGGCCCGGGCACGCTGCTCATGCCCGGGATCGGTGCCATGGGCTACGCGATCCCGGCGGCGCTGGCGGGCAAGCTCGTCGATCCTGATCGGCAGGTCATCGCCGTTACCGGTGACGGTGGCTTCGGCATGGCGATAAACGGGGTCATGACGGCGCGCGATGAGGATATCCCGATTGTCGTGGTGATCCTGAACAACAGTGCGCTCGGCTGGGTAAAGCACGGCCAGGGCAACCGCACTATTGCCAGCACCTTCTCGGACATGAACTTCGCGGAGATCGCAAAATCCATGGGAATCAACGGCATTCGTGTCGAAAAGCCGGAGAAGATCGCCGACGCCATCCGCGATGCCCTGGCCGCGAACGAACCGACCGTGGTCGACGTCGTCACCTCCTTCGACCCGTCCTTCCGCGACGTGACCTCGCCGTTGACCCAGGGTTAGGCGAGGGGGTTAGCGCAGCAGACCGCCGTCGATCAGGATGGTGCGGCCGGTGACGTAGTCGGAGAGATCGGTCGTCAGGAACTCGACGACCTTGGCGCAATCCTCGATCGTGCCCTCGCGGCGGAGCGCGACCGTCTCCGCCAGATGGGCCCGGTCGCCGAGCCGGCCGGTGCGGATGATGCCGGGCGCGATCGAATTGACGTTGATATTGTAGGCGCCGAGTTCCTGCGCCAGGGCGCGCGTGTAATGAATGATCGCCGCCTTCGACGTGCCGTAGGGATGATAGCCGCCCTTGGCATCGACGCCCGCGGTCGAGGACACGGTTACGATCTTGCCGGATTTCTGCCGTTTCATCTGTGGTGCGACGGCCATGCAAGTGTACATGCAGGTCTTGACGTTGATATCGAGGACCCGGGTCAGCATTTCCTCCGGGCAATCGGCCGGCGTGCCGGTCGTCACCAAATCCTCGGTATCGACATTGGCGCCTGCCGCGGGCGCCGGGCGCTCGTCGGCGAAGGTTACGGTGCCGCCGCCGGCGTTGCAGACGGCGATGTCGAGACGACCGAATTCGGCGACGATATCCGCGATGGCCTGGTCGGTGGCGGCGCGGTCGGTCAGGTCGGCTTCCAACGCCATTGCGCGAACGCCGAGGGCCTCGCACTCCGCCGTCACCGTGTCGGCGGTCAGCGCCGATCGCTCGAATTCGTAGACTTCCGCGGCCTTCAGATTGCGGTCGATGATCGCGATATCGGCGCCCAGCCCCGCCAGCCGCAACGCATAGCCGCGACCGAGGCCGCGGGCCCCGCCGGTGATCAGGGCAACCTTGCCGTCCAATTTACGCTCGCTCATTATTTCGTCCCACTCATGGTTGGCCGTCGTTCATCCAAATAGGCCGGCCATGATGATTTGGCCAAGCGGCGATGGCTTTACATCAAGCCGAGGTGTTACACGCTCTTTATTGCCAAACGCCGGAAAATCCGGAATTTTCGGCCGCGCGGACGGAGTTACAACGAGGAATCGCATGTCAAAGCAGAACAGCGCATCGTCGACGGTCGATGCCGTCATCGTCGGGGCCGGTTTCGCCGGCCTCTACCTTTTGCATCGCCTGCGCGGTCTTGGCTTCTCCACCCGTGTCTTCGAGATGGCCGACGATGTCGGCGGCACCTGGTACTGGAACCGTTATCCGGGGGCTCGCTGCGATGTCGAAAGCATGCAGTACTCATACTCCTTCTCCGACGAATTGCAGCAGGAATGGGACTGGCCGGAACGCTTCTCCGCGCAGCCCGATATCTTGGAATACGCCAACCACGTCGCCGACCGCTTCGATCTCCGCAAGGATATCGAGTTCGAGACCACCGTCCTGAGTGCACGTTTCGACGAAGCTGCGCGCCGCTGGCGCGTCGAGACCGACAAGGGCGAGCGCGTGACCGCGCAGTTCTGCATCATGGCAACGGGCTGTCTGTCGACCTCGCAAACGCCTGCTTTCGAGGGGTTGACGGACTACGAGGGTGCGACTTACCACACCGGCGATTGGCCTCATGAAGAAGTCGATTTCAGCGGCCAGCGGATCGCCGTCATCGGTACCGGCTCCTCCGGCATTCAGGCCATTCCGGTGCTGGCGGAACAGGCGGCGCATGTGACCGTTTTCCAGCGCACCCCCAACTATTCGATCCCGTCCTGCAATGGCCCCATGACGCCGGATTACGCGAATTATTGGAAGGACGACTATCCGGCTCTTCGCGCCGAGGCGCGCCTGACGACGATGGGCAATATTCGGGAATTGAATGACGTCTCCGCGTTGTCGGTTTCGGAACAGGAACGGGCCCGGACCTATGATGAACGCTGGGCCGTGGGTGGGGCCGGCTTTCTCTCCTCCTTCAACGACCTGGTGACCAGCCAGGAGGCCAACGATACTTGTGCCGAGTACGTTCGAGAGCAGATTCGCTCGATCGTTCGCGACCCCGAGGTCGCCGAGTTGCTGGCGCCGAAGGACTATCCCATCGGGACCAAGCGCATCTGCATCGACAGTCAGTATTTCGAGACTTTCAACCGCGACAACGTCACCCTCGTGGATATTAAGGAGGCCCCCATCGAGCGGCTCACGCCGAAGGGCCTGGAGACGGGCAGGCGGTCGTTCGAATTCGATTCGATCGTCTTCGCGACCGGTTTCGACGCGATGACGGGAACCCTCTTCAAGATCGGCATCGAGGGGCGCGGCGGCGCCACCCTGCCAAGAAAATGGGAGGCCGGCCCCCGCACCTATCTCGGCCTGATGACCGCGGATTTCCCCAACATGTTCATGATCACCGGGCCCGGCAGCCCGTCCGTGCTCAGCAATATGATGGTCTCGATCGAGCAGCATGTGGATTGGGTGACGGATTGCCTGATCCATCTCCGCGAGAGCAAATTGGAGATCATCGAGCCGACCTTGAAGGCGGAGGACGATTGGGTCGAACATGTCAGCATGTTTGCGTACAAGACGCTCTTCCCGAAAGCCGCGTCCTGGTACATGGGCGCCAATATTCCGGGCAAGCCCCGGGTCTTCTTCCCTTATGTCGGCGGAGTCGGCCGCTATCGGAAGATCTGCGACAAGATCGTCGCGGAGGGCTATAAGGGTTTCCGCTTCGAGGCGGCGGGCGAGGAAGTCGCCGCCGCCGAATAGAGGGGCTACCCGTCGAAGAGGCCGCGCCACCCCGGCCAGTCGCCGATCCGGGCCGCCATGATTTCATAGCCTTCGGAATTCGGGTGAAGGCCGTCGGATTTCCGTAGCGCCGCCTCCCAGGCCGGATCCCCGCCGAGCGGCGTGAAGAGATCGAGATAGGGCACACCCAAATCAGCCGCCGCGGCTATATAAGCTTGGTTGTAGTCGCCGATCGTCTCGTTCCGGAAGTCGTAGACCACCCCCGGAATGCGGGACAGCGGCATCATCGCCTCAACGACCGGCGTCGGGCCGACCCATAGGACGGGGCCGAAGGTCCGGGCCCGGCTCAGCATGTCGCCGATGATCTCGATCGAACGATCGAGGTCGATCCGCCGGCCCTCCCGTTCGGCGCTCGTCTCATGGGCGCTGTCGTTGATGCCGAGCGCGAAGACGGTAGCGCAATTAATGCCGGGTTTCAGCCGCGCCGCGCATTCCGCTTCCCAGCGTTCCGCCGCCAGCCCGGAGGTGTCGGCCCGGATGCCGAGATTATAGACCGTGACGTCGTGTCCCCGCGCCACCTCCGCCTGACCCAGGCGAATGGTCCAACCGAGCAGGGTCTCGTCCCCGGTGCCATGGGTGATGCTGTCGCCAACGAACCCGATGCGAATTTGAACCATGATATTCTGGTTGCCCCAATTGCGGTTGAGTAGGTGTCCGATAATTTAGGTCATGACGCCGTAAACGGGATTCATGGCACGCGGTGGATGATTGAGAACGCCTGAAATATACGAATTATCAATGTTTTAGATTGAGTTTCGTATAATAGGCGAGGTGGTCGGATGCGCGGTGATATTTGAGCGGAACCAAAGACGCCTCCAAGACATCGAAGTGTTTCTTTTCGGCGAAGACGTAATCGATGCGAATACCCCACCATCCGAATGACTTGCCCCCAGGTTTCGTACCAGTCGTTATGTTAGACCTTGCTCGTTGTTTG
>CAYPAV010000002.1:0-408877 GCA_964408805.1 uncultured Rhodospirillaceae bacterium | reverse complement strand
AGATGACGCTCTCTCTAACTCACACCGTGGATCCGGTTAAGGGGGCTAGGTCATGACCCTTGCCGTGCTTCTTGGAAGTGTCGGGGTGAGTGAGAGTGCTGATTTCCAAAAGGGTGTCACCGCATACGAGAGTGGTGATTACGCAACTGCTCTGCGTGAATGGATGCCCCTTGCGAAACAGGGGGATGCTGGTGCCCAAAGGACTTTTATAAGGATTTAACCCAATAACGATCACGCATATGGCACCTGATAGGTTTCATTTCTAATTAGAAATGAGATTCATAGAGACACGCTGAGGCATCTGTCGCTTCTTATTCGATGCGACAGCAGTAACCTCTCAATGTTATCAATCAAATCTGATGATCCCAACGTTGGGTAACATCAATAATATTGTATTATCAAAAATTTAAGTACAACTATACCTCTCTCTTCATGATTGGGATAATATCATAGTTACCGATTTCTAAAACTGGATCGAAATGGGCATCAATATCTTCCATGCTATCCGCCTCTATAACCATAAATATCTTGTGAACCAATCGATTGCCGTAAGCACTCACAAATTTGATCCTATTTTCTGGTTTATTTTTTGTCAGTTCTCGTAATTTTCCTGAGATTTCTGGTTGATGGGCGCCGCAAGTTTGATAATCGTGCGTATGAGTTACCATAAACAACATATTTCCACCTCTTTCATCTCTGTTGTGTTTGCACCATATGAACGGTGTCATGATAAAAACACAGTGTCAAATTTTGATTATATTTATGAAAAATCATACACTCAGAAGTATTTTATAAGGATTTAACCCACCGCACAGAAACTTGCCCGTGAATGCATCCGTAAGAAATACAAAGGGTGTTGAATAGGGATTGCCCCCCTACCCAGAACTGCCAACGATTTCGTAATCTATAAAATCAAGGTACTGGTACTTCCAGTATCTCAATCCAAAAACAACGCATCCACCTCATCCATCGTACTTTTTGTGCGGGTGTTCTATGCGAGGGCTGGGCGTGTTCCGTTGGTGTACTGTGTCCTTGTATTAGCGTCCAGCGTCTCGCTTCGAAATAGCCCCGGATAGATCGCTTAGGTGGACACAAATTCACCGCGCCCGCCACACGGCCAACACAACCGCGATCACCAGATCACGCGCTGCCTTCCGTCAGCGGAATCATCAAGTCGAATGCGAGAACGAGTGCGCATCCAACAATCGCCGCGCTCATTAGAAAAACGTCAAACGTAAGCAGAGGTTTCAAGAGCGCGCGCATATTGGAAAACCCAGCCTCTTAAGAATTGTCGCGACGCCTGGAATGATTAACTCTACCATCGGGCGAGCGCCGGGAGGCAGTATCGTGAGGAATTGTTAATTTTGCGCTAACATTTCTCGCGTGGAATAGGGTCGCCGACAGCGCAATCATATAGGCCTCCCAGATCGCGATCGGAAAGGGTGGGTCCGCCCAGTGCCAATCTTCGAAATGGGCTGGAATTGGAGGTTCCGTTGCTCATTGGTGAACTTCTGCTTCCGTATCGGTCACCGGACTTTGGTCGGACGCGTCTCCAAGGTCGGTTCTTGGTTGGACTCAATCACTCCGCAGCCATGTTCGACCGCGCGTCCCACCGGTAGACGAAGACCTCGTCCTCCAAATCGATCGCGGGGAATTCGTCCTTTTCGCGCCAATAGTCTTGGGTGTGCTGCCATTCCCGCTTGTCGCCGCGTCTGGGGAGGATCGGCATGGCGCGCTTCAGGTAGTTCGGGTTGAAGTTGTCCGCGTCCATCCAGTCGAAGAGCGACATGTCCTTGTCTTCTGCCCGCAAGGCGGGCTCGACGCTCTTCGCGCCCGTCGCCTTCATATGGTTCAAGAGGCGGCAGACGAAGTCCGCGATCAACTCGCTCCGCAGCGTCCAGCTCGCCCGGAAATAGCCGAACACCCAGGCCAGGTTCGGGACGCCGGTGAACATCATGCCGCGATAGGTGACCGTCTCGTGGAAATCGAGCGGCCGGCCGTCGATCGAAAAAGCGATATCGCCCATGACGTTCATGTTGAAGCCGGTGGCGGTGACGATGATGTCGGCTTCCAGCTCCTCGCCAGATTGCAGGAGGATGCCTTTCTCGGTGAATCGGTCGATCTGATCCGTCACAACCGACGCCTTCCCCGAGTTGATCCCTTCGAAGAGGTCGCCGTCCGGGACGAAGGCAAGGCGCTGGCGCCACGGGTCGTAGGCGGGGGTGAAGTGCTTGTCCACGTCGTAGTCGGGTCCGAGCAGCTCTCGCACCTGATCCAGCAGCTGCTTTTTCGCGACCTTGGGCCTTTGGAAACAGATATCGGTGAAGGCGGACTGATCGAACAGGATCTTGCGTCGCGCGATTTCGTGGATCCAGGTCTCGTCGACCTGGAGTTCGCGGAGCGTATCGGCGATGTCGATGGCGTTGCGGCCGCTCCGGAAATAGGTCGGCGAGCGCTGCAACATGGTCACATGAGCCGCCGTCCCTGCCATCGCCGGAATCACCGTCGCCGCGGTGGCGCCCGAGCCGATGACGAGGACGTTCTTGCCGGCATAGTCGAGATCTTCCGGCCAATTTTCGGTATGCGCGATCACGCCCTGGAAGTCGGCCATGTTCGGCCAATCGGGCGTATAGCCTTCGTGATGGCGGTAGTAGCCCTGGCACATCCACAGGAAATCGCAGGTAAAGCGAAGCGTCTCCCCGGTCTCCCCGCGCACGGCCTCGACGGTCCAGCGGCTGTCCTCCTCAGACCAATCGGCTTTCAGGATCTTGTGGCCATAGCGGATGTATTGCGCCAGGTCGTTCTCTTCGATCACCTCTCCCATATAGCTGAGGATTTCCTCCGCGGTGGCGATGGGCGGACCGATCCAGGGCTTGAAGCTGTAGCCGAAGGTATAGAGATCGCTATCCGAGCGGATGCCGGGGAATCGGTGGGTCCACCAGGTGCCGCCGAAATTCTCCTCGGCCTCGAGAATGACGAAACGGGTGTCCGGGCACCGCTCGCGTAGGTAATAGGCCCCGCCGACTCCGGAAATCCCGGCGCCGACTATCAGAACGTCGTAATGTTCGGCCGTTGATTCTTGCTTCGCCATTCTCGCGCGCTCCTTAGGTGGGGCCAGACCTACCCTGATTCCCATATCATGCCATTTATCGCTTGATTCGTACCAACCGACATAATGCCGCAGATATATGATGCTATTTACGGCTGTTGGATTGGCGGCCAAGGGGAAACCTCGCCAAGAAGCGGAGGCACATCTACTGTGACGAGGCCCATTCGGGCTTTCGACGAGACGTGCCCGCCGGTTCCGTCGGGCGAAGAGGGAGCGCGTCACCATGTATTTCGCGGAGGAACCGGAATATATAACCCAGCTTCGGCAAAGTTTGCAGCGGTTCATCGCCGAGGAAGCGCCGCGCGAGAAGCGTAAGGCGTGGCGGGCCGCGCAGGCCTTCCCGCGCGATGTCTTCGCGAAACTCGCGGATCTCGGCGTCTGCGGCCTTACCGTGCCGGAGGAATACGGCGGCCATGGCCAGGACTGGGTCGCGGCCACGGCGGTGATCGAGGAATTGTGCCGCGCCGGGACATTCCTTGCCGGGCCGTTCATCCATTGCGCCTTCTATGGCGGGGGTAATATCTCGGAAAGCGGTTCGGAAGCGCAGAAGACGACGCTGCTGCCCGAAATCGCGGCCGGCAGGCTCTTCTTCGCCTATGGGCTTTCCGAACCCGATGTCGGCGGTGATCTCGCCAGCGTCAAGACACGGGCGCATTTGGAGGATGGCGGCGATACCGTGGTCGTCAACGGGGTGAAGCGCTGGTGCACCGGCGCCGACTGGGCCGATTACATATTTTGTCTGGTGAATTCCGATCCCGACGCAGCGCGCTATCGCAATCTCAGCCTGGTGCTGGTCCCGGCCGACGCGCCCGGCGTCGGCCGTCGGGAATTAACCCACCAGAACCTCGTCTACAGCCACAGTTTCGACGTCTATTTCGATGGCGTGCGCGTCCCGGCGGAGAATATCGTCGGAGGTGGGGATGCTTGGAATGACGCCTGGCGGCGGCTCGCGGGCCGCTCGCTGGACGTCGAAAAGGTAGAGGTCGCGGCCATGACCTTCGGCCTTGCCCAGGCGGCGGTCGAGGAAGCCTGGGAATACGCGCAGCAGCGGCATCAGTTCGGCAAGCCGATCAGTGGTCACCAAGCGGTGCGTCATGATCTCGTCGAGGCGCGAACGCGCTTAGAGGCGTGCCGCCACATGCTCTATCACGCCGCCTGGCTGATCGATTCCGGTCGTCCGGCAGCGGTCGAAACCAGCATGGCGAAACTGTTCGTCGCCGACACCTCTATCGAGATCGGCCTCACCTGCCAGCGGGTCATGGGCGCCTATGGCTTGTCGGAGGAGTTCGACATGGCGCAAACCGTGAGCGATCTGATCGGCATGCCGATCGTCGGCGGCTCTTCCAACATGCAAAAGAACAATATCGCCAATCGTCTCGGGCTGGCCGAGTAGGAATACTCGTTCGGACCGGGCGAAAGTTGGATGTGCTCAGGGCGCGGCCGGATCCTCGGCGATGACGGCGTCGGCGAACTGGTTGTCGACGCAGTCCGCGAAGGCGGGGCTGCTGTCAATAAAGCCGCCGGATATCAAGCCGGCGCGAAGGCTTTCGAAGCCTTCGCGGGGAAGGTGCGGGGTCTTGCCCCAGACGCCGAGGTCGAGATAGCGCTTCACGGCGGCCATAAAACGCTCGCGGGGCACGTCCGGAAAATAATCCGCGACCGCGTCCGTGACCTCGGCCGGGCTGTGGGCGTGGAGCCATTTCTGGGCCCGGTACTGTGCCCGCGTCATCTTGTGCAACAAATCGGGCTTCTGCTGGATCGTCTCCTCCAGCGCATAAAGGGTCGTATAGCTGGTGTAACCGCGTGATGCCTGCGCATGCCAGAGATGGCAGGTCTCGACTTCCAGAAGCTCCTCGGCAAAGGGTTGGAAAAGCTGCACGACGTCGACCTCGCCGGCCTGAAGTGCCGCGACGTTCTCACCCATCGTGTTGGTGGTGATCCGGGTGATCGCATCCGGGTCCATGCCCGCTTGCCGGAGATCTTCCTGCAGGCAGAGCCAGGGTGTCGGCACCTCGCTGACGGTTGCGAATGTGACGTTCGCGAGGTCCGTGTGCTTGTAATCATGGTTCGGCGTCCGGCCGATCAGGAAAAAGGGATCGCGCGTGATCGCCTCGCAGAACCCGACGATCTGCTGGGGCTGTTGTTGGTCGCGCATCAGCATGATGCGCATCGGACCACCCCAAAACACCTCGGGCGCGCCGTCCGCGAAGTGGTCGGTGATCGAAGCCAAAGTGGGCGAGGATGAGAGTTCGATATCGAGACCTTCCGATTCGTAGGTCCCGAGCGAAAACGGCAGATAGAAGGGGGTGTAGAACAGCGCGCGAAACGTTTCGCCGAGTTTGGTCGTCATGATTTTCGAAACTCCTGATTACTAGCCGTCATAGCTGCGAAGCCCTTCGTCCCGGAGAAAGATACGGATGAGGTGGCGCCATCGATCCGGGTCGTCGTGATCCTTATAGGCGGTGCGAAGATGGGCACAATGGTCGTTGGCGATATAGACCGTTTCGCCGACCTTCAGGTGGAAATTCAGATGCATCTCGGAATCTTCCATGACGTCGGTCAATGCCTCGATCGCGGCCCGGCCTTTCTCATCCAGTGCTTCGCCCATCAAATCGTGGCCGGCGATGATGTTGCGCGGGTTGAAACGGCCGCGAACGCGGCTCCCGTCATAGGCGAAGACGGGGTGACGGCCCGCCTTCGGCAGGCCCGGCGCGTGCTCGCCATAGCGATTGATCCAGAAAGGTTGGTATAGCCGGTGCAACAAATCCGGATGGCGCCGTCGCAACTCGTTATGCGCCGTATATAGGCTGACCATGCCGCTCCGCCCGCCGCGCTTGGCGGTCCGCAACACTTGAAGGCCGAGATAGGGCGGCGGGGTGTTGTAGCTGTAGTCTGTGTGAAAATCCAATTCCTGGTTGGTGAGGTCGGCCCGCACTTTCGGGCTCTTCTTCTTGCCCGTGTCCCGCACGTCGTAGAGCATCGTGCCGCCGTAGGACTGGGCCACCGGCCGCGCGATCATGCAGCTCAATATCCAATAGACGGCTTTCATTTCCGACTTGTCGAAGGATTGGGCCGGCAGGCGGTCGAGCACGACGAAGCCGACGCCTTCATCCAGAATTCGTTTCGCGCGGGCCAGCAGGCGGTGCGTTTTGTGCAGGTCATGGTCCGCCGGCGACAGGAGTTCGGTCTGTAGTGGATTCCGCCGCAACGTCGCCACGAAGTTGTTGAGTTCGCCGAGGCAGCCATCGGTTAATTTCAACCGATAGTCCCGCTCCCGGATCGTGGCGCGCCGCCAGGCCGGCTTACCGCGGAAAACTCCGTCGAACATGGGAGTATCCGCCTGCTTCATCGACCGCGCCGCCATGAATTCAGCCCTTCGCTTCCTCGCTGCCCGGGACCACGCCCACTGGCAGAGCGGCCGCGTAATCGGCGATCTCGCCCGGCCGGGCGAACCATACCTTGTCGCGTTCCGGATGGTTGACGAAATGCTCGAGGATCCGCCTGAGATGCTTGAAGCGGAACGGTTGGCCCACGATGAAGGTGTGCAGGGCGAAACCCATCACCAAGGGTTGGTCGTCCGAGAGGCGGATCATTTCATCGAAATTATCGATCGCCATCTCGGCGAACTCCGCCGGGGTGTGGCGCCGGTTCAAATTCGCCGGCGAGTCGTTGATCTCGTTCGGATAGGGTACCTGAAGGATCGGCCCCGAGCGCGTGCGCATCCAGAACGGTTGGTCGTCGCAGGGCCAGTTCATGATGTAGGTATAGCCGTTCTCCTTGAGGAGGTCCGCCGTCACCTCGCTTTCGGAAATCCAAGGGCTCATCCAACCCCTCGGCGGTTTGCCTTCATGTTTCTCGATGACCTCGGTCGTCTCGCGGATCAGTTCGGCTTCGCCCGCCGAGTCGAAATCCGCCTGGCGCTCGGAATTCGTCCGTCCGTGCCCGACGATCTCATCGCCGCGGGTCCGGACGCGGTCCATGATCTGGGGCGCGTAGTCGTAGATGACGCTGTTGGTCAGATGGCTTGCCGGAATTTTCAACTCGTCGAGCAGATCGAGGATTCGCCAGACGCCGACCCGAAGGCCGTAATCGCGCCAGGCGAAATTCCGATGATCCGGCGGCGGCCCCGGCTCGGTTGGCGTGTGGCCGATCCCCTCGCCGAACGCGAAATGTTCAATGTTGAGGGCGACGTGAAGGGCGAGGCGTTTGCCGTCGGGCCAGGAATAGTCCGGACGCTCGACAATGGCCGAATAATCGAAGCGGTCGTGATAGGGAAGTTCCACGTGTTTCGTCCCACTCGGTCTTTTAAAATTGAATGCGCCGCATTAATGGTATGGGCGTCGTCGACCGTGGCGAGTCCCGGCCCTGCCTTTTGGCGCGGCCAATTGAAAGGTTTCGGAAATGAGTGCGTTCGTCACCACCGTTGTTGGCAGTATGCCCAAGCGATCCTGGCTGTTTCGCTATCGCACCGCGCTTGATGGCAAGCTCGATCATTTCGGGAAGGGCGGCGACTGGGCGCTCGACGACGATGCCCGCGCGGCGGCACAGGACGACGCCACCCGGCTCGCGATCCGAGATCAGGAGCGCGCCGGCATCGATCTCGTGAGCGACGGCGAGCAGCGTCGGAAGAACTATGTCACGCACCTCACGATGAACATGGAAGGCTTCGACTACGAAACCTTGGGCGAGAAGGAAATGCGGGGTGGCCGCCGCCGCGTCATGGCGGGCCGGTGTGTCGGTCCCATCCGGCACAAGGGTCCGATCGTCGTGAATGATCTGGCCTTCCTCAAGGGCGAGACCAACCGACCGGTCAAGATGACCTTGCCGGGACCGATGACGGTGATCGATTCGACCCTGGATGCCTTCTACGGCGACGAGCGGGAGATGGCCTTCGCCTGGGCCGATGCGATCAATGTCGAGGCCAGGCTCCTCGACGCGCTCTCGCCCGACGTTATCCAATTCGACGAGCCGGTGTTCAGTCGCTATCCCGACAAGGTCTCGGATTGGGGGATAGAGGCGCTCGACCGTTGCGTCGAAGGCCTTTCCTGCAAGACGGCCGTCCACATTTGCTACGGCTACCCACAGCCTGGTTTGACCCGACCGATCGTCGACAGCTATCCCGTGATCATCGGTGAGTTGGAGCGTTCGAAGGTCGATCAGCTCGCACTCGAGTTCGAGGGCTCGAAGCTCGATCCGGCCTTGCTCGCGGCTTGCCCGTCGAAGACCGTCTTGTTTGGCTGCGTCTTCAACAGCGACGAAGTGATGGAGACGGCCGAACATGTCGCGGATCGCTTGCTCCGGGCGGCCGAGGTTCTGTCGCCGGAGCAGATTCAGGCGGCCCCCGATTGCGGTCTCGTGATGATGAGCGAAGCGAAGGCCGCCGAGAAGCTCCGGATCATGGTCGAGGGCGCGGAACTTGCCCGGCGCCGCGCCGGCAATTAAGCGGCGATGGAGAAGTGGGGCTCCTTGAAAGAAGTACTAATCGTTCTTGGTCTATTAAATGCGTGATAGGGTGTACCATTCGGGGACATATCGGCACATGCGTTGGCTTTTGACGTTACTCATCGTTTTCTATTCCGGGTCGGCGATCGCGGCTTGTTATGATTGGCCGATGCGTCGCGGAAAGGGCGGGTTGGTGATCAAGGATGCGGGCGCGATCTATGTCACCTTGCCGCACGTGCCCAAGGAGATGGCGAATTTGGTCGTGAATGTCAGAGGTGTTCTGATTCCACGAATTCGATTCGGCGAATGCCCAGGCGAAAAGCGGCGCGGCAAGAAAGCGCGGAAATTCGTGGTGAAAGTGGTAACCAAGGCCCGGAAGGTTCGTTTCTGCGATCCGGTCTGGGACGGTAAAAGCAATAGGATCGTCGCGAAGGTCGATATCGACGGCTTCAATCTAGCGGAAGAAATTGTCAAGAAAGGCTTGGGCCGGGTTGCTACCGGGAAAAGGAAGAGCTGGTGCACCAAGTAAAATTCACTCGCTAGACGCGCCAGACATCGTCCAAGACCCGCAACCAGTTTTCACCCATCACTTTCCGGATTTTCGGCTCCGGCCACCCGGCCCGCGCCATGGCTGCCGTAAGGTTGCCGGTGGCCCCGATACGCTCAATTCCTTCTAGCGCGATGATCTCGCCGAACTCCGTCAGTTTCCGCGCGTAGCCCTTGTCCTGGGTGATCCAGTCGAAGAACGGCCGGTCGTATCCTTGGGTGAAGTCGGTGCCGTAGCCGACCGTATCCTCGCCGACGAGATTGATGACGTAATCCATCGCCGCGACATAATCATCGACCGTGGAGTCGGTGCCGTGCGCGAGAAAGGGTGGAAACATGGTAACCCCGATGAAGCCGCCCCGCTCCGCGATAAATCGAAGCTGATCGTCAGACTTGTTGCGCGGATGGTCCTTCAGCCCCAAGGGCGCAACATGCGAGTAGCAGACCGGTTTCGTCGAGACCTCGATCACGTCGTCCGACGTCTTCGGGCCGACATGGGAGAGATCGCACATGATGCCGACGCGGTTCATCTCGGCGACGGCCTCGCGCCCGAAGTCCGACAATCCCCGATCATCCGATTCGTAGCACCCGCTGCCGATAAGGTTCTGGGTGTTGTACGCCATCTGGACGATGCCGACGCCGAGCGCCTTGAACAGTTGGATATAGTCGAGGCGATCCTCTATGGCGGAGACGTTCTGGAAGCCGAGAACGATCGCCGTCTTACCTTCCGACTTCGCGCGCCGGATGTCATCGGTCGAATAGGCCTGTAAAAGGATATCGTCATGTTCGCGAAACCAAGTCTTCCATTCCGCGATATTGTTCATCGTATCGCGGAAATTCTCCCATACACAGCAGGTGCAATTGGCCCCGGTGAGACCGCCTTGCCGCATATCCTCGAATAGTGCGCGGCTCCAATTCGAAACGATCAGGCCGTCGAATACGATCATGTCGTCGTGAAGGGTCATCATCCGTCCTTGTGTTCGCGTGGGGCGACCACGGCCATATTAATCGACGCGTCGGCGACATACACTAGCGGCATTGATCATTGCCGAATTAAGCGGATCGAAAGCCGTGCGCGGAACCGGAATCCTGTTCTTTACGCTCCTCCTGACGGGCTCGGCCTGGGGCGACGGCACCGTGCGCATCAGGGAGACGCCGCAAGTCTCCCAGCCGCCGCCTTTCAGCTCGGGCGGGCGGACGGTCATCGTGCCGCGAACGCGCATCACCATCGACGGGAATACACGGAAGGCTCGGCGACGCCTGGCCCGTGCCGTCCGAATCAGCGGCCCGGCTCGAATTTTGGGCGGCGATCGGCTGCGGATCGAGGGGCGCGAGATCAGGCTTTACGGGATCGATGCCGCGGAACCGGGCCAGATCTGCCGCGCGGAAGGCGTCAAATACCCCTGCGGCGCGATGGCGACCGCGCGGTTGGTCGAACTGACGCTTGGGCGCGAGATCCGTTGCGAGGGACGCGACCGCGCGCGCGACGGCGAACTGCTCGCGGTTTGCTTCGCGGACAAGGCCGATCTAGGTGCGCGGTTGATGGCGGCGGGCTGGGCGATGGCCCTTCGCCGCGAGACGACGCGCTACGCCGCCGCCGAGGACCGGGCGCGGAAGAACAAGAAAGGGCTCTGGCGCGGTACTTTCGTTCGGCCGTGGATATGGCGTATAAAACACGGCGGTGGCGGATAGCCGCCTCTCATGAGTGAGGCGCATGACGAAGGAAGACAATCGACGCAGCCACGAACGGGTTCCAGTCGAGAATCCGGTCGAAGGCAGTAGCGTCACGGAAACGTTCGACGGACGGCTGAAGGACATATCGATCGGCGGCGCGGCGATCGAATCCCAGGGATCATTCGAGATCGGGATCGGCGCCCCGGTCGAGCTTCGGGTCGAAAATTTCCGGAGCGTCGCCGGACATGTGGTGCGGGCCACCGACGGCAACGATTTCGCCATCGCCTTCGACGAGAGCGGGGTGGAGATTCGTCAAATGGTCGACGAGATCACCGACACCACCGAGGAAAACCAATAGCGCGACCGTCTACCCGGCTGCGGCCAACGCCGCCACGACCTGATGCGGCAAGACCGGCGCATCCCGGAACCGAACGCCAAAGGATACCAGCGCGTCATCTATGGCGGCGGCGATAACGGCCGCGGCGGGCAGGGTGCCGCCCTCGCCGGCCCCCTTGACGCCGAGTGGATTGATCGGTGTTGGCGTCTCCAGGTGGATGATTTCAACGGCGGGAACGGATTCGGCCGTCGGCAGAAGGTACTCGGCGAAAGTAGTGGTCAGCGGGTTCGCGTCGGCGTCGTAGAAGAGATGCTCCATGAGTGCATTGCCGATGCCGTGGGCCACCCCGCCCTGGACCTGGCCGTCGACGATCAGCGGGTTGATCAACCGGCCGCAATCGTGCGCCACCACATAACGTAGGATTGTGACCGCCCCGGTTTCGATGTCGACCTCGACCTCGGCGACGTGGCTGCCATTCGCATACGCCGCCTGTTTTGGCTGGAAGTAGCTCGTGGCCTCCAGGCCGGCCTCGATCCCGTCCGGCAGCTTGTACCCCGGTATCCCGTTCATCATCTGAGCCAAATCGGCGAAGCTGATACTATCGCCCTGTTCGCCGGTAATACGCACCTCGCCATCCTCGAGCGCCAGATCTTCCTCGCCGACTTCAAGAACCGCGGCGGCGAGCTTGATCAGTTTTCCGCGCACGGTCTCCGAGGCGAGGCGAACGGAGGAGCCCGCATTGACGGCGATCCGGCTCGCGAAAGTGCCGACCCCAAGCGAAACCGCATTGGTGTCCCCGGTCACGACATCGATCGACTCGAGCGGCAGGTTCAACTCGTCGGCGCAGAGTTGTGCCATCGTCGTGACATGGGCCTGCCCTTGCGGGGCGGCCCCGGTCAAAAGGGACACCCGTCCCGACGGCTTGACCCGGATCGTCGCACCCTCGAAGGGGCCGAGGCCCGTCCCCTCGACCGCGTTGGCAATGCCGATGCCGATATAGCGGCCGGCGGCAAGCGCCGCTTTCCGGCGACCCTCGAAGCCCGCGTAGTCGGCGCGCTCGAGGGCGAGGCGCTGGCACTCCGGATAGTCGCCGCTGTCGTAAATCACGGGTGCGCCGTCGCGAAAGATCAGTCCCATCTCGTAGGGCATCGCTTCGGTGGGGATCAAGTTTCGGCGGCGAATTTCGGCGCAGTCGATGTCCAATTCGCGCGCCACGAGATCGAGGGTTCGCTCCATCGCGAAGACCGCTTGCGGCCGTCCCGCGCCGCGCAACGGCGTTGTCGGCGGCTTGTTGGTGAAAACGACCGTGGTGTCGAGCTTGTAGGCCGGAACGACATAGGGACCGGGAACGGTGGTTGACGAGATGAAGGGCGTAATAACCCCCCATGGCATATAGGCGCCGGTGTCGTGAGTCATTTTGCCGCGCAAACCGAGAATCTTGCCCTCGGCATCGACCGCGATTTGCAATTCCCAGATCTGATCGCGTTCCTGGGTGGTGGTCAGGAAATGTTCGCGGCGGTCCTCGATCCATTTGATCGGACGACCGAGTTCCCGTGCCAGCGCCGGAACGACGATTTCCTCCGGATAGGCCATGCCCTTGGCGCCGAAGCCGCCGCCGACATCCTTCGGTGCGATCACTCGGATGGCGCTCTCCTCCACCTCCAACATGTCGAGCATCGCGCGGCGAACGGTGAATGGCGCCTGGGTAGCGGACCAGACCGTAAAGTGTTCGTTGATTGCGTCGTAATGTGCGACCAACCCGCGCCCTTCCAAGGGATTGGCCGTTCCACGGTGCTGGAAGTATCGATCCTCGAATACGTGGGCGGCACCCCGAAACGCGGTATTGATATCACCGAATTCGAAACCGAGCTGCGCCGCGACATTATCCTCCAGGCCATCGTGGGCCGGCGCCGCGCCGTGGCGAAGTGCGGTCTCGCAATCAGCGACGGCGGGCAGGGGTTCGTAGTCGACGGCGATACGCTCGCAAGCATCCTCCGCGAGATGCCGGCTCTCGGCGACGACCACCGCCACCGGATCGCCGACGAAACAGACTTCCTCGGTGGCCAACGGTTCCTGGGTGATCGGGCGTTTTATCGCCGGGTGAGGGACTTGCAGCAGGATTCGTTTGCCCTGTAACTCCGCGGGCAGATCGGCGGCCGTGAAGACGCCGTGGACCCCTGTCAGTTCGGTTGCCGCGGCGGTATCGATTGCGCTGATCCGGGCATGTGCCACCGGGCTTCTGAGGAACGCGGCATGAAGGAGGCCCGGCGGTTGGATATCGTCGACGAACTGGCCCCGGCCCGACAAAAGATCCGGGTCCTCAAGCCGTTTGACCGGCTGACCGAACATCCGTGTCGACATATCGGGGCCGCGTTCCAGTTAGCCGGGTTCGCGCATCGCGGCGGCGGCCGCAAGAGTCGCATCGACGATGCTTTGATATCCGGTGCACCGGCAGAGGTTGCCCGAAAGTGCGACGCGAACCTCGGCCTCGCTGGGGTCGGGGGTGTCACGCAGGAATTCCGTCAACGTCATCAAGATGCCGGGTGTGCAGAATCCGCATTGCAGGCCATGGTGTTCCCAGAAGGCCTGTTGCAGCGGGTTGAGATCGTCGTTTTCATCGGCTAGGCCCTCGATCGTCTCGACAGACTTTCCTTGGGCCTGAACCGCGAGGGTCAAACAGCCGCGCACCGCCTGGCCATCGAGCAGCACCGTACAGGCACCGCAAACCCCGTGCTCGCAGCCGATATGAGTGCCCGTCAGACCGAGTTTGTGACGCAGGAAATCGGCCAGCGACCAGCGGGATTCGACTTCGGCCGTATAGGTCTTGCCGTTGACGGTGAGAGTGACTTCGTGCAGGTCCGGCATTCTAGCCTCGTGCTCTTTCGGCCGCCGCCACGAGTGTCCGGCGCAGCAGGGCCTTGGTCAGGGATTGGCGATAGGATTCGGGAATAAGCGCGTCCTCCATCATCTCTCGTTCGGCCGCTTTTTCGCTGGCGGCTCGGAACAGATTCTCTGACGGCGTCTCGCCCACCAGCATGTCCTCGATTTCGGGCAATCGCACCGGCAAGTAATCTACACCGACTAGGACGGCGGTCACCCGTTCGATCCGACCGTCCCCATCCAAGGTCATCAGCGCGCCGACGCCGACGATGGCGAAATCGCCGTGACGCTGCGAGAATTCCTGGAATGCATAGCCGTGGCCTTCCGGCCATATATCGAACTCGATTTCGCTCAGAATTTCGCCGGGTTCGAGGTTTGGGGTCATGTAGCCGAGCGGAAAGTCCGCCATTGCGATCGTCCGCTCGGCAGCCTTCCGGGTGGCGCGAATTCGGGCATCGAGCAACATCGCGAGGCCGGGCAGTTCGGCCGCCGGATCGAGGTGCGAAAGACTGCCGCCGATGGTCCCTCGGTTCCGCGTCTGAAGATGCCCCACCAATTGAAGAGCCTCCGCGAAAACCGGCGCCGCCGATTTGAGCTCTGCCGAAGCAAGTAGATCCCGCTGGCGGGTCATGGCGCCGATCTTGACGCGGCCGTCGGCGATGTCGATGCCGGCGAGTTCGGCCACTTCGTTCAAGTCGATCAGGTGATCGACCATCACATATCGCATGTTCATCATCGGCATCAGCGATTGACCGCCCGCCAGAAGACGAAAATCTTCCATTCCGTCCACCAAGGCGGCTGTCGCCGCAAGTGTGTCCGGCCGGTGATAGGTAAAAGGGGCTGGTTTCATGGGCTTTCGACGGTTTCGCTCAGTTGCAGGCGTCCGGAATTCCTCGCCGTCCGCGGTCGAGAGTCTGAATTTAGAAGAAATTCCGGAATTGAACAGAAGATTTGCTGAAGAAGACTCATCGACCGAGGAAAAATTCAGCTGCTATATTGGCGCCCTGTCGGGCAAAAGCCCCTAATTGGGAGCCGGTATCATGGCCGTTCGGGCGGAAACGCTCAAGAACAAGCAAATCGGTCGCATCGTCGACTTGGCGCGTGCGAAATTGTCGAGGGGCAAGGCAAAGTCCGCCGAATTTTTCATTCGGGCGTTTTTCGTCAACGTGCCGCCGGACGACCTTCTTGGAGAGGAAACGGAGAACCTGCTGGGAGGTGCCTTGGCGCTCATGCGATTTGGGGAGCGACGCCGGGCCAATCAGGCCAAAATACGCGTCTACAATCCCGATATCGAAAAGGACGGATGGCAGTCGCCCCACACGGTGATCGAAATCGTCAACGACGATATGCCGTTCCTCGTCGATTCCGTGACCATGGCGCTCAATCGTCTTGAGTTGACCGTCCATTTGGTCGTCCACCCGACCTTCATCGTGAAGCGTAATCGTTCGGGCGATGTCGGCGGATATACGGCGGGTGTCGGCGGGAAGGGCACCCGCAGAGAATCGTACATGCAGGTCTTGATCAGCGAACAGACATCTAAATCGGCCTTGAGCGAAATCGAACGGCGCCTCAAGCGGGTCTTGGTCGACGTGCGCGCCGCGGTCGAGGACTGGCGGGCGATGTTGGACGAGGTCAAGAATGTCGGAACGGCATTGGAGGAGACCACGAAATCCGTCGACGAGTCCGATGTTGCCGAGGCAGTCGCGTTTCTGAACTGGGCGCATGACGATCATTTCACTTTTCTTGGATGCCGCGAATACAAGCTGGTCGGTCGGGGGGCGGCTTCGCATCTCGAAATCTTGCCGAAATCGGGCAAGGGAATTCTGCGCGACGACGAGGTTCTATTGTTCGAGGGTCTCCGCGACGCGGGCCGGCTGACGCCGGAGGTGGAGGCCTTTATCCGCCAGCCCATGCCGTTGCTGGTGACCAAGGGCAATCTGCGCTCGACCATTCACCGGCCGGTGCATGTCGATGTCATCGGCGTGAAGCGGTTCGACAAGAAGGGCAAGGTCACCGGCGAGTATCTCTTTGTCGGCCTCTTCACCTCCAACGCCTATAGCCTCAGCCCCCGGCAGATACCCTTTCTGCGGCGCAAGGTCGATGCGGCGATGGAACTTTCCGGGTTTGATCCGGCTAGCCACAACGGCAAGGCCTTGATGCACGTCCTGGAAAATTATCCGCGCGACGAATTGTTCCAGATCGAACCGGTCGAATTGCACGACATAAGTCGCGGGATCATTCAGCTCCAGGAACGACAGCATACCGCGCTATTCGTCCGGCGCGATCCCTTCGACCGGTTTGTCTCGGCGTTCGTCTACACGCCGCGCGAACGTTATACCCAGGCGATTCGCCAAGCCTTCGGGGAAATTCTGTCGGAGGCTTTCAACGGCCGCATCGCGGCCTATTACACGCAGTTCTCGGACGAGGTGTTGGGTCGTCTTCAATACATCATCAGTGCCGAAGACGGCATCCCGACGAACTACGATTTGCGGGAAATAGAGGCGCGCCTGCAGGAGGCGACACGGACCTGGGGCGAAAAGCTTCTCGACGCCTTGATCGATATCCACGGCGAGGAGCGTGGAAATTATCTGCAACGAAGTCTCGGCGATGGATTTCCGGTTGCCTATCGCGAACAACTGAGCGTGCAAGACGCCGTATTCGATGTCGAGCGCCTGGACGAAGTGGCGCGGACGAAAGGCTTCGCACTCAATTCCTATCATCCCGCCGAAGTCGAGGATAACGAGTTTCGATTGAAGATCTATAATTTCGGCGAACCCGTATTCTTGTCGGACGCCTTGCCGGTCTTGGAGAATATGGGGTTGATCGTCGTCGGGGAATATCCATACGCGATAAGAGTTCACGACGGGGCGGCGAATATTCACATCCACGATTACGAGCTGCGGATTCGCGCCGGTACCGCGATCGATTTTCTTGCCACGCGAGAGGCGTTCAAGGAAAGCTTCACGCGTGTCTGGCGGAGCGAAATGGAGGATGACGGCTTCAATCAGCTCGTGCTCGTCGCGGGCCTTAATTGGCGGGAAGTCGTCATCATGCGGGCCTATGCGAAGTATCTGCGTCAAGCCCGAATCCCGTTCAGTCAGGACTATATGGAGGAGACGCTAGCCGGGAATCCGAAGATCGTTCGAGCCATCATCGAACTGTTCCTCACCCGGTTCGATCCCGCCGGCGCCTCGGCGGGGACGGGCCGAGAGGCCCGGCAGTTGCGACGAATCAACGCGATGCTGGACAAGGTCGCCAACCTCGACGAAGACCGGATTCTGCGCCATTTCGTCAATCTCGTTCAGGCGACCTTGCGGACCAACTACTATCAGGTTGATGACGACGGCACGCCGCGGGCCTATCTCTCCTTTAAATTCGCGAGCCGGGAGATCGAGGAGCTGCCGCTGCCCCGACCTTTGCGGGAGATCTTCGTCTATAGCCCCCGCTTCGAGGCGGTGCATCTTCGATTCGGCTTCGTGGCGCGAGGTGGGCTTCGCTGGTCGGACCGCCGCGAGGATTTCCGGACCGAGGTTCTCGGTCTGGTAAAGGCCCAGCAGGTCAAGAACAGCGTCATCGTTCCGGTCGGATCCAAGGGCGGGTTCGTTTTGAAGAAAGCGCCGCCGCCCGCCGATCGCGAGGCCTTCATGGAAGAGGGGATTAGCTGCTACAGGCTGTTCATCGGCGCGATGCTGGAGATCACCGACAATCTGGATGGCGATACGGTAATTCCACCCCCCATGGTTCTCCGCAAGGACGACGATGATCCTTATCTCGTCGTTGCCGCCGACAAGGGGACCGCGACCTTCTCCGATTTCGCCAACGGCGTCGCCCGGGAGAAGGGGTTCTGGCTCGATGATGCCTTCGCTTCCGGCGGCTCGGCCGGCTACGACCATAAGGGCATGGGCATCACCGCCAGAGGTGCCTGGGAATCGGTGAAGCGGCACTTCCGAGAGATGGGCCACGATACCCAGAGCGAGGATTTCACCGTGGTCGGTTGCGGTGATATGTCGGGCGACGTGTTCGGGAACGGCATGCTGTTGTCAGAGCACATCAAGCTCGTCGGCGGCTTCAACCATCTACATATTTTCGTCGATCCGGATCCGGATCCAAAAAGGAGCTTCAAGGAACGCAAACGTCTCTTCGACTTGCCGCGTTCGGGCTGGGCGGACTACGACACCGCGCTGATCTCGAAGGGCGGCGGCATCTTCGACCGAAGCGCCAAATCGATCGCGCTCACGGCCGAAATCAAGAAACTTTTCGATATCGAGCAAGACAATGTGACGCCGAACGAATTGATCCGGGCGATGTTGCTCGGCCAAATCGATCTTCTGTGGTTCGGCGGCATCGGTACCTATATCAAGGCGTCGAGCGAAAGCGACCTCGATGCGGGCGACCGGGCGAACGACCCGCTTCGGGTCAACGGCGATGAGCTGCGTTGCAAGGTCATCGGCGAAGGCGCCAATCTTGGGGCGACCCAGCTCGGTCGCGTCGAATACGCGATGGCGGGGGGGTGCGCCAATACCGACTTCATCGATAATTCGGCAGGCGTCGACTGCTCCGATCATGAGGTCAACATCAAGATTGTCCTCGGCGACGTGGTGCAGCGGGGCGACATGACGATGCGGCGGCGCGACGCCCTGCTCGCCCGCATGACCGATGAAGTCGGTGAATTGGTTTTGCGCGACAATTATCAGCAGACCCAGGCAATTACGACGGCCGAGGCGCGGTCGTATCGGTTGCTCGATCGGCAGAACCGGTTCATGCGAAGCCTCGAACGCGCTGGCCAATTGGACCGGGATATCGAGTTCCTGCCCGATGAGGAGGAGGTCGCCGACCGCCTCGCCGCCAATGAAGGCCTCACGCGACCGGAGATTTCAGTCCTGTTCTCCTATGCCAAGATCGTCGCTTACGAGGAATTGCTGGCGAGTGACCTGCCCGATGAACCGTTGCTGGTCGAGGATCTGGTCGGCTATTTTCCGAAACCGCTGCGGGTCAAATTCCGAGAATCGATCGAGCGCCATCGCCTGTCGCGGGAGATCATCGCGACTCTGGTGACCAATTCACTGATCGATCGGGTGGGTGCCACCTTTACCCAGGAGATGGAAGACGCGACCGGGCAGCCGACCGCGGAGATCGCGCGCGCCTATTTGATTTCGCGCGATGCCTTTGATCTTCGCGATCTCTGGGCACGGATCGAGGCGCTCGACAACAAGGTCGACGCCGCGTTGCAGACAAGCATGATGCAGGACACCAACAGGCTGGGGCAGCGGAACGTCCAGTGGTTCTTGCGCAACGGCAAGCATCCGCTCGATATCACCCGAACGATGGGAGAATTCGCAGATTCCATTCGTCGGCTTCGGGAAAATATTTCGGCTATCGTCGGGCCCGAGGATCAGGCGGCAATGGAACGCCATGCGGCAAGGCTGGCCCGAGAGGGTGTTCCGGGGGATCTCGCAGAGGAGATTTCGAAACTGGAGGTGCTCGCTTCCGCCTGCGATATTGTCCGCATCGCGGCGACCACCAAGCGGCGGGTGGAAAACGTCGGGGCGATCTATTTTGGCGTCGGCAGCCGCCTCTCGATCGACTGGCTGAAGAGTACGGCGCTGGCGATCGTCCCCGAAAACGATTGGCAAAAGCGAGCGTTGGATGCCGTCGTCGACGATTTATACGCCCATCAAAGCGCCTTGACCCATAAAGTGCTTGCCGGCCCGGGCAAGGCGCGGTCCACGGATCGGCTTATCGAAAACTGGATCGACAGCCGCGGTGCGGCATCGGCGCGCGTCCGCGAAGTGGTCAGCGATCTCCGGATCGCCAGCAGCCTCGATATCCCGATGCTGGCCGTCGCCAATCGCGAACTGCGCAATCTGGTCGGTGAATGATCGAGATCGATCTGACTAATTTCTAGTGGCGGAAATGGCGCTTGCCGGTGAACACCATGGCAACCCCAGCCTCATTGGCGGCGGCTATGATTTCGTCGTCGCGGATCGATCCACCCGGCTGGATGACCGCCGTGCCGCCCGCCTCAATGGCGGCGAGGAGGCCGTCGGCGAACGGGAAAAAGGCATCCGAGGCTACGACGCAAGGCGTGGTGCCGGCGTGCTCGGCCCCCTTGCGGGCAGCGATATGGGCGGCATCGATCCGGCTCATCTGGCCCGCCCCGATGCCGACCGTAGCACCGTCTCGGACATAGACGATCGTGTTCGATTTGACGTGCTTGCCGACGGTGAAGGCGAAGAGGAGATCCGCGATCTCGGCCCTGGTCGGCGCCCGTTCGGTCACGACCTCGATGTCGGCCGCGGTGGTCCGTCCGTCGTCACGGCCTTGCACCAGAAAACCGCCCGCGACCTGGCGCACGGTCCGGCCGGTCGCCCCCGGATCCGGCATTCCGCCGGTCAAGAGGAGCCGAAGGTTCCGGCGCTCGGCGAGCAATTCGCGGGCATCGGCATCGGCATCGGGTGCCACGATCACCTCGACGAAGAGATCTCCCAGCGCCTCGACGGTGGCGAGATCGAGCGACCGGTTGAGCGCGATGATCCCGCCGAAGGCACTGACCGGGTCACAGGCGAGTGCCTTCTCGAAGGCGTCGACGAGAGATGAGGCGATGGCGACGCCGCAGGGATTGGCGTGCTTGATGATGGCACAGGCCGGTCCCTCCAACTCGGCCACCAGCTCGAAGGCCGCGTCGGTGTCGTTCAAATTGTTGTAGCTCAACCCCTTGCCTTGTATCTGGTCAGCGGTGGCGACTCCCGGCCGCGCGCCCGACCCCGAGGTGTAGAATGCCGCATCCTGATGCGGGTTCTCGCCGTATCGCAAGGTCTGGCGCAGGCGCGCGCCCACCGCCATGAACTCCAGATAGGGCTCGTCGATCTGATCGCTGAACCAATTGGAGATGGCGGCGTCATATGCCGCCGTGCGGGCATAGGCCGTCGCCGCGAGCTTGCGGCGAAGATCCGTCGAGGTGGCGCCCCCATTCGCCTCCATATCGATCATCACCGCCTGGTATTCCTGGGGATCGATCACGATCGTCGTGTATTCGTGATTCTTTGCGGCGGCGCGGATCATCGCCGGGCCGCCGATGTCGATGTTCTCGACGCAAGTTTCGAAATCGGCACCCTCGCCGACCGTCGCCTCGAAGGGATAGAGATTGACCACGATCAGGTCGATGGGCGCGATATCGTGTTCCGCCATTGCGGCCTGGTCGTCAGCCAAGTCGCGTCGGGCCAAAATACCGCCATGTACCTTCGGATGCAGGGTCTTGACCCGGCCGCCGAGAATCTCCGGCGAGCCAGTGAACTCCGAAACCTCGACGACCGGAATATCGGCTTCGCGCATGGCCCGCGCGGTCCCGCCGGTTGACAGGATTTCGATTTTACGCTCCGCGAGGAACTGGGCGAACTCGACCAGACCGGTCTTATCCGTCACCGAAATCAAAGCGCGCGCTATGGGTTTTCCTGTCATGTTCGAATTCTCCCGATATGACGTTCGTCAATCAGTTGGCCGCCGCTTCGAGGGTGGCGTCGGCGGGTTGGTATTCGGGCACGAGACCGCGTAGGGCCTCGAGCATCTCGGGCCGATGTCGTCCTCGGGCCGATTGTTCCAGTGCGTCGAGCGCGGCCTTCAGTTCGGCGCGGTCGCCGGCGCGCGTCTCCGCGAGAAGCAGCCCCGCGATCGCGGTCGGCAATAGGACTTCCTTGTCGTGGAGCAGTTCCTCGTGAAGTTTTTCGCCGGGGCGAAGACCGATGAACTCGATCTCGATATCATCCTCGGGTGTCAGGCCCGCAAGGCGGATCATCTGCCGGGCGAGGTCGAGAATGCGGACCGGCTCACCCATGTCGAGGACATGGATCCGACCCTTGCTTCCCGGATCACCGACGCCTAGGGCCGACGCCTGGAGTACCAGTTCGACGGCCTCCCGCGTGGTCATGAAATAACGCGTCATTTCCGGGTCAGTGACGGTCAAGGGGCCGCCCGCCGCCAATTGCCGTTGGAACAAGGGCACTACCGATCCCGTCGAGCCGAGAACATTGCCAAACCGGACGGTGACGAAACGTGTCCCTGATCCGTTGGTGGCTTCGAGATCAAGCGCCTGGCAATAGCTTTCGGCGAGGCGCTTCGTCGCTCCCATAATGCTCGACGGATTGACTGCCTTGTCGGTCGAGATCAGGACCATGGCCTCGACGTTGCCCGCCCGGCAGGCATCGGCGATGTTCCGGCTGCCGATCACATTGGTCAGCACGCCCTCCATCGGGTGCGCCTCGACCATCGGCACGTGTTTCAGGGCTGCGGCGTGAAAGACCAGTTCGGGTTTTTCCCGCTCGATCAGTTCCCTCACGCGGTGGCCATCGCGAACATCCGCGAGGATGGAATCGCGCGTAAGTTCCGGCTGGCGCTCGGTCAGTTCCCGGTCGATGCGATAGAGCTGGTACTCCGAGTTGTCGAGCAACATCAGCCGGCCCGGTCCGAGGTCGGCGACCTGACGTACCAGCTCGGCGCCGATGCTCCCGCCGGCCCCCGTCACCAAGATCCGGCGGCCGCCGATCAGGTCCCGCATCGAGTCCCGGTCCAGCACCGCCTGGGGGCGTCCCAGCAGGTCCTCGACCGCGATCGGTTCGGTTTCGATCCGGTCCTCGACCCCGGCGCGAAGCTGGCTCAGCTTCGGCAGTCGCGCCAGACCGCAACCATGCCGGTCCGCAAGATCGAGCAACCGGCGGACCTCGGCGCCGTCCATCTTCTCCTTGGTAAGGATCAACCGTTCCGGCGGCGGTCCCTTCATCTCGGCCAGGGTCGTCTCCAGGCTGGCGAGATTGCCCATGACGGGGACCCCATGGATCGTCCGTCCGACACGTCCGCCCTTCTCGTCGATGGCGCCGATCACCCGGTAGGGGGCGTTCTGGTCGCGGTTCTGTTGGCGAATGAAAAGCTCCGCCGCGTCGTCGGCGCCGATCAGCAGGACCGGGACCCGGCGATGATCGGAGCGCCGCAGCACATGTTCCAGCCGTTGGTCCTTGAAAATCCGATAGAGGAATCGCGGGCCCCCAAGCAGCGCCATCAGCACGAACCAGTTGATGAACGGCAGCGAGCGCGGCAAGGTCTCCAACCGCGTAATCAGGAAGAGAGCGGGCAGGAAGATCAGGACGGCGAGGGTGACCGCCTTGGTGATCGCCAGGAGATCCTCGATCGAGGCATAGCGCCACACCCCTTGATACATCTTCGACATGAGAAACACCGGCACGGCGACCGCGACGAAGATCAGGGCCGCCTCCAGGATGTAGGCGCCGCCGTAGAAGGGAAAGAACTCGCCGACCCGAAGATAGAGCGACAGCGGAAACGAAATCGCCGCCATCACCACGTCGTGACAGAAGGCGAACCGCGCACGGTTCAATCTCGGAAACGGGTTCATCGCCGCCTTCATAGATCGCCCAGGTTTCGCTGGCAAGGGGTGCCGCGCAAGCCTGGAAGCACCCCGCCGATTTGCCTTGAAATGTGCGGACGCGACCTTTGGGCGCCGATCTCGGGCAGGCCAAATTTCGGCGTCGGCCCACCGCAATCGATCCTCCGCGGTGCCTGAGTCGCGGTTTTTCAATCATGCGAGGTTCGGTGTCCGCCCTATGCCCGCCCGGGATAGGCGATGGCGTAGGGCTGGTCCATCTGTTCCTGGGCGGTCTTATGGTCGGGGTGGGCGCGGCGGCCATAGGCGGCCAGGAACTTCTCGTCGGCGCGAAGCCGCATGATGGCGCGCCGCGCCTCGCCGCCGTTATCGAGCGCGGTATCCGCGAGAATGTCGCGATCGCCAAATGCATCAAGGCCGTCTTCATCGCGCGGGGCGGGTACGATCCGACAACATTCCGCGAGATTCCGGCCCTGCTGGCGGGCTATCGCTTCGACGAATGCCCGATGAAAACTGGGCTCCTTGGCATCCTGTATAAGTACGGCCTCGGCGTCGATACCGACCCGGTTCGGGCTCGGCACTACTTTCGAAAGCTCGTTCTCTTTGCCGGCTATCGATCCGACGTCGCCGACTTCAATGTGACGTCCATGTTCGGCGAGGACAGCGCTTATGATATTCGCGCCGACCTCGACGCCGAGGGCCGCTGGCTTCATCTCGAATTCGCGAATTGGCCGGGCGAAAGAAAGATCGCGCTCGTGGATCGCTACCTCTCGGGGGACGGTGTTTTGCAAGACGTTGATGTCGGATTTCGCCTCATGTTGACGTTTCAGGGCAAGGATCACTCCGTTGGAAGCGCCTATCGATTGGCCGAGGCGATCGAAAGCGATGCCTTCAGCTTTGCGACGCTGGAAAAAACATCAATCGAACATCTGATCTATCGGGCGGCAATCGACAGCCATGCGGCGGCTCGCAAGAAGTTGGGGCTCCAATTGCTGGCGGTTGCGAATGGCGACCAGAAACGGCTCCTGCATGCCTACGCTTATTTGCTCGCCGCAAAATTTGCCGGAGCCGAGGGCGTGGATGAGAAATTGAAAGATATTGCCGCCCGACTCTCCGATCCTGCGCTCAACTCGAAGGCGCGCGCGTTACTGGATCCGTGGAGATTGCGGTGGCTGTCGAGCTACTAGCGCGTCGTTCTAACGTCCATCCAATTGGTTCTCAAGATCCTCGATCTCGTCGTCGATCTTTCGCAGATCGGCATTTCCTTTCTTGAGCCAATTTTCCCAAAACTTGATCCGTGCTTTTGCCGATGCAATCGTATTCGGCGTTCCTACCCAACGGTTGTATTGATCGAGGGCCGTGGCAAACAACCCGATCATTGACCAAAAATTTACCAACGGCTTTATCCGTTGATGAATTCTCTTTTGTGATTGGCCTCGAGCGAGGTTTTGCCTTTGTTTGCGAAGTTCGTTCGATATGAATTGTATTGCCGAAATTGTTTTGGATCGTTCTTCCCGCAAGACACTCAGTCGACGCCTAATTCGATGGTGATTTGGCGGAAGTGTCCTTCCTGGATTGCCGCGTTCATAATTCAGCGCCCGCCGAAATTCCTCGGGCATTTCGGGAAAGGGGGCGTTGGGATCGTCTCCGCCGAGCAGGGTGGGGATGTTGTGGAGGCGGCGGAAGCGCCGCCTTGGTTCTTCGAACATTGTTGTCTCCTATCGATTTTGCGCCAAGGGATCAGACGGCGGGGCCGGGATAGGCGATGGCATAAAGCTGGTCCATCTGGTCCTGGGCGGTCTTGTGGTCGGGGTGGGCGCGACTGCCATAGGCGGCCATGAAGCCGGCGTCGGCGCGAAGCCGCATGATGGCGCGCCGCGCCTCGGTCGCGTCGTCGGCGGCGCCGACGGCATTCGTTTGGGATCCGGTCCGAGCGCTGCCGGGACCATCCGCGGCGTGGAGCGCCCGGCCAATTGCGGCGAAGACGCGGATGACGGCCGGATCGTCGCCCGATCCGGTATGATTGAGGGCGTCCTTCAGGGCCCCACCGCCAAGGCGGTCGATGACACTTCGGGCGTCGGCCAATCGGGACTCGAACTCGGCGCCCCATTCTTGGCGGAGCGTCGCCCTGGCGGTCGCTTGCGCTTGCCCCATTTCACCCCAGAATTCACCGGATTGCCGATGGACACGCTCCCGGAACCGGTCGTGGAGCGCCTTCGCCACATTGTCGGGCAGTTCGGTGGCGTGGGCGGACTCGCGGAACCAGTCGGCGAGACCAGTGTCGTAGCCGCTCGCACTCTCCCCGGGCCCGAAGCTGTAGCCCTCGGGCGTCTCGGGTGGGCCGAGTGCCGCCCCGGACCCTTCGGTCTCGGCCGACTCGGGCGAGGCGCCGGTGTCAGCATCGTCGCCGCCCTCGAAAGGCGCCGCTGGGGCATCCTCGGCCCCTGCGTCGTCAGGTTCCATCGACAGTTCGGGTGTCTCCCGGCCGGTATCCAGATCGTTCATGCCAGCCTCCGTTGATTGATAAACTCCTCATTATTGCCATATAGTCTAAATTATATACGTCAAAACACAAGAGACAAAACATCGAATTAATAAATAAAGTGGTCCCTAGGGCAAAATCCAAAGGTTAAATTGGCCGAAATCGGACGTGCTCGCGGAGTGCGGCGGTCCGGTTTCAGCAGGAAATGAGGTGTCGACTTGGTAGTTTAAGGGCGGCCCGGCGCGCGGGATCGCGCCGTCGGGTCTAAGCGTAGGCGCGGACGGTCTCGTTCGGGAGTTTCACCTCGATGCCGCGGCCCAGGATGTCCATCAGCAGGACGACGCGTTCCGCCGTGTCGGCGCGGAGGAACCGGCCGACCTGCTCCGCAAGCGCACCGCTGGTGACCTCGACCGCATCGCCCGTCTCGAAAGGCGGAGTCTCCCATACCTCGATCAGGCGGTCGTCGCCCTCGCGGCATTGGATTTCCTCGACGACGCCGTCCGGCACCGCGTTTGGCCGGCTGCCCATGGCGACCAGGTGGGAAATTCCCTGGGTGCCGTTGATGGCGCGCCAGCGCTGGGTCTCCAGGTCGATCGAGACGAAGATATAGCGCGGGAAGAGCGGGGCCTTGACGGCGCGGCTCTTGCGGGCGTGGCGAACCTGCTTCACGTAGCGGGGCAGGTAGGCCTCGAAGCCCTGCCGCGCCAGATGGCCCTCGGCGAGGTTTTCGGCCCCCACATGGGTATAGGCCACATACCAGCGTCTCATGCGGGGTCACCCTTGGCCCCGGCGTTACGGACGACGCCGAGGAGATCGGGCGTCAACACGCGCTCACCCGGAAAAAAACGGAGCAGCTGCTCGTAGACCGCCTGCGGGGCCGCCGTATCGGTGATGATCACCGCGTCGACCTCGCCGAGCGCCGCCAGATCGGTGACGACGGAGAGGTTCAGGAAAAGATCCTTCCTCGATTTGACATCGTAGATCCCGACCAGATCTGCGGTCGAGTCGAGGGCGCAGAGGGTCATGATCTCGGCCAGGTCGCTGACCCCGGCGAGCGCCACCCGGTTCCAGCCCCTTGCCGCCGCGTAATCCAGCGTCGAACTGCATTGGCTTCGCGCGCGTCGGAAGAAATTGAGCGATGACGACAGGTATTCCGAGGTGAGCCGGGATTTCTCTGTGAATCCCTTCGGTGTCAGGTAGTAGGAATAGCGGTTGGAGGGGATCTGCCGGACCTTGATGAAACCCTTCCGAACGCAGCGCTTGAAATAGGCGTTGGCCAGGCCCAGCGCGATCTCCAACTCGTGCGCCATCGATCGCTGAGTCATGCCGCTGTTCTCATGCACGGCATTCAGGAGCCCGAGGGTGATCTCGGACTCGCTGTCCAGGTTATCGTCGCGTGATCGCGATTGCGCCATGTGACTCAAGGGGTTGGTATGATGTTCAGCAGCTGAACAATAGTTCGTTCATCTATTGAACGTCAAGGGTGTTCGCGACATGAACGCGTAACCTCACCGCGGCGGCCCAGGTTTGACATGCCCGTTGGCGCGGGCTAGTGGATTCGGGCCGTGAATAGCACCCGAACGGGAGAAAGCGGGTTCGATGGAAGACGCACCGCGCATCGTCGTCGTCGGTTTGGGGTATGTCGGCCTGCCGCTCGCATTGGCGCTTGCCAGGTCGTTTCAGGTCGTCGGCTTTGACAGCGATGCGAGCCGGATCGAGGCCCTGCTTAATGGCGTCGATTGGACCGGTGAGGTCGAGGCACGGGCGCTCGAAGAGACCACGCTTGAATTCGCGGCCCGCGACGAGGCGATCACCGGCGCCGATTTCTATATTGTCGCCGTACCGACTCCCGTCGATGAAGCCAACAAACCGGATCTCGGAATCCTGAAGGCGGCGACGGTTACGGTCGGTCGGCGTCTTGCCAAGGGATCGGTGGTGGTCTTCGAGAGCACGGTCTATCCAGGCGTCACGGAAGATGTCTGTGGGCCCATTCTAGCCCGCGAATCCGGTTTAACCCGGGGCGTGGATTTTCATCTCGGCTATTCGCCGGAGCGGATCAATCCGGGGGATCCGGTGCATACCGTCGATCGGATCACGAAAATCGTGGCGGGCGAGACGCCGGAGATCGCGGATCGGCTGATGGAGATATACGGGATGGTGAACGGCGGCGAGATTTTTGTCGCCACGGATATCCGCACCGCCGAGGCCGCCAAGGTGATCGAGAACGCCCAACGCGACATCAACATCGCCTTCATGAACGAGATCACTCGGATTTTCGGCGCCTTGGACATATCCATCTATGACGTGCTGGAGGCGGCCGGGACGAAATGGAACTTTCTGCCCTTCGGGCCGGGGCTGGTCGGCGGGCATTGCATCGGCGTCGATCCCTACTATCTGGCCCATGTCGCCGAAGCCGCGGGTGTCGATCCGGCGATTGTGCTCTCGGGCCGCCAGATAAATGATTCGATGGCAGAATATTTGGCGGGGCGGATCGCGGCGGCGCTTCCGTCCCCGTCCCACATTCTGGTCCTGGGGCTGACCTTCAAGGAGAACGTTCCGGACCTCCGGAACACCAAGGTGATGGATTTGATCGATGTCCTGAAGGATCGGGGCCATACGGTTTCGGTTCATGATCCCCTGGCCGACCCGAAAGAGGCGAAGGCGCTTTTCGATATCGATCTCCTGCCGGAGGCGTCTGGCACGTTCGATTGCGTCGTCGGTTGCGTCGCCCATGCCGGTTACGAGACGCTCGATCTCGACCGGCTATTGGCGGAAGGCGGGCTGATCGCCGATATCAAGGGAATCTGGCGAGGGCTCCCTTGTCCGGAAGGGCTGCGATATCTGACGCTCTAGCCGGAGTCATCGGATTCCGGGTGAAAATTCCAACGGACGACCGTGTCCATTTCCTCCGTGGTGGCGTCGATGACGATCTGTCTTGTCCGCTTCGGCGTGCCGCCACCGAGGTATATGCTGTCCGCCAAGCGAAGCTCGCCGCCGGAGATATCGAAACGCCAGCCCTCGCCCCGCGGCAGCTTCAAGAGAGCCGCCGAGCCCGCCTGTACGATCGATGCGGTAATATTCGGATGGAGATGAAACCGGATCGAAAATACCTGGCCGGCCGGGCCCTTCAGCCGATCCTCACCCTCCAGCCGTTCCGCCTTCTGGGAGAGCATGAGACGGCGGCGATGGACAAGCCCGAAGGCCGGGCGATAGCCGTCATGGACCATGATGACCTTTGTCGCATCGTCGTTGTCCTCCCGACGATGGCGAAGCGTGACGGGCCGACGGCCAATCCCACCGCCTTCCACGACTTCGCTTGAATTGGTATCGGCGACCGAAAGGGTGGAATGCGCCGCCGTCGCGCGCTGAACCTCGCGCCATGACTCGTGATCGGCGGCCGCACCGCCGCAATTCACGATCATCCGATTGCGCTCGACACTCATCTCGAAACTGAAGGTGCCCGCATGGGCCCCGTCGTCGAATCGGGGCGGAGCGGGTGAGCCGGTATCGGTAATGACGAGCAGGCGACCGTGGGATAGCCGCTCGAAGTTGGTCTGCGGCGCGCTCTTAGGTGAAACGCCGCGAATGCCGGATCCGGCGAGAGTTGCTTCGATCTCGCTCACATCGCCTTCACCGCTACCGTTGAAGGCGGCGAAACCGCCGTCCTTATGGCGATAAAGGCGCAACATGGCCGCCATTCGGTCGATCGAATTCGTCAGGGCTTCCGGCGCATCGAATTGACCGTCGTGAAGTGTCGCTCGAATGTCGATCAAGTCGCGGAGCACCGTTTGCTGAACGATGGGCGATCGGGCGACATGACCGCCGTCTTCGTGGATTTGAGCGTCGAGCTGCTCCCGGAGCGCCGCCAATGCCTGGTTCAACTCGCTGTTACCGTCTGGCATGCAGGCCGCGCCGTAGATCCAACCCTTGATGGCGGCGATGCGCCGGGCGCCGTCGGTCTCCAGCCGCGCGACCCGACGAAGATGAACCCATTGGCGCGCGAGGCTTCGCAGGACAACGCGCCTGAATATTTCTCCCGAGGGCGCCAGCAATCCGTCATAATGCGTCAACCACGCGACGATCCGGCGTCCCGTGACGTCGGCGCGCCAGGCCAACGGCGTCCATCTCGAATGACGCGCCAACCAATCCTCGATGATGGTCCGTGCCCGCCGCCGGGCGGCTTCCTTGTCGTCCAGCTGAGCGAGATCTCCAAGCCAGGAAAATTCATGAAGCGCGGCTGCGAAAACGGTGCTTTCGGGTTCGAGGGCCCAAGGGTCGACGGATGCGACGGTGCGGTCGAAACCGAGGTCGAAGCGCCCCCCGAGGATGCCTTCGGCGCGGCCGGGATCGCCTGGCCAGGGATCGGGCGGCGTCAAGCGAAGGCTCTTCGGGGTTCGGCGGAAGAGAGTTAGGTCGTAGACGCGCGTGTGGAACAGAGGCCGAAGCAGTCGTCGCGCCAAGGTTCTGGAAGCACCTGAAAGTGGCGCCGGTAAGCGCGTCATTGAACGGTCCTCAGGGCGAAACGCGGAGCCGTCTTATGTTGTCTTCATAGCATTCAGGACCGCCCCGGAAGGATGCGGTTCCCGCCACAAGCACATCGGCACCCGCTTCGACGACGCGCGGTGCCGTGGTTTCATCGATGCCGCCATCTACCTCGAGATTGATATCGCGTCCCGAGGCATCGATCAGCTTTCGAATTCGTTCGATCTTTGGAAGCTGGTTCTCGATAAATTTCTGTCCGCCGTACCCGGGATTGACCGTCATCACTAGAACCAGGTCGAGTTCATCGAGCAGCGGTTCGATCACACTCGCCGGCGTCCCCGGGTTGAGCGAGAGGCCCGCCTTTTTGTCCAGCGACTTGATCAACTGGATCGTGCGATGCGCGTGCGGACCCGCCTCGGCATGGAAGGTGACGATATCCGCCCCCGCGGCGGCAAAGGCCTCGATATAGGGATCGACGGGCGCGATCATCAGATGGACGTCGAACGTCCTATCGCTATGCGGCCGCAATGCAGCCACCACGGCGGGGCCGATCGTAATGTTGGGGACGAAATGCCCATCCATCACATCTACATGAATGTAATCCGCCCCGGCGGCATCCACGGCGCGAACCTCCTCGCCTAATTTCGCGAAGTCGGCCGATAGGATGGAAGGAGCGATTCGAACGCTTTGCTGCATGCGAATTTCCTAGTCCGTTCCGGAATCAGGCGCAAGCCTCAATCGGTCACGCCTTGACCAGACGGGCCGCGTAAAACCCGTCCATCCCATTTGCGTCGAACCAGTGGCAGGGGAGGGTTCGAAGATCTCCCCGCCGGGAAATCAAATTGGGCTGGTCGAATATTTCGTTCGCCGCGATACGATGTCTCGAAAACGCTTTGTTCCGGTCCAGGAACCCGTCCACGATCACCCCGCACTCCTCCGGCTCGAGCGAGCAGGTCACGTACAACAATGTGCCACCCGGCGCCACCATTTCCGCCGCGGCCGAAATAAGTCGCGTCTGCAATCCGGCCAGTCGGTGGATATCGTCGAGTGTCTTCGTGTGTAGGATGTCGGGATGGCGCCGGATCGTCCCCGTGGCCGTGCAAGGCGCGTCGAGCAGAACGACTTCGGCCTGCGTGGTCGGCCGCCAAGTCAGTGTATCCGCCAAGACGGTCTCGACATCGAAATTCAGCCTTTGGAGATTTTCTTGAAGCCGGTCGATCCGGCTTTCAATGTTGTCGATTGCGATTACCTTGGCGCCCGCATCCGCCAATTGCGCCGTTTTCCCTCCGGGCGCGGCGCAGAGGTCGATGACGGTCTTTCCGTCGAGCGCGCCCAGAAGCCGAATCGGCAGGGAGGCGGCCGCATCCTGAACCCACCAGTCGCCCGCCTTGAATCCCGGCAAGTCGATGATGTTCGAAGCTGATTTTCGCCGCAGGCTGCCGTTTGGAAGCGGGGCCGCGTCAAGTTCCTCGGCGAGGTCCGGGCCTCCCGATTTGACGGTTATGTCTAGCGGGGGCTCATTCAAATGGGCGATTGCGATTTCGTTTGCGGCGGTTATTCCGTAGGCATTCCGCCAACGCCGCCGGAGCCATTTCGGCGTGTTGATATGGGCGGCTTCTTCGCCGGTTCGTGGAGTCGAATCCGAGAGCCGGCGCAAGACCGCGTTCACCAATCCGGAAAAGCCGCCAAAGCCTGTTGATTTGGCGAGGTCGACCGCCGTGTCGACCGCTGCATGTGGCGGCGTCTTCAAGAAGACCAACTGAGCCACGCCAAGACGAAGGATATCGTGAACCGAGGCGGCGTCCGCGGCGATCGGTTTCTTGAGACGCCGGGCCAGAAGGCCGTCGATTTCACCGAGACGCCGCAACACTGTCGTAACTAGCAGTCGGGCGAAGGCACGGTCGGCCGGCTGCAGGGCGTCGAGGTCGAGGGTCTGTTGCAGCGCTTGGGTTAATGAAACCTTATCCGACAAAATCGCGCCAACGATCTTCACGGCGACCGATCTGGAGGAGGGGGCGGATTGGCGTGTCATATAGCGGGGTTTAGGGGGCGGACGAATATTTCGCAAGTCTTGTGAAAGTAGGAAAAATCCTCGATAGTTTTCTCCATGCTCAAACGTATCGCCGACACCTTGAAGGGGACGACGGAAGCAAATTCCCCGGTGCAATCCAGCGCTCCCGCATCCGAAGCGCGCGAGGGGAGCGGTGCCGACGCGAAGTGGTCGGCAGAGAAGAAGGCCGAGGATGCCGGCGCCAAATGGCGGAAAACGGCCGAGGCCCGCGGCGAGGTCGCGGTTGAAATCGGCGGCCCGAAGGGCCTCGAACCCACTCGTTACGGCGATTGGGAAAAAGGCGGTCGCTGTATCGACTTTTGAAATCGGCCGCTATTCGGCGATCAACAACTCCAGACAGGTAGTTGAGGTTTGAGCACTTTCTTCGCTTCTAAATGTTCATGGTTTGTTTTTAATTTACTTTTATTGATTGATGGTTTGTGTTTAATTATCCCTCTGTAGTAGCAATGAGCTTGGCGCTTCGATTCCGGGGTTTGTCGTATGAAGCACCGTTGGTCGGGCAGACGGGGCGCGTCGGTGACAGTAGCCGCGTTTTTCCTCGCGGTTGGGCTTGTAGGCATTGGGCTTGGACGCGAGGTGCTACGAGGTCCCTACGACGCCGATGTCCTGCATGTCGTCGATGGGGATACGCTGGTCGTCAAGGCTCGGATCTGGTTGGGAACGGCGGTTGAAATCAAGGTCCGCCTTCAAGGTATCGACGCACCCGAATTGCGCGGCTCGTGTACGGCCGAAAGACGTCGGGCCGTTGAAGCGGGGCCGCCTTGGCTGATCTCGTCGTCGAGGGCTCGGTCCGGCTTTTCGACGTGCAGTACGGAAAATATGCGGGTCGCGTCGTCGCCAAGGTGATGACCGTCGACGGGCGCGACGTCGCCGAGCGGCTTGTCTCCGAGGGTCATGCGCGGCCTTACAGCGGTCGGCGACGCGAAGCCTGGTGTACGGAGTGACGTGTTGGCCGTGGGAACAGACCTTCGCCCATCGAAACGGAAACGGGCGAATCTGTATCCGCCCGTCTCGCCAATCCCAAATCGCGGGTCCGTCAGCGGTTCATTCGGTTGTCGACCAGATCCTCGACCACCGCCGGTTCCGCAAGCGTCGAGGTGTCGCCGAGATTGCCGTGATCGTTCTCGGCGATCTTCCGCAGGATTCGCCGCATGATTTTGCCGGACCGCGTTTTCGGCAGGCCGGGCGCCCATTGGATTAAATCAGGTGACGCGATCGGCCCGATCTCCTTCCGTACCCATTGGACCAGTTCCTGTCGCAGATCGTCGCTCGGCGATTCACCTAGATTCAAGGTGACATAGGCGTAAATCCCCTGTCCCTTGATATCGTGGGGATAGCCGACAACAGCGGATTCGGCGACCTTCGGATGGGCGACGAGCGCGGATTCGACCTCCGCCGTTCCCATGCGATGGCCCGAGACGTTCAACACGTCATCCACCCGGCCCGTGATCCAGTAATATCCGTCCTCATCGCGCCTGCAACCGTCGCCGGTGAAATATTTCCCGGGATAGGTCTTGAAATAGGTTTCGATGAAGCGCGCGTGGTCGCCGTAAACCGTCCGCATCTGACCCGGCCAACTATCGAGAATGCAGAGATTTCCCGACGCTTCGCCGTCCAGGAGATTGCCGTCCGCATCCACCAGAGCGGGCTTAATGCCGAAGAAGGGCCGTGTGGCTGATCCTGGCTTCAACGCGGTGGCGCCCGGCAAGGGCGTGATCAGGATCCCACCGGTTTCCGTCTGCCACCAAGTGTCCACGATGGGACAACGGCCCTCGCCGACGACGTTATAGTACCAAAGCCAGGCCTCAGGGTTGATTGGTTCGCCCACCGATCCCAGGAGCCGGATGGATTTTCGGCTGGTCTTTTCGACCGGTCCGTTGCCCTCGCGCATCAAGGCACGAATCGCCGTCGGCGCGGTGTAATAGATATTAATCTGATGCTTGTCGCAGACCTGCCAGTGACGGCTCGCATCGGGATAGTTAGGCACGCCTTCGAACATGACCGTGGTGGCGCCGTTGGCGAGCGGACCGTACAGGATATAACTGTGCCCAGTCACCCAGCCGACATCGGCGGTGCACCAGTAGATGTCTCCATCATGGTAGTCGAAAACGTATTGATGGGTCATCGAGGCATAGACCATGTAGCCGCCGGTCGTATGCAGCACGCCCTTCGGCTTGCCGGTCGAGCCCGAGGTATAGAGGATGAATAGCGGATCCTCGGCGCCCATTTCCTCGGCGGGGCAATCGGCGGACGCCTCGGCGATCAAATCCTCGTACCAGACGTCGCGACCGTCGACCATGTCGATGGCCGCACCGGTGCGATTGACGACAACACATTTCTCGATCGTCGGGCAGTTCTTCAAGGCCGCATCGGTGTTCGCTTTCAAGGGGATTGGTCGGCCGCCGCGCATCCCTTCGTCCGACGTGATGATGATGTTGGAATCGCAATCTTGGATACGGCCGCCGAGGGAATCCGGCGAAAAACCGCCGAAGACGACTGAATGAACGGCCCCGATGCGCGCGCAAGCCAAGACGGCGACGGCGATCTCGGGAATCATCGGCAGATAAATCGTAATTCGGTCCCCTTTCTTGGTGCCGAGCGATTTCAAGCCGTTCGCGAATTTACAGACGAGCTCGTGAAGTTCCTTGTAGGTGAACGTCTTGTCGTCCACCGGATCGTCGCCTTCCCAAATGATTGCGGTCTGATCGCCGCGCGTCGCCAAATGACGATCCAGGCAATTATGGGCGGCGTTCAATGCGCCGTCGTAGAACCATTTTACATGGACATCGTCTTCGCCGTAGGAGACGTCCTTGATCTTCGTATAGGGTTTGAACCAATCGATTCGCTTGCCTTGCTCGGCCCAGAATCCTTCGGGATCCTCGATCGAAGCCCCGTACATTTCGAGGTAAGCGTCATTGTCGACCCAGGCCGCCTTCGCGACCGAATCGGGAACCGGAAACAGACTATGATCGGACATGATTGATTCGCTCCCCAACAGGTTAAAGCTCGTAGCTTCTTTTAGCCGCGAAGGACACGGCGTTTGACCCTTCGCTAATAATGGCAGATTTTGTCTCGGAGACAAGTTGGCGGCGGGACGAGGAGGGGAGATCGAGGTGCTTCTGCAACATGCCACCTGGCCCGAGATAGAGACCTATCTGAAGACCAAGCGGGGCGCGATCATACCGACCGGCTCGACGGAACAGCATGGGCCCTCGGGGCTCATCGGCACCGATGCGCTCACCGCCGAAATTATCGCTCGCCGGGTCGGCGAGGTGACGGAAACGATGGTAGCGCCGACGGTCTCCTATGGAATGGCGCAACACCACATGGCCTTTCCGGGGACGATTACGCTGCAGCCGTCGACGTTGGTCCTGGTCGTCCGCGATATCGTGATGTCACTGGCGCGCCACGGATTCGAGCGCTTCTTCTTCATAAACGGCCATGGCGGCAACACCCATCCGGTCAACACCGCGTTCAGCCAGATCCAGAACGAACTGGGGGAGCTTTCATCCGAATCGGCCCCCGGACGGAACGCGCCTTCGGCAAGCATTCGCTGTACTTTGCGGAATTGGTGGATGGGAGAGCGGACAACGGCCTTGCGGAAGGAGCTCTATGGCGACCGGGAGGGCTTTCACGCAACACCTTCCGAGGTCTCGGTGACCTGGTATGCGTTTCCGGACCAAAAGCGGGATATCCCGCTGGAGCCCGCGGCCAAGGCGACCCGCGCCTATCAGGGACCGGACGACTATAGAAAGCTTTTCCCGGACGGACGCATGGCTTCGGACCCCTCGCTCTCGAATGCCGAGGACGGCGAGCGACTGGTCGAAATAGCGGTCGCCGAGCTGACCGAGGTTTACGAGACTTTTACGACCGAGGAATAGGCCTCGGCGGACAATGAAATTTCGCCGCCGCCGCAATTTATTTTCACCGATCCCAGGGTGAGCCCGGTACAGGGTCCCGACGTGCAATGGCCATCCTCAATGCGGAAGGTCGCGCCGTGGGTGGCGCAAAGGATCTGGGATTTGTCCATGGTCATGAACCTGTCGTCTTCCCAATTGAGCGGCGTGCCGATGTGAGGGCAGGAATTGAGGTAGCCGAACACCTTCTCGCCCCGCCGGACGACAAATATTTCGAGTTCCTCGCCTTCGGCGGCGTTCAGTTCGAACCCCTTGCCTTCTCCGTCGGGAATGTCGGTGAGGCGGCAGAGATACAGACTCAAATCCGGGTCTCGCCCATGGCGCAGATCAAATCCCAGGCGTCATCGTCGATCGGCGTGACCGACAGGCGGGATTGACGGACGAGGGCGAGTTCCGACAATCGTGGTTCGGCTTTGATATCCGCCAGCGTGACGGGCTTCGCCATCGGCTCGAGCGCCTTTACGTCGACCATGCCGAATCGGCCGGAAGCGTCGGTCGGGTCGGGGTAATACTCCTTCACGATCTCGACGATTCCCACCACGCGCTTTTCCTTGACGGAATGATAGAAAAAGGCCTTGTCGCCGATTTCCATGGCCTTCATGTTGTTCGCGGCCTGATGGTTCCGAACGCCGTCCCATTCGGCGACACCGTCTCGGACCTGATCATCCCAGGACCAGGTGCCGGGTTCCGATTTCATCAACCAATAAGCCATCTGACATCCCCATGCGTTGTGATTGAACCTAGAAAACGTGACGCCGCATTCCAGAGGTTGCAAGTCAGTCGTTCGTTAGGCGATCGGCCATGACTGATTCGGGGCGGAAAGGTCGACGTAGCAGCTCGGCGATGACGTTATCGATTTCCTCGCCCTCATGGAGGATGCTGTTGACTGCCTCGCAGATCGGCATCTCAACACCAAGCCGTCGCGCCACCATCGTTATCGCGCGCGCGGTCTCCACGCCCTCGGCGACCGACCGCCTTTCGCCCAGTATCGACTCGAGGTCCCGTCCCTCGCCGAGCGCCATCCCGAGCGACATGTTCCGTGATTGCGGGCCATTGCACGTCAGTGTGAGATCGCCCAGTCCCGAAAGTCCCATCATAGTCTCCAGCTTGGCGCCCTTCGCCAGACCGAAGCGAACCATTTCGGAGAGACCCCGCGTGATCAACGCGGCGCGCGCGTTGTCACCGAACTTCTTGCCCGTGACGATACCGCAAGCGATCGCGAGCACATTCTTGACCGCGCCGCCGATTTCGGCACCCACGATGTCATCCGAAAGGTAGGGGCGAAACCGCTTGTCGCCGATCATCTCGATCAATCCGCTGCCGATCTCCGCATCCTGGCAGGCGAGCGTCGCCGCGGTCGGCAGGCCAGCCGCTACCTCCCGCGCGAAAGTCGGGCCCGAGAGGACCGCTATCTCGGCACTAGGGAGGGCCGCCTCGACCATTTCCGTCATCAACGCGCCGCTGGTCGTTTCGATGCCCTTGGCGCATATCACGATGGGCGCATCGCCGGGCAGATGCGGCGCGGCCGCCTCGACCACCTGGCGCAGGAATTGGGAAGGCACTACCAGCATCACCGCGTCGGAGTTCTCGACGGCGGAGGCAAGCTCGCTCGACGCTTCAATGCCGGCCTCGAGCGGGACATCCGGTAGATAAAGCGGATTGCCTTGGCCGTTGTTGATCGACTGGGCTACTTCGGGTTCGCGTGCCCAAAGGATCGTTTCGTGTCCGCCGCGCCGCGCGATGCAGGCAAGTGCGGTACCCCATGCGCCGGCGCCGATGATGGATATCCGTGCCATGGGACTAGCGTGACGGGCCGGGGCGGGTCTCGTCAAGCGGCCAACGCGGCCGAGGTGCGAAATCGAGGTCGTCGATTAGCCCGGCCCGCAATCGCTCGATGCCGGCCCATGCCACCATCGCGCCGTTGTCGGTACAAAGCGGGGGCGGTGGTGCGACGAACGCCAAGTCGTGGGTTTCCGCCGTCTCCCGCAATGCCGCGCGCAGCGGTTTGTTGGAACCGACGCCGCCCGCCGTGATCAGTTGCCGGCCTTTGGGGAATTCGGTCTTGAACCGGCGAATTGCGTTTTCGCTCCGGTCGCGGACGACATCGGCGACCGCCGCTTGAAACGAGGCTGCGATGTCCGCGACGAGAAACTCGCTATTGGTCTCGCGTTCAATCGTCCGCCGGACTGCTGTTTTCAGGCCGGAAAAAGAAAAATCGCAGTTTGGGCGACCCTTCATCGGCCGCGGCAGGGCGTATCGTTCGGGATCGCCCTTCTTGGCCGCCGCCTCGACGGCGGGACCACCAGGATAGGGAAGGCCAAGCAGCGCCGCCGTCTTATCGAAGGCCTCGCCGATCGCGTCGTCGACCGTCGATCCGAAGATTTGATACCGCCCCGGTGCCTCGACCGCGACGAGTTGGCAATGTCCTCCCGAGGCGAGCAGGGCCAGATAGGGAAATTCCACGTCTTCGACCAGTCGCGGGGTCAATGCATGTGCTTCCATGTGGTTGACGGCAAGGAAGGGAATGTCATGCACCAAAGCGATCGCCTTGGCCGCCATCATGCCGACCATGACACCGCCGATCAGGCCGGGGCCGCTCGTGACCGCGACGCCGTCGAGGGCGGCAAAGGGGATCTCCGTCGATGCCACGGTACGGCAGAGAAGGTCCGGCAGATGCGCAAGGTGGCTTCGCGCCGCGATCTCGGGTACGACACCGCCATAGGGGCGGTGCTCCTCCATCTGCGAGAGCACCAGATTCGCAATAATTTCCCCATCGTCGCGGACGATTGCCGTCGCCGTCTCGTCACACGAGGTTTCTATTCCGAGCACCAGCATTATAGTCTCGGGTTTTAGGGGCAAGGCGGGTTGGAGGCAAATCCCTTCCGCCTCGCAAATATGCAATAGGCAAGGAGTCGACATGTCGGAGTCGGAAACAATACGAATTGGCACCCGCGGATCGCCCTTGGCCTTGATCCAGGGGGAGGCGGTTAGGGACGGACTCCGTCAAGCGCATCCCGAACTCACGGTCGAAATCGTAGTTATTCGAACGATGGGCGACCGGGTCCAGGATCGGACCCTATCCGAGATTGGCGGCAAGGGGCTTTTCACCGAGGAAATAGAGGATGGGTTGCTAGGAGGTACGCTCGATATCGCGGTTCATTCGGTCAAGGACATGCTGACCGAACTGCCGGACGGCCTCACCCTCGGCGCCGTATTGCCGCGCGAGGACCCGCGCGACGCCTTCATATCCGCCTCTGGCGACACGCTCCATGCACTTCCCGCGGGTTCGGTGATCGGTTCCGCGTCGCTCCGCCGACAAGCGCAAGTGTTGGCCTTGCGGCCGGACCTGACGGTCATCCCCTTTCGCGGAAACGTCGATACAAGGCTGGAAAAGCTGAGAAAGGGCGAGGCCGACGCCACGCTTTTGGCACTCGCGGGTCTCAATCGGCTTGGCAAGGAGGAGGTTGCCAGTGAAGTGTTCGAGACCGCCGATCTTCTGCCCGCGGTCGGTCAGGGCGCGGTGGGGCTCGAGATTCGAACCGAGGATGAAAGAATTTCCGGGGCGGTGGCCGCGATCGACCACCAAGCGACAGGGCTTGAAGTCGCGGCCGAGCGGGCGCTTCTCGCCGAACTCGACGGGTCGTGCAAGACGCCGATCGCCGGCCTGGCTCGGCTCGGCGAGGAAGACCGCCTCCATCTCCGTGGCCTGGTCGCGCGGCCGGACGGCTCGGAAGTGCATGTGACGGAACGCGAGGGGCTCGCCGCCGACGGTGTCGCCATGGGTCGTGATGCGGGCCGCGAATTGAAGGCGCTGGCTGGACCCGATTTCCTGCCATGAGGACCGATCTTCCGCGATGAGCCAAAACACGCCCGGCCTTGGTATCCTGATGACGCGGCCCGAGGAAGACGCGGGCGGAATGACGCGGGCCCTCGAGGATCGGGGGTTCAGGGTGTTCCCGGAACCGCTAATCCGAATTTGCTTTCCGGACGGCTCGCCGCCGACGCTCGATGGTGTTCAAGCGCTTCTATTCACCTCGGCGAACGGCGTTCGAGCGTTCGAAAGGCGAAGCGGGCGGCGGGACTTGCCGGTTTATGCGGTTGGCGACGCCACGGCGGACCAGGCCCGTGCAATTGGTTTCAAGCATGTCGATAGCGCCGGTGGCGATGTTCGGGCGCTGGCGGAATTGGTGCGGAGCAAGGTAACGCCGGCGACGGGGACCTTGTTGCATGTTGCGGGAAGTTTGGTCGCCGGCGACCTTGCGGGCAACCTATCCGAAGTGGGCTATACGGTGGAACGAGCCGTTTTGTACGAGTCAGAACGGGCGGAAACATTTAGTACGCGTACGCTAGAACTGCTTGATAACGGGGAGATTTGGGGTGTTTTGTTGTTTTCACCTCGTACGGCGAATGTGTTCGTTAAATTAATACGTACAGCAAACAGAAATAAAGTGGTACATTCCTTGACGGCGCTTTGCTTGAGCGGTGCCGTGGCCGAGGCGGCGGCCGTATTGGATTGGAAGCATTTGCTCACGTCATCGCGGCCGGATATGGAAACGCTTTTGAGAGAGATCGATCACATGCAAGGTGCGAACGATGTCTGAAGCCTCGGGGTCGGGCGACGAGAAGAAGGCCGAGGGATGGGGGCAGCTTTCCGTCGAAGAAGTCGTTCGGCGGTTCGGTGGCATCCGGCCGATGGCGGCGAAATTGTCTATTCCGGTCACGACGGTGCAAGGATGGAAGAACCGGGGCCATATACCCGAGAATCGACATGACGTGATTGTCGAAGCGGCGAGGCGTCTGGGGATAAATTTTTCCGCCGATCAGCCCTCGGATAGATCGAGCGCGGCGTCAGCGGAAGCGGTTCCGGGTGAAAGCGATATCTCGCCATCGGAAGTGAAGAAATCGGCCCCCGGAGAAGGCGAAGCGGCCATGGTGCCGGGGCCCGTTTCGAAGGGATCATCGTCCGTTTCTTGGCTAGCGCTGATTCTGGCGGTGGTGGCGCTTGTCGTCGCGATGGGGGGATGGCTTTCGGCCAACGGACCCGGCGAAGATCCGGGGATTGCGGATTTGACGCGACGGCTGAACGATTTGACGGCGAAAAGCGAACAGACGAGCACGAAGGTCGCGGCCCCGCTGGAAAAAATTTCACGCCTTCAAAGGGATCTTGCCGAATTGGCGTCACGCGTTGGTTCCGCCGATACCAAGCCGGCCGCTTTGGGATCCATTGAAACGGCGATCAAGGCCATGTCCGGGCGCGTTGAGCGACTGGAAGCGCGGACCATCCCCAAATCGCCGGATCTTGAAAAGCTACGCGCTGATTTGGAAGGCGGCCTCGGTGCCGCCTTGAAAGGCGCGAAGAGTGATCTTCAAACCGAAATAGCGACTCTCGTCCCGCGGATTTCGGCTATCGAAAAAGGGATTCGGGGAATTAAAGTCGGCGGGCCGACCCTCGAGAAGGAAACGGTTGAGCGCGATCTTTCGACCTTGCGTGCATCGCTTGCGGTGTTGAGCGCCGAACTCGCCCGGGTGAGCTCGCGAGTCTCGGAGCTTGGCACGCGGGCACCCGGCAAAGCGGCGCCCGGGATCGCGTTGTTGGTGTTCGCCGGTCAATTGGAAGCGGCGGTTCGTTCGGGTGTGCCCTATCGGAGGGCGCTGGAGCGCGTTCGATCCCGTTCCGACAAGGACGCCATCATTCTTGGTGCGCTCGCGACGCTGGAGGAGGGTGCGGATGTCGGCGCGCCGACCATCGAGAGTTTGCGGCTGGGATTTCGGGATCTTCGACACGTTCTGGCGGCAGGGCCTGCGCCCACCGCGGGACGGGATATGCCGGCCGAAATTTGGGCGCGGATCAAAGGCACGATAAGTCTCCGCCGGGTTGGAGAGGCGAGCAAGTCGCCCCTTTCCATGGCCGAAAACGCGCTTGGAAAGCGCGACATCGTGGGGGCGTTGAAGGCGATAGAAGGGTTCGGGAAGGAAGTCGCGGCGTGGCGCGCCGGCGCGCGGAGTTACGTTGCCAACAACGCGGCCCTGAAATCGCTGGAAGATCGTGTGATATTTCGTTCCGCTAGCGTATCAATGTCGGGGAAAGAGAACTCGGCGAAGGCGGACGGTAAATGATTCGGGCGGTTATTCTTTTCGTTCAGATTACGCTGTTGGTCTTCGCCGCCGTTTGGTTGGCCGGAGAGCCTGGTGAGGTAACGATCGTCTGGCGCGATTGGCGTCTCAATGCGCCAATTGGGATGTTGGTGCTTGCGTTCGGTCTGGTTAGCCTTGGCGCCGCGGTCGGATATCGCGCCTGGCGGTTTGTTCGGCGCTCGCCCGGACAGATTGTCGCTTCGCATCGGTCGAGCCGGGAACGAAGGGGCTATCGGGCTCTAGCGGAGGGCATGTTGGCCGTTGCGGGCGGTGACGGCGCGGGCGCGCTGCGTCATGGTCGGCGCGCCGAATCCTTGATGGCGACCCCTGACGCCCCCCGGCTCCTACTGGCTCAGGCGGCCGAGCTGGAGAATGACGAAGCCTCGGCGAGAAACCGATTCGAAAGCCTTCTGGAAGTGCCCGATTCAGCGTTTGTCGGGCGGTTGGGTCTGATGCGCCTCGCAATGGCGGCAGGTGATACGGCGCTCGCCCTGGAGCACGCCAACGATGCGCGGGCCCTGCGGCCGGGCGCCAATTGGCTGCTTCCGGAACTCTTCAAGTTGGAGACGGCGCGCGGCGATTGGGCATCGGCGGATCGTACCATGGCCGAAGCGTTGAAGCGGCGGGTCGTGGAGGGAGAGCCCGGTCGCCGGCGCCGGGCCGCCGTTTTGCTGGCACGCGGTCTGTCGGCGGCGGCCGACCGGGCGGCTGCGATCGGGTTTATGCGAGAGGCGAACGATCTCGATCCGGCCTTGGTTCCGGCCGCGACCGCTTATGCCGACCTCTTGAAGGATGAGGGGAAAACACGGCGGGCGGCGCGGATCCTGGAGCAAGCATGGTCGCGCGACCCCCACCCCGATATTGCGTTCCGCTACGCCGATATCATCGGCGGCACGGATCCCATCGAGCGGGTCAAGACCTTGCAGCGGCTCATGGCATTCAATTCGGATCAAACGGAGGCCCGTCCCGTCCTGGCGGAAGCGTCGCTCGATGCGCGACTTTGGGGGGAGGCGCGAAAATATCTTGAATTGGCGATGGAGACGGGAACGACACGGCGAATTTGCGAGTTGATGGCGCGGCTTGAGGAAAGTCAGGAGAATGGCGAGGACGCGGCGCAGGCGTGGATCGCCAGAAGCGCCGCCGCCGCGCCCGATCCAACTTGGATCTGCGAGTCTTGTGGTGAAGAGGCCCCCGAATGGCGGCCCCTTTGCGAGAGTTGCGGTACATTTAATTCGTTGAATTGGCGATCCGTGTCGACCGCCCGCCCGCCCGACAGGTTGGCTGGTCTCGCGCCAAATCCCGACCGACCCGCGCTTCCTCCGGTGGGTTAGCGAGGTTGCGGCGACCGTTCGCCGCGATACGCCTGCCAAGCTCGACGAAGGTCCTTTCTGATCCGGCAATGCCTCCGGATTGAGGACGGACGGCGGAGCATGGTGAGTCGCCGCCGAATATAGCTACGCCAGAAGCGCGCATCGGCTGCATCGCGATGTCGACGTGTCGCCGCCGGTCCGCCGTCGAAGGCGGACGCGCGTTCATTCTTGGGCAGCGGACCGTCGTAACGGCGCTGAAGCGCGTTGAGGCGCCCTAGCCTTTTTCCCGGCGTTATCGGTTGATCTCGTCTTGGTTTCCGCATTCGGCTGACAATACTGTCCAATCTAAATCAGATAAAATGGCTAACATATAGAAGACAAAAGGTCTATGACAAACTCAAAAAATTTCAGCCCGAAATTTGCGACAGCGGCAAATCGTGATCTTCACCCTCCGGGCCCATCAACAGGAAGTCGGTCGTAACGTTAAACAGCCGTGCCATCCGAACCAAAAGCCAGAACGGCGGTTCGCGCAGGCCTTCCTCGTATTTCATATAGCGATGGTAAAGGATATCGAGGCGAGCCGCAGCTTGCTTCGGTTCCCAGCCACGCGCCTTGCGCAGCGCCCGCAGGCGCGTGCCGAAGCCACGGCGGATAATCTCGGCACTTGGTGGATCGTTCTTGGCCATGCCCTTAGCCCATCATGAACCGCAGGCAAACGCAATTTGAATATTTAGACAAAAACTCTATTGTAAAAGCGACAAAACGTCTCTATAATGATCTCATGACAAGCTTTCGATCAAACATCGCCATTCCGATCCAAACTCGCGCCGGCGTTTGCGGGTCCGCCGAGGGTGGGCTGACCGGATCCGATGAAAGTGGATCGATCGCATGTTTCATCGGGCGGCGTCTTCTCCCCATTCCATGGACCCGCCCGGATCCGGGGGCAGCGATCGCGGCTAGTCGAGTCGCCGCCTCCGGCCGGACACGGTGTTTTCTTCCTTTTGCGCCGTGCGCGACGGTTCTGATGAAGGTTTCCACCACCTCGAGCTCTTTGCTGATCTCCATCGTCCGTTCCCTTGCTTCCGGTCAATCGGGGCTGGCGTTAGAATAGAGGCCGTTCATACCAATGGGCAAAGCGATATTAGGGTGCGGTGAATGGAAGCGATGGCGAGTCTTTCCCTTGCCTTGAGTGCGGCCTGGGCGAGCGGACTCAATATTTACTTGGCGGTGCTCATGCTGGGCCTGCTGAGCGCCATCGATGTGATCGACTTGCCAAATTCGTTGCAGGTCCTGTCGGATCCACTGGTTCTCGTAGTCGCCGGCATTGTCTATTTCATCGAGTTCTTCGCCGACAAGATACCGGGCGTCGACAGTCTCTGGGACGCGTTCCATACCTTTATTCGAGTTCCCGCCGGAGCATTGCTCGCGGCGGGCGCCGTTTCGGACATGGCCGAGCCCGTCCAAGTCGCGGCGGTCATGTTGGGGGGCGGTCTCGTTGCCCTGGGAACTCACGCCACGAAGGCTGGCGGACGGGCGGCGATCAATACTTCGCCCGAGCCGGTAAGCAACTGGATCGTCTCCCTTGTGGAAGATGTCCTGGTCGTAGTCGGCATCGTTTTGGCATTGACGAAGCCAGTCCTATTTCTCGGCTTGTTTGTGTTATTTTGTTTGCTGGCGCTTTGGCTGCTACCCAGGGTTTGGCGGGGTCTCAAAGCGATATTCCGGCGACTGACCGGTCGCACACGACCCGACGGGATGACCTTCAGGAAACGGATCGGGAGCGGATTCGATCTATCGGGACCGGACGACTTCAACACATGAAATTCGTTGGACCTATTCAAGGGCCGCGGGGATATGCCTCGCGGCCCTTTTTTTGTGTCTGAATTCCGTATGATTTAGAGGTCGATCAGGATGTTGCCGAGTTCGTCGAGACGGGCGGTGCCGTCAATTGGAACGAGGCTGGTGGCATCGTATTCCTCAATGATGCAGGGTCCCTTTCGGACATTCGAAAGATCGGCGCGGCGCAGAACGGGCGTTTCGATCCAGCCGTGCTCCGGACCGAAATAAGCCTGGCGCGGCGGTAGAGGATCGCTCGATCCCCTGCTGTCGATTTCGGTGCGCTCGGGAATTCTCGGGCGGTCCGGGATCGCCACGCCCACCAATTGGGCGTTGACGAGTTCAACGGGTTCTTCCGGGCCGGCGCGGTGACCGTAGGTACGTTCGTGCTCCACGCCGAAGGCGTCTTCGAGCTCGGCGATGCGATTCTTGTCAAACTCGCCATCGGGTGCAGCGACCGTAAGTTCGAAAATCTGCCCCTTGTAATGCATGTTGGCGGCACGCCGGAAGCGCATCTGGCTGTCGTTGAAACCATCCCGCGCCAATTGTTGACGCGCCTGTTCCTCGAGTTCCCGCCAAACACCGGTCAAGGCGGCGGGTTCCATGTCGCGAAGGACACGCTGTACGGTTCGCGAATAATGGTGCTCGACATCGGCATATAGCAGGCCGAAAGAGCTGAAAAGTCCCGGCGACGGCGGTATGACGATCCGGGTCATGCTTAATTCGCGCGCCATCCCCGCAGCGAACAGCGGCCCGTTTCCACCAAAGGGGACCATCGCATAATCGCGCGGGTCGCGGCCCCGCTCGGAAGAGACCGCGCGAATGGCGCGGATCATGTTCGAGATGGTGATTTGGTGGGCACCGTAGGCCGCGTGCGCAATATCGAGACCCATCGGTTCGGCGATCTTCTTCGTAAAGGCCTGCCGGGCCTTGCCCGCGTCGATCGGAAGTTCGCCGCCGACCAAATATTCCTGGTTCAAATAGCCGAGAATGACATTGGCATCGGTAACGGTCGGTTTGGTTCCGCCACTGTCGTAACAGACGGGCCCCGGCTTCGCGCCGGCGCTTTGCGGTCCAATTTGCAATGATCCACCGGCATCGATCCAGACGATCGAGCCACCCCCGGCGCCCACCTCGGCAAGATCAATTGCCGGGACCTTCAATAGATATCCCGCACCCGTCATGAGACGCGATCCGGTCAGGATGCCACCGCCGACTTGGAACTCCAGTGATCGCGTGTATTCGCCATTCTCGATCAGCGAGGCCTTTGCGGTCGTGCCCCCCATATCGAAGGTAATGATGTTCTTGAGGCCGACCTTGCCTCCGAAGACCTGCCCTCCGACGACGCCGCCCGCCGGACCTGATTCGACGATATTGCAGGGTAATCTCTGTGCCGCTTCCGCGGTCATCAAGCCGCCATTCGACTGCATTAGGAGGAGCGGGCCGGCAATGCCGCTCTTGTCGAACTCGGTATGAAGGCTTTCGAGATATTTCGAAACGATGGGCAGCAGGTAGGCGTTGATTACCGTGGTCGAGGTTCGCTCATACTCCTTTATTTCCGGCAACACCTCGTAGCTGATACAGACCGGTAGTCCCGGCGCCTTTCGTTCGATGATTCCCTTGACCTCGATTTCATGAGCCGGATTGGCGAAGGAGTTGATGAGAGCGACCGCGATGACGTCGACATCCTCCGCTAATAGCCGGTCGACGACCGCTTCGACTTCCGAAACGTCGAGCACGGTTTGAACCTCGCCCTTGGTATTGATTCGTTCCGTCACGCCGAGACGTAGATAACGCTCGACCAAGGGCGCCGGCTTTTCCCATTTCAGATCGTAGAGGCGCGGCATTCTGAGATTTCGAATTTCGAGGACATCTCGGAATCCCTTGGTGCCGATGAGTCCGGTCTTGGCGCCTTTATGTTCGAGAATGGCATTGGAGGCGACCGTCGTTCCGTGCAGGACCTCGAGAACGTCTTGCCCCGATAGCCCGCCGCTCTCGAATACGTCCGCGAGGCCCTCGACGATAGCCGTCGCATAATTGTCCACGCTCGACGAGATTTTCTTCGTCAGGATCTCGCCGTCATCGTTCATGAAAACGATATCCGTGAAGGTTCCGCCGATATCAACGCCAACTCTGTAGCCAGTCACCATGTTTCCTTTCCACCGACACTTACTTGCGGCGGGGACCGCACATGTTTGCTCCCCACGTCTCGTAAGCGCTCCTGGATGTTCCGATTAGTCCGCCGCGTCGAGGGCCCGTGCCGTGCCGTTGTCATCCCAAGAGACGAAGGGTTCCTCGCTCCAGCCCCGCGATCGGCGAAGTTCTTCCCGGCGGGCTTTTGTCGCGGCCGCGTCCACCGACAACGGATCGGTTTCGACGATCACGCCATAGTCATCGCGCGCGGCTTCGACGCTGACGAGTTCATCACGAATGTCGGTCAGCACCAGCGCCGGATCGCGCGCCAACGGATCGCCCCATCCGCCGCCGCCCGCAAGTTCGTGACGGAAGACGTCACCCTTCTCGATCGTCATCGTTGGCTTAGAAGGTAGTTTACGAACATTCTTGCCGGGATTGAGATAGTTGACCGATAGCTTGCCGGGACGTCCGCCATAAAGTCCGTACGGACGGAATTTCGACCGGTCGGAGCGGACTTGAAGTATCGCTTCTCGTTCAGTGAAACGATAGTCGCGATAATACGGTGCGCCGCCCCTGAACTGACCGGGCCCCGCCCGGTCGGCTAGAAACTCGTAGGCGAGAATTTCCATTGGCTGCTCGGCCTCGATAACCTCGACCGATTGAGAGGCCATGTTGGCGAACATGTTCGAGTTGCCCTGCAACCCATCGCACCAAGGTCGCCCGCCCCAGGTGCCGCAGGCGAAATCGACATAGATGTAGGGCTTGCGATCGCTATCGTAGCCGCCGATCGAAACGCCTGTGTTTCCCCCGTCGGAGGCGGCACAGACCAGGTCGGGGACCATCTTAGAGAGGGCGCCGAACATGCAATCCACCATGCGAAAACCGGTAAGGCCCCGCGCCGCGCAGGCCGCCGGAAGCACGCCGTTCGCGATCGTGCCCGGTGGCGCGGTCACGTCGATGACGCGAAACACGCCTTCATTGTTCGGAATGCCATCTGGCAGGACCGACCGAATACCGGTGTAGCTCGCCGCCTTGGTGAAGGAGAGCGTGTTATTGATGGCGCCCTTTACTTGGGGTGAGGTGCCGGTCCAGTCGACCAGCATCTTGTCGCCTTCCTTCAATATCTTGACGTAAAGACGGATCGGCCGGTCCTCGTCGATGCCGTCGTCGTCGATCCAGTCCTCGAAATCGTATTCCCCATCGGGCAGGTCGCGAACGGCGGCACGGGTCATACGCTCGGCATAATCGATAATCTCCGCCATGTAGAGTTTGATGCGCTCGATGCCGTAGCGCTCGATCAATTCCTCGAACTGTTGCTCGGCGATCGTGCAGGCGGCGAGTTGAGCTCTGAGATCGCCGAAAACCTGAACCGGAATGCGGACGTTCTTTTCGATCAGCATCCACAAGGTCTCGTTCGGGACACCTTGATCGTATAGCCGCATCGGCGGGATGCGGAGGCCTTCCTGATAGATTTCCGTTGAATCGGAGGCGTTCGATCCCGGCACGCGCCCGCCGACATCCGCGTGGTGACAGATCGTCGCCGCGAAGGCCACGCGTTTGCCTTCCCAGAACAGTGGTTTGAAGATGAAGATATCCGGGAGATGCATGCCGCCATCGAAGGGATCGTTCATGATGAACATATCCTCGGGTTTCATGGACGCGCCGAAACGCTCGACCACCACATCGAGCGCGGTCGGGATCGATCCCAGATGCGCCGGCAAGGTCAAGCCCTGGGCGACCAGCCGCCCGTCGGCGTCCGCAAAGGCGGTGGAGAAATCCATATTGTCCCGCAAGACGCTGGAATAGGTCGTCCGGCAGATGGTCAGCGCCATTTCATCGGCGATCGAGAAGATCGAGTTCTTGAAGAGCTCGAAGGCGATCGGGTCGTCGATCTTGGCCATGTAATTTCCTTTACCCCTGGGGCCCCATATGCCGCGCATTAGATCGAATTCGCGGCCCGATGACCACATCTCGTGATAGCGGTCTTGCGAAATGCGTTTCGCTGTCGATGATCGTAGATCGAATTTTCGATCATGCTATGGTCCAATCCGAATTTGGCGAAGGAGATCTAGATGGCGAAGAAGCGCGTTTTGATGACGGGGGCCGCGGGATATATCTCCTCGTTATTGATCCCGGCTTTCATGGATCGCTTTGAACTCGTTCTTCTCGACGCGAAGCGCGAGGGCCAAGGCCGCGGTGGCGCCGGACCGGAAGTTAAGGGGAACGACGCGATCGAGGCGCTGCGGGACCGGATTATCGAGGTCGATCTCACCGATCCCGATGTCGAGAAATACCGCCGCCACTTCGAGGGTGTCGACGCCATCGTGCACAATGGATGGGTCAACAAACCTGAAACCCGCTCGAATGCACCTGTTCAATGGCTGGACGACCGTCCTCCCAATGCGGTCGACAGCTACTATCAGGAACGCGACAACCTTGATATGGCGTTTCATGTATTCAAACTGGCGCTGGAACAAGACGTCCGTCGCGTCGTCGTGACGAGCTCCAATCATGCAGCCGATTGGTACGAGACCAAATTGCACCGCGGCCGGCTGAACACGATCGGACCCGACACCTACCCTCGGTCAGACAATTTCTATGGTTGGGCGAAGGCCTGTTATGAACATCTTGGGTTTGTCTTTGCGACCGGACGATTCGGGCGGGCGGTTTCGAACGTGCAAATCCGGATCGGGGCGCCGAGGCCGATCGAATGGGCGAAATACGACGGCAACGAGACCTGGTATCGGCGCGATCTCGGCGCCTATATCAGCGCTTCCGACATGCAGCAGCTTTACATCAAGTCCATCGAAACGGAGGCGATCGAAGACACCGACGGCATTCCGTTTCAGGTGTTCTATGGCATTTCCAACAATACGCGCACGTTTTGGAACATCACCAATGCGCGGGAGATCATCGATTACGCGCCGGAAGACGATTCCGAGCGCCTGTTCGCCGACGACATTCGCCGCCATCTAGGATCTTCGGGACGAACCGCCTGAGGCGGCGGACGCGATCTAAAAGGATGCGCTGCCGTTGACGGTAATACGATGGAGCAAGCGCCGATCGCGCGGCCATTCGTAATCGCGGTCGACGACATGCTGGACGGCGGCATTATCCCAGACCAGAAGATCGCCGACGCGCCAACTGTGGCGGTATTGGAATTCCGGCTTGATGACATGCGCGGCCAATTCATCGATCAAAGGTCTTGCTTCCGAATCCTCCAGTCCTTCGATTCCGGTGCATTCGTCCGCCGTAACGAAGATCGACTTGCGGCCCGTTATCGGATGGGTTCGCGCGATCGGATGTAGCACATCCGGGTTCTTCTCGATTTGCGCTGGGTCCAGTTTGATGGCTTTCTTAATGCCGCGCTTCTTGGCTGCGATACTGTGAATGGCCCGCCGGTCCGCTATCCGTTCTCTCGTCTCGTCCGTCAGGGCGTCGTATGCGTCGACCGCGCTTGCGAACAAAGTGTTGCCGATCGATCTGCCGTCGCGATGTGGAATCTCGATGGCATAGAGCATGGTGAGGCGGGGCGGCGTCGCCGTATAGGACATGTCGCTGTGCCAAAAACTACCGGCATCGGCATAGCCCACCGACTTCCCGTCCTCGACGATGTTCGAGACGACGAGGATGCCGTCATGCCCGTCGAGTGCATGGCGATCGAAAGTGTTGATTTCGAGGACGCCAAAACGTCCGGCAAAAGCGAGTTGTTGTTCGGGTGTCAGATTTTGGTCGCGAAAGACAATTACCGCATGGTCGGCGAAGGCCGCTTCGATATTCCGCATGGTGTCATCGTCAATCTCGCCGCTCGTATCCAAGCCGACGATTTCCGCACCGACCGGATCGCCGATCTTGTTCACTTCGAACATAGCCTTCTCCCTTCGTGGCAAAGATAGGCTGAACGACGATTCCCAGCCATGCCATACGGGAAAGAAAAAACCGCCCGCCGGTTGCCCGGCGAGCGGTTTTGGTCAGTCAATCAATGCCGGTTTAGCTGTCGATCCAGACCTGATCCAGAGATTGGTTCAGGTAATGGCTCGGCGCAATGTTCCAACCCTTCATGTAGGAACGATGCGGGTTGATCTTGAACCACCAGAAATTGATCATGAACCAAGACTTGTCCCACAGCACCCGCTTCTCGAACTTGCGGATCATGGCGCGCTGCTTCGCGGGATCGGTCTCGCGGTTCATCTGATCGTACCACTTATCCAGTGTCCGATCGATGGCGCTGGAATAGTTGTTGCCGGTCTTGTCGGAGGAAATCCACTTCGCCGCATCGACGAGCGGGTTGACGACCGACTGGCAATTGAAGTCGATGGCCACTTCGTAGCTCTTCTTCTTACGGAAGATTGCATACCACGGACCTGTCGGATAGACCGACTGCTTGGACTTGAGGCCAATCTTCTTCCACTGGTCGATGAGCCACGTGCCGACGACCTTGTAGGGCTGGTCGACCGCGCGGTTGTGGAGATTGAGAGGCTCGTTCCAGCCAGCATCCGCCAACAGCTTCTTGGCCATGGCGCGACGGGCCTTGTTGTCCGGGTTGTAGGTCGGCATCTTCATGAGATCGGCCTTGGACGCGGCCAAGGGGTGCTTCGGAAAGACGACGCCGCCGACGGTGCGGACGAGCGCGATCTTCGAAAGGTACTTGGAACCACCCCAACGGTCCATCGCCAAGCTCAAAGCTTGACGTACGCGAACATCATGGAACTTCTTGCCGACGGTCTTGACGTTCTGGTTATAGGACGCCCCCATCACGCAGTTCCAGTCGCTTTCCTGGACGCGGATCTTGTCGCCCAACGCCGCAACCAGATCGTCCCGGGTCTTCGGCGGGAAGCCGCGGAATTCGGCCGCCGCGCGATTGCCACGAATGGCTTGCACGCGAACCGCCATCTTCGGCGCGGCGATGGCCTTGTAACCGTCGAGATACGGCTTCGGCTTACCGTCGGCACCCATGTGATGGTAATTGGCGTAGCGCTTGCCTTCGACGAACGCGCCCGGCTGATGCTGCACGAAAGAGAAGGCACCGGTGCCATTCACGTTCTTCATGTGCCATGTGTAACCCTTGCTATCCAAATCCTTCTTGGAATAGATGAAATTGAACGGCGTCGCCATCGCCGGCATGAAACCGGCCGTTGCGTAATTCAACTCGATGACGAAGGTCGTATCGTTGGGGGCCGCAACACTCTTGATCATCTTGAACAAGCCCTTGCGGGTCGAAGGCACACCCTTCGGCGGGAAGACGAGCTTGTTATAAGTCGCCAACACGTCCTGGGCCGTCAACGGCGTTCCGTCATGGAACTTCACGCCCTTGCGGATCTTGAAGGTATACTTCAGGCCGCCATTCTCGCCCTTCGGAATTCCGCCCTCGCAGATATCACAGATGAAATCTGTCGGCGATTGCGGGTTGTCCGGATTGACGCGGATCAGCAGGCTGTAAAACGGCCGGATCGGATGGATCATGCCGAAGGTGGATTCGCGGTGACCGTCGTAAGACGGAATCTTACTGCCCACCACGAAACTCAATACGCCGCCCCGCTTCGGGGTCTCCGCCAACGCGCCGCTGCCTAAAGCCAGCGACGTGCCGACGCCCATTGCGAGCGCGAGCAAGGTTTTGCGTTGCATACTTTCGTCTCCTCCCTGTTCCATTTCACGAAGCAAAGCCGCTTCGTGTTCTTTTGAATTGGGATCAATCGAGCCCTGAATATAGTGGGTATTGTCGCCGGGTGAAAGCCGCAAAGGGCAAATTTATGAATCAATTCCTAAGGTTGAAAGACGCATCGCCGACGGCTCGAGATACCAAGTTCGGGGTTTGTGCGGGCTGTTTCCCAGGCGTGTGCCGGATATGGCGGGTCGGCGGTCAACTGGTTTGACGTTCGGGATCTCTATTGGGTTCAGTCGAAGATTGATTTGTGATTGAAAGCCGTTCACAAACTGGGTACCGGAAGGGACGGTGGAGGCAAAATAATAAGGATGAGGCAAATGCAGTTCACAGGGCTATTTACGGTATCAGTACTGATGGCGGCACTTGCAGCGTGCAGTGGTGTGACGATCGACCAGGCCGATGGTATGAAGCCGAAAGGGAGCGCGTTTCTAACCAACTTGCATGCGGAATACATCGTCTTGGCGAGATCGGAAGCCGATGAGTTCGATTTCCCGGATGCTGATCATTTCGCGAGCAAGGCGATGAAGGTGGGGAAAGGGACGGCTGTCAATCCCGACCTCTATACATCGCGTAACTTGCCGTCGGGATCGGTCGGCGATTTGAAGGCAGCCGGCGTGCGTCTCAACACGGCCCTGGATGGCGGTGCCCGGAAATATGCATCGAAAGCGGCGGCGCATGCCCAAGCGATGTATGATTGCTGGCTCCAGGAGCAGGAAGAGAACAACCAGCCGGCGGATATCAAACGGTGTCGGAGTGCCTTCCTCGCGGCAATGGGCAAGGTCGATGCGGCGAAGCCGATGAAGAAGGTTGCCAAGGCCGAGCCGAAGCCAAAGCCGAAGCCGAAGAAAAAGAAAAAGAAGCCGTATTTGGGACCGTTCTTCATTTACTTCCCGTTTGACGTCGCCGATCCGGAGGATGCGTTCAACGGCGATATCCTCGATCTCATCGCGAGCACGGCGAAAAAAGTCAGTGGCATGAAGATGAGCATCGTCGGCCATACGGACCGGGCGGGTGACAGCGACTATAATATGGTGCTGTCGGGCAAGCGTGCGCTCAACGTCAAGGCGGCGCTGCTCGATCGCGGCGTCAATAAGAAGCAGATGAACTATTCCTATAAAGGCGAGGACAGTCCCGCCACGCCGACCAAGGATGGCGTTCGAGCGGACAACAATCGAAGGGTCGAAGTATCCTTCAAATAAGTCGATGAAAAGGCGCCGCGGGTCACTCCTCGGCGCCTTTCTCGTTTTATGGGAGCGCCGATGAAAAAAGCAATTTTGATCGGTGGCGCGGTGATCGTGATCGTCGTAGCTGCCGGCCTCTACTATCTCGTCTCGAATATCGACGGGCTGATAAAGACCGCCGTCGAGGAGATCGGCTCAAAGGCGACCAAGGCCCAGGTCACGTTGAATGAGGTCAATCTGTCGACCGAGGGCAGGGGCACGCTGCGCGGGTTGCGCGTCGGCAATCCTTCCGGCTTCAATACGCCGAGCGCCTTTTCGCTCGGCGAGGTCTCGGTCTCGCTCGATATCGCCTCGGTCACAGAGGATATTGTCAGGATACGCGAAATCTTGGTCGTGGCGCCCGAGGTGACCTATGAGTGGGCGTCGGCCGGCAGCAATCTTGAAGTCATCAAGAAGAATGTCGAGGCATTTGCCGGTCTTGCCGGCGGCGGTGGCGGCCCGGCCAAGAGCGGCGGTGATTCCGCGCCGGCAACCGGTGACGATTCGGGTCCGAAGATCATCATCGACAAGGTGACGTTGCGTGACGGACAGGTCAATGTCAGCGCGGAGTTCCTGGGCGGCAAGAAAATGACAGTGCCGCTGCCCAATATCGAGCTGACGGACATCGGCAAAAAGGAAGGCGGCACGTCGGCCGGCGACGCCGTTCGTCAGATCATGGACAAGGTGACGAGTGCCGCGGGGAAGGCGGTGACCTCGCTGAATATTGGCAGACTGACGGAGTCGGCCGGTCAACTTCTCCAGGGTGCGACGGGCGCTTTGCAAGGAACCGCCGGCAGTGCCGGAGAGACCGTCAAGAAATCACTGGGAAGTACCGGGGAGAGTATAAAGAAAGGGGCCTCGGAGGCGGCGGGTACCTTGAAGAAGCTGTTTGGCAATTAGAATCTAAGGATGAAATCAGATGAGCACTCAAATTTCTCGGAGGCAATCTCTGTTGGCGCTGGCCATGCTGTTCGGATTTGCGATGGTGCCTGGTATCGCCGAAGCCAAGAAGAATAAAGGCAAGAAACAGAAGAAATCAAAGAAGGAGAAAAAGGCGAAAGGCGAACGCTCGGGGCAGCCCGATGAGCGTGCCGGCAAACGGCGGGATACTGAAGAAGGCCGAGCCGAAAAGCGCCAAAATTCAAAGGAAAAGAAACGCGGCAAGGGTAAGAATAAATAGGTTCCTTGTTCGGATTGGAATTTAGTTTTGGCGGCCTTCGGGCCGCCCTTTTTTTGTGCCTGGATTTAGGATCCGTGTTCCCGAACCATCGCCTATTCAATTCGGGATGATATGACGGCTCGCCGGGAGTCGGATCGTGGTTCGTTTCAAAAGACGATTTTGCGATCGCGGGAAAGCATCCCGGCGATGCAATAGAAAGCCGTTGTCCCACATGATCAGGTCGCCGATCTGCCAATCGTGCCTGTAAACGAATTCCGGCCGGGTCGCGTGCGCGTTCAATTCGTCCAGGAGCGCATTTCCCTCTGTCTCGGACATGCCGTCGATGCCCGACATCGTCGCGGGATCGAGATAGAGCGCCTTTTTTCCGGAAACGGGATGTCGGTGGACGAGTGGATGCAAGACGTCCGGTGTCTTGCTTTTGACTTCTTCCGGAGTCGACTCCTGATCATATGTGGCGACCCTTTTGGCATAGCTGAAGATGCCTTGTTTGTCGTCGATCAAGTTCTTTGTTGCATCGGGAAGCGCATCGTAAGCGATCTGCAAGTTCGCCCAATAGGTATTGGGTCCATTTTCGGGGACTTCAACGCCGTAAAGGATGGCACCGGTTGCCGGCGTCGGCATGTAGGATTGATCGGCATGCCAATCGAGTTCGCCCGAACCGAGACCGCCGAGCGGGGCACCCGCCGCATCGCGCAAATTCGTGATTCGCGTGATTTCGGGATGCTGCCGTGACGCCCAATCCGTGCGAACGATGACGTCGGGGGTGCCAAATCGGGCGCTGAAGTCGACCAATTCCGCCTCCGAAAGGGCTTGGCGGCGAAAGATCAAAACACCACGCATACCCCAATGGTCGTCAAGTTCGCGAATTGTCGAGTCATCCAAGACGCCGGATGGGTCGACGTTTAGAACCTCGAATGCAAACTGACCCTCGATTGGCGACAATTCCGGTTTCATGTGAATTTTTCCGCGATTTGGTGTCCCCAGTTTCCGCAACACCGGCGAAACGCGGGGTAGGTCATGCGTAATTATTTAGTGATTAAAATGCATTGGAGCGTTGACTCCGTTACCTTGGCAAATTGAAATAGACGGTAAGCGCATATGGACAATAACTGAAAATTTGGAGCGAGGGGGAGTCGCAATATGTCGAAATCAAATCCCGGTTCGGCGAAGACAGATGAATATCTTGAGCGTTATATCGAAGGGGTGCGTAAGCGGAATCCCGGCGAGCCCGAGTTCCACCAGGCCGTCTACGAGGTCGCGGGCACGATCTTTCCCTATATCGCGGATAAACCGATCTATCACGAAATGCAGATCCTGGAGCGGATGGCGGAACCGGATCGCGTCATCTATTTCCGCGTTCCCTGGACCGATGACGAAGGTAACATCCGCAACAACCGCGGGTTTCGTGTCCAATTCAACAATTCGATCGGTCCCTACAAGGGCGGCATTCGGTTTCATCCCTCGGTCAATCTCAGCATCCTGAAATTTCTCGGTTTCGAGCAGACCTTCAAGAACAGCCTGACCGGTTTGCCCATGGGCGGCGCCAAGGGTGGCGCGAATTTCAACCCGAAGGGCAAGTCCGATAACGAGATCATGCGGTTCTGTCAGTCCTTCGTCACCGAACTCTATCGCCACATTGGTCCCGATACCGACGTGCCGGCCGGCGATATCGGTGTCGGCGGCCGCGAAATCGGCTTCATGTTCGGTCAGTACAAGCGGATCACGAATGAGTTCGTCGGCGTGTTGACGGGCAAGGGCTTGGAGTTTGGCGGCAGCAAGATGCGCACCGAGGCGACCGGATACGGTGCGGTCTATTTCATGGAAAATATGCTCAATCACATCAAAAACAGCGTGGAGGGCAAGAACGTGATGATCTCCGGCTCGGGCAACGTGGCGACCCATGCCGCGGAGAAAGTGCTTCAGCTGGGAGGCAAGGCCGTTACCTTGTCGGACTCCGGCGGGTTCATTCATGATCCCGATGGTCTCGATCAGGAAAAGATCGATTGGATCAAGGAACTCAAGGGCGTGCGCCGCGGTCGAATCTCTGAATTCGCCGACGAATTCAAAGGCGCCTCTTTCCATGAGGGTCGGCCCTGGGGCGCTGGCGGCGATCTTGCCCTACCGTGTGCCACGCAGAATGAGGTCAACGCGGATGAGGCGGCGACCATGGTCAAGAACGGTCTGACGGCACTCGCCGAGGGGGCCAACATGCCATGCGAACTGGACGCAATCAGCGCTTTCCAGGACGCTGGTGTTCTCTTCGGTCCGGCCAAGGCCGCGAATGCCGGAGGCGTCGGTGTCTCGGGTCTCGAGATGAGCCAGAACAGTGCACGTATCGCCTGGGATGATGATACGCTGCATGGGCATCTGCAGGAGATGATGAAGGAAATTCACGATTCTTGCGTCGAATTCGGCGAGGGCTCGGACGGCGTCAACTATCTCGCCGGATCGAATGTCGCGGGCTTCGTCAAGGTTGCCGACGCAATGCTGGCTTACGGCCACGTTTAAGCCGGGATTTATCCCGAGTTTTCTGCGCCCCGGTCGTTAGCGGCCGGGGCGTTTCTTTCGAATGGGAGGCAATTTGATATGACCGATCTCCGACTATCTCTTGCGATAAGCGATTACGAACATGCCCGCGATCTCGTGCATGGCGTCGTCAAGGCAAACGGGATCGATCTTGTCAGCCAGGTCTTCCAGGTCGAGGAAATCTTCTTTCGCTTCACGGGTCATCGTGAATGGGATTTGGCCGAACTTTCGATGGCGAAATACGTGAATTTCCGGTCCGCCGAAATGCCGCTCGTGACGGCTATTCCGGTTTTCCCCTCGCGCGTCTTCCGTCAATCCTCGCTCTACGTCCGCGACGACAGTCCGCTGACCAGGGCAGAAGACCTCGCCGGCAAGAAGGTCGGCATACCCGAATGGGCCCAGACGGCTGGCGTCTATGCGCGCGGGTGGCTGATGCATCAGGTCGGAATTCCGCTACGCGATATCGAATGGGTGCAGGGGGGCGTCAATGAACCGGGCCGGGTCGAGAAGATCGATCTGAAGCTGCCGGACGGCGTTGTCTATCGGTCGGTCCCGGATCGCTCCCTCACCGAGATGCTGCTCGCGGGCGACATCGACGCCATCATGACGGCGCATTCCCCTACCCCGTTCGAGCGGGGCGAGGACACCATTCGCCAGCTCTTGCCCGACTGGCACGCGCTCGAGGAGGCGTATTTCCGCGAGACCGGCATCTTTCCCATCATGCATGTCATTGCCATTCGTCAGGAGACCTTCGAGGCGAACCCGTGGATCGCCATGAATCTCCTCACCGCCTTTGAGACCGCCAAACGACGCAGCATGGATCGGGCGCTTACTTTCACGGCAAGCCGATTTCCCATTCCGTGGGGCTTTCTGCATGCGGCGCGGTCGAAGGAATTGTTTGGGGAGGACCCGTTCCCCTACGGGATCGAGGATAATCGCACGACCTTGGAGGCTTATCTCAAATATGCACACGAGCAACGTATCAGCGACCGACTGCTCAGTGTAGACGAACTGTTCCCGGAGGAAGTGCGGGGGCGGTTTCGAATCTGAGCGGGAGGGCGTCATGGCAGACCTTCGAGTGACGATGGCGATCAGCGACTACGAGCACACGCGCGACATCGTGCATGGCGTGGTTCGGCCGACCGGTATCGAGCTCGCTTGCTTCGTCTTCGAGGTGGAGGAGATCTTCTATCGCTTTACCCGGCATCGGGAGTGGGATGTATCCGAACTCTCGATGGGGAAGTACGTTGCGTTGAAGGCGTCCGGTGACGAGACGCTGACGGCAATCCCCGTCTTTCCGTCTCGTTTCTTCCGGCAGTCGTCGATCTATGTTCTCGCCGACAGCCCGCTCGCCGCGCCAGAGGACCTCGCGGGGAAGAAGGTCGGCGTGCCTGAATGGGCGCAGACCGCCGGCATCTATGCGCGGGGTTGGCTGGTGCATGATGTCGGAATCCCGCTTCGGGACATCGACTGGTACCAGGCCGGCGTCAACGATCCGGGCCGGGTCGAAAAGGTGGCGCTTAACCTTCCCGACGGCGTTCGCTACACACAGGTTCCCGATCGGTCGCTCACCGAGATGTTGCTGGCCGGCGACCTCGACGCGGTGATGACGGCGCGATCGCCTGGACCATATGAACGGGGCGAGGGAACGATCCGGCATTTGCTCGCCGATTGGCGCGCGGTCGAGGAGGCCTATTACGACGAGACCGGCATATTCCCGATCATGCATGTCATGGCGATGCGGGCCGATACCTTTCGTCGTGACCGTTGGATCGCGGCCGAACTGCTAAAAGCGTTCGAGGCCGCCAAGGAACGCAGTCTCAAGCGCGTGCGAAGCTATTCGGCGAGCCGGATTCCGATCCCTTGGGGCTACGATGATGCCGAGCGCGCATTCGCTAGGTTCGGCGTCGACTATTATCCCTACGGGATCGAGGCGAACCACAAGACGCTAGATGCCTACCTACAATATGCCCATGAGCAGGGCATCTGCGCCCGCCGCCTGGCGGCCGAAGACCTCTTTCCCGAGGAGGTTCGCGGGCAATATAAGACGTAACAGGCTATGGCGTGCCGCCCTGAGGCGGGAGAGATTGTATGTCGTTGAAAGTGAATCCGCTATCGCCGGCGTTGGGTGCCGAAATCATCGGTGCGCGAATTCAAGATGGTTTCACAGCGGCCGCGTTCGAGAAGCTCCAGACCGCATTTCGCGATCATCTCGTATTGCTGTTTCGCGATCAAAGCTTGTCGGACGGAGAGCACGAAGACTTCGCGCGCCTCTTTGGCGACCTCGAATCGCCGCGCAGTACCTCCGACGAATACGCCAAGACGGATAGCTTGATGTATGTCGCCAATCGGTCGGTCGGCGGAAAGAAGGGCATCCTGCCGGACGGCGAGATGCAATTTCATGCCGATCAAAGTTATTACGAGGTTCCCTCCAAGATCACCACGCTATACAGCTTGGAAATTCCTGAATTCGGCGGCAATACGCTCTTCCTTAACTCTTGCGCGGCCTATGACGCGCTGGACGACGAGATGAAGGCACGGATCGAAACCCTTGTGGCGGAACATGTGTACGACTACGAGGGCAGCCCCACGGTGCGGCCCACCGACCCCGACCCCGCGGCACCCCGGTTCGTCCATCCTTTGGTGACGATCCATCCGGAATCGGGCGCCCGTTTGATCTATGCCAATCGTCTGTTCACGATGAAGATCGTCGGCATAGTGCCCGCCGAGAGCGATGCCTTGTTGGAATTTATCTTCGATCACGTCGAACAACCGCAATTCATATTCGAGCATGAATGGCGGGTCGGCGACCTCGTCATGTGGGACAACATGGCCACAATGCATGCGCGTCGAGATTTCGATCCCGCCGAGACGCGTATTCTCCGCCGGGTCTGTGTCCGAGGGGAACGTCCTCGGGGCGTCGTCGGCTAACCGTCTTCCGCGTCGCCTGCGGCCCCGATGCCGTTCAGATAGGTCTCCCAGACGACGAGGTTCTCTCGGCAGGCCCGGACGACCTGATCGGTCATACTGAGTTCGGTCGCGTATTTCGCCGCCGTTTGCCAGCCAAGATTTGAATGCTCGATATCCGCGGGGCCGTGAATTTCGAAGAATTCCATTTGCGCGTCCGAGAGACCGAAGAGTTTGCCCCAGCGTTCGCGCTCCAGCCCGAACCAGCCGGACTCCCGCATCGTGCCTTCGCCGTAGCCCGGAATATTGGCCCGCTCGGCGCAGGTGTTGCCGATCAGCCCCTCCAGCCAATGGGTGTTGGCCATAAGCCCGTTCCAGGCATTCCAGCACATTTGGGTCGTGGGCAGTGGTTCGGCCTGGCGCACGTCGTTCGCGATATCCATGCCGACATGCTCGCCCAGACCTTCAAGGATTTCCCAATGTGCGCGACCACCGCCATGCTCATGATCGCCGATCACTTCCTGCGAACACGCATCAAGGATACGCAAGCGCACGTCCCAAACCGGGCAATTAGTCGCGACCTTGAGTTTGAGAACCGAATTGCGGTGGCGTGTGTTGAGTCGATGCTGACGAACGAAATTCCGCGCGCGGCCCGGCGTCATCTCTTCCTGAAAGAAACGCGTTCGCATCGCGAAGTCATGAACTTCGGCGTCCAGGCGTTCGACGATATCGGTCATGGGATTTTCCAACATTCTAGTTCAATTGCTTCGAAATCTAATCAAGGTGTAGAAACATTGAAAGCGCCGGGTTTCGTGCCCTTGCCGGTCAAAAGCCACGTTCGTATGGCGTGGCGAGTGCTCGGCGGACGATGGCGCGCATCAAGCCGATGGCAGCGGCGTGGTCCTCGCCGGGCACCCCGTCGACCGCCGCCACGACCTCTCCGGAACCGCCGTCGGTCAAGCCGAGCTCGACGCCGCGCGCGATGAGGGCGAGTTCGGCCTCGGGCGTGTGGCAGAGCGAGACGTCTTCGCGCTTCAACGCCAGAGCGGCGACAACGCCGCTGCATCCAAGATTCGACGAGGTCGCGACGACCAGTGCGTTGGTTGAAACGACCGAATAGATACCGCCGCCGCAGGGCGTGCGATCCGCGTAGTTCAACTCCGGCAGCCGGGAGAGAAGGGCCTCACGGATCCTCCCGCAGCCGATCTCATTGCCACCGTCCGCGATTCCCAATGTCGCCTTGCCCAGCGCCGCTGCGGCGAGGAAGATTTCGTCCGTATTGCAACGGAAATCGGCCCGCGACACGCCGGTGGCGCCATAGATGATGCCGTTCGGATTGCCGCCGAGACGTTCCACGGCGATCGCGATATCGAGCTGTTCCGCGATTTCGCGCTGGGACGTGCTGTCCCCGTCAAGCGTGCGTATATCGGCCTTGAGCCCAAGCCAATCGACGAGCGCTTCGATCGGCGGCGCGGCAGCTCGGTCGGTATAAAATGTCACCGTGTGACCGATCCGTGTCAGGGCTTGCGCCAGCACGACCGAACCGAGCGGTCCGTCATTCTCCCCGACGGGCATTTTTTCCGGTACCTGAGCGCCTGTTACGATAGCAATGCGGCAAGAAGGGCGGTCAAGCATGTCGGCCGCGGCCTCGACCATCGGTCGATCAAGCGCCGTCCGCGTCGCCTCGTACAATACGGCCTTGATGCCGTACGGCAGGGCGGCCCCTTGGATTTCGAGGCACTGCAGTCGATCGATATTGTCGAACGCGATATTTCTTGGATTCATTCGGTCGCCCTCATCGGATTTCCCGGCCGCAGGAACAATAAAGCATGAGACGTCTTGCCGAACCCGCCAAGCGACAAGTCTCGGCTAATCCACCATGACACGGCGGGTTTCGGGGAGTTTCCGGATTTCCCAATATCAGAGTTAACCCATCGCCATCGGCCTTCAACGTTCCTTATCCGGCGGCGGAGGCCGTCGCCAGCAGGGGCATATTATAAAATTATGTTTCAAGACAATTGCTTGGTGGCCATTGTCGACGTATGATGCGTCGCAAGGGATGGCTCCATCGAAGCCGCCGGAGGAACGATCTAGAAGTGTGGCGCGGCGGGGCCTATCCGGGGGAGACGACATGAAACTCGGCCGATCAACCACGGTTTTTTTTATCTGTTGGGCCCTTGCCTCACCAAACTTGGCTAACGCCACGACGTCGCCCGACGAGGCGTCGAAATTCGTGGATAGTTTGGCGAGTTACGCGCTCAGCGTTTTGCGCGCGCAGGACCTGAGCTTATCTGAAAGAGAGGCAAAGGTTCGGCGACTCCTGGCCGATAATTTCGATCTGCCGAAGATCGGGCGGTTCGTTCTCGGCAAGGCCTGGCGCAGCGCCAGCGATGATCAACGGAAGGAGTATCAGCACCTTTTCGGTCTGTTCGTGACTCAAACCTACGCGAAGCGTCTGGGCGGCTATTCAGGCGAAGCTTTCAAGATCGTGAAGGCATCGAGTTACGCCAAGCAGGATGCCTTGGTGGTGACGGAAATCGCACGGCCGAGCGGCCCGTCGTTGAAAGCCGGTTGGCGCGTTCGCAATGGGAAAGGCGGCTTGAAGATACTCGATGTCGTGGTTGAAGGCGCCAGCATGCTGGCGGCGCAAAGATCCGAATTTCAGTCGGTGTTGCGCACGCATGGACTGAACGGATTGATCGAGATGCTTCGTCTCAAGGTCGACAAGTATTCGGCTCGTCCCTCTTGAGCAAGATGAACGATGGGAAACAAGAAATTGGTCTTGAAGAAAATAGAATTGAACAAGGCCAGGTGGGGAGTAGAGGACGTGATTAGAAATTCGTGCCTACCTCGAGGCCGACTTTCGAGGGTCGTTCGCATCGCGCTATTAGGCGGGTTTGTTCTCGTCGGAAGCCAAGCTCTGGCAATGGCGAAACCCTTCGATCATGGTTGGAAGGCGTACCAGCGTGGCGATTTCGCGGGTGCGTTGACGGCATGGCGGCCGCTGGCGATGAAGGGCGACGCCGCCGCTCAGTTCAATATCGGCGTGATGTATGACGAGGGACGCGGCGTGGCCCAGGATCGTGGCCAAGCCATGGATTGGTGGACGAAGGCCGCGGAGTCCGGTAACCCGCACGCCAAGCACAATCTCGGCCTTGCCTATCTGACGGGTGAGGGTGTCGAGAAAAATTACGATCTTGCCATTTCATGGCTCGGCGAGGCCGCGGGACAGGGATTGATTCGTTCGCAATACTCTCTCGGCAAGATTTATGGCGCCGGTCTCGGCAACATCGCGCAGGACGCCGAAATGTCGTTCATTTGGATCCGGATGGCGGCCAAGAGCGGGTTCGACAAGGCCCAGTACAATCTCGGCAAGATGTATCGCGATGGGCGTGGCGTCGCCAAGGAGGCGAAGGCCGCCGCGCGCTGGTTCCTGACCGCAGCCGAGCAAGGTTACGCCAAGGCGCAGCGCAATATCGGCACCCGATATGCGCGTGGTGATGGCGTCGAGAAGGATGGCGTCAAAGCAATGATGTGGTTGACCTTGGCCGTGAAGGGGCGGGCATCGGGTGCGTCAAAGGCGCGCGACGAGGTCGCCGCGACGTTGACGCCCGAGCAGAGAATTGCCGCCGAGAAAAAGGCGGCCGCCTGGGCGGCGAAGCACCGGAAGTAGGCCGACCCGGTACTCTAACCGAGACCCATCAAGCGAAGGCGGGCCGCAGTCAGCGGGTTTGCTCGATTGGCGGTCTCGGTCAACACCGAAAAGTGGTTCAACGCCGGCAATTCGAAAAATTCGACCGGCACGCCATGCGCCGACCAGGCCGCCGCGAAATCGTGCGATTGCCGGCGGAATTCCTCGCTTTCACCACCACCGACCGTGACTGCCAACGGTGCCATGTTGGTGGGCTTTAGAAACATCGGGCTGTTGCGGGCCGCCATTTCCTCGGTTAGGTGCACTTCATCCTGAACCGAGATATGCATTACCGGCGCGATCTCGTAAATACCGCTGATGAGTGCGCCGCTCTTGACCAAGTCGATAGGGAGATCGGCCGCGAAATTCGGCCAATCGGTGGTCATCGTCATGGCGGAGAGATGAGCGCCCGCGGAATGCCCGGAAACGTGAATGCGGTTACGATCGCCGCCGAATTTCTCCACGTTTCGCCAAAGCCACGCCAGCGCCAACCGCATCTGGCGGACGATTTCGTCGAGGGTGACCGCTGGACAGAGCGCGTGATTGACCATCGCGACAATCGCGCCGGCCTCGACCAGGGGTTCGGCGACGTAACTGAAATCGGTCTTTTCGCGCGAGCGCCAGAATCCGCCATGTATATACATGTGTACCGGTGCACCGCCTGGATCGTCGGGCAGGAAGAGGTCGAGATCCTCTTTCTCGCCGGGGCCATAATCGATATCCAGTTTGGCGCTTTGCGCACCCTTCCGGTAGGCGGTGCTTCTTTCCATACCCGTCGCCGCGATCGCTTCCCAGTCCGGCGAATAGGCGCGCGGGTTGAATTGGCGTTCGAGTTCGTTGGTGTCATAGCCCCTGAAAATTCCGTCGTTCATGTCGGTTTCCGATTCGCTTGAAGGGTTGAGTCCATATCAAACCATTATTCGGGATCTTGCAATCCGAGTCACTTTCGCCGCACTAAAAGTTGTATGATTAAATAGGGGCTAGTCCCCGAACGTAGCCAATGTTACAAATGCAATCGTGTTAACGGTTTTTTAACGAACCTGAATCGAGTCGAAATACGTGGGATTCGGGAAAGATTGTTGCCTGAGCTTGAAAAAGGCTCGGTAAGTCTCGAATTTTCGGCTTTTTCTTCAGGGAGAGGAGCGGAAGCTATGTCAGACGCGACGGGCTCGGAGCGTAAACTATCGCCCGAGGAGGAAGAACGCCGTCGCGTGATGGAAGAGCGTGTCGCGCGGCGCGAGGCGATGGTCAAGCAACGCGTACAGGTCAAGCAGCATGCAGAAGCCAGCCGCCGTGCGAAATGGGCGTGACGGGGTGCGATCGGCAAACTTTTGTTCATCGTTATCGGTTTAATTGTCGCTGGTGTCGTGCTGGTGGCGGTGACGACCTGGTTCGGCGTGAACCTTTCTCATATCGTCAAAGGCTAGTTCCGAACTATTCCTAGAACTCGAGTGCCATGCCGTCGCGGCCCGGATCCGCGCCGCCATCCTTGCGGCCATCCCGAATTCGAATCCCGTGTACACCCGCGAAGACATAGCTGAAGGGGCTGCGGGCGATCGGGTAGCCACGCGCCTCCAATTCTTCCGTGACAAAGCGCGGAATTCGGTTGCTCACATCGATTGTATTGCTGTTCGCCGTGAATCGCGGAGCGGCGACCGCTTCCGCCATCGACATGCCGAAATCCATCACGTTTAGGATCGCTTGCAGGACGCCCATGGTGATGAAGGTGCCGCCTGGCGCGCCAACCACGATGCCCGGTGTCTCGCCGTCGAAGACCATGGTCGGCGACATCGCGGTGAAACGCCGCTTGCCGGGCGCGATTGATCCCGGGAAGCCCGGTCGCGGATCGAAGGCTCCCATGCAGCCATTGTACATGAAACCGAGGCCCGGCGAGACCACGCCGGAGGGCATGCCGAGCGAATGCGTCATCGACACCGCGGTGCCGTCTCGATCGACGACGCAGAGATGGGTCGTGTCCTTGGCTTCCTCTGGCTGGCCGTAGCGAACGACGTTCGCCTGTTCACCATCCTTGATCAGGGCTGCCATCGTCGCCGCATGCGCCTTGCTGGTCAGTCTCTCGACGGGAACGTCCACAAAGGCCGGATCGCCCATGTAATCGTCCTTGTCGATGGTCGCCCGCTTCATGGCTTCGACGACCGTGGCGATGTAGTCCACCGAGTTGTGGCCCATAGAGCCAAGATCGAAATGTTCCAGGATCTGCAGCATTTCGACCAGCATCATTCCGCCGGCGGGCGGCTGGCCGCTGGCGACGCGGTGCCCGCGGTATTCGCCCCAGACGGCTTCGTGACGCGTGGTACGGTAGGATTTCAGATCCTCAAGCGAGAGCAGCCCGCCATTCCGCTTGACGTCGTCGGCCATTTCCTCGGCCATCTCGCCTGAATAGAAGATATCGGCGCCGCCGTCGCGGATTCGTTCAAGGCTGCGTTTCATATCCGGGTTCTTTACCCTGGCGCCGACCGGATAGGTGCCGCCGTTCTCGTCGAAATAGATCTTCTTGGTCGCTTCGATGCGGCGGAACTTGTCGACCGTCGCCATCCGCCCCATGACGTTGGCGGCCTGCCAGAACTCATCGACATGGGGGCGGACGGTGAAGCCCTCCTCGGCGTGGTCGATCGCCGGCTGCACGACATCGGCCCAATCCATGGTGCCGTGTTCGGCCAACGCCTCCGAATAAGCCTTGAGACTGCCCGGTGTCATGATTGACTCGTAGCCGCATTCGTTGGCGCGGTTCTTCAAGATAAATCCAAACCCATCGCGCGATTGGCTTTCGATTTCGTCGAGCCACATATCCTCGGTCGCCGCCGCGGGTGCCGTGGTGTGGAAATCGATGAAACTCACATCCCCTGTCTTGGGTAGGAACAGCTGCATCGTGCCGAAACCGGAGATACCGCACATCATCGGATCGACCACCGTCTGCACGAGCGCGCAGGTGATCGCCGCGTCGACCGCATTGCCGCCGTCTCTCAATACCAGAGCGCCCGCCTCGACGGCTTCGGGTTGCGGTGCCACGATCATGCCCGTCGTCATAGTCTCTCTCCGTTTGCGGATTTCATCGGCAATGTTCGGTCAGGAACGACGATAGCGCGTCCTGCCATTTGGCCCAGTCAACCGAGGGGGCCCGGTGCCCGTAGGGTGTCTCCAATTTGAAATACCTGGCGGAGACGCCGGCCACGTCCCGGATATGGGCGGTTGTCGGCTCGCCGAGTTCGGGCCCGAAGAGCGTGTCGGTCGTCGCGAGCACGTAGAGTATCGGGGCCCCGATATTCGCCGCGCGCGGCTTGGCATCGAACCGGACGGCACAGCGGCGGAGCGCGATGAGGGAGTTCGGATCGAATCCGGCCGCCCAGGCGCTTGCTTGCTCCCGCAATCCGGCCTCGATTCCGGCCGGGTCCAGCCCCTTGTCGCGTAGTTCCTCGGCGACGCCGTAGCTTGTCAGGACATCGACCCGGAATTGGGTGAGTGCGTCCAAGACGCCTTCGCCGTTTTCGTAGTGCCAGCCACCGTCCCAACCGGGGGCCGCCGCGAAATAGTCGATCAGTTCCTGCGTCATGCTGTCGTCGCCCCGGCCGGTGATGCCGGTTGCGACGGGAACCAGGGCGCGCATCCGCGTCGGATGGGTAACGCCCCATTCGAATGTGAGATAGCCGCCATAGGAATAGCCGATCACCGCAGCCAGTTGGTCCGCACCCAAATGGTCGACAAGGCGTTCCTGCGCGCGGACCATATCGCCGGTGGTGATGTGCGGGAAATCGGGCCCGTAGGGCCGGCCGGTCGCGGGGTTCGTGCTTTTTGGGCCGGTGGTGCCGTAACTCGACCCCAGCATGTTCGGAACGACGACATAGAAATGATCCGTGTCGATGGCCCGGCCCGGTCCGATCAAATTCTCCCACCATCCGGGATCCGCCTCACCGCCGCCGCCCGCATGCGGGTTCGATGTATAGCCATGCAGTAGCAGGATCATGTTCGACGTCGCGTTGGACGGATCGCCATAAGCCTCGTAGGCTATGGTGAGGTTGGGCAGGGTCTCACCGCCGTCGAGCGGAAAATCGGCGGAGGAGAAAGTCGCGGCGTTGTCGTTCGGCATGGCAAATCTTTCGGTGGCGGGGCGAATTCGTGCTGGACGCTTCTAGTTCTATGTGTGCGGCGCCATGAAGTAAAATCGGTGCCGCGTCTCGATCCGCCAAGGAGGAAAGTTGCCGTGGATAAACTCGAAAAATGGAAGGGTTTCGTGCCGGACGACGAGTTGGCCGCCTATCGAAAGGGCGCCTTCGGACGGAAGATCGGTTTTGGTGCCAGCCCCGCACTGCTTAACATCGATACGACGCGGATGTTCGTCGATCCCAAATATCCGCAATGCGGCGAGGAGTCGCCCGAATTGCTCGCGGCACTTGCCGAGATCACAGACACCTTTCGCCGTCTCGATCTGCCGATCTATTACAGCCGGCGGGACGATCGGCGGCATCCCATTCAACGCGGCATCTGGAACCTGAAGCTCGGCAATGCCGATGAGTACATCTATAGCGAGGATCCACGCGCCGACGAATGGCCGGCCGCCTACGCACCGCGTGAAGCCAAGGACGTTATTGTTTACAAGAACAAGCCGTCGCCGTTCTTCGAAACGCCGCTCGAATCATGGCTGAGATATGATGGCATCGACAGTCTCGTCATCATCGGCGTCTCGACCAGCGGCTGCATCCGGGCCGGCGTCGCGGATGCTTTTTCGCACAATTTCCGTGTCATCGTACCGGAGGAGGCAGTCGGCGATCGCAGTGCCGCCGCCCACCGGGCAAACCTCTTCGATATGGACATGAAATACGCCGACGTGGAGCCGCTTGGCGAGGTGATTCGCGAACTCGAGGCCCGCCACGGCGAGGCGGCCGCGGCCGAATAGCGCGGTTTTTCAGGGCGAGAGCCCCCCTATTGCAAAGCCCGCGGGTTCTCGCTACGAGCATATTGTTCAAAGAGAGAACCGAGCCATGCCCGACACCGCCATGAATGACGCTGGAGATCGCGCCGAACTTTTGTCGAATTGCCTGAAGGACGCGGCATTCGACGAGCTGCCCAATTTCTATCGCGGCAAGGTGCGCGAGGCCTACGACCTGCCCGACGGGCGGCGGATCATGATCTCGACCGATCGCCAATCCGCCTTCGATCATGTGCTGGCCGCCGTTCCCCATAAGGGACAGGTGCTGAACGAAACCGCCCGTTTCTGGTTCGAGAAGACCGAGGATATCTGTCCCAATCACGTCCTGTCATATCCCGATCCCAATGTCATCGTCGCCACCAAACTCGACATGCTGCCGGTGGAGATGGTTGTCCGCGACTACATGACCGGATCGACCGAGACCAGCATCTGGCCCAGATACGAGCGGGGTGAACGCGTCCTCTACGGCATCGAGTTTCCCGACGGACTGGTGAAGAACCAGAAGCTGGCGGAGACGATCCTCACACCGACGACAAAGGCAGAGCAGGGCGAGCACGACGCGCCGATCACGCCGGCGGAGATCGTCGAACAAGGCCTGCTGAGCCAGGCGCAGTGGGACGCGCTGGCGGAAATCAGCCTTGCCCTCTTCGCGCGCGGCCGCGAGATCGCCGCCGCCAACGGGCTAATCCTGGTCGATACCAAATACGAGTTCGGTCTGGACGGCGAGGGCCGGATCACGCTGGCCGATGAGGTCCACACGCCCGATTCAAGCCGCTATTGGATTGCCGAATCCTACGAGGCTCGCTTCGCTGCCGGCGAAAACCCGGAGAGCCTGGACAAGGAATTTCTTCGCCTTTGGATCAGCGAACGCTGTGATCCCTATAACGATCCCATCCCGGAAATTCCGGCTGAAACGTTGATTGAGTTCTCCAATAAATATGTGTCGCTTTTCGAACGGGTTACGGGAGAAACCTTCGTTTATGCCGATGCCGGACAGCCTGTCAGGGGGCGTATCCGAGATAATCTCGCTAACGCGTTCCCGGCATACTTCGATCGTTAGGATCCGTCGAATAAGCTGGTAAAGCCGCGGCGAAATTTACGTTTCTATCGAGCCGGAATGGGCGCGTTATTTACGCCGCCCTTGGTCGCATGCCTTACTCGGCCGATCAGCACATCGGGCTTCAGCTTTTTCGAGATGAAATCATTACCGCCGACATCCCGCGCCAGCCGAATGTTGTCTCTGGATGATTCGGTCGTGAAAAAGAGCACGGGAACCTCCAGATCGGAAAACCGTGAGCGAATTTCTTTGCAGGTCTCGAAGCCGTTCCGGCCAGGCATCTCGACATCGAGAATAATCGCGTTCGGTTTTTTGCCGGCCAAATTATCGAGCAGTTGATCGCCAGAGGCATACGTATCGACCCGATAGCCTTCGTCCTCAAGAATTTTGGAGATGGCCTTGGACATCGTCTTGCTGTCGTCGGCATACAGAATGTGTTCGCCGGTATCTTCGTTGTCGGCCTTGTCGATCCAATAATCGAGACGGGCGACAAGTTCGGGCGGCGTGAACGGTTTCACGATGAATTCCTGTCCGCCAACCATGAATCCATTGTCGCGCGCCGTTGCCGAATCTTGAGCCGAGAAGAAGATAATCGGCGCGCCAATTTGACCGAAATTCTCCCGGATGTATCGGCACGTTTCGAATCCGGATAGCACCGGCATCTCGACATCGAGCAGTATGAGATCTGGGGGCGTCACCGCCTTGCCGGCACGCAAGGCCTCGACGAGACCCTTCCCGTCGTCGAAATACTGATAAGGATATCCCGCCTTGTCGAGAACGGAACTCATGAGACGGCGAACGGTCTTGCTGTCGTCGGCACCAAAGATCAGCCGGTTTTTCCGCTTCGAATTTAATTCAACGTCCACGTCTTGCCCCTTCCACACCAGCGGGTTTTCACGATTGCCCAACCCATAGGTGATCATTGTCTCCACGAATGATAACAGCAGAATCACCTTGGGCGCTAACGGTATATGGGTAAGATTGCCGCTATCATGTAAAGTCGATGAGAAGGTTGGAATCGATCCAGATTGAGCATTCGGACCAGATGGGCTTGACCTTCGGCCACACATAAATTCACCGCTCCATAAGCCCCTGAAAGCGAACAATCTCGATGACCGAGAATGATGCCTGGAGCGCGGACGATAGCTACAGGCCGACATGGGGCGGTGGAGCCGGGAAATCGCGTTAACGCCTGCGGGAGAAACTAGACGATGACCTGCATCGCCGTGACGAAGGCGTCATCGCCCTGAATGCAAGGGTTTGGGTGGTCAAAGCGCTCTTCGCTCAGGATTTGGCGGACCAGGCACCATCGACTGGCAGTGTCGCGCCGGTTATCTCCTTAGCGGAATCCGAACACAAGAATACCACCAGAGCCGCGACTTGCTCCGGCTTTACGAACCGCCGTGTCGGCTGACGGATCGCCATGAGATCGTATTCGGCTTCCTCGAAGTTCTGCCCGGTCTTTTCCATATGCGCGCCCACGACCCGTTCGCTGTGGGTGCCGAGAACCCAACCGGGTGCGATCGCGTTGCAAGTGATTCCCGTCTCCGCCAATTCGAGGGCCACGCCGCGGCTCATCCCCATGAGCGCCGCCTTGGTCGTCACGTAATCCAGGCGGTTCGGAACCGCGAGCGTGCCGTAAATGGAGGAAATATTGACGATTCGTCCCCAATTCCGTTCCAGCATCTTCGGCACTGCCTGACGGGTCGTATAGAAACAGGCGGAGAGATTGACCCGCATCGCCGTTTCCCAAGCGTCATTTGGAAAATCCTGAAGCTTGTCGGTGTGGCGAACGCCCGCGTTATTGACCACGATATCCAGCGAACCGAGGGAAGTTTCGCAATCGCCGATCAGCTTTTCAATCTCATCATATTCGTTCAAATCCGCAATTCGATAATCGACCTTCGTCCTGTAATCGGCGATCATTCGGTCGCGCTGCTTCTCGATCTTTTCCGGGTTTCTGAAACCGTTGAGCATGACATTCGCGCCGGCCTCGGCCAGCGCGTCGGCGATCGCCGTACCGATACTGCCCGAAGATCCCGTGACGACCGCACCCTTGCCTTTTAGCATGCCCAATCCTCCCAAAATTTCGTTTCAGCCGAGAATTCCTGGATAATCCTTATCTCCGTGGCGATCATATAACGTCAATCGTCGTCGAAGCCGACAAAGGTTACGATATCGTCGTTGGGCGTGCGGCGCGATTTCACATCGTTCGCAGCGAATTCGTGATCCGGGTATCCCATGGCGATACAGGTCATGATGACCTGATCCTCCGGAATTCGGGCATGCTCGCGTACCACGGCCGACTGCATGATGCCTTGGCCGTTGATCACCGTTCCCAGGCCCCGGGTCCAGGCGGCCAGAACCAAGCCGTAGACAACAGCCCCCAGATCGAAATGGCTTATCGTCGCGGGTTCGAGGGATTTGTCATAGGTCATGACGATCGAGACCGGTGCGTCGAATTGGCGAAATCCGCGCATGACCCAGTCCTGGCGCCTTTCCGCATCATGCCGCTCGATGCCCATCGCCTCGAAGAGCTGGACCGCGATCTCGATCTGGCGTTGGCGGTGGATGCCTTCATAGCCACCCCTTACCGGGATCTCGCGCTGAGGTTTGACCCCGGCCAGATTCCGTTCGGTATTGCCTTCGCGAATGCGCTCCAGCGGCTCTCCGGAAACCACATGGAAAAACCATGGCTGCGTATTCATCGAGGACGGCGCACCCTTGGCGATTTCGATGATTTCGTGGATGACCTCTTTCGGCACGGGATCCGGTTTATAGCCGCGGATGCTTCTTCGTTCACTGACCAGGGTTTCAAAATCCATTACGACAACCTCACGATAAAACAGACCAACACGTCCGGCTTGTCCCCGAGACCGGACATTGATGGGAGGGACCCGCGCGCCATGCGCATTCCGATTGGCGGATTCGCCCGTTGACTATCAAGAGATAGGTCCGATCCATGCGTATGGCGAGGCTTGAAAGCCCGTGCGAACTTGAAATCACTCCGCCTTCGTCGAAATCATTGGCCGTGGGGAGGGCCTGATATGATCCGGCATTTCGGCGCGTTGATTCCGGCGACCAACACGACGGTCGAGATCGAGTACAATCGATTGCTGCCCGAGTCGCTGCAGGTCCATGTGGCGCGACTCGGCAAGGGCGTCGACAAGCCGTTTTTGCCGAGCCGAAGCGAGGACATCGACTATCAGGCGCGCATGCTTGGCGCCGCCAAGGTCGAGGTTGTTTGTCTCACGCAAACCTCGGCCAGTCTGTTCGACGACGATTACGACGAGACCGTCACCGCGAGAATATCCGAAGGGGCCGGCGTGCCGGCCTTGACCTCGGCGGCGGCGATCGGATTGGCGGCGCGGGCGCTGGACGTCAAACGAATTGCCCTCGTATCTCCCTATTCCGGATCGGTCGTCGAGCGCGCCAAAGACTATTTCGAGTCGAAGCACGGATTAAAGGTCGCGGGAATGGAAGGTTTCGGCGCGACCGACGCCTATGCCATCGGCTCGCTTGACGCGGGCCATGCCGCGGGCGCCTTCGAGCGCATCGACCGCCCGGAGGTAGAGGCCCTGGTCGTGCCCGGCGGCAATTTTCCGACGATGAAATTTATCGCCGAATGGGAAGACCGGTTCCGTAAGCCGGTTATCACCACCAACCAAGCGGCGCTTTGGGCGGCTTTAAGAGTGATGAAAATTGACGAACCGCTGGACGGTCTCGGTCGCCTTCTGAAACAGATGCCGGCCGGATAGTGTAGCCGTAATGCCTTCTTTTATCTTTACGAGCCGGATTGCCGGGATGAAATTGGAAGGTCGAAAAAAGAAAGGGTGCGACGACGATGGAAGAAGATAGCTGGCAATTGCCTCGGGATGATCGACCCGAACCACCGGCCGCAACCGGGCCCGAATGGTTTCAACGTGCCGTCGCGGAGACGCCCTCGTCTCACCACGTGACGGTCGCGGATTGTGACATTCATTATCTTCGCTGGGGCCCGGAGGCCGGGGCGAGACCTGGCATATTGTTTATCCATGGCGGGGCCGCTCATGCCAGATGGTGGTCCTTCATAGCACCCTTTTTCGCCGAGGACCGGCCCGTTGCGGCGATCGATCTCTCGGGCATGGGTGACAGCGGCCATCGGGAAAGCTACGAAAACGAGTTTCATGTGGCGGAGATCGCCGCCGTCCTTGAGGATGCGCGGTTGGGGGAGAAGCCGATCATTGTCGGTCATAGTTTCGGCGGTTACATGACAATGAGTTTCACCGGCCGTCACGGTGACGAGATTTCGGGCGCCGTCATCATCGATTCCGCGTTGCGTCCCGAGGAAGAGGAGCGAGAACCGCCCGGCGAAGGTTTTGCCCGGCCGAAACCCTATTTTCCCAATCAGGACATCATCGTCAGGCGCTTCCGTCTCCGGCCCGCCCAATCCTGTGAAAACAAATACCTCGTGGACTTCATCGCCCGTCATTCCGCCTTGCAAGACGAAAAAGGTTGGACCTGGAAGCACGACGTGGCCGAACGCGGTGGCAAGTATCGGGCGGAACCGTTGGCGGATTACTTGAAGGAAATGCCCTGCCGAAAAGCGCTGATATATGGTGCCGAAAGTGTTTTGGTGACCCCGGAGGTCCTCGAATACATGACGGGATTGTACGGCCCGAACGATCCGATCGTTTGCATCCCCGATGCACAACATCATCTCATGCTTGATCAACCGCTCGCCTTCGTCGATGCCCTCCGATCGATCTTGGCGGGATGGGACATGTGAGAAGAGGAATCTTGGGGAGAAGAATCGGTTTAATTTGGCTGCGAGGTTCGGATTGCATGTCCGTTCAGGCGGCCTAGTCGATCGCTCACACCATCGTTGCCCGCTCTACCGGTTCGTTGTCGGAATCCTGGAGATCATTTTCGATAAGAGAACAACCCATTGATTTAGAAACATATTTATGCTGAAATCGGATCATGGTAGGAATGCGCGATGGTCCAGAGCGAAATTCCCGCGTCAGAATCCATGCTTTTCCGTAGTGACCGCGAGCGTCGGCGGTCCTTTATCCTGCATTTCGCGGTCGTCGGAATTCTCGGCTGGAGCATCATCGTCGCCGTATCGCTTTTCTGGAATTTCAGCAATATCGACCGTCAGGTTACTTGGTTGGCGTCCGAGAAGGCCCGATCTAATTGGAACAAGGATTTGGCCTTCAGGCGCTGGGCGACGCGCCATGGCGGGCTTTACGTCCGGCCGAATGCGCGGACACCACCCAATCCCTATCTAAAGCACCTGCCGCATCGAGACGTGAAGACGACTGGTGGCCAAGCGCTCACGCTGATGAACCCCGCCTACATGATGCGGCAGATGACCGAAGAATTCGAGAAGATGTATGGCGTCAAGGGAAGCATTACCGGCCAGGTGCTTCTGAACCCGATCAACAAGCCGGATGCCTGGGAGTTGGATGCCCTGAAGCAGTTCGACAATGGTGTTAAGGAGGTGTTGGCGCGTGCCGATATTAATGGGACACCATATTTGCGCTTCATGAAGCCGATGGTCATGCGAAAGGGTTGCGTGAAGTGCCATGGTCACTTGGGCTTTAAGGTTGGCGATATTCGGGGAGGTGTGAGCGTTTCAGTACCGATGGCGCCTTACCTCGCCTCCGGCGCGGCAACGAAATACAGCGTCTCTACCACGCACGGGGTGGTTTGGCTGATTGGGCTCAGCCTTATCGCCATGTTCTCCCATGTTTCCCACAAGCGCTGGGTGGAACGCGAACAAGCCGCCGATGCCTTGGCCCAGGCGAAGCAGGAGGCGGACCGAGCAAACGCGGCGAAATCCGAGTTTCTCGCCCATATGAGCCACGAATTGCGTACGCCGCTGAATTCGATCATTGGGTTCTCGGGGGTCATGGTCGATCGGGTCTTCGGGGAAATCGGCAACCGGAAATACGCCGAATACGCGGAGGATATTCATGCGGCCAGCAAACATCTGCTGAACCTTATCGGCGACATTCTCGACCTGTCGAAGATCGAGGCCGGTCATGCGGAGATGTCGGAAAGCGAGTTCGACGTCGCTTCGTTATTGGAAGAATGCCGGGTTATCGTGCAAGGCATGGCCCAGGGGAAAGGCATCCACATCGAGACACTTCCATCGTCCGCGCCGCTCGTCCTTCATGGAAGCGAGACGCTGGTCAAGCAGGTGGTCGTGAACTTGTTGTCGAACTCTATCAAATACACGGCGCGTGGCGGCGCCGTCGAGATGGACGCCCTTTGTCGATCCGATGAGAGCATCGTAATTCGGATCAAGGATACGGGCGTCGGCATTGCCGCCGAGGACATACTGACCGTCGTCGAGCCCTTCAGCAAACTTCGCCCCAACGCCTTCGTGCAAAGCGAAGGCACTGGACTTGGCCTCGCGATAAGCAAACATTTAATGGAAATGCATGGAGGCGAAATTCTTATCGAAAGCGAAGTCGGCGTGGGGACGGAGATATCTCTCATCTTCCCGCCGGAGCGGACGATTGCGGCGGCGGATGGAGGCGAGGAATAGGCTGAAAGCCGGCCGCGAATCCATGGAGGGGAAAGAACGATGGGTCGAGAAATTGAAATCACGGCCGCCGACGGTGGTGCCTTCGCGGGCTATTTAGCCCTGCCCGAGGAAACACCGGCACCCGGCGTGATCGTTTTGCCGGAAGTCTTCAACACCAACGAACATATCCGCTCCGTGGCCGACGGCTATGCGGCGGAGAGGTTCGTCGTCATCGCGCCGGACGTCTATTGGCGCCAAGAGGCCGGCGCCTACCTGCCCTATACCGATGACGGACGGGCCAAGGCGCAGTCGCTGCGTGCGCGTCTGGACACCGATCAATATGCCGATGACTTGGGTGATACGGTCGAAGCCTTGAAGATGCGCGCCGATTGCACCGGCAAAGTCGGCGTGATGGGCTTCTGCCTTGGCGGCAAGTTCGCCTATCTTTCCGGAACCCGTCACTCGATAGGAGCCGCGGTGAGTTATTACGGGGTACAAATCGACCAGCATTTGGACGAGGCCGGTAATCTGAACTACCCAATCCTGATGCATTTTGCCTCGGAGGACCCACATGTGCCGCCGGAAACAGTGGACGCGATCCAGGCGCGGATGGGGAGCTGGGAGAATGTGGACGTCCACGTCTATCCCGGCGCCGAACACGGCTTCAACCGGTACGGATATCCACCTTACAACGAGGCCGCTGCTGCCCTCGCGCGACAGCGCACCCTGGCGCAATTTAGCGAGTTGCTGGCCTAGCAAACCAATTCTAATCGCGCTGCTTCGCCGCCCGAATGGTGGTTTCCAAGCGATTCAGGAAGGCCGAGCGATCGGACTTGCCGAAAGGTCTGGGGCCGCCGGAAATCTCGCCCCGTTCGCGCAAGCCCTGCATCAGATCGCGAGTCGCCAGGGCCATGCCGATACCGTCTTCGGTAAAGGGATCGCCATTCGGCTTTAGCGCCAAGGCACCTTCTTCCAGGCAACGGGCGGCCAGGGGAATATCGTTTGTGACACAGATATCGGCCTTTTGAATGCGCGTCGCAATCCAATCGTCGGCCGCATCCGCCCCCTGGGAAACGATGACCAGCTCCACCAAGGGGTTTGGATCGCGGCGGATGCCGCCGTCGCTGACCATGTAGATCTTCAAGCCGTGACGCGTGGCGACGCGGATCGTTTCATCCTTGACGGGACAGGCGTCCGCGTCGACGTAGATCTCCACCATTTAAGTCCAAACGGGTTATGGGTCCAAATGCGTCTTGCGTTGACGGGCTCGATGCCGCCCGGGCAACATGCGGCCAGGAAAGCGGCTTTTGCAAGAGGTAGGAGAGTCCGTCTCGATGCCAAAGATTTCGGTCATATTGGCCTCCTACAACCACGCGCCGTTCGTGCGGGAAGCGGTGACCAGTGTGCTCGATCAATCGTTCGGAGATCTCGAATTGCTGGTCGTCGACGATGCTTCGACCGATGGCACGCCCGATGTAGTCGAGGCGATCGACGACGCCCGCCTTACCCTGCATAGGCTTAAGGTTAACCGCGAATACAATCCGCGCAATTTCGCCCTGGAGCACGCGTCGGGCGACTTCATCGCCATTCAGAATTCCGATGATGTATGGCTACCGAGCAAACTGGAAAAACAGCTGGACTATCTGACGTCCCATCCGGAATGCGGTGCCGTCTTTACCCGGGTCCAATCGATCGACCGGATAGGAAATAATTCGGACGGCATCGACTTTTCGGAAAGAAATATGACGCGGCATAAATGGCTGCGGCGTTTTTTCCTTCGCGGGAATGCGGTCTGTCATTCCTCCGTCCTGATGCGTCATGCCTTGATCAAGGAAGTCGGCGGTTATCACCCCCTAATGGTGCTGCTTTCCGATATGGATCTTTGGGTCCGTTTCGCCGGTCGCGCCGAATTGCAAATTCTACCCGAGAAGCTGACCAAAATGCGCTTCCTGGAGAATCGCGCCAATTTGAGCGCGGATCGCGCCGACACCCGCCGGCGGGTGTTTTTCGAATTCGCCGAGGTTCTCCGCCGCTATGCGGTTCCCCCCATTATCGATCAGCTTGAGCATATCTTCCCGGAAGCCTCTGGCGCGTTGTCGGAACTGGATAGCTTGGCGGGACGCCGGCATCTCTTGGCGGAAACGGCGATCCGCATCGGGAAACCGTGGCATTTGGCCTTTGCCGTCGACTTACAGCGCACCGTCCTTCTTGATGGCACTGATCGCCGGGAATTGCTCGATGTCACGGAGGGACGGGCGGTCGCCCGGTTCATGAACCTTACGGGGTCTATTCCGCTCGGATTCGGTTGCGGGGCGGATACCGCGACACTTTACTGGTCGGCGGGCGAGACATTCTCGAAGTCATCGAGCTTCGAGCAACGTTACGAGCGAGACATCCCGCAAACACTTGATTTTCGCGCCACCGCAGTCGCGCGCAAGAGCCGCCTCCGCTACGATCCCGGCAAATTGCCGGGCCGCTATGTGATCGTCGAAATGCAGTTGCGTGATCCATCAAACCAAATTCTTTGGCGGCTGGAAAAGGAGACGGGATTCGACGAGATCAAGGTCTTGAACGGTTTCAAGAGCGACCGCCGGGATGCATTGGAAATCATCAGTGTCGATGCCGAACTGGGTATCTTGCTGCCGGCCGTGCCCGATGGCGCCGGCGACCGGGTGATCTTCGATGTGAAGCAGGTCTATTCGCCGGATATAAGCAAATTCGTCGGCTTCAATGGCGCCGGCGATGACGGCTAGATATAGCGCATCAGTAGGGAAAAGATGCTGCGGGCCTCGTTGGTGAATATGCCGGGCGCCGCCAAAAGCGCCTTGATCTGGCCAAGCGTCATCCAGCGGAAACGGTCGGTCGTGTCGATATCCCGCTCTTCGGGGGCTTCGACAACCAGGTAATCGTTTTCGTCCCGAAAAAAACGCCCGCCTTCCTCGGACTGAACCGAATGGATATGAGTGTGACGGGGTTCCAATTCGTCGATGAGCGCCTCCAGCGCGGCCTCCGAGCGCGATCCCGCGGAACTTTCCTTTTGCGGCGGGACTTGGACCGTCGCGGTGACTTGCACGCTTTCCCGAAAGCCGACTTCGGCCAATCCCTGAAGCAGGAAATGAAGAACTCCATTGCGACGTTGGCACAGCAACGCCACACGTCCCTTGCCCAGGCTGCTGATCAACGGTTGGTCCCAGGCCGAAACTTCCCGGTTTCGGGTCCGTACCCGGAATTGCCGGACGGCGAAGAGGGATCGATCGGTGTCGATGATCCGTGACTCGTCCATCGACCAGCCGGCGAGTTGCTCAAGCGGTACCCGTTCCGTCGTCAACCGACAGGCTCGGCGTTGCTCGGCAAGCCAATTGCTCAGCCGATCGAGACCGTGTTCCGCCAAGTCGTCGGCTGATTCATGCGAATTCAGCAGCGCTTCGCCAAAGCCGCCCTTTCCCCGCCATCTTTGAAACGGTGGCCGGCCCCCGTTCAATCGCCGCCAATCGACACAAGCCAGAACCGACCGGGCATCAGTGTTGAACAGGTTGTTCTCGGTAATGAGTTCGAACAACGTTTCGGTGTCGAGCCATCGATGGTTCGGCGAATGCGGGACCTTGGTGTCGCTCGGCAATTCGACGACCGCGTTTCGGTTGAATTTGTCGAGATACCGGCTTCCCTGCTCGGATTGCACTTGGTCGTAAACCGTCTCCGCATCGGAATCGCTATCGAACCATTCGAGAAAGGGCGTGGCCGAACCACCGTGCAGGCGCTGGTAATTGCTGACGGTGGCCTGAACCGTGGGCGCCAATTGGACGATGCCGACGTTTCCGGGTTCGACCTTGGCCTGGACTAAAATATTCGTTCGGTCTCCCCGTTTCTGGATCAGGAATCCCAGGATTCCGATTTCGGGCTGCGCGATGATCGGTTGACGCAGCCCATCTATCGTCGGGACCGACGATTGGGCCTGGATGCCGACCACTGAAAAATAACGCCCCGTGTGGTGATGCAACACGCCATCGTCGAAGGCCCATTCGCCGGATGTCGAAAAGGGAATCTCGTCGCAGACGAGTTGGCTGGCCCGGACACGGTCGGCTCGCCACGCCAGAACTTCGTCGCGATCGGCGGTGATTCCGTCGGGTCCCACCGCACTCATGGAATTTCATTCCCGCCTAACACCAAATAAAATTACCATGTTTTCTCGAGCGCAGGGCTATCCCCGTAGATTCCGTTGGAGTTCGTCCTCGTCCCAGTGAAGGAATTCGGGGCCGAGCCGATCCAGGCTCGGACAGCCGATCTGGCCCATGGTGAGGCCGATTTCCTCGCGCAATATCTGGACCGCCTTGGCGGCACCCGCATCGCCGCCGGCGATCGCCCCATAGAGCGTCGGGCGGCCGAGAAAGGCGAACTTGGCGCCGAGCGCGCGCGCGATCAGCACATCCGCCCCACGGCGCACACCGCCGTCGATCATCAGTGTCATCCGGTCGCCGACGGCGGAATCGATTCCCGGAAGGACGTCCAAGGGTGAAGGGGCCCGATCGAGTTGGCGGGCGCCATGGTTGGAGACGATCAGTCCGTCGATGCCGAGATCGGCCGCGCGGATCGCATCGTCGGTGCGCATGATCCCCTTCAGCACCATCGTCCGCGGCCAGAGCTTGCGGAAATTCTCGATATCGGTCCAGGTCAGCGGGGCGCGGGTCTGTGCCGCGACGAATTCCCCAACCCCATCCGCCGCGGCACCCGACGGCGCATAGGCTTGCCAGTTCGGCAGCATCGCGATGCCATGGCGAAGATAATCCTTGAACCAGAGAGGCCGGCGGAGCGCATCCAGCTTCGAGGCCAGCGACAGTCGGAGCGGCCGACCGAAGCCGTTTCGCCGGTTGCGCTCTCGATTGGCGGAGACCGGCACATCGACCGTCACCACCAGGGTCGAGAGGCCGAGACCCGCGGCCCGCCGGATCATGTCCTCGGAGATCGACTTGTCCTTCGCCGCGTAAAGCTGATACCAGCCGTGATCCGGCGCCACCTTCGCCAGATCCTCCATCGAGGCGGTGGCGGTGCCCGACATGATGAAGGGGATATTGGCATCGCGCGCCGCCCGGGCCAGCATCAGGTCGCCGCCGCGGCGATAATTGCCGATCCCGCCCGTCGGCGAGATGCCGTAGGAGCTGGAATAGGTGCCGCCGAACAATTCCGTCGTTTGGTCGCAATCGGAGACATCGACGAGGTAGCGCGGTACCAACGGCCGGTTGCGGAAGGCGTCTTCGTTGCGAACCAGGCCGTCCTCATCCTCCACGCCGCCTTCGATGAAGTCGTAGATGACCTTGGGCAATCGCTTTTTCGCCATGACCCGGAGATCATCCAGATTGATACATTCGTCGATCTTCATGTCTTTCCTCGGTTCGTGTGGGCGCAGGCGGCCGTATATTGTGGGGCTTCGGCGGGAATGATCGCCGTGCCGTCACCAGTCATCTAAGGCGATTCGGGAGATCGTCTTGCGATCACGGTGGCCCGCGTATTAATTGATTGCAGGCCTTTAATCAATCTCGCGGCAACATGGAAACATTCGGCCCCTATCAAAGGATAAGACGCCTGAGCGGCGGCAACTACAGCGAAGTCCTTCTCTGCCGGGACGGCGGCCGAGAGGTCGCGGTGAAGCGCTTTCGCGTCAAGCGCACACGGTTCCGGAGAAAGGTCAAACTGGGCGATCTCGACGTCGCCGCCCAGGCCCGCCTCCGGTTCATCGACGAGGCCGCATTGACGGCGCGATTCAATCATCCCCACCTCCTCGGCGTCATTGAAAGCGCGACCTTGGAGGACGGCACGCCCTACTTCGTCATGCCTTATTTGCCGGGCGATCTGGCTACCGAAATATGGGGTTCGTCAATTCCCAAGAAAGTTGGCCGCAAGCTGGATCCGGCGCGGGCCGTTAATCTGTTGCGGCAAGTTCTCTCGGCGCTTTCGGCGCTGCATGCCGCGGGCGTCGTCCATCGGGACGTCAAACCACAAAACGTACTGTTGGATGGGGAGGGAAACGCCGTTCTCTGCGATCTCGGCCACGCCAAGAATCCCTGGGCCGAAGCGCCGCCGAAGGCGCTCGGCTTCGGCACACCCCCCCTCCGTCAGCCCCGAACAAACCGCCGATCCGGAGGCGATCGACGGCCGCGCCGACATCTATTCGACGGGCGTGATGGCCTATCTGATGCTGACGGGGGAACGCCCCGGCGAGACCCCAGCCCCGCCCCGCCATCACGATGCAACGATCGATGCGGGTTTAAGCGATTGGGCCATCCGCGCCATCGACCCCGATCCCGCCCGCCGGCCGGAGGCGGCGGAGCCAATTTAGCCGAATTTCGGAATTCGACTTTATATATGGATTTTCAATATGTTACGAGATATTCACCGATTCTTTTATCGACATTTCGTCTTTACCTGAGCGTCATACACGACTAGACTCCCCTAGTCTCGCCAAAGATGGCGACACGAACCGTCCGAGGACACCCCTCCGGGCGGTTTTTCTTTGCAACCCTGGGCGCCGCCGGCGACCTCGTCGATGCCTATCAGGCGCTGGGCGAGGCTTATGACGCCTTCGGCGACGATCAAACCATCGCCGGCGTAACCGCCCTCCTGCGGGCGGCAGGCTCAACCACGGCGGCAGTATGGAGACCAATGCAGGGCCCGTCGCCAAGGCGGCCCAGACGATGATGCTGCGGAGCCTAAAGGAGAGCAAATCGCTCGACGATGCCCTCGGCATGGCCGCCTATTCGGCTCTCGCCGCGGCGGTCATCGAGACGACCCGGAAAGCGCCCGAGATCGCCCGGCTCAGCGCCGAACTCCGGGCCTTGGTGATCAAGGGCGAACTCGACAACCTGCTCCCCCACGCCGCGGGCATCACCATCACCGGCGAATTGCAGAAAGCGGTGAATGATTATTTACAACAGGCGTTCTCCGAAGCACGCGGCCGAAAGCAAAGGACTGAATAAGAAAGTCTATGGAAGGCACTGCGCGGGCGGTTCTATCGGCCCGTGTGGTGCCTTCTCCTTCTTGTAAACCATTTTACTTGCGAGCTCTCGGCCGTGTCGAAGTTCTGCTCTGACTTTCTTGCTCGCCTCAGCGAATATTCATCACCGCGAATTGCCGCATAATGGTACAACGCATAGGCGGGTGACTTATCGACGTGCAGGATGTTAAGCATCATCACATTCGCCCGCCAGGCGAGCGCACCAAGTTGTCCCTGATCGAACGCACGCCGCCACCATTTCATCGACTCGTCCTTCCGTTCCCGGTCAAAATAGAAATTGGACAAATTATGCTGCGCATTCGCGTAGCCGCGCTCCGCCGCGAGCCGATACCAGCATTCCGCCCGCTTGTCGTCCTTCGGCACGCCCGACCCGTTCTCGAACATGATGCCGATGCTGTTCGTCGCCAAGAGATGCCCCTGCTTCGAGGCGCGCAGGAACCAGTTGAGGGCGCGCCGGTAATTCCGTGTCATTCCTTGGCCCTTCCGATAGAGCCGCCCGATTTCGGCCTGCGCATTACGGTCACCCGCCACCGCGTGCGGCAGCCAGTGGTCATAGGCGGCCCGATAGTCGCGCGCCGCGTAGGCCCGCTCCCCCGCCGCGAAATCAGCCCGCGCCGGAAGCGCCAGCAGCATCGCCAGCCCTACAATCTTTAATAACAATCGCCATCGCATCCTAAAACTATATCGGGTCTATGGCGAAGAGGAAATCCGGTGCTTTGGTTGTCCGGGTCAGGCATCGAGGCGCGCGATCGACGATCGAAACCCGGGAGCTCGGTTCGCGGCATTGGAATACGCGACGTCGCGCGCCCTGTTGCCGTTGTCGTCTTGGCTCTAGATTAGTGCGAACAGGGGGGAAAGAAGATCGCCATGACGACCACGCAGGACAGCCGTTCGGAGATCAAATGGGTCTCGCAGAACAACCGCCTCGTTCCCTATGAAGACGCGAAGATTTCGGTCATGGCGCCTGGCCTTACCTTCGCGGCGTTGGTGTTCGAAGGGTTTCGCGCCTATTGGAATGCCGAGATCGGGGACCTGCTGATTTTCCGGATGGCGGACCACTTGAAGCGGCTGGAGTTCTCGATGTCGCTGCTGGAGCTCGACGACCCGCCGACGGCCGAGGCGTTCGCCAACGACATGATTGAGACCCTGAAGGCGAACGAGTTTCGCGAGGACACCTATATCCGCCTGCAGGTCTATGTCGACGATTGGGGGTCGATGACGTCGACCGGCCCCGTGGGCAGCACGGTTATCTGCCGGCCCCGGCCCCGCGTCGCTAATTTCGAGACGGGACAGAAATTCATCGTCAGCAGTTGGCGCCGCAATGCGGAGAACGCCAGCCCGCCCCGCATCAAGGCGTCGGCCAATTATCTGAACAGCCGGCTCGCGGGCCTCGAGGCGAAGCGACAGGGGGCCGGCGGGGCCGTGCTCCTGAACGATGACGGTACGGTCAGCGAAGGGCCGGGCGGCTGCCTCTTTCTCATGCGGGACGGCGTCTTCATCACGCCCGACGTGACCAGCGGCATTTTGGAAAGCGTCACCCGCCGGACCATCCTCGATATCGCCGGACCGCTGGGGATCGAAACCGTCGAACGGCCGGTCGGGCGGACCGAACTCTATCTCGCCGAGGAGGCTTTCTATTGCGGGACCGGACAGGAGATCATGCCGATCACCGCTTTCGACGGCCGGGCGGTCGGCGACGGGTCCCCGGGGCCGGTCACGCGGAAAATCCAGGCGGGTTTCGACGATATCGTTCGCGGCAGGTCGGACGCCCCTGAGGACTGGTTGACGCGGGTCTACAATGGCTAGGGGACCGGAGGGCCGGCCGTCGCTCGACCCGATACGCCTCGGCCTGATCTGGCAACGCCTGAACGGCATCGTCGATCAGGTTTCAGAAACCTTTATCCGTGCCGCCTTCTCGACCGTTGTCCGCGACAATTACGACATGGCGTTCAGCCTTCTCGATACGAAGGGGCGGCAATTCGTCCAGTCGAAGCGGAGCATTCCAAGCTTCATCGGCACCCTGCCGCGAACGCTGTCCGCCGTGCTGGAGAAATTTCCGCGGGAGAGCTTGCGTCCCGGCGATGTGATCATCACCAACGACGCCTGGATCGGGACCGGCCATCTGAACGACATCTCGATGATCTGCCCGATCTTCGTGAAGGACCGGCTGATCGCCTTTGCCGGCAGCACCGCGCATACGGTCGATATCGGCGGGGCCCCATCGCCGAGCGCCCAGGACAGCTACGAGGAAGGGCTCTGCATTCCGATTTGCAAGATCATGGAGGCCGGCGAGGAAAGCCCGATCGTCATCGACTTCCTCACCGAGAATTTGCGGGAATCGGCGGAGACTCTTGGCGACATTCGCGCCCAATTCGCCGCCTATCACGATTGCCGCGAGAAGATCCTGCGGGTTCTGGAGGAGGAGGGGCTCGACGATTTCGAGGATGTCATCGAGGAGATCATCTCGCGGTCGGCGGCAAGCATGCGATCGGTGATCGCGGAATTGCCGGACGGAAGCTACAGCGATGAATTCCAGGTAGACGGCTTCGACGCGCCGCTGACGATCCGCTGTACGGTCAACGTGAAGGGCGAGGCGATCAATGTCGATTTCGCCGGCACTTCGCCCCAGATCAAATGGCCGATCAACAGCGTCATGAACTACACCCAGGCCTATTCCTGTTTCGCGTTGAAATGCCTGCTCGATCCGGAGGCACCGAACAACAGCGGGTCCTTCGCCTCGGTCACCATTCGCGCGCCCGAAGGGTGCCTGTTGAACGCGCGTCGGCCGGCCCCCGTCTGGGGGCGGCATCTCTCCGGCCACTACGCGCCGCCGGCTATCTTCGGCGCCTTGAGTTCGGTTCTGCCGGACAGGGTCATCGCGGAATCGGGGTCGCCGCTCTGGAACGTCTATTTCAAGGGCAGCCAGGTCGAGGACGGATCGTCCTTCGTGAAGATGTTCTTCATGAACGGGGGCCATGGCGCGCGCCCGAACGGAGACGGGCCCGGCTGCCTCAGCTTTCCGAGCAATGTCTCCAATCAGCCGATCGAATTGTTCGAGAACCAGGTGCCGTTGCGCGTCCTCGAGAAATGCTTCGTGCCGGACACCGCGGGCGAGGGAAAATATCGCGGCGGCGATGCGCAGCGGCTCTCTTTTCGCTCGGTCGCGACGACGCCGATTACGATGACGATCCGCCACGAACGGATCACCTATCCGCCGCGCGGTCTCCTCGGCGGTGAGGGCGGTGCCCCCGGTCTCGATCTCGTCAACGGGGAGAAGATCCCGGCCAAGTCGCGACATGAGCTCGAGCCCGGCGATATCGCCACCTTTCAGACGCCGGGCGGCGGCGGTCTGCATCCGCCCGGGGAGCGGACGCGGTCCGCGATCGACCGTGACCTCCATCGCGGATTGTTGAGCCCCGAAAAAGCGAGCGACGTCTATGGCATCCCCAAGGACTGATCCTTCCGGGCGCCATCGGATCGGGGTCGATATCGGCGGTACCTTCACCGATGTCGTGCTTTGGGACGTCGCGAATTCGCGAACCGAGAAAACCAAGCTCCTGACGACGCCCGACGATCCGTCCGTGGCGGTCATGGACGGTATTCGCCGAATTATGGAGAACTATGATATCGCCCCCTCCGAGATCGAGGCCGTCATTCATGGGACGACGCTGGTCGCGAACGCCCTCATCGAACGGAAGGGCGTGAAGACCGGATTGATCACGACACGGGGCTTCAAGGACGTCCTGGAGATCGGGCGCGAATGGCGCTACGACCTGTTCGATCTCGAGATCGAGATGCCGACACCCATCGCGGACCGTCCCGACCGCCGCGAGATAACCGAACGCATCGGTCCGGACGGTGACGTCGTCACGCCGCTCGCCCTTGGGGAGCTCGACGACATCGCCCGGCACTTTACGTTGGCCGGCATCGAATCGGTCGCTGTCTGTCTGCTTCACGCCTATCGCAATCCAGCCCATGAACGGGCCATTGGCGACCGATTGGCGGAACTCGTCCCATCGATGTCGGTTTCGATCTCCTCGATCGTCAGCGCCGAGATGGGCGAATACGAGCGGAGTTCGACCACGGTTGCGAATGCCTATGTCCACCCCCTCTTCAAGACCTATGTCGACCGGCTGGTCGACGGCCTGGCGGAGCTGGGCTTCACCCGCGACCTCTTGCTGATCCTCTCCGACGGCAGAACGGTGAAGCAGGATACGGCGACGCAGTTTCCGATCCGCCTGGTTCAGTCGGGGCCGGCGGCCGGCGCCCAGGCAGCCGGTCTCTATGGGGCCATTTCCGGCCGAAGCGACCTGCTTTGCTTCGATATGGGTGGCACGACCGCGAAAGCCTGCCTGATCGAGAACGGCGAACCCCAGCGGTCGGCCAGCTTCGAAGTCGCCCGCGTCTTCCGCTTCGCCGAAGGCAGCGGCTTGCCGCTGCAGATCCCGGCGATCGACATGATCGAGATCGGGGCCGGCGGCGGCAGTATCGCCCGGATCGACCGATTGGGATTGATCCAGGTCGGTTCGGACAGTTCGGGCTCCGACCCGGGGCCCGCTTGTTACGGGCTTGGCGGGACGGCGCCGACGGTCACCGATGCGGATCTCGTCCTCGGTTACCTGGATGCGGAGAGTTTTCTCGGCGGCACCATGGATTTGGACCGGGCGGCGGCCGAAAGAGCGATCCGCGAGACGCTGGCGGTGCCTCTCGATATATCGCTGGAGGAAGCGGCATGGGGCATTCATGAAACCGTGACCGCGAACATGGCCCAGGCGGCCGCCATCCATGCCATCGAGAAGGGCCTCAACGTCGCGAACTTCGACGTTGTCCCGATCGGAGGGGCCGGACCGGTGCATGCCTGCAGCTTGGCGCGGAAGATGGGGATCGACCGGCTGATTTGCCCCGTGAGTGCCGGTGTCGCCTCGGCGATCGGGATGCTGGGTTCGCCGATTTCCTTCGAGCTTGCCCAGGCCAACATGTCTCGTCTCGACAATGTCGACTGGCCCGATATCGCGAATATGGTTCGTGGGATGAATGCTCGTGGCCGCGAGATGGTCCACCATGCAGGTGTCGAGGATAATGAGATCTCGGAGCGGATTAGCGCCATGATGCGCTATGTGGGGCAGGGCTACGAAGTGGAGGTTCCCGTCGATCGGTCGGCGATCGAGCAGGGGGATGAGGCCTCGGTCGCGGAGAGTTTCGCCGCGACCTATCGGCGGCGCTTCGGGCGGGTCGAGGACATGCCGCCTGAGATCATGACCTGGCGCGTCGCCGTTAGCGGTCCGAGACCGCCGCTGCTGGAGACCATTCGCGCCGATACGTACCGAGAAGCCGGCTCGGCGAAGACGGCGCCTGGGCGGAGCCGTCCGGTTTGGTTCGGAGCCGATACGGGCTTCGTCGAAACGCCGGTTTACGATCGACATAAACTCGGCCCCGGAACCGTGATCGACGGTCCGGCGGTCTTGGAAGAAGTCGAATCGACATTGATACTACCGCCCAATTTTTCCGGCGAAGTGGATGACGGCCTGAACGTGATCGTCATTCGCAAGACAAGGGGAGATGCATCGTGACGGAAAGCCCACGGATAACGGTTGTCGAACTGCTCGTCGACCGCCTCAAGGAAAGCGGATTGAAACGACTCTTCGGCGTGCCCGGTGGCGGCAGCAGCATGGATTTGATCGATGCCGCGAGGCGGGCCGGTCTCGATTTCGTGCTCACCCGGCGGGAGGATTCAGGGGCGATCATGGCGGCCGTGACCGCCTGGCTTTCCGGTGCGCCGGGTCTGGCGCTCGCGACCAAGGGGCCGGGCGTCACCGCGGCGGCCAACGGGATCGCCTCGGCCGCTCTCGATCGGGCGCCCGTCCTGTTCGTCTCCGACGGCTTCGACGAGGACGAGTTGGAATATGTCTCGCATCAATATTTCGATCAGGAGGCGCTGCTCGAGCCCATCACCAAGGATTTCGTTACCCTGGACGGCGACGAGCCGGTGGCGGCGATCAACGGTCTGCTTCGGACCATGTCCCGGCCGCCGAAGGGCCCGGTCTATGTGGCGCTGACGGGCGCCGATGCGCGTCGCGAAATCGATGCCGACGACCTGCCGGGCCTGCCGGCCGGGATTTCATACGACCCGCCGGATGACGACGACCTGGATGCCGCGCGCGAACTCTTCGCCTCTGCCGCGCGGCCGGTGGTGATTGCCGGTTTGGGGGCCGCGTCGACGGAAAACGCGGCGGCGACCCGGCGCTTGGTCGAGACGCTGAACGTCCCCGCGCTCGTCACCTATATGGCGAAGGGCGTCATTCCCGACAGCCATGCGAATTTCGCCGGGATTTTCACGGGCGGGCAGGCCGAATATGCCTGCGTCTCGGCGGCCGATCTGATCATCCTGGTGGGACTCGATCCGGTCGAATTGATTCGGAAGCCCTGGGCCTATACCGCGCCCGTGCTTGAGATCGGCCCCGCGCCTCACGACAAAAACTATATGGAGCCAGATGGCGGCCTCTATGGCGACATCGCGGAGATGATCGGCGATCCAGGTGGCGAGGACGGTCAATCCGCCTGGGACCCGGCCGAGATTGCGGAATACCGGATGAATTTTCGCCAAGCCATGGCCTACAAGGACCGGCCGGACCCGACACCCGTCGACATCGTCGAGATGACCCATGCGGCGTTCGGCGGCAAGCCCCGGCTGGCGGTCGACGCCGGCGCGCATATGTTTTCGGCAATTGCGTTTTGGCCGGCCGAGGCGCCTTTCGACGTCTTGATCTCAAACGGCCTGGCGACGATGGCGTTCGCCCTTCCGGCGGGTCTGGCGGCGGCGCTCCACGATCCGGAGCGCGGCGCGGTCGCGATGACAGGCGACGGCGGCCTGATGATGTGCATGGGCGAGCTGGTGACCGCCGCCCAGCAGAAGGCCAAGTTGACGGTCATCGTCTTCAATGACGGTTCGCTCTCGCTGATCGACATCAAGCGCCAGGAATTGCAGATGCCGGATCTCGGGTTCAATTGGGAACGGCCGGACTTCGCGGCCGCGGCACAGGGCCTCGGCTGCACCGCCTGGCGCGCCTCCACGCCCGGGGAACTGGAAGAAGCGCTCGAGGCGGCGGCGGCCGACGGTGGTCCCTGCCTGATTGATGTCGTCCTCGACCCCGACGGTTATCTCGAACAAATGCGGGCGTTGCGGGGCTGACGCGTCGAAGGGGGAGCAAGAGAAATGGGCAAGGAAAAAGACCGGTCGAAACAGGCCCTGGCGAGCGTCGCCGCGAAGCGCGATTACATCCTGCCCTATCACCGGATGCTGGCGGAGACGGATCCCGACCTGCTGGAAGCCTATGATTCGTTTTATGATGAATTGGCGCTACAACCCCGGACCCTGCCGGGCAGCGAGAAGGAGCTCGTTTGGACCGGCCTCTTGGTGACGACCCGGCGGGGCGTCGGCACCTATCATCTGCGGCGCGGCGTCGAGGCGGGACTGACGGCCGAGCAATTCGCCGCCGCCGCGACGCTGGCCGGGGCGGCGACCACGTTCTTCGATCTTCAATTCGCCGACGAGGCTTTCGGTGACTGGCTCCCGGACGGCGCCATGATGGCCAACTACGACGACGCGATCGCGCGGGCCCGCGGTCCTCTCTCGGCGAAGACCGCCTGGCTGATCGTTGCCACCTGTCATGCGTCCCACGAGCAGTTCGATGCGCTGGCCTACGATATTCGCCGATTTTTCGGTGCGGGCGGGATTCGCGCCGAGCTGGCCGAAGCGCTCAGCTACCTGCTGCTGCACCGCGGCGGCCCGCACCTGATAAATTCACTCAACGTGTGGCGGGACGTCGCCAAGGAGGGTCGCTGCGAAGGGCCCTACGACGAGGCGAGTTGATCTTCCCGATCTCGGACGCTTTCCTATGAGCCCCAGACCGCGCGATAGACGCGCATCCAATTTAGCCCCCAGATCTTCGCGATATCGGCCTCGGTGAAGCCGCGCTCGACAAGGCGCTCGGTTAATTTCGGGAGCGTGCGGGGTGTTTCGATCCCTTCGGGATATCTGTAAGGCGGGGGCGGATATTCGTCGGGCCGCCAATGGCCCTCGCGGATCATGCGGTCGTAGCGTGAAATGGCCGCCGCATCGTCCTCGACCGGGTGCTGGCCCTGGTAATAGTCAATCCCGATCCCGACATGGTCGATCCCCACCAGATCGACCTTGTAGGCGATATCGTCGATGAACCCGTCCAGGGTCGGCTGGCCGGCCGGCGTCAGGAAGGCCGGAAACCCAACCGTCCCAACGATGCCGCCGCTCCCGGCGATGGCGCGGATTAGTTCGTCGCTGACGTTTCGCGCGTTGTCGCAAACGGCGCGGGCATTGGCGTGGGAGACGATCACGGGGGCCGCCGACACCTCCACCGCTTCCATACTGGTCCGGTGCCCCGTATGGGCGCAATCGACGACCATGCCGAGGGTGTTCAACCGCTCGATCAGCCTGACGCCGAAATGGCTGAGCCCGGCATCGGTCCGCTCCGAGGCGCCGTCACCGACCAGGTTCTTGGTGTTGTAGCAGAGCTGGACGATCCGAAGCCCCGCGGCGTGGTAGGCCTCGACGAGATCGATCTCGTCCTCGATCAGGGTCGTTCCTTGGCAATGCAGGATGAGACCGAGCTTGCCCTCCCGCTTGGCCCGTTCGATATCCGCCGCGGTCCGCACCAGGAGGGTATCCTCCCGCTCGCGAACATAGCGGTGCCAACCGCCGATCTCCGCTAGGCCGCTTCGCGCGTTGCCCTTCATGCCGGTGATCGTCGGCGCGATCGCCGTCGCCCCGCCTTCGCGCCACCAATCGATATGCGCCCGGCTCCGCGCAAGCGGGCAGGTGACGTCGATGACGATGGTCTCGCGATGCAGTGCCTCGGCGTTCATCGGATGGGGGCTCCTCGATCAGGACACTTGAAATCTGTCATCCCGCCGCCCGCCGGTCCAGGCTTCGCCGTTTTGGGCACCCCTTTTAATGCGATTACGGCCATGTCCTCGTGATTATCGCTGATTAGCGCTACCTCCAGCGATCGCGTAGTATTGCGTCCACAGGCGTCGGGGAGGCGGACGTTCCATGAGCGATGGAAGTGACCAGAGACGGCTATCGGCGACCCTCGCGGCGGATGTGGTCGCCTACACACGGCGCATGGAGGAGGATACGGAAGGTACCGTCGCCGCCTGGAAAGCGGCTCGCGCCGACATCATCAGCCCCACCCTCGCCGAGCATTCGGGCCGCCTCGTCAAACTGACGGGCGACGGCTTCCTGGCCGAATTTCCCACCGTCCTGGACGCCGTCGGATGCGCCATCGTCATGCAAGAAGGGCTGGGGAGCGGCCCTCTCGACTTCCGCATGGGCGTGAACCTGGGGGACATCGTCGATGATGGCGAGGACATCCACGGCGAGGGCGTGAACATTGCCGCGCGCATCGAGGCGTTGGCCGACACCGGCGGGATTTGCATATCCGGCGGGGTCCATGATCAGGTGCGCAACCGGATCGATCAGCGCTTCGAGGATTTGGGCGAGCACCAGGTCAAGCACGTCTCGGCGCCGATTCGGGTGTGGCGCTGGGCGCCCGGCGCGCCGCCAGCGGCGACCGGACCGACGCCGACGGAAGCGGCGTTAACGGTCCCGGACAAGCCGTCGATCGCTGTGTTGCCGTTCGATAACATGTCGGGCGATCCCGAACAGGAGTATTTCGCCGACGGCCTGACCGAGGACATCATCACCTCGCTCTCGAAGATCCGGTGGTTTTTCGTCATCTCGCGCAATTCGACGTTCGCCTATAAGGACAAATCGCCGGACCCCCGCGATATCGGCCGCGAACTCGGTGTTCGCTACGTTCTCGAGGGCAGTCTGCGGACCGCCGGGAAACGCATTCGCCTGACCGCGCAATTGATCGACTGCGCCACCGGCAACCATCTCTGGGCCGAGCGCTACAACCGCGAAATCGAGGATATCTTCGAGCTTCAGGACGAATTGACGCAGACGGTGGTCGGCGCCATCGAACCGCAACTCAGCAGGGCGGAGCGAGATCGCGCCCGGGTGCAAAAGCCCAACAATCTTGATGCGTGGAGCATGCTGCAATATGGCCGCGCCCATCTCTATAAGCGGACCCGGGAAGATCTGCGGCAGGCCCGGACATTCCTGACCGAGGCCATAACACACGACCCCGAACTGGTCGCCGCCTATTCGGATCTGGCCGAGGTCTGTTTTCTGGAAGCGCGGCTCGGATTCGCCGAGGACAATGCGGCCTGTCTCTCGGAAGCCCTGGATCTGGCGAACAAGGCGATCGAGATCAAGGGCGAGGACGCCGCGGCACACTACGCCTTTGGCCGCATCCTCTCGATGAAGCGCCGGCACGGCGAGGCGGAGTTCGAACTCAAGCGTGCCCTTGAACTCAACCCCAGCTATTCCCAGGCTTATCTGGCGCTCGGCATGTCGTATACATTTTCGGGCCGCGCGAAGGAAGCGGTAGCGCCGCTGGAGACGGGAATGCGACTCAGTCCGTTTGACGAGTATATGGGCCCGTTCATGGCGCGATTGGCCGAGGCGCATCTGTTCATGGGCGATCACGAGACGGCCGCGGATTGGGGCCGGCGTGCGACGATGCAGGCAAACTTGCCGTGGCCGGGCTATGCCTCCCTGGTATCGATTCTCGGCCATCTCGGCGCGGCGGACGAACTCCCCGCCGCGATCGCTGAATTGGAGAAGCGCGCACCGAAGACCGATCTCGCCTTTATCCGCGAGCAACTGCCGATCAGCGACGAGGGCGACCTCGACCTCTTCATCGAAGGTTTGCGAAAGGCCGGGCTGCCGGCCGAATCGGATCAAACGTCGTGACCCGAAATTCGGCGGCCCCATACCCGTCTCCGTTTGGTATGATCGCCCAGAGGCCGAAGGCGTAGGCAGAGACCATGTCGGAGCGGGATATGGAGGACCAAACCTTCAACATCGCCGATATCTATGTCCCCGTTAAGCGGTCGAAGACACGCGATGCCGCGACCGTGGACGAGATCGCGGAAAGCATGCTGGAGGAGGGGCAGCGGACTCCGATCATGGTGCGCCGGGACGGCGCGCGGTTCGTTCTCGTCGAGGGCCTCCATCGCCTGGAAGCCTGCAAGGCGCTCGGCGAGAAGACGATCGTCGGCATCGTCGTTCAGGCACGGAAGAGATAGGGATTGACCGCGACACCCATTTAAAATGGGGACGAAATACATATTAAATGGCGGCTCAGGCGGATTGAAGGACACAATAAGGCCAGGAAATAGTTATGACGTCCCCGTGATTCTTTAAATGACGGAGCGACCGTAAATTCCTTCACCTGTCGTGGCGCAATACCGGTGGGGCAGTCGGCCGTCAAAATTCATCAGCACTTCCAATGCGCCGCGGCCTTGCCAGTCGGCCAACTCCTCCAACGTAATTTGATCATCACCACCGGCGCCCAACACGACGACATCTTCTCCGACGGTGACGCCATCCAGATCGAGTAGGTCGAACGTCAAATATTCCAACGATACGCCCAAGACCGGCAGTCGCCGGCCTTTTACCAGCACCGCCGCCGGCGCGCCGTTCCGCGGCTTGCAATAGCCGTCATAAAGGCCCAATGGCACCACTCCGGTGCGTTCGCCCCGGCGCTTCACATGATATCCGCCATCCTTCAATCCTGGATCGTCCGAGAACTCACCGATGTGGATCAGTTGTGCCCGGACCGCGCGCAGCACCGGTTTGAATGGCGCAATGCTCGCGAGACCGGGTTCCACCGATGGCAGTCCGTACAACAGATGACCGGGAGAAATCGCGTTGCAGCCATCCATGTAGCCGACCATCAGGTTCGAGCTGGCGACGGCTTGGGTTACCGGGATATCAAAGCCACCGTCGCGCAGCTCCGCGATCAATGCATTGAACCGTTCGATGCCTCGTCTCGACCAGTCTTGTCCCTGGGCGTCCTTGAACGACAGATGGGTGTAGACGCCCTCGACCACGACACGTGGCAGTGCGACGACTTGGCGGATGAAGGCTTCGGCTCTCCGCAATTCGACGCCGAGGCGGCCCATGCCGGCATCTACCTTTATATAGACCGGCGCGGGTCCGGTTGCCGCATCCGATACCGCCTTCGCCGTCGCCATGTTGTAGACCGTGGGTATAAGGTCGTGGCGCAGGTACTCACCAACGGCCGACGGCAGGTTACCACCGAACATCAGGATCGGTGTGGTTACGCCGGACTCCCGGATCGCCACGGCATCGCGAAATGATCCCGTGGACAAGGCAAATGCGCCCAACTCGGCGAGCTTGCCCGCCACAGCGACAGCGCCATGACCGTAAGCGTTCGCCTTCAACGAAGCTATTATTTTTACGTCCGGTGTAACCCGGCGCTGCAATTCGTCATAGTTTGCTGCCAGCGCATCAAGATCGAACTCCATCCATGCGGGGTGTGCGGAAAGATTGGCGTCCGTGGATGTATTTTCGACCATGGTCGACGGTTTCCGATATTTCCCCATCAGGCTAGCGCGCGGAATGCACCCCGGCAACGGCGGAGCATTGGACGTGTCGCTGAAAGAAACCCACATATGCGATTGCCGCAACGTCCGCTTAGGGGTCGCATTGCAGACATTCCGACGGAGTAAGTTTAACCGTCGCTTCTAGCTAGGAACGGACGTCGGTTTCCCGCGATTTTGCAGCTCATTCGGTTAACAATGCCTCGACCTCGGTGGCGTTTGCGCCACCGTTCAGGATGGTGAAATCGCCCCGCTCCAGCATCGCGCGGGTGCCGTCGAGGATCACCTGTTGCGTGACCCGGGCCAGTCTCGCACCGATTGAAATGCGGGCGACCCCCAGCGCTCCCATCTGGTCCGCCGTCAAATTGCCCACCGCGCCGGCGACCAGCAGATTGACCGGTGTCCCGGTGGCGGCCATCGCGCGGGTGGTGTCGGCATCGACCAGCGGTGCATAGATCACGTCGGCGCCTGCTTGGGCGAACGCCTGGCAGCGGCGCAAGGCCTCGGCCTGGTCATAGCTCTTGGTGACACAACCATCAGCGCGGGCAGTTAGAACGATCCCCGCCGCGCGGGCCGCGTCGATTGCCGCCTCGATGCGGGCCAGAGCCTGATCAAACGGATAGGACTCCGGCGCCGGCAGGGCTATGTCCTCGATCGAGACACCGGCGAGACCGGCTTGTGCTGCCAGCCGCACGGTTTCGGCGACAGTTTCGGGATCGTCACCAAACCCGTTCTCGAAGTCGGCGTTCACAGGCACGTCGACCACGGCGCATATGTCGGCGGCGTGCTGCAAGGCCATGTCGCGCGTCACCTTTCCGCCATCGCCCAGACCCAGCGTGAACCCATGCCCGCCCGAGGTCGTCGCCAATGCCCGCGCACCCAGCCCCGCCATCACCTTTGCCGATCCCAGATCCCAGGGATTCGGCATTACCACCGGCTGACCCGGGACATGCAGGGCACGGAAACGTTCCGTCAACTCGTCCCGGCGCATGATGTGGTCCTCCCTCGGATCACCGGCAGTGTCGCACGGCCCGGGACTTGGGCAAGCGAAACCTGCGGCCCGCCGGGATTCCCCATATGAACTCTCTCCAATGAATTTGCGCTCGGCCTCTGCCTCGATCAAGCCAGTTCGCGCCCATTGGATCGTTTCGAATGGTCCATGCCAGGAATATCCTTTCCGCTTCGGGTCAGGTGCAGCCAGTTTTGACTGCCAAATATTCCGTCCGCTTTCTCCCAGTTTCCGGACATGAATCACAGCGTTTTCAAAAACAGACGAACAGACGGCTGCTTAGCCTTCAGCTCCGAACCTAAATCGGCGATCTGATTTACGGGGAAATTTAGCCAATTGCAGACATCAGCCGATCAACTGTTCGTCTCCGGCGCGTCGATGCAGTGTGTGGAGCGGACACGCTGGCCAACGCGCACCAGCGGGCTTCCTAGAGGGTCGGGGGGGGTCGGAATGTCGGGAAGCGATTGCGTCGCGAATTTGCTGGCGTCACTTTTCCGTCCAAATATGGATCGCATATTTATTGTTACAGTATTTCGCGCCCCAATTTGGTTTTCTGCGCCAGTCCCACACCTTAAAGCCGCTGATACCCAAGATTTCCTGAACTATTTCTCCAGTTTCCGATGGAAGCGTTGAACATTTGAGGAATATATCATTCCCGTTACCGCTGCCGACACCGGCACGGCATGTGACGATCAGCCCGGCCCCTCTCAGTAGCTTGCACCACCGCAAGCCAATCGACTTAACCTTGGTGTCGACAAAGATGTGGCGGCCCCGCAATTTCTCGCTTCTCCGGGAACGGGCGGGCTTTGGAGGCGACGCCACGGCCACCTTCTTGCGTTTGAGTTCACTCACTCGTCGCTTGGCGAGGCGTGCGAAGGTGCCGTTGGGGAATGCCATGAGATAGTCCTGGTAGTCCGCTGGGTTGTCGCTGCCCTTGATCGACTGCCAGAACAACGATTCCTGATCGGTGGGGGCGGGCGGTTCGGTTCGCGTCTTGGGTGGTGATGGTGTTGGTTTTCGCGCCGCGACCTTCGGTGGCTTTAACTCGTTCAACTTGACCCGAGCCAAACCAGCGAAGGCACTGTTGGGGTATTGCGAGAGATACGCCTTGAAGGAAGCCGGGTTGGTGCTGTCCTTGATCGACTGCCAGAAGACGATCTCCGCCGACGCTCCAGCAGGCACGGATGGTGTCACCTTCTTTCGAGCCTGGGCGCCCGCAGAGCGGAAGTAGAAGTCACCCTTCACCGACGAGTTGATCCACGGGTCCTGTTTGCCGTTGGTCACCACCGAGATGCACCGCCGTTCTCTTGAACACGGCCTCTAGTTTCAATCCCGGCTCGTCCAAAGCCCTCAGCAGCGCCCCGGTAAACACACCGTGGCCCCCCTTGGGACCGTCCTGCGCCGTCTGCCCTGGCGCTGCGGAGTAAAGGATCGCGGTGCCCTTGATACCCGCTGGTATGACTGGCACGGCCAAGCCTCTCGCCGCCGACCGCGATCTCTTGGGCAGTGGATTGTCGCGGCAGGCATCGAGGATGACGATGTTGAGCTGTGTCCCGGCACGCTCCATGGCCCCGAGAAAGTCGCTAGCCGGTATTCCTTCGTAACGCAGGTCGGCCTCGGTCTCGACCCTGGCATCGGCGGGGATGAGATAGTTCGTGCCCTTCGCCTGAATTCCGTGGCCCGCGTAGAACACCAACCCCACCTCGGCTTGCGCTAAACGGCCTTCAAAATCATCGAGTGCGCGCGCGAAGCCCCGGCGGCTGGCGTTCTGTTTGAGGATGACTTCGAAACCGAGCGACTGGAGCTTTGTCGCGATACCCTTCGCATCCGCCCTAGCGTTGTTGAGATCAGGGAGGGTCGCGTACCTATCAGTTCCGATGACCAGGGCGACGCGTTTGGCGGCTTCCGCCGACATCGTCCAGCCAGAGACGAAGGCCAGCACCACCACAGCGACGATATGTCTTCCGAGCTTCATCCGGCCTCCCCTCACCGGGCGTTATCAAAAGTCGTGGCGAATTTTCAGCAGGAAGGGTGCCGGAGAAGCGGCTTAGGGGTCAATCTTCTGGCGCCTAACATGAGCCGGTCGAATGTCTCTTATGGGTCAACTTCGGCCGTTTTCGGACAGCTATATTTTCTGTCCGCTTTCGCCCGGTTTCCGGACATCAATCGCGGCATATTCGAAAGCGGAAGAACTTACGGTGGCTTAACCCCCAACACCGGACAATATTTCGGATCGCCGTCTTAGGCGAAAAATAGCCGAGAGCCGACCTTCGGGTAACCCCCGGCAAAGCCTCACTATCAGCCTTTCCAACCCGCCTTATGGAGGCCATCGATCAAATGGCTGAAGTGGTCGTCGTCGGTCCACGGCGAGAAATCGAGAGCGAATTGCACCGAGAAATTCGGAATTCGGACCAATAACTCCTCCAGCACTGGCCGCGCTTCATCGATCTTGCCGAGATGGCCAAGCGCCGAGATCAGCATGACATGTCGAGACCATTGAAAATTTGGCAGTTGGAGTGCGCGCCGCGCCCAAATAACGGCCTCGTCGTGGTTTCGCAGGTACAGATGCGCCTGCGCCTTGCGGACGTAAAACGAGCCAAGGTTGGCGTCGTGCGGACTTAAACGGATCGCGCTATCCAAGTGCGGCAAAGCGGCGTCTGGGTCCGGCGATCCCGAATAAATAAGGCCTACACCAAGTCCGAGGTGTGCCAGCGCGTTGCTCGGGTTGATTTCAAGTGCCGCTTGAAACTCCGAGTTAGCGGGATCGAACATGCGATTGACGTGATAGGCGCGTCCCAGAGCGCAGCGTGCTCGTGAATCTTCGCGATCGAGTTCGACAGCCCGGCGACCGGCGGCGAGTGCCTTCTTTCGAGAGGTCTCCGGATCTTCGGTAAATCCAAGTACGGTCTTGTAAAAATGGACGTCGGCGAGACCCGCGTAGGCGGCGGCGAAGTCGGGATCGACCTCCGTGACACTTGTGAGCGCCGCCTCGGCCTCGGGCAAACTCTCAACTGTCAAACGATGTAATTCGGACATGCCGCGCTGATAAATATCCCACATATCGAGCGTTTCGGGTTTCTTGAGCTGAGCGCGGCCCTGCTCCGCCTTGCTCATCTCGGGCTCGATGGCGCCCACGATCGTCCGGGTCAGCTCGTCCTGTAGATCGAAGATGTCCTCCATGTCCCGATCATAACGCTCGGCCCAGAGGTGGGTCCCGGTCGAGCCGTCGATGAGCTGCGCTGTCAACCGGACTCTTTTACCCGCCTTGCGTACGCTGCCCTCGAGGACATAGCGCACGCCGAGGTCCCGCGCCACGTGCCGGATATCGGGTGATTGACCCTTGAAAGCGAAGCTCGAGTTGCGGGCGATAACGAAGAACCATCGAATATGTGAGAGCGCGGTGATGACGTCCTCCGCGATGCCGTCGGCGAAATACTCCTGCCCCGGATCATCCGACATGTTGTCGAACGGCAGTACCGCGATGGAGGGTTTGTCGGGCAGGGCCAGCGGCTGGTCCGGGAAGACCTCGGATGGCGTGCCGGATGCGGCGGCGGCATCGACCGCGACCCGGTAGACCCGGACTGGTGCCGAGACATTCTTGACGACATGCTCGCCCAGGTCCTCGAAGGAGTGCGTCAACCTGTTCCGGACCTGATTGTAGGCGTCGCCCGAGATACAGATGCCGCCGGGCTCGGCGAGGCCTTCGATACGGGCCGCGATGTTGACGCCTTCCCCGTGAATGTCCTTGCCGTCATCGACGATGTCGCCGAGGTTCACACCCATGCGGAAGTGGAGCGGACCCGCCGCCAGCTCTTCCTGCATGGCGATGGCGCACTTGACAGCGTCCTGGACCGTCGCGAACTCGGCCAGGAACCCGTCGCCCGTCAGTTTGACGACGCGGCCGGCGTGTTCGGCGACGGCGGGATCGATGATCTCGGCGCGGGCGGCCCGCCAGGCGGCAACGGTGCCGTCGGTGTCCTCTTCCATCAGCCGCGTATAACCCGCCACGTCCGCGGCAAGCACAGCCGCGAGCCGACGAGTGACATCTTCCTCGGCCATTCACTCCCCCCGTCAAGACAGCCGAGCTTAGCGAAGATGGCCGGAAATAGGAATTAGTACGGCGGCCCCGGGCTTGCACCCCAACGTCCGCTTTGGGTCTTCGACAACTTCGGCGATGGGCTTGGATAGGGCCGCGTCATCATTCATGCTGGCGGTATGGGCGAAAAGAGTCGCCCTCGCGACGCAATTGACCCTCGCCGCCAACGGCTACACGATTACCATTATGGAACGGACCTGTGGAACCTGTACGCTTTGTTGCAAGGTGCTTGGAGTGGACGAAGCATCCACACCCCGTAGCGCCTGGTGCCGGCATTGCGACAAAAAGTCGGGCTGCAAGATTTACGACCAACGCCCGTCGGCATGTCGAGAGTTTATATGCCTATGGTTAGTAGACACTTCTGTTCCCGATGATCTGCGGCCTGATAAATGCAAAGTCGTTTTCTACGCAAATGAACATGATTACTTCGTCGCCGATTGCGATCCCGGCTACCCACATGCGTGGCTCGATCCGAGAGTGCAAATGATGATCGATAATATTGTGGACGAATTTGGCGAAATTTATGTCAAAGCCGGTGCCAATGAGAAGCATCTTCGCAATGATGGAATTAAAGTGTGTGTTACTGATTTAGGAAAACCCACCGCCAGGTAGTTTCGCCTCCGTACCGCCAAATCGTGCCAGAGCGTTTTGAGGAACCTAGGCGAGACCGGCCTTTCGCATGCCCTCGATGAAATGCGGCATTGCTCGTTCCGTATAGGGAACGTGTTGCTCGATCCAAGCGATCGAGAGGTTAGGTTGCAGGTTTCGCAGCGTCGCCATTGCTTCCTTCGCCTCCTCGGTACGTCCGGCCTGCGCCAGGCTCGCACTTAGCGTGCGCCAGCTTCCCATACGGCCGGGTTGTTCCATTGTCGCCTTGCGCCCCCACTCGACAGCCTCGTCATATCGAAATGCCATGTAATGGGCGGCACTCGATTTCCGGCTTTTCGGACGCTCCCCTCGAGCACGTATTGCACGCCAAGCTCGCGCCCGACCTCCTTTACGTCAACGGATCGCCCTTTTTAAACGAACGTCGAATTGCGCGCGATGACAAGAAACCAGCGTAACCTGGAGAGACCCGTGATGATGTCTTCGGTGATGCCGTCCGAGAAATACTCCTGCTCGGGATCGCCGGACATGTTTTCGAACGGCAACACCGCTATGGAGGGTTTGTCGGGCAAGGCCAGCGGCTGGTCCGGGGAGCCCTGGGATGGCGCGCCGGAGGCGGCGGCATCGACCGCGACCCGGTAGACCCTGACCGGTGCCGAGACGTTCTTGACCTCATGCTCGCCCAGGTCCTCGAAGCGATGCGTCAACCTATTACGAACCTGGTTGTAGGCATCGCCCGAGATGCAAATGCCGCCGGGGTCGGCGAGGCCCTCGATACGGGCCGCGATGTTGACGCCCTCTCCGTGAATGTCTTCGCCGTCATCGACGATGTCACCGAGGTTCACGCCCATGCGGAAGTCGAGCAGACCCGCCGCCAGCCCGTCCTGCATGGCGGGCGCACTTGACCGCGTCCAAGACCGTCGCGAACTCGGCCAGGAACCCGTCGCCCGTCAGTTTGACGACGCGGCCGGCGTGTTCGGCGACGGCGGGATCGATGATCTCGGCGCGGGCGGCCCGCCAGGCGGCGACGGTGCCGTCGGTGTCCTCTTCCATCAGCCGCGTATAGCCCGCCACGTCCGCGGCAAGCACAGCCGCGAGCCGCCGAGTGACATCTTCCTCGGCCATTCACTCCCCCCGTCAAGACAACCGAGTTTAGCAAAGATGACGAAGAAGCAGTAAAGGAAACGCCACACCCCGCGTGCGGCAGAACGTCCGCTCATGGCCAACAGTAGCCATTTTCGGCCGCCAGATATTCCGTCCGCTTTCACTCCGTTTCCGGACATCAATTGCTGCGATTTCGGAAGCAAAAGAACTGACGGCGGCTTATCCCCCCATTCCGGAAGTAAATTCGGATCGTGGTCTTGGGCGAGAATTAGCCACAATCGGACATGCGGACGCCGGCGCCGTTATGGAGGTCTTCCCCTCTTTGGCCGGTGTGCGTCCGAAGGCGCCCGAACGGCGACGGGCTGTTCATTTGGCCAACCATGCTTACGCTGGGCTCGGGCCATGCGGACGACATTGTCGGCGGGCGCCACCGCACCGACCTTGATCGCCCTCGGTCGGGCACCACCGGTATGATAGAGATAGCGGATTTTTCAGTGTTGTGGATAGATCCTAATAAGAGGCTGAGCAAGGAAGAATCTCTCATGGCCAAGACCATCAAGAGCGCGTGTCATTGCGGCAATCTGACGGCCACGTTAACGACCGACAAGCAACCTCAGGATATGTGGTTACACGCATGCCAATGTGATTTCTGCCGTTCGCACGATATGCGCTCGCTGAGTGATTCCGAAGGGCACATCGAAATACGCGTACAGGATGAATCCCGGTTAAACCGGTATCATTTCGGGATGAACATGGTGGATTTTCTGATCTGCGAGAACTGCGGCAACTATATCGGCGCGCTGCAGCAGATCGATGATCAGCTCTTTGGAATCTTGAATGCGAATTTAACTGAGAATAGAGGCAAGCAGTTCGGCGAAGCCAAGCAAGCCTTCTTTGAAAAGGAAACGCGCGAAGAACGCTCCGCGCGCCGAAAAGACGTCTGGACTCCGGTTTCACTGTTAATACGGAGACGCAATACATGTTAAAGGGTGGCTCAGGCAGATTGACGTATACGATAAGGCAGAGAAATAGGTATGGTGTCCCCGTTTAACCCGTTTTACCGAAGGTCAGAGTGCTTTCGCACCGATGGCTGAACGTGCCAATACTTTCTCGAGGACTAGTTCACCGATCGATCCGAGGAAGTCCAGTAAGGTGCCCGTAGTTCGCGTTTCAATACCTTACCCGGCCCGGATTTGGGCAGCGGATCGTGCTGAATATCGATCGCCTTCGGTATCTTGTAACCGGCGATATGCTCTCGGCAAAACGCAATAATCTCCGCGGGATCCACATTGCCGTGTTCCTTTCGGGGTACGACAACCGCATGTACCGCCTCTCCCCACTTGTCGTCCGGCACACCAAAGGCGGCGGCTTCCAGAACGGCGGGATGTTTGTATAAAACCTCCTCGACTTCCGTCGAATACACGTTTTCGCCGCCACTGACGATCATGTCTTTCGAGCGGTCAACCAAATACAGATAACCTGCCTCGTCCAGGTAACCGAGATCACCCGTCCAATAGGCGCCGTTTTTCAGTACTGCGGCGGTCTGTTCTTCCTTATTCCAGTAGCCCTTCATGACATTGGTTCCGGTGACAACCACCTCGCCAACTTCACCACTGGCCAGTTCCTCGCCGTTCGGGTCGCGGATGGCGATTGAGCACCCAACGACGGACCTGCCGCAGGAACGTGCTCTTGGATCATCGAAGAGCTTTTCTTCATGGTCGAGAATCGTCACAAGAGGGGACGCTTCCGTGGCGCCATAAACCTCCATCATCTGGGCGGTCGGGAAGGCGTCGCTAATGCGCCGGACGACTTCCGTCGCGATTGGGGAGCCGCCATGCGCCAAGATTTCAAGGCTGCTGGTATTGCGAGGATTCGAATGCTGCTCTTCCGCTATCGCGGCCAGCATCGTTGGCACGCCAAGGGCTATATTGACCCGGTGTTTCTCGATCAGGTCCAAGACCATAATCGGATCGAAAGCGCCGAGGGACACCTGGCGCGAACCCATCCAAATCGCACCGAGGATACCGTTGGAACCGGCCGCGTGAAACATGGGCGCCATCACAAGAGTCGTGTCGCGGGCCGACTGCGGAACGGCCGCTAACCAATTGTAGGTGTTAGCGATCAGGTTTCGGTGCGTCAGCATAACGCCCTTGCTCGCTCCCGTTGTCCCGCCCGTATAGAATAAACCCGCGAGATCATTCTCGTCGGCCTCTCCTTCCAGATTCGCTTCCGATGCATTCGCTAACATGCCCTCATAATCGCCGGGCAAGGTGATGACATGATCCACCACATCCGCAAGTTCTCCCACCTCGGACCGATCGGTCAGCAAAATCCTGGCGCCGGAATCCCTGAGCGCATACACCAGTTCCGGCATGGCGTGGCGCGTATTCAGTGGCACCACGACCATGCCGCCGGCGGGTACCGCTACATAGGTTTCGACATACCGGTGGGAGTTGTTCGCTAGAATGGCGATGCGATCACCTTTCCCGGCGCCCAAATTCGCGAGCGCCCCAACCAGAAGGCCACAGCGACGCCACAATTCGTTGTAAGTTATCTCTACATCCCCATCGACCAGCGCGATTTCCGTTGGGCCGATCTGCAGGGCGCGTTTCAGTGGATCAATAAATGTGTGCATCTGCTGTTACCTTCCTTAACGACCGACATGTTAAGTCATCAGGATAGGGATGGCCTCGGCCATGCCCCCTCTTCACCGCCAAGAACGCTGCCGACAAAGCTTAGCCGTATTTGGCGCGGTGTCCATTTTGCCGAAGAAATCGAAAGGAGACACGAACCAACACGATGTCCGAATTGGGTCACGAGCGAAGATTTCCGATTGAGCAAATTTTGCGTCCGCTTAGCCCTCGTTTCCGGACATCGACGACGGCGTTTCCGCAAGGTCGGCAACCGGATTACGCTTTACCTCGACCGCCAAACCGTCCAGCAATATGGAACCTGTTCCAACACCGGGAAATCGAGCCATGCCCCTAAACCGTCCGCCCCCATACTTCTCCCCGCGTCTGGCGTGGTCCGCCCTGCTTGTCATTGGCCTCTGGAGCATTTCTCCGGGATCGGCACTTGCCGGAGGCGCGCCGGGTCCGAAAATCGGCAATATTCTCAAGGCGGAACAGGCCGCCACGTCCCCCAGCATGGCGCCGCCCATCAACCTGATGAAGGATAAGCAGGTTCGAAAGGGGGAACGGATCGTTACCGGACCGGTCGGGCGCTTGCTCGTCGGCTTTCTGGACGGCAGCGAAATTTCCGTTGGCGCGGACGCCGATATAACTTTGGACGATCTGGTGTTTTCCCCTGACGAAGAGAAGGTGAACAGGTTCGTCGTCAGCATCGCGAGCGGTGCATTCCGGTATCTCTCGGGGAAGATTGGGAGGTTGAACGCCCCGGAGGTGGTGCTGCGGACGCCGCTGGCCACGATCGGTATCCGGGGAACGCATGTTCTGGCCATTGTCGATGAGAATAACGCCGGCTGTATCGTTTTGTTGGAGGACCCGCGGTCCAAGGGGAAACCGAGTGCCTTGACCGTTACGGCTGATGGCAAGACCGTGATCGTCGACCGACCCGGATGGGGCACGGAAGTGGTCGGCCCGGGAACGGCGCCCGCCGCCCCTCGAACCTGGCCCAAGGAACGGATCGTCGAAATGCTTAAAATGTCGGGGAGTGATCCAAATCTCTAGCGTCAAATACAGGGTCCAAACACAACAAACGTAGGGACAGTATACTTATTAAATAGACAATTCCCTCTTGCCCGAGTGAGAGCTATGCGCTTTGTGACGTGGTCCAAACCTGAACGCCCGAAACGTGAAATTTGTCACCCCGCCCGGCGCTGGTTTAGGCTCCCCCCAGGGAGAGCTTGCGAGGAGAGATGGCGTGGCGGCATTTGATTTGGTGATCCGGGGCGGCGTTGTCGCCACCGCGTCGGACACGGTTAAGGCGGATGTCGGCATCGCCGGCGGCCGCATCACGGCGGTCGCCGAGGATTTGGGCGAGGGCGCGCGGGTGATCGAGGCGGCCGGAAAACTGGTGTTGCCGGGGGGCGTCGAGGCGCATTGCCATATCGAGCAGGAATCCGGCATGGGGATCATGGCGGCGGACGACTACAAGAGCGGCTCGATCTCGGCGGCCTTTGGCGGCAATACGACCATCGTGCCCTTCGCGGCCCAGCACCGGGGGCAGAGCCTCCGCGATGTCGTGAAGCTCTACCACGACCGGGCCGGGCCGAAATCGGTGATCGATTATGCCTTCCACCTGATCGTCTCGGACGCCAACGAACAGGTCCTTGGCCAGGAGCTGCCGGCCCTGATCCAGGAGGGTTATACCTCGTTCAAGGTGTTCCTGACTTATCCGCTGTTGAAGCTCGCCGACGAGGATTTCCTGAACGTGCTCTCGGTCGCGCGCGAGCACGGGGCCATGACCATGGTCCATGCCGAGAACGACGACGTCATTCGCTGGCTGAGCGAGCGGTTGCTGCAAGGCGGGCACACGGCGCCCCGCTATCACGCCATGAGCCATGCGCGGATCGCCGAGGCGGAGGCCTCGAACCGGGCGATCCAGCTGGCGCGGTTGATCGACACGCCGCTCCTCGTCGTCCATGTCTCGACCGACGAGGCCGCCAGCGTCATCCGGAAGGCCCAGGATGATGGGTTGAAGATATTCGCCGAGACCTGCCCCCAATATCTGTTCCTGACCGCCGACGATCTCGATCGCGACGGCATGGACGGCGCCATGTTCTGTTGCAGCCCGCCGCCCCGCGACGCGGCCGACCAGGAAGCGATGTGGCGGGGCCTTCGGAACGGGACCTTCCAGGTCTTTTCCTCCGACCACGCGCCCTACCGCTTCGACGAGACGGGCAAGCTGCATGCGGGTCCCAACCCGCCCTTCAAGAGCATCGCCAACGGGGTGCCGGGGATCGAGCTTCGGATGCCGTTGCTGTTCTCGGAAGGGGTCGGCAAGGGGCGCTTGTCGCTCAACGAGTTCGTCGCCTTGACGTCGACCAATGCGGCGAAGATCTACGGTCTGCACCCCCGCAAGGGCACGATTGCGGTCGGCGGCGACGCCGATATCGCGATCTGGGACCCGGAGCGGAAGGTCACCGTGACCCACGACCTGCTACACGACAATGTCGACTATACGCCCTATGCCGGGATGGAATTGACCGGATGGCCCGAGACCGTCATCAACCGGGGCCGGATCGTCGTCGAGGCGGGCGAGCTGCATGTCGAACCGGGATCGGGCGATTTCCTGGAGCGGACGCCGGGGTATGATTTCATCCGTCCGCGCGGCGTGTTGCCGCCCGAGACCGACCCGACCCGGAATTTCGGCGCCAAGATCGTCTAGCGGGATCGAAGGAATCCAGGCCATGACCTCGACCATCCGCATCATCAATCCGAACTCCAACAAGGCGGTGACTGCGAGCATGTCGGAGGCTCTGGCACCGCTTCGAACCGAGGGCGGCCCGGTGCTGGATTGCATCACCCTGGAGGAGGGGCCGATAGGCATCGAAAGCCAGGCCCATGCGAGCCAGGTCGAGCCCCTGCTGGCGGCCCATGTGCAGGCCGACAACGAAGCCGCGGCCTTCGTGATCGCGTGTTATAGCGATCCTGGGCTCCATCTTTGCCGCGAGATGACGGACCGTCCGGTCTTCGGTATTGCCGAATGCGCGATGATGACGGCGCTGACCCGGGGCGACCGGTTCGGCGTCATCTCCATCCTGGCCAACTCGGCGAAGCGGCATTGGCGGCATATGCGCGAACGGCTGCTGCATGAGCGCTGCGCCGGCGACCGACCGCTCGGTCTTACGGTCGCGGAGAGCGAAAGCGGGTCCGATACCTTGGAACGGATGGAAGCGGTCGGCCGGCAATTGCGGGACGAGGACGGGGCCGACGTGATCATCATGGGCTGTGCCGGCATGGCGAAGCATCGCGTTCCCCTGCAAGACAATCTGGGCCTCCCCGTGATCGACCCCACCCAGGCGGCCGCGACGATGGCGATCGGCGCGGTGGTGTTGGAAGACCGCGGTTAGCGAATACCGCGCCTTACCACATCCGCGTCTTGGTGCTCACCTCGATCTCGGTTTCGATCTCGTCGACCGTCATCGAATGGTCGGCGTGGTCGGCGAGAATTTCGGCGTAACGGGGGAGTGCCGTCCGTTCCACCTGATAGTCGCCTTCCCAAAGCCGGCTTCGAACCAGCGCCTTGGCGCAATGCATGAAGACCTCGCGAACCTCGATCAGGATCGCGGTCTTTGGCAGCTTGCCGTTGACCTCGAATTGCGCCGTCACCTCGGTATCGGCGACGATCCGGGCGCGGCCGTTGATCCGCAGCGTCTCCTTGACGCCGGGAACGAAGAAGATCGTCGCCACCTCCGCGTTCTCGGTGATGTTCTCTAGCGTATCGAGGCGGTTGTTTCCGGGTCGGTCCGGGATCAACAGGTGCCGATCGTCGAGAACCTGGACGAAGCCCGGCGCATCGCCCTTGGGCGAGACGTCGGCCGCTCCGGCGGCATTCGCCGAGCCGATTACCATGAACGGCGAAAGCGCGATGAAATCGCGGCAATGCCGGTCGAGCCGGGTCATCTCCTTCGCGACCGCAAGGCCCATGGCATCGCCATAGATCCCGCGCAATCCCGCTGCCGTTTCGATCGCCTGGTTCGCATCATGATCCATCGGGGCCGCTCCTGTTTTCTAATTCGCGCGGGAATGCTACAGCAGGCCTGAATACCGAACAAACCGGATCGGGAAGGAGCCGAGCATGATTTCCGCCGATATGCCTTACGAGAAAAAGCGCGTCGAGGTAAACGGGTTGACCATGGCCTATGTCGACGAGGGCGAGGGCGACCCGATCGTCTTCCTGCACGGCAATCCGACCTCGTCCTACCTCTGGCGCAACATCATGCCGCATCTGGCGGGGAAGGGCCGGCTGGTGGCGCCCGACCTCATCGGCATGGGCGATTCGGACAGGTTGCCCGAGAGCGGGCCCGGCCGCTACCGGCTGGTCGAACACCGCGAATACCTGGACGGCCTTCTCGAGGGGATCGGCGTTACCGATAACGTCACATTCGTGATCCATGACTGGGGCTCCGCGCTTGGCTTCGACTGGGGGTACCGGCACCAGGACGCGGTCAGGGGTTTCGTCTATATGGAGGCGCTCGTGATGCCGATCCCGAGCTCGTATTGGCCGGAGCAGAGCCTCAAGGTCTTTCAGGCGATGCGCTCCGAGGCCGGTGAGGAAATGGTGTTGGAGAACAACTTCTTCGTCGAACGACTCCTGCCGAACGCGGTCCTCCGCGACCTTTCCGACGCCGAGATGACGGAATACCGGCGCCCCTACGTCACCCCCGGCGAAGATCGCCGGCCGACCCTGACTTGGCCTCGCGAAATCCCGATCGACGATAGCCCGGCCGATGTCTGCCAAATAGTCGGCGACTATGGTGCTTGGCTCTCGAAAAGCGATCTGCCAAAGCTTTTCATCAACGCCGATCCCGGCGCCATTCTGACCGGCAACCAGCGCGAATTCTGCCGCGCCTGGCCCAACCAGACCGAGGTCACCGTGAAGGGCCATCACTTCATCCAGGAGGATTCGCCGGACGAGATCGGTACCGCGATCGCCGATTGGTATGGGACCCTCGGCTGATCGCCGATGGCGTTAGGCGGCCCGGCGGGCGCTTCGCCAATCAGCCGCCAGGGCGAGGGTGCGCTCGACGTCTTCTTCCGTGTTGTAGACGTGGAGCGAGAGGCGGATCAGGCCGCGCCGGATCGAGTGCTGGACCCCATTCTCGGTCAAATGCGCGGACAGCTCGGCGATCTCTGTATCGTCGGTGGTGTCATGGCCTCCGGCGCCATGCCGGCCGACGCAGACGATACTGCCGATATGCGCGCCCGAGGCACCGCCCGCTACCGGCAGGCCAAGATCGATGAAACCCGACGCGAGCTTTTCCGCCAGGGCGGTAACATGAGCCTCGATCGCTGCCGTGCCGATCCCGTTCAGGAGTTTGAGCGCGGCGTCGGCGGCAATGGCGCCGACATAATTGTGATTGCCGAGATCGAAGCGCCGGGCATCCGGCATCAGCCGGTAATTGTCGGAGCCGAGATCGGCCTCGTGGGCCTCGTCGCCGAGATCGACCCCGAGGCGCGCCAGATAAGCCGGCGTCAGGCGCTGCGCCCAGCCGCGGCGGCAGTAAAGCATGCCCATGCCGTAGAGCCCGAGCAGGCCCTTCTGGGTCGAGACCGAGAGTGCGTCGATTTGCAATGCCTCGACGTCGGTCTCGAGGATGCCGACCGATTGGACCGCATCGACCAGATGGAAGACGCCGCGGTCGCGGCAGGCTTGGCCAAGCGGCGCGATATCACTGCGGAATCCGGGTGAGAAACTGACCGAGGCGACCGAGACGCAGCGGGTCCGGTCGTCCATGGCGTCGATCATCTCGCTGATCGGCATGTGGCCGTCCTGGCCCTCGATCGCCCGAATTTCTACGCCCAGGCGTTCGCGCAAATGAAGCCAGGGATAAACATTGTTCGGATGCTCCAACTCCGGGCAAAGAATGACGTTGTCGTCGGATTGGAGGTCGAGAGCCGCGGCGATGATGTTGAGCCCTTCCGAGACATTCTTGATCATTGCGATTTCGTCGGGGGCCGCGTTGATCATCCGGGCGAATCCGGAACGCACATCGTCGATCGAATCGAACATCGCCGCCTTGTCGCCGCTTCCTTCGCTCAAGCTGTCCAGCATCGTATCGACCGCCCGTCGCGCGCTTTGGGGAACGAGGCCGCGCGCCGCGCAGTTGAAGTAGGTCTGTTCGCGGGCGCCGGGAAACTCGGCATCGAGAAGGGCCGTATCCAGGGTCATATCGAAAATCCGTCCAGAGATTGTTGCTTAACGTAGAAATATTTTGAATTATCTCACGCGCCGAGTCCAAGGGACTGTGCCTAGTCTCGGTAAATGGGTAGTGTGTTTGGCGATTTGGGACAATGTCGCGCCAGCAAATCAAATACATGAAGGGGTACATCAATGCCACGTCGGGTCTGGTTGGTTTTCGTTTTCATATTTGGTCTGATTCCGGGGGCGTATGCCGACACGTTTGTTTTCACCGCCATTCCCGACCAGGACGAAACAAGGCTGCGGGCACGATTTGAGAAGGTTGCCGATTATTTGACCAAGGCGTTGGGCGTTCCGGTCGAATATATTCCGGTGAAATCGTATGCCGCCGCCGTCACGGCGTTTCGCAACAACCAAGTCCAACTGGCCTGGTTCGGTGGGCTTTCCGGTGTACGGGCGCGTCTCGTGGTGCCGGGGTCGGAGGCGATCGCGCAAGGTTACGAGGACCAGTTTTTCGTCACCTATTTCATAGCCAATGCGAAGACGGGGATCAGCGAAGGCGGCGAGCTATCGAAAGCGATTGCCGGCAAGACCTTCACTTTCGGATCGAAGGGGTCCACCTCCGGCCGTCTGATGCCGGAATTTCACGTCCGAGAGACGTTCGGCAAGGCACCCCAAGAGGTTTTCCGCCGGGTTGGTTTTTCGGGCGATCATTCGCGGACATTGGCTCTCGTTCAGTCAGGTGCCTACGAGGTTGGCGCGTTGAACTTCAAGGTCTTCGAGAATGAAAAGAAACTTGGCCGCGTCGACCCTTCGAAAGTGCGGGTTATATGGAAGACACCGCCTTATCCCGACTATCAGTGGACGGTACGCGGAGATGTCGAGAAACGATTTGGTAGTGGCTTTAAGGCGAAGATTCGCCAAGCGCTGTTGGGCATGAAGGATCGCCAATTGCTGAAGGCTTTCCCGAGGAAAAGCTTCGTTCCGGCCAAAAATTTCGACTACAAGCCGATTTTGGATACCGCGAAACGGATTGGATTGATCGATTAGCGCGACCACGCTTCTCGAACTAAAGGATGCGTCCGCCGCCTATAACGGCAAGACCGTCCTGAAGGGGATCAACCTGCGGGTGGAACGCGGGCAACGGCTGGCTCTGGTCGGACGAAGCGGGGCCGGCAAATCCACCTTGCTGTCCCTGTTCTATGATCGCCGACAGACCGACGCCGCGTTCGTGCCGCAGGATCCCGGGCTCGTGAAGACGTTATCGGTTTTCCACAACGTGTTCATGGGTCGGTTGGATCGAAACTCGACTTGGTACAACCTTTTGAATTTGGCCCGGCCGTTGAAGCGGGAAGTCGCCGCGATATTGGAGCTGCTGGAGCCGCTCGGATTGCGGGAGAAGATCTTCGAACCGGCGGGTGAGCTGTCGGGCGGCCAGCAACAGCGAACCGGCGTCGCGCGCGCCTTGTTTCAGGGCGCGGAGGTGTTGTTGGGCGATGAGCCGGTATCCTCGGTCGATCTGCATCAGGCGCGCTCGGTTCTCTCGGTGATAAACGGCGCCTACGAGACGAGCGTTCTGGCGATGCATGACGTTGATTTGGCGCTCGAGTTCTGCGATCGCATCGTCGGCGTCGAGGATGGGCGGGTCGTGCTCGATGAGGCCGCCTCGGGAATGGGCCGTGATGACTTGATGCCGCTCTACAAGGGCGAGATCGAGGATCGATGAACCCCGCATTGCGGTCGCCCATTATGCGGACCAGCCTTGGCTTCGCGGGACTCGCCCTTTTCTGTTTGGCGCTTTCCGATGTCGAGATCACGACCCTCGATCCTTGGGGAGAATTCGGGCGCATGCTCCGGGGGTTTGCGACCCCGGATTTTCTCGCCGTCGACCGGCTCGGAGAGGCCCTGGTGCAGACGGTTGCCTTCGCGGTACTTGGCGTGGCGTTCGGCTCGGTGTTCGGATTTCTTCTCGCTCCCTTGTTCCAGGTGTTTGGCGTGATCCGCTGGGGCTCTGCCTTTATCCGCGCGATTCACGAAATTTTCTGGGCCCTGATCTTCATCCAGATGTTCGGGCCCTCGCCGCTCGCCGGCGTCCTCGCGATCGCCATTCCCTATAGCGGAATATGTGCCAAGGTCTATGCGGAGATCTTGGAGGGGGCGGATTCCCGTGCTCTTCGCACATTGCCTCGGGGGGTCGGCGCGGTTTCGACGTTCTTTTTCGCCAAACTTCCCGATGTCTGGGTCCATCTGAAAGATTATACCTTCTATCGCCTCGAATGCGGGTTGCGGTCGAGCGCGGTGCTCGGCTTCGTAGGATTGCCGACGCTTGGATTCTATTTGTCGTCCTTCTTCAAGCAGGGGCAGTATTCGGAAGCCTCGGCCCTGCTGATCTTGTTCTTCGTGATCATCGCGACGATACGGTTTTGGATGCGAACGAGGCTTGCCTGGGCCTATGTCGCGGCGGCTCCCTTCGTGATCTCGATCGGTTCCGGGGCCACCCATTTCGATTGGAGTAACGTGGCCCGGTTTTTCGGTTCGGACATTTGGCCCGCGCCGATCCGCAACGCCGAGACCATCGACGCGGCGGCGCTCGCCAATCTTGGGGATTGGTTCTGGTCGATCCTGTCGACCGAGGCTCTGCCGGGATTGGTCAACACGATTTTGCTGACGCAAATCGCTCTGGTCGGGACGGCCCTGTTGACATTGGTATTCTATCCCTTGATCTCGACTTGCTTCATGGACCGCTTCGGCCGGACGTTTGGGCACGTCTTTCTCGTCATCTGCCGGTCGACGCCGGAATACATCTTGGCCTACATATTCCTCCAGCTTTGGGGGCCTTCGATGCTCCCGGCGATCATCGCCCTGTCGCTCCATAACGGCGCCATAATCGGCCATCTCCTGGGAAGATACTCGAACGAGCTAGAGTTTCGCGCCGACGCACCCAAGGGGTTCAACCTTTATGCCTTCGAGGTAACACCCCGTCTCTATGGGCAGTTTCTCGCCTTTTTGTTCTACCGCTGGGAAATCATCATGCGGGAAACGGCAATCCTGGGGATTCTGGGTATTGCGACGTTGGGTTTTTATATCGACAGTGCGATCGCCGATATCCGGTTCGATCGTGCGATGGTCTTGATCCTGATTACCGCGCTGTTAAATATCGGGGTCGATATCAGCTCCCGCGCCATTCGCGGCCGGCTGCGACTTAAAATCGCGCCGGACGCGGCCTAGGCGCATGGTAATGTCGCGGCCGGAAAGGTGAGGGCATGAAATCCGATACACCAGTTATCAAGGATCTCGTCCTGGTCGGCGGCGGTCACAGCCACCTTGCGGTGCTGAAGATGTTCGGCATGAAGCCGGTCCCCGGCGCGCGGATTACAATGATAACGAAGGACGTTCATACGCCTTATTCCGGCATGCTGCCGGGATTCATCGCCGGCAATTACGATTTCGACGACACCCATATCGACCTCCGCCCGCTCGCCCAATTCGCCGGGGCGCGGATCTTTCACGAGGAAGCCGTCGGGATCGACCACGCGAACCAAAAGGTGCTTTGCCGGAACCGGCCACCGGTCGCCTTCGATCTCCTGTCGATCAATATCGGTTCGACGCCGCGCATGCGAGTGCCGGGCGCGCGCGAATACGTGACTCCAGTGAAGCCGATCAACAGTTTCGTCGAGCGGTGGCAAGGTCTTTTCGAGCGATTGAAGGACAGCCACGCCGAAATTCATATCGGTGGGGTCGGCGCCGGGGCGGGTGGCGTCGAGGTGCTGCTTGCGATCGAACATCGCCTGCGCTCGGATTTCGCCGCCGCCGGCCGCGATTCAAGCCACATAAAGTTCCACATCGTGACCGATACGGATGACATCCTGCCGTTTCACAACGCCTCGACCCGGCGACGGTTCAACCGAATCATGGACGCCCGTGGGGTCGAACTCCATAAGAATCACAAGGTGGTCGCGGTGGACGGTCGCCGCGTCGATTGCGAGAACGGCCGTAGCCTGACCTTCGATGAAGTTCTTTGGGTGACCCCGGCCGGGGCCGCGCCTTGGCTCGGCGAGAAAACAGACCTGGCGCTCGACGATGACGGTTTCATTCTTTGCAACGAGACGCTTGAGTCGGTCTCCCATCCGGGCATCTTTGCCGCCGGCGACACCGCAACGGTGTCCATGCACCGGCGGCCTAAGGCCGGGGTCTTCGCGGTGCGCCAGGGTCCGCCATTGGCGGAGAATCTACGTCGCGCGTTGACGGGGCGACGGCTGAAACCATTCAAGCCCCAAAGCGATTTTCTGACCCTGATTACGACGGGCGACGAATATGCCGTGGCTTCGCGCGGCCGCTGGTCGTTCGAGGGGGCGTGGGTCTGGAAGCTCAAGGACTGGATCGACGTTCGCTGGATGAAGAAATACCAGGAACTGCCGGAGATGGCGGAAGAGGGCGATGTCGAGATCGCCCCCGGCCTGGCCGATGCGGAGGCCATGAAGGAAATTTCCGCAATCGCTATGCGTTGCGGCGGATGCGGGGCGAAGGTTGGCACCGATGTTCTGGCTCGTGCCCTCCAGCAATTGCATCCGGTCGTCCGCAAGGATGTTCTGATCGGTCTGCACGAGCCGGATGACGCGGCGGTTGTCGAGGTGCCGGCGGGCAAGGTCATGGTGCACACGGTCGATTTTTTTCGGGCCTTCGTCGACGACCCTTACGTCTTCGGTCAGATCGCCGCCAATCATGCCCTCGGAGATATCTTCGCCATGGGAGGCGAGCCGCAATCGGCGCTCGCCGTTGCCTCGGTGCCCTACGCCCCGGAGGGGATCGTCGAGGAGACCCTCTTCCAACTGATGTCCGGCGCAATGAAGGTGCTGGCCGAGGCCGGCACTTCGCTAGTCGGCGGCCATACCAGCGAGGGATCGGAGCTCTCGCTCGGGTTTTCGGTCAATGGCCTCGCCGATCGCGACCGTATCTTGCGGAAAGGCGGCATGCGGGCGGGCGATAGTCTGATCCTGACCAAGCCGGTCGGCACCGGGACCCTCTTCGCCGCCGATATGCGTGGTGATGCCAAGGGGCGATGGATCGACGCTGCGCTTGAGCAGATGGTGAAATCGAATCTCGCCGGTGCCGACATCCTGTTCGATCACGCCGCCCATGCCTGCACGGATGTGACGGGATTTGGCCTGCTTGGCCATTTGGTCGAGATGACGCGTCCTTCCGAGGTCGATGTCGAGCTTGAGCTGGAGACGATCCCACTCTTGGATGGTGCTCTTGATTGCGTTCGGGCCGGGATTTTTTCTTCCTTGCAGCCGCAGAATGTCCGTCTCCGACGGGCGATCCGCGGAAACGGCAACGGGGCTCTGGAATCGGAACGTCTGCCGCTAATCTTCGATCCGCAGACCGCCGGCGGTTTGCTTGCCAGCGTGCCGAAGGGGAACGCCGAGGCCTGCGTGACCGCGCTGCGCGAGGGGGGCTACCCGGAAGCCGCCGTGATCGGTCGGGTTCTGCCGCAGAGCAACAATCTGGAGCCGGTCACTCTTATCGACTGATCCGATCGATTAAGTCGCGCCATGCGGTGAGTTCGGCTTCCTGCGAAAATTTTGGTGCCTCGGCGGCGCAGCACCGGCGCAGCGTCTCCAGAAACGCCGGATCGCGCTCCGTCCGGAGCATTAGCGCCGAAAGGGCGGCATCGTCCTCGACGGGGAAATACCCCGGATACTCGGTCCCAAGAAGACCGACATTGCCGTCGATCTTGGAACCCAGAACCGGAAGACCGGCGGCGATCGCTTCCGAAACCACATTGGCGCCGCCTTCCATTCTCGAGGAGAGCACCATGGCCCGCGCCCGCGTCATCCAGCGGCGGACGGCCCAATGCGGCACCTCGCCGCGCCAGTGATATCGCGGATTGCGCGCCATCTCCCGTTCGGCCTCCTGCGCCCAGCCGTCGTCGTGGGCACCTCCGAGATGGAGAATTCGAATTTTCGAGTCCGCCGGCAGGCGCCGTACCGCGAGGGCGGCGCGCATCGGATCCTTCTCGTCGCGAAGATGGCCAACGACGATGAGGTCAAAGCTCCGCTTCCTCGGCGGTTGTCGCCGCGGCATCGGCTTGACCGACTGGCGGATGACGTGGAGCTTGTCCCGCATGCCCACCGGCACGGCGCGGTAGACGAGGTCGTGAAGGCAGACGATGGCATCCGCCAGTTCCATCGACCTGCGAGTGTCCTCCGGGTGGCTCTTTTGAAAGCGATAGATATCGGTTCCGCCGAGACAGAGGATGACCGGTTTCGCCGGATGATCCGCTCGGAATCGGGAAATGGCGCCGGCACTCCGCCAAGCGTGAATGGCGAGAAGGGCGTCACTCGCCTCGCCGGCATAGTCGGTCAGGATTGGTGTTCGATGTCCAAGATTTCGTAATATCCGGGCCCATCTGACCGCCGTCGCGCGATTGCCGGAAAGCGACCCTTTCTTCGCCGGGGTGACAATGGTTATCTTCACGTCGTGTCGTTCCAGGGGTGTCCCATGAGCCAGCCACTTTCCGCCGATCAACTGATCACCGATCTCCGCGATGCGCGCGCGCGGACGATCGAGCTTATTCAAGGCCTGAGCGGCCCGCAACTAATGGGGCCGCAACTCGATATCGTCAATCCATTGTTGTGGGAGATCGGGCATCTCGCCTGGTTCCACGAACATTTCATTCTTTGTGGCCTCGATCGGAAGGAACCGATTCTGGCCGAGACGGACGCGCTCTACGATTCGATGAAGGTCCATCACGACACCCGCTGGGGTTTGCCGCTGCCGTCGCTCGAAGGGACGCTTCAATACATGCAGGACGTCGAGGACGCCTTGATCGAGCGCTTGCCCCACGGCGAGATCGATGCGGAAAACGCATACCTCTATCAACTCACCACCTTCCATGAGGACATGCACGACGAGGCCTTCACATATACCCGCCAGACGCTTGGGTTTCCCACGCCGGAATTCGCGCTTGCCGCCGATACGGACAGTCAAGCGATCGGTTCGGGTGATTTTCCCGGCGATGTTGAAATTCCCGGTGGCACGATCGAACTCGGTTCGCGGCGAAACGGCGCATTTGTCTTCGACAATGAAAAATGGGCGCATCCGGTCGAGATCGCCGCCTTCGCGATGGCGCGGGCGCCGACGACCAATGCCGCCTATCGAGACTTCGTCGAGGACGGCGGTTACGGGGCCGAGAAATATTGGGATGAAGAGGGCTGGCGGTGGCGCGCGGAGGTCGGTGCGGAGCACCCGGTCCACTGGGCGCCGGACGCAAGCGGCGGATGGACCTTTCGGTTCTTCGATCGTTTCGTCGAACTGCCGCCCGATCAACCGGTCATTCACGTGAATTGGTACGAGGCGAATGCCTGGTGCCGCTGGGCGGAACGGCGCCTGCCGACAGAGGCCGAATGGGAAGCGGCGGCAAGTTATCAGGCAACCGGCGACTCCGACCGGCTCGAGGGGCCCAAGCGACGCTACCCCTGGGGGGAGGAGGCGCCGGGACCAAGCCATGCCAATCTCGACGGTCGCAATATCGGTTGCGTCGATGTCGGCGCCTATCCCGATGGAGAAAGCGCCTTCGGTTGTCGCCAGATGCTCGGCAATGTCTGGGAATGGACCAGCAGCGTCTTCAGCCCTTATGGCGGTTTCGCGCCGGATGCCTACAAGGATTATTCCGAACCGTGGTTCGAGACACGAAAGGTTCTCCGCGGCGGCGCCTGGGCGACCCGTGGCCGCATGATCACCAATGCCTATCGGAATTTTTTCACGCCGGATCGCCGCGATACCTTGAACGGCTTTCGCAGTTGCGCCATTTGACGTCCGCCACGCGGGCTCGCTATGGTCCGGCCTCCCGTTCACGAACGATTTTCCCCATCGCATGTCCGACAGCGCGCTAGCCTCCTTCCGCGACCTCTCGCCCGCAGCGGATGACTTCCACGGCGACGTGGTGTCCGGGCTCTCGGCGATGCCGAAGACCTTGCCCTGCAAGTATTTTTACGACGCCGAGGGCTCCCGGCTCTTCGATCGGATCTGCGAGCTGCCGGAATATTATCCGACCCGGACCGAAACCGCGTTGATGGACGCGATGGCGTCGGAAATGGCATCGCGAATCGGTCCCGACGCGTTGATCCTCGAATATGGTTGTGGCTCGATCGAGAAGGTCCGCATTCTGCTCGATGCCTTGGACCGGCCGAGAAACTACGTCGCGGTCGACATCTCCCGCGATCATCTTCGCACCGCGGCCGAAACCTTGGCCCAAGACTATCCCGACGTGAAGGTTCATGCTCTTTGCGCCGATTTCACGGCCGACTTTCCCTTGGACGAGAAGATCACCGGTGCGCGGCGGGTCGGCTATTTCCCGGGCTCGACGATCGGAAACTTCGATCCCGTGGCCGCCGAGGTGTTTCTCGCGGGCGTGGTGCGCCGGGTGGGCGTCGGCGGCGGCCTTCTCATTGGGGCTGACCTAAAGAAGGACGAAGCAGTCCTGAACGCCGCATATGACGACTCGGCGGGGGTGACGGCGGCGTTCAATCTGAATCTCCTGACCAGGATCAATCGGGAGTTGGGCGGCGATTTCGCGCTTGAGGCCTTCGACCATCGCGCTTTCTACAATGCCGCCGATGGTCGGGTTGAAATGCATCTCGTGAGCCGCCGGGAACAGTCGGTCCGAATTGGTGGACAGGTGTTCGTATTCGCCGAGGGCGAGACGATTCACACCGAGAATTCACACAAATACGGCATTGCTGAGTTTCAGGCGCTGGCTGAACGCGCCGGCTTTCGGGCAAACGGGGTCTGGACCGACGCGGAGGATCTCTTCAGCGTACATTTTCTCGAGGTCGCGTGACGGAGCGGTCTCGACCGGTATCAATCCTTCAGAAAATTTCTCACCAGATCGAGAAACTCGTCGAGTTTGTCGTGGTGCACCCAATGACCCGCGCCTTCGATATTCGCGAAGGTGGCGTCCTGGAAATGCGCGGCGCGGCCGTCTTCCTCCGCATCGCTGGCCCAGCTTTCGGTTCCCCGGATTAAGAGCGCCGGGCAGTCGATCCGCGCCCACATCTTCTGGCGCTCCGCCTCGGGGTAATCAAAGGGCGCGCGGGTGCGGGTGTAGTTGTCGAATTTCCAGCTATAGGTTCCGTCCTCGTTCTGATCAATGCCGTGTACGGTCAAATGTCGCGCCTGGTCCGGTGTCAGGTGTGGGTTCGCGTCCTGCATGCGCTGATAGGCTTCCTCCAGCGTCGGATAGCGACGCGGAATGCGCCCCGAGATGCCGCGGGTGTATTCGATCCATTCGGTCAATCGATCGACGGTCGACTTGCCCTGACGTTTCTTCATGACGTCGGGCGGCCAGCCGAGCCCCTCGATCGCGACGACTTTCTCCACCGTATTGGGGAAGAGCCCGGTGTATTGCAGGCTGACCACCCCGCCAAGCGAGTGCCCGATGATCTTGATCGGTTGAAGCTTGGTCTGATGCAGCAATTGGGCGATGTCGTAGACGTAGTCCGAGAGGCCGTAGCTGCCGCCGAGCATCCACTGCGAATCGCCATGGCCGCGAAGATCGGGGGCGATGATGTGATACTCCTCGCGCAAGGCCTCGGCGACCCAGTCCCAATTACGGCAATGGTCGCGGCCGCCATGGACCAATAGGAGCGGCGGCGCTTCTTGGTTGCCCCAATCGACGTAATGGAGCCGGAGGCGCTGCGAGAAATAGGAATGCGAAGTCGGGCCGGGGATCTTGCTGATCATGGCGGTTTCTTACCGTTCAAGGGCGATGGGACGAGGGCCCGAGCCTATCCGGCCCGAGCCCTCGTTATTTAGAACCTGCGGCGGCGTCTGCCAAGCGGTACCAGGTTAGCGGCTATCCCCGCGTTTCGTAGTGGTTGATCATCTTGAGAGCGTCCGCCGGCTCGACCCGGCCGATCGGTCCCGAACTGTAGGTCGAAGAAACGACGGACCCGTCTTGGCGGAGAATGAATTCAGCTGGTTGAATGATTTTCCGGCCGTCATCCCACCAGGCACCCATGGCCTCGCCTTGTGCTTGTGTTACGCCATGTGCGACGGGGAAATCCACCTCGGCCGCCACGGGTTTCGTATCTTCCTCGGAATCGACGCTGCCCGCGATGACGACCTGGGCGCCCAGTTTCGCGAGGGCTTCCTTTTCCGCGTTATAGCCGACCAACTGCTGGCGGCAATAAGGTCACCAATGACCCCGATAGAAGAGAACGATGTTGTATTTCGCGGTAAGCGCATTCCGGAGGTCGAGCGTGCCGCCACCCACGAGATCGAGTGTCAGATCAGGGAATGCGTCTCCGGTGTAAAGCTTTTCGGCCATGAAAGGTCTCCATAGATGATCGCCAAGAGGGAGGTCGAGCGAAGGCGGGCCGGGTCAAGCGCGCCGTACGGCGTGCTGTAACAAGGCGACGATGCTGGCGTGGATATCGGGCGGCAGGCCATCGACCGTTGCCTCCAGCATGCCCGACGTGCCGTCGACCAGACCCGCCGAGGGCGAGAACGCGATCAGGCGCCGCTCGTTTTCCGGCGTGTGCACCAGGGTCGGGTCGCCCCTCAGGATTGCCAGCGCCGCCACCACCGCATAGGCGCCCCAGTTCGAGACCCCGACCGGCAGCAGGACATCGGTCGCAAGCTCCGCGCATAATACGTCGCCATGGGGGATATACCGGGCGACGGCCGCCTTGACGGCCCCCATGCCGATCTCGTTTCCACCGTCCCCAATGCCGATGGTCGGCAAGCCCGCATCCCGAGCCGCGATAACGACCTCGTCGAGCCGTTCCCGGCCCGTACTGTAGTCCTGACCGAGCGCGTTGCGGTAGGTGCCGTCGGCGCTGAACCCGGCGCGCTCGATAGAGACGACGGCCTTGGGGCGATAACTCGACATCAAGCGATCCGCCGACGCCTTCGCGGCATCCGGTTCCACGGCACCGGACTCCATGACCGCGACACCGGTGAACCGGGGCAGCGTTGTTGCGATTTTCGCTTCCTCGGGCGTCACCACATTCAACCCGGCGAACTCCACCATGCGGGCGACGCGCGGCTTGATTGAACCGTCGACCAGGATGACCGGAATGGCGTTGAACCCCCGGCTGAGCGCGCGAGCCAAGACGGCGGCGCCGATCGGTCCGTCATTTTCGGCAATCGCCGTCGAGACACTGGCGCGGGTCAGGGAGCCGGTCACGATGAAGACATGATCGCCCGGTTCGAGCGCCGCAAGCGATTGCGCCGCTGTCTCCGAAAGCGCACCGTCGACCATGGCGCGTGCCGGCTCGAACAGGCCCGCGATGCCGCGGCCGCCCACATCGAGGCAGACGATCCGGTCGATCAGATCGAATAATTCGGCTTTGTCTGTCATTCGTCGATACTCTCGCAGGGTCGCGGCAGGGGTTCGAGTGCATTCTGTCGGATCGGCGCCTTCGGTGCCAGCGTGGCACCCGTGACAGAGTCTCCCGTGGCGGCTAAAACCTCCCGATGACCGAAAATCAAGTGACACCATCCGTCGCCAAGGCGGCGATTTGGATGACGGGGACGCTCGTCTCCTTCATGCTCATGGCGGTCGCCGTCCGTGAACTTCACGAGGCCAACATCCATACCTTCGAGATGCTGTTGATCCGCAGCATCATCGGCATCGTGGTCGTTGTCGCCGTTGCCTGGCATCTCGGGTTCCATGTTCTGCGAACATCGCAACCGAAGCTTCAGATCGGCCGCAACATCGTCCATTACGGCGGGCAGGCGACGTGGGTCTACGGTTTGTCCTTATTGCCCTTGGCGGAAGTTTTCGCGCTCGAGTTCACGGTGCCGATCTGGGTGGCCATCTTCGCGATCGTCTTTCTCGGCGAACGGATCAACCGGGGCCGGTTGATTGCGATCATTCTCGGTTTTCTTGGCGTGTTGGTGATCTTGAAGCCCGGAGTCGATATCATCGATCCGGGCGCCTTCGTGGTTCTGGCCTGCGCGATCTTCTTCGGCGGTGCCATCACCTGTACTAAGAAGCTGGTTCAGACCGATACGCCGCTCGCGGTTCTGTTCTTCATGGTCATGATACAAACGCCGCTCGGCCTGGTGCCGACCTTGTTTCTGTGGGTAACGCCGGAGTGGCATGACGTGCCCTGGCTGATCGTACTCGGCCTGACCGGCCTCTCGGCGCATTTTTGCGAGGCGCATGCGTTTAGATACGCGGATGCGACCGTGGTGATCCCGTTGCAGTTCCTTCGGCTCCCGCTTATCGCGATCATCGGATTTATCTTTTACGAGGAAGGCTTGGAACTTGTGGCCTTCTTTGGCGCGGCACTGATCTTCTCCGGGAATTACTACAATATTCGCCTCGAACACCGGCGCGAACGCCGGGCCTAGCGCGGCGGACGGTCGTTGACTTCCCCGCAACCGCGTTAGTACGTTGGAATATGGCCGATCCGGACCACGCCCAGGAATTGGAAAAATTGCGCGTTCTCGTCGTCGATGACGAACCCGAGATTCGCGATCTCGTACAGGATATTCTGCACGATGTCGGTATCGTGCGCGTACACCTGGCGGAGGATGGCGAGGCCGCCTGGCGCCGGCTCAGCAAGACCGAGTTGGAGTACGATCTTGTCATCAGCGATTGGCTGATGCCGAAGATGGACCGTCTCGAACTTCTGATGAAGATGCGTCAATGGGGCTCGGAGACGCCGTTCATGATGTTGACCGTCAAGGTCACCGGCGAGGCCGTCGCGGCGGCGAAGAAGAACGGGGTCACGCTCTATGTCGCGAAACCGTTCACCTACGGCGACTTTTCGCGCAAGGTCTCCGCGCTTACGAACCGCATCATCGAGAGCCGATTGCCGGCCTGACCCTCCTAAAGAACCATTTCGTCCGAGAGAAGACGCCCCTTGAGCCAGGGGTAGATCCCTTGAATGGTCTCGAAGGTCCGCCGCCGCCTTGCTTCCGAGACATCCCGCCGGCGGAGGTCCCGGGCGAGCGTCGCAGTCGAGGCTCGGATGATTTCCGTTTTTGCTTCCCGTGACCGCGCCTTCGCTTCCTCCAATCGCCGCCGAAGACCAATCTCGTCGAGCAGGATCGAGAGATCGCCTCGAGGAATCGCTTCGTTGCCGGCTTGCAGGTCATAGACCCCGTGTGTGTCCCGTTCGGCGTGATCGATGATCTCCGAAAGCGCTTTCTTGAAAATTTTCCGGGTCGTCGTCTCCGAAAGCACGGAATAGCGTGAAAGGTCATAGAGGGTGGTCGGTAGGCGCGGGTGGCGGATTTGAACCGTGCCCGGGAGTTTCCGATGGGTCCCGCATCTATTCAGCCACGTCCGACCCTTCGGAACGAAGAGCTTTCGCACCGCCTTTTTGGTCGAATTGCGGACGTCGGCACCATAGAGGATAAAATTGTCGACGAGAGAGTCGACCTTCGGATCGCGCAGGAACGGCACCATGTCGAGCGACGGCAAGTCCTTGGCCCAATTGATGAAATCCACGGTGCTTTGGTTGATATCGACCGGCGGTTCGAAATCGATATCGTATGTGTTCAGATGCAGTGAAATTTCGCCATCCTCGACCTGCATGTGACGTAAAAAGGCCACCAGATATGGCCGGTATTTCGCACGAGGGATGCTGTTCCCGAAACCGCGGATTTGGATCAATTGACCGCCGCGGAATTCCATCGCGGCATGCGGTTGGTTCTCCGCATCGCGGAGCGAATAGATATCGGCGCTAAAGAATTCCTGAATGCGGTGCAGGCAATTTCGCAGCAGTGCGCTTTCACGTTCGAAGGCGTCCAAACTGACGAGTTTGACGATTCGGTAGCCGTCGTCGAACGGCAGGATGGTGCGGACCGCGTTCGCGGTCTCCGGGATATCTTGTGCCGCCCGGCGGTCTTCCCGGGCGCGCCATTTCTCCGCGAGCCCGGCGGCTTCCAAGGGGGAAATCTTATGCAGGCGCTGAAAATGGCGGTCGGTCGGGGAGAGGGCATTCATCCAATCGATGATCTGCGCAAGCGTCACCTTGCCCTTTTCGGTTTCGACCTGCGAGGGGTCGAAAAAATGAACCGGCCGGCCGGCGTTGACATCCAGCGCCGCCCATTTCGCGACCGGCAGCGGCAGGGCCCCTTTCGCGTAAAGGTCAGCCAACCCGTCGATATCGGTGATTTCGGATAGGACCGATGGGTCCCGGATCAGGAAATTGCGAAAATTTCGCGACCACCAACCGCGCGCCGTCTCGTTCTCGACCCGCGCGCCATAGACGCTCACGGCCGCGTCGATGGCGGCGATGTTGATCACGTTCGAATTGAATTGTTTCCGTCTCATTGTCATACACGAAGTTTGCTATCCATCGAATGCCGGACTGGCTCTCCGTTACCGTCTATGCGAGGTTTTGACGGATAATTTTGACGAGAATATGTCCCCCGCTGAGCGCGTAGATGCGAAGGCCGGAGAACGGACGGAGGAAATCCAAAAATGACCAATCAGATCGAGTTGCGCTTCCACGACCGGCGGCCGTTCGCCAGCGGCGAGCCCTTCGGCAAGGCCGGAGCCTATGAACGTCTGGCCGGGCGCGCCCATTTTGCCGTCGATCCGATGGCGGCGGCGCAGGCCGGCGTGGTCGATATCGAGAAGGCGCCGCGGAACGACGCGGGATTGGTCGAATTCGCCGCCGACATCTGTATCCTGAAACCGGTCGACATGTCGCGCGCGAATGGGCGGGTGTTCTTCGATTACGGCAATCGCGGTAATCTGCGCGCGATCCAGTTCTTCAATGACGCAATCCCGTCGAACGATCCGCTGGAACCGGCCCATGCGGGCAATGGATACCTAATGCGACATGGCTATGTCGTGGCGTGCTGCGCTTGGGAAGGCGATCTTTGGCCGGGCGATGGGCGGTTTACCATGGACCTGCCGGTCGCGACCGAAAACGGTGAACCCATTTCCGGGCTCGTTCGATCCGAATTCATCGCCAGTTCCGAGGGCCAGACGGTTTATCCTTTAAGCGGTCGCGCCTCGACCCGGAGCTATCCCACCGTCTCGCTCGACACGGCGGCGGCCCAACTCACGCGGCGGCGTTATCCCGAAGACCCGCGCGAGGAAATCTCGGCCGACGACTGGGCCTTCGCACGTGTCGAAGGCGGTGTCGGTCTCGACAATCAGGGTGCGGAGATGGCGATCGTACCGTCGGACACGCATATCCGGCTGCCGGCCGGGTTCGAGCCGGGATGGATCTACGAGTTGGTGTATACGGCGAAGGATCCCTTGGTCCTGGGTCTCGGCCACGTCGCGGTCCGTGATTTCGTTGCTTATCTGAAGCACGGGACCGTCGACGCCGCCGGCAACCCCAATCCCTTGGGCGCCGGCATCGAGAAGGCCTATGGCTGGGGCCGCTCGCAGACGGGGCGCTGCATTCGCGACATGCTCCACCGCGGCTTCAACGCGGACGCCGAGGACCGCAAGGTCTTCGACGGTGTGCTGCCGCATGTCTCGGGCGGCGGTTTGATGTGGATGAACCATCGATTTGCGTCCGCCGTCTCGCCGGCGGGACAGCAATACGAGGAGCACGAGAATATCGGCGATCGTTTCCCGTTCTCCTATGCGGAATCGACCGATCACCTGACCGGGGAAACGGATGCGATCCTGAAACGGCCGAATACAGACCCTCTGGTCATTCATACCCAAACCGCAACCGAGTACTGGCAGCGCCACGGCTCGCTCGTTCATACGGATACCGAGGGCAACGACCTCGAACAGCCGGAAGGGGTACGGGTTTATCTCTGGGCAAGTTCGCAGCATTTTGCCGATCCGAACCAGAAGTCCGCCAGTCGCGGCGTCACCCAGCACAACAACAATATCGTCAAAACCTCGATGCTGTTCCGGGCCATGCTCCATGCCATGGATCGCTGGGCGAGCGATGGCGCCACGCCGCCGCCGAGCAACATTCCCCGCCGGTCGGACGGGACCCTGGTCACCGGCGAGGAATGGCGTGCACAATTTCCGAACATTCCCAACGCGGCGACGCCGATCGATCCCAACTTGCTGCCGCAGTACGATTTCGGGCCCGACGCCGCAAATGGCATTCTGACGAAGCAGCCGCCCGATATCGGCAACGGGGCCTATGCCATCCTGGTGCCGGCCGTGGATGCGGACGGTAATGATCGGGCCGGCACGCAAGCGCCGATGGTTCAGGCGCCGCTTGGCACGTACACAGGTTGGAATATTCGCGCCCGCGGCCACGGTGAGGGTTATATGCACGAATTCACCGGCAGCTATATCCCGTTTCCGGAAACGGATGCGGTGGCGGCCGCCACCAGCGACCCGAGACGCTCGATCCTCGCCCGGTATGGCGACCAGGACGGTTATGTCCGGGCGATCGTCGAGGCGGGCCGGACCCTGGTCGACCAGGGCCTGATGCTGGAGGAGGATATCGAACGCATCGCCGAGACGGCGCAGGATTGGAGCCGTCCATTGCACGACGTGCGGCTTTGAGTATTCACGCCGGGCGTCCTATATCCTTGATCCTCTAGGAAGATCATGGGGTCGGCCGTTGGGCGTCGAAACAATCGAGGACCTGTTCGAGCGGTATGGCCCCGCCTATCGCTGGTTCGCGACCGTGGCTTCGATGATCGGCGCAATGACCGTCGTCCTGTCAATGACGACGGTGAATGTCGCCTTTCCCGACATCATGGGGGCCTTCGGGATCGGCCGCGACGAGGCGCAACTGCTGAGTTCCGGCTACTTCGCGGCGATGACGACTGGCATGGTCCTGGCGGCCTGGCTGATCGAAATCATGGGCGAGCGCCTGATCTATGCCATTACGCTGGCGATTTTCATCTTCGGCTCAATGTTGAGTGGCGTTGCGACCAGCGCCGAGGAACTCCATTTCGGGCGGATGCTGCAAGGGGTCGCCGCGGGCGTGGTTCAACCCCTCACCATGGCCGTGACCTTCAAGGTGTTTCCACCGAGCCGACGCGGGACCGCGATGGGGCTTTATGCGATGGGGATCGTCTTCGCGCCCGCCATGGGGCCGACCTTGGGCGGCATTGCGATCGAGCTCTTTAATTGGCGCTACATATTTTTTCTGACCCTGCCGACTGCGGCCTTGGCGGTGGTTCTCGGCTTTCTCTTCATGCCCACCAAGCCGATGGTGCGGCGCTTGCCGCATTTCGATTTTCTCGGGCTCGCATTGTTGAGCCTGGCGCTGTTCACGCTGGTTCTGGGTCTCTCCAGCGGTCAGCGCGAAGGTTGGACTTCGAACTATATCTTGTCGCTTCTCGGGACCGGCGGGACGGCCGCGGTCGCCTTCGTCATTTGGGAAAGCACGACACCGGAGCCGCTCATGAACATGGCGGTCTTCCGCAACGCACGATTTGCGTCGGCCAGTACGATCGCCTTTTTCAGCGGTTGCGTCTTTATTACGTCGACATTCCTAATCCCGGTATTCGTGCAGCAAATTCAAGGCTATACCCCGCTTCGGTCGGGCCTACTTTTGATGCCGGGTGGGCTGTCGCTTCTGTTCCTGTTTCCGCTCGCGGGCCGGCTTTCGGATTTCATCCCGGCGCATCTGCTGATCATGTTCGGATTGATGTCCTATGTGGTGGCCTTTGTCCTGCTGTCGGGCGCGGACGTCAACACGCCGTTTTGGACGTTCGTTTTCTGGACTCTGTTCATCCGAACCGGACTTGGGTTTACGACGCCGGTGGTCAACGCGGCGGCCCTGAAGGCGGTGCCGTCGGAACTCGTCAATCAGGCATCCGGCTCGATCAATCTGGTGCGCCAGTTGGGGGCGGCCTTCGGCATGAATATCGTCGTCGCCTTCCTCGAGATGCGCATTCCCTTTCACGGGGAGGCCTTTACGGGCAATCTGGCCGAGACCGGGGCGGCAAGCGGGGAATTGCTGTCGATCGTCGGTCGAACGCTTGCCGAGGGCGGCGTCTCCGAAACGGCGAGTGGGCTTGGCGCCCTTCATTTCTTCGGACAGATCATTCATGCCCAGGCGAGCACGCTCGGGTTCCAGGACGCGTTCTTCGCCCTGGCGGTGATCGCGGTCGCCGGTTTGCTCCCAGCGTCGATCCTTTCTAGGTTTAAGGAAAGATAGCATCCGAACGGGAGAGGAAATCGACATGAAATCGATGAATGACGCGATCGGCGATCTGGCGCGCCTGAAAGGCATGATAGCCGAGAGCGACTTCGACATCGTCGTCGCCGCGTCGCCGGAGAACGTGCTCTATACGAGCGATGCCTTCATATCGACACAGGTCGACATTCGCGACCGCTTGGCGCTCGTTGTTTGGGACGGATCGAGGGCGCCGAGTTTCATACTTTGCGCGGTAGAGGAGGCCTATGCGCGCCAGGAATCCTGGATCTCGGATATCCGTACCTTCAAGGAATTCGTCACCTCGCCGATCGACCTGCTGGCGGAATTGCTCCGCGAAATGGGCGCCGAGCGGGGTCATATCGGTTTGGAGATGGAATATCTCGGCGCCGCGTATTTCAATCAGCTTGCCGCGGCCCTGCCGGATGCTCGGTTTTCGGCCGCCGAAGCCTTGTTCGATCGAGTGCGGATGCACAAGACGGCGCGGGAGCGCGAAATCATGGCGGCCGGGTTCCGGGGTACCGAAAAGGCGCTGAAGGAGGCTTACGAGGCGACCCGGGCGGGCGAGACGGAGCGCGACATGTGTTATCGCCTAACTGAAGGAATTCTGCGCTCGGGCGCGGAATCCGTCGCCTTCAATCATATCAACGCCGGACCCAATACAGGCTTTCCGCACAAGGATCCGGCCGACTACGTGATCCAAGCGGGGGATATCCTGAAGGCCGATGCGGGCGGACGATATCGTCGCTACTACTCCAATGTCGGGCGGACGGCGAAGCTCGGGCCATTGAGTGACGAGGACCGGTCCTGGTGGGGCCGGTTGCGGGACATCCACCGCGAGATCATCGATTTGGTGCGGCCCGGCAATACCGGCCGGCAGCTTTTCGAGAAGGCGACAGCGTTGCATGAGCGCCACGGCATTCCCTTTCCCTATGCCCACAACGGACACGGCATCGGGCTCTTTATCCACGAACATCCGCTGATCAGCCCCCATGACGAGATCGCTTACGAAGCCGGCATGATGACCACGGTGGAGACCCGTGTCCGCTGGCCCGATGAGAAGGGCTACCACATGGAGGATCTGATCGAAGTGACCGAGGGCGCGCCGGTGGTGCGCTCGGATTATTTCGACAACGAGGAAATCCTCGTCGTCTGACCGGCCCGTCAGTTCAGGAACACAAGTACATACGCCGCGGCGAGAACGAGTTGCAGGACCGCGAACGGGACCGCACGCCGGACGAACCCGGCGAAGGAGAGGTTGAGCCCGGCCTTGTGGATGATGGTCACGGCGACCAGCGTCGAGGCGGACCCAATCGGCGTGATGTTCCCCCCCAGATTGGCCCCGAAGATGACCGCCCACCAATAGGGTGAGTCGCCCGCGACCCCGAGGTTGCCCAAAATCTTCGCCATCATCGCGGCGAGCGGGATGTTGTCGGTGACCGAACTGGCGGCGGCGGAAGCGACCATGAGGGCACCGGGGCCCGTCGACTCGCCGAGTGACAATACTGGCTTCAAGAGGGTGCCGATAGCCTCCAGGACCAGGGCGTGCTCCATCACGTTGATGACGATGAAGAGACAACCGAAAAACGCCAACAAGTCCCAGTCGATCGCCTGGTAGAACTGGTCGGCGGTGGCCTTGTAGCGGATCAGCATGACGGCCGCGAAGGCGAGCGCTACATAGCCGAGACCGAGCTCGCGAATATAGGGGGTGACCGAGGCACTCGCCATGGCGAGCACGAAACAGCCGGTCATCGTTGCGCCGAACCAAAAGAAGATGGGGGAATCGAGCCCGTCCTTCTCGTCGAATCCGGCGACCAGGGTTGCGGCCTCCGCCTTTTCCGCCGCCGTTGTGAGGCGCGTGATGTCGAAAACCCGCGCGCCGAGCCAGATGGTGATGATGGTGGCGACAACGACATATGGGCTCGCCTTCAGGAAAAATTCAACGAAGCTGATGCCGGCCGCGTTGCCGACGATGATATTCGGCACCGAGGAGATCAGGGTCAGAAGCCCGCCTACATTCGTCAGCAACCCTTCGACCAGGAGAAAGCCGAGCAGCTTCTCCGACCGACCGAGCTTCGAAAGCGAAACGCCGGACAGCGTGCCGACGATGATCATCGCGGTCACGTTGTTGAGCACGGCCGAGAACACCACCGTCATCACGCCATAGGCGACAAGGAGCACCAGCGGATCGCCGCGCGAGACCTTGGTCAGCTTGATCGCGATCCAGGTGAAGAGACCCGACTTGCTGGTGATGTCGACGAAGATGGAGGAGCCGAGGATGATCGCGATGACCTCCCAGTCGACGCCGGGAATATAGACCGGGAGGCTGATCTTGTGCCCCATGATCTCGACCGCCTCGCGGTGAACGAGACCGAAGACGGCGCCGAGAAACAGCGAGACCGCCGCGAACACACCCACGATCACGGATTTCTTCGCGTGGATCTTCTCCTCGAGCGCCAGGCAGAGAATCATCGCCGCGAGGAGCAGGCTGAATAGGACGGTGACCGACCCCGGGATGTTGTGTTCCATCTATGGGCCTACAGCATCAGGAGCGGGATCTGCCGCAGCTCGACTGCCAGCGGGTAGGCGAGGCCGTGCATCGCCAATTGATCCTCGTCCTTGGTGTGGAAGACCAGAAGATCGATCTCATGCTGGTCGATCAGGTGCGCATATTCGTCGAGCCGCCGGCCCATGACGACGATTTCCTCGATCGTGACGGACAGGTCCGCCGACGTGACGGACTCGCGGCACGAATGAATGTACTCACGCGGTTCCTTCAGGAGCTGGGCCGCGATGGTCTTGCGCGCGGTCTCGGTATCGATCTCGGGTATCTTGGAGAGAGTTTCCATATAGCGCTCGAACTGGGCGCCGCCCTCGACATGGGTCAGCCAGCAGGTCCCACCTTCCGCTGTCAGGGCCAGGGCGTGATTGACCAGCTCGTGGTCGCCCGAAAGGTGATCGGTCACCGCCATCACGCGGTTCGTGTCGGCCACGCTATGGGGGAGGGCGCGGTCGGCATCGGGATGCGGCAGGACTAGGACCGGGGTCGTCGTCGCCTGGGCCAGCACGTCGAGATACTCACCGAGACTGAAGGGCCAGCGCCAGGCATCCGAATGGAGATGACGATAGGTCACGATCAGATCCGGACGGGCCGTCTCCACGGCCTCCAGCAAGGCAGCGACGCTATCGAATCCGTCGCCGGGGATGGTCGTCCAGGCAGGATCACCCCTGTCCAGAACCCGCAGAAAATCACGAATTTCGGCGGTGAGTGCCGCCGTGTTTTCGGCATTCATGTCGGTCACCACGGAGATCCGCGTAAGCGCTGGCGGCTCAAACGCGAAGACCTCCTTCGCGGCGGCGCGAAAGGTCGATTCGAATTGATCGAGCTTCGTCATCGGATAATGCGACCGAGTGTTGAGACGCCGCGATTGTTCCCTGCCGGGCAAGGACAGTCAACGCGGCGGGGCGTTATACCGGCGTCTCCCCCTCCAACGTCACGCGATGCAACAAGCGAAAATGGCCGTGATAGTCGTTGAGGGCGTTGTGCAACGTACAGCGGTTGTCCCAGACCGCGAGCGCCCCTTTCTCCCAGCGGTGGCGGCAGGTGAATTCGGGGCGGATTTGATGATCGAAGAGATAATCGAGGATGGGTGCGCTCTCGGCCTCGGTCATGCCCTCGAATCGGATCGTGTGACCGCGATTGACGTAGAGCGATTTCCGTCCGGTCTCGGGATGGGTACGGATGACGGGGTGGATGGAGACGGTCTGCACGTCCTCCGGGTCCTTGCCGATGTCGGCCAGCCGGACCGCGCGGCCCGCCGCGGCCGCCCCTTTCTCCGAGCTGTTGACCGCTTTGAATCCGCCGAGTATCGATTTCATGCCTTCGGACAAGGATTCGTATGCCATATACATGTTGGCGAACACCGTATCGCCGCCGGCCGGCGGCACGTCGAGCGCATAGAGCGTCGAGCCCATGGGCGGTTTCGCGAGATAGGCGGTGTCGGTGTGCCAGACGCCGCCGAAATTGACGGTCTCGTCCGCTTCCTTTCGCACCTCTATCACTTCGGGATGGCCGGGAATGGCGGTGACGAAGGGGTAATAGCCGATCGGACCGAAGCGCTTCGAGAAGGCAACCTGTTGGTCCGGCGTCAGGGATTGCTCGCGAAAGAAAAGCACCAGATGTTCGAGGAAGGCCGCATGAATTTCGGCGAAACTCTCGTCGTCGAGCGACGCCAAATCGACCCCTTCGATCTCAGCGCCGAGTGCGCCGGAAACCGGCGTCACCTTAATGTGTTCATTGGTCATCATCGTCCCTCGAAAAAGCGCGTCAATGCCGGCGATAGCCCCTTGGTCGGTTTCGGGGCCGGGCGGGCGAAACCGCCCTGGGTCGGCGGGCGGGGCGCAATCCGAACCAGGGCCTCGGCCATCTGGACGGCACAGGTCACACCGTCGAGCAGCGGCACCGGGACCTCTCCGGCAAGCTCCCGCGCCAGCCCAGCGGTGGGACCGCCGCCCAGGACGACCACCTCGGCACGGTCTTCCTCGACCGCCTTCAGGCACTCCGCCAGCAATGGATCGCGAAGGTCCTCGACCACCGTCGTGATATCGCGAACCGGTGCCCCGGCGACGCGAAGACCCGCAAGCCGACCCGTCAGGCCCAAACCTTCGGCGCATTCGCCGTACCAGGTGCGAAGGCGCTCGGTCAGGCAGACGACCGAATAGCGCCGGCCCAGCATATAGGCCGTATGAAGGGCCGCTTCCGAGAGGCCGACCACGGGAATGTCGAGCATCTCCTTCGCCGCCTCAAGGCCGGGATCACCGAAGGCGGAGACGATCACCGCGTCATGCCCCGCCGCTTGCTCCGCCAGCACATCCAGCAGCGCATGCGCCGCGATCGCCGCTTCGACCCGGTTCTCGACATATTGGGCGCCGAACGCCGCCGTGGCCGCGGTGATCTCGACCCCCGGCGATGCCGACCGCCGCCCCTCCGCCACCATGACATCGGTGACCGCCTCGGTGACGTTCGGATTGACCTGAAGAATTTTCATAAATCGAAAGATAGGTCGCGGCGTGGCCGGTCTCAATCCCGGTATTGCCTAGACAAAACTAGCGCCCTCCAACCCCACGAAGGCTGGCTTGGAGAGTTAGGCATGCTACCTTAGTCGGCAACAACAGTGGATTCTTTGACAGGGAGCATACGCCATGCGCGAAGCCGTCATCGTCTCGACCGCCCGCACCCCCATCGGCAAGGCCTATCGGGGCGCTTTCAACAACACCGACGGGGCCGATATGGGCGGCCATGTCGTCAAGCACGCCGTCGAGCGCGCCGGGGTCGACCCGGCGGAAGTCGAGGACGTGATCATGGGAACGGCGATGCCCGAAGGGGCCACCGGCAACAATGTCGCCCGCCAGATCGCCCTTCGCGCCGGATTGCCGGTGACGACGTCGGCGACCACGATCAACCGCTTCTGTTCGTCCGGCATGCAGGCCATCGCCATGGCCTCCCAGCACATCATCGTCGACGGGGCGCCGATCATGGTCGCGGGCGGGCTCGACTCGATCAGCCTGGTGCAAAACGATCACAAGAACAATTTCCGTGCGCGGAACGATTGGCTCGACGAGCACAAGCCCTCGGTCTACGACGCCATGATCGACACCGCCGAGACGGTGGCGTCCCGCTACAATGTCAGCCGCGAGGATCAGGACGAATACGCGCTGCAAAGCCAGCTGCGGACGGCCGCGGGCCAGCAGGCCGGCAAGTTCGATGACGAGATCGTGCCGATGGCGACCGTCAAGATCGTCACCGATAAGGAAACCGGCGAGACCAGCGAGCAGGCCATCACGCTGGAGCAGGACGAATGCAACCGGCCGACGACCAACCTCGAAGGTCTGGCTGGCCTGCCGCCTGTCCGCGGCGAGGAGTTCTTCATCACCGCCGGCAATGCGAGCCAGCTCTCCGATGGTGCCTCCGCCTGCGTCGTCATGGAGGCCAAGGAGGCCGAGAAGCGGGGGCTCGAACCCTTGGGTTATTTCCGGGGCTTCGCGGTCGCCGGCCTGGAGCCGGATGAGATGGGCATCGGCCCCATTTACGCCGTGCCGAAACTCCTGGAGCGCGCCAACCTCTCGATGGACGATATCGATCTTTGGGAATTGAACGAGGCCTTCGCGGTTCAGGTGATTTACAGCCGCGATCAGCTCGGCATTCCGAACGACATCCTGAACGTCGACGGCGGCGCCATTTCGATCGGTCATCCCTATGGGATGAGCGGCTCGCGGATGGTCGGCCACGCCCTGATCGAGGGCAAGCGCCGGGGCGCCAAGAACGTCGTCTGCACCATGTGCGTCGGCGGCGGCATGGGCGCGGCCGGACTCTTCGAGGTTGCTTGACGCCACATACCTGACGCCGGGATCGATACCGGAACGGAGAATACCATGAGTGATGATCACCTGTTGGAGACCGTCGAGGACAAGGTCGCGACCATCACCCTGAACCGGCCCGACGCCTTGAACGCGGTCACCGGCGACATGTTGAAGAACCTCTACGACAAGGTCGAACGGTTGGCCGAGGATCCCGGGGTGGGCGCGATCGTGCTCGCGGGCGCGGGGCGCGCCTTTTGTTCCGGCGGCGACGTCAAGTCGATGGCGGCGCGGAAGGACGACAACACGCCGCTTGAATCCCGCGCATTGTCACTGCGTAGCCGGATGGAAGTCTCCCGCCTTCTGCACGAGGTGCCGAAACCGACCATCGCCTCGGTCCGGGGCCCCGCCGCGGGCGCGGGAATGTCGCTCGCCCTTGCTTGCGATTTCCGCATCGCGAGCGAGACGGGCCGTATCATCACGGCTTTCTCCAAAGTGGCGCTTTCGGGCGATTTCGGCGGCAGTTGGTTCCTGACGAAGCTCCTCGGCCCGGCCAAGGCGCGCGAGCTCTACTTCCTTTCGGACGCCGTCGAGAGCGAGGAGGCGGCCGCCCTCGGCCTCTTCAACCGCGTCGTCCCCGACGACAAACTGGAAGAGGAAACGATGGCGCTGGCGACGCGGCTGGCGCACGGCCCGACGATCACTCTTGGTTATATGAAGAAAAACCTGGATGCGGCGATCTCGCAGCCCTTGGCGCAATGCCTCGATTTGGAGGCCATGCATCACGCGCGGACCAGCGAGACCGAGGACCACAAGGAAGCGGCGCAAGCCTTCGTCGAGAAGCGAAAACCGGTGTTCCAGGGGCGCTGACATGCTGCGGTTGCGCCAGATCTGTCTGGTCGCCCGCGAACTCGACCCCGCCGTCGAGGACCTGAAGGCCGTCTTCGGGCTCGAAACCTGTCATCACGATCCCAATGTAGGCAAATACGGTCTCGAAAACGCCCTCCTGCCGATCGGCCCAAACTTCCTCGAGGTGGTGGCGCCTTTCCGCGAGGGAACAACGGCGGGACGCTATCTCGACCGGCGGAGCGGCGACGGCGGCTATATGGTGATCATGCAATGCGACGATGCCGAGGCGCGCGAAAAACGCATGCCGTCGGTCGGCGTTCGGGTCATGAACCGGCTCGATTACGGCGATTATCTTGGCCTGCAACTGCACCCGAAAGACACCGGCGCCGCCATTTTGGAGACCAGCGAGCATCGCGGCGACCACGCGGCGGAGGGCCCCTGGCATCCCGCGGGGAGTTCATGGGAGGACGCGGTCCGAACCGACGTGACGACGGCCTTGGTGGCGGCCGAATTGCAGACAGATGATCCGAATCGGCTCGCGGCGCGTTGGAGCGAGGTGCTCGATGTCGAACTTGGCGAGGACGGTGCCGGCAACCCGGCGCTCGCGCTCGAGAACGCCAGCCTCCGCTTTGTTGTCGCCACGGACGGTCGCGGAGAAGGACTGGGCGGCCTGGATCTGATTGCCGCCGACCGCGACGCCGTCGTGCGGAACGCGGCCGCGCGCGGCTGCGCCGTCGAAGACGACATGATCATCGTCTGCGGGACGCGGTTCAATTTGAAGGACGCTTAGAAACCCGGCTCACGATTTTGGTGGTTTGGGTTCGATCACGTCGAACCCCCGAGGTTCGAGTAAATCGCGGACGAGGCGAACCGATAGAGCGTGCGCCTGTTCCGCGTCGACGCCGAATATCCGCATCTCCTCTTTACGAAACAACGGTATCTTTACGACGCAATAATAGTTTTCCATCTCGTCGCTCTCGCGGGGTTGGGAGATTTCCGCGACGACCTCTTCGTCGAGATGGTCGCCGGATGTCCTTCGGCCATGGACAGCCATGGGTGGCTTGGGCTTTTCGGGATGATGATCGGCCAGCATGGGTTTGGACAATCCTGTCGTGTATCGATGATAAATATATCAGTGTATCGGCTATTTGTCCCCGACCCCATGTCGTTCTCCCGGAAGAAACGTAAGTTAGTCCATGCGCCCAGACTCGAGGTGCGCTGCGTGACCCGCTTCCAGAGGCAAGTACATGAACGAACCGGAAAAACGATTAGACACCGTCCGCCTCCAGGAGATGGTGCAGGGCTTTTGGCGGGCCGGGACCTTGATGGCGGCGGTCGAGCTGGGGTTTTTTACCGCCGTCTCGAAGGGGGCCGCGACCGAGGGGGAGATCGCGGTGGCGCTCGACATCCCGGAGACCAACGCCGAGCGGCTGATGACCGCCTGCGTGGCGCTCGAGTTGCTGGAGCTGGACGATGACGGCCATATCGCGAACGCGCCCGATGTCGAACGCTTTCTGGTCGAGGGATCGCCCCGCTATGCCGGTCCCTGGATGCTGTTCACCAAGCCGCGCTGGAACGATTGGGGTGAACTGTCCGAGCGCCTGCGCTCGCGTAAGATCGACAAGCTCGGGAAGTACGGCGAGTTCACGGTCGAGAGCGCCCGCGAGTATCACGCCGCGACCTACAGCATCGGCATGGGGGCGGGGCGGCGCTTCGCACGCCAGGTCGATCTTTCCGGCCGCGAGCGGATGATGGATCTCGGCGGCGGCTCCGGCGCATACAGTATCGTCGCGACGGAGAAGTTTCCGGGGCTGAAGGCGGTGGTGCTCGACTTGCCGCCGGTGGTCGTCGTGGCCAAGGAGTTCATCGCCGAGAACGGGGCCTCCGACCGGGTCGAGGCCGAGGCCTGCGACTTCACCGCCGATCCCTTTCCGACCGATTGCGACGTCGCGGTCATGGCCAGCAATCTGCCGATCTACAGCCGCGAGATCATCGGCGAAGTGGTCCAAAAGACCCATGACGCCTTGTTGCCGGGCGGCGAGATGCACCTGATCGGCGAGACCCTGGACGACGATCGCCGCGGCCCCGCCGGACCGGCGCTCTGGGGCTTGAGCGAGGCGATCAACGGCACCACCGGCCTCGCCCATTCGACGGCCGATTGCGTCGGCTATTTCGAGGCGGCGGGATTCGAGGACGTCTCGGTCAACGCGTTCGTGCCCGGTGTCTTGACCCGGGTTGCCGGACGAAAGCCCGGTTAATCGGCGGAGTCTTCCGAAACGCCATAGACCTTCGCCGCCGTCTCCTGCGTCACGTAGCCGTCGGCGATATCTTCCCTGACCGCCGCCGGGTCTCGCTCTTTGGGGTCGCCGTAACCGCCGGCGCCCGAGAGGCGAAGGCTGACCACATCGCCCCGGCTGATCTCCAAGATCTCCTTCGAGCCGAGCGGGCGCGCATTGGCGTCGGGATTGAGGATGGTCTCGGCGCGGGCACCCGCCTGGCCGCCGAACAGGCCGTAGGGATCGAACTTGTGCCGGTCGCCGAGCAGGCTGAGGACGGCATGATCGTTCCGGAGCTCGATATCCTTCCGGAGGCCGCAGCCGCCCCGATGCTTACCCGCCCCGCCGGAATCTGGGATCAGCCCGAATTGTCGGATCAGGACCGGGTTGTTCGCCTCGTAGACCTCGACCGGGATGTTGGAGCAGTTCATGACCGGGCTCATCGCCTCGATACCGTCCGCATCGGCGCGGCCGCCATATCCGGCGAGGGCAAGATCGTAGGCAACGAAGGGCCGGCCCGTGCGGTCGTCGTGGCCGCCGATATTCGGGTTGCTCCAGTGGGAGAACGCGCCCATGGCGCGCTCCGGCATGGCCTGGGCCATGGCGCCGTTGATGGTGTCGAAGATCCGGACTTGCAATACCGCGCGGCCGCCGCTCGGGGCCGGGAAATTCGGGTTGAAGAACGAGCCTTCGCGCGCCACGACCTTGATCGGGCGCATGCCGCCGGCGTTTTGCGGGAAGTTGGCGTCGCAGAACACCTTGATTCCGAAGACCGCGTAGGCGCGGGTATAGTTGATATAGGAATTGAGCGCCGCCGGCACCTGGTCGGAGCTCCGCGAGAAGTCGAGGGTCACCTCTCCGCCGCCGAAAGTGATGTCGACCGCGATCTTGATCGGCGGCGAATCCTTGCCGTAATCGTCGATATGGTCCTCGAAGCTGTAGGTCCCCGCCGGCACCTTGCGAAGGGCGTCGCGCATATGGGCCTCGGTCCGTTCCAGGATCAGGTCGTAGGCGGTCTCCATCGCCTCGGCGCCGTGCGCCCGGTAGAGGTCGCGGAGACGGTCCGACGCCGTCAGATTGGCGCCGTGCTGGGCCGCGAGATCGCCCCGCACCTTGTCGGGAAGTCTTACGTTCGCGAGGATGAGCCGCAGGATATCCTCGTCGAACCAGCCCTCGCGGACGTGGCGCACCGGCAGAATGCGCAACCCTTCCTGATAGGATTCGGTTACCCCCTCGACCTTCTGCGAGCCGGGCGCCGCCCCTCCCATATCGACGTGATGGGCCGAGTTCACGACATAACCGATGAGATTGTCGTCGATGAAGACGGGCAGAACCTGGAAAACGTCGGGGAAATGCCCGGAGCCCATGAAGGAATCGTTGAGCGCCACCGAATCACCGGGACGCAATTCCGATTCCGGAAAGTTCGCCATGACGTGGCGGACAACATAGGGCATCGAGCCGAGATGGCCGGGGCTGAAATTACCCTGCGCGATCATCCGCCCGTTCCGGTCGAATACTCCCGTCGAAAAATCGTCGCCCTCTCGCACGCCCTCCGAATAGGCTGTGTGGCGCAGGGTGACGCCAAGTTCCTCGGCGATCGACATGATCGCGTTCCAGATCACGGTGAGGGTGATGGCGTCCATGTCTTTCCCGCTCATGTTCCGCCCTCCTGTCCGATGAGGATGACGAGATGCCCCTCGGCACTCAGTTCTATGCGGTCGCCCGGTGGTACCACGGTCGTCGAATCCGGATCCTCGATGATCGCCGGTCCGGCGAGCGCGGTTTCTTCCGCCACTTTGGCACGATCCAGAATTCGCGTCTCCACGAATCCGCCCGTTTCGGGGAAATAGGCGGGGCGGCTTCCGGTCCGCCGGGATGGACCCGGTTGCTGTTCGGACGACGTGGCCGTGTCCGTCGCCGTCGGCAGGGTCGCGACGAGATACCAGTCGACCCCTTCGACATCGCCGTCGCCATCGCTGAACTGGTGGCGCCGGGCATAGCCTTCGCGAAACGCCGTCGCCGCGCTCGCGGGATAGTCGTCGCCGATGGCGCCGTCGGGCAGCGGGACATGGATTTCGAACCCCTGTCCGGCATGGCGCATATAGGCGAAGCGGGACCAATCGGGCTCCTCGGCCGCCCCAAGCCGTTCCAAATTTGCGCGGATCCGGGTTTCGAGATCCTCATAAATCGCCCGAAGGGTATCACCCGTCGTCTCGTTCATTCGCAGCAGTCGCGTCGTCGAGGCGTCGATCTTGGGTTCCGCGCGCAACAGACCGATCGCCGAGCCGACGCCGGCCCCATTCGGCACGATGACCTTCGGCACGCCGATCTTCCGCGCAAGACGGGCGGCGTGCAGCGGGCCGGCGCCGCCGAAGGCCACCATCGCGTATTTTCGCGGATCGCGGCCGCGCTCGACGGAGACGAGACGGATTGCGTACTCCATATTGTTCGTCGCAATCAGATGAACGCCCCAGGCGGCCTCCTCCGGCGTGAGACCAAGGGGGTCCGCCAGATCGCGCGCGATACAGGCCGCCGCCGCCGCTTGATCGAGCCGAAGGGCGCCATCATTGAAATAATCGGGGTCGAGATAGCCGAGGACCAAATTGGCATCCGTTACCGTCGGTCTCTCGCCGCCCTGGCCATAGCAGATCGGTCCCGGATCGGCGCCGGCACTCTCCGGGCCCACGGCGATCGTGCCGAGCTCCGCTCGCGCGATACTGCCGCCGCCGGCACCTATCTCCAGGAGTTCGACCGCGGGAATGCTGATCGGCAATCCGCTGCCCGGTTTGTAACGGACCGGGTCGATCTCGAAGGTAGGCACGATCGCGGGCGCCCCGTCGTCGATGGCGCCTAGTTTCGCCGTCGTCCCCCCCATGTCGAAGGAGATGACGTTCTCCTGCCCTTCGGCGGCGCCGATGTCGCGCGCCATCAACACACCGGCGGCGGGTCCCGATTCGACGATCTTGATGGGGAAGTCCCGTGCCAGCTCCGGTGACACGAGGCCGCCGTTCGACTGCATAATGAAGAAGTCGTTGCGGAATCCCTTCTCCGCCAGCGTTGTTTCCAGCCGGGCGATGTATTGGGACACGAGCGGCTTGATGTAGCTGTTCGCGACAGTCGTGTTGCTGCGCTCGTATTCCCGAAATTTCGGCGACACTTCGGAGGAGATCGAGACCGCCGTCTCGGGCAAAACCGCCGCCAGGCGATCGCGGATGCGGCGTTCGTGATCCGGATTGGCATAGGCATGGAGCAAGGCGACGGCGATGGCGTCGTAGCCGCCGGCGGCCAGCCGCTCCGCGACTTCGTCCAGGCTTTCGTCGTCAAGCTTCTCGATAATCTCACCGTCGAATCCGATCCGTTCGCGAACCTCCAGGATGTCGCGGCGGGGCACCAGCGGGGCGGGCTTTTTCAGGTAGAGATCGTAGGTTTCGTACCGTTTCTGGCGGCCGATGATGAGAACGTCACGGAAACCCTCGGTCGTGATCAGCGCGGTCCGGCCTCCCGTCCGCTCGATGACCGCGTTGGTCGCGACCGTGGTGGCGTGAAGAATGGTGTCGATCGCCTCGGCCCGGCATTTCGATTGCGACAGCAGCCGGTTCAGTCCATTGAGAACCGCTTCGGCGGGGTCGTGGGGCGTGCTCGGGACCTTGAGGGTATGGGTTTCCCCCGCCGCATCCCGCAATACGAAATCGGTAAAGGTACCGCCGATGTCGAATGAAAGACGGTTCATCGTATCCAACTACTTGCCGTCGACGATGACGCCGGGGTTCATGATGCGGTCGGGATCGAGCCGATCCTTCGCGGCCTCCAGCATCGAACCGAATAGGTCGGGGCGTTGCCGGCGATACCATTCCATGTGGTCGCGTCCAACCGCGTGATGGTGGGTAATGGTGCCTTCGGCCTTGAGGACGGCCTCGCTCGCGGCGGCCTTGATCTCGCGCCATTGACCGAGGAGATCGCCCGGCCGGCCCTCGCCGTGAAACCCGAAATAGGGTGCCGGACCGTCCGGATAGGCATGGCTGAAGCGGCACGAGACGGCGCCGTCCTTCCCCGTTACCTCTCGGATGGCCTTTGCCGTCGCCTCGTGGATTTCGCCGTGGAAATTTTCGAACCGATCCCAGGTCGTCGAGGTCTCGAAGGTGTCGCTGATGACCCCTCGCGGTGTCAGGACTTCGCGGTTGTACGGCATCCGGATGAAAGCGTTCCGCCAGGCTCCGGCCGGTCCTTCGAGATGGGCCGCCGGATTGCCGGCCCAGTCGGGTTCGAAGGCGCCGCCATGGTCGCCGCAGCATTCCAGCGCCCGCGCCATCCAGGCATCGACCGGGTGGTCGGCCGATTCGAAGGAAACCACCAGCAAGGTGAACGAGCCGTCGCCGACCCCGTTTACCATCAACTCGACACCGTCGACGATGCGGACATTGGCTGGATAGAGACCAGCCTGCGCGATTGCGCGAACCGCCCGGGCGGCATCGTGAAAATCCGCGAAAGTGATGCTCGCCGTGCCCTTGAACCCGGGCCGGCCCTGGAGGCGGACCCAGGCCTCGGTAATGACTCCGAAGGCCCCTTCGGACCCCATCATGAAACGGTCGGGACTGGGACCCGCACCCGAGCCCGGCAGACGGAAGCTCTCCATGGCGCCCGCCGGGGTCACCATGCGCACACTTTCGACCAGATCGTCGATATGGGTATAGAGCGTCGCGAAGTGACCGCCCGATCTTGTTGCGATCCAACCGCCGAGCGTCGCCAGTTCGAAGGATTGCGGAAAATGCCTAAGCGTCAGCCCGGCCGGTTTGAGCTGGCCCTCCAGCCCCGGTCCGGTGGCGCCTGCCTGGATACGCGCCGCCCGCGAAACCGGATCGATTTCCAGCACCTTGTCGAGGTGTCGGAGATCGAGCGACACCACGCCGCTATAGCCGTCGCCGACACTCCCCTCGGTGCCGCCGACGACGCTGGTTCCTCCCCCATAGGGGATTAGCGCACCGCCGGCCTCACCCACCCAATCCATGATGGCGGCAATCTCCGCCTCGTTCTTGGGGTAGGTGACGATATCGGGGGCGACGCCGAAATCGCGCGCGAATATCCGCGCCGAATCCGGGAAGGACTGGCCATAGGTATGGAGGAGACGATCGTAGGTATTGTCGGTACAGATTTCAGCCAGGCTTCCGGGCGGTGAAAGCCGCGGTGGTGCAAGTTCGACTTCCGCCACCGCCGGCGGGTCGACGGGGTCGGTGAGGTCGAAGCCGAGGCCATCGCCGAAGGTCTTCAGAAGAGCGGATTGCTCGGCCCCGTCGAGCCCGTCGCCTTCATAACCCCAGCCCCAGAATTTCAGCGTCTTCATGCCGCTTCGCGCTCCCGCTTGATCTTCCCGACAATACACCCTCGACACCGCGTGACCAGACGGTGCCGGCGGCGTTCCAACGATCCGATGTCGGTACATATCAACTGTATCGGTTCCGATACCGGAGCAAGAGCAGCGGGAGAGCGAGATGTTCGAAGCGGGTCTGATGAAAGGAAAGAAAGTGTTGATCACCGGCGGCGGGACCGGGCTCGGCAAAAGCATCGGCCGCCGCTATGCGGAGCTGGGTGCTCATCTCGTGATCTGCGGCCGCCGGTTGGAGAAGCTGGAGGAGACCAAGGCGGAATTCGAGGCGGCGTTCGGCGCCACGGTCGATATTCAACAATGCGACGTTCGCCAAGCGGATGCGGTCGAGGAGATGATCGCCGCGATTTGGGCCAAGGGGCCGCTCGACGTACTGGTCAACAACGCGGCCGGAAACTTCATAGCCCGGACCGAAACGCTGTCACACCGGGCGATCGATGCCATTCTTGGCATCGTCCTGCATGGGTCCGCCTATTGTGCCACTGCCTGCGGCCGACGCTGGATCGACGAAGGCCGAAGCGCGGTGATCCTCAATATTCTGACCACCTCGGCGCTTCATGGCGGGCCTTTCCGTGTCCCCTCGGCGATGGCGAAGGCGGGTGTCGTGGGCATGATCAAGAGCCTGGCGGTCGAATGGGGCCCGAAGGGCATTCGCAGCCTTGGCCTGGTGCCGGGACCCTTTCCAACCGTCGGCGCCTCGTCGCGTCTTCGGCCCGACAATCTCGACGACGTGCCGGAAGAGAACGATATCCCGCTCCGCCGGGTCGGCGACCATGCGGAACTCGCCGACTTGGCGACGTTTCTCGTCTCCGATCAGGCGGGCTTTATCAATGGCGAGATCATCACCATCGACGGCGGCAAGGCGCTGCAGAACATTTACGGTTCGGCGATCCGGAAGATGCAGGATTGGACCGACGAGACCTGGGCCGAGGTCCGGGAGAAGACCCGAGGTCGGTAAATAAGATGTTACCGTGTCTACCGTTGGTGTGGTGAGCTTCCTATATGTAGCCGAGACCTTGGGAGACGCAGCATGAATAGCGTCGTGACGAGCCCGGCGGGCCACGGCCTAACCGCGGAATATGCGACCTCTTGCGAACCGGCCGAGGCACGGGTGCGCGTTCTCTTCGGTGGCGAGGAGATCGCCGACAGCACGCGGACCTTGGTCTTCCATGAGACGCGGCTGCCGCCGGTCTATTATTTTCCGCGTGAAGACGTCCGTATGGATCTACTGCGGCCGACGGCGCATTTGACCCACTGCCCCTTCAAGGGCAATGCGAGCTACTGGTCGATCGAGGCCGGCGGGCGGGTAGCCGAGAACGCGGTCTGGAGCTACGAGGACCCTTATGAGGTGGCGACCGACATCTCTGGTTATCTCGCCTTTTACTCGGACAAGATGGATGCCTGGTACGTGGACGACGCGGAGCTTTTCGCGCGCGAGCGGTCGGAGTCGGTGTTCGGCGAAAATCCGCTTGTCGAATGGTTGCTTCGCGAGGGCTGGGAGGCCGCGAACTCGCGCGAGCTGACGCGGCGGTTTGTCGTGGCGATGTGCGATGCCGGTTTTCCGGTCAAGCGGTTGCGTGTCTTCATTCGAACGCTTCATCCGCTGCTGGCGGCCACGGGCTATACCTGGGCGGACGGCGAGGAGGAGGTTGCGCGTTTCGAGATTTCGCACGATGCCACGAAGTCGGATATCTTTCTGTCCAGTCCACTGAAACCAGTCCTGGAGGGAGCGGGGGGTGTCCGTCGCGCCGTCAATGCAGAGACGGCGGAGGAATTTTCCATCCTGAAGGAGCTCTACGACGAAGGGATGACAGATTACGTCGCTGTTCCAATGGCATTCTCGGACGGCCAGATGAATGCGATCACCATGGCGACCGATGCCGAGGCGGGGTTCACCGTGACCCAGCTGGGTCAAATCCACGAGATATTGCCGGTCCTCAGCCGGCTTTACGAAGTGCAGTCGAAGCGCCGTAACGCCGCCACCTTGATGCGGACCTTTCTCGGGGCGCGTACCGGCGAACGGGTGCTCGAAGGTTATGTCCAGCGGGGCGACGGCGAGGATATCCATGCGGTGATCTGGTTCTGCGATCTCAGGAACTCGACGGCCTTGGCCGAAAGCATGGGGCGGGACGCCTTTCTTCGTTACCTGAACCAGTTCTTCGATTGCATGGCGGGCGCCGTCGACGATTATGGCGGTGAAGTGCTTCGATTCATCGGCGATGCCGTGCTTGCGATCTTCCCGATCGCCGATGGGGAGTCGCACGCCGCTTGCGAGGCGGCGCTCGATGCGGCCCAGCAGGCGGCACGGCGGATCGACGTACTCAACGGCTCCGCCAACGCGGCGGGACGTACCAAGATCGGCTACGGGATCGGACTCCATGTCGGCGACGTAACCTACGGCAATATCGGGACGCCCGACCGGCTTGAATTCACCGTGATCGGCGCCGCCGCCAACGAGGCGGCGCGGATGGAGGCGATGACCAAGGATCTCGGCGTGCCGCTCATCATCTCCGAAACCTTCGCAGCGGAATTCGGCGGCGATCTGAAATCCCTCGGCCGCCATGGGTTGCGCGGCGTCGGCCATGTCGCGGAGCTGTTCACGCTTCCGGACGATTGACGCTCTTCCCTTCATGAGAGGTTGTCCCGCCAACCCGAATCGGTAGACCATATCGGATCGCAATTGGAAGGGAGGATCTTCATGACGATCGATCTTTGGATGTTGGCCTGGTCGGCGGTGCTGTCGGTAGTGCTGGCCTTTCCCTATACGTTGGCGCTGATCGCGAAGGTCGGATTGCCGGCGGCCGCGGGTTATCCGCAGCCGACCCACGACGGCCTCGCCGATTGGGCCGGGCGGGCGAAACGCGCGCATATGAACATGGTCGAGAACCTGCCCGTCTTCGCGGCGATCGTGCTGGTTGCCCATGTGGCCGGTGTCGCCAATGAGACCACGGCGCTCGGGGCACAGATCTTCTTCTGGGCACGGGTCGTGATGGCGGCGGGGCATACCTTGGCGCTGGCCTTCGTTCGCACCGTTGCCTGGTTCGTCAGTCTCGCTGGTCTGGTGATGATTCTGGCCCAAATGTTCTAGGGGTCATCCATCACCGGATACGGGGAGAAGACATATGCGTTGGGCGCGATTCGAGAAGGACGGGTCGGCGTCCTACGGCATTGTCGAGGGCGATCGCATCGAGACGGTTAGCGGCGATCCGTTCGACGGCTACGAGAAGACCGGCGAGAGTCAGGGGCTCGCCGACGTGAACCTGTTGGTGCCGGTTATCCCGAAAACCTTTTACGCTGCCGGTCTCAATTACGTCGAACACATCGAGGAGCAGGCGCGCCTGCACGGCCGCGAGGTCAACCTGCCGAAGAAGGCGGATGTCGGCTATCGCGCCAACAACGCGTTGATCGCCCATGGCGAGACGATCGTTATCCCGGGCGATGCGACCGAGAAGGTCGAATACGAGGCCGAACTGGTCGCCGTCATCGGCAAACGGGCGAAGAACCTGACCGAAGCCAATGCGCTCGATTGTCTGCTCGGGTTCACCATCGGCAACGATGTCAGCGAGCGGAGCTGGCAGAAGGAAGACCGTACTCTCTGGCGGGCGAAGAACACCGACACCTTCGCCCCGATGGGCCCCTGGATCGACACCGACGCCAAGCTCGAGGAAATGGAGACGACGGTCCGCGTCAACGGCGAGGAAACGATCCGCTTCGAGACCAACAACATGCTCTTCGGCGTCGCTCACTATCTTGTCGCGATCACGAAGTATATCGAGCTACAGCCGGCGGATATCCTGTGGATGGGAACGGAAGGATCCTCGCCCCAGATCAAGGACGGCGACGTGGTCGATATCGAAATCACCGGGATCGGGACATTGAGTAACCCGGTGCGGACGGCGACCTGATCGGTAGCGTCAGGCCGCGGCCTCCGCGTTTGACTGGAATTCCGGCGCCACTCTCTCCATGAACAGGCGAAGGCTTGCCTCGTTCTCGGGCGCGCTCATTGGTCCCATGCGGAAGGTCATCATGACCCCGCCGATATCGATCTCGTCGATCTTGGCGATCTTCTCGGCGACCGTCGCGGGCGAGCCCAGGATCACGCCGTCTGCGACCGTATTGCGGGCGACGTCCGGCTGGTCATCCTTCATGATGACGCCCTGCTCGCGGTAGATTCGGTGGCGCATGTCGGCGCGGAACTCGAACTGCCGCTGGAAGGCGGGAATGCCGATCCGCTCCGCTTCCGCATCGGTCTCGGCGACGAAGATGTTGCGCCAGACCCAGGTGTCGTCGACGTTCCGCGCAACGGTGGCCTCGTCGTAGCCTTCCTCGCGCAAGGTCTTGCGATAAAGGTCCATCCGCTGCTGGGTCACCTCGTTCGATTGTACGTTCATCAGGAAGGGGCGCCCCTGGCGTGCCAGGTCGAGCATGGAATGGTCGCTGGCCGAGGCCCGGATGATCCGGGGATGCGGCTGCGTATGGGGCCGTGGCCGCAGGATCGGCAGGCGGACATCCCAATATTTCCCCTGGTGATGCAGGTTCTCGGTCGTCCAGGCCTTGAGCATGATCTCCTCGGACTCGATCAGGCGCTCCTGCGCCTCGTCCGGATCGATGCCGTAGCCCTGATAATCATAGATGTTATAGGCGGTGCCGCGGCCTAATCCGACGATCAGCCGGCCCTTCGAGATGTTGTCGATGATCGCCATCTGCTCGGCGAAACGGACCGGATGGTGAAGCGACATCTGCGCCACCGCGAAACCGATGTTGATCCGCTCGGTACAGGTCGCGAGTGCCGCGGCAAAGACCACCGGGTCGACATAGGCGCAGATCCCATCGAAATGGTGCTCGCCAAGCCACACCGTATCCATGCCGAGACGGTCGCAGAGCTTCGCCTCCTCGATCGATTCGTCGATCACTTGGCCGTCCTTCGCGGGATCCTCGCAGGCCGGAAAGATGAAATTACTGAATTTGAGGGTCATGAAACTTCCTATCGTCCGATCAGGGTCATCATTTCGCCGACTTCTCCGGCTGTCAGTTCGTCGATGCGACCGGCGAGATCGATGATCCGTTCGCTTTCCGCCGCGTCGAACTTCAACGCCAGACAATCCCGTATCTTGACGAGATGGTCTTCCCGCGGGATCGGCGGCGTGCCGTATTTTCCCTTCGGGCCATCGCAGGTGGTGGCATGCGTGGTGCCGTCCTTCAGGGTTATTTCGGCCTCGACGTACATTCCCTCGAAGTTGCCGGTGATATCGTCCCGCATCTCGACCTCGATCCGGCCGAGCATGGCTTCCATGTCCGGGCTGAAGCGGCGTTCGTCCTCGAAGCTTGCCATCCGGACGCCGCCGTCGAGCAGGGCGCAAGCGGTGGTGTATTGCCAGCTGAACTTGCCGTCGAGCCCGGTTTCGGGATAGGGCCGGTCGATATAGGCCATGTTCGGCGTCGTCAGCTTGACCCGTTCGATCTCGGCCGATCGGCCGCCGATCCGGTCATAAAGGTCCAGCGCCGCCGTAATGACGAAATGGGTGCCGAACTGGCTCGGGAACATCTTGATCGCGTAACCCGGCTCGACGACGCGCCACGGCGGGCCGTAGTTCAAGATTGCCTCCAAATCGAATCCCTCTCCGAACAAGGTGTCGACATAGCCCCTCGGCGCCTCAATGACGTCCGGATTGGCGTTGAAGCCGTGCCCGGCGAGCAAAGCCCCGTCGACGCCCATTGCGACCGCATGCCCGCAATTGGTCGATTTCGACATTGTACCGACATTGCCGAGAATACTGCCGGCGCGGGACGAGACGATGCCGAGTGCGTGGCGCAAATCCTGGACCGATAGCCCCAAGATATGTGCCGAGGCGACGGCGGATCCTAAGGGGCCGACCAGCCCGGGCGGGTGAAAATTCACGAATTTTATGTCGTCCTGGCCCGACGCGGCCCGGATCCAGCCCATCAACTCGATTCCCTTCACCATGCCTGTCAGAATTTCCCGGCCGTCCGCACCCGTCGCTTCGGCGAGTGCCAAAAGGGCCGGCAGCGTGGTCGAGACCTGATGGTTGGCCGGGCTCCACATCGGCTCGAAATCGAGTACATGCATGGCGGAGCCGTTGACGTAGGCCGCTTGTACCGGCGAGGTCTTGAAGCCGAATCCGATGACGCTCGATACCGCCTCGCCTCCAAGAGCCTTCACATGCTTCGCGAGGACGGCGGGCGGCTCTTCCTGGATCGTGCCCGCAACCGCGACGGCGATCCCATCAATGACCAGGCGTCGCGTCCGCTCGCGCGCTTCCTCGGTGATGTCGTCATAGGTGGTGGCGACGATTTTCTCGCATAGGTCGGCCGTGATGCCCATCAGCTATCCTTCCTGGCGCTCGATTTCGTGTCGCGGGCGTGCTCCGACATGCCTATTCCTTCGTCTTGGGTCACCGGTGAACTATCTTAGCTTCAAGGAATTTGTGCGGGGATGCCCGCCGGTCAAACCGCCGCAAGACGAAGGAGTAAGAACATGTCGTACCGAGCGATCAATTTCGAGATCGAAGACGAAATCGCCGTCGTTACCCTGAACCGCCCCGAAGCCCGCAACGCGCTCGATATCACGATGCGCGAGGAACTGGCGGATGCGGTAATGAAGATTCGCGAGGACGCATCCCTGAAGGCGATGGTTCTTACGGGTGCCGGCGGGTATTTCTGCGGCGGCGGCGATCTGAAGGCGCTGACGCAATCGAAACCCAATGCGGTCGAGGGCCGCAAGCGAATTCAGGACCTTCATGTCTGGATGCCGGTACTGGTCAATCTCGAAATTCCCGTGGTCGCGGCGGTCGATGGGCCGGCCTATGGGGGCGGTTTCAATCTGGCGCTGGCCGCGGACTTCATTCTGGCGACGCCGCGGGCGCGGTTCTGTTCCGTTTTCGGACGGATCGGCGTGGTCCCCGATGTCGGCGGCTTCTTTCTGCTGCCGCGGATCGTCGGATTGCAGCGCGCGAAGGACATCATGTTCACCTCGCGGTCCTTCGGGTCGGAGGAAGCACAAGAGATGGGTATCGTCCATGAAATTCACGATGTCGACCGGCTGATGGAGAAGACGATGGAATTCGCAGGCCGGTTCCGCCATGCCTCGCGCGAGATGATCGGCCTCACGAAATCGGTCCTCAATCAGTCCTTCAATCTCGATCAACACGGGGTCGGCCAATTGGAGGCCTTCGCCCAGGGAATCGCCTTCAGCACCGACTACAGCAAGGACGCGATCCAGCGCTTCGTCGAGAAGAAGCCGCTGGCCTATGATTGGGATAAAATGGCGAAGGCCGCGAACGACGATTGAGGTTCCTCATTTAGAGGGGCACGGGATTTTCCGGCGGTTCGGGGCCACCGGAAATTCGCCCGAAACATGCCAGGGTTTTGACAGGTTTCTCGATTATAAAGGCTGCAAGGCGCGTTTGATCACGCGCGATGTCTTTCACAATCGAGACTTATCGGAATCATCATGAACGAAAAGATGTTGACGGCAATCGTCCTTGCGGTGGTCTTCATTCTTGCGGTTTCGGGTGCCGCGTTCAGCCAATCCCGTAAATATTCGCGATACATAAAACAATCTTCCCAAGGGTTGTTGGACATGTGTCTCACCGGCGACGATGCAGGTTGTTTTTTCTATGGCGGCCTCATGGAGAAAAAAGGAAAGCGCGTCGATTCTCGATCCGCTTACCTATTCGGGGCGATGAACGCGCGCGGCCGGGCCGGATTCGTATGCATGTATTCGCTGGGCAAATCCTACGAGGAGGGAATGAATGGCGATGGCGATATTGTGCAGGCGTATCGCTGGTATGACGTCCTCGCCAACTCTGCGGCACCGAAGGACCTGAAGGCGAAGGCGAGCGCAAGGCGAAGGGCGCTTGGCGGCAAGATGTCGGCCTCGGAAATTTCCTTTGCCACCATGCTTGCCGGACTGCCGCTTTAACCTCGTCAGTTCGACCGGATCGGATTTGCCGATTCGAGCAAGGATGATCCTGTTCAAAACTCGATGACGAGCCGTCCGCGCGTACCGCCGGCTTCGAGCCGCCGGTGTGTCTCGCCGGCGCGCTCCGGTGGGTAGGTTTCGGCAACGCGGAGCGTGAGCGTGCCGGCTTCCGCCAATTCTCTGAGACGGTCCAATATCTCGAATTCGCCGTCATAGTTCCGTACAGAAGTGGTCGTGAAGGTGATGCCGCGTTGAGGTTCGCCCACGAATCCGCGGACCGCCGTAAACGCACCGCCGTCAGCGACCGCCGGAATGACGAGCTCGTTCTGAACGGCGCCGTCGGCGAGACCATCGACGCCATTCGGGAAATGCTCGCGGATTCGCGTGGCGACGTCTTCCCCTCGGCGGACGACGATATCGGCACCAAGCGAGGTGACGAGCTCGTGGTCGGCCTCCGACGCATCCGCGATCACGGTCAACCCGTCGGCTTTGGCGAGTTGGATGACATAACCGCCATAGGCACCCGCCGCCCCGGTAACGGCGAGCGTCTGTCCCGATGCCAGGTCGAGGAGGTCGAGCGACTGCCTGGCCGTAAGCCCGTTCATGGGAAGCGTGCACGCCTCGACATGGGTCGTGCCGGCGGGAGCAGGAACCACCGCGCGGGCCTTCAAGACGATCTGTTCGCGGTATGCGCCATGGCTTGCCTGGGGGACCACCATGGCCATGACCGCATCCCCGACCTTTACACCGGTGGAGACACCCTCTCCCACTTCGTCGACAATTCCGGCCGCATCCATTCCCGGCACATAGGGTGGCGGGTCCAGTTTTTGCTGTTCCGCGCGCGAACCGTTCCGGGCCATCGTATCCGTGGGATTTACCGCGGCGGCGTGGACCTGGACGCGCACTTCGCCGGGCCCTGCATGAACCTCCGGAAGGTCAACGACCTCCAACACTTCCGGGCCGCCGTGAATCATGATTCCTACTGCGCGCATAAGTTCCACCTTTCTCCATTCGGCGCTGAACCGCGTGTGAACCGCCTGTTCAATAAGGTAGTCGGTGGGGGGAGGGGAACAAACGTTGATCTTTACCGGCCATGGCCGTCCTCGCCCGATGCACCATATCGAAGGTTGGCCTAAAAGGTTAGGAGGAACACCATGACGGCGGAACGAAATAAAAAGATCGTCGAGGACGCCGTCGCGTCCTGGATGGCGGGCGATGGTGCCGCGATCTTCCGCATTCTCGCCGACGACGTGCGCTGGACGGTGATCGGTACCACCGAGATATCCCAAACGTATACGGGCCGCCGCGACTTCATCGATCGGGCGCTGAAACCCATCGGAAGTCTGATCGACGGTGGGATAAGCCCGGAGGTCCTCAATGTGATCGCCGAGGGCGATCTTGTCGTCCTGCAGTGGAACGGTACCGGCCGGATGAAAGATGGCAGCCCCTATCACAACCGGTATTGCTGGGTGATGAAATTCGTGGACGGCGAGGTGAAGGAAGGTACGGCCTATCTCGACACTGAGTTGGTTAGCCGCCTTATGGCCGGCTCGTCGTAATATCACGAGGCGTTGTTCGGGCTTCTCAAAATTTACTGGTCACGCGGGACCGGGATATATAGGGATTAAGCCATTGCGAACGCTCTAATTTTGGAGAACGGCGTGGGCGCGAAATGGCGGTATGAAAAGGGTCTTCAGGATCTCGGCAACGGCGCCTGGGCCTATCTGCAACCGGACGGTTCCTGGGGATGGAGCAATGCCGGCCTGATCGTCGACGAGGAGGAGACTCTCCTCGTCGACACGCTCTTCGACTACAAATCGACGGCTGGCATGCTGGCGGCGATGCGGGACGCGGTGCCTCGCGCGGAGGCTATCGACACGCTCGTGAACACCCATTCCAACGGCGACCACACTTTCGGAAATAAATTGGCGGCGGCGGGCGAAATCATCGCATCGGCCGCCTGTGCCGAGGAGATGAGGTCGCGGGGGCCGGAACATCTGGCCGCGTTGATGCGGGACGCGCCCAATCTGGGCGAGGGCGGCGCCTTGCTGCTCGAGGCCATGGGCCCGACCAAGTTCGATTTCGAGGGGATCGACTATATCCTGCCGACCCGCACCTTCGAGGACAGTCTCGCGCTTCGGGTGGGGGACAAGGAGGTGCGGCTGGTCGAGGTCGGCCCGGCGCATACCGGCGGCGACGTACTGGTCCATGTGCCGGGCGATCGCACCGTTTTCACCGGTGACATCCTGTTCAACGAAGGCCACCCGATCCTGTGGACCGGGCCGGTCGCGAATTGGATCGCGGCCTGCGAGATGATGCTCGGCTGGGATATCGAAACCGTCGTTCCGGGGCACGGCCCGATCTGTGGCAAGGAAGGCATCCGGGGGATGCGGGACTATTTTATCTATCTCGATCAAGAGGCGCGGAAGCGCCACGACGCGGGGCTCGATATCGAGGCGGCGGCGCTTGATATCGCAATGGATGAATACGAGGGGTGGCTTGACCCCGAACGGATCATCATCAACCTTCAGACTCTCTTTGGCGAATACGGCGGCGTCGTTGCCGGCTTCGATCGGATGAAGCTGTTCGATATGATGGCACGGTATCGCGTACGGATGGGCGAGGCTTAGGGCAATTGATGCGGGTTGGAGTCGAGGTCGGCGGTACGTTCACGGATTTGGTCGTGGTCGATGGCGGAGAGTTACGGATCGCCAAGGTTCCGAGCACCCCCGCCAGTCCCGATATCGGCGCGTTGAATGCGCTTGAGGCGGCGTCGATCGGGTTCGACGGGATCGGCGAACTGATCCACGGATCGACCGTGGCGACGAACGCGGTGCTGGAACGGAAAGGGGCCGCGGTCTGTCTTTTCGTGACCAAGGGGACGCGCGACGTTCTGCTGCTGCAGCGCCACGATAAATCCGCGATCTATGACCTGAACTACCGGAAACCCGAGCCGGTCGTCGAACGCCGCTACATTTTCGAGATTGAGGAGCGGGTCGCGGCCGATGGTTCGATCGTCGTTGCCCTCGATGAAGCCGCCGCCGCGCGGTCGATCGCGGCGGCCCTGGACGGCCAGGCATTCGACGCGGCGGCGATCTGTCTCTTGAACGGTTACGTTAACCCGGCTCACGAGCAAATCGTCGCCCGCTTGATCGGCGAGGCTTTCCCAAATCTCACCATCACCGCGTCGCATGAGGTGACACGCGAGTTCCGCGAATATGAACGGACCTCGACGACGGCCTTGGCGGCCTATGTCCAACCGGTGATCGAAGGCTATCTCCGCCGTTTCGTCGGCGCGTTGGAGGAGCAGGGCTTCAAAGGGCGGTTCAGCGTGATGCAGTCGAACGGCGGGCGCATGCCCGCCGAGGCCATGGCGCGGAACGCCATCGCGGCGCTGTTTTCGGGGCCCGCGGCGGGCGTCGTCGGGGCCATTCGCCAGGTCGGACATTCCGGGTTCGAGAATCTGATCACGCTCGATATGGGCGGCACCAGCACCGATGTCTCGCTAGTCACGGACGGCGTGCCCGACCTCGCCTCAATGACCAAGATTGATGGTCTTCCGGTGAAGACGCCGGTTGTCGATATCGTCACGGTGGGGGCGGGCGGCGGTTCCATTGCCTGGGTCGACGATGGCGGGATGCTGCGCGTCGGCCCGCAATCGGCCGGTGCCGAGCCGGGTCCCGCCTGCTATGGCCGGGGCGGCGATCTGCCGACCGTCACCGACGCCCATATGATCCGCGGCAGCGTTCGGGCGGAAGCCTTTTTGGGTGGCCAGATGCGCGTCGATGCCGAAGCCTCGCGCGGGGTCTATGGGGCGATGGCGTCCGATCTCGGCATGACGGTCGAGGAATTGGCCGACAGCGTCATTCGGCTGGCCGAATCGAACATTGTGCGCGCGATCCAACAGATATCGACCGAGCGCGGGCGCGACCCCCGAGGCCATGTCATCGTGCCCTTCGGAGGCGCAGGCCCGCTTCATGCCGCCCGGGTGGCCGAGGAATTGGGCGTCACCACCGTGGTCGTACCGCCCCATGCCGGCGTTCTGTCGGCGGCGGGATTGCTGATGTCCGACTATCTTCATTACCGCTCGCGGACCTGGAAGATCGAGGTCGCGGATGCCGTGATCCCGGAGGTGAAACGGATCATCGCGGAGTTGGAGCGGGAGATCACTGATTATCTGACCGGCCTCGGTATCGCGGGCGAAATCACATACGACCGCATCCTGGAAATGCGTTATGTGGGCCAGGCCTTTGAGATTTCGGTGCCGCTTTCGGTCGATGAATTGGAATCGATCGACAAGGCGGCGCTGACCTCGCTCTTCGGTGCCGCTCATCACCGTATCTTCGAGTTCTCGAAGGCGCCCGATAATCCGGTCGAAATCGTTTCCTTCAGGGTTGGCGCCAAGGTGCCGCCGGAGACGACGCCCCGTCTCACCCTGGATAGGGACGAGTCCGGAGAGACCGAGATCAACCTCATCGACCAGGGCAACCAACTGACCTGTACGGTGCTGCCGCGCGCGGCCGTGCCCGACGTGGCTCGACCGGGGCCCTTGTTGATCGAGGACGGCACCTCGACGATCTACGTGCCGCCCGGCTGGCTGGCATCGACGGATGGGCACGCTAATATCGTCATGCGCGTCGAGGAGGATTGAGAAATGACCGTATCCGCCGTCGATCAAGCCGTGATCAGCCGGGCGCTGATCGCCGGTGCTCATGAGATGGGCGCCAAGCTGATCCGCTGTGCCCATTCGCCGATCGTTCGCGAAGCGCAGGATTGCTCGGCCGCCTTGCTGGACCCGGCCGGCAACGTGGTGGCCCAGGCCGAACTCATCGCCATGCAGCTGGGTTCAATCAGCCACACCTTTCGCCCCTGCATCGAGCTTTGCCCCATCGAGGAGCTGACCGAGGACGATTTCTTCATCAACAACGACCCCTATCACGGCGGCCAGCACCTGCCGGACATCTTCATTTTCTCGCCGATCTTCCTGGAGGGCGAGTTGATCGGGTTCAGTGCGTCCGTGGTTCACCACATCGATCTCGGCGGCGGCGCACCCGGCATGAACCCCGACGCGGGCGACGTGCACGAGGAAGGCCTCGTCTTTCCGCCGAGCCGCTACAGCTTCGCGCGCGACTGGAACGGCGGCAACCTGGAGCGCTTCTTCGAAGCCAATGTCCGCATGCCCGAAGCCACGATCGGCGACCTGAATGCCCAGTTCGCGGCGAATTCCATCGGCGCCGAGCGCCTCCGCGATCTTTGTCGGAAATATGGCCGCCAGACGGTCGCCGAGGCAATGGACGAAATGCTGAACTATTCCGAGCGCCGCATTCGCGCCGCGATCGGCCGGGCGCCCGACGGGGTCTATACCGGCGAAGCGGTGATCGACGATGACGGTATTGGCCAGGAGCCGGTTCGGGTCAAGGCCCGGCTTACGATCGATGGTGACGGGATCGACGTCGATTTCGACGGTACCGACAGCCAAGTCAAATCCAATATCAACAACCCGTTTGCCTCGACAGAGGCCTCGGTGATCGCTTGTCTGAAATCGGTCTTGACTGATGCCGACGTGCCGATCAACGACGGTAGCTCGCGCGCCATTCGGATACGGGCGCCGAAGGGCAGTGTACTCAACCCAAATCCGCCGGCCCCCGTACGGGCGCGTTTGTTGCCAAGTTATCGGGCCTTCAACGCCGTGATGGCGGCACTCTCGGCCGCCGTTCCGGAGCGTGTCATCGCCGCCGGCTTCGATACGACCTCGTCGTGCTGCCTCAGCTATTTCGGCGAGAACGGTTACAATATCTATCTTGAGATATTCGGCGGCGGCTATGGGGCGGGGGCCGCCGATGACGGCTGCGACGGGGTCGATTGCGCGCTTTCGAATTGTTCGAACATTCCGATCGAGTCAATGGAACTCGATTACGAATTCTTCCGGGTCGAGGATTACAGCCTGATCCCGGATTCAGGCGGCCGCGGCAAGTTTCGCGGTGGGCTCGGTTTCCAGAAGGCCTATCGGATCTTGAAGGACGGCGTCACCTTCGCGACCTATGGCGATCGGTTCCGGGTGGCGCCCGAGGGACTCTTCGGCGGCGCGGCGGGACGCCACGCCGAGACGTTGCTGGAACGCGACGGGAAAACCCGCCGGATCGATTCCAAGATCAGCCTAGACTTGAAACGGGGGGATCTCCTGATCATGCGGACGGGCGGCGGCGGCGGCTACGGCCTTCCTGATGAACGGACCGCGGCGCGGCAGCAGCGGGATCTGGCACAAGGCTTGATGACGGAGGCGGCGGCGGAATGAGTTTACCCGCGAACCGCGACGGTCAGGAGATCCTTGGCGGTGCTTGACGCTTTCTTGAATCCGGAAATTACCGCGCTTCTTATGATAATCGCGATCGACGTCGTCATGTCCGGCGACAACGCGATCATCATCGGCCTGGCGGCGGCGGGGTTGCCGCCGGATCTCCGCAAGAAGGCGATCTTTTGGGGAATTCTCGGCGCGACCGTCATTCGCATCATCTTTGCCGCCTCCATCGTCTGGCTGCTGGGGATTATCGGGCTGACGCTCGCGGGCGGATTGCTGCTGCTCTGGGTCTGTTGGCGCATGTGGCAGGAATTGCGGAGCGGTACGGATCATACGGAGGAGGTCGCAGCGGATGACGGCTCCCCAAAATCCCTTCGAACGGCGATGTTTAATATCGTCCTGGCGGACGTCTCGATGTCGCTCGATAATGTCCTCGCCGTCGCTGGCGCCGCGCGCGATCACATGCTGATGCTGGCCTTTGGGCTGGTGCTTTCGATCGCGCTCATGGGGTTCACCGCGAACTATATCGCCCGCTTGCTGGAACGGCATAAATGGATCGGCTATCTGGGGCTCGCCATCATCGTCTACGTCGCCTTTGACATGATTTGGCGCGGTGGCAACGAGGTCCAAACCTTCTGGGCGAGTTAGAGCAAATCCCGAGCGAACCGATTCGGTTCGCGACGACGTATTTGCGTCAAAACAATAGCCGAGGGTTAGGCCGGCTTTCGGAAGACGGCCTGAACAAATCCTATCCGGTCCTCGAACAGGTTCTTCTTTGTGTTGCGGCGCTTGGCGCCGGCGGTCTCGCCGAGGACGAGATGAAGGCCGAGTGCCGGCATCGGCTTGGCCGGATCAGGCGACGGTAGCGAGTCATACCATTGGCGGTGCGTATCCGACACATCACGCCATAGAACCGGTTCAAAACCAGCCCCCTCGACGATCGACCGCAAGGCCTCCGGCGAGGCGAGAAAACTTTGCCCGGGCTCGCTAGCCCAGGGGGTGGGCAAGTGAATTTCGCCCCCCGGTCCCTGGACGACGTCTTGAAAGATGAATTGGGCGCCGGGTTTCAAGGTCCGGAAAATCTCGCCGTAGAAGCCTTCCTTGTCGGCAATGTTCATCTGGATCTGCACGGTCCAGGCGAGGTCGAAACTATCATCGGCAAAGGGCAGTTCGAGGGCGCTGCCGACCTGGAAGTCGACTTGACCCGTCAGCTCCGTCAGCTCGTTCAATCGGACCGCAGCGGCGACAAAACCGGGCGTGAGATCAATGCCGGAGACGCGGCAACCCGTCGTCGAGGCGAGATATCGAGCCGGTCCCCCGACACCGCTTCCCGCATCCAGGACGTGGAAATCGGGTGTGATCTCGACCAGGGCTGCAAGCTCCGCCGTCGCCGCTCGGCCTCGGGTATGCACCTCGTCCACCGGTGACAGGTCCTTGATGGTGATCTGGGCGAGGTCCTTTCCGTCCCGCTCCAGGGCGTCGAGGATTCGCGCGGTCAAATCGTCCCGGCCGTAATGCGCGGCAACGGAGGATGTATGGTCTTCCATGCGCCGAACGCTACCAGCCGCGTCCGCCGGCCGAAAGGGCCAAGAGGTTGAAAGCGGTGGTCGATTGGATAGTTCATTCGATGCTTGGAGATTGGGTGTCGGAAGTGGGAGAAGCGAGATGAAGGTCGAGGGTAAAGTCGCGGTCGTGACCGGGGGGGCGAGCGGGATCGGCCGCGCTCTGGCGCGCCGATTCAAGGCGGAAGGCGCCAGGGGCATTGCCGTCGCCGATCTGCAGGAAGACGCCTTGCAAGCGGTAGCTAACGAGATTGGCGGCCTGGGCGTCGTGACGGACGTCTCGAAGGAGGGCGATATTCAAGCACTTGTTGCCAAGGCGGAGAGCGAACTCGGCCCGATCGATATCTTTTGCTCGAATGCGGGCGTCTGCTGGCTCGGCGGCGAGGACGTCTCGAACGAGGATTGGCAGACCAATTGGGACATCCATGTGATGGCCCATGTTTACGCGGCGCGCGCGGTGGCTCCGAAGATGGCAGCGCGGGGCGAGGGTTATCTCGTCAACACCGCCTCAGCGGCGGGGCTTCTCTCGCATGTCGCGTCGGCGACCTATTCGGTGACAAAACATGCGGCCGTGGCGCTTGGCGAATGGCTGTCGATCGAATATGGCAGCCAGGGCGTGCATGTCTCCGTCCTCTGCCCCCAGGCGGTCCGCACCGCGATGACACAGGGACGCGAACAGGGCGTCGCCTCGCTCGACGGCATGATCGAGCCCGAGGAGCTGGCCGATTGCGTGATCGAAACGATGGACCGAGAGGAATTCCTGATTATCCCTCACTCGGTCGTCTTGGATTACATGAAGGGCAAGGTCGGCGACTACGACCGCTGGCTCGGCGGCATGCGGCGTTTGAAACAGAAATACGGGGACAATATTTAGGGCGTCGGTCGCGCCGGGTTGTTGAGGGGAGGGGACGTCCATGGATTACGACTACGTCATCGTCGGCGCCGGTTCCGCCGGCTGCGTGCTGGCGAACCGCCTAAGCGCCGATCCCGGGAATAAGGTGTTGCTGCTCGAGGCCGGGCCCGAGGATCGCAACCCGTGGATTCATATCCCGCTCGGCTACGGCAAGAACGTCAACAATCCGGGCGTCAACTGGTGCTTCGAATCGGAGCCGGAGGAATACTGCTACGGACAGCGCTACTTTCTCCCGCGCGGTAAGGTCCTCGGCGGGTCGAGTTCGATCAACGGCATGGTCTATGTGCGGGGGCAAGCCGAGGACTACGATCTCTGGGCGCAGATGGGGTGCCGCGGCTGGTCCTACGAAGACGTGCTGCCCTATTTCAGGAAATCCGAGAACAACCAGCGCGGCTCCAGCGACATTCACGGCGTCGGCGGCCCGCTCGATGTCTCCGACGTCGGCGAGAAGAGTGTCATCTGCGAGGCGATGATCGCGGCCGGCCAAGAAATCGGCATTCCCTATAACGACGACATCAACGGCCGAATCCAGGAGGGTATCGGTTATCATCAGGCGACGATTCGCAAGGGGCGACGGAACAGTACGGCCGTTGCCTATCTGAAACCGGCGCGGCGTCGCCCCAACCTCCATGTCGAGGCGAACGCGACCGCGAAGCGGGTGCTGTTCGAGGGCAAGCGGGCCGTCGGCATCGCCTACGACCGGGGCGGCGTACCGCATGAGGCGCGCGCAGGTCGCGAGGTCATTCTCTCCGGCGGAGCGTTCGCGTCGCCTCAAATACTGGAATTGTCCGGCATCGGCGATCCGAAACGGTTGGCCGATTTGGGCGTGCCCGTGGTGCATGCACTTCCCGGTGTCGGCGAGAACCTGCAGGACCACTTCGTCGTCCGCATGCGCTGGCGGACCAAGAACGCCGTTTCTTTCAATGAACGCGTACGGGGCGTACGTGCCTTGGGCGAAGGGCTCAATTACATGCTGCGGCGGCAGGGCGTCCTCTCCATGCCGACCCTGCCGATCGGCGCCTTCGTGCGGACCCGCAGCGAGCTCGCTGCACCGGATGTCCAGTTCCAGATTTTCCCCGGAACCTACAAGGCGGTCGAAGATCGCCAGCTTGACCGCGAACCCGGGGTCACCATCGGGGTGACCATGCTGCGTCTCGAAAGCCGCGGCCATGTGCACGCCAAATCGAGCGATCCCAAGGCAGCGCCCGCGATCTGGCATAACATGCTGGCGACCGAGGGTGACCGGCTGACCACCATCGCCGGCATGTGGTTCGCCCGGCGGATGATGGAGGCGGAGGCGTTCCAGCCCTACTACGATTTCGAGATGACGCCGGGGCCCGAGGCGGCCGATGACGCCGCTTTCCTGGAATTTGCGCGCCGCATGGGGGCCTCGAACTGGCATCCGGCCAGCACCTGCAAGATGGGCACCGATGCGATGGCGGTCGTCGATCCGACCCTCGCAGTGCATGGTGTGGCAGGGCTCCGCGTGGTCGACGCCTCGGTGATGCCCCAGGTCGTTTGCGGCAATACGAATGCGCCCACGATCATGATCGCGGAAAAGGCCGCCGATATGATTTTGGCCGGATGAAGGGTGCCAAGTTCAACCTTGCGGAAGCGGGCCGCCGAAGGCCGGTTCCATGAAGGGTGTCGGCGGCAGTTGCCAAGTACCGGTTGCCGGCGGGCGCACGTCCGCGTCTACGTGGACGTCGATCAGCGCCGGCTTGCCCATGGCGATTGCGTGCTCCAATGCGCCCTTGAAATCCTCCGACTTGGTGACGGTCGCGCCATGGACACCGCAGGCGCGGGCAATGGCGGCGAAGTCCGGGTTATAGGGTTCTTGATTTTCGCCGTGATAGAACGCGGTTCCGATTTCCCGGCCGTCGAACATGCCATGCTGGATGTCGCGGATGGCGCCCCAGGAAAAATTGTTCCAAACCACCCAGATGCAGGGGATATCGTATTCTACGGCGGTGCAGAGAACGTGCGGCGTCATGGTGAAACCGCCGTCACCGCAGATCGCGACACAGGGCCGATCGGGGGCCGCCAGCTTGGCGCCCAAAATACCTGATACGCCGAAACCCATGCCTGAAAATCCCCAGGCGTTCAGCATTGTCTGTGGCATGCGGGCGTCCCAGAACTGCATGAACCAGTTGTGATGGACGCCTGAATCGAGCGAGATGATCCCATCGTCCGGCAGCACCGCGCGAATATCGGCGACCACCCGTTCGGGCCGGAGCGGCGAGGTATGAAGCTCGAAATTGGGGGCGACGTAATTTTCCCATTCCCGGTGCCAGCCCTCGATCTCAGCCAGCCAGGCCTTTCGTGCCGGCGGTTCATCGCTCTGGGCCTTTGTGGCGCCGAGCAGCTGTCGCAGAAAACTGCCGGCATCCGCGGTAATCCCGAGGTCGGGGACATAGTTGCGCCCGATTTCATCGACGTCGATATCGACATGGACGAGTTTGGTTTCGGGAAAGTTCCACGAATAGCCGGTAATCCACGAGGACGACGACCGATCGTCGAACCGGGCCCCGATCGTAATCACCAGATCGGCGCGGCGGCCGACCTGGTTGGCCGGAAAGGCGCCGTTGCGGCCGATGAAGCCGACCGACAACGGGTGCGTCATGGGAATGCAGCCCATGCCGTTGGGCGAACTGATGACCGGGATGTTCAGCCCTTCGGCAAACGCGGTCAGTTCGTCCGCCGCTTCCGACAAGGTGACCCCGTGACCGATGAAGAGTGCTGGTCTTTCCGCGGCCTCGATCATGGCTAGCACTTGTTCGATATCCGCGGGATCCGCGCCCGGCCTCTTTGCAGTTTTAAAACGGGCCGAGCGCTCGAGCTCGACATTCGCCTCTTCCTGGAAGACGTTGAAGGGGATATCAACCTGGACCGGGCCGGGCCGTCCGGAGACCGCCAACTCGATGGCCTGGCGCAGGGCCAAGGGAAGCATATCGACCCGGGTCGCCTGATAACTGCGTTTCACCACCGGCTTCAGGACCGAGGGAAAGTCGGCCGCAAAATGCCGATGAATTTCCTGAAACGGCCCCCGGTTGAACTGCTGTGTGGGCACGTTCGCGGTCAGCGCCAGAATAGCCGATGAATCGGCCAAGGCATTGGCGATCGGCATGACGATATTCGCCGATCCGGGCCCGCATGAGGTCAGCGTCGCCACCGGCTGATGCTTTACTCTGAAATAGGCGTCCGCCATGTGCGCCGCCGTTTGTTCATGGCGCGGCGAAATCACCTTGACCTCGTCACGGACGTCGTAGAGCGCATCAAGCAGGCCGACATTCCCGTGCCCGCAGATCCCGAACACATAGGGTATCCTTTCCTCCACCAGGAACTGGGCGATCAATTCTCCACCCTTCATTCGTCAACTCCTATTTCGTATTCCCCCGTGAACGAATTTCGGCCGCTCACTCGTCCGATGCCGGGGTCGTAACAACCAGAAAGACTAGGTCCACGAGACCGGAATTGGCAATCGCATGCTTGACGCCCGGCGGAATGTGGATCACGTCGTGGCGTCGCACGACGGTTTTTTCACCGTCGAGTTCCATCAATCCCTCACCGTCCAGCACGTGGTAGATCTGCTCTTGGATATTGTGTGTGTGCGAGGCGACATAGGCCATCGGCTGATAGCTGGAGATCCGGTAGTCGATCCTCTTGATGTCGGTATCGCCCGGGCCCACCAGCGCCTTCGACAAGGCGCCGCCGAAATGGTCGGGGAATTGTTGCCAGGATACTTCGGCGATATTGCGAATGCCGGGTTTGCCGTTCTTCTTGCTCATATGTTCCTCCAATTGCTGCCGCCGTCACGCTGACGCGACGGCATCGGGTTAGCCGCCATGCGCCAAATGCATCCCCGACAGAAAGCCGAACACCAGCGCCGGCCCCAAGGTAATGCCGGGACCGGGATAGGCGCCGGCCATGATCGAATTCATATCGTTGCCGCAGGCATACAGTCCGGCGATGGCCCTACCTTCCCGGTTCAATACCTGGCCGTCGCCGTTCGTTTGCACGCCGGCCGCCGTGCCGAGATCCGCCGGGTAAAGCGTTACGGCATAGAAGGGGGATGTTGCCACCGGCCGCATGCAGGGATTGGGTTCGTTGGCCGGATCGCCGACATATTTGTGGTAGGCGTTGCCACCTCGCCCGAAGGCCGTGTCTTCGCCGGACATCGAATCCGCATTGTAGATCGCTACGGTCTCGCGCAAATGTTCGGCGTCGACGCCGATCTTCTCCGCGAGTTCGCCAATACTTGCGGCCTTGACCAGATAGCCGCTCCGCAGATAGGGCGCGAGCCGCAAGGTCATCGGTTTGACCGCGCCCAGTCCGTATTGCCAGAGCGACCGGCGGTCGCAGATCAAATGGGCCGGGATCGTCGGGCTCTGATTGTGGGTGCGGAACATCGCGCGAACGAAATCATGGTATGAATCCGATTCGTTCGTAAATCGGCGACCGTCTTCGTTGACCGCCAGCATGCCCGGCTTGCCCCGGTCGGTCACCGTATGAGGATAAACGCCGGTACTGCCGTCAGCGCGTGTAAATCGCGACACCGGCACCCAAAAGGCGTTGCTCTCGTTGTCCTCGGGGATGCGGCCGCCGGCGGCCAGCGCCAGGTCCAGGCCATCGCCACTATTGCCTTCCGCCGCGGCCGAATGCTGGCCCGCTTCCGCCGGCAGGAGGCTCGCGCGTAGGGCCGAATGATGCGAAAAGCCGCCCGCCGCCAGAACCACGCCGCGACGGGCTTCGATGACCCGTGATCCGGATTCGGTTGCGATTTCAACGCCTACGATCCGCCCGTCCTTCTCGACCAGACGATCGACGGCGGTATTGAGTCTTATCGGCGTATCGAGTGCCAACAACGATTTCAACAACCGGCCCGCCAAGGCATTGCCCAGCACCAGCTTCGCGCCGCGATGGCATTTGAGTCGTTCGATCGCATAGGAAATGACCAGCCGTGCCACTTTGAACGCGGCGGTGGGAGAGCGGAACATCCGTCGGAAATGCACGATGTCCGGGCGTGCCACCATCATACCGCCGAACAGGGTGAATTCCGGCAACGGGGGGCGCAGAAACCTAAAGGCGTCGCCCAATTCGCGCGCGTCGAAGGGTAACGGTTCCATCACCCGACCGCCCATGGTGGCACCCGGCTGGTCGGGGTAATAGTCCGGATAAAAAGCGATCGGCGTCAGATGGACGCTGCTGGTGCGGTCGAAATAGTCGATCGCGCGAGACGATTCCCGCAGGTAGATCCGTCTGAGGTCGGCACCGCCGCGTTTTCCTACGGTTGCTTCCAGATAGGTTTCCGCGTTTTCAAATGAGTCGGAAAGATCGCAAGAGGCCATTTTGCTGTTGTTCGGCACCCAAACCATGCCGCCCGACAGCGCCGTCGTACCTCCGACATAAGCTGTCTTTTCGATGACAAGGGTTTTCAAGCCCTCATTCGCGGCGACGATGGCGGCCGCCATTCCGCCGGCCCCGGCGCCCAATACGATGACGTCGCAGGAAGTATCAGTGTCTCGTTCACCGATATCCAAATGCTTTCCCCTCGATCCCTGTCACGCCCGGCGCGTCGGAAATCCGCCGAAGCGGAGGTCGGTTCGTACGCCAACAAGAACAGATTAGGATCGGGTCAACATTGATCTGTAGCAGTTGGGACAGATACAGCGAGATCTCAAGCCGTCGGATTTTTCAGGTTAATCGCCGGAAAGTGCCGCGAGGCGGACCTGGTCGGCGGCTTTGAATCCGACGATCACCGTACCCTCGGCTTCGAAGACGGGACGTTTCAGCAGAGCGGGGTATTGGTGCATGAGGACCATTGCTTTCTCGGCATCGACGCCGACCTTTTCCGCTTCCGGGAGGCCGCGCCAGGTCGTGCCGCGCCGGTTCAGCAAGACCTCCCACCCGACCGCGTCGGCCCATTGTTGCAGTTTCTCCCGGTCGACGGGTTCGGCGCGGATGTCACGGAAGTGATGCGGCCGGTCCTCGGCATCCAGCCATTTCCGCGCCTTCCGACAGGTGTCGCAGTTCTTGAGGCCGTATACCGTAATCATGCGCCGTCCTTTCGATTGGCGAGGGGCCATGAGCTTGCCCGCCAAGGCTGCCCCGCTAACTTAGGCAGTGTCGCGCGTGGCCGCGACCCAGAGTGACATAGTGCCAAGGGAGACAGCGGACATGAAGGCAGGCTTTATCGGGACCGGAAATATGGGGCTGCCTCTCGCGGCCAATATCTTGGCGCAGGAATCCTCCCTCGTCGCCTATGATATCGTGCCCGAGGCGACGACCTATCTCGCCGATCGTCAGGCGCGGATCGTCGATTCGCCGAAAGAGGTGGCCGACGAGAGCGACGTCGTTTTCGCCTGCATGCCGAGTGTCGCCAGTTTCCACGACGTCGCCTATGGCAAGGACGGTGTCATCCATGGCGACCAAATGAAGCTCTTCGTCAATCTGGGAACGATGGGGACAGAGGCGGTCGGGGCCATCGAGGCCGAGATGGCCGAGCACGGCATCCCCATGCTGGATTCGCCGATCACTGGGGGTACGAAACGTGCCTGGGATCGGAACATTACCGTGATCTCCTCCGGGCCGAAGGCCGTCTTCGAACAGGTTGAGCCATTCCTCAAAGCGTTTGCCGGTGAAATCGTTTATGTCGGCGACAAGGTCGGGCAGGCTCAGATCGTCAAGATCGTCAACAATATCCTGTCTATGACCAACCTCGTAATTGGCTGCGAAGGCCTTGTCATGGCGGCGAAGGCGGGCATCGATCCCCTGAAGCTGCTCGAGGTCGTCAACATCGGCTCCGGCCAGAACAGCGCCACGCTGGCGAAAATTCCGGGTTTTGTTCTGAACCGGAAGTTCGACATGGAAGCTCCGATGTACATTTCCGAAAAGGACGCGACCCTTTGGCGGATGGAGGCGGAGCGCCTCGAGGTGCCGCAGATGGTGGCCTCGGCGACCTATCAGACGCTGATGCAGGCTCTAGCGATGGGGATGGGGCCGGGCGATCTCAGCGAGATCATCAAGGTCGTCGAACGGGCGGCCGATTTCGAGTTGCCGGAGATTACCGATTGATCGAATTGAGCTAATTGGCCGCCGTCGCCTCGCCATCCAGCCCTCCGTCGAACCCTCACATATCGCCGTTGCGCCGCAGCTGCATGGAATAGCTGAAGCGATCGCCTGGATGCAGGCTGATGGTCACTTCGAAGGGCTTGCCGTCGGTTCCGATATACCAGCGCTGCACGCGAAGTGCCGGGGCGCCACGCCGCAAACCAAGCGGTTCGGCCAAATGATCTGGTATCGAAACGGATGTTAAATTTTGTCGGATTTCAGCTGCTTCGGTGCCGTAGCGGCTCTCGATCAAATTGGCGATAAGATCCTTGTAGACGCCGATTTCATCGCGGATTTCGGCATATGGCTCGGCGACATAGATATCCGTCCAGCAGACCGGCGGGCCGTCCGGGCGGTCCACCGGCACCCGAAACCCGGAAAGCCGAAGGTATTCGTCGCCCTCGGCGCACTGCAGCAGGTCGGCCAGCGAAGCATCCGCCCGGACCTCGGCCCGCTCCATCTCGTTCAGGACCGACTCGACCTTGTATTGCAGCAGCTCCTCGACCGAACTCCAGCCGTGGGTATAGCGCTGGGCCGGTTCGGCCGCGATCACGCGGGTGCCGACACCCTGGCGACGCACCACGAGCCCCTGTTCCTGCAACTGGCGGATCGCCTCGCGGACGGTAAATCGGCTGACATTGTGGTTTTTGGTCAGTTCCGCCTCGGTCGGCAACAGGCTGTCGACCGGATATTTGCCGTCGCGGATGCCTTTCGCCAATTGTTGCGAAAGCAAAACATATCGCGGCTGGTTCTGTTTCTTGCGCATCGCGGGTTCGTTCATCCGATGACGCCCCGTTCGCGAAGATGTTCGATCCGATCTGCAAGCAAGCCAAGCCCGGTGAGAATTTCAGATGTATGCTCGCCGAGTTCGGGCGCTGGACGGGCCGGCAATTCGTCACCGGGGCAGATGACCGGGGATGCCACCAGGCGGAATTCCTCGCCGGTCTGGTGCGTAAGCTGCTGAATCTTGTCGTTCTCAACGACGAACGGATTTTCCAGCGCCTGTTGCAGGTCGAGGATCGGCGCCACCGGCACGGCGCCCGCCAAGTCGGCGAGCCATTCCGTCGTTGTCTTGGCCGCAAGAGCATCATCCAGCATCCCGGTGATTTGTTCCCGATGCTTGAGGCGATCCTTGAAGGTGGCGTATCGGGGGTCGGTTCCCCAATCGCGCCGGTCCAGCTTGTCGCAGAGAAGCGGCCAGAATTTTTCCTTGTTGCACATGATGAAAATCCAGCCGTCCTTGGTCCGGTAGCTGGCGCAAGGCGTGAGCGAGGGGTGCGCGGACCGCGGTTCGCGCTGTTGAACATGCCCCGTATTCAGGTGCCAAGTCGCCGAATAACACAGGTTCGAAAGCGCTAAATCGAACAGGCTGACATCGATATCGCGGCCCGTGCCGGATGTTCGGGCGCTGAGAATGCCCGATACCGTGGCATAGGCTTGCAACAGGCCGGTCATCAGGTCGACCACCGACAAGCCAAACCGCGTCGGCGGCGAGTCCGGCTCGCCGGTCAGCGAGAACCAGCCGGCCTCCGCCTGCATCAGATAATCGTAGCCGGGCCACGTCGCCCGTTCGCCCTCGCGGCCGTAAGCCGTGAGATGGGCGCAGACGATTTTTGGATTGACCTTGCCCAACGTCTCATAGGTCAGGCCGAGCTTGCCCGGCACGTCACCTCGGAGATTACAGGTCACCGCATCGGCGGACTTGACCAGGTCGTGGAAGGTCGCCTGCCCGTCGGGATCGCCGAGGTCGAGGGTCAGGCTCTTCTTGTTTCGATTAACGCTTTGAAAAAAAAGCGAATCCGCCGTGCCTTCGCCGTCGTTCAGGAAAAACGGGCCGAGCGGCCGCGCCATGTCGCCGCCGTCCCGCGGGTTCTCGATCTTGATCACCTCGGCCCCAAGGTCGCCCAGATACTGGGTTCCCCACGGGCCGGCGCCGTATTGTTCGACGGCGAGGATGCGACAGCCTTCAAGCGGCGGCATGTTCGGGTCCTAGATCGGGTTACGGGCGATCAACTGGCGCGCGATAATGATGCGCTGCAGTTCATTTGTTCCTTCGCCGATCGTCAGCAAGGGGGCGTCTCGGTAGAAGCGCTCGACGGGGAATTCCTTGGAATAGCCGTAGCCGCCATGGACTCGCATCGAATCCATCGAATTGCTGACCGCGGCCTCGGTCGCGTGCAGCTTCGCCATGCCGGCCTCCATGTCGCAGCGTTCGCCCCTGTCATAGGCCTCCGCCGCCCGGTAGGTCAGGAGCCGCGCCGCCTCGACCCGGGTCACCATATCGGCGAGCTTCAACTGGATCGCCTGGTGATTACAGATGGGCGTGCCGAAGGTCTCGCGCTGCTGGGAATATTTGACGGCCTCGTCGAGCGAGGCGCTGGCGACGCCGCATCCTCGGGCGGCGACGTTTATCCGGCCGAGCTCCAGCCCTCCCATGATCTGCTTGAAGCCCTGGCCTTCCTCGGTGCCGACCAATTGGTCGGCCGGCACACGGCAGTTCTCGATGATGAGTTCGGCCGTATCGATGCCCTTGTAGCCGAGTTTCTCCAGTTTCCGCGCCGCGCGGAAGCTCTCGCTCTTCTCGATCAGGAATAGGCTGATGCCGCGATGCCGGGGCTCGATCTCCCAATCGGTCTTCGCCAGGACGAGGATGACATGGGCGTTGATACCGTTCGAGATCCAGGTCTTGTTGCCGTTGACCACGTATTCGTCGCCATCCCGGACCGCCCGCGTGCGGATCGCTTGAAGATCGGTGCCGCAATTCGGCTCGGTCAGTGCGATTCCGCCCCGCAACTCGCCCGTCGCGAATTTCGGCAACCATTTCAGTTTCTGTTCCTCGGTGCCGAAGCGCTGGACGGCGGCCGACATGATGAGGTGCGAGTTGAAGATTCCGGCCAGCGACATCCAGGTATGGGAGACCTTCTCGCAGATCTTGGCGTAGGTGGTACAGGAGAGACCCAGCCCGCCGTATTCCTCGTCGATAATGGCGCCGAAAAGGCCGAGCTCCGACATCTTGCCGACGATCTCCTCGGGCCAGATGTCGTTGTGTTCGAGTTCCATGACGTGCGGGCGGACGTCGCGTTCGAGGAACTGTTCGAGCGTCTGCAGGATGAGGACGTCCTGTTCGTCGACAGCGGTCGAATCAGGCATTCGTTTTCTCCGATCTTGGCTATAGGGCGCCGCGGCGCTCGGCGATGTCGAGCGTATGGCGCGCGGATTTTAAGCTGGCCTTGTTGACCGATTGCCCGTCGACCCTGGCCGTTCCGGTATCGCTGGCGGCAACGGCGTCGAGCACCCGCCGGGCGAAGTCGATCTCGTCGGTGGTTGGGGTGAAGACGCCGTGAATGTGCGGGATTTGAGCGGCGTCGTAGGACGCCTTGCCCATGAAACCCATTGCCGCCACGATGCGGGTTTCGCGGAGCAGGCCGTCGGTGTCCTCGGGGTCGAGGAAAGGGCCGTCGATTGAATCGATGCCGGCCGCCGAGCAGGCCTTGACGATCCGGCTGCGGGCATATTGCAGGGCTTCCATCCCCATGTCGGACCCAATCTCGCCGGTGTAGTCGACATAGCCGAACAGGACGCATCCGACCTGGGGGGCCGCTTTTGCGATGGCGTCCACGCGCTCGATCCCTTCCTCGGTCTCAACGAGAGCGACAATCTCCACTTCCGGATGGCGCGGCGCCAATATTCCGGCGACCCATTGTATCTCTTCCGCGCTCGAGACTTTCGGGATCACCAGCGCATCGGGCGGCGACGCCGTCTCCAAAATCGCCAGGAGATCCTTGATGCCCTCGTCGCTTCGAGGGCTGTTGATGCGAAGGCCGCAGATCAGCGGTCGCCCGGCCGATCGTTCGAAGAGCGGGAGAGCAAGCCGCCGCGCCTCTTCCTTTCGCGCGGGCTGGACCGCGTCCTCCATGTCGAAGACGATGATATCGGCGCCTGTCGAGATCGCCTCGTCCCACCTTTCGGGCGAGACGGCGGGGAAAAACATGGCGCTTCGCCGGTTGCGTCGTCTGTGATTCACCCGTGCGTTCCCTATCCCGCTAATCGCTCGCCGCATCGATCAGGTCGTCGACGCCGTGCCCGCGCTTCGGCACCAGGAAGGCGCGTTCGTAGGTCATCACGACGACCCCGTCCTGGTTCTTGCCGGTGGTGCGAACGGTAACGATGCCTTGGGTCGGCCGCGATTTCGACTCGCGCTTGTCCAGGACCTCGCTCTCGGAATAAAGCGTGTCTCCGACGAAGACGGGTTGCGGCATGTTGATGTCGGTCCAGCCGAGATTGGCGATCGCCTTTTGACTGGTGTCGCTGACGCTCATGCCGGCCACGATCGACAGCGTCAGACAGGAGTTCACCAGCGGTTTTCCGAACTCGCTCTTCGCCGCATAGGCCTTGTCGAAATGTACCGGGTGCTGGTTCATGGTCAGCAGCGTGAACCAGGTGTTGTCGGACTCGGTGATCGACCGGCCCGGGCGGTGTTCGTAGATGTCGCCGACGTTGAAATCCTCCAGATACCGGCCAATCTCCTCGCGATAGCGGTTCGGGCCGATTTTCTTCTTGCCGTAGCTCATCTCTAATCCTCTCCCGCCATGGCGTTCACCGCGGGCGGCATGGTGCGATAGAAGAGATCGTCGATGGCCTCTTCCTCGATCCGCATGATCGTGTCGTAGAGCCGCATTTCGGCCGTGCGCCCGATGCAGGGCGCCACCAGCGAGCGGAACTTGGCGCGAAGCTCGATCCCGGTCAGGAAATTGCCGAACTCACCGCGGGGAAGTCTCTGGAAGCGGGTCAGATTCCGGCCGTCCCGTGTCTCGATACTGAGCGAGGCGGCGTGACGTGCGTTGGCGTCGCTATCCGCTTCGGCCTCGTGGAAGGCGTGGATTCGCTGCATCAGCCGCGAGGTCTCCTCGTCGCTGAGATGCGTTTCGAAGTCATCCCAATCGACACGACCTTTCTGCAGGGCGACGGCGATCAGGAAATGGACGGAGAACTGCGCATCGACGATATTCTCCGGCGTTCGCTTCTGCGGCTCCGGGGTGCCGGTCAGGTCGAGCCCTTTTCGCGACAGGCCGACGGCAATGGAGTCGATATCGTCCGGTCCGAGATCATGTTCGCGTTTGAGATCGATCGCCGCATCAATCGCGGCATGGGCGAAGCGGCAGCCCGGATAGGGTTTCACTGCGATGTTCATGGTTTCCCAAACCTCGCCGAGGCCGGCGGCCGCCCGGTCGTGGTTCGGATTCGGCGCATAGGCGTTGAGGAACCCGTAGCGGCCCTCGATCGGATGGCTGGCACCCACGAAGCCTTCGCGGGCGAAACTCGCGGCGACGAGGCCGTTCTTGGCCGCGTTGCCGACCTGGTAGCGCATGGTCCAGGCCCCGTTCTCGAGAAACTGCATCGAGCCCGAGGTTTGCGAGAGGGCAATACCGAAGGCGCTTTCGATTTCGTCCCGCGAGAGCCCCATGACCTTCGCCGCCGCCGCCGTCGCCGCGAAGGCGCCGCAGGTCGCCGTCGGATGGTAGCCGCGGTCGTAATGGCCGTCAGGGCCCAGCGCCTGACCGAGCCGGCAGATCACCTCGTAGCCGGCGATAATGGCGGTGACGGCTTCCCGACCCGATGCGCCCGGCAGTTGCGCCGCCGCCAGCGCCGCCGGCACCACGGGGGCGCTCGGGTGGACCGATGCTGCGGCGTGGGTATCGTCGAAATCAAGCGAATGCCCGAGGGCCCCATTCATCAACGCCGCCGCAGCCGGCGAAAACCAGCGCGTATCGCCGAAGACTCCGCAGGTCCCGCCATCGGCGCCCAGAATTTCGGTCGCCCGCATCATCGCCGTTGTCGAATCCGCGTGATGACGGGCCCGAAGCGCGATCCCGATGAGGTCCAGGGTCAATAATTTAGCTCTCAAAATAACTTCGGACGGGATATCGTCATAGTCGAGATCGGCGACGAAATCGGCCAGTTTGCGGGTGATTTCGGTCATCCGGCACGTCCCGCCGCGTCCGGCACAGCCGATAGTTGCGCCGCCAAGGCCAAGGTCCGCCGCGCGGCGATGATGACCGGCTCGTCGATCAACTTGCCGTCGACCTGTAGAGCACCGGAGAATTCGCCGCCCGCGGCATCTACGATCCGTTGCGCGCTGGCGATCTCCGTCGTGCTCGGGCTGAAAGCGGCGTGGATGGGGGTGATCTGGGACGGATGGATCGCCGCCTTGCCCGTATAGCCGAGGGCGCGTGCCCGCCGCAATTCCACGGCCAAGCCGTCTCCGTCGGCGATGTCGATCCAGACCGTGTCCATAGCCTCGATTCCGGCCTCCGCCGCGGCATGGACCACGCGGGATCGGGTATAGAGCATCGTCTCCCAGCTCATATCGGACCCCATCTCGGCGGCGAGGTCGACGACCCCAAAGCCGATGAGGGCGTTTCGTGGCGAGGCCAAGGCGATTTCGGCGGCGGCTCGGACGCCTTTCGCCGTCTCCACCGCCGGATAAAGCTCTATATCGGCGCGATAGGGGGACAGGATTTCGTCAAGCCAGCGGACTTCCTCCGGCGATTCCACTTTCGGAATCAAAATACCGTCGGGAAATGTTTCGATATCGAAAAGAAATGTGAGATCCCGCAATCCTTCATCGGTCCGCGGGCTATTGATGCGGAGGTAGCGGAGTGCCGAGTCCGCCCGAGGAGCCGCGAAAAACGGCGCCGACAGTTGCCGCGCCTCGGCCTTTCGATCGGCCACGACCGCATCTTCCCAATCGACGATGACGATATCCGTGCCGGTGGCGAGCGCCTTCTCGAACCGGTCCGGCCGGAGGGCCGGTACGAACAGCATGGAGCGGCGAAGGTGTGGCGCGGACATTGTTTTGTTATCAAAATGACCGAGGCATGCCGAGGACATGCTGGCCGATATAGCTGAGGATGAGGTTGGTCGAGATGGGGGCGGTCCGATAGAGCCGGCATTCCCGCCATTTCCGCTCGATATCGTATTCGCGGGCATAGGCGAAGCCGCCAAAGGTCTGCATGCAGGCCTCGCCCATCTTCCAGGCCGCCTCGGCGGCCAGATGCTTGGCGATATTGGCCTCCGCGCCGCACTCGACGCCGGCCTCGAAGAGGGCGGCCGCCTTTCGAGCCATCAATTCCGCCGCCTCTATCTCCGCATGGGCGCCGGCGATGGGAAATTGGATGCCTTGGTTCTGGCCGATCGGCCGTCCGAAGACCACGCGTTCATTGGCGTAGTCGACCGCTTTCTCGGTGAAATAGCGCGCATCTCCGATCGATTCGCCCGAGATCAGAATGCGTTCCGCGTTCATCCCGTCCAGGATATAGCGAAAGCCCTTGCCTTCCTCGCCAATCAGCGTGTCGGCCGGAATGCGAAGGTTGTCGAAGAACACCTCGGTCGTGTTGTGATTGATCATGGCGTCCAGGGGCCGAATTTCGCAGCCATTGCCGACGGCGGTCCGAAGATCGATCAGGAAGACGGAAATTCCATCCACGCGTTTCTTGACCTGGTCGGCCGGTGTCGTCCGGGCGAGAAGCAGCATCAGGTCGGAATGCAGCGCCCGGCTGGTCCAGACCTTCTGACCGTTGACGATATAGGCGTCGTTACCGTCCTTCTCGGCGCGGGTCTTGGTTTGCGTGGTGTCGGTGCCCGTCGTCGGCTCGGTCACGCCGAACGCCTGGAGGCGCAACGCGCCGGACGCGATCTTGGGCAGGTATTCGCGCTTCTGGGTCTCGTTGCCGTGGCGCAGCAAGGTTCCCATGATGTACATCTGGGCGTGGCAGGCGGCGGCACTGCAGCCGTTGGCGTGGATCGTCTCCAGGATCACCGCGCCGGCGCGAATGGGCAGGCCCGAGCCGCCGTATTCCTCCGGGATCAGAGCGCCGAGAAAGCCGGCTTCGGTCAACGCATTGACGAAGGCGGTCGGATAGCTGCCCTCGGGCGGTTGATCCTCGAGGTCGCGCCAATAATCCCCCGGATAGGCTTCGCAAATCTTGGCGACGGCTTCCCGAATTTCCGGGAAGTCGACGCCGAGCGTCATGCTGACGTCTTCACCGCTCATCGGGACTATTCCGCGGCCCGGGCCATCGCGTCGGCGGCGGCCATGAAGCCTTTCGGTGGACCCGCCTTGGCGATTGCACCCTGCAGCGGCTCGTTCGGCAGGTTGGTTGCGATGATGTCGCGGATCGAACAAAGCTTGTCGAGATCGACCCCGGTGCGAAGGCCCATCGCCTCCGACATGAAGACCGCGTCTTCCATGATGACGTTGCCGCTGGCGCCCGGTGCCCAGGGACAGCCGCCGAGACCGCCGAGACAGGCGTCGAAGCTGCGGATACCGGTGTCGAGCGCAGCCGCGATATTAGCGAGGCCGAGACCGCGCGTGTCGTGAAAATGGGCGGTCATATTGATCGTATCGCCGAGTTCCCGGCGCAATAATTGGAACAGATCCTTGACCTGCTGGGGATTGGCGTAGCCGACGGTGTCGGCGACGGTCAGCCGGTCGGCCCCGGCGGCGATGAATTGTTCGGCCAGCAGGACGACGGCCGCCGGATCGATCGATCCTTCCAAGGTGCAGCCGAAAGCGGTCGAGAGGCCGACGTCGAGGATCGGTTTTTGGTTCGGATCAAGGTTGTCCCGCATCGCCACGATCCGTTTGAAATCCTCGACCGATTCCGCCGGCTTCCGCCGGACATTGTTCATATTGTGGGTCTCGGAGACCGACGTGACGTAGTTCAACTTCTTCACGCCGGCCGCAACACCGAGTTCGGCCCCCTTCAAATTCGGGATCAAGGCCGAAATTTCGCAATTTTCGTCCACCGCCACGTGGGCCGCCGCGACCACCTCGTTGGCATCCTTGAATTGCGGGATCAATTTGGGGGGTACGAAGGAACACACCTCGATGGCCGGCATGCCAGCGGCGATCTCGATCTCTAGCCAGGCGATTTTCGCCGCCGTCGGGAAAAAGTCGTCCACGTTCTGGAGACCGTCCCGCAAGCCGACTTCGCGGAATTCAACATCAATGCCGTCGCGCATTTGCGAAATACCCTCCTTGGCATAAGGAAATCCGGTTGTCCGGACAAGTTTGTCTGGACAAATTATGACTCGACGCACCACCGAGTCAACGGGAACCGGGCTCGGTCTACGGGAATTCCCGGGAAACACCGAAGTGGCTAGTAATCAAGCGCGTTCAGCGCATTAAAAAATGGGCGTGACCGGCGGCGACCGGTCGCTCGGGGTCGCTCTGCCAAGCTTCGATGCGGACGTTGGAGACGCTTCGCCCCTGCTTGTAAAGAATGCCCCGCGCAAAGGTGTCTTCGGTGGCGAGACAGGGGCGGAGATATTCGACGGTAATGTTGACGATCTTCGGGAAGCGCGTATAGGCGCCGTCCATCAGAACCTGCAAGATGGCCGCATGCTCTAGCAGGCCGCCGACAACGCCGCCATGCACCGCCGGAATATTCGGGTTGCCGATATTGCTGTCCGTTTGGCGCAAGATCGTGACCAGACCGGACTCGTCTTCATCGACATCCAGGTTGATGAATTTCGAATAGGGGATCATCTCACTGATCTCCCGAAACTTACCGGCTTCCTTGAGGGCCGCGACCTGTTCGAAGAAGGTCATGACGACTCCAAATCCGCCTCGGGCGCCAAGCCGCCGTCGCGGGTCATGAAGCAGGCGGTGAAATTCGCGATTGGATCGTTCCGGTCCTCGTGATAGGCGAGGCCGCGAACGAAGGCGATGTCCCGGGTTCGGCGATAGCATTCGGCAAAGCCGCGGATGTCCTCTCCCGGCGTCGCGGGCTTCAAATAATCGATGCGGAGATCGAGCGTGGCGATGATTTGATCGACCGGTGTTACGCTGATCGCGGCGCACCCACCCGCGGAATCGAGCAACGTCGTAATCACGCCGCCATGCACGATGCCGGTATTGGGATCGCCGACATGGCGCGGGTCGTAGGGCATTCGAACCAACGCGTTACCGCGCTCGACGGAGACGACTTGCATGCCGAGGGCTTGGCACTGCGCGACTTCATGGAAAAGCTCGGTCACGGTGTCGAGTGCGTGGAGCTCCGTATTGTCGTCATGCGTCATTTGTTCGTTTTCCCCGATCCCCGTCGCCAAATCCAGGGCGGGGTGACTTCGCCCTTCCAGAAGCCGAGGTTTCGATCGCGGGCCCGCTTCTCGGCCGCGACATAAATGTCGGACTCCGACCGGCGTGCAAAGGCATGTCCGGTCAAGACCATCTCCAGCCCGACATCGAACATCTCGCCGCGGGTGGCCCCGTTCTCGGTGTTCCGGAAATAGCTCTTCACCCGGCAGGTCGCCGCCAGCCGCTCCCCCGTCGCCGGGCCTTCGAGGCGGCAACGCAAGGGGTCGGCGCCGATATACAGGAACAGTCGCCGCATCGCCGCGTGACCGCATTTGAAGGGTTTTCCCATCGCGTCCCTGCAGAATTGATCCATTTCCGGCGCGTCGATTCCGTGAATGCCAATGATCTTGCCGTCGATCTCGACTGTATCGCCATCGATGATTGTCGCCTTGCCGACCAGTTCGGCGGCGGCGAGGGGGCAGGCGACGAACAATGTCACGAGGGCCGAAAAGAGAAATCGCATGGCACTCATGCTAGGCAAGCGGCCCCTTTCGCGCACGCGCTTTCGTCTGTCGGGGCGGCGAATGCCGTGCTAACCGTTGGTGAATTCTCAAATATCCGCCTGGAGGAATGCCATGTCGAACAATCCGATGTTGACCGTCCGCAAGGATTTCGAGCGCATATCGGCTGATACATTGAAACGTTTCGAGGGGTTGCCGCTGGGTTGGGTTTGCGATTCGAATGGCCGGCAGGGTGCTCTTGGCGGCGGCATTCGACCGATCTGCTGTACGGCACCCTTCGTCGGGACGGCGTTCCCGGTCGCTTGCGCCTCGGCCGACAATCTCGGCCTGCATGTCGCGCTTAAATTCGCCAAGCCCGGCGATGTTTTGGTGGTCGCGGGGGACGAATTCGACAATTGTGCCGTCACCGGCGATCTCATGGTCGGTATGGCGAAGAATACCGGGGTTGCGGCGGTCGTGACGGACACTTGCGTTCGCGACCGCGACGGGCTGGAGGAGATCGGCATTCCCATATTCGCCCGCGGCATCACCCCGAACGGCCCCTACAAGAACGGCCCGGGCAGCGTCGGCATGCCCATCTCGATCGGCGGGCATATCGTCGAAGCGGGCGATCTGATCGTCGGCGACCGGGACAACGTCGCTATCGTCAAGCAATCGCGTATCGGCGCGGTGCTGGAGGAACTTGAATCCACTCGTGCGAAGGAAACTGGTGTCGACGGCGATATCGCGGCGGGAAAAACGTATCAAAGTCTGGCCGATGATGCCCTTCAATCGCTTGAGGTGCACTGGGTGGACTAGGTTGTCTCCAGGACGCCGTCCTCCGCTTCGACCGCCATTGCGGCCCAGTTCCGCGAGCGGACGTAATCGGGGCGCGGATCTTCCACGTCCTTCGGTCGATTGGCGCAGCGGTTGAAGCAGAAATAGGCCTGCCAGCGATCCTCGCGGGAGAGGTTGTGCCCCGAGGCATGCAGGATATTGCAGTGAAAGATCGCGACCGTGCCCGCCTTGCCCTCGATCGGCACCGGCTCCGGATGGTCGCGGAGAAAGGCCTGCATGTCCTTCGGCTTCACAGCCCATAGTTTGTACGCGGTCGAATCATCCCAATAGGGATCGGATCGGCCGACGACATGGCTTCCCGGCACGACGAAGAGACAGCCGTTGAACGGATTGGCATCCGACAGCAGCACGGTCACCGTCGCCATGTCGGGTCGCTCGATTCCGTCAAGATGCCAGCTTCCGTAGTCCTGATGCCACGGCCAGGCCGTGCCCTCGATGGCGGCCTTCATATTGACCTTGCAGTGATGCATGTAGAGGTCGTCGTCGTGCAGGCATTGCTGGGCGGTTCTCAAGATGCGCGAGGTGCGCGAACAGGCGCGGAACGAGGCCGACGCGGTCGGCCCGTCCGGCTCATGTAGGCGGAACATCGATTTCGCCGCGCCCGATTCGCCCTCTCGGAAGATGCATTCGGCGTCGACCGCCGAAACGCGGGCGACTTCGCGCCGGAGGATTTCGACCTCCGCCGGCTCGAAGAGGTCCGGGAAGATGAGATAGCCATCGCGATCGAATTGATCGACTTGGTCTTGCGAGAGTTCCATCGCTTCCTCCGATACTGGCAAATAAGGATAGCGCCACCGTGCGGTCCGTCATCCCTTGCTGCCGGTCTTTACCACCGGAACCGCCGTACTACTTGAGGGCTAGGCCGTCGCCACGGAGGAAATCATGACGCAATCGGGTCAGCCGCCACTCGTCGGGATCAAGGTTCTCGACCTTTCTCGGATCATCGCGGGGCCGCTCTCCTGCCAGCAACTGGCCGATATGGGAGCCGATGTATTGAAGATCGAGAATCCGGTCACTGGCGATGATGCGCGCCATCATCCGGGGCCCCGGGCCGGCGAGGATTCCCATTTCTTCCAGGCTTTCAACCGAAACAAGCGCAGTATCGGTCTCGATTTTCGGAATGGCGCGGGGAAGGAGATTCTGTTCCGCCTGCTGGAGGACGCGGATGTTCTGGTGGTGAATTTCCGGCCGGGCGTAATGAAGCGCTTCGGGCTCGATTATGCCGCCCTCGAGGATCGGTTCCCGCGTCTCGTCTATGCCGCGGTATCGGCCTATGGCGCCGAGGGGTCGCTGGCCGACCGGCCCGGCTTCGATCCCGTGCTGCAGGCGGAGTCGGGCATGATGTCGATGACCGGCGAGATCGATGGATCGCCGCTCCGTCATCCGCTTTCGATCATCGATATCTTCACCGCACTCCATTCCGTGGGCGCGATCATGGCGGCGCTTTGGGCGCGCCAGTCGACGGGCAGGGGTCAGGAAGTGGAGCTTGCCTTGATGGATGTCGCGGTGGCGGCGCTCAGCAATTCGGGCCAGTACTTCCTGCAATCGGACGAGCAGCCGAAACGGGCCGGCAATTCGCATCCAATCTCGACCCCGACCAGCCTGTTTCATGCCAAGGACGGGGATCTGTACATTGCGGTCGGTTCGGACCGTCTCTTCGGAAAATTCTGTCGCGAGGGTCTCGATCGGCCCGACCTGCCGGAAGATCCCCGTTTCGCGACCCCGGCGGCGCGCTTCCAGAACCGCCCCGAGCTTTTCGCCGTTATCAACGAGATTCTCGGGACCGCGACACGGGCCGAGTGGCTGAAAAAACTGCGGCATCTACCCGCGGGCGCGGTGCAAAATTTCTCGGAGTCATTGAATTCCGAGATCATCGCCGAGCGCGGCATGATCCAAACCGTCGAGCATCCCGTCGAAGGGCCGCTGAAACTCTTCGGGTCGCCGCTCAATTTTTCGGATACGCCGGTCCGCAACTTCGTCGCGGCACCCGCGCTCGGCCAGCACACCGATGAGGTGTTGGGCGCTCTCGGCTATGCGGATGACCGGATCGCGGCACTCCGCGCCGAGGGCGTGGTGCGCTGAGCACCGGGACCGGGTAAACTAGTCCCATGTCAGAGCCGATCTTTCATAACCTCGGTGCGGCGCCCGAAAAGGTGGCCCCTTTCAGCCACGCGGTCGAATGCGACGGCTGGGTGCAGCTGACGGGGCAGATGCCGACTGATCCCGACGACGATACGAAGCCGCTGCCCGACGGTGTCGAGGCGCAAACCCGGCGCGTCATGGACAATCTGATCATCGTGCTCAGCGAAGTGGGGCTCGAACTTGGCCATGTCCTCTCTTGCCGGGTGTATCTGACCGAATTCAACCGCGATTACGCGGCGATGAACGCGGTCTACCAATCGTATTTTCCCGATGATCGCCTGCCCGCGCGCACCTGTGTCGGAGTCACGGGTTTGGCGCGCGGCGCCCTGGTTGAAATCGATATGGTCGCGCGGCGTCCCCAATCCTAATTTGGTTTGGCCTTTGCGGGGCCGGGTTGAGGCGCTGGTTTCGGCGGTGTCTTCACGGCGGCCGGTTGGGGGGTCGATACCGGCGGTGCCGGCCGGGTCGATGAGTCGAAGGCGGCAAGATCGGCCTTCAGATATTGACCGAACTGACCGGTGTCGCAGTAGATCGCCCAAAGGTCGGTCGCGACCACCCGGTTCCTGCCGCGGCATTCTATATCGCGGCCGTCGCGAAAAAGCTCCCAATTCGATTCGATCATCCGACGGCTGCGTGCCAGATTTTCCGACTGCACGACGCCGCTGCCGACCGGCCGTAAATAAAGATGCACCAGCGGCGGAAAGCGTTTGCCCTTGCCGCCGACGATCGACTTCAGGAAGCCGACGACACCGCCCATGACCAATTGACCCGCAAGACTGCTGAGCAGCTTTCGCTTCACCGAGACATGACCCTGACGAAAGGACGAGACTTCGACCGGAGAGGCGTTGACCGGCAGGACCACCATGCTCGATCCCTTGAGGCCTCGGCGAAAGGCGGTCCCCGTCAGCCGACAGGTTGCATCATTCGGGATGACGACGAACTGCACCGTCTGCGCGTTTCCGGAGGCACCGCGCTGATGCACGACACCGGGTCGGGCCGGGGGCGAGCTTAGATTCGGCGCGCAACCGGGCAGCGAGACGAGAACGATGATCAAGACAAAGAAGCGATACAACGGACGTTCCTCCAACCGGCGCGGGGCCCGGAATCGACGGCGGACGACATTTCTAAAGACGCCAACGCCTTGATCCTGTCAAATCATGACCCGGCGGCGTCTTATCGGGCCCGAGGCGGGCGGCGCGCCAGGAACTGCTCGAGCGCACCCGTTTTCATCATCGAGACCGCGCATCCAAGTGTTTTATCTTTCGCCGGACCGATCGGCGGGCAGCGCCGCGAATCGATCGCATGGCCCCTGACCCGTCGCTTGGCGCCCGGTGAGACGTAGATATCCGGCTTGACCCCGATCCCGTGAATTTGGAGGCCGCTTGCGCTCATGTATTTGTGGGTCGTGAAGCGAATTTCTCCCCAGCGACCGAACGGAAAGGCGGTCTGTACCACGCCCTTGCCGAAGGACCTGGTTCCCATGAGGACGGCGCGGCGATTGTCCTTCAGCGCCGCCGCCAGTATTTCCGCCGCCGAGGCGGACCCGCGATTGACCAGGACAACGATCGGTTTCCCCTCGACGTAGTCGCCGCGATAGGCCTTGTAGCGTCGCGATCCCTTTCTGCTGCGGCCTCGTGTCTCGACGATCATGCCATCGATCAGGAAGGCATCCGCCGCCAGGATCGCCTGGCCGACAAGACCGCCCGGATTGTCCCGGAGATCGAGGATGTAGCCGGCGGCGCCGTTCTTCAATTGCGCTTTGATCGCCAGGATCGATTTCCGCAGCAGTTTTTCGGTGCTCGGCGCGAAGGTTGCGATTCGAATGTAGCCGATGCGGCCGAAAATCTCGTGCCGCACCGCTTGGACGCGAAACCGGGCCCGCGTTACCCGGCGCGAGAACCTGGGCTCGGTGCCCCTCCGGATATTGAGATGAACCTCGCTGCCGAGCGGACCGAAAAGTGGCGCCATCGCCTTGGCGAGGGTCGATCCCGGGATCGATTTGTGGTCGATCTCGACGATCAGGTCGCCGGGGCGAATTCCCGCCCGGGCCGCCGGGCCGCCTTCTAGGGGTGCGATCACCCGAAGCTGTCCCTCGACCATGGCGGCTTCAATCCCGATACCGCCCCGCCTGCGGCGGCGAAGCGGCTTGCCCCGGGGCGTGAAGCTCGCATAAGTGTCGGCGAGACGGTCGAGGGCGGCTTCAACACCTGCGCCAGCCAGCCGGGCGGGCTCGGTCTTGCCTGGCCCGGCCGAGGCCTTTCGCATTGCGATTGCCGCGAATTGCGCCATGACCCGAAGCTCGACATAGAAGAGATGTGATTTATCGATGCGATCGATCACGCCCCGCAGAAAAGTGAGGGCGCCGTCTCGGTCTTTCTTTGGTGTGTCGGCGGCGACATGGCGATGATAGACCGCGTCCATCACCTTCAAGGCGGCTTCGTTCTCGGTTTCCTCGCCCGTCGCCGACCCCAGGCACGACAGTACCGCGCCGGCAACGAAGAAAACGATTGCAATGCGATGGCGCATCGCGAAATCCGCGATCGGTGGGAAGGAATGGCCATGCTGACGCCGCCTTGGGTGGTGCGTCAAGTCCGGGAAGAGGTGCGTCTAGTTCGTCACGCGAGGTCGGGAGACATAGCGACCGTCTTCCAAGCCCCTAAAAAAAGTGCCGATTTCCGGGTGCGACACGGGGTCGGGGTTGTACTCCGGCAGCAGGTTCTGCTCGGAGACATAGGCGATGTACGGTCCCTGCGCGTTCTCCGCCAGCAAGTGGTAATAGGGCTGGTCCTTGCGCGGACGGACATCCTCGGGGATTGATTCCCACCATTCGTCGGTATTGGCGAATCCGGGATCGACATCGAAGATAACGCCGCGGAACGGGTGGACCCGGTGCTTGACGATCTGCCCGATTTCGAATTTCGCGACGCGAATATCCATTGAGTTCGACCCATGGGAACGGAATATTACTTATTGAATATTGGGTGAAAGTACCGCCAAGAGCAATGGGGCGCATGACGATTTGTTGAAATGCGACGTCTTGACGCTCTTTGCGCCAGGGCGCATATGGCGGCGCAAGCGTGGAGAAATTGGGGAAAATTGACATGTCGGGACCATTGACCGGATTTCGTATTCTCGATCTGACGAGCGTCATCTCCGGACCGTTTTCGACCATGATAATGGCCGACCAGGGTGCCGACGTGATCAAGGTTGAGGCGCCGGGAACTGGTGATTTCGTTCGGTCGACCGGCAACCGCCAAGGGGGACATTCGGCGACCTTTCTCAACAACAATCGCAACAAACGCTCGATCGCCATCGATCTGAAGAACGAGCAGGGAAAGGTGGCGCTGATGCGCATCGCCGCGACTTGCGATGCGATGGTGCAGAATTACCGTCCTGGCGTCGTGGAGCGGCTCGGGATTGCCTATGACGATGTCCGCGCGGCGAAACCGGATATCGTCTATCTGTCGATCAGCGGCTTCGGCGAGAAAGGTCCCTTTTCCGGCAAGCCGGTCTACGATCCGATCGTGCAGGCGCTCTCGGGCTTGGCCACCGTACAAGCGGGATCTGACCGGGACCGGCCGCGGCTGATCCGCACCGTTTTGCCCGACAAGCTGACCAGTGTTACGGCGGCCCAGGCCATGACCGCGGGCCTGCTGTCCCGCGAGCGGACCGGAGAGGGTCAGCATATCCGCCTTTCCATGTTGGATTCGGTGCTCGCCTTCATGTGGTCGACCGATATGGGCGGACAGACCTATGTGGGCAAGAACGTCAGCGCCCAGCGGGCCGCGAGTTTTATCGACCTCATTTACGAGACCAAGGACGGGCATATGAGCGTCTCGGTCATGACAAACGCCCAATGGGCGGGAATAGCGCGGGCGACGGGCAATCCGGAATGGTTGGACGACCCGCGCTTCGAGACGACCGAACTTCGCGACCTCAACATCAACGAGCGCCTAGAACTCATCCAAAGTGCGTTGATCGAGCGAAACACATCGGAGTGGATGACGCTGCTGGATGCAGAACACGTGCCCTGTGCCCCGGTCCTGACGCGGAGCAAATTGATCGAGCATCCCCAGATTCGCGATAGCGGGATTCTGGTTGAATCGGACCATCCCGAAGCCGGGCGGTTGCGGCAGAGCCGGGCCGCGGCGCGGTTCGAGGGCACGCCCACGAAGATACGCCACGGTGCCCCGAAACTGGGTCAGCATAGCGAAGATATCCTTGCCGAAGCCGGTCTGGACGACGAAGAGATCGCGGCGCTCCGCGCGGCGGGCGGGCTCGGCGATGAATGATGGTTCCGAGGTGCCCCAGGGCGGCTCCTTCGGTCCGGCGGTCCACATTGAGGCGCCGGCCTATATCGATCCGACCGCGCGGCTTTACGGGAAAATCTCGCTGGCGCCCGATTGCTCGATGTTTCCCTATGCGGTGATCCGTGCGGAGTCGCAAGAGGTCCGGATCGGCCGCTATGTGAATATGCAGGACCATGTCGTGATCCATGTGGGTGCCGGTATGGGGACCCATATCGGCGACTACTGCTCGATCACCCACCGGGCGACGGTACATGGCGCGCGCATCGGGGAGAATTCCCTCGTCGGGATCAACGCCACGGTCATGGATGGGGCGGTGGTCGGCGAGAACTGCGTCATCGGCGCCCATTGCGTGATCCCAGAGGGTACGAAAATTCCGGATAATTCGGTCGTTCTCGGCGTGCCGGGCAAGGTGATCAAGACGCGGAACAACTTCATCGCCAATCGCCGCAACGCCATGATCTATCATTGGAACGCGCTTGCGTTCGCGCGCGGCGACCATCGGGGCTGGGAGGGGGACGATTACCAAGACTGGTTCAACGGGATGCAGGCCGATCTCGAGAGAGAGTTCCGGGATCGCTATCCCGAGGCAATCTTGTAGGGCGGATCCACCATGAGCGAACGGGAATACGGCGTCTTCGAGATCGAAAATTTTCAATTGCAGCGCGGCATCACGCTGCCGCTTGCCAGTCTGGCCTATCAGACGTACGGCGATCTGGCGGCGGACAAATCAAACCTCATTCTCTATCCGACCTCCTACGGCGCGCAGCACACCGATATCGAATGGCTGATCGGCCGCGGGCGCGTGCTCGATCCGACCGATTGGTTTATCGTCATCCCGAACATGTTCACCAACGGCCTTTCGTCCTCGCCGAGCAATATGGGGCTGCCCTTTGGTCCGGACCAAACCCCCGTCTTCACCCATTGGGACAATATCGAGGCACAACGCCGGCTGCTGGATGAGGTCTTCGGTGTCGACGTCGTGGCCTTGGTCTATGGCTGGTCGATGGGGGCTCAGCAAAGTCTGCATTGGGGGGCCCTTCATCCGGACAGGGTGGCGCGGATTTGCGCGATCTGCGGCTCGGCCCGGACATCGATCCACAACAAGGTGTTCTTGCAAGGCGTTCATGCCGCGTTGACCGGCGACCCGCATTGGCGGGGCGACCATTTCGATGCCCATCCGGTCCGCGGCTTGCGCGCCATGGGGCGGGTCTATGCGGGCTGGGCGATGTCGCAGGCGTTCTACCGGGAGCGGCTCTACGAGGCGGTCGGTTTCTCCTCGCTGGAGGATTTCATCGTGCGGTCCTGGGAGGCGAATTTTCTTCGCCGCGACCCGCATGATCTATTGGCCAGCCTGGAGACTTGGATGCAGTCGGATATCGCCGACAACGAGATCTACAACGGCGACCTCGAGAAGGCGCTCGGTGCCATTACCGCCCGGTCGATCATCATGCCCTCTTCGACCGACCTCTACTTCACCGTCGACGACAGTGCCGCGGAAACGGCCTTGATGCCGAACGCGGAACTACGGGTCATTGACTCGCTCTGGGGCCATCGTGCCGGAAACCCGGTACTTAACCCCGAGGACGAAGATATTTTACGAAATGCGGTCGGCGATCTCCTCGCTTAGGGTGGACGCCGTCTCGCCAAGATAGGGAGTTCCAGACCATGAACGAACATGTCAATCCGAAGAAAGTGCATAAACCGCTCGGCGCCTATTCCCATAGCGTCAAGGTCCCGCGTGACGCGGAATGGCTGGTGATGGCCGGTCAGGTCGGGGTCGATGCCAAGGGCAAGCTCCAGGACGGCATCCGCAAACAGGCGGAGCAGGCCTTTCGCAATATCCTGGCTTGCCTGCGCGAGAACGGCATGCGGAAGAGCGATCTCGTCAAGTTCACGGTCTTTCTGACCGATCCGCGCCATATCGAGGGGTATCGCGCGGCCCGAAAGAAGGTCATCGGCGACGCGACCCTGCCGGCCTCCACCCTTCTCATCATCGACGGGCTCGCCTCGCCCGACATGCTGATCGAGGTGGAAGCGACCGCCGCCAAGGCATGACGTGCCGGCGGCGTTAGGCTTCTTCGCCGCCGATCACGCACATATCGCCGCCGGGGCCGATCTCCAAATCGGCTTCGGCGACCAACCCGTCCATATTTCCGGGAATTGAAATTTCCCGGGAGACCACTGCCGGCGACATTGCCTGCATCCAGAAATTATGGGTCGGATGGGCTCCGCCCGCGACGATCACGATTATTTGATCCGCGCTCTTCGAGACCGCCCAGGGATCATCGTTCGCCGAGGCCACCGTATCCGGATGGGCGGCGGCTTCGATCCACTGATGCATGCCGGTTTCCTTGATCTCGGATTGTGGAATCTTCGAATGCTCCCACAGGAACTCCTTGATCTGTTGCTTCGAGGTCCAGCCGAGATTGTTGAGCTGCATCGCCACCGGGCGCGGGATCAGCAGCGCCCCCGGCGTGCCGGTGGCATGGCCTTGCGCGTAATGAACGCAAGGGCTACCCAAGAAACCAGCGACCCGGTGGAGACTTTGCTCCGCCTCCTCCATCAGTTCTTCCTTGCCAACCCCGCGGCGGACGATGTTCGAAGCACCCGTGGCGACGTATAGGGTAACCGTGTTGGCTCCCGGCTTGGCGCCCGATTGCTCCTCGCCGACCGGTTTCCAGCCTTCCGGCAGACCGTCCTCGTCCTCGGCGAAGACAGCGTTCGTGTAACGCATGCCGCCGAAGATCGACATCGTGCCGACACCGGGAAGCGCGCCACCGACATTCTGCTGCAACAGCCGAAGGGCCCGCCCCAGACTGGCCCCAGCGGGATGCTGCGGGTCGGGGCCCAGCAGGCCGAAGCCCGAATTCAAGCGGATCTGTTTCGCAATCGGCCCGTTCACGATCACCACCGGGAAAGTGCTGCCCGACGTCGCCTGAAGCTTGTCATGTTCCAGGGCGGGGTCGAGAAAGGCATCGACGGCGGCGATCAGGACCGGAAGATATTCCGGACGCCCGCCCGCCATGGCGAGCGAGACGGCAATCGTCTCGACGGTGGCGATCCCGCCCTTCGGCATGATCTTTCCGACCACATGGTCGCGCGCCAAATCGGTGCCCTTCAGGACCCAATCCACCCGTTCCCCGGTCGGCGCGTTGATCGGCAGCCCGTCTCCCCAGGTATTGGTGAGGAACATCCGGTTCATCTGATCCAGGGCGGCTTCGTAGCCGTTGGCTTCGATGCGCACCTTGGGCGGTTCGTTCAAGCCGGTTTCCGTGGCGCTTGGTTGCCACGCCGTCAGGCCGTCGGCGAAGTCCGCGGCTTTTTCCGAAATCGGCGTGAGGTCGCTATCGACCAGGAAGGGTGCGATGGGAAAGCTCACCATCGACAATTCGCGGTCGAATCCAAGACCCGCGGCGGCGTTGTAGAGGACGCCGATGAACTCGTCGCGAGCCAGTGTAACGGTGGGAATACCCCTGCTTTCTATACGAGCGGCAGCACGGCCGCATGCGGTTGCGCAGGCGCCTCAAGAGGCGTTGGCGACAACGACCGCGTCGACACCGCGCGCCTCCAACGCGTCGACCGCCTCCTCGGTATCGATCTCGGTCGATCCCATCGGAAACTCGTCCTCGGCGATCAGTGTCGTGTCCGGGTGGTGCTCCGAGATCCAATCACGCAGCAGCGGCAACATCCGGTGCGCTTGCCACATGTCGTTCGAGATGAAACCGATTGTCTTGCCCGACAACGAACCGAGGCGCTCGGCATGCAGCTTCGTCACCTCCGTGGCGCCGGTCGGATCGAATATTTCCAAGGCGTCCATTTTCCTTCTTTCCCTAATTGACTTCCCGTACCGAAAAATAGCACGCGTCACCGGAACGGGAAAGCAACGCGCCCAATTGACCTAGATCAAGGCACCGCGCTGGACGACGACCTAATCTTCGGCCGACAACAATGTTATGGGAGGGGTCCATGTCGACCGGTGAAATCGCGTATCTTTGTTTGGCAGGCGGCGCCGCCGTACTGTTCATGATCGTTATTGCTTATTGCAGTCACGATTCGACAGGCGATAGCCAAAACCGTTGATCACCGTCGCCGGCGCGAGCCGGCCCGGCTATCCGTCCATCTAGCCTATTGAAAAATCCGGCGAAACGGGGTTTATCCTTCCTCGCCGATTTTCAATGGGGGGTGACCCGACATCATGTCCGGGTTGATCGAACTACAGGGTTTGACAAAACGCTTCGGCGATTTGACCGCCGTCGACGACGTCTCGCTATCCGTTGGATCGGGCGAGGTGCTCGGATTTCTGGGGCCGAACGGTGCTGGAAAGACGACGACCATGCGGATGATCGCGGGCTTCATGGAGCCGACCGCCGGCACGGCCTTGGTCTGCGGACATGATGTGCTGGAGGCGCCCGTCGCCGTCCGTCGCAACATTGGGTTCCTGCCGGAAGGGGCCGCGACCTACGGCGATATGACGACCAAGGCCTATCTCGAATTCATCGCCGAGATCAGGGGATTCGACGGCGCGGAGAAGCGCCGCCGCGTGCACCGCATCGTCGAGGTGGTCTCCCTCGAGGAGGTCCTCCGACAGCGGATCGAAACCCTCTCCAAGGGATACAAACGCCGGGTCGGGCTGGCCCAATCGATGATTCACGATCCGCCGGTCCTGATCCTCGACGAGCCGACCGACGGCCTCGACCCCAACCAGAAACGCCACGTTCGAACGCTGATTCGCGAGATGGCGAAGGACAAGGCGATCGTGATATCGACCCATATCCTGGAAGAGGTCGATGCGGTGTGCAGCCGCGCGGTGGTGATCGCGCGCGGTCGCTTGCTGGCCGACGGAACGCCGGAAGAGCTTCGCCGCCGCGACGGAAGACACAATGCGGTTCTTCTTACCGGCCCGGCCGCGACAACCGAACGTCTGGCGGGCGCCGTCGAGGCGATCCCCGGTGTAATTTCGGTGGCCTCGGTCGAGGACGGAAACGATGGAGATCGCGTGCGTCTTTTGGCGCGGGATGGCCGGAACCTGGCCTCCGATGTCGGCGCTTGGATTCGCGCCGAAGGCCTGGAGATCGACGAGATGACGGTCGAGAACGGCTCGCTCGACGATGTTTTTCGCGACATCACCGAAGAGGGCGCCGATGCGTAACGTTCGGATCATCGCGAAGCGCGAACTCAAAAGTTACTTTTCGACACCGGTCGCCTTCGTCTTCATCGTGGTCTTCCTGGCCCTGACCGGCGCGTTCACATTTTACATGGGCGGCTTTTTCACCCGGGGACAGGCGGATTTGGAAGCATTCTTCTCCTATCATCCCTGGCTCTACCTTCTGTTCATTCCGGCGATTTCGATGCGTCTCTGGGCGGAGGAGCGAAAGACCGGCACCATCGAGAACTTGATGACCTTGCCGATCTCGGCGACGGAGGCCGTGATCGGCAAGTATCTCGCCGCCTGGGCCTTCGCCGGCATTGCGCTGGGGCTGACGTTTCCCGTTTGGATCACCGTCAACGTCCTCGGTGAGCCCGACAACGGGGTCATCGTGACGAGCTATGCGGGGAGCTTTTTGATGGCGGGGGCGTTTCTTTCGATCGGGTCCTGCCTCTCGGCCCTTACCAAGAATCAGGTCATCGCCTTCATCGTGGCGGCGACGGCCTGTTTCCTGTTCACCATGAGCGGGATCGACCTCGTCTTGAATTTTTTCCGCGTTTGGGCGCCCGAAATTCTGGTCGAGACGATCGCGTCCTTTAGTTTTCTCACGCATTTCAACGCGGTCACGAAGGGTGTCATCGAGTTGCGGGACATGGTGTTCTTCACCACGCTGATCGTCTTTTGGCTGTTCGCGAATGTCGTGATCGTCGAACTCAGAAAGGCGCATTGAATGTTGGGTCGGCTCGACAATCGGGTTCGCGCCTATCTTGGAATGGCGCTGGGTGCTGTCGCGTTCCTGGCCGCCAACGTGTTTTCACACGAGGCCTTCAACGGGTTTCGCCTTGATTTGACCGAACGCGCCCTCTTCACCATATCCGAGAGCACGAAACGGACCGTGCGGTCGATCGACGAACCGATCCTGCTCCGCTTGTTCTTCTCGAAGGCGCTTGGCGAGCGGAACCCCGACTACGCGGTTCATTTCGAACGGGTGCATGGCCTTCTGAAACAGTACGTAACCCTGTCGCGCGGCAAGATCCGCCTTGAGCTTCACGACCCGAAACCCTTCACGGTGGCCGAGGATCGCGCCATCGCGTTCAGTCTTCAGGGCGTTCCGGTCAACGCGGCCGGCGATCCCGCCTATTTCGGTCTCGCCGGCGTAAACAGCACCGACGATCAGGCGGCGGTTCCGTTCTTTGCCCTCGAACGCGAGGCGTTCCTCGAATACGACCTGACCAAGATCGTCCACACCCTGGTCAATCCGAAGAAGAAGGTGATCGGCGTGATCAGTACGTTTCCGGTGCATGGACGTCATGCGCCACCCTACGGCACGACGCCGCGCTGGCCGATCATGGAGCAACTCGATTCTAACTTCGACATCATGCCGTTGGAGACCGAAGCCCGCGAGATCCCGAGGGGCGTGGATATCCTGCTGATCATTCAGCCGCGCCGGCTGCCGCTACAGACACTCTATGTCATCGAGCAATTCGTCCTCGGCGGTGGCCGAGCCCTCATATTCGCTGATCCCTACGCCGAGGCGCAGACGATCACCGCCTTGACCGGACAAGAGCGGGGGCGGGGCGATATCAACCAGTTGCTTTCGAAATGGGGCGTCGTTCTGGTGCCGGGCCAGCTCGCGGGCGATCTCGACGCGGCCCGGCGGGTGAACATTCCCATCGAGGGACGCGTACAGGTCATTGACTACGTGGTTTGGCTGTCGCTCACCGAGAAGAATTTCGATCGCCGTGATGTTGCGACAGGCGAGATGAGCCGGATCAACTTGGCGACGCCGGGCATTCTTGAACTCGTCCAGGGTCCCAAGACCGATGTGAAACCGATCATGTCGACGGGCAAGCGCTCGATGCGCATCGACGCTCGCAAGGTCGCGCGCGCCGACCCGGACGCTGTCGGCATGTTTCGCGATTTCAAGCCGTCGAACAAAGCGATAACGCTGGCCGCCCGCATCACCGGTCCCGTCGAGACGACTTTTCCGAAAGGGCCGCCACCGGGCTTGAATGTCGGGGAACATCTCGACCGCTCCAGGATACCGATCAACGTCGTCGTCGTCGCTGATGCCGATATGTTACACGAGAAATTCTGGGCCGATCGGCGGATGCAGCAGGGCAACCCGGTCTGGGTGCCGTTCGCCAACAACGCGGATTTTCTGGTCAATACACTCGACAATCTGGCCGGCGGCGAAGCTTTGATCGAGCTCCGCGCGCGGCGCGAATCAAGTCGTCCTTTCCATTTGGTGAACGAAATTCGGCGCGCTTCCGAGCGTCGTTACCGCGCCAAGGAAAAGGCGCTGATGGGACGCATCCAGCAGACCCAAGTCCAGCTCGAGGCGCTGGTCGGCCGCGAACAGGCCCGGACCGGCAGTGAGGTCCTGAGCAGCAAGGAACGTAAAAAGATTGAAGGCCTCCGGGCCGGCGTCGTCGCCATGCGCCAGGAATTGCGGGGCGTGCAATATTCGCTCCGCGCCGATATCGAGCGCCTCGACGGCTGGCTCAAATTTCTCAATATCGGGGCGATGCCGCTTGTTCTCGGTGTCTTGACGCTCTTCCTGCTGTTCCTGCGCCGTCTCGGACGGCGCGTGGCATGAGCGCTCGGGCGGGGGGAGAACAATGACGCCGCGAAACCTCGTTATCGTTTTCGCCTTGGCGCTCGCGACGCTGATCGCGGCGGCGGTCGTCTTGACCGGCGAAAGCCAGGATCCGCGATATGCCAAGATTGGAAAACCCGTTTTCCCGGGCCTTTCCGATCGGGTCAACGAGGTCGCGGAAGTGACGGTGAACAGCGGCAAGGTTCGCCTGACCCTGAAACGACAGGGCAAGAATTGGCGCTTGCGCGAAAGTGATGACTACATGGTCGATCCGCAGGTGATCCGGCGGGCGATCCTCCGGGCGGGCGAACTGACCTATTTCGAAATGAAGACGCGGAAGCCGGTGCTATACGGGCGCCTGGAATTAGGCGATCCCTCGGCCGAAAGAGCGGAGTCGAAACGCGTCGTCCTGAAAGATGGCTCTGGGACCGTGATGGCGGATTTCGTGTCCGGACGCGAGACCATCTACCTACCTGGTATGTCGGTCGGCGGCGTATATTTCCGATTGCCGGAGAGTCCCCAAGCCTGGCTCGGTCGTGGCAATCCCGAAATCGGTCCCGCGACGAAGGATTGGTTACAGCGGGAATTCGTCGACATCGATCATTCGCGCGTCCGCCGGATCGTCACCCGGCATCCCGGCGGCGAGACGGTCGTGGTCTCGAAGTCGAATATCGTGACGAAAAAATTCAAGCTCCACGACATTCCCGACCAGATGAGACTGAAATACGATTCCGATGCCGATTTGATCGGCGCGATCCTCGACGGGATGGAACTCGAGGATGCCCGCCGCGCCGGCGCGGTCCGCTTTCCGCCGGACAAGACGGTCACGGTTTTGGTCGAAACCTTCGACGGGCTGCGGGCCAAGATGGAGACGACGGAACATCGCGGCCAACATTGGGTCAGGCTCTTCTTCGCCGCCGACCCCGGTAAGAAGAAAGCGCGCGCGGAGGCCGAAGGGCTGGCCGTTCTCACGCGCCCCTGGGTCTACCGGGTCGGTAAGCACGAGGTCGTGCCCATTCTCCGCCGGATGGAGGACCTGCTGATTCCAAATTCGGGGGGTTAGGCTTACCTAATTTCGCCCCGCGGTTCTTAGCGACGGCGGCCGGCCGGCGATTTCGGCCAGAAGCTTCTTGAAAATTGCCTTGGCGAAGGTCCGCCGGTCGTCCGCCTTGATGGCGAAGGCACCCTGGCCGCCGATCACATAACGCGTGAAATACTCGAAGAGGTCGGGAATATCCGGTCGGTCGATAACCAAGCCATTGATCGTGATCCCAAGTGTGTTCACCGCATCGCGAATCTCGGTCAGCGTTCCGCCGAGAGTGTTGGGGCCGTCGCCCGAGATGTCGATGACACGCCGGGTGCCTTCAAAACCATTCGTTTCGATCGACTGCGCGGCGAAAGCGAGCGCATCGGCGACCGCATTGCCGCCCGGACAGTACCAGCGTTCCAAACCCACGACCTTGCGCCCGAAGGCCTTCGCGGCGGCGGCCCCGTCGATGACTGCCCAGGCAACGCTCAACTGATTGCAATCAAGGGCGGCGAACTCGATATAGGCGACGGCGATTTTGCGGAGATAGCCGCTCGCGATGGCGTTAAGGACTTTAGGATGGGCGAGGGCGTCGGCATAACCCTGGCGCTGCAGACGCACCTCGTCGTCGTCGATGCTGCCGGAATTGTCGACGACGAAGGCGAGTTCCAGATCGACCGGCACCTTGTCCGCCAAGGCGGGCATCGTGAACAGGCCAAGGACTAACACCAATACCGGTCGAATGCTCAAACGGTTCCTCCCATCGGGGATGGTGGGAGCATATCGCCGACGGCTTGCGGCCGCTAGCCGGTCCGATACATTATTGGCCAGTGGATTGGCGTGAACGAGGAGACTCTCCGATGGCAAGCGACGACATCAAGGCGGTACGGGCCGGAATCGCGGCGGCGCCCGCGAAGGACCAAATGCCGGTGGCGGAACGCCGGGCCAGTATCGATGAGGCGGAAAATCTTTATCCGCTGCCTTCGGATGTCGTCATCGAGACGGCTAAGGTCGGCGGCGTCTCCGGCGAGTGGGTCCGAGCCGAGGGTGTCCGCGAGGACGCGGTCCTGATCTACCTTCATGGCGGGGGATATGCGATCGGCTCGGCGAAATCGCACCGGCATCTGGTGGCCGCCCTTTCGGCCGAGGCCGGCATCCGGAGCTTCTTGGTCGATTACCGCATGGCACCGGAAGACCCGTTTCCGGCGGCGGTCGATGATGCGCTCGCGGTCTATCGGGCGCTGCTGCGCGATCACGCGCCGACGCGCCTCATCATCGCCGGCGATTCGGCGGGCGGCGGCCTCGTGGTCTCCCTCATGCTGGCGGCGAAGACCGCCGGACTGCCGCAGCCGGGTGCGGGTGTCTGTCTGTCGCCCTGGACCGATCTCACGGGCCGCGCCGGCTCGCTGACCTCGCGGGCTGATGTCGATCCGTCGGTGACACTGGTGGCGCTCGACAAATTCGCCGACCTCTATCTCGGTGATGCGGATCGCGAGACGCCGCTCGCCTCGCCCATATTCGGCGATCTTTCTGGCTTGCCGCCGCTCCTGATTCAGGTCGGGTCGGACGAAATTCTGTTCGATGACGCGGCGACCCTCGACGAACGCGCCAGGGCCGCCGGGGTGGCGTCCACCTTCGAGGTTTGGGACGAGATGATCCATGTTTGGCAACGCTTCTTCCCGGTCCTCCAAGAGGGCCGAGAGGCAAACGCCCGAATCGGCGAATACATTCGCGATATCTTACAGACAAAGGCGGCCGCGGCGGCGGAATAGGGCTTAGCCGAGACGGTCCAAGACGCGGTCGACCATTTCGCCGGCGAGGCCGACATAGTTCGCCGGGTCGCACATGGCGGCGAGGGCGTCGTCGTCGACATGTTGGGTGATCTCGGGCATGGCGCGGAGTGTGTCGAGGAGTGACATCTCCTTGGCGATCGCCTCGCGGCAGGCATCGTAGACGAGATCATGCGCCGTCTGGCGGCCGAGTTGGGGAGCGAGGCCCATCATCACTGCCTCCGAGACGATGAGGCCGTGGGTGAGCTCCAGGTTTCGGGCCATGCGCGCCGTGTCGACCTCGAGGCCGGGCAGGATCTCGCGGGCATGGTGAAGGGCGCCCGAGGCGGCGATGAAGGCGCGCGGAAGGGCGATCCATTCGAAGTGCCAGGGGCCGCTCGCGCGTTCGTGGTCCTGGACCATGCCGCCCAGCATCATGTGAAGGTCGTTCCGCACGGTCTCGGCGGCGATCATCATGATCTCGGCGCCGACCGGATTTCGTTTCTGTGGCATCGTGCTGCTGGCGCCCCGGCCGTGCTGGTAGGGCTCGAAGGCTTCGCCGACTTCGGTCTGCATCAGGAAAGTGATGTCGGTACCGATTTTCGCCAAGACGCCGGTCATGAGCCCAAGAAAGGCCACAACTTCGGCGACCCCGTCGCGCATGGTATGCCAAGTCGCGCCGGGCCGGCCGAGGCCGAGTTCATCCATCAGGCCCTCCTGCACGAGGAACCCGTCCTCGCCTATGGACGCCAGCGTCCCGGCGGCGCCCGCGAATTGGCCGACGGTGGCACGAGGCCGCAGCTCGGCCAAGCGGATCCGATGACGTTCGATCCCGGCCAGCCACATCGCCGCCTTGTAGCCGAAGGTGATCGGGAGGGCCTGTTGGAGATGGCTTCGCCCCGCCATCGTGGTGTCGCGGTGTTCGCGCGCGAGACCGGCCAGCGCCGCCGAGATTTCGGCTAAATCGCGCGCGATGATGGCCAGCGCCGCCTTGATCTGAAGGGCCAGCGCGCTGTCCATGATGTCCTGGGTCGTGGCGCCCCAATGGGCGTATTCCCCAAGCCCGTCGGGCACGATGGCGACGATCTCCTCGACCACCGGCAGGATCGGATAGCCGACGACTTGGATGCGTTTCTCCAAGCGCTCGAAATCCACATTCTGGAGAACCGCATTCGCGACGATCGCGTCCGCCGCTTCCTCGGGGATCATCCCCAGGCGGCCCTGCACTCGGGCCATGGCCCGCTCGACCTCGAGATAGCGGCCGATCGTGGCGCCGTCGGAAAAGACGGCGCGCATCTCCTCGGTGCCGAAGAGGTCCTTGAAGAGGATGGATTCATGTGCGGTCGATGGCATGGGGTGCGTTCCCGGTGGTGAGCGTTTCGGAAGCTAGCCGATCGAAACTAACATATGGGCGTCCTCGCCAATCCCCACCCGTTATTCCCGCGAATGCGGGAATCCGGGTCCGGGTGTTGGGTGTCGATTCGTGGAAGCCGGCGATATCGGGTCCGGATCCGCCTGCCCGAGTGTCCACCGTTTACAGCGAGACACGATTGTGAATCATGGGGATTAAGTGGAAACTGAAATAAATTCAAAGTGTTAAACTATATCCGCGCGGATCGGCGCCTGCGGATGAAATGTGAATGGCGTGGCGGTCGCTGGCGGTTGAATCGAGGGGCGGTCGGGGCGTAGGTTACGCTGTTGAGTTACCGAATCCGGCGGGGCTGCGAGGCGGACGGCATGAGCGAACAGGCGGGCGTTATGTTTGCGGAGACGAAGGGCGAGGGGACGGCCGGTCGCACTGTGTCGGGGGCCGGAATTCTGCCCTCCCATGCGCTCCGCGAGCTGGTGCGTTCGAAAGCAATTCAAGGCGCCGAGGACGTCACCACCGATCAGGTGCAGCCGGCCAGCATCGATCTACGGCTCGGCGCCACGGCGTACCGCATGCGCGCGAGTTTTCTGCCGGGCGCCAAGTCGACGGTAGAGGCGAAGATCCGCGATTTCGGCATGCATGCGATCGACCTGACCGATGGGGCGGTGCTTGAGGTCGGCTGTGTCTACATCGTCCCGCTGCTTGAGTATTTGGCGCTGCCGCCGCGGATCTGGGGATTGGCCAATCCGAAAAGCTCGACCGGGCGCATCGATGTGCTGACAAGGCTGATCACCGACCACACGGAAGTCTTCGACAAAGTGATGGAAGGGTATCACGGTCGCCTCTATCTCGAAATCGCGCCCCGTACTTTCAGCGTCGTCGTGCGGAAGGGCTCGAAGCTGAACCAGCTCCGCCTCCGGCGGGGGACCGAATCACTTAGTGCCGCGGCGCATCATCGCCTGCAGGAGGAACACCATCTGGTTGATCGCGACCTCGACAAAAAGGCGCCGTTTCGCGGCATTCCGCTGACCGTCGATCTGGTCGGCGAGAAGACCGACGGTCTTCTCGGCTTTCGCGCCCGGCCGCATGCGGATCTCATTGATGTCGACAACGTCGACTATTACGAACCGATCGACTATTGGGAGCCGATCTTCGCGCGGGAACACCGGCACCTAATTCTCAATCCCGGTGATTTCTATATTTTGGCGTCGAAGGAGGCGGTGAGCGTGCCGCCCGAATACGCCGCCGAGATGGTCGCCTACGATACCTTGATCGGGGAGTTCCGGGTCCACTACGCCGGTTTTTTCGATCCCGGCTTCGGATTCGCTAAGAGCGGCGGCGCGGGTTCTCGCGCGGTGCTCGAAGTTCGTTCCCACGAAGTGCCGTTTCTGTTCGAGGAGGATCAGGTCGTGGGCTGCCTGATATACGACAAGCTGACCGACGCGCCGGACAAGGTTTACGGGTCGCGGATCGGCTCCTCCTACCAGCGCCAGGGATTGTCGTTGAGCAAGCACTTCAAATCGCTGGAAGGATAAGCGAAAAGGCCGCCCCAAGGAGGCGGCCTCTCGAATGCAGATAATCGCTTGGAATGGGATCAGGCGGCGTTTTGGCCGGATTCGATTCCCTTATCATCCAGATATTGCTGCAACTCGCCGGACTCGTACATCTCCCGGATAATGTCGCAGCCGCCGACAAACTCGCCCTTCACGTAAAGCTGGGGGATCGTCGGCCAGTCGGTGAATTCCTTGATGCCCTCGCGGATATCTCCGTCCTGCAGCACGTCGACGCCCTTGAACTTGATGCCCATCAAGGTCAATGCCTGCACGACGGCGGCCGAGAAGCCGCACTGCGGGAAGACCGGCGAGCCCTTCATGAAGAGCACCACATCGGTCGAATCGATCTCACTCTGAATTCGGTCAAAGACCGGATTATCACTCATATCGCTCTCCTTCGTCCCAAGTGTCCGGCCTAGTCCTCCGGCGCGGTGGTCTGTAGTGCCAAGGCGTGCAATTCGTTGCCCATGCGTCCCTTTAGCGCAGCATACACCATCTGGTGCTGTTGCACGCGTGATTTGCCCTTGAAGGCGACCGAGCTGATATGCGCGGCATAATGATCGCCGTCGCCGCGCAAATCGTCGATCCGAATTTCGGCATCGGGAATTGATTCCCGGATCATTTTTTCGATCTCGGCCGCGCTCATCGCCATCGACTCGGTCTCCCTTGCTTCGGCGTCGGTCAGCCGCTCGCCATATAGCCCGGTAGCCACCCTTCATGGGCCTCGCCGAGACTGGCTAGGGATATGGGGGTAGTGTCATTGACTGTCAATGAATTCCCGCCCGTCTTCCCGATGATTCGAACTGGCACGCTGCGGCCGCCGGCCATTGTCATGAGCGCCGAGGCGTCCCGCGTCGTGCACAGGTAGCGGCCCTGGTCCTCGCCAAACAGCCAAGCGTGCGCTGGAATTCCGGCCAGAGTCTCGATCGCGGCACCGATACCGCCCGCAAGCGCCATCTCCGCGAGCGCCACCAGCAGGCCACCATCCGAGAGATCGTGGCAGGCGGTGATGTCGCCCGACCGGATATGGTCGCGGACGAAGCCGCCGTGAAGACGTTCCGACTCGAGATCGACCGGCGGGGGCGCGCCCTCCTCGCCGCCGCAAATTTCACGGAGATAAATGGAGCAGCCGAGCCAGCCCTTGGTCTCGCCGATCAGCACGATCTCTTGGTCCGGGGCCGTGAAGCCGATGCCGGCCGCGCGGTCGATATCGTCGATCACGCCGACTCCGCCGATCACCGGGGTCGGCAGGATAGCCTCGCCGTTGGTCTCGTTGTAGAGCGATACATTGCCCGAGACGACCGGGAAATCGAGCGCCGCCGCCGCGGCACCGATTCCGCGCACGCAACCGACGAACTGGCCCATGATCTCCGGTCGCTCCGGGTTCCCGAAATTGAGATTGTTGGTCAGGGCAATCGGCGTCGCCCCCGTCGCGGTCAGGTTGCGCCAGGCCTCGACCACCGCCTGGCGGCCGCCCGTTTCCGGATCGTTGCGGCAATAGCGCGGCGTGCAATCGGTCGTGACCGCCAGTCCCTTCTCCGTCCCGTGGATGCGTATGAGCGCCGAATCGCCGCCTGGCCGCTGGACCGTGTCGGCCATGACCATGTGGTCGTATTGTTCCCAGATCCAGCGCCTGGAACAAAGATCGGGGCTCGCCATCAGGGTTTTCAGGGCGGCCATCGGATCGTCGGGGGGCGGCACGTTCTCGCTCCGGATCGTCGCCGGGACGGTCGGCTCTTCGAAGGGGCGGTCGTATTCGGGCGAGGCCTCGACCAAGGGTGCGACCGGAATCTCGACCATCGTCTCGCCGTCCTTCCGCACCACGAGCCGGCCGGTGTCGGTGATTCGGCCGACGACGGCGAAATCGAGCTCCCATTTCTCGAAGATGCGCCGGGCCTCGGCCTCGCGGCCGGGCTTGAGCGTCATCAGCATGCGCTCCTGGCTCTCGGAGAGCATCAATTCATAGGCCGTCATGCCGGTCTCGCGCGCCGGCACCTGGTCGAGGTCCAACTCGATCCCGACTCCGCCCTTGTCGGCCATCTCAACGGAGGAGCAGGTCAAACCGGCCGCCCCCATATCCTGGATGCCGACGATGGCGTCCGTCGCCATCAGCTCGAGACAGGCTTCCAGCAGCAGCTTTTCGGTGAAAGGGTCGCCGACCTGAACCGTCGGCCGCTTCTCTTCCGCGTCCTCGGAGAACTCGGCCGATGCCATGGTGGCGCCGTGAATCCCATCCCGGCCGGTCTTGGAGCCGACATAGACCACCGGATTGCCCGGCTCGCCAGCCGCCGACAGGAAGATCTTGTCGGCATCCGCCAGGCCGACGGTCATCGCGTTGACCAGGATGTTGCCGTTATAGGCCTTGTCGAAATTGACCTCGCCGCCGACCGTCGGAATGCCGATGCAATTGCCATAGCCGCCGATGCCGGCGACGACGCCGCCGACCAAATGGCGCGTCCGCGGATGGTCGGGATCGCCGAAGCGAAGCGCATTCATGTTGGCGACCGGCCGGGCCCCCATGGTGAAGACGTCACGCAGGATGCCGCCGACCCCGGTCGCCGCCCCCTGATAGGGCTCGATGAAGGAAGGGTGATTATGACTCTCGATCTTGAAGACCACCGCCTGGCCGTCGCCGATATCCACCACGCCCGCGTTCTCGCCCGGTCCCTGGATCACCTGGGGGCCGGTGGTCGGCAGGGTTTTCAGCCATTTCCGCGAAGATTTATAGGAGCAATGCTCCGACCACATGACCGAGAAGATGCCGAGCTCTGTCAAGCTCGGCTCGCGGCCCATGATGTCGAGCAGGGTTTTGTATTCACTAAGCGTCAGCCCATGTTCGGCGACCAGTTCGGGCGTGATCGTGGAGACGGCCGCACTCAAGACAAGGCCTCCACGATGCCGTCGAACATCGCTTTGCCGTCGCTGCCGCCGTGGCGCGGGTCGGCGGCGCGTTCGGGATGCGGCATCATGCCGAGCACGGTCTTCGTCTCGTTGAAAACGCCCGCGATATGGCGCGCGGAGCCGTTCGGATTGCCGGCGTCATTCAGTTCGCCACCGGACGTCGAATAGCGAAAGGCGACGCGGCTCTCGCCCTCTAGCCGGTCCAGGGTGTCGCCATCGGCGAAGAAGTTGCCTTCGTTGTGGGCGATCGGAATCTCCACGATCTGCCCTTCCGAATAGCCGGCGGTGAAGAGGGACTGGCTGGTTTCGACGCGAAGATGGACCGGCCGGCAGATGAATTTCAAATTGGCGTTCCGCATCAAAACGCCCGGCAGCATCCCGCATTCGGTCAGCACCTGAAAGCCGTTGCAGATGCCGAGAACCGGAACGCCCCTGGCCGCCGCGGCCTTGACCTCGCGCATGATCGGCGAATGCGCCGCGATGGCCCCGCCGCGAAGGTGATCCCCATAGGAAAACCCGCCCGGAACGACGATCAAATCGACCGAAGGTAGGTCGTGCTCGCCATGCCAGACCATGTCGACCGCGTTGCCGGTCGCCGCCTCCAGCGCGACCTTGGCGTCGCGATCGCAGTTGGACCCGGGGAAGACGATGACGGCGGCTTTCAAGATCTCTCTCCGGTCATCGCCGCCGGTTATCCCTCGATATCGATGCTGTAATTCTCGATCACCGTGTTGGCGAGGAGCTGCTTGCACATCTCCTCGGTTTGCGCGCGGGCCTTGTCGGCGTCGTCCTCCGCGAGGTCGAGTTCGATGAACTTGCCCTGCCGGACCTCGTCCACCCCGGCGAATCCCAGCCCCGCCAGCGCGTTGCCGATGGCTTTTCCCTGGGGGTCGAGGACGCCGTTCTTCAATGTGACGTGAACCTTTACCTTCATGAGCATACCGCCTTTGGCATTACTGCACCGTCTCCGGTCCCTGGATGTCGACGGGGCCGCCCTCGAGCAGGATACCGAGGCGGCGGGCGACTTCCTGGTAGGCTTCCGAGACGTCGCCCAAATCGTTGCGAAAGCGGTCGGCGTCGAGCGATTCGTTCGACGCGATGTCCCATATGCGACATGAATCGGGACTGATCTCGTCCCCAAGGATGATCCGCATCTCGCCGGTCTCCTCGTAGAGCCGGCCGAATTCGGCGCGAAAATCGATTAACCGCAAGCCGACGCCGAACAAGAGTCCGGTCAAGAAATCGTTGATCCGTAGCGACAAGGCCAACATGTCGTCGATGTCCTGCGGGGTCGCCCAACCGAAGGCGGTGATATGTTCCTCCGACACCATGGGGCGCCCGAGATCAACCGATTTATAGGTGTACTCCACGATCGAGCGGGGCAGCTGGGTGCCTTCCTGCACGCCAAAGCGCTTCGCGAAGGAACCGGCCGCGGCGTTGCGGACCATCAATTCGACGGGGATTATCTCGAGCTCGCGGATCAATTGCTCGCGCATGTTGAGCCGGCGGACGAAATGGGTCGGCACGCCTATCTCGTGCAGGCGCAGCATCATGTATTCAGAGATCCGGTTGTTCAGGACGCCCTTGCCGGTGATGGTCGCGGTCTTGGCGTTGTCCTGGGTCGCGGTATCGTCCTTGAAATATTGGACGAGGGTGCCGGGCTCCGGGCCTTCGTATAGAATCTTGTCCTTGCCTTCGTAAATTCGACTGCGTCTGGCCATGAAAACCGGTTCCCTCGGCGCCTGAAGGCGGGCCCGGAAAGCACGGGCGGGCGCGTGCGTTTCATATAGCAATTGCGGCGGGCCGGCACAATCGGCTGAAGCGGCGGACCCCTGGTAAATGTTACGCTTCGACGGGCCGGTATTCGTGCTCGTCCGGGCGGCCGGGCGCGAATAGAAAAATTTCGCGGGATTCCTCAGCTTCCGGGCTCGGCAGAGCGATCAGCGAGCTGCAGACCGTCCCGAAGCCCCAATCGGAGGCAATGCAGATGGCGCCGCTCGGTCCCGTCGTCGGGTCGTGGTCGCGGCCCTTGAGAAGAGTGGTCCAGGCCGACCAATCGCCCGAGTCGGGATCCGGAATGTCCGCCGCCTGGAACCGCGGCAGGTGGGTAGCGATCCGTGCGTTGCTTCGATCGTTCAATTCCAGCGAGGTCAGCATCCAAAGACCCGGCGGAATTTCATCGCATCCAACCAAGCCCGTCCGCGCGCGATTGGCGACCAGGAAGGCATCCCGATTGTCGGCGATCACCAGGTTGAAGCTACGATAGGCGTCGGGGGCAACCGCGGAGAGCGCTTCGGCGGCGGCGGCGGCATCGGCGTGATCGAGCGCCTCCAGTACCAGCTCGCCCCGGCTCCGCTTATCCTCGCTTGGGCCGAGCGATCCTTCCCGGTTGAGCGCGGCCGCGATGACGCCGTGATCGTTCCGTCCAAGCCAGCTGCCGCCCGCAAGCCGGTCCCGGCCGGCGACCACCTCCGGACGGTCGGGCCAATGTCGGCCCGGCGGATCCCAGGGACGGTCGAGCATTTCGTCGCGATTGGCGGCAATGAGAAGCGGCCAAGCGTGGCCGGGCCGCCGCAGGATGATGATCGAGCACATGACGGTGTCGAATAGCAACTCGGCGCCATGCGCGCAAATTCCATCACCCGACGTTGTATCGCGGCCAACTAATCCGATATATTCCATGAACAGTCGGCGACACCGGCCGGCCAAGCGAGAATGAAACAAGGACATGTCGAATGGCCCAATTCAAGAACCGGCAAAAGGGTTTCGAGGAAAAACACCGCCGCGATCAGGAACAGGATTTCAAGGTTCAGGCGCGGCGCAATAAATTGCTCGGCCTTTGGGCGGCGGAGAAGATGGGCCTGGACGCGGCGGAGGCCGAAGTCTACGCCAAGGAAGTCATCGTTTCGGACTTCGATGAGCCGGGTGATAACGATGTGCTGCGGAAGGTTTTCGGCGATCTTCAGGGGAAGGGCGTCGATATTTCCGAGCATCTGGTTCGCCGTGAAATGGACGAACTGATGGCCGTGGCGCGGAAGGATCTCGAAAGCTAACGATCCAACTGTCTTCTCAGCGGTTTTCCGCCTTGGCGACGGCGGTCGCGATCTCCGACACGGCATAGGCCCGAGTCGTCTCGTTGGTGATCGCCCGGACGGCTCTGATTGCGAGCTTCGGATTACCTTCACGCGCGGCTTCAAGTGCCACTTTCCGAAGCGCTTCGTGTTTCGACGCCTCCACGGGTGTCATCGCGTCGATGTCCTTGGTGCCGCCGCCGCTCGGATCCTTCATCGGTATTCGAGCCGCCGTATCGAGCGCCTGAAGCACGAATCCGGCTGCAAGCTGTGCTTCCGTGATGTTGGTCAGCATCCGTGCGAACCCGTCGGCATGGGTATCCCGCCAAGTCAACCGCCAGGCAATGTCGAGGGTTTTCTTAGCCTCCTTGACCTGGCCGATTTTGGAGAGAGCCACCGCGACCTTGGTGAGAACGCTAACGCGGCCTTCGATATCCGGAAGCTGGTCCGCGAGCGTTCTGATCCGCGCGAACAACGAGGGTGCCGCTTCTTGGGCGCCAACCCGTTCCTGAACCTCGACCGTGGTTTGGAGTGCTTTCGACAAAAGTTTCGGTAGGGTCTTCTTACCCGGCGTATCTTCCAATCCCTTCGCGAGCAGCGCACTGGCCGCCATCTTGTCGCCGCCATGTCCGCGAACCCGCGCGACAGCGGAATAAATTCGCGACCGCATGCCGATATAAGGTAAATACCCGCCGAGCTTCATGGCGTTTTCGTATTGTTTGACCGACAGCAGTGCGTCGCCCATCGCCATCAAGGTAAAGGCTTGCGCCTTTCGGTCACGAACCCAGCCCGACATTTTGAAGGCTTCGACGTTGCGGCCGACCAAGGCCTGCTGTTCGACGAGATGGGTGATGATTTCATAGCGCCGCGCGATGTTCTCAATGCGTTGTGAATCTTGAAAGGCGAGACTGAACAGTGGCACCGCCGCATCGATATTCCCGGTCTGGCCGATGGCGCCCGCGACGGCGGACATCGCTTGGGCCCGGTTGGAGATATCCTTGATCGTGCGGACAATTTTCATCGCTGTGTTGTTGTCCCCCGCCAGCACATAGAACCCGGCGAGCCGCGCGATACGATCGTCGCGACCCTTGAAGGGCGTGCGGATCAGAAAGCCGCGCAGATATTCCAAGGTGCGGCGCGCGCCGACTTTATCCTTGATGCCTATCTCTGCCGCCGTGATGTCGAGCAGGATGTCGGCGACCGCGGCCGGTTGACCTTTAAGCTTCTTGGCGAGGGCGAAGGCCGCCGCAAAGGTTTTCGCCGCGGCCGCACGCGATTTCTTGCCTTTCTTCTTCGCTCGGTGTGCGCCGATATCAAGAATGATGGCGAGCCGCATGAAGGGTGCCCGGACGCGCCGCGCGGTCGCGATCGCCGCGGTGAACTCGCCGGCATCCCGTTGCAGCCCGCTGATCATCCAGTAGCTGTCATCGGCGCCTTTCGGCCGTTTCTTGGCGGGGATCGATTTCAGCGCATTCGCCAGCGCTTTTCGCGCCGTCTTGTTGCGACCCTTCCGGCGGTGGTACTCGGCGATATGGATTTGCGCGCGGGCGCGCCAAAGACGGTCGCGGATGTTCTTGTATTCGATCCGCGAGGCGCGGAACTTGTCGCGATAGAGCTGCGCCGCCACCAGCCCGGCGAAGGCGCGGCCCCTGTCCGGATCGCCCTTCAGGCTAAGGGCGGCGATCCGCAACAGACGGATGGTGTCCTCGACGGTCTCGGTGTCGATCGCCGCGCGGGCCGGGGCGACAAGGACGACCGCCGCCAGGATCGCCGCGACGGGCGCGACGCGGCTAGGCCGCGCCGAATACGCGTTTGAAAATCGTATCCACATGGCGCGTGTGATATCCGAGATCGAACAGGGCTTCCAATTCGTCATGGCTTAGATATTCGGCGATTTCACGGTCCGACTTCAACAAATTCACGAAAGTGGCGTCGCTTTTCCAAACTTCCATCGCGTTGTCCTGGACCACGCGATACGAATCCTCGCGGCTCATGCCCTTCTGCGTCAGGGCCAGGAGGACGCGCTGCGAATGGACCAATCCCTTCAGACGGTCGAGGTTGAGCTGCATCGCGTCGGGATAGACCACGAGCTTATCCATCATGCCCGTCAGGCGTCCGAGCGAGAAATCAAGCCCGATCGTGGCGTCCGGTCCAATGACCCGCTCGACCGAGGAGTGCGAAATGTCGCGTTCATGCCAAAGGGCGACATTCTCCAGCGCCGGGACGACCGCCGCGCGCACCACTCGGGCAAGGCCGGTCAGGTTTTCGGTCAATACGGGGTTGCGCTTGTGCGGCATCGCCGACGATCCCTTTTGACCCTCCGAAAAGAACTCCTCCGCCTCGCGGACCTCGGTCCGCTGGAGGTGACGGATCTCGACTGCCAACCTTTCGATCGAAGAGGCGATCACGCCGAGCACCGAGAAATAAGCGGCGTGACGATCCCGCGGGATCACCTGGGTCGAGACCGGTTCCGCCGCGAGGCCGAGCTTCTCCGCGACGTGTTCCTCGACCCGGGGGTCGATGTTCGCGAAGGTCCCGACGGCGCCCGAGATGGCGCAGGTCGCGATCTCGGCGCGCGCTTGGGCGAGGCGGGCGCGGTTGCGGTCGAATTCAGCGTAATGGCCCGCCAGCTTGAGGCCGAAGGTCGTCGGCTCCGCGTGGATGCCGTGGCTGCGGCCGATGCAGATGGTGTCCTTGTGTTCCTCCGCCCGGCGCCGAAGAACCGCGAGTAATGCGTCAATATCCGCGAGCAACAGATCCGTCGCCTGGGTCAGCTGCACCGAGAAACAGGTGTCGAGGACATCCGACGAGGTCATTCCCTGATGGACGAAGCGTGCCTCCGGGCCGACATGCTCCGCCAGATTGGTGAGGAAGGCGATGACGTCGTGCTTCGTCTCGCGTTCGATCGCGTCGATCCGTTCGATCTCGAAGGCGCCGCGGTCCCAGACCGCCTTCGCGGCTTCCTTCGGGATGACGCCGAGCGCCGCCTGCGCGTCGCAGGCATGGGCTTCGATCTCGAACCAGATTCTGAATTTATTTTCCGGCTCCCAGATACGCGTCATCTCGGGCCGGCTGTAGCGTGGGATCATGGGCGTATTTTCGCCGCCTCCGCCCGGCGGGTCAAACCGATGTTTGTCGGTTCGGCGAAGATCCGCCGGATTATTTGCAATCCGCCATGACAACGCCATATTAAGCGCGAACCAAGGGAAGGGACTGTCATGGAAGACGTTAAACAACTCCGTATCGATCTTGCCGCCGCCTATCGCTGGGCGGTTCGATTCGGGTTTAACGAGGGCATCAGCAACCATTTCAGTATCGCCATCGACGAGGAGACCTTCCTGATCAATCCGCATGGCATGCATTGGTCGGAAATTACCGCGTCCGACATCCTGGTTTGCGATGCCGAAGGCAATGTCCTCGAGGGCAAGCACCCGGTCGAACCGACCGCCCTGTTCATTCACGGCCAAGCGCATTTGGCCGCACCCCATGCCAAGGTCGTACTTCACACGCACATGCCCTATGCGACCACGCTCAGCATGCTGGAGGGCGGCCGTTTGGAGCCTGTCGAGCAGAATGCCATCCGATTCCACGGGCAGGTCGCCTATGACGATACCTATAACGGCCTGGCGCTCGACGATGTGGAAGGCCGGCGCATCGCAGCCAAGCTCGGCAACAAGCGCGTCATGTTCCTCGCCAATCATGGCGTCGTCGTGGTCGGACCCTCGGTCGCCGAGGCCTTCGACGATCTCTACTACCTCGAGCGCGCGGCGATGTTTCAGGTCATGGCGCGCTCGACGGGGCTGCCGTTCCGCCGCATTCCCGACGACGTGCTCGATCAAACGGTCGAACAGATGGGCGGCGAGCACGAGACGGCGCGTCTTCATTTCGCGTCCTTGAAACGGATTTTGGACAAGGAAGAACCCGACTACGTGCATTGAGGGCGACTTGTTCTCGATCCTGACGTTCAATGCCGGCCTCTTGGATGTCCGCGTCCTGGGGCTCTCCGTCCATGCGCCACTGCCCGCCGTCGACGCCCGCCTGGCGGGCTTGATCGAGGCGCTTTCGGTCGTGCCGGCAGATATCGTCTGCCTGCAGGAAATTTTCCATGGGCGCCAGAGGCGCCGCCTTCGCGCGGCGCTCGGGGAAACCTATCCCCATATCATCACCGCGCCGCCTCCGCCGGTTCGTCTTTCGGGCGACGTCGCGGTGCTGTCGCGCTTTCCGATATCGGCGGCGCGCCATGTGCGCTTTCGCCGGGCGATGACGGAAGAGCGGCTTTTCACCGATCGCGGGTTCCTCGTCCTTGAAATCGACTTGCCGCATCTGGGCTCGAAGCGCCTTATCGTGCCGCACACCTCGGCCGGCGGCCTATTCCGCCATCCCGAATCTGCAACCGCGGAGGCCATTCGGGCGGATCAGGTCGGACAGATCCTTGATGCCGCGGCGGGAAGCCCCATACCGGTGATACTGGCGGGCGATTTCAATCTGGGGCCGGAGGCCTCCGCGGACCTCTACCGGCGCGTGCTCGACGCGGGTTTCATCGATGCCTTCGCGGCGGCGGGCGGGATGGGTGCCACTTGGACGCCGGACAACCTGCTGGTGGCGCGGGGCGGTGAGGCACATCTGCCCAAGCAACGGATCGACCATGTCTTTCTTGATCGTTCGGCAGCCGACGTGCTGCGGCCGATTTCGCCCGAAATCACATTTGAGAAACCCGTTATCCCATGCGAGGGTGAAAGACTGCCGCTTTCCGATCACTATGGTATCCGGCTCGCCTTCGAGCCGGCGGCAGCGGGGTGAGAGAGGCGCCGATGCCCGCAAGCGACGTCATGGAGGCGCTGGAAGCGCGCGCCGGGGAGATTGCTTCCGCCTGCACGCGCTGCGGCAAGTGCTTCGAAGTTTGTCCGATGACGGCGCCGGCCGGGATCGAGGACGCTGATCCCAAGGCTGTCGTCGAGGGGGTTCTCGATATTCTGGCCGCCGGCGAAGGGCCGGCGGCGGCCGAACGCTGGGCCGGGGTCTGTTCAAATAGCGGCTCCTGCATTCCGGCCTGCGACGACGGCGTCGACCCGCGTTTCATGTTGATCCTGGCGCGTCTCGCGATGCGGCAGCGAACCGACGGCGCGGCTCGGCGGCGCGCGGGCGTGGAGAATTTCAAGGATATGACCCGGGCCGTCCATATCCTGCCCCGGCTGCAATTGTCGCCCGACCAATTGGCCCGGGTGGCGCCGGCCCGGGTGGCGCCGGACAACGTTTCCCCGGGTGGTCCGGCGCCCGAGATCATCTTCTATACCGGCTGCAATATCCTTCGGACTCCGCATATAGCACTTCTGTGTCTCGACGTGCTGGATGCGATTGGCGTTCGCTACGCCATCCATGGTGGGCCCGGCGAGTGCTGCGGCATTCTGCAGTTCCGGCCGGGCGATGCCGAGAACGCCGGCCGCCAGGCCTTCAAGACGATTGAACGTTTTACCCAAACAGGCGCCGCCGAGGTCGTCTCATGGTGCCCCACTTGTCAAATCCAAATCGGTGAGACGATGCAGCCGCTCTTTGAAGAGACCGTTGGCGAGGCCGGGTTCGATATGACGATGATGCCTGTCTTCCTGGCGCGGCGGCTCGATCGATTGAAACCGCTGTTCCGCCATCGGGTGGAACGGCGGGTCGGTCTGCACGAGCATCCCGGCAGTCCGGGCGTCAGCGAAGCGGTGGAAGCGCTTCTAAGGGCGATTCCCGGGCTCGAATTCGTCGAATTGGCGCAGCCCCGCGTCGGCTATATGTGCAACTCTCTTGCTCAGGTCCCCGACTACAGGCGCGAGCTTCACGAGGCGCAGCTCCAGGCCGCGGCGGCGGCGGGGGTCGACACCCTGGCCGGGGTCTTCCACGCCTGCCACCGCGACCTTTGCAGCCATGAGCGCGACTGGCCCTTCGAGGTCGTGAACTTCATGGAGTTGGTCGGCGAGGCCATGGGTTTCGAGCGGCCGGATATCTTCAAGAGATTGAAAATGCTTCAAGATGTCGATTTGATACTCGAAGAGAGCCGCGACATGATAAATCATTACGATCTCGATATATCAACGGTTCGGGAGGTCGTGCTGAAGAATATGTTGGGCGAGCAGACGCTGCCTTTGAAATCCGACCCACGGGAGTAAGAACGAAATGAAACAGCCGCCGCCGGCCGAAATCGGCATGAAATTGGATGACGTGGATACGCCGGCCCTATTGCTCGACCTCGACGCCTTCGAGGGCAATCTCGATCGCATGGCAGCGGCGGTCGACGGGGCTCCCGTGCGTCTCCGCGCCCATTCGAAATCGCATAAATGTGCGGTCATCGGCCTGCAGCAGATGGCGCGAGGGGCCGTTGGGCTCTGTTGCCAGAAGGTCGGCGAGGCGGAGGCGATGATCGCCGGCGGCGTTGATAATGTTTTAATATCGAATCAAATAGTCGGAAGATCAAAACTACTGCGCCTCGCGGCATTGTCGAAACAGGCGGGTTGGCTGGGCGTCTGCGTCGATAACGCCGAGAACGTGACCCAACTGGACGAGGCGGCGGGGGCCATGGACGCTCATGTCACGGTCCTGGTCGAGATCGACAATGGGGCCGGACGCTGCGGCGTGCCGCCCGGAGATCCGGCACTCGCATTGGCAAAACAAATCGATATCGCAACAAACCTTGTATTTGGCGGGCTACAGGCATATCAAGGTGCCGCCCAGCATATTCGGGACCATGGGGAACGCGAGGCCGCGATCGCTTCCGCGGTCGATCTCACGCGCCAAACGGTGGATCTTCTCGCGGCGAACGGGCTTTCCTGCGAGATCGTCGGCGGGGCGGGGACGGGGACCTTTCAGTTCGAGATGGCGGGCGGCGTTCACAACGAGCTCCAGGCCGGCTCCTATGTCTTCATGGATGCCGATTACGGCCGCAACCTGAAGGAAGATGGCGGGTTTTTTGACGATTTCGAGAACAGCCTCTTCGTCTATGCGACGGTGATGAGCCTGCCGGGGGACGATCGCGCGGTCGTCGACGCCGGTCTGAAGTCCTTGGCGATGGATTCCGGCCCGCCGGCCGTCGCCGATCTCAAGGGGGTTGATTACAGCCGCCCTTCGGACGAACACGGGCAATTGAATTTCACCGACACCAATATCCGCCTCTCGCTTGGCGACAAGGTGCGGCTGATTCCCGGCCACTGCGATCCGACGGTCAATCTTTACGATTGGTATGTCTGCTATCGCGGCGACCGCGTCGAAGCTCTGTGGCCGATCGTGGCGCGGGGGGCGCTGCGGTAGGGGAGACGCCGGGCCGCTTATTGGGAGACAAAGACAATATAGCCGAATCCCCACACCAGCCCGACCAGCAAGCATAAGAACGAAATCTTGAACGAAAGTTTCAGTTTCTCGATGGGATGCTTGGGTTCGGATCCAAGGCGCCGGCGCAGCGCTTCGTCGACTTCGTCCAGATCGTCGACGTTCAGGAAAATGTCCGTCAGGTCGGCGGCGACATCGCTTTCCTCTTTCTGCCGGCGAAAATGATCTTCGAGATCATTGCGCATGCCCCAACCCACGCAAAACAGACCGCCAACAAAAAACAGAAGCGGATAGAGGACGCCGGTGGTCGAGAATTTCGAAATGGCGATATAGGTCAGGCAGAGGCCGATCCCGCCGGAATTGATCAAAACGAGGAAGCGGGTGAATTCGTGGCGGATATGGATGAAGTCGGCGCGCGCGCGGACCGCATATTCCACGTTCATGCTGTACAGATGAATATCCCGTTCATCCTTGAAGGTCATTCGCTTGACGCCTTCCTCGAAAGCCATTCGGGCCGGCGGATTCGAAAATCCAAGTGTTTTTCAAGAAAATCATTGCATAAAGCCAACGAATGCGTGATTTGGTCCCATAGTCCCGGATCCGCAATCGATTTCAATCGCTGAACGAACGACTTGAGATATACCCCCGCCGGTTCGCTATAACTGGATACAATCCGTCGAACCACTGTTGGGGGTCGGGGCAGTTCCTTCACATGATTGAACGATGGCAGCACATAGAGCCCGGCGAGAAGCGAGGCGCCGATATTGACGACCGAAATGAGAAAGGCCTGAAAGACGCCGCCCAGCAGCCCGAGGTCACTGCCCTTGGAGAAGAAGTAGCTGTTGGCGATCGACTCCGCGACGACGAGCGCCACCACGATCGCCCAATGGAGAATGTGCGAGTCGGGATAATCGGATTCCCGGTGGATCTCGTTCGATGTGACGAAGGCGGACAACTCGCGTCGCATGAGCCTTTCCGTCTTTCGGTCATGGATCAGGGGGGCGCGACTATCGTATTGCGCGCTGTGAATCTGTTGCGCGGATCGCCCGGGGATCGTCTCGATCCGGGAAGCATCGATTTCCAGTTCAATCTCCTGGCGGCGCTGATGGTCGGAATCGAGCTCCTCCGTCGATATCTGCCGCGCATGCTCCAGCATCAGACTGCAGTGCTGGACGATGTCGCGTTGGGCGCTGTCCAGGTTGGTGTCTGTCTTGGCGGGCAGGTTTCGGCGCGCTTGCTGAATGGCGCGTTCCTGAACCTTCAGTTCCGCCTTGAGATGGTCGACGTCAATTCTCGCGAATTCCACCATGCCCTCCCATGAGACGATTTATTAGTGTTTCATTTTTTATTTTTCCTTATTTTTTATATGCAAATTAGTTACTACTAACAATACGGGAAAAATATTCATTTAGAATCGTATAACGAATCTTATGTATCGCATCGAATGTAGTTTTCTTTAAAAAGAAGAAATAAATTTATAATTAACTTCTATAATATGAATTTCTTACCATGAAGAATCCGCGAGAACGCCTTCGTCGAATGTTCAGTGAAATGTTCTCGTGAGCGTTCGTTGTGGCTTCGTCGCGCCATCGGAAGACGACTCAGGACAAATACACCTCGGCCACGGGCTTGCGGATGCGCCGGCCTTCGCCGACGCGCTGGGTGAAACCCGACCGGTCGAAATATTCCAGGACCTGGATGGTCACGTTGCGGCCGATATCGGTCGCGTCGCGATAATCGGCGGCGGAAAAGAGGCCGTCATCGGCCTTCGCCGCGAGCCCTTCGGCGACCCGGCCGAGGTCGCGCATGGTGGCGGGCGGGTAGAACCGGTTCTTGGCCACTGCGTGGACGATGCCTAGACGCGCCGCGCGGAAGAGGAAGCGCTCGATCACCTGTGGCGGCTGTCCCACCGCTTCCGCCAGTTCGCGGACCCGGGGCGGGCGAAGACCGCCTTCCTCCATCATGGGTCGGATCTTCTCCCAGAGCGCGGTTTCCGCCGAGGACATGGCCGCGCGGTGGCCGGGCAAGCGCAGAGTGGCGCCGTCGCGCGCGATCTTCTCGGCGCTGATCAGGCCCAGCAATTGGGCCGCGAATAGGTCCGGCGGCACCCGGATCGCGAGCCCGCGGCGGAGTTGATCCTCGGTTGGACCTGGGTCGCCGGGATGCGCCTTGTGCCATTCGGCGAGGGCCGCCAATGTCGCGGCCCCAAGTTCATCCCACCTCGCCGAGGCGACGCCAATCGGATCCTCGGGTCGGCCGACCCGATGCATCTGGACGTCTCGCCAAAGCTCCGTCGCCTCGCCGGGGGCCATGTTCCGCGACCGCGCGAAGGGTTCAAGGGCGACCCCGGCGGGTGCCGCGTCCAGTAATGTGCGAAGGGCGTCAATGGGGTCCGCGGTCTCGAGTGCCGCCACGGTGGCAAGGCGTTCCGGGCGCGCGCGGCCTCGAGCGGGGGCAAAGGGGTCGATGACCCGGCCGCCGGCGATGGTGCGTCGGGCCGATTGATCGCGGAGAATCAAGCGATCGCCCCAAAGGGCGCCCACCGGTTCATCGAGCACGAGCTGTACCAGCCCGCTCTTGCCGGGTTCGATCGCGCGACCTTCGAGAATGGCAACTCGGCCCGTCACGTCGGTCGCGGCGAGATGAAGATGTACCGGCGTCCAATGCCGCAAGGGTCGTTTCTCGTCGCGGAGAACCCGAATCCTGGCATCGAAACGCCGGGTCGGCGCGTGTGCTTCCGGGGCGGCGAGCCAGTCTCCGCGATGAACATTGGCGCGGCTCAGACCCTGGGCGGTGATGTTGAGAGCGCAGCGCTGACCGGCCCCGCCTTCCTCCGCTTCCTGGTTTTGGGCATGGATGCCGCGGACCCGCACTTCGCGGCCGAGCGGGGTCAACATCAGTCGGTCACCGACCGAGACATCGCCCGAAAATACGGTCCCGGTAACCACCAGCCCCGCACCCGACAACGTGAAACAGCGATCGACGGCGAGCCGGAAGTTCCCGTCTCGTCCCCGATCGGGCAGGTCGCCCGAGATCGTCGCCAGATGCTCGCGGAGTTCCGGAATCCCGTCCTCCGTGATCCCGGAGACCGGGAAGACCTCGGCCCCTTCGAGGCTGGTGCCGTCGAGCAGGATGGCGATCAATTCCTCGACCTCGGCGACGCGCGCTTCGTCGACCCGGTCGATTTTGGTGAGCGCCACGGCGCCCGTCTCGACACCCAGCAGGTCGAGGATCGCCAGATGCTCCTCGGTCTGCGGCATCGGGCCGTCATCGGCGGCGACGATCAGGAGCGCGAAATCGGCTCCACTGACGCCGGCCAACATGTTCCGGATAAAACGCTCGTGGCCCGGCACGTCGACGAAGCCCGAGATCGATCCGTCGCCGAGATCCGCATAGGCAAAGCCGAGATCGATCGAAAGGCCGCGCGCTTTCTCCTCCGGCAGGCGGTCGGTGTCGACACCGGTCAGTTTCTGGACCAGCAAGGTCTTGCCGTGATCGATATGGCCGGCGGTCGCGATGATCATCGAGGCCGCCCTACAGCGCGCCCAGTTGGGCCAAGAATCCGGCCTCGTCCTCGAGACAGCGAAGATCGAAGATCAACGCATCGTCCTGAATCCGGCCGATTACCGGGAGGGGAAGGTCCCGAAAGCTGGTGGTAAGTCTTTTCAGGGCCCCGCCCTTGCCGCGCTTCCCGGGGACGATAGGGGTCAGCGCCAGGGCGGCACTCGGCAGGGCTTCCACCGGAAGCGCGCCGCTGCCGATCTGGCTCATGCAGTCGACGATCTCGACGCTCGCCTGGCCGTCCAGTGCCTCGCGGAATTTGGTCAGCAAGCGTTCGGCCGCCTGACGAATGTCGCCCCGCGACCGGGCCAGCAGGCGGATCGAGGGGACCTTGTCAGCCAGCCGTTCCGGGGTTTCGTAAAAGCCGAGCACGCAGTCGAGCGCCGCCAAGGTCATCTTGTCGCAGCGGATCGCCCGCTTCAGCGGATTCTTCTTCAGTTTCCCGATCAGATCGGTGCGCCCGACAATCAACCCCGCCTGCGGGCCACCGAGCAGCTTGTCCCCGCTGAAGGTCACCAGGTCGGCGCCGTCGCCGAGTGTTTCCGACGGGGTGGGTTCGTGCGGCAGCCCAAAGCGGGTCATATCGACAAGCGCTCCGCTGCCGAGATCGACCGCCATCGGCAAGTCATGCTGATGCGCCAATTCGGCAAGGGCGCGCTCCTTGACCTCGGCGGTGAAGCCCTGGACTTCGTAATTGCTGGTGTGAACCTTCATCAACAGGCCGGTTCTGGGGCCGATTGCTTCGGCATAATCCTTCAAGTGGGTGCGGTTGGTCGTCCCCACCTCGACCAGCTTCGAACCGGAGCGCGCCATGATGTCGGGGATGCGGAAGGCGCCGCCGATCTCGATCAATTCGCCGCGCGAGACCGGCACTTCCTTCCGATTGGCCAGCGTGTTCAACACCAGCATCACCGCGGCCGCGTTGTTGTTGACGATGGTGGCGGCCTCCGCACCGGTCAGCCGTCGCAAGCGGTCCTCGACGATGGCGTCGCGATCACCCCGCCGTCCGGAGGCCAGATCGAACTCCAGATTCGAGGCGCCCCGCGCCGTCTCGGCAATGGCGTCCAAGGCTTCCTCCGGCAACGGGGCCCGGCCGAGATTGGTGTGAAGGACGGTGCCTGTCAGGTTGAAGACGCGGCGAAGGCCCGGGGCCATCCGTTCGGTGAGCCGTTCGCCCACCGCTGCCGCAATCGCCGTCGGCGAACTGTCGGTGGCCGGATCGGCGGAAAGATCCGTCCGCAGCGTCGCCAGTACGTCGCGGACGGCCTCCGTCGTGATCGTATGGCCGAGTTTCTCCACCCACGCATCGACGCCCGGCAGCCGCAGGGCGGCGTCGACCGAGGGAATGGCGGATTGGGCGGGTTTTGATGTCTCGGACATGAATCGCACGGATCCCAGAGTTCGCCCGAACCGTAGGACCCGGCATCCCCGGCGTCAATGTCGATGGCGTGGCGGATCGCGGCAATGTAGTAGACTCTCCGCCAATCAGGTGCGAAGCGGGGCCTTGTGAGACTTTTCGATTGGCAAGTTCTGGGCGAGGCCTTTCTGCGGCCGGGCGGTCCGGCCTTTATCGTGCTGTTCGCGCTTGAGGCCTTCGCGCGGGCCACCCTCTCGGCCCTCATTCCGTTGCAAGCCTATCACCTTCTCGGCAATGCGCAGAAGGTCAGCGTGCTCTATTTCTCGGTCAGCGTCGTTGCCCTCGCGGCCAGCCTCTTCGTGCCCTGGATCGTCCGCCGCTTGCGGCGGCGCTGGACGTTGCTGCTGGGGGCTTCCTGTCTCGTCATCTCGCCGGTCCTGTTCTCGATCTACAACCTGCAGACCTTCGTGCCGGCCTTGATACTGCAAATGTTCGGCGCCGCCTCGATCATGATCTGTCTCAATCTTTATGTGCTGGAGCGAATCCCGAGGAACGACCTGATGCGTTTCGAGCCGGTTCGCGCCCTCTGCATGGGCGCCGGCTGGATGATCGGCCCCGCACTCGGCGTCTTCCTGCAGAGCCGGGGGGCGATCTGGCTGCCCTATGTGGTGAGCGGCGCCTTCGCCCTCTTGATGATTGCCTATTTCTTGTTTCTACGGGTGCCCCGCGCGGTAGGCGAGGTGCCGGGCGTGGGCGCGCAAGTCAATCCCTTACGCTTCGTCCGGCGGTTTTTTTCGCAGCCGCGCCTAAGGCTTGCCTGGGTACTGGCGGTCGGGCGGGCGAGCTGGTGGGGCATGTTCTACGTCTATGCGCCGATCTACGCCGCCTCCAGCGGCCTTGGCGAGGAGGCGGGCGGGCTGATCGTCTCGGCCGGCGCGTCGGCCATGTATACGGTGATGCTCTGGGGCTGGCTCGGGCGCAAGATCGGCCTCCGCCGGCTCTTGACCATCGGCTTCGCCACGGCAGGCGTGCTGACCCTCACGGTCGGCGTCGTCGCGGGATGGCCGCTCCAAGCAGCGGGAATTCTAATCATCGGCGCCATCGGCATCAGCATTGCGGACGGGGCCGGGAACGTGCCGTTCCTCCGCGCGGTCCGTGCCCACGACCGCTCCGAAATGACCACCGTCTTCTCGACCTATCGGGACAGCGCACGCCTCGCCATGCCCGCCCTCTATTCGCTGCTCCTGCTGGTGTTCCCGCTCTCGGCGGTCTTCTTCGCGAGCGGCGGCATCATGTGCGGGCTGGCCGTGCTCGCCGGGTATTTGCCGCGGAACCTCGGACGCGAACGGCGCCGACGTTAAACCACTTCGTCGTCCCGAGACGTGGTCTCGCCGTAGCGTTTCAGGGCCGGTTCCTTCAGCCCCTCATAGACCTCGTCCACCCGCTCGTTGACGATCCGGTTCTGTTGCTCGAAGAGGCTGTTGCCGGCGAGGTCGCTCTCGACCAAGAAGGGGCCGAAGCGTTCGACTTCCAGCACCCACATCGCCTGGGCGATGCCGAGCTCGTCGAGCCAATGGGCGTCGCGGATGTGCTTGATGCCGCGCCCGAGAAGGGCCCCCGTACCGTAGCCGACGGTGGTGAGGTAGATCGCGCCGTTTGGGACGAAATGGGTCTTGTAATCTTCCTCCGACATGCCGCCCTTGCCTATGATGAGCTTGCATTCGGAGAGCTTGAACCAGTCTTCGAGATAGCGCGAAAAACGGAAGCTCGCGGTCGCCGTCACGGCGCCCATCTCAAAGCTTCCGTCATCCTTCACCGCAGCGGCGGGCGAGCAGTGGAAATTCGCGTTCGAGACCGAGGTGAGCGGGACCGGCGGGGTCGCGCGGTCGACGACGATTTTGTTGTAGAGGCCCTCGCGTCCGGTATAGAGGACGCCGTCGAGATAGACGACGTTGCCGAGCTCGAGGCCGTCCAGCGCCCCCGGCTTGACCGGAACCTCCAGGCGGTGCTCCTTCATCCCGCCGCCGCCCGGTCGGCGTCTGCATTCGTCCATTCGACGCTCTCTCGCCGCATATAGGGGGTGAACCAATCGGGATCGGTTCGATAGGCGGTCTCGCCGTTCGGGTGCAGGCGGGCCACCGCGCGCCGCGACGACAGGCAGAAGCTGTGGACGCTGATCGGCATGGCACCCGTGTGGGTGTAACCGACCTCTATATGGCAATCGATCACCATCGATTTGCCTACGAAGCCCATCGGCCCCATGCCGATATTGTTGCCCATCTCCTTCAGCTCCAGCTCCAACTCGGCGATCCTGGGGTCCGGATTGCGGTCGCCGACGGTGCGAAGGCACGCCGCCTGTTTGCCGAGCGTCATGCAGATGTCCTTGCTGCCGCCAAGACCGATACCGACGATCGCCGGCTGGCAGGCCAGACCGCGCCGCCCGAATTCATACATCACGTCGAGGAAGAACCGCTTGATGCCGTCGATGCCGTCGCCCGGAAACAGCATGCGATAATCGGAGCCGAACAATCCCCCTTTGTGAACCGTGGTGATGTCGATCCAATCGGCATTCGGCTCGAAGGAATATTCGATCTCGGGCGCGTTGATGCCGACATTGTTGTTGTTGTCCTGGCGCGACAGGGGATGGACCCGGTTCGGCCTGAGCGGAATTTCGTGGGTCGCGTCCGCCGTCGCCGTGCGGAGCGCCTTCTCCAGCGCAATAGGACCGCCCGAAATGCTGGCTTCGTTGCCGATCTTGACGAAGTAGCGCGGCAACCCGGTATCGGCGCACATGGCGCGGCGATCGGCCTCGGCCGCTTCCCAGTTCTCCAGCATCGATTGCAGGACGAAGCGCGCGAGCTCCTCTTCCTCGTCATCCAGCATGACGCGAAGGCCGTCGCGGTAATCCTCCGGAATGTCGATCGCGGCGCGGCGCATGATCTCCATGCCGGCGGCGTAGATGTCCGGTTCCTTGATGGTCATGGTCGCTCCTTCGGGGATCCGATGCCCCGTCGCTGGCCCGTATTCATTATAGCTCATTCCGCCGCGGCGGAATCGTCAATCAAGCTTTCGCCCGGCTTCACGCGAGTGAACTCGACCGGGCTGGAGGCGATCGAAATTCCGGAGGCGCCGAGCCGCACGACGGTGTTCTTCGAATTCTCCAAATCACGGGTTTCGGGGAAATCGGCTCGGAAATGGGCGCCCCTGGAATCCTCCCGCTCGATGGCGGCGGCGCAGATCGCCTGGCTGACCAGAATCTGGCTCTCTAGGTTCATCCAGTCGTGCCAGGTGAGGTTGAACGCCCGGCCGGGATCGGCCAATCCACTTCCGTCGAGTTCGAGTGCGAGATCGTCGAGCGCGGATTTGCCGCGTGCGAGTGACTCGCTCGTCCGAATGATGCCGACGTCGTCCCACATCAAATTGTAGAGCTTCTCGCGGATTGCATTCAGGTCTCCCGCCGGCTTCTCGAAGGGCGCCAAGGCACGACCGACACTGGCCTCGATGATGTCTTCGTCGGGGGTCGCGAAGCCGCCGTCGCTCCGTACCCAGGGGCCGATCACGTCGCCCGCGACACCGCCGAAGACGGTCGAGTTCGCCACCCCGTTGCCGCCGAGGCGGTTCGCACCGTGGACCCCGCCCGAATCCTCGCCGGCGACGAAGAGACCGGGAAGCTCGGTCTTGCAGTCGATGTCGAACTTGATGCCGCCCATCATGTAATGGGCCGTCGGCACGACCTCGACCAGCCCGCCGACAAGATCGAAACCCACGTCCCGGCAGCGATCGACCATGCCCTTGAATTCGCGCGCCACCATTTTCGGCTCAAGATGGCGCATGGTGATATAGAGCCCGCCATGAGGCCCCACCCGGCTTTCGTCCTGCATCAGTTCGTACATCGCACGGCTGACGATGTCGCGGGTGGCGCGTTCCTCGCGGGGGTCGTATTCCCGCATGAACCGCGCCTCGTGGACATCAAGCAGATGGCCGCCGACACCCCGAAGGCCCTCCTCGATGATGGTTCCGGTAATCCTTGTGTCCTCGCCCGCGATCAATCCGGTGGGGTGGAATTGCACCATCTCCATGTCGATCAGGGGCAGCCCGCAGCGGAGCGCCATCGCCATGCCGTCGCAGCTCTTATCGCCCGAAGGCGTGTGATATTTGTACATGGTCGGCCCGCCGCCGGTCGCGACCAGGACCGCCTTCGTCTTGACGAAGCGGAAACCGCCGGTTCGCATATCGATCATCAGGACGCCGGCAAGCTGGCCGCCGTCCTTCGTGGGCACGAGGGCGATCGCACGATGTTCCTCCAGTCGCTTGATGCCGCGTGCCCAAACTTGTTCCGCCAGACGGTTGATGATCTCGATCCCGGTCAAGCTGCCTTTGTGGACGGTTCGATCGAAGGTCTGCCCCGCGAAGGCCTTCTGATGCACCGTGCCGTCGGCATTGCGGTCGAAGAAACAGCCGAGCTTGTTCTCCAACTCGTGGATACGCTCGATGGCGATGTTGACGAGATCCCAGGCGAGATCCTGATTGTTGAGCCACTTGCCGCCCTCGATCGTGTCCATGAAATGGCGTTCGATCGAATCCTCGGGCGAGAGGACGACATTGTAGCCGCCCTGGACCATGCGGGTGCAACCGGACTTGCCGAGGAGTCCTTTCACGGCAACGGTGATGTCCTGTTCGGGTGCCGCCTCATGGGCATGCAAGGCGGCGAACAGGCCGGCCCCGCCGCTTCCCAAGATCAATATGTCGGTCTCCGACCGTTCGATCTCGACCATCACGTCCCCAGACCTAAAGCGCCCGCAGGAGGAATATTAGACCAATCGCCGCGGCGACGCCCGCCGCAACCGCGATCAGCGATTTCTGCGCGTCGCTCCAGGGCAGGAATTCGACCGCGAGCAGCCGCAACCCGCCCGTCATATGCGCCGCGAGCAATAGAACCAACCCCGTCTCGGCCGCCTTCACCCAGGGAGAATCGGTCCAAGCCAGGAACCCGTCGAGCGCCGCCGCGCCTTCGATCGCAAGACCGATGACGTAGAGATGGACCGGCAAGAAGACCGCCAGCGCCAAGCCCGAGACCCGGTGCACCGCGAAGGCCCAGTAGGAGGGGTGGTTACGCGTCGTCACCGGATCGGTCATGTCACGGCCCCCACGGCGCGAAAGCCGAGCCCTAAGACGGCGATCGCGAACAGGATGGCCAAACCGTTCCGGCCGGTATCGCCGACCGGCGTCATCTCGCCGATGATGGTGCGAAGGCCGATGGCGCCATGGATACCGGCGGCCAGCACGAAGAGCCCGTAGATCAGAGCCCAGGGGAGACTGCCCTCGGTCCGGGCCAGGATCTCGGCCGCGCTCAACCCGCCTTGGATCGCGTAGACCATGGTGACGAGATGGATCAGAACCAGGGGCGCCAGCACCATCGCGGAAAGGCGCTGCGCCACGAAAAGCCATAGTTCGAGACGTCCGCTCACGGCCCGCCTCAGATTTTTCCGCGCAGGGCGGCCCCGAAACTCGCCCGTTTCAACCCGGCGATCGCGGCGGTCGGGTTGAGTTGCTTCGGGCAATGGTTGGCGCAGTTGCCGTGTGTGTGGCAGGCGTGGCAACCGGCATCCGCCGCCGCTTGGGCGATATGCCAGTCGCGGTCGCCATCGCGGACGTCGTTGACCAGGGTCCAGGCCCGGTTGAGGGCAGCCGGTCCCAGGTAATCCTCGTTCCAGGCGACGACATCGCAAGCGGCATAGCAAACCGCGCAACCAATGCATTCGATCCCTGCATCGGCGACCGCCCGGGTCTTATCGCCGGGCGGCACGGTCTCGAATGCCGGCGCGTCCGGCTTGGAGGGTTTGAATTGGCCACCCGCCTTTTGCCATTTCTCGAAGAAGACGGTCATGTCGGTCGCGAGATCCTTGATGACCGGGAGGTTCCGCAAGGGGCCGATCCGCACCCGATTGCCGTCCCGCAGCACCTTCGAGACATGTGTCCGGCAGGTCCAGCGCGGCGACCCGTTGACCGTCATCGCGCAGGTTCCGCACATGCCGACCCGGCAGGCGAAGCGGTACGAAAGCGTCGGATCCAGCTTCCGCTGCACGTAGGTGACCACGTCGAGGATCGTCTGATTGGCCTCGTGCGGCACCGTATAGGTTTGGAACTCGCCCTCGGCCGCGCCGCGCCAAATTTCGACGCTCAGCGCACTCAGATCTTTGCTTTCGGAATCTGTCGTCATCGCGGGAGGTATTATGGGGCCGTCGGCCTAAATGGACAGGCCGTATCGACCGATTTATCGGGCGTGCGTACGGAAGAACGCGCGCATGTCCCGGATTAGCTCGGGACCGATTTCCAGCGCCGTGAAATGGCCGCCCTTCTCCGGCCGCGTTTCGTGCCGCACATTGCCGAGACGCGCCAGCCAGCTGGCGGGCGGCGGCGGGAAGAGATCGTTCGGGGGCAGGAACAGCCCGAGCGGCGGCTCGACCCGCTGACCCGGCAATAGGACGCCGCAACGCTCTTCCCGGAATCCCCGATAGATCCGCGTCGAGGCGTTGATCGTGCCAGTCACCCAGTAGACCATGATGTTGGTCAAGAGATCGTCCATCGAGAAAGGCGGTCCGGCCGCGTCCGGATCGGTCCAGACGTGAAATTTCTCGGTGATCCAGGCGGCGAGCCCGACCGGCGAGTCGGTCAGCCCGTAGGCAAGGGTCTGCGGCTTGGTTGCCTGGATGTCCTGGTAGGCGGTCTCGTTGCGAAGGTGCCGCCTCGTCTGCGACATCCAGTCCTGCTCTTCCGCCGTGAGTTCGGGCGCGTCTTTCCCGGTGTCGGGTCGGAGCGGCACGATATTGACGTGCAAAGCCTTGAGTCCGTCTGGATGGTCGAGGGCGATGCGCCCGGCGATAATCCCGCCCCAATCGCCGCCTTGGACGACATACTCCGGATAGCCGAGCGACTCCCGCATCAAACGCGCGAACATGCCGGCGACGGCGGCGGGGCCGAGCGTCGTCTCGGGGATCTCGGAAAAGCCAAAGCCCGGCAGCGAGGGAGCAATCACATCGAAGGCGTCCGCGACATCGCCGCCGAAGCGTTCGGGATGGGCCAGGGGTTCGATCACGTCGAGAAATTCGACAACCGAGCCCGGCCAGCCATGCAGGAGAAGCAGCGGCAAGGGGTTCTCGCCGCTGCCCTTTTCATGGATATAATGGATGTTCAGCGTCTCGTTCAAATCCGCATCGTCGGGCGCCGTTTCCAGAAGGGTCATGAAATGGGAAAACCGATTGAGGCGCGCCTCCGCCTGGCGCCAGTCGAACCCATCCTGCCAATAATCCACCAATTGCCGCATATAATCGAGATTGGCACCGAACGCCCAGCCCGCCGCCCGGGGTTCGTCCGGCCAGCGGGTCATGGCAAGGCGCCGCGCCAGATCCTCCAGGACCTCGTCCGGAATCTCGATCTTGAATTCCCGTCCCATGCTAACCCGCCGTATCCCGCTCGGGGCCTTTAAGCGTGGCGCCGCCGTCGACGACCAATGTGTGGCCGGTGATGAAGCCCGCTTGGTCCGAGAGCAGGAAGCGAACCGCCTGGCCGATATCCCAACCGGTGCCTTCGATACCGAGGACCGAGGCATTCTTGCGCTGCTCGCGGGCTTTCTCGCTCATGCCGCGGCCGTAGACCATCGGCGTATAGACCGGCCCGGGCGCGATGCAGTTGACGCGGATCCCGTCTGGACCGTGATCGACCGCCATGGCGCGGGAGAGAGCGATTACCGCGCCCTTTGATGCGGTGTAGGTGGTGAGCCCCCGCGCGCGTAGCGCCGAGATCGACGAGATGTTGACGATCGCCCCGCCGTCGCCGGACTCGATCATCGCCGGAATCGCGTATTTGGAAAGCAGGAACATGCTTTCGACATTTACCCGCATCACCTTCCGCCAAGTCTCGGGGTCCTCCTCGACGACGCTGCCCCGGCTGCCGATGCCGACATTATTGTCGAGCCCGTCGAGTCGGTCATAACGGTCGAGCACGGCGGCGATCAAGGCCTTGCAGTCGCCCTCGTCGGTGACGTCGCCGGCGAAGGCCGTGGCCTCGCCGCCCTCCTTCTCAATCATGGCGACGGTGCGCTCGGCGGCCTCCAGCACGCGATCGGCCACCGCGACCTTGGCGCCTGCGCGGGCCAGCAGGATCGCCGCCGCCCGGCCGTTGCCGATCCCGTCATCCAAGGCCCCTCCGCCCGAGACCAGTGCCACCTTGTCCGTTAGACCGAATTCGTCCATCGATATTACTCCCTTGGCCGTTAGCCTTCTTTGGACGAAAGGTCGTCCGATAGTTTCATTTCTTCCGGCGTGGTTGCCTGGAACGCGGGCGTTGCCCGAAGCCGTTCCGAAAGCGCCTCGATCTTTGGGTATTCGAGACGACCGAAAAAGCCCGGACGCCGCAATTTTCCGAATTCCCAGAAGACCGCGAGTGTCAAATCCGCCTGGGTCATTCGCTCGCCCGTCAGCCAGTCGCCTTCGAACGCGTCCTCGAGCCAGGCGAAGCCGTCGCGGATCTGCGTCTCGCAGGCATCGATCCAGGGCCGATGCCACAGCTCGCGCGGCCGGAAGTGGCATTCATAGAGAACGGCGACCAGTTTGTCGCTCACACCCTGCATGACCGCGAGACGCGATAGAACATGGCGGCGTTCGGGACCCTCCCTTGGCACCAATGCCCGCTCGGGGGCGACGAGCGACTCTAGATGATCCAGGATCGCCATGCTGTCGATCAGGCATTCCCCGTCATCGAGTTCGAGGACCGGCACCCGGGCAACCGGATTGAAACGTGTGAGCTCCGACTTTTCGGGCCCGAAGGGCATCATCGGGACATGGGTGTAAGGCAGGCCCTGGACCTGCATGGTGACGGCGACGCGGCGGACGAAGGGCGAGGCGTAGCGGCCGATAAGACGCATCCCTTGGACCCTCTATCCCTTTTTGCGTTCCAGGAAGGCGGTCATCAGCCGGCGCGGTTCCTCGGTTCCGTAGCAACCCGCGATCGCGGTGATGCCGACCTTGGCGGCGTCGGTTAGCGACATCCGCTCCCAGTCGTTGATCAGGGCTTTTTGCACCCGGATCGCGTTCGGGCCGCAGGCCAGCAGGGAGGCGAGCCAGGCCTCGATCGCCGCGTCGAGGTCCGCATAGGGAACGAGTTTCTGCAGGAAGCCGATCCGGGCCGCCTCGGCCGCGTCGATATGATCGCCGGTCAGTACCAGCTCCACCGCCTTGCCCCAGCCGACGAGGCGCGGGAGCAAAGCCGCCTCCATGCCGGACGGAATGCCGAAGCGGGTCTCGGGCATGCCGAATTTAGCATGATCGGCCGCGACGCGAAGATCGGCCGCCGCCGCGATTTCCATTCCGGATCCAAAACAATACCCGTTGATCCGGGCGATTACGGGCACGGGAAAGGTGCGGACGGCATCGCAGGCGTAATGCGTCTTGGTCGAGGCCGCATCGCCGTCGGCCGGTGTGTAGTGGCGCATCTCGGCCAAGTTGCTGCCGCCGACGAAGGATTTATCGCCCGCCCCGGTGAGCACGAGGGCGCGAAGCGTCTCGTCATGCTTCAACTCGGCCATCACCTCGATGAAGCGGACCTTGCCGCCGACACCAAGCGCGTTCCGCTTTTCCGGATTGTTGAAGGTGACCCGGGCGATTCTGCCCTCCGTCCCCCGGTCGTCGAAATCGACCAGAACAAGATCGTCGTCGGATTGACCCATGACGTTGTCCTCTCTTCCCGACGACTAAACCGCCGAATTGACCCGTGGCATGACCTCCTCGGCGAAAAGCCGCATCGAATCGAGGACCTGTTGCTGGGGCATGCCGACCCACTGCACGCCGAGGATCATCAGATTGACGCCGAGCTGGCGGTTGTAGCCGATGATCTGCTCGGCCACCTGCTCCGGCGAGCCGAGCAGGAAGCGATCCTCGACTAGTTCGTCGAAGTCGAGCGACAGGTCGTCGTCGCCCTTCGGCATCGCCTTGTCCTGGCCCCATTCGTGATAGGCCTTGTACTTCGCTTCGAGATAGGGGCGGGCGAGTTCGACCGCCTTGGCCTCCGTTTCGGCGACGAAGCATTCCCGCATCAGGGGCAGGATGTAGGGTTCCGGTTTCTCCAACTCGGCCAGTGTCTGACGATAGAGGCTGAGCTGGCGGGCGATGGTGTCCATTCGCTGATGGGGGTTGATGAACCAGGTATCGGCCATCCGCGCGGCGCGCCGAACCGCGACGTCGTTGTTGGCGCCGATCCAGAACGGCGGGGTCGGTTTCTGCAAGGGTTTCGCGGAGACGCAGGCCTCGTCGAGTTCGAAATGCGAACCCTGCATGGACACGAAATCCTCGGTCCAGAGGCGGCGGATCGCGATCAGGCCTTCCTCGAAACGCTTGCCGCGTTCGCTCATGCCGGTGCCGAAGGCCTTGAACTCGACCTCGCGGTAGCCGATCCCGGAGCCGAAGACCAGCCGGCCGCCGGACATGATGTCGAGGGTCGCCAGCTGTTCGGCGATGTCGAGCGGTTTGTGCAGCGGCAACAGGGTGATGCCGGTCACCAGCTTGACGTTCGGGGCCTCGACCATAATCCGGGCCAGATAGGGTACCTGCTGCAGGGCCTGGAAGGGATGGCTCGAATAGTGCTGTCCCTTGAGGAGGTAGGTGAAGCCGAGTTCGTCGGCGAGGCGGGCCTGCTCCACCGAGTGGTGGAACTTCTTCTCGATGTCGTCGCTTTGGGGATATTGGCCCCGCATGAAGTAGCCGTATTCCATGGTCGATCCTTTCAGCGCGGCGGAGCTAGGACAAGTTGCACCGCTTGGTCGGGGTTTCCTTCGCGAATCCGCCGACGATCGCGACCGTCATGACGCCGCTCCCCCGCCCGAATCGATTGGCCGCCATAGCTGACGTCCTCCTTCGCCAGCCGGACGAGCATTTGCGCCGGCCCGTCGAGGCGCAGGAACTCGTCGACCGCTTGGGGGATCAGCTCCGGTGCGTCGCGTAGCCGCCGGTAGCTTTCGGGATCGCGGGCGAGATGGAACAAGCTCGTCGCCAGAAGATTGGTCGTCGTCTCATGTCCCGCCCAGAGAATCAGGACCAGGGTGTGGACGATCTCGTCATTGGTCAGTTCGGCGCCGTTCTCGATCAGCCGCGAGGTGAAATCGTCCCGGGGGCGGGCGCGATGGTCATCGACCAATTGGGCGAAGCGGTCGGTCATGGCGCGGACGGCGGCTCCCGCCTTGGAATAGATATCGTCATCGTCGGTCGCCGCCAGAACGAAGCGGCCGAGGTGATCGGACCAGACCCGAAGCTGCGGGATCTCTTCGCGCGGCAGGCCGAAAAGATCGCCGATCACGTAGGTCGGCATCGGGCCCGCGAAGGCATCGACGAATTCCCAATCCGAACGTTCCGTCACTTCGGCGAGAAGGTCATCCGCGATCGCCCGGACGCGCGGCGCCAGGGCGGCGATCTCGGCCGGCATGAAGGCGTCCTTCAGGGCACGTCGGAGGTTCGTGTGCCGCGGCGGGTCGCGGAACACCATCCAATCGCTCAACACTCGGCCGAGTGCCTCCACCTCGTCCCGCTGTTCCGACTGGCTGCGCGCTACGAAGGGTTGGAGCTTCTCGACCGAGAGACCCGGATCGCGAAGGGCCCGCTGAACGTCGGCGTGGCGGGTCAGAACCCATCCCTTCAATTGGTCGTTCCAAACCACGGGCGTTCTAGCCAGCAGCGCGCCGTAGGTGGGATGCGGGTCGGCGACGATCGCCGGGTCGGTCAAGTCGGTGGCCGACAGGGGGTCGACCTTGGCCGGTTCTCGCACCCGCGATGCATTATTCATCGATTTTCCACTCCCCGCATGAAATCGGCGGAAAAATTGGCGCTTGTCCAATATATTCCGGCCAATACCATGATCCACCACGCCTCTTGCGAAGGGGATCGTCCGATGACGGATGTCTACATCATTGGCGTTTCGATGACGCCGTTCGGCCGCTATCTCGACACCTCGGTCAAGCAGTTCACCGAGACCGCGGTCAACGCCGCCCTCGGCGATGCGGGGCTCGGGCGGGGCGACATCGATGCTGCCTATTTCTCCAACACCACGCAGGGTGTGCTGGAAGGGCAGCATCTGGTCGCCGGCGAGATGGCGCTCCGCGAAATGGGTTTCGAGGGCATTCCCATGACCAATGTCGAGAACGCCTGTGCCAGTGCCTCCACCGCGCTTAACGGGGCCTATATGGCGGTCAAGGCGGGGGTGAGCGAAGTCGTCCTGGCGGTTGGTGCCGACAAGATGTACGACGCGGAGAAGACGCGCTCCTTCGAGATTTTCGACGGGGCCCTCGACGTCCACAAGGTCGAGGAGACTTTTGCCGGCATGGACCGGATGGGCGAGGGGGTGTCGCCGCCCGACGGTACCCATATTCCCAACACCAAGCGCAGCCCCTTCATGGACGTCTATGCCGCCTTCGCGAAATTTCACATGAAAACCTTCGGCAGCACCCAGCGCCAGATCGCCGCCGTCGCGGCTAAGAACCATCATCACTCGACCATGAACCCGCTGTCGCAATATCGCGACGATTACGACATCGACCAAGTCCTGGCGGCGCGGTTGATTTCTTGGCCGCTGACGCTGCCGATGTGTTCGCCGATCAGCGACGGGGCGGCGGCCGCGATCGTCTGCGGGGCGGAACGGTTGCGAAGCCTGGCGCCCGAAGTGCGGGCGCGGGCGGTCAAGCTTCATGCTTCCCTCTTGGGGACGAGTGTTTCCCGCGCGGTCGAGGAGGTCGAGAAGCACATCACCCACCTTGCCGCCAACCGAGCCTATGAGGCGGCCGGCCTCGGACCCGAAGACATGTCGCTTGCCGAGGTTCACGACGCCAGCGCCTTCGCCGAGATTACCCAGACGGAAAACCTCGGTTTTTGCGAGTTCGGCGCCGGCGGACGAATGGCGGAATCGGGCGAGACGGCGCTTGGCGGCCGCATCCCGATCAACACCTCCGGCGGTCTCGAAAGCAAGGGACATCCCATCGGCGCCACGGGCTTGGGGCAGGTTTTCGAACTGGTCACCCAACTCCGCGGCGAGGCCGGCCCACGCCAGGTCGAGGATGCCCGCTTCGCGATCGCCGAGAACGGCGGCGGCATCTACGGCATCGAGGAGAGCGTTTGCTGTATTACGATCCTTGGGCGCGAGTAGATGGAATTCGGCCTACATGTGGGAACGCGGGGTGCCGCGATGGACCCCGACGGCCTGGTCGCGATTGCGGAGCGGACGGAGGCCCTGGGCTTCCGCTATCTCGGTCTCAGCGATCACCTCGTTATCGCTCGCGACGTCGCCTCGCCCTATCCCTACACCAAGTCGCGGGTCTGGTTTGCCCAGGACAGCGGCGATTGCCTGGATCAACTGACGTCGCTTGGTTTCGTGGCGGCGGCGACCTCGACGATCCGGCTGCTGACCTCGGTCATGGTGATCCCGCACCGCCCGCCGGTGCTGACCGCGAAAATGTTGACGACGCTGGATCATCTTTCGGGGGGACGGTTGACGGTCGGCGTTGGTGTGGGCTGGATGGCGGAAGAGATTGCCCTTCTGGGGGCGCCGACCTTCAAGGATCGGGGGCGCCTTGCAAATGAATATATCGAAGCCTTTCGGGCGCTCTGGACCGAGGCCGACCCGAGCTACAAAGGCGAATACGTCGAATTCGGCGACCTTCGCTTCGAGCCGAAACCCGTGCAGAAGCCGCACCCGCCGATCTGGATCGGCGGCGAGACCCGGCCTGCCCGGCGGCGGGCGGGGCGGATGGGAGACGGCTGGTATCCGGTCGGCAACAATCCGGGATCGCCCTACGACACTGTCGAGCGATTCTCCCGGGGGCTCGGCGACGTGTCCGCCGAAGCAGAGAAGGCGGGACGGGATCCGGCGTCGATCGAGATCGGGTTGAACGCGCTCTGGTACCGGCTGGGGGAAGCCGTGACCAGCGAGGAGGGGGCACGGATGCCGTTCACCGGCGATGCCGCCGCCATTATCGACGATATCTGTGCCTATGGGGAGGCCGGCATGGAAACTCTCGTGATCGGATTCGAGAGCAACGAACTCGCGCAATCGCTGGACCGGATCGAGGCCTTCGCGGCCGAGATCATGGCGAAGATAGATTAGACGTCGGAGGCCGTGGTCAGTCGCAGTCGAGGATCATGATCGAGTGGTCGGACAGTCCCTCTTCCCGCTCGATATGCGAATATCGGACGTCGCGTATGCGCGCCTGCATCGGCGGCGAGGCGAAGACGTGGTCGAGGCGAAAGCCGTTGCCGGCGTTCGGGCTGTACCAGGTGAACTCGCGCGCTTCGGGGTTGCGCTCGCGCCAGGGGTCGGCGAAGCCCATCGCCTCGAACTCTTCCATCAGGTCGGTCGACGAGAAGGTGGCGCCGTTCTCGTCGAGAAAATGTCGGCCGGTATTGAAGTCGCCCATGACCACGGCCGGCCTCGACAACCGCTCCCGGCCGGCCCGGATGACGGCCTGCCAATAGGGCCGTTTCGCCGCCATGTTCGGCATATGGACGCCGGTCAGATGAATCCCGTCGACGACGACGTCGAGCAGCCGGTGCGGCCGGTCGAGATGGTCCGCCAGCCCGTCCCTGACCGTGATCGGCTCCCGGGCAGCGATCATCACGGTGTTCGTCTTCGCTTCGGCTGGGCCCGCCGCCCGGTGGTGAAGGCCCATTTCGTCGAGCCGTTCCCAAAGAAATTCGCCGACTTCGTTCGACCGGAATTCGGTCAGGACGACGACGTCGGGGGCGTGATGCGCCAACCGTTCGGCCACTTGCAGCCGGTTCTTGCGCCCGCCTTGACGGATATTCCAGGTGAGAAACCGCATCGCTCCAAAACTCGTATGGCGGACCGTCGCTTTCGGGAATGCCGCCAAGTTCACTATATTCGTTCAATATAACGCGGCCGCGACGATGCGGCGCGACCAAGAAATATGGGGAGGGTAGCGGATGACGCTTGATTTGATACTGCGGGAGGCCCGCGTCATGGGCGGCGCGGCGGGGGCTCCGCCGGTGGATATCGGGATCCGTGACGGCACCATCGCGGCGATTGAGGCCGGGCTTCCGGCCGACGGCGAGGTGATCGAGGTCGGCGGAAAGCTGGTGACGCCGGGGCTGGTCGAGACCCATGTGCATCTCGACAAGTCGCGGATCCTGGATCGCTGTTCGCCCTCGCCCAATCGCGGGCGCGACCACATGGCGCGCGTCGCCGCGGTCAAATCGGCGTTTACGGTCGAGGACGTCTATGCCCGCGCCGAGGCGACGCTGGTGGAATGTATCCTCAACGGGGCCGCCCATATGCGTACGCACGTGGAGCTCGATCCCAATGTCGGTCTTCGCGGCTTCGAGGCGCTGCAGCAGTTGGCTGCGGATTATCGCTGGGCGATCGATCTGGAGCTCTGTGTCTTCCCCCAGGAGGGCTGGACCAACGTGCCCGAGGCTGACGCCAATATCGTCGAGGCGTTGAAGCGGGGCGCCACGGTTGTGGGCGGCGCCCCCGGCTACGACCCCGATCACGCGGGGCAGATCGATCGCATCTTCGAACTGGCGCGCGAATTCGACGTCGACGTGGATATCCATCTCGACGTGGGGTCGACGACCCACGACATGGACATCCACCAGGTCTGCGACCTGACCGAGGCCTTCGGCTGGCAGGGCCGAGTCGCGGTCGGCCACGGCACGAAGTATTCCTGTCTGCCGCCGGACGAGCTGCAAACTTGGGGAAACGCCTTGCCGATACCGGGGTGACGGTCACCGTGCTGCCGGCGACCGATCTCTTCGTCATGGGCCGGGACCAGGATCACAGCGTCATCCGCGGCGTCGCCGACGCCAATGCGCTGGTCGATTGCGGGGTCAATTGCTGCCTCTCGACCAACAACGTGCTCAACCCCTTCACGCCGTTCGGCGATTGCTCGCTGGTCCGGATCGCCAATCTCTACGCCAATGTGGTGCAGCGCGGAGCCACGGAAGAACTAGCCGAATGCTTCGAGATGATGACCCACCGCCCGGCCGACCTCATCGGGCTCGACGACTACGGGATCGCCGTCGGCAATCCGGCCGATTTTGTGGTCTGGGACGCCGTCTCTTCGGCCGAGGCGATCGCCACCGTGGCGCAAGCCTTGCACGGCTTCAAACGCGGCCATCGGACCTTCAGCCGCACCCTGCCCGAACTGAACCGGCCATAGGTTAGCTCGCCTGCCTTGTTTTCCCGCCCGCCTTGTTTTCCCGTTTGGCGGCATTAAGTGCCAGGATCATGAACGACATCATGCAGGAAGACCCTTCGGCCTATCTCGGCAGCGGCGAGTTCGTGAACGCGGACGATCCCGGCGTGATCGCCTTCGCGCGCGACGCCGTGGGCGACGAGACAGACCCGAAAGCGAAGGCGCTGAAGCTGTTCTATGCGGTCCGCGACGGCATTCGCTACGACGCCTATTTGCCGTTCAGCGACGAGGAGTTCTTTTCCGCCAAGGGGGCGGTGCGGATGGGCCGAGGCTGGTGCGTCTCGAAGTCGGCCCTGCTGGCGGCGTCGGCCCGGGCCATGGGCCTCCCGGCGCGCCCCGGCTATGCCGACGTGAAGAACCACATGGCGACGAAGAAGCTGACGGAAGCGATGGGCTGCGACATCTTCTTCTGGCATTCCTACTGCGAGATTTATCTGGACGGCCGCTGGATCAAATGCACGCCGGCCTTCAACGCCGCCCTTTGCGATAAGTTCGGGCTGCTGCCGCTGGATTGGGACGGCGAGACGGATTCGCTCTTCCATCCCTTCGATCGCGCCGGCAACAAACACATGGAATACATCGCCGATCGCGGCCCCTTCCCGGACGTCCCCCGCGACGCCATCCTCGCCACCTTCCAAGCCCACTACAACAACCTGTCGGCCGATATCGACGGCGATTTCCAGGACGACGCGGGCAAGGAATAGACGGCCGGGGCGTCGGGCGACTTGGCCCGATGACGGACGATCGGATCCCTTTGCAGACAGGACGCGAGGAATATCGGGGAATGACCCCTTTCCCGCTTGGGAATAAGGGGTCGTGTCCCCGTTATCCCAGAGGGATGATCTAGAGTATCCCGGCGTCTCTCCGTCACCGCATGACCGAGCCGCCGTTGACATCGATCACCGCGCCGGTGACGAAAGCCGCATCCTCGGATATCAGAAACGCCACCATCGAGGCGATCTCGTCTGGGGTGCCGTAGCGGCCGACAGGTACGCCCTGGGTCAGTCGCTCAATTTGGGCAGCGGACGAGCTCGCGGTCAGTCCCTTCTTTATCGGCCCTGGGGCGACAGTATTGGCCGTGATGCCATGTGCGGCCCCTTCCTCGGCGATGCTGGTCGTAAGCCCGGCTATCCCTGCTTTGGAGGTCACGTAGTGGGCGCTTGGAATTCGCGGCCTGTTTCGGGCACCGGCGGAGCCGATATTGACGATTCGGCCCCAGCCCTTCGCTTTCATCGCCGGTAGCAGGGTGGCGCAAATCTGGAACGGTGCGTGAAGGTTGACGGCCAGGACCTCATGCCAGCCATCCATACCGATTTCCTCGACCAGGAATTTCACGCCATCCTTCTTCGGATGGATGCCGGCGTTGTTCACAATGATGTCGATTGCGCCATACTCGTCGAGCCGTGCCTTCAGCCAAGCATCGAGGACCGCGGTATCGGTCAACTCCAGAACGTGTCCAACGGCTTCTCGACCCTGGTCGGTGAGCGCTCGCGCCGCCTTCTCGACTTCCACGGAACGGTCGACCATGAGCGTGGTGATGCCTTGCTTCGCGAGGCGCGTCGCCGTGGCAAGGCCGATTCCGCTCGCCGCACCCGTCACCAGTGCCGTTTTGCCCGTGGTCATGGCACGTCCTCCCATTGTCTTCGCTAGCTTGTCATGAGTGATTTAGCCCGGTTCAAATAGACGGCCAAGAACAGGTCGGCTTTCGGGTTCGTTTACCTAAGGCATGATAATTAATTGAATTTATTTGATAATTAGTGGAACAGCAGCGGGGCGCCGTATTAATTAATTTCCGGAGGAGATGGATTCCACATCGCGTCGCGCGGGCTCGTCCGCGGCGGCCGCGGCGTCACAACCCGCTATAGCGCGCCTCCTCGCCCAGTTTCTCGAGGAGCTCGTCGACCTCCTTCTTCATCTCGATCATGCGGAGTTCGCGGTCGACGGTCAGTTTGTTGAACTGCTCCGCCTGTCGGAGCGCCTTTTGGAGGGCCTCCGCCGCTTCCGTCCGTTCGGTGATGTCGTAGTGCCAGACCATCACCGCGTCCTCGTCGCCGAACTTGACGGGGCGCCAATCCGAAAGGCACCACCAGGTCGAGCCGTTGGCGTGTTTCCGCAGCTCCTCGGTTCCGGTAATCATTCCGTCCCGTTCGAACAGGGCCCAGTTCTCCTCCATCTTCTCGGGCTCGGCATAGCTGTCGGCGATCTCCCGGCCGTCCAGCGCCACATCGGGTCCGCCGGCGACCATTTCCTTCATGCGGCGATTGCCGTATAGCCGTTGTTTGGTTTTCCTGGAGACGATGGAGACGCCATAGGGGCTCTGGTCAAGGATCTCCAGCAGCCGGGTCTCGCTCTCGCGGAGGGCTTCCTCGGTCTCCTTGCGATCGGTCAGTTCGACGACCCAGTTGACCCGCACCGGCTCGCCGAAAAAGTCGAGGGAAATCGCATTGGCCATCACCCAAGCGCTCGATCCGTCGCTCCGTTTCATTTCGAATTCCATGTCGACGACACGATTGTCCTCGGCGAACCGGCGGGCGTATTCCGCTCGATCTTCCTCGCGCGCCCAGACATTCGCGGCCGAGCTGCCCAGCAACTCGTCGCGCGGGATGCCGACGATATCGGCATAGCGCTGGTTCACGACCACGCGTTTGCTTTTCGAATCGGTGACCGTAACGCCGACGGGGGCGGCTTCGAGGATCATCACGAACTGCCGCTCGTTCCGGAGCAGTCTTTCCTCCGCCTGTTTTTGTTCGTCGATGTCGGTTGTCGAGCCGCTGGTCCGGGTGGCGCGTCCATTCGCATCGCGAAGCGATTTCGCGCGTGCGCGAACCCACCGGTAATCTCCGGATTTGGTTCGCAGGCGATATTCGATATCGTAGGGCGTATCGTCCTTCAAATGCCGAATAAAGCCTTCGTTCGCCGCCTCCCGGTCCTCGGGATGCAGCAGCTCGATCGAGGCTTCCAGGGTGTTGGGGATCTCTCCCTCGGCGTAGCCCAGCATCTCCTCGAAACGGGACGAGTACCAGTTTTCGCGCCGACCGGGATCGAATTCCCAGATCCCGTCGCCGCTGCCGCGGATCGAGAGGGCAAAGCGCTCCTGGCTGATCTCGAGCTCTTGCGTCCGCGCCTCGACCGTCCGTTCGAGATCGGCCCGGCCGTCTTCCAGCTCTTGTTCGGCCTTTATCCGTTCCTCGACTTCGCGTTCCAACTCCCGGGCGCGGCGGCGAAGCCCTTGGGCAAGCCGGACCGTGTAGGCGAACGCACCCGAGAGGAGTACACCGAACGCCAGGATCAGATGGGACGCCAATTCCTCGCGGTCCAACGCCTGCCAGAGACTGAGCGTGATCGTCAGGGTGACGATGCCGACGGGGGCGGGGAACCAATAGGGGAGATCGGCGACGGACGCCCGCTCCTTGTGCCAGGCATGCCAGAACAGGCCCAGGCCGAGGACGATGAACCCCGCGGAGGTGTGCACGGCCATCCGCGTCAGGTTGCCCCAGCCATAGGCGGTTTCCAGACGCATCGCGTAACCGGAGAAGGCCACGACGCCAAGCCCGAGAACCAACGATCCGAGCACCGCGACGGCGGGCCAAGTCCAAGTCGTCTCGCCCGCCCGCCCGGCGATGAGGAGGGCGATTCCGGTCAGGGAGAAACAAAGCGCCGTATTCGGGGCCATGCGGCCCGGATGCGAGGTCTCGACCGTGATGTAATGCTCCATGAAGAGTTGATCGATTCCGAGCTCGGCCCCGAAGACGTACTGGATCAATGTCAGGAGTCCGATCGCGGCGGCCATGGCACCGAATATCCGGATGGCCACGCGAGAGCTGGAAATGGTGCAGAGCAGGCCGGCTCCACCGACGACGAAGCCGAGCGCCGTGTTGTATTGCATCGGCACGAAATCGGGCGAGACCTGGATCAAGGTCTTGTTCCCGAGATACCAGCCGGCCAGCACGACGCCCCCCAGGAGCGTCGGCAGCAATCCGCAAACCAATGCGGCGGCCTCCGTTGGCGAGAGCTTTGTGCGGTTCGGAATTTCGGTCATGTCGTCGGCAATCCGCGGCAGTTGGACGGCAACGCTACCATGACATGCTGAACGATATATGACGTCGATTCATTATCTGGACACGGGCCGTTTCCGTGGTTCGCCGCCGCCCTAATCTTTTTGGCATGGGTCTTGAGGTAAAACGACAGGCGGGTGCTCTTGGCGCCGAGATCGGCGGGGTCGATCTGGCGGGGGAGCTTGGGAACGCGGCATTCGACGCGATCCTCGAGGCCTTTCACGAGCATGCGGTCCTGGTCTTTCGGGGACAGGACCTGTCGCCCGAGGCCCAGGTCGCGTTCAGCCGCCGCTTTGGACCCGCCATCGCCCATGTGCTGGAGGGCTTTCGACTGCCGGACAATCCGGAGGTCTTTTTAATCTCGAACGAGGTCGAGGACGGCAAGCCCAAGGGCGCCATCTATGCCGGTCAATATTGGCACTCGGACCTGTCCTACAGCGACCGGCCGGCGCTGGGGTCGATGCTGCATGCCAGGGAGGTGCCGGGGGCCGGCGGGGATACGATGTTCGCCAGCATGGAGGCCGCCTATCGGGCGCTATCGCCCACGATGCGGGAGATCCTGTCCGGGCTGAGCGCCGTCCACGACTACGCGCACGCCTACGAGACCGTATTCTCCAAACTACCGAACCGACCGCCGATGACGGAAAAGGAAAGGGCGAGAGTACCGCCCGTCACCCACCCGATCGTGCGGACCCATCCGGAAACCGGACGGAGATCGCTCTTCATCAATCCCGGCTTCACGCGGCACATCGTCGGCCTTTTGGAGGAAGAGAGCGCGGCCCTGCTCGATTTCCTGTTCGGGCACGCGACCCGGCCCGAATTCATCTACCGCCATCAATGGCAAGCGGGCGATGTCGTCTTGTGGGACAACCGCTCGACGATGCACCGCGCGGTCGCGGATTACGACATGACAGAGGTCCGGCACATGCATCGCACCACGATCGGCGAGTCCCGTCCCGTTCGATAGGTCGACGCCCCGGGTGTTGTTGCCAGTCGGTTCCGGAAAGTGCACCATCACGATCGATTGAAGAAGACGGACCGGAATCAGGTGTTTGAAAACGGCTGTATTCGCTATAAATCTTGGTGATATCGGTGTCGTCCAAAGGGGTGGGATCGAAAATAACGTGCCGCCACAATTGGTTTTGAAAATCAGGGAGGATTTAATGACCCGTTCTATGAACAAGAAACTGATCGTCGGCGCCGCCGCGGGCGCGATGCTTGCGATCGGCGCCGTCGGCCCGGCGACCGCGGAGGTCGATACGGTGAACATCGCCCAGCAATTCGGCCTGCTCTACGTGCCGCTGCATGTGGTGATGGATCAGAAACTGGTCGAGAAGCACGCCAAGAAGATGGGCATTCCGGTGCCGAAGATGAAAATGTTCAAGATTAGCGGTGGTGCCAACATCAATCGCGCCCTTCTGGCCAAGACCATCGATTTCGGCGCCCATGGCGTCGGCCCGGCCTTGAAGCTTTGGGGCAAGACCAAGGGCAAGTTCAAGGTCGCGGTCTCGATGGCCGACATGCCCTTGAAGCTGAACTCCAACGACCCGAAAGTGAAGACGGTCGAGGATTACCTCAACGCCAAGGACCATAAGATCGCGACCCCGGCCGCCAAGGTTTCGATTCAGGCGGTGACGCTGCAGATGTATGCAGCGAAGAAATGGGGTAATGCCACCAAGCTCGACCATCTGGTGATTTCGATGAAGCATCCGATCGCGTTGGCGGCGATGCTGTCCGGCGGCCAGACCGTCAAAAGCCACTTCGCCACACTGCCGACTTCGTATGTCGAGCTGCAGAGCGGCAAGGTGCACAACGTCATCACGTCCTATGATATTTTGGGCGGGCAGCACTCGGTGCTGGTGATGAGCAGCTCGGTTGCGTTCGGCGAGAAGAACCCGAAAACCTACAAGGCGGTGATGGCGGCCTATGACGAGGCCTTCAAGTGGATTCAGGCCAATCCGCTGGGTGCCGCCGCGACCTTTATCAAATATACCAACTCGAAGCTCGATCCGAAGATCGTCAAGGCGCTCTTGACCAACCCCAAGGAGATCGAGTTCAGCCCGTTGCCGAAGCACACCATGAAGTACGCCAACTTCCTGGCCAAGATCGGCGACATTCCGCAGCCGAAGAGCTGGAAGGAATACTACCATTCCAACAACCATCACTTTAACGGTAGCTAGCGGTGGCGGCTGACGCATCGACGGCGTCCGGGACGGCGGGGGTTTCCCCCGCCGTCCCGCCCGTCGACCCCATACTCGACGTCGAGGGGGTGACCCTTCAATACAAGACCAAGGAACACCTGATCACCGCGACCTACCGGGTCGGGTTTCAGGTCTTTCCGGCCGACCGCTTCGTGATCCTCGGCCCGTCCGGCTGCGGCAAGTCGACGATGCTGAAGGCGGTTGCCGGCTATATGCATCCGGTCGAGGGCGAAATGCGGCTCAACGGCAGGCCGATACACGAGCCCGGTCCCGACCGCGTCATGGTGTTCCAGGAATTCGACCAATTGCTGCCCTGGAAGACGGTCAAGGAGAACATCACCTTCGCCTTGACCAACGGCGGCAAGTGCCAGACCAAGGGCCAGGCCAACGATCTGGCCATGGAATATATCCATAAGGTCAAGCTGGAGCGCTTCGAGGATACCTATCCGCACATGCTCTCGGGCGGCATGAAGCAGCGCGTCGCGATCGCCCGCGGCATGGCGATGGAGCCCGACATCTTGCTGATGGACGAGCCGTTCGCGGCGCTCGACGCGCTGACGCGCCGGCAGATGCAGGAGGAGCTACTGGGGCTCTGGGAGGACACGCGGTTCACCGTCCTCTTCGTCACCCACTCGATCGAGGAGGCGGTGATCATCGGCAGTCGGATCCTGATCATGTCGCCGCACCCGGGACAGGTGAAGGCGGAGCTCAACGCCCACGACCACACACACGACGATGTCGGCGGCGAGAAGTTCGCGGCGCTGCAGAACCGCATCCACGGCATGATCTTCGCCGACCAGGTGCTGGAAGAGGAAATCCAGCCGCAACATGTCTGACCACGCGCTGTACCTTCGTTCCGAGTTCGAGGCGCCGGCGATCGAAGCCGCCGCCATCGGCGATATCGAACGGCGCCTCTCGCTTTGGGAGCGGTTCTCCAATATCGACCCGATCCGGAAGTTCACGGTGCTGCTTGTCCTGATCGTGGTGTGGGAGCTGTACACCCAGTTCGGCAACGTCAAGGTATTGATGTTTCCGACGTTCTCTTCGACCGGCGATGCCTTCATCAAGATGATCGTCGACGAAGGCTTGATGATCAATGTCTGGAATTCGATCAGCGTCCTGACCACCGGCTACGTGATCGGGATCGGGATTGCGGCGGTGTTGGTCGTCCTCAGCGTCTGGACCCGTTTCGGCAACGATCTGCTGACGACCCTGACCGCGATGCTGAACCCGCTGCCGGCGATTGCGCTGTTGCCGATGGCGATGCTTTGGTTCGGGCTCAACAATGCGGCCATCGTGTTCACGCTGTTGCATTCGATTGTCTGGCCGGTCGCCCTCAACACCCATGCGGGATTCCTTGGGGTCAGCGAAACCCAGCGCATGGTCGGCCGGAATTATGGGCTTCGGGGGCTGCCTTATATTTACAAGATTTTGATCCCGGCGGCGTTTCCGTCGATTCTGACGGGGCTCCGCATCGGTTGGGCCTATGCCTGGCGCACATTGATCGCGGCCGAACTGGTGTTCGGCGGCTCGGTGATGGACACCTCGGGCATGATGGGGGCCGAGGGCTCGAACGCCGGCGGGCTCGGCTGGATCATCTTTCAGAACCAGATGGACCTTCGAATTCCCTACGTCTATGCGGGTTTGTTCTCGGTCATTCTGGTCGGCGTGGTTATCGAGAACGTGATTTTCCGGAACATCGAGGAACGTACGATCCGTCGATGGGGCATGCAGAACGCATGAGTGACCAGGCGATTGAAATATACGTCCGTTCGGAGTTCACCGCCGACGACCTATCGGCCGCGAAGGACGTCGATGTCGAACGCCAGCTCTCGCCGCTCGAACGCTTCTGGAACATCAATGCGGTCCGCAAGTTCTCGATTCTGCTCGGCCTGATTATCGCGTGGGAGGCCTACACGCGCATCGGAGAAGTCGAACCGCTGCTGTTCCCGACCTTCAGCGAGAGTTTCGCGGTCCTGTGGGAGACCCTGCTGAACGGAGTGATGCTGGAGAAGATCTGGATCACGATCAACGTGTTGTTGGTCGGTTACGCCGCCGGTCTGGCCTGCGCCGCGTTGATCCTGATCTTCGCGGTCTCGAGCCGCATCGGCAGCGATTTCCTGAGCACCATGACGGCGATGTTCCAGCCTTTGCCGGCGATCTCGCTGCTGCCGCTCGCCATGTTGTGGTTCGGGCTCGGCGCGCCGGCGCTGATATTCATCACCATCCACTCGGTGCTCTGGGCGGTGGCGCTCAGCACCCATGTCGGGTTCATGTCGGTCAGCGAGACGCTTCGGATGGTCGGTCGCAATTACGGCCTGAAAGGCGTTTCCTACATATTCAAGATCCTCGTGCCGGCCGCCTTCAGTTCGATCCTGATCGGCCTCAAGGTCGGTTGGGCGTTTGCTTGGCGCACCTTGATCGGCGCCGAGTTGGTGTTCGGCGCCTTGTCGGGCAAGGGCGGGCTCGGCTGGATGATCTTCGAGAAGGGCGACAATCTCGACACGCCATACGTCTTCGCCGCCCTTTTCATGGTTATCGTGATCGGCCTGCTCGTCGAGAACGTCGTCTTCCGCAATATCGAGATGAAGACCGTCAACAAGTGGGGCATGCAGCGCTAGGCGCATGTGCGGTAATTTGGGTGGCGAGGTCGAGGGAGGCATCCGGCGAAGGCCGGGCGTTTGCACCGATCTTTCGCCGGTCGGGAAAAGATGGAGGAGCGAGCGATGAGCGCGGAACCCCGGGAGACCGTCCGCCGGGACGACGATCCCTATATCGGGACCATCGTCCAACCCGACGTCATCGCCCCAGGTAATCTGGGGTCCGCGACGGTGACGCCGTCGGGCATCTTCGAAGCCGGCAGCTATCACACCTTCACCATCGTTTACACGGCGGGGCGCTACGGTGTTGATGACAGCGGCAGCTTGAAGATTTGTCACCGCTTTGCCGCCGACCAGGCGCGCCCGCAATTCGACGATCCGAAGGGCGTCAATTATACGACCGTGGTCGCCTCCAACAACGCCGTCCTGGAAGTCCGCTACGACCCGAAGGGCCACACGCGGCCCTGGGATCGGACCCTCTATATCAAGGTGGTAAAGGGGTTCCTCTCCGAGGGCGACACCATCACGGTCACCTTCGGCGACCAAAGCGAGGGCGCGGCCGGCATGCGCCTCCAGACCTTCTGCGAGGAAACCTACCGCTTTCGCGTGCTCGTCGACCCGATTGCGACTTGCAACTACCAGGCCCTGCCGGAGCAGCCGACGATCACTGTCGGTCCCGGGAGCGCCAGCGAATGGAAGGCGGTGCTGCCGACGCTGCGCCGGGTCGGTGAAACCTTCGCGCTGTCGATGAAGGCGGAGGATAAATGGGGCAATCCGACCAATCTCCAGGCTTGGTCGGCGACGCTGGAGGCTTCGCTCCCGGTCGAGAACCTGCCCGAGACCGTGAGCGTGGCCGAGGGGGATTTCACCAACGTGATCGACGGGCTTCGCGTCACCGAGCCCGGCGATCTCACGATCATCTTGCGCGACGACGCAGGCGCGGTGCTGGCCCGGTCCAATCCACTTCGCGTCGCGGCCGAGACCGAGACCACCCATTGGTGGGGCGATATGCACGGTCAGTCCCAGGAGACCGTGGGCACCAACAGTGCCGAGCAGTTCTTCGCCTTTGCCCGCGACAAGGCCTTCGTCGACGTCGCCGGCCATCAGGCCAACGATTTTCAAATCAGTAACGAGTTCTGGGGCTGGCTCAACGAATTGACCACGGAATTCAACGATGACGGCCGCTTCGTGACCCTGCCCGGCTACGAGTGGTCGGGCAATACGGCGCTTGGCGGCGACCGCAACGTCTATTTTACCACCGAAGGCCGGCAGATCCGGCGTTCCTCGCACGCGCTTGTCGACGACATGTCCGACATCGCGACCGATTCGACGACTGCCGAGGCGCTGTTCCACGACCTGAAGGCGGCCGGCGAGGACGTAGTGACCTTCGCCCATTGCGGCGGCCGCTATGCGGACGTGAAACTAGCCCATGACGGGGACATCGAGAAATCGATGGAAATTCATTCCGCTTGGGGAACGTTCGAGTGGCTGGTTCACGACGCCTTCGAGATGGGCTATCGCTCGGGCATCGTCGCCAACAGCGACGGCCATAAGGGCCGCCCCGGCGCCAGCTACCCGGGTTCGAGTTCGTTCGGCGCCATCGGCGGACTTACATGTTTGAAAATGAAGGAACTTTCCCGAACGGCGGTCTTCGATTGCCTGCGGAAGCGCCACCATTACGCCACTACCGGCAATCGCATGTATCTCGACGTCGCCGCCGATTTCGCGACCGAAGGTACGCTCTATCACGACGATCCCGCCCTTGGGTCGGCCGAGGGGAAACCCGCCCGCTTGGCGATCATGGGGGATATCGTCCACCTCCCCGAAGGCGACGTCACCCTAAAGGTAAAAATGCACGCTTCGGCGCCCATCGAGCGGGTCGATATCTTCAACGGCCTTCAGCATCTGGAGACTCTGCGGCCCTATACGGCCGAGGATTTGGGGGCTCGCATCCGAGTGATCTGGGAGGGCGCCGAATATCGCGGCCGCTTCCGCCAGGTGATCTGGGACGGCAGCGCGGAGTTCTCAGAGAACGAGGTGCTGCGGACCGAAAAAATAAATTTCTTCAATCTCGACAAGGATTTGCGGCAAGTCAGCGATAATCGTCTCGAATGGCGCGCCCTCACTACCGGCAATTACGGCGGCTTCGACGCTTGGGTGAAGGATGCCTATGGTGGCACGCTTGCGATCGACACGCGCTTGGTAAAGGCCGGTGTCCCGCTCGAGGATATTGGTTTCGAAGACGAAATATTCGACGCCGGCGCGCTTGGCCGCGCCATCCGAATTTTCCGCCTGCCCGACGAGAACCCGCACTACACAATGGATTTCGAGCGCGAGATCGCCATCGAGGCGGGCCGCGACAATCCGCTCTTCGTCCGCATCACCCAGGAAGACGGTTTCCACATCTGGTCCAGCCCGATCTATTTCTTCCGGGAATAGGCGATCAATTGGAAAATATTTCGAATTCGAAATGAACAAGACTCTCGCCACCTATTTCGACTATAAGAGCCCCTTTGCCTATGTCGCGAAGAAGGCGATCTACGATTTCGAGACGGAGTTCGGGATCGAGGTGGATTGGCGGCCTTATACGCTCTATATCCCGGATTTTCTCGGTAGCGTCGATGTGAACGACAAGGGCGAGGTCGTGGGCGGTTCGCGAAACGAGCATCAGTGGCGGCGGGTGCGCTATCTATACATGGATGCGCGCCGGCTTGCCAAACCGCAGGGGCTGGTGATCCGGGGGCCGGCGCGGGTGTTCGATTCGACGGTGAGCCATATAGGCATGCTCTTTGCCAGGCGGGAAGGGGTGTTCCGTCCCTATCACGATCTGGCCTTCGAACGTTTTTGGAAGCGCGAGCTCGATATCGACGATCCGGTCGCAATTGAGGCTCTGTTGGCGGAATTGGGTGCCGATACGGCGGGTTTCGGAGCGTTTCTCGACGGCGCGGGCAAACAGGAGCACGATGGGATCGTCGAGGATGCCCACGAAAAGGGAATCTTCGGCGTACCGAGCTTCCTAATCGACGGCGAACTCTTCTGGGGCAATGAATATCTCGCCACCGTTCGGGAACGATTGGCGGCCTGAGGCAGCGGCATGACCGAGACCATCATCGCCTATACCGACTATAAGAGCCCGTATGCCTATCTTGCCAAGGACCCGACATACGAACTGGCGGCGGAGTGCGGTGTCGAGATTGATTGGCGGCCCTACACGCTCGATATTCCCGCCTATTTGGGGAGTGCGGAGGTCGACGGGCGAAAGTCGGTCGTCAGCGAATCCCGGAATGCGCATCAATGGCGACGGGTCAAATACAGCTACATGGATTGCCGCCGCCAGGCGAATAAGCGCGGCTTGACGATCCGGGGCACGCAAAAGATTTTCGATTCCTCGATCGCCAATATCGCGATGCTGTTCGCCAAGCGTCACGGCGCCTTTCGCCCCTATAACGACATCACCTTCGAACGTTTCTGGAAGCGGGAACTGGATATCGAGGATGCAGGCGTGGTCGCCGGCGTGCTGAGCGAGGCGGGGGCGCCGGGGATGGATTTCGCCGAATATTTGGCGAGCGACGGACCGTCCGAATACCAACGCATCATCGACGATGCGCACGAGAAGGGCGTCTTCGGCGTGCCGAGTTTTCTGTTCGAAGGTGAACTCTTCTGGGGCCGCGAGCATCTGCCGGACATCCGCACCCGTCTTGGCGCGTGAGATGGTCGGCGTGTGAGACGAAACGTCGCTTTTCCCGCGTCAGGGTCAATCTAACTAATTGCAAAGGTAGCCGCGAACGGCGGCGGAATAGGAGATATGACGCGATGAAATTCGGCATTTTCTACGAACATCAACTGCCGAAACCCTGGCTCGAGGACAGCGAGTACCAGTTGTTTCAGGACTCGCTGGATCAGATCGAACTGGCCGACAAGCTCGGCTACGATGTGGCCTGGGAGGTGGAGCACCACTTTCTCGAGGAATATTCCCACTCTTCCGCGCCGGAGGTGTTCCTGGCGGCGGCCAGCCAGCGGACCAAGAACATCCGTCTTGGCCACGGCATCATCCAGAACACGACCAATCATCCCCACCGCGTCGCCGAACGCGTGTCGACGCTGGATCTCCTCTCCGGCGGCCGGGTCGAGTTCGGCATGGGCGAAGGCGCCGGGCCGGCGGAGCTTCATCCTTTTGGAACCCAGGTGCGTTCGAAGCGCGAGCGCTGGTTGGAAGCCGTCGAGGCGACCATCCCGATGTTCACCTCCACCAATTGGGAATATCACGGCGAGTACTTCGATTTCCCCGCTCGCAACGTGATACCGAAGCCCTATCAGAAACCGCATCCGCCGCTTTGGGTGGCCTGCTCGAACATTCAGACGATCGGCCAGGCGGGCCAATGGGGCATGGGCGCGCTCGGATTTACCTTCATCTCGCCCGAGGCCGCCGAGGCCTGGGTCCATCGCTATTACAACAACCTGCTGCACCACCCCTATCGGCTCGCCGACTATCCCGCCAATCCGAACATCGCCATGGTGTCCGGCTTCATGTGCGCCGAAACAGACGAGGAAGCGCGCGAGAAGGCGGCCGGGTGGACCTTCTTCATTTTCGCGCTCTCGCGCTATGGCCGTAAAGGCATCGATGCACCCGGCGAGAGCGATCTCTGGTCCGAGTATCAGGACTGGCGCCACAGCGACAAGGCGAAGGAAGCGGTCGACAACGCGCTTGTCGGCTCGCCGGAGACGATCCGCGAGAAGCTCTGGCAGTTCCAGAAATCGCATGTTGATCAGGTCATCCTGCTTAACCAGGCCGGTAAAACCAGCCACAAGGACATCTGCGAGAGCCTGCAGATGTTCGCCGAGGAGGTCATGCCGGAATTCCACGCCGCCGACCCGGAGCACCAGGCGTGGAAGCAGGACGTTCTCGATGGCAAGCTCGTGTTGGAGGATCTCGATACCCAGCCCTACGACCTCTACAGCCATCAGAACGAGGACATCGTCCGCATGTCGCCGGAGGAACTGAAGGCGATGATGGCGGCGAAGGATGCGGAACGGGCCGCGGCCTCGGGCGACGACTGAGGGAGCTCTAGTTCCGCACCTGCAAATCGTTCTCGCCCGACCGGTCAACCCCGCGCAACAGGAAGATAGAGCGTTCGCCGTGGTCGATGACCCCGAGATCGCGGCTTTTCTCGGCCGCGAAATCGCGGTCGAAGACCGAGGTGGTCGGCATCAGGCGGAGGGTCATTCCGCGACGCGATTTGGCCGAGCTGTTGGCGGCGGAGCCATGCACCAGATAGACGTCGTGGAGCGAGATCTGACCGGCTTCGAGCACTAGGTCCACCGCCTTCGCCTCGTCATACTCCCCTTTATCGATTTCCTGGTTCAGCGTGAAGTTTGGGTCCGGATTGGTCTCGTGCGGTCGGAGACGTTGGTCCTTGTGCGACCCCGGCATGATCCGGAGGCAACCGTTTTTCGGCGTTGCGTTGTCGATGGCGACCCAGACCGTGCAGGTGGCGAGCGGGCGGATCGGCCAGTATTCGCCGTCCTGATGCCACGGCGTTTCCTTGCCGTTCCCCGCCGGCTTGGCGAAGAAGCTCATGTTCCAGAGGATGATGTCCGGGCCGATGACCTGGGACACCATGTCCAAGATCTCGCCGTTCCGGGCATATTCGAGGAAGCCGAGATCATGGGCGAGAAGGGCCGGGCAATAGTCGCGGAAATCGGGATTTCGCGCCAAGAGTTGATCGTGGTCCCGGCGGATCGATTCAAGGACATCGTCGGACAGCCGGAAATCGGGAATGACGTATCCGTCCTCGTGATATTGCGCGACTTGCGCCTCCGTCAGCATATAGGTTCTCCGATAAAAAAGGTGCCAGGCACCATTTAAGTCGAATTACCGCGGGATCGATGGATGGGCAAGCGGCTGGACCGGGGGCGGGCAACGTTCCACAATGGGGTGTTCGTTTGGACGCGGGAGACCCGAATGACGCATGTTCGCTACATCGATAAGACCCGGGAATATTACCTGAGCCAGGGCTTCGAGAAAGTCTATGAATGGGCCCATTTCGCCGATGTCCCGTTCACGCCCCTGCCGAAGCCGCTGGCGGAATGCCGGGTCGGGCTCTTGGGTACCAGCGAGGTTGCGGTCCGCTTCGATCCGGGGACCGAGGAAGACCCGATCGAAGAAGAGGATTTCCGCGGCGTCTACCGGATTCCCGCCGATACGCCGACCGAACGGCTCTATAGCCGGACCCTCGATTTCGACCGCTATGAGACCCATCTTGACGACGTCAACGCCTTCTTCCCGATCGACCGGCTGCGCGAAGCACGCGCCGATGGCCGGGTCGGTGACATGCCGTCTCATGTCTTCGGTGCCTACAACAATTACAGCATCCGCAAGGTTCTTGAGCAGGAGGGTCCGAAAGCCCTTGAATTCTGCCGTGCGGAAAAGGTCGATGCAGTCATTTTGGTTCCGATATGACCGGTGTGCCATCAGACCGTGAGTCTGATTAGCCGTTATCTCGAAGCGAACGGCGTCTCCACGGTGGTGATCGGGACGGCGCGCGACATCGTCGAGCATTGCGGGGTCGCGCGGTTTGTCTTCGCCGACTTTCCGTTGGGGAGTCCCTGCGGCGAGCCGGAGAACGTCGCCCAGCAACGGACGATCTTCCAAATGGCGCTCGATCTTCTTGGGCAAGCGAAGGAACCCAGGACGACGGTCGAGGCCGGCTTCCGGTGGCCGGGAGATGATCGCTGGAAGGAATTGGTCTTTACCGAGGAACGGCCGTTCTTGGATGAGGAGGCGACCGCGGTCTGGGAAGCGCGAAAGGTCGAATACAAGGTCTTGAAGGAAACGGGGAAGATCTGAATGGAAAACGAAGCACCGGATGTCGTCGTCTATACGACCCCGTTTTGCGTTCCTTGCGAGCATCTGAAGCGATACCTCTCGGAACACGGTGTCCCCTTCCGGGTCCGCGATCTGATGATGGACGAGGATGCGCAAGACCGGTTGGAAGCCGTTGGCATCCGCTCGACGCCGGCGCTCGAGATCGACGGCGAAATACATCCGGGCGAGACCCTCGATCCCGAGAAGATACGGGAATTGCTCGACCTTTGAGCCCTTCCAAGGGACGAAAGCCCATTGGCACTCGAATGAGCGAGAAGACATCCGAAGCGCCGCCGGTAGTCGACGACATCCCCTGGATATCCGGGCCCGATTTGGGACTTATGGCGGGATTGCCGTTCCTCGCCTTGATCTCCTGGCTGACGCCGGAAGCGGTTTGGCGTGGATTGGGCCGGGGTGTCGCACCGCTTGCGGGCGGCCTTTTGTCTCGCGGTCCTGGCGCTCTTATCCAGCGAATTCAGGAACTTGCGGGAGACCAGCCGCTTCCCGTGGGCCCGAGCGAAATTGCGCGGCAACTCGTTGCCCATGAAATCGAGACGGCGTTTCAGTTCGCGCGCTGTCACGCACCGATCGCATGGCGGCCGGAGATCGAACTGGTCGGGCGGGCCCATTTGGACGCCGCGCTGGCGACCGGCAACGGTGCGATCGTCTGGGCCAGTCATTTCTATTTTTCGAGTTTGATTACGAAGATGGCACTGCATCGCGAAGGGTATCCGGTGCATCATCTGAGCCGGCCCGATCACGGATTTTCGGGAACGCGTCTTGGCGTTCGTTTTCTCAATCCGGTTCAGACGTCCGTCGAGCGGCGCTATCTCGCGACCCGCGTGGTGATGGACCCTTCGGCGCCGGGCGAGGCACTTGGGGTTCTGGCCGAACGCCTCCAGGAGAACGGAATCGTCTCCATCACCGTTCGCGGCGCCGCGCGCCGGCCGATCGACGCACCGTTTCTTGCAGGACGTTATTCGATTGCGCCGGGGGCGCCCTATCTAGCGGCCAAGACCGGTGCAGCGCTGTTGCCGACTCATACGGTGCGCCTGACGGATGGCCACTACCGCGTCACGCTTGAGCCGCCGATCGACGTAGACGGAACGGCTGCGATCGAAGCCGCCGGCCAGGATTATGCCCGCCGCCTCGAACCCCACGTCCTTCGCGACCCAGGTCAGTGGATTGATTGGATCAATATCTAGGCTGGCTTATTCGGCCTCACCGCTGCCTTCGGCACGGCGTCGCCAGGCGAAGCGTCCCTCCACACCCTGCCAGAGTACGAGGAAAGGCACGTTCGGCAGCATTTCCCGCACGCGCGTCGCCAGCGAAACGGCGATCATGAGTTCCGGCGGATGACCGAGCAGCGCGCCGACCGCAACGAATCCGCCCTCCTGGATGCCGATTCCGGCCGGCACCGCGAAGGACATGCCGCGGAACGCGGCATTGATCCCCTTTAGGATCACGGCCTCGATCAAGCCGATCGGCACGCCCATCAGTGCGCCGGCGAGCACGACCTCACCCGCGAGGATAAGGCGCTGGGCGAGGCGGCAGCCGACACCGGCGAGGAGCCGGCTCGGATGGCCGTAGATTTCGCGGATCGAAGCGTCCATCTCGGCCGCGTTCTCGACCAGGCTGGCGCCCCGTCCGCCCGATCGCCGGATGGCCCATTCCGCCATCCGTGAGAACCCGCCCCTCACTTGCACCACCACGAAACCGGCGATCCCGAGGAAAAGAACGCCCGCGCCGACGAGGAGGCCCGCGACCGTATCGCCGTCGCGAACGGTGAAGGCGAGACAGCCGACTCCGACCAGGCTCCACAGCAACACCGCCACCGCCTGGACGGTCTTTTCGATGATCATGGTCGCCGCGGTTTCCGCCCCCGGTCGGCCCCAAAGGTGGAGAATTCGGGCCTTGGCGATTTCGCCGCCGATGGTGGCCACGGGGAGAAAAGTATTGATTGCCGAGCCCATCCAAGACGCCAGCAGCGTATCGCGGTATCGGGGCCGGTTGCCGGACGGGAACAGCCGCCGCCAAGCCTCGGCCCCCAGCATCTGTTCCGGCAAGGCGAAGACGCAGACCCACAGTAACGCAAACCCGGCCGCCGCCAGATGTCCGAGGACCGAGTCGAGGCTCCACCACAGGAACAGCGCAGAAAAGACGCCGATCCCGACGGCGAGGCCGATTATGGCTTTCAGGTTCCGTCCGGGGGTCATGGCCGGGATCACATAGCCTCATTTGGCCTTTCGAGGCCACTTCTTTTCGCTCAGCGGAGCGGCCGCAGTAAAGGGACCATTCCGAGGTTGATGATGCCGATTGCAAGCAACACCTCGGCCACGCTCCAACTCTCGGCCAGTAGCAAAGTCGTCGCCACCGCACCCGTCACCATGAAGAGGGCGTTCAAGATATTGTTGCCGGCGATCGCGCGCGACCGTGCATCCGGGTCGCTTCTGGTTTGCAAGATGGCATAGAGGGGAACCGTATAGATGCCGCCGCAGACGGAAATTCCCAGGATGTCGACGAGAACGCGCCAGTTGCCGGGCGACGCGAGAAATCCCGCGGCATCGGCGAGTGGGCCGGAAAGCGTCCCTGGCACGGGGCTCGCCAACCAGAGATCGACCAGGAACAGCGTCATGCCGAAGGCGCCGAGCGGCACGAACCGGGCCGAAATTTCGCCGTTCAGCATTAGATTGCAAAGAAACGACCCGGTCGCGATTCCAACCGTCGCCGTCGCGAGAAACAGGGTTACGACCTCGTTATCCGCATTAAATGCGAATTTCGCGAGATTCGGGAACTGCGACAGCAGGGTCGCGCCGACGAGCCAGAACCAGGAGATGCCGAGAATGGCGAGGCGAATGTCCGGCGTTGCGTTGGCTTGGCGCATCACGCGCCAGGTCGCCCGCGCCGGGTTTCGGTCGATCACGAGATCGGGGGCGGGGGGCTCCGCCGTTGGGATACTCTGGCTCGCCCGCCAGCCCGCGACCGCGACCCCGAAGACGGCGGCGCCAACGATGGCGGCGCCATTGGGACCGAGGATCAGCAGGCCGCCGGCGATGGTCCCCAAAAGGATGGCGAGAAACGTGCCGGCCTCCATCATCGCGTTGCCGGCGATCAGTTCGTCCTCGCGGAGGTGGCTCGGCAGGATGGCGTATTTGACCGGGCCGAAGAAGGCCGACTGCGTCCCCATCAGGAACAGCACGGCGAGCAGGAAATAAGCATCACCCGCGACCAGGCCCGCGGCCCCCATTCCCATGATCAGGATCTCGGCGATCTTGACCCGCCGGATCAGCCGCGACTTCTCGTATTTGTCCGCGAGTTCGCCCGCCAGGGCCGAAAACAGAAAAAACGGCAGGATGAAAATGCCGCCCGCCATCGAGACCAGGATCTTTCCATCGAGCCCCGCCGGCCCCGCCAGGCGATAGAGAATAAGGATGGCCATGGCGTTCCGGAACAGATTGTCGTTCGCGGCACCCAGGAAAAAGGTGACGAAAAGCGGCAGAAACCGCCTCGTTTTCATGAGATGAAACTGGTTCTCCGACATTGCCCTCCGCCCTTTCGGCTCGTCACCGCCGATCACTTTCCATGCCCGAGGGCTGCAAAGGCAACCCATTTCGGATAGATTACAAGACGGCGCCAATACGAAGAACGGGACGATGACGATGCAGGAACAAGCGGTATCGCTTGACGACAAGTACGAGCGGCGGGACGGCCAAGTCTACATCACCGGCACTCAAGCGCTGGTACGGGCCGCCATGATGCAGCATATCCGCGACGAGGCGGCCGGACTCAAGACCGCCTGTTTCATCTCCGGCTATCGCGGCTCGCCGATGCACAATCTCGACAAGGAGCTTTGGGCCGCAAAACGCTTCCTGCCGGCGGCCGAGATCAATTTCCTGCCCGCGATCAACGAGGACCTGGCGGCGACCGCGATCTGGGGCACCCAGCAGGTCGGCATCTTCGGCGACGCCCTATACGACGGCGTCTATTCGATGTGGTACGGCAAGGGACCAGGCATCGATCGCAGTATCGACGCCATCCGCCATGCCCATTCGGCGGGATCGTCTCCGCACGGCGGTGTCCTCACCATTGTCGGCGACGATCACCCGCTCTCCTCCACCGATTCACCCGCCGCCCATGAGACCCTGTTCGCCGATCTGCTGATGCCGATGCTCTATCCCGCCAATGTGCAGGAGGTGATCGACTACGCGCTGCTCGGCTGGGCGCTGTCGCGCTTTCACGGCGGCTGGGTCGGGTTCAAGCTGATCCCCGATACGGTCGATGCCGCGGCCGTCATCAAAGGCAATCCCCTCGATCCGCCGATCGTCATGCCGAACGATGTCGAGTTTCCGCCGGACGGCCTGAATCTCCGCTTCCCCGACACCTGGAAGGAATACGAGAAGCGCATCCAACGGTACAAGCTGCCGGCGGCGGTCGCCTTCGGGCGCGCCAACGAGATCAATCGGGTGACTCATGCAAGCCCGCGGCCGCGCTTTGGCATCATCGCCACGGGCAAGGCCTGGGCCGACGTCTGCCAGGCGCTCCGCGAGCTCGGCATCGACAAGGCACAAGCGGCCGATCTTGGGATCACGGTACTCAAGCTCGGCATGCCCTACCCGGCCGATGCGGCGTTGCTGCGCGGTTTCGCCGATGGCTTGGAAGAGGTCCTGGTCGTCGAGGAAAAGCACCGCATGACCGAGACCAACCTCAAGGATGCCTGTTATGGGTTGGCGGACGGCCGGCGCCCCCGGGTGGTCGGCCGGATGGACGAGAAGGGCGAGACCATCCTGCCCGAGTTTCCGGAATACACGCCGGAGGACGTGAGCCGTGTCCTCGCCCGGCGGATCGCCCATTTTCATCGCAGCGACCGCATCGACGCCCGCCTCGCCTTCCTCGACGCCCGCGCCAAGGCGTCCGCCGAGCGCCAGGTCCTGCCGGTTAACCGGCTGCCTTATTTCTGTTCCGGCTGCCCCCACAATTCCTCGACCCGCGTCCCCGACGGGAGCCGGGCGATGGGTGGTGTCGGCTGCCACTACATGGCGACCTATATGGACCGCAACAACCTGACCCACTGCCATATGGGCGGCGAGGGGTTGAATTGGGTCGGCCAGGAACCTTTCGTTTCGACCGATCATGTGTTCCAGAACATGGGCGACGGGACGTATTACCATTCAGGCCTGCTGGCCGTTCGTGCCTGCATCGCGGCCGGCACAAACATCACCTTCAAGATCCTGTTCAACGACGCCGTGGCGATGACCGGCGGGCAGCCGCTGGACGGACCGCTGACCCCGATTGCGATCGCCAACCAGGTCCATGCAGAGGGTGCAAAGCGCGTGGTGGTGGTCTCCGACGAGCCCGAGAAGTATCCGATCGGTACCAACTTTCCACCCGGCGTGAAGGTCGAGCATCGCCGCGCCCTCGACCGGGTCCAGCGCGAGCTTCGCGAGGAAAAGGGTGTCACCGTGATGATCTACGATCAGACCTGTGCCGCCGAGAAGCGCCGGCGCCGGAAGCGGGGCCAGATGTACGACCCGCCCAGGCGCATCCTGATCAACGATCTTGTCTGCGAAGGCTGCGGCGACTGCAACGAGAAATCCAACTGCCTCTCGGTTGTGCCGCTCGACACCACGTTCGGCCGGAAGCGCCAGATCGACCAGTCGGCCTGCAACAAGGACTTCTCCTGCGCCGACGGGTTCTGTCCCAGCTTCGTCAGCGTAATGGGCGGTAAGCCGCGGAAACTGGCGGCCACGACGGAAGTTCCGGCCTCGCTTCGGGTGCTGCCGGAACCGGTGCGGCCCGACCTCGCCCCCGGCGCGCCGTACAGCATTCTCGTCGCCGGCGTCGGCGGCACCGGTGTCGTCACCATCGGCGCCATGCTGACCATGGGGGCCCATCTCGAAGGCAAAGTCTTCTCCTCGGTCGATCAGTTCGGCATGGCTCAGAAGGGGGGTGCCGTGACGAGCCATATCCGCCTTGCCCTCTCGAACGACGATATCGGCGCTGTGAAGCTGAATGCGGGGGCGGCCGATCTCGTGCTCGGCTGCGACAGTCTGGTCGCGGGCGAGGATCTGGCGCTGTCCACGATGGCGCCCGGCAAGACCCGGGCCGTGATCAATACCCACGAACAGATCACCGGCCATTTCACCCGCGATCCCGACTTGAAGTTCCCGGCGGATAGCGTGAATGGGCGTATCCGCGACGCCGCCGGCGCCGAAGGCGTCGATTTCGTGGACGCGACACGCCTTGCGACCCGTCTTCTCGGCGATTCGATCGCGACTAATCTGTTCATGCTGGGCCTGGCCTATCAGCATGGATTGGTTCCGGTTAGCGCGGCTTCGATCGAGCGTGCGATCCAGATGAACGGGGTCGCGGTCGAGATGAACAAGTCGGCCTTCGTATGGGGCCGCCGTGCCGCGGTCGATATCGACACCGTCCGCGAGGTCGCCGAACGGACCGTCGTGGCCCGCGAGATACCGGAGGGCCTGGATGAATTGGTCGATCACCGTGCGCGGGAGCTGATCCGTTACCAGAACACGGCCTATGCCGAGCGCTATCGCCGGCTGGTCGAACAGGCCCGGACGGCCGAGGCGGAGAAGGCGGCGGGCCTCGAGGGCTTTGCCGAGGCGGTGGCGCGATACGGTTACAAGCTGATGGCCTATAAGGACGAATACGAGGTCGCCCGGCTCTATACCGACCGCCGCTTCCTGAACCAGCTCCACAACGCCTTCGAGGGCGACTTCAAGCTGCGCTTCCATCTCGCCCCCCCGCTGCTGACCAAGCTAAACCCGGAGACGGGGCTCCGCGACAAGCGGACCTATGGCGCGTGGATACTGGGGGCGATGCGGGTCATCGCGGGGTTCAAGTTCCTGCGCGGCACGCCCTTCGATATCTGCGGCTATAGCGGCGAACGCCGGACCGAACGCGGATTGATCGCTGAATACGAGGCGACGGTCGCCGAACTGGCGGCGGACCTCTCCCATGACAGCCACCCGCTCGCGGTCGAGATCGCGCGCCTGCCGGAGGGCATTCGCGGTTACGGTCACGTGAAGGAACGTCACATCGGGCAGGTTCGCGCCGATCGCACGGCGCTCATGGAAAGCTGGCGCCATCCCGACACGGCACGGCCGAAGGCGGCGGAGTAGGTTTACCCCTCCGCCTGGTCCTTCTGGTCGCGGTAGCGCTGCTTCCGGGCTTCCCAGTTCTTCACCTGGGCCTCCGTGAGGAAGGGCTGATCGGCAGTGAAGATCTTGGCCTTCCACTCATCGCCTTGGGGCCAGACATGGTCCATGGCCGAAAAGGCGCGGGGGCCCGTCGCCGTCTCCAATAGATTGAGGGCGGCGGCCAGGGTTTCGTGCTGCATCTCCCCGTCGAAGGGCACCCCCATCGGGCTCCCCAGCGGGAAATCGACGAAGACGAAGCGCGGAACACCGCAATGCTCGACGATGTCGCGCGCGGCGCCGATGATGACGGTGGGAATGCCGTTCTCTTCCAGGTGCCGGGCTACCAGACTCACGGTCTGGTGGCAAACCGGTCAGACCGGGGTCAATATGGCGACGTCCGCCCCGTCGGCGCGGCAGGCCTCCAGCGCCGCCGGCGCCGCGGTCTCGATCATCAGGCGCTTCGAGTAGCCCCGATTGACGTTGTGGAAATGCGGCGTCACCGCCCCGATCCGCCCCGCGGCCACGCATTCTTCCATCCGGCGCAGCGGCAGATAGGCCTCGATGTCGTCGAGACTGGTGGCATGCCGGTCGAAACTCTCCTGGCGGCTGTAAAGCTGGTCGTGCGGCGTCTTCCAGGGCACCGAATAGACATTGCCGACCGTCTGCTCCTCTTCCGCGACGGTCCCGTCCGCGCGCTTGATCGAAACGTCGGAGGTGGAGAGCAGCGTGACCGCACTCTCCGCCAGCGGCTTCTTCAGCGGCGTGAACGGCACGTCGTCGTACTGCGCCCAGATGTAGGGCTTCTCGTAGCCCTGATTGATGTAATATTCGCGGATGCGGTCCATATACCGGACATGGGACATTTCCGTCTCCTTCGGCGTGTCGCGTCGCAGGCGTTGATGGCTCTGAACGAGGGTAGGGCGGAGGGCGCGCGCTGTCGAGGGTCGAGGTGTCGCACCCAAAGGCGCCGCCCGCGCCACTTTCGCGGCAACGACGATCTTGATGGTGCCCGCTCCGAGACTCGAACTCGGACGTCCTTTCGGACAAGGGATTTTAAGTCCCTTGCGTCTACCAGTTCCGCCAAGCGGGCGCCGGGTTCAACCTAGCTCCGCGCCGCGCGGGCGACAACCCGGGTTTCGGTTCAGAACGGCTTGGTGATCTTCCATTTCGGCGCCGTTTCCGAACCGCCCTTCACATGGACCCGGGCACCGCAGGCGGTGAGGGCGAGGAGGGCGATAAACAGGATAAAATGGCGTCGCATCCCCTCAGTTTAGAACACTCTTCGAAAATTATGCAGCCCCCGCCGGGGGCGGAGCCGTTATAGTCCGGGGCGAGAGAGGGGATGCGATGGATCGCGACTGGAGTTATTTCGCCTTTATTGCGGCGGGCGCGGTGCTGCTTTGGCTGCTGCATCGCCGCCGGCGCGGGCATCGGCGCGGCTTCGTGCCGATCGTGATCGCGATCCTGGCGATCATCGGGGCGCTCTATTTGGTGATTCGGCTCTAGTTGTTCAGCTCCGATCCCGCCAGGCGCGGCGGAGATAGGGGGTCTCGCCGACGCGGTCGAGGGCGATATGGGCGCGGTATCCGTCCGCCCCCTCGGCCGATTGCAAATCCTCGCCGGTCTCCGGCAGCGGCGCCTCGGCGAAGGCGTCGAAGCCTTCCTTCAACAGCCGGCCCTGGACGTGGCCGGGTATGTCGAGGCCGAGCATATGCAGCAAGGTCGGCAGGATATCGACGATGCCCGCCGTCAGCGGCGAGACGTAGCCCGGCCGGACCCCTTCGCCGCCAAGGGCGATCCAGGTCCGGAGCTCGAATTCATGGAGCCCGCCATGCATGCCGCCGCCCTCGGGGTAGCCGCAATCGTGAAAGGTGCCGCCGGCGATCCCAAAGCGGTTTTCGCCGTCGTCGGCGGCTAGAACGAGGCCGATATCGGCGGCGCGGCGGTGGGTGAGGCGGACGGCCTCGTGACGGAGCGACCGCCGGCCCTCGCGGGTGAAGACGGGGCCGCACCAGTCCTGTTGCTGCAGCCAAGCGACGATTCTATCGACCAAAGCGGGGTCGGAGTCGCGGACATAGACGCCGCCGGCGCTGGAGAGGGCGAGCGCCACGTCGGCACCGTCTTCGGTCGTCTCGCCGACGGTGAAGCCGCCGCCGCGAAACTTGGCCGCGAGGTCGAGCTTTTGGCCGAGCAGAGTAACCATGCCGTGGTCCGATAGGGTGACGATTTCGAGGCGTTCAGCGGCCGGCTTCGAAGCCTCGCGGGCCAGGATACGGCCGAATTCGCGGTCGACGGTGCGCAAGGCCTCGATGTTTTCGGGCGTCCCCAGGCCGATCCGGTGATAGCTGTTATCGGGCTCGCAGAACCAGAGGACCATGACGTCCGGCTGCTGAGTCGGCTCGACATAATCCAGGTAGACGTCGGTTGCGTAGCGAATCCACTCGAGGGAGGGCACCGCATGAGGCGGGATCGGGCCAAATTTCTCTGTGATCGCGTCGATGGCGCCCGCCGGCTGGGTCGCGTCGGGGCGGTGGAGCGAGAGGCGAAAGCCGCCGATCTCCTCCGCCTTGTGGTGCAGCATCCGGGTTCCGCCGGGCGTGCCCGCGCTGATCACCGCATAGGTAAGGTCGTTCTCGTCCAGGATCTGTCCCAGCACGGGGACGTCGACCAGCTTGCCGCCGAGCCGCCGGTCGCCCTCGGAAAGCTCGGTCTCGTCACCGGTGTTGAAGAGCTTGCCCGGTGAGGCGACCCCATCCAGGAAGCGGTTGCCGACGATGCCGTGGCGTTCCGGATAGCAGCCGGTGACGAGGGCCGTCTGGTTGACTCGGGTCTCGGTCGGGAAGGTCGAGCGGGCATCGGGGAAGCGGGCTCCCTCGGCCGCGAAGCGGCAGAGGTTGGGCATCAGCTCGGGTGTGACCATATCTGGGCGGAGCGCATCGAAGCTGACGATCAAGACGCGCCGATTGGAGGGGGCGGGCATGGGCGTCAGATTTCGTCGCGCGGTTCTTCGCCGTGGGCGCGCATCAGATCGGCGACCTCGGCTCCGGCGGTCTCCAGAAGGGCGTCGTCGATGTGGCGGAGCACGATGCTGGTGCCGTAGCGGCCCTGGCGATACCAGGGATAGCTGCCGATATCGATGTCCGGATAGCGGTCCTGGATTTCCGAGAGACCGACCGCCATGTTGCCCTCGCCGATCGAGCAGACGAGGGTCTTCGAGCGAACCGGCGCACCCCCCTTCAGGTCGGGGGCCAGCCAGTCGATCATCGCATGGGCGATCTGCGGCACGCCCGCCATGACGTAGACGTTCTCGACCTTGAATCCGGGGGCGACCGAGATGTGGTTGTTGACCAGCGTTGCCCCCTCCGGCGTGTTCGCCATCCGGAGGCGCGCCTCGTTCAGCTCCATCCCGGTTTCCTCGTAACGCGCCATCAGGCGGCGGTAGGCTTCGGGATGGCGGGTCAATTTGCGGCCGAAGGCCTTGGCGACAGCCTCCGCGGTGATGTCGTCATGGGTCGGGCCGATGCCGCCGGTGGTGAAAACGTAATCGTATTTCGCCCGCATTGCGTTGACGTTCTCGACGATCTCGTCCTCGACATCGGGGATCACCCGCGCCTCGGCGAGCCGGATACCGACCTCGTTCAGCTTAGTCGCGATATAGGCCAGGTTGGCGTCCTGGATGCGGCCCGAGAGGATTTCGTTGCCGATGATGATCAAGGCGGCGTTGACGACGTCTGTCTTGCTCATGGAAGGGTCCCTGTTTTGACCGCGCGATCATAACGCGGTCCGGCCGGTGGAAAAAGCGTGCCCTTGCCCGGGTCGGGGTTAAGTGAGGCCCTTGCGGATCAAATTGGCGGCGAGGATCAGCAGCAGGATGTAAACGCCGGTGCGGAATTTGTCCTCCGAGATACGCCGTCCGAGCCAACGGCCGAGCGCCATGCCAAGCAGGGTCGGTAATAAGGCCAATCCCGAGAGGCCCCAGGCGGTCGCTGTCATCGCGCCTTCGCCCATCAGGGCGGCGGTCCAGATGACGGTGCCGATCAGAAGCGAAAGTCCGACCGCCTGGATGAAGCTCTCCTTGTCCAACCGAAGCGCCTGCAGATAGACGATCACCGGCAGCAGGAGGGAGCCCGTGACCCCGGTCAGGACGCCGGAGCAGAGGCCGACCATGGGCCCCATGACCGGTTCCTGCGCCTTCCGCACGGTAAATTCGACGGCGAACAGGTTGATCAGCGCGTGGGTGATGATGACGGCGCCTAGCAGGATCGCGACGGCGCCGGGATCGATCCGGAACAGCAGCATGGTCCCGGCCCAAACCCCCAGGCAGGCGGCCGCGTTTAGGGACCAGAAGCGGCGCATCAAACCGCCGATATTTCTCGGTCCCATGATCTGCCAGATATTGGCGACCAGCGAGGGCACCATCAGGATGGGAATCGCCTGTTGAAGGCCGAGCACGCTGCCCATGATGGCGACCGAAATCGTCGGCAGGCCCATGCCGACCGCCCCCTTGACCACACCGGCGACGAGAAAGGCGACGGCGACCGTGATCAGGGCCTCCGCTTCCATCAGTAGTTTTCGTTCTCGATCGTCTCGAAGAGCGGTTTCACCCGGGCATCGACTTGGCGATGGTTGTAGTAGTCGATGGCGGGTTTGTAGACATCGAAGACCCGGCGAAGCTCGCCCACCGGCTCCGCATGATGGTCGACCCTGAGATCGACGCGCGCAAAGGTCTTGTCGTCATAGACGAGAAGGGCCGCCGAGCGTTGACCGCCTTTCTGACCGCCCGCGTCGCGCCCGGTCTCCAAGGCCCGCATCAGCCGGTCCTCCAGCTCATCGTCGGGGTTCTCGTTGTAGCCGGTCTCGATCGCTTCCAGGATGTGTTCGCCCTGCAAGACATTGCCGAGGGCGATGAAATTGTCTTGGACGTGGTGGCCCGCCCAGTCGCGGTTTTGGGTACCGGTCCGCGCGGCGGCGAACCCGTCATCGTCGATCACGCCGAGCTGGCGATATTCGATATAGGGATCGGCGGTCTCCATCTCCGCGATTACGCCGGGAGCCTTGTAGCCGGTCTCCAGCAGGCGCTGCGCCAGAAGCCCCAAACGGGCGTCGGCGATCGCCATGATCGCCACGGCTCCCCGGCGCGGCGCCACGAAAGGGACCCGCGCGCCCACTGCGAGCGACCGCGTTGCGGTACCGATCCCGAGTCGGCCGGATTTGGGACATCGCGCAATCGCGGTGTAGGTGTGGAACTCGGGTCCAAGCGGTCGCTCGATCATGGGTTTCCTCCCCTTTTTCGCTCTCATCAGGCCTTGGCAAAGAGATTATCTTGCATCTTCGGACGCACAAGGTATCCATTTCCGAGGCGCCCGGCATGGGACCGGGCCGCCAAGGGCAGGACGGGCGCGAACGCGGATGAGCACGGAAAATCCCGAATGGCACGGCAAGATGGCGGAATATGCCAAGGCCGCCGACGGCATCACCACCAAGACGGCGGGGTTCTTCTTCGTCCGGCACGGCGAGACCTTCTATAACGACGCCCGCGTGATCCAGCCGATCGTCGGCTCCCGGCTCAACCCGAGCGGCCGGGCGCAGGCGGAAAAGGCGGGCAAGAAACTGAAGGACGAGAAATTCGAGGCCTATTATGCGAGCGACATGGAGCGCGCCTGGGAAACCGCCTCCATCATCGCCGCTCATTGCGGCCGCCAGGTGCATCCCAATTCCGATCTGCACGAGCGCGACTGGGGCCGCTGGGCCGGGCGCTCGAACGAGGATCTGCAATGGGCCGCCTCGCCCGAGAATGGCGAGACCCTGGAGGCCTTCGTGCGCCGAACCTTGCGCGGCCTCAACGAGGTGCTGAAGAACGGCGACATCGCGGTGGTCGCCCATGGCGGGACCTTCGCTGTCCTGCTGGCGGCGATCGGCCTGCCGCTTCGCCGTCCGGAGACATTCGGCGCCCGCGTTGTCGACAACGCCGCCCCAATCCGCGTCACTCCGCCCAACGGTGCCGGCAGCGATTGGACGGTCACGCCGCTTTAGGCGGTTGGCCGCGAGTTTCGGGAATGACGTTGCGGATTGAGCAACTAGTTCAATATCGAGACCCGAAACTGGAGAATCTCCCATGACCGACGAAAGCGACGGCTTCGACGCCACCTTCGACTATGTGATCATCGGTGCGGGCTCCGCCGGATGCGTGCTGGCAAACCGGCTTTCGGCGGATCCGAAGATACGGGTGTTGCTGCTGGAGGCGGGGGGCAAGGACAACCATCCCTTCATCCATCTGCCGGTCGGCTATATGAAGACCCTCAACAACCCTCGCTTCAATTGGGATTTCGAGAGCGCGCCCGAGGACAATACCGACGGAAGGGTCCTGCCGATCTGGCGGGGGAAGGCGCTCGGCGGCTCTAGTTCGGTCAACGGCATGGTCTATGTGCGCGGTCAGGCGCGCGACTACGATGGCTGGGCCCAGATGGGCAATCGCGGCTGGTCCTGGGATGACGTCCTGCCCTATTTCGTGAAGTCCGAGAACCGCGAAGGGGCGACGGCGGAGATGACTTGGCGGGGAAGGGGCGGGCCGCTCAACGTCGCCGACGTTGCCTATTCGTCGCCGCTTCTCGACCGGGTGATCGAGGCAGCCGAGGAATGCGGCTATGCCCGTAATTCTGATTACAACAGCGGCGATCAGGAAGGCTTTTCCTACTATCAGGTGACGCAAAAAAATGGACGGCGCTGGTCGACCGCGCAGGGCTTCCTCAAACCGGTTCTCTCGCGTCCGAATCTCCGGGTCGAGACCCATGCCTTCACGACGGAAATTCTGCTCGACGGCAAGCGCGCGACCGGCGTCGCCTATGACCAAAAGGGGACGGCGAGGCGTGTGCGCGCGGCTCGCGAGGTCATCCTATCGGCGGGGGCCGTGCAATCGCCGCAAATCCTCGAAGCCTCCGGCATCGGCCGGCCGGAGTTGCTGCGCGGTCACGGCATCGAGGTGCGTCACGAATTGACTGGGGTCGGCGAGAATTATCGCGATCACTACATGGTCCGCATGGTTTGGCGGGTGAAGAACGCCCAAACCCTAAACGAGCAGACGCGGGGATTGGCATTCGTGGGCGAGACGCTGAAATACGCCTTCACACGCCGGGGTCTGTTGACGCTGCCGGCGGGCGTGCTGTCGGGGTTCGTCCGGACCCGGGCCGAACTGGAGGTGCCGGACCTTCAAATTCGGGCGACCCATGCTTCCTTCAAGGACGTACGAAAACGCATCCTTGATGACGAACCCGGTATCACCATCGCGCCCAACCAGTCGCGGCCCGAAAGCCGGGGCTCGATCCACCTGAAATCTTCCGACCCCAAGACGCCGCCCGCCATCCGCCCGAATTTTCTTTCGGACGAGCTTGATCGGCGGACCTTGATCGCGGGTATGCGCATCTGCCGCGATATCGCCAATACGGAAGCCTTGCACCCCTTTATCGAGCGCGAAATCGACCCCGCCGCCGGAGCCGAGACCGATGACGAGTTGCTCGACGTCGCCCGGCAAAACGGCACGACCGTGTTCCACCCGATCGGGACCTGTCGGATGGGCCAGGACGCCCAGGCGGTGGTGGATGAGCGATTGCGGGTGCATGGCCTCTCCGGCTTGCGGGTGGTCGATGCGTCCGTCATGCCGATCCTGCCGTCCGGAAACACCAACGCACCGACCATCATGATCGCCGAGAAAGGATCGGATATGATTTTGCAAGACGCCGTCGGCGGGGAATGAAGACATGAGCCGGATCGAAGACAAGCTCTCCGGATTGGGCCTCGAATTGCCGAAAATTTGGCCCTATCCAAGCCCGAACCGGACGGGTGTCGTCAAAGTGGGTCCGATCCTCTATGTCTCGGGTCACGGGCCGGGATTACCCGATCTGCCGGGTGTACGCCAAAAGGGCAAGGTCGGCGTCGACGTCACCATCGAGGAGGGCTACGCCACCGCGCGCGCCGTGATGCTGATGATCCTCGCCTCGCTAAAGGACTTCACCGGCGATCTCGATCGGGTAAAGCGGGTGGTCCGTCTCTTCGGCATGGTCAATGGCGGGCCGGCGTTCAATCAGTATCCGCAAGTGATCGACGGAGCGTCCGACCTGGCCTACGAACTCTGGGGGCCCGAATTCGGCCAGCATGCGCGTACCGCCATTGGGGCCGGCGGCCTACCGCACGACATCGTGGTCGAAATCAACGGCGAGTTCGAGGTCGCGAACTGATTCTCAGCCGGCGCGGATCTCGTCCAGCACAGGCAACAGGAACTCGCGGAAATAGTCGGGATTTTCCGCGGTCGGGAAATGGCCCATGCCCTTCATGATGACGGCTTTCGAGCCCTTGATGCGGGCCGCAGTGGCCTCTGTTCGCTCCGGCGTACAGGAGGAATCATACTCGCCCGAGAGCAGATAGACCGGGCATTTTTCGGTATCGATCAGGGGCGATCGGTCGTCGAAATCGCCGTCATGCCAATAGAAATGGAGGTCGCCTTTGAAGATGCCGGGGCCGCCCTGCATGTAGTGCCAGAGGGTCTCGTGACGATAATCGTCGGGACTCTGCGGGGCGATTTGAGCCGAGACGAAGGCGGCGCAAACCTCGCCGCCATGGACATCCGGGCGATGCAGCCAGTCGAGTTCGTAATAGGGATCGAGCTTATCCGCGCCCTCGAGCGCGATCACCGCCTTGAAGTAATCGGCCTCCTCGAGCGCCAGGTGCAGGACGACGCGGCCCCCCATCGAACAGCCCATGATAACGGGGTCCGCCAACTCGTACGCGCGGCAAAAGGCCATGATCGTTTGCTTGTAGAGGTCGGTCGTCAGCTCGTATTCGCGGTCCTGCCAGCCGACGGGCGGAGTCGACTTGCCGTGCCAGGGGAGGTCGAAAGCGATCACCCGGAACTTGTCCGTGATTTCGGGATCGCACATCAGATGACGGTACTGCCGGGCGTCGGCGCCCGCGGTGTGGAGGCAGACCAGCGGGATGCCGTCGCCCGCCTCCTCGACATAGATACGGCAGGCCTCGCCGGCGACCTCCATGGTTAAATAGCGGCCGATGATGGGTTCGAATTCCGGCATCGCTCAGCCCTCGCTTGCCCTGGGCGCGGCCAGGACATCCTTGAAATATTGCAGGTTCTGGATCAGCGGCAATAGATCGCCGTCCAATGACGCCAGACCTTTCGGTAGCATGCTCCAAATATCGTGGTAGTCGCGCTTCGGCACCGGTCGCCAGAACTCGCGCCAGGTCGCCTCCTCGGCGCGGATCGAAAACCGGCCGGTTTCGGTCGCGAGACCTCGCGGCGCCACCCGTTCGACGCGTCCCTCGCGGATTGTGATCATGTATTCGGTTTCGCCGATGCCGAGAAGGAAGGAGAGATCGACCCAACGGCCCCGCCGGACCAGGGCGTCGTCTGCATTAACGCGTTCGGCCATGCTTTCGATCATCGTCTATCGCCCTCGTCTGGTTGATACACCGAGATAATACGGTCCGGGGATCAGGATACGTTCGGTCGAACGAATCTTGTCGCCGCGTCCGTTCCTGCGCGTCGGCCGAATACGGCGCCCCGCATCACCGAAGTGGCGCCCGTATAGGTCCGGTAATAGATTCCCATCACCTCGCCCGCCGCATATAGCCCCGGGATGATCTCGCCGTCCATGTTCAGAACCTGGGCCCGGGTATTGACCTTCAATCCGCCGAAGGTAAAGCAACAGGCCGCCATGATCGGCCAGGCGAGGAAGGGCGGCTTGTCGATCGGCCTCGACCAATGGCTCTTGGCGGGTTCGATCCCGGATGTTGCAATTCCGTCCGGCCGTCGGGCATCGTAGCGGCCGTCTTCCGGCGGGCAGGCTGCATTGTAGGCCGCGACCGTCGCCAGGAACCGTTCCCGATCAAGCCCGATCGCGTCGGCAAGGGCATCGAGGCTGGCGGCCTCGATCGGGGCCTGGTCGCTGCGGATCGCCTTTCGCCAGTTCTCGACCTCGTCCATCCGCGCGTCGTGGACGGCATAGGCCAAGCCTTCGGGTTGCTGGAGAATGATCCGCGTGACGGCCTCGTAGGTGGCGTCGACCGAACTCGGCGCTTCATCGGTAAAGCGACGTCCCTCGCGATTGACCAGAATGCCGTAGGCGTAGCTGAGCACGACGGGTTCGATCGCGCCGGAACGCGGGTCGACGGGCTGGGCGTGGAAGCTGCCGTAGTCGCCACTGGGTGCCGCGCCAATATCGAGGGCCATGCGAATCCCTTCGCCCCGATTGTAGTAGCCGCCGCGGGCGATCGGACGTACCCATTGGGAATTTGGACCGATGTAGTGGCTCAGCATTTCCGGATTGCCCTCGAACCCGCCGCACGCCAGCACGACGGCCTTGGCGTGTATGTCGATCGGTCGATTTTCGGCCCCCACGGCGCGAAGCCCGACGACTCGGCCCCCATCGTCGGCGAGTAGGAATTTGGCGGTCGTCTCGTAATGGAAGGTGATGTCGTCCGAATGCGCCTCCGCATATCCCGCCAAGGCCTCGATCAGCGCCCAGCCGCCGCCCACGGGGGCGATCCGGGTCGTCGATTCCGAAATGAAATAATTCGGCAGAAAGTCGAAGGAGACGCCGAAACTTTTCAGCCATTGCAGGGCGGGGCCCGCCTGCTCGGCGAAGCTTGAAATCAGCTCCGGATCGGTGAAATTCAGCGTTTTCAGAATGCCGGGCCAATCCTCGTAGGGACGAGCGGCATCCTTGACGATCTCGGGATCGAGGTGGCCGCCCGCATTCTCGCCGAACCGATCGATGAAATCGTCCGAGACCGCGGTCTCGCTTTTCATTCGCCAAAAGGATTCCGTGTAGCGCGTGTTGCCGCCGCGTTCGGTCATCGGCGCCCGCTCCAAGATCGCGACCTTGGCGCCGTGCTGTTGCGCGGCGACGGCGGCCGAAAGGCCGGAGATGCCACATCCCACGATCGCCACGTCGTAGCTCAGGATGGTCGGCATCGGCGCGTCTCCCCGCATCGGTTCGCTGGGCACAACTATAGTGTGGTCGGATCGCCCGGCGAGTCCGAAATGCCCGTCCCGGAATTGGAGATCGTTGTTGAGCCCGCTAGGCGGCGTCTTGTTCCGCCGATTTTGCCGCGTCCGCGACAATCATTTCGAGTTCCATCGCCTCATTGGTGAGTTTTTGAACCGAGCCCGAAATTTCCTCCGTTGCGCTCCGGGTCTGGCCGGCAAGCGCCTTGACCTCGCCCGCGACAACCGCGAAGCCCTTGCCCTGCTCGCCCGCTCGCGCGGCTTCGATGGTCGCATTCAGAGCCAGCAAATTGGTTTGGCTGGCCACTTCCTCGATCTGTTGCGCGATCTTTCCGACGTTTTGAATTTCGGCGAAGAGTTGGCGTATTTTCTCGTCTAATTCGTCGAAGACATTGGCGGGTTCGCCTAATGTTTCGCTCATTATTGTGCTCCCTGCGAGGTATTCGCGGTGGCAGCCTAGTCGCAATTTGTTAACCAAAGGTTACGGGTCGGGCTTCCAACGCAACGACCGGAACAAGCGCTAATAGGCCGAAATACAAATCTTGCCGCGCTTTCATCGGTGAATCGGCCGAATTAGGCGGCCAGGAACGGCGCGTCGCCGTTCACCGTTACCCGGTGCATGTATCGTCGATATCCCGCGTAATCGTTGATCGCGTGATGCAGGACGCAACGATTGTCCCATATCGCGACCGCCCCCGGCGACCAACTGAACCGGCATGTGAATTCGGGCCGTGCCGCATGGGCGAAAAGAAAGTCGAGTAATGGTCGGCTTTCCGCTTCGGTCATTTGGTCGAACCGTTTGGTAAAGGGTCGGCAGACGAACAATGCGTTCCGTCCGGTCTCGGGATGAGTGCGAACGACCGGGTGGATGTTCTCGATCCGCTCCATGCCTTCCCGCAGCTTGGCCGAGCGGCGACTGTTCCGCAGGTCGCGCCGGCCCGCGCCGCTTTGGATACCGTTGTCGTGGACCGCGCGAAGTCCTTTCAACATCGTCTTCAGACCCGGGGATAGGCTCTCGTAGGCGAGATATTGATTGGCGAAGAGGGTATCGCCGCCCCGGGGCGGCAAGCCGATGCCATGAAGGATCGACGCCAGCGGCGGCTCCGCCAGATGGCTGAGATCGCTATGCCAGGTCCCGCCGACATTTTCGGTCGCATCCGCTTCCTTCAGGATCGGGATGATCTCCGGATGTCCGTCGATGGGAAAGTAACCTGGATGAATATTCAGCGTACCGAACCGCCGGCCCAACGCCTTCTGTTGGTCGGGCGTTAGGTGCTGATCGCGGAAGAAGAGGGCCTGATGCGCCAGGAAGGCGTCATGAACCGCCGCGAAGGTCGCATTATCGAGATCCATCGATAAATCGACGCCCCTGATTTCAGCACCGCAGGCTCCGGCGATGGGTTCGATTTCGATGGTCATTCGATTATTGCGGTCGTTCGCCCTCGATAGTGACGCGATGGACGTAGCGCCGATGACCCGGATAGTCGTTCAACGCGTAGTGCTGCAGGCACCGATTGTCCCAAAATATGACCGAGCCCTTCTCCCACCTGAACCGGCAGGTGAATTCGGGTCGGGCGGCATGGGCAAAAAGGAAGGAGAGGATGGGTTCGCTCTCGGCTTCCGTCATGCCCTCGAGGCCGATGGTGAAGGGCTTGTTCACGAAGAGTCCCTTGCGGCCGGTTTCCGGATGGGTGCGCACCACCGGATGCAGATTTGTGATCTCGTCGGCGCTGGTGATGTCGTCGCGCAATTTGGTCGAGCGGCTGGCATTGCGGGCCGCCTTGCTGTCGTCGTCGGTCAGGGTGCGGCTGCTGTTCACGGCCTTAAGCCCGTCCAGCATCTCCTTCATGCCGTCTGAGAGGGTCTCGTAGGCGAGATACTGATTGGCGAACATGGTGTCGCCGCCCTGCGGCGGGATGTCGATGCCGTAGAGAACCGAGCCGAGCGGCGGGGTCTCGAGATTGCTCAGATCCGAATGCCAGACGCCGCCTATATTTAGCGGATCCTCGGGCTCTTTCAGGATCGGCAGGATCTCGGGATGGCCTTCCAGATTGTTGTATTGGGGATGGATGTTGAGCGGGCCGAACCGGCGGCCGAAGTCCTTGTGTTGCTCGGGCGTCATTTCCTGATCGCGAAAGAACAGGACCTGATGGTCCAACAGGGCCTGGCGAAGCTCGCCGATCACGTTTTCGCCAAGGTCCTCCGACATATCGACGCCGGAAACATCGGCGCCGCAGGCCCCGGCGACAGGCCGGATTTCGAGCTCGGTCATCTCTCGTCTCCCTTTTCCATCCACCAAATGGATAATCGGGCGGGCGGCCCGGCCGTCAAGACATCTCCCCGCCTTGCCGCTCCGCGCCGGCTTTCTACGTCTGTGTTTCGGAGGTACGAATGGATTATCGCCTTATCGACGTGAAACCGATCGCGGGGGCCTGCGGGGCCGAAATTTCCGGTGTGGACCTCCGCCGGGAACTCGATCCGGATGTCATCGCGGAACTGCGGCGGGCGTTTCTGGATCACCTTGTGATCTTCTTCCGCGACCAGGAAATCTCGGATGACGATCTGGCGCGGTTCGGCCGCTGTTTCGGTGAATTGGCACCGCTGCCGCCCCACCGGCAGGTGCCCGGGAAATATCCGGAGCTCTTGATCCTCGAAAAAAAGCCCGAGGACAAGATGAATTTCGGCTGGGAATGGCATACCGACACCAGCCACTTGGAGGCGCCGACCATGAGTTCGATCCTGTGCGCCAAGGTCCTCCCCAAGACCGGTGGCGACACGGTATTCGCCAACCAGTATATGGCCTACGAGACTCTGTCGGACGGCATGAAGGAGATGCTCGATGGGCTGCGGGCGGTCCATTCAAACGGGCGAGTCTTGCGCTCCTTGGCCGAGGAGCGGATCCCGCCGCCCGGGAGCGAAGCGCAATCGGCCGAGTGGTCCAATATGTCGACCACCCATCCCGTCATCCGAACCCATCCGGAAACGGGTCGAAAGGCGCTCTTCGTCAACATCCTGCACACCGAACGTCTCGACGGCATGACGGCAGAGGAAAGCCGGCCGGTCCTGCAATATCTCTACGATCATTCGTGTCGTCCGGAGTTTACCTGCCGCTTCAAATGGCGGGTCGGGTCGCTCGCCTTTTGGGACAATCGCAGTTCGACACATCTGGCGCTTAACGACTATCCGGGCGAACGCCGATTGATGCACCGGGTCCAGGTCAAGGGCACCGTCCCGGTCTAACCGCGGAATTCACGAGGACGAAGGTTCAGTCCTTGTAGCTCGGGTCGATCTTGTCGAGCCTACGAAGAAAGCCCGGCCAAGACGCATCGCCCGTATTGCTGCCGCGGGAGTCGAAGAGGGCCGCAGATCGCTCGCAAACATCCTTGTCGACGAAAATCAGTTTGCCGCCGGCCGCCTGCATTGCCATCGCGTGCATCTGCGAGGCGCATGATTTCTCCAGCCGGAATATCGTCCGGAAGGCCTCGGCGACGGTCCGTCCGCAGGCTAGAAGGCCGTGGTTGCGGAGTACCATCGCCATATTCGACGCGCCAAGGTCTTCTTGCAGGCGTGACTTCTCGTCGGCCCGTGTCGCCGGCCCTTCATAGTCGTGATAGGACAGCCGTTCGTAGAACTGCAGCGAATGCTGGCTCAGCGGAAGCAAGCCCTCTACCGTCGCCGCGACGGCCATTCCGGGTACCGTATGGGTATGCAGGACGCAGGTGACATCGGGTCGGGCCTCGAGAACGGCGCTGTGGATGGTATAGCCGGCCAGATTGACCGGGTATTCGCTTTCGTCGAGGACATCGCCGTCGAGATTTATCCGGATCAGGCTCGATGCCGTGATCTCGTCGAAGAACATGCCATAGGGGTTGAGAAGAAATTCATCCGTCGTATTCGGCACGCGGACCGATATGTGGGTCCCCGTCAAATCGGACATGTCGTAAAGCTCGGTGAGACGATAACAGGCGGCCAAGTCGACGCGGGCTTGCCATTCCTCGGCAGGAATTTTTCGGGCCATTCGGATTTCCTTCCTCCATAGAGAAGCGCGGCTGTCCAAGTCCGTGCTGGGCGCTATTAAAGAAACTCTGCCGCGATATATGTATTTCAACGCATCGCATGGAAATCAGAGACGGACCCAAAAGCAATGTTTGAAGCCGATCCAGATACCCAACGCATGATCGACTGGGCGACGGCCGCCGACTTGCCGCCGCTCTATACGCTGGAGGCGCCGGCGGCGCGGTTGCAATCCGCGGCCGGCACCGCCAAGACGGCGATCGAACCGGAGCCGATGGCCAAGGTCGAGTCCATCGCGATCGACGGACCCGGCGGCGAGCTGATGATCCGTCTCTATACGCCGACCGGCGTGGAGCCGGGTGCTTTGCCGATCCATGTTTATCTTCACGGCGGCGGTTTCGTGATCGGCACACTCGACACACATGATTCGATCGCGCGGCGGATGGCCAACAGGGCCGGCTGTTTGGTGGCCTCGGTCGATTATCGCCTGGCGCCGGAGCATCGTTATCCGGCGGCGGTCGAGGATACGATGGCCGCCCTTGCTTGGGCGACTGCGAATGGCGATGCCTTCGGCGGCGACCCATCGCGGATCGCCGTTGGCGGCGACAGCGCCGGCGGCAATCTTGCCGCCGTGGCGGCCCAGAAGCTGCGCGACGCGGGTGGTCCGGCACTCGCTTGTCAGGTGCTGATCTATCCGCTGACCGACCATGCCATGGGCGATTTCGCCTCGCGGCGCGACCACTCGGACACCTTTCCGATCCGCGAGCCGGTCATGACCTGGTTCCACGAGCATTATTTCGGGCATACGGACCCGGTATCGGAACAGGACGCCTCGCCCCTTCATTGCGAGGATTTCGCGGGATTGCCGCCGGCCTACGTGCTGACGGCCGGGCTCGATCCTCTACTTGACGAAGGCAAGGCCTATGCGGACAAGCTGACGGCGGCGGGAGTCGATGTCGTCTACAAATGCTACGAGACGACGATTCACGGCTTTCTGCAGATGGGCAAGGTGATCCCGGCCGCCGAAGGCGCCATCGACGAGATCGGCGATTATCTGAAGGCGCGGTTCGACGATTGAGGAGCAAAGCGGGGATTCGATCATGACGGAACGGCTCGCGGGAAAGATCGCGATCGTGACCGGGGCGGCATCGGGCATCGGTGCCGCGACGGCGCGAACGCTGTCGGAGAATGGCGCGACGGTCGTGGTGACCGATCTCAACGCCGCGGGTGGTGCTGTTGTCGCCGGGGAATTGACCAATGGCGAATTCCAGGCCCAGGACGTCACCGACGAGGCGGCATGGGAAGCCCTTATGGCGGAGGTGGCCGCGCGCCACGGCCGGATCGATATCCTGGTCAACAATGCGGGGCTGTTGCCCAAGCTCTCGCCGCTCGAGGATACCAGCCTTGAGGAGTGGCGCCGGGTGATGGCGGTCAATCTCGACGGGGTCTTCCTCGGCGTGAAGCACGGCATCCGCGCGATGAAGGAGACGGGGGGTGCGATTATCAACATTTCCTCGATCATGGGTCTGGTCGGCGAATCGATCGTCGGCGCCTATGGCGCCTCGAAGGGCGGGGTACGTATCCTGACCAAATCGGCGGCGATCGAATGCACCAATCTCGGCTATTCGATCCGCATCAATTCGGTACATCCGGGGTATATCGATGCCGGCATGTTCGAGGCGATGGCCGACCAGGTCGGTCCCGAGAGCCTCCGCAACCACTTTCGGCAGAAGACGCCGATGGGCCGGCTGGGCCGGGCCGAGGAAATCGCCAAGGGAGTGCTCTATCTCGCTTCCGACGATGCCAGTTTCATGACCGGCGCGGAGCTCGTCATCGACGGCGGGTTCACCGCTCGCTAGGTGAAGCGGGGCGGAATGGAAAAGCCGGCGAGTTCGACCACACCCGACCTGATGGACGAGATGGCTCGTCGGTTTCCCGACCGGGTGTTCCTGATCGACGGCGAGACGCGTCTGACCTATTCCGAATTTCGCAAGACCGCACGGGGCTTCGCGAAGGGGCTGCATACGCTCGGCCTGGGCAAGGGTGATCGCGTCGGCATATTGATGGGCAACCGGATCGAATGGCTGGTCGCCTATTTCGGTGCCATGACGCTCGGGATCGAGGCGGTCGGACTGAACACCTGGATGACGGCGCGTGAGCTCGCCTATCAACTCTCCTTTGCCGAGGTAAGAATTCTGGTGACGGAGCCGCGTTTCAAGGACCGCGATCTCTTTCAGTTGATCGACGAAATCAGCGCCGACCCGGGCACCTCGGCTCCGCCGCGACTGATCTCCCTGGACGCGTCCCATGGCGCGGACGGCCTTCGCTACGAAGACGTAGTCCCGCTTGGCGCCGAGGTTCCGGACGCGGTGATCGACGCGGCACAGCGTACGATCGACCCCGGCGATCCCGGCTGCATTCTTTTCACCTCCGGCTCGACGGCGCTGCCGAAATGCGTGCCGCTGCCGCACGGAGGATTGATCGGCGCCCTCTGGGCCGTCGGCGAGCGCATGCACCTGTCGCAAGAGGACCGCCTGTGGCTCGGCGTCTCGTTGTTCTGGTCCTTCGCCTGCGTCAACGCGCTTTTCGCCCTGATGACCCATGGCGGCTCAGTCGTCCTGCAATACGCCTTCGATCCCGGCGAGGCGTTGCGCTTGATCGAACAGGAGCGCTGTACCGTCTTCTACGGCACACCGGCCATGACCCAACCGATCTACGAGCATCCCGACCGTGTGGATCACGACCTCTCCTCGCTTCGGACCGGGGCCACGATCGGCTCCCCCGAGCAGATCGGGATGCTCGTTGCGCTGGGGGCCAAGGAGATCTGCAACGTCTACGGCTTGACCGAGGCCTACGGAAATTCCTGCGTGATCGACGCGCACGATCCCCTCGAATTGCGTCTCCGTTGTTCCGGGCCGCCCTATGAGGGGAACGAGATCAAAATCGCCGATTTCGAGACGGGCGAGCCGAAACCGCCTGGCGAGCGGGGCGAGATCTGTATCCGCGGTTTCACCATGAAGGGCTACGACAAGGATCCCGAACGCACCGCCGAGGTCTTTGACGAAGACGGTTTTCTCCATACCGGCGATTTCGGCCATCTCGACGCGAACGGCTATTTGACCTTCGAAGGCCGCCTGAAGGAGATCGTGAAGACCGGCGGTATCAACGTGGCGCCCGCCGAGGTCGAGCACGTTCTCATGGCGCATGAGGCGATCGAACAGGCCTATGTCACCGGTATTCCGGACGACCGGCTGGACGAGGCACTGGCGGCCGTGATCGTCTTGAATACGGACGCGACGGCGAGTTCGGAAGACTTGATCGCGTTCTGCCGCGACGCCCTCTCCGCCTATAAGGTGCCGCGCCACTATCGTTTCGTGGAGGCGGCGGCTCTGCCCTTGACTACCACTGGCAAACTCCAGCGCATACGATTGAAGGAACTCTTCCTCGACGCGTGAGGGAAGCCCGCTACGTGTAAATCGGTTTCCGCTTTTCGAGGAAGGCGGCAACACCTTCGTCGAAATTCGAGTGCGCGCGGACCGCGTCGCCCAGTTCCTGTTCCAGCGGCTCTTCGCCCCGGACCTGTTCGGCGATCTCGGTGCTGATCTTGCGTTTGACCGCCTGCACCGCGGTCGGGCTGTTGGCGGCGATGGTCTCCGCCATCTCGATCGCCCAGTCCATCAGGTCGTCCGCCGGCACGACCTCGTTCACGAGGCCGATCCGGGCGGCCTCCTCGGCGTCGATGAATTTTCCGGTAAGCAACAATTTCATGGCATGCGCCTGGCCGATCTGGCGGAAGAGCTTCACCGTCGCTCCGCCGAAGGGATAGATCGACCAGCAGACCTCGGGCAGGCCGAAGCGGGCATGGGGGGCCGCCGCGCGAATATCGGTCGCCAGCATCAGCTCGACCCCGCCCGCGACGCAGACTCCGTTCACCGCCGCGATGATCGGTTTCGGATAGGCATGGGTCTTCAGGAGCGAGCGGTTGATCATCGCCGCCATTTCGGGCGAGGCGCTGAGGTCGCCGCTGACATCGGCGCCCGAGGTGAAGGCAACGTCACCCGCTCCCGTCAGGATGATGCAGCGATGGGATGAAGTTTCCAGTCGGTCCCACAGTGCCACCAGATCGGCCATCATCTCCCGCGTCATCGCGTTTCGGCGGGGTTCGTTGTCGATGGTGATGACGGCGATGTGCTCGCCCTCTTCCCGCATTTCGATTTTCGCCATGACCAATGCTCCTCGGTTTCAATCGACCTTGGCGGCGACCGCCTCGATCTCGATCTTCAACTCCTCCCGCGCGAGGCCGCTGATGATCAGGATGGTAGCACCCGGCTTGTTCTCGCCCATCACCCGGTCGCGTACCGCGAAAAAGGGATCTCGGTGCGCCCGATCGGTGAGGTAGACGGTAAAGCGAACCACGTCGGCCAGGGTCATCCCCCCGGCTTCGAGTATTTTCTCGATCCGCTCGAACACCACCTCATCTTGATCGCCCGCCGCCTCCGGCGTGGTGCCGTCCCGCCGGGCGCCGACCTGGCCGTTGGTGAATACCAGCCGGGCCCCCGCCGGTACTTCCACCCCATGGGCCGCGTTGTTGGTGTGGGGATAGATCGAGTCGAGCGCATGCGTGGTCAGCATGTCGGCCTCCTTCACGGTTATTTGTTCAAATGTCGGGTCAGATTGGGTCCCAAGTGAAGACTTCGCGAGAGCGTTCGTTCGGGTAGAAGCTTGCCTTGAGGGCCGGGATGCCGTGCTCGTGGAGGGTCTGGCAGGTCCAGCCGCCGTCCCGGTGAACCGAGCGCACGGGGCGCGACTGGCTCATCAGCATCACCTCGTTGGCCCGGCAGTAGAAGATTTGGCCGGTGATATCCTCGGCCGCATCCGACATCAGATAGACGCACATGGGCGCGATCTTCTCCGGCTTCATCGCCTTCTGCCGCTCGACATGGGAGGCCTTGTTGGGATCGTTCGTCGGGATGGTCTCGATCATCCGGGTGAAGGCCGAGGGCGAGACGATGTTCGAGCGTACCCGGAAGCGGCCCATATCGAGTGCGATCGACTTCGAGAGCCCGACGATTCCAAGCTTCGCCGCGGCGTAGTTTGCCTGACCGATATTGCCGACGAGCCCCGAATTCGACGTGAAATGCACCAGCGAACCCGAGCTCTGCTGGCGAAAGAAGGGGGCCGCCGCCCGGGCCACCTTGAAATAGCCCGTCAGATGGACCGCGATCACCGAGTCCCATTCCTCGATCTCCATCTTGTGGAAGATGCGGTCGCGCAAGATACCGGCGACGTTGATCACGCCGTCGATCCGGCCGTACGTGTCCACCGCCTGTTGGACCATCGCCTGGGCATCGTCCCATTCGGTGATGCTGTCGCCATTGGCGGAAGCCTCGCCGCCCTTGGATTTGATTTCCTCGACGACTGATTGGGCCGGTGTGAGGTCGCTGCCCTCGCCGTCGACCGAGCCGCCGAGATCGTTGACCACGACCTTCGCTCCTTCGGCCGCCGCCAGTTTTGCGATCTCGGCGCCGATACCGCGCCCGGCACCCGTCACCAGGATCACCTTGTCGTGCACGAATCCTTCCGTCATCGGGTTGTCTCCCTTGCTGAATGCGATTTGATTTTAAGCTAGGCGCGCGGTGCGGAAGGGGAAGCGGTCCCTGAGAATTCTCTGGTCGTATGCGGCGCGAATCTAGGCCTCGGCGGCGCGTCGTTCGACCGTGTTGATGTCGTCGGAGACGGTGGTACGACGGAGATCGCGGCGTTGGTTCATGTCGTCATAGGGTCGGGCGCGATGCATCGTGCACCTATTGTCCCAAACGACGAGATCGCCGACCCGCCATTCGTGGCGATGGACGAATTGCGGCTGGGTCGCGAAGTCGAGGAGTTCCTCGATCAATCGGCGGCCCTTTTCCTCCGGCCAGCCGACGACGTGGGAAGCATGAGAGGCGATAAAGAGGGCCTTCCGGCCCGTTCCGGGGTGGGTTCGGACCAGCACTTGGCGAACCGGCGGCAGTTCGTTCCGAGCCCCCTCGGAGAAATCCGTGTAACCCAGGCGCGCCCGGGAATGCATGATACTGTGCTCCACGATAAGCTCGTCGATCTCTCGTTTGCGCGCCTTTGGCAACGCGTCGTAGGCCGCGCGCATATCGGCGAATTCGGTCTCCCCGCCGCTCGGCGGAATCTCGCGCGCCGAAAGCAGCGAGCAGCGCGACGGCACTTGCTTGAAGGAATTGTCGGTATGCCAGAGCCGGTTGGCCTCGTTGAAGGCGCGTCTCGTGTCGTCCGCCGCCATCAATTCGCCGTCATGATCGAGATTGGAAATATCCGCCATCTCGGCCCGCAGGCGGGATTTCTGGCCCTTACGGTGATAGTTGGTGGCGGTGAACACGCCACCGAAATGGGCGCTGAAGGCAACTTGCTCGGCATCGGTGATATGCTGGTCTCTGAACAAAAGGACCGCATGACGGTCGAATGCCGCCGCGATCTCTTCGAAGGCGCCGGGAGTCACCGGTTGGGTCAGATCGATCCCGTCGACCCGCGCCATGAAAAGCGGATGCAGGGACGTTACCTCGATCGTCATGGCTTGGTCTCGACGCTTGCATCGAACCCGGTTCGAACCGAACCGTGCATGGATAATTCCTTTTCGCCAGCGGTGTTGATTATCATATCCGAATACCTGTCCGTGTCGCCGCTCTAATTAACTCAATGTTAATCGCATTATCGCTAATTTTATCTGATTGTAACGCGGGAGGTCGCCGCCGTGAAATTGAAGGAAGGCATCAACGGAGCCGACGAGTTCGAGCGGTCATTCGAAATCCACGCCGCCGAGGTTATTCCCGGCCGCGAACGGGGCACACCGATCGCCGCCGCCTACGACTATTGGCGTGCGCGATGCGGCTCGCGCGTGATGCCCGAATCCGAGGAATTCAATGATGGCGAACTCGGCGGGTTCGGCTGGCGGTTGCGGAAATTCGATGTTCGCAAGGGGTTCCCCGGAAACTTTTCGCTCGTTCGAATCGACGGCGAGGACAGTTTCGCGGTCATGGGTTTTCGGACATTGAACGATTTCGAGCGCGATTGCCTGACCCTCGATATTCTCGAATGCATGTATCACCGGGCTCCGCTCCATTTGATCGCCCAGCATTTCGAAGGTGAATTTTTCTGCCATTGCCGAACAGTTGTCCTGCCGACCGTCGACCGGGGCGACGCGATTTCGTGGATCTATTCCGTTACCGTGCATGATGATGAAATGGCGGCGACGCCATCGGTTGTCGCGTTGGCTCGCTGAACTTCCGCGCGTCGAACCTTCGCTGGTCATTTGTTGTTCGCAATCAATATCCTTTAGGTGATTGGAAAACGAAATTACCGGGGAGAATTCTGAGATGACCTCTAAATCGAATTTTATGAAAGGCATACTCGTTGTGGGTGCGGCGATGTCGCTCGGCATGTCCGCGACCGCGGCCGAGATGAAATGCGATTATCCGAAAAAGGCCGTTCGCGTCTTGGTCGGTTTTTCCGCCGGCGGCGGCACCGATACCTATGCCCGAATTCTGGCCAGCGTCATCCCGGAATACATGAACGACCAACCGATGATTATCGTCAACAAGCCGGGCGGGGCGCAGGTGCCGGCGATGAAATTCACAGCCAAGTCCAAGAAGGACGGCTACACGCTTCAATTCTTCTCGACCGGCAGCGGCGTGATGGCGACCATGCTGCGCGACAAGGGCGTCGAATGGTATCGCGATTTCACCCCTATTTCGCAGATCGGCAACATCAATCTCGTGATCACCGCGCATAAGGATTTCGGCTACAAGACGCCGATGGACCTGATCGCCGCGATCAAGAAATCGGCGGCGGCCGGCAAGAAGATGCGCTGGGGCCATCCGAGCCGCGGCTCAATCACCCACATGGCGGCCACCGCCTGGATGATCAAGAACAATATCATCGACATGGTCCAGGACGTGCCCTTCAAGGGCGGTTCGAAGGCGCGTGCCGCGATCGTCGGCAAGCAGGTCGATTTCGGCGCCATGGGCCTGCAAAACCTGACCGGCTTCGAAGCCAAGCTAGTGGGTCTTGGAATCACCACGAGCGAGCGCGACCCCGTCGTCAAATACGTGCCGACGATGAAGGAACTCAACCAGCCCTTCATCGACATGAAGTCGCCGATGATCATGGCGGCACCCACGGGCACGCCGAAGAACGTCATTGCCTGCATGGATGCCGCGATCAAGAAAGCGACGGCTCACCGCGCTTTCAAGCGTCTTTCGAAAAAGGCGGGCGTGGCCGTGGTCTATCGCGGGACGGCGGAGACGAATGAAATGATGTTGAAGCTCCGTGACGAATGGCGGCCGATCGTCGATTTCGTCAAGAAGCGCATGGCGAAGAAATAGGCGGCTTCCGCTCGGCACTGCAACGTCATGGATAGGTCGGCACGAAACGACGCGCTGACGGCCGTCTTGATGCTCCTCGCCGCGATCCCGTTCGTGGTCACGACGGGGGACATCTACGAGGATCCCCTGGACCCGGGCTTCGGCGCCCAGGATTTTCCGGTCGGCATTCTCACGCTGCTGGTGTCGTTGTCGCTCATTTTGTTGGTTCGCTCGCTCGCGATTTACCTCCGTCAAAAGCAGCCGTTGATCGCGGCGGGCGAACTCGACGACGCGTTTCGGTACGTGGTGCCGACGGCATTGATCGGGTTCGGTTATGTCTGGGCCCTCGAACTCTTCCAATACGCCTTGCCGACCGTCGTCGCGGCAACCTTGATCCTGATGCTGTTCGGGAACGTGGGACGGGCCCGCCTCGTGGTGGCGCCGGTCGTGGCGACTCTCATATACTACGTTCTCTTCTTCGGCATACTGGGCCTTCACGAGGCGCCGGGGACGATCCTCGAATATGAGAACCAGACCTATTTTCGCCCCATGCGCGATGCGCTGGGATTATTCTAGGGCAAGGCCGCGCCATGGGGATCATTGACGGTTTCGAGTTTCTTTTCAGTGCCTGGCAACCGGTGTTCTTCGCCGTTCTGGGAACGATCATCGGCCTGATGGCGGGTGCCTTGCCGGGTGTCTCGTCCTCGGCGACGATCGCTCTCCTCATTCCCGTCACGTTCTATATGGACACGCTTTCGGCCCTCGCCTTCATATACACCATTAGCAAGTCGGCCGATTTCGGCGGGTCGATTCCCGCGATCCTCTTCAACACCCCCGGCACCGCCCAAGCCTCGGCGACCCAGCAGGAAGGCTATCCGCTGACCCTGCAAGGAAAGCAGGGGAAGGCCCTCAAGATGGCGGTTCTGGCCTCGGCCCAGGGCGACGTCTGTTCCGAATTGCTACTGATCTTCGGGGCCTCCTATATCGCCTTCTATGCCGCCGAACTGGGTCCGCCGGAATATGTCGGCGTCTATTTCTGCGCCTTCATCATCATCGGCAGCGTGCTCGGAAAATCCATCATCAAGGGGCTCCTCAGCACGCTGCTCGGCATCATGCTGGCGCAGATCGGCATGGACACGATCACGGCCGAGGAACGCTACGTCTTCGGCATCGACTATCTGCTGGAGGGGATCGCCCTGGTGCCGCTGTTGCTCGGCGTCTTCGTCATGTCGGAGGTTTTCGTCCAGGTCGCCGACCGGATGTCGCTGAAAGGCGACCAATCGATCGCGCCTGAATCCGACAAGCCGGAGGACCGACGGGTCACCTGGCCCGAATACAAGCGCTGCCTGCCGGTGATCTATCGCTCGACGGGGATTGGCACCGTAATCGGCATGCTGCCCGGTATCGGGGCCGCCGTGGCCTGTTTCGTTGCCTATGGCGAGGCGCGGCGCGTCTCGAAGAGCGATCAATGGGGCAAGGGTGAAATCGAGGGCGTCGCGGCGGCCGAGGCCTCCAACAACGCAACCTCGGGCGCCAATCTGATCCCGCTGTTGACCCTCGGTATTCCGGGGAGCACGTCGGCGGCTCTGCTTGCCGGCGTGATGCTGATCCACGGTGTGACCATTGGGCCGACCGTCTTCACCTCCTCGCACAATCTGGTCTACGGTCTCTTCGCGTCGGGTCTTCTTTGTATTTTCACCTATCTGGTCGTCGGTTATTTCGGCAGCGGTTTCGTCGGCCGCATGATCGCGCTGGTGCCGGCGCGGATGATCTACCCCTTCATCTTCATCACTTGTTTCGTTGCCGCCTATGCGCTTCGCCAGGCGCTTTTCGACATGGCGCTGATGCTGGTGTTCGGTATCGTCGGATTCCTCATGAAGCGGCTCGATCTTTCGGTCCCCGCCTTCATCATCGCCTTTATCCTCGGCAACGGCGCGGAGCACGCCTTGCGTCAATCGATGATGCTCGACGACAGCGGCGCCTTGATCTTCCTGGAACGGCCAATCGCGCTGATTTTCATCGTGCTCGGCTTTGTTACGATCTATATGCGCTACCGGCAACTCCGCCGAAACCAGGAGCGCGGCATCGAGACGATCGTCGATACCTGAACGCATTCGGGAATGTCAGGTGGCTGGGGTACCTAGATTTGAACTAGGACTAACTGATTCAGAGTCAGTCGTGCTGCCGTTACACCATACCCCAGCGGAGAGGCGACCGCTTCTATCATAGTCGTTGCGGTTTGTGTAGTCCGGGGGCGGATCTTGGCTTACCATGGGGACCAATAATTCCGCGGCTAAAGCGCGGAACGACGGTCGGGGAGAGATCGCTGCAATGCCGGGTCCCGTTGGACAAGTCGAGTCGCGTTCCGCCGGGGAAAACCGGCGGCCCCGGCGATTCGCGGCCGTCGATCTCGGCAGCCATAATTGCCGCTTGCTGATCGCCGAACCCGCCGACACGGGCTTTCGTGTCGTCGATGCATTCTCCCGGATCGTCAGATTGGGCGAGGGGGTGGCGCGGGAGGCCCGGCTCGGCGAGCCGGCGATGGCGCGTTGCCTGGAGGCGCTACGGGTCTGCGCCAATAAGATCCGTCGCGCCAAGGCGGTCGACCTCAGATGCGTCGCGACGGAGGCTTGCCGAAGTGCGTCGAACGGCCAGGCCTTCCTGCGGCGGGTCGAGCGCGAGACCGGGCTTCGTCTGGAGGCGATACCGAACGCCGAGGAGGCCCGGCTGGCCTTGGTCGGCTGTACGCCGTTGTTCGACGCAGCCCGAAATCGCGCCCTGATGTTCGATATCGGCGGCGGGAGCACGGAGCTGATCTGGCTCGCCCTCGAGAACGGCCGACCCGAGATGATCGATTATCTTTCCATTCCGCGCGGCGTCGTCAATCTGACCGAGCGCCACGGCGAGAGCCTGCGCGAGACCGGCCCTTTCGAGGAGGTGATCCGGCTAGTTGATGAGAAGCTGGTGGCGTTCTGCGAGCGACATCGGATCGTCGAGGCGGTCGGTCGGGACGAGGTGCAGATGCTGGGGACCTCGGGCACGGTTACGACGTTGGCGGGCGTACATTTCGATCTCGACCGCTACGATCGCGCGGCCATCGACGGCACCACGCTCGATTTCGACGACGTGCGGAAGGTGAGCGAATCCCTCCGCAAACAGGCCTGCGCGGAGCGCGCGACCCACTCCTGCATCGGCGTCGGGCGGGCGGATCTGGTGCTGGCCGGCTGCGCCGTACTGGAGGCCATCATGCGGCGCTGGCCGATCGGCCAATTGAGGGTCGCGGACCGCGGGCTCCGCGAGGGCATTCTATTGGAGCTGATGGGACGGACCGACGCCGACGGGCGTCGGGCCGGGCGTTAGGCCGGGTGGCGCGGCGGCGATCCGGGCGCCCGTCGGGACGGGCCGCCAAACAGCGCGTGCGGACCGCCAAGGGACGGCCGAATGCTTCGACTCGCTGGCTCCAGCGTCAGTTGAACGACCCTTATGTGCACGAAGCCAAGCGTCGCGGCTATCGCAGCCGGGCGGCTTTCAAGCTGATCGACATCAATGAGCGCTTCAAGCTCCTCGCCCCCGGTATGTGCATCGTCGATTTGGGCGCCGCACCCGGCGGGTGGAGCCAGATCGCCATCGAAATTCTGGGTGAACGGGGCCGCGTCGTCGCGGTCGATCGCTTGGAGTTCGAGCCTCTGCGCGGGGTTGAGGCGCTGGTCGGCGATTTCAACGACTCGGCCACCCAAGATGCGATCCGCGCGGCCTTGGACGGGACCGCCGACGTGGTCTTGAGCGATATGGGCCCCTCGACGACGGGGCATGCCTCGACCGATCATCTGCGGAGCGCCGTCCTCGCCGAAGCCGCGTTCGACTTCGCCCGCGAAGTGTTGGCAACCGGCGGCGGGTTCCTGGTGAAACTGCGGCAAGGCGCGGAAGAACAAGCGTTCGTCGATGCGCTGGGGAAATGTTTCGACAAGGTGCGGCGGGTCAAACCGCCGGCGAGCCGCGACCGTTCGGCCGAGATGTATGTCGTCGCCACGGGCTTTCGCGGCTGATCCGCCAGCTTCGAAAGCCTTGGTCGGGCTTATTGCGCTTGGCTTGGCGCGGGCGTTGTGTATAGTGCGCGCCACTTGGAAAAGCGGAGGCGGAATTGGAAATTCAGGAAGCGCTGACGTTCGATGACGTTCTTTTGCAACCTGCCGAATCCGCCATTCTGCCCCATGAAGCCGAGACCGGGACCACGCTGACCAAGTCCATAGATCTTGGCATTCCCGTCATTTCCTCGGCGATGGATACGGTGACCGAGGCCCGCCTGGCGATCGCCATGGCCCAGGCTGGCGGCATCGGCGTCATCCACAAGAATCTGGAGATCGCGGAGCAAGCCGACGAGGTTCGGCGGGTTAAGCGCTTCGAAGCGGGGATGGTGGTCAATCCCATCACCATCACGCCGGAAAAAACGCTGGCGGACGCGCTCGCCCTCATGGATCACCACAATATTTCGGGAATCCCGGTGGTCTCGCGCCGCAACGGACGGGTCGCGGGCATTCTCACCAATCGGGACGTCCGCTTCGCCAGCGACCCCGACCAGCCGGTTCGCGAATTGATGACCAAGCGCGGCCTGGTGACGGTTCTGGAAGGCAGCGATCGTGAGGAGGCGATGCGGCTTCTCCATCACCATCGGATCGAGAAGCTGATCGTCGTCGATGACGATCGCCAATGTGTCGGTCTCATTACCGTGAAGGATATCGAGAAGGCCCAGCGCTACCCCGATGCCTGTAAGGACGAGCAGGGCCGTCTTCGCGTCGCGGCGGCGACGGGCGTCGGCGATGCCGGTCTCGAGAGGGCAGAAGCGCTCCTTGACGCCGGCTGCGACGTGATCGTGGTCGATACCGCCCACGGCCATAGCGCGGGTGTCCTGACAGCCGTCGACGCGGTGAAGCGTCTCAGCAATTATACCCAGGTCATCGCCGGCAATGTGGCGACGGCCGAAGGGGCTCGCGCGCTGATCGATGCCGGGGCCGATGCGGTCAAGGTCGGCATCGGGCCGGGTTCCATTTGCACCACGCGCATCGTCGCGGGCGTCGGCGTGCCGCAGCTCACCGCCATCATGGACGCCGCCGAGGTCTGCCGCGACCACGGCGTGCCCGTGATCGCCGATGGCGGCATCAAATTCTCCGGCGACATCGCCAAGGCGATCGCGGCGGGCGCCGACAGTGTCATGATCGGTTCTCTCTTCGCAGGGACCGACGAGGCGCCGGGCGAAGTCATGCTCTATCAGGGGCGCTCCTATAAATCCTATCGCGGCATGGGCTCTATTGGCGCCATGGCCCGCGGCTCGGCCGACCGCTACTTTCAGCAGGAAGTCTCTGATGCCCTGAAGCTGGTCCCCGAGGGGGTCGAGGGTCGGGTCCCCTATAAAGGGCCGATCGGCAATGTCGTCCATCAGCTGGTGGGCGGACTCAAGGCGGCGATGGGCTACACCGGCAATGCCACGATCGGCGATATGCAGCGAAACGCGACATTCAAGCGGATCACCAATGCCGGCCTCCGCGAAAGTCATGTCCATGACATCGCCCTGGCTCAGGAAGCGCCGAACTACCGCTCCGAGGGTTAAGGTGGGGCACGTGCCCCACGGGCTCGACGCTTTGGCGGACCGCGGGCGAGTGGTCGAACATTTCCCACCATGACTCCCGCCGCCAGATGTCAGGCCGCGATCGAACTTCTCGATTTGATCGAGGCCGGCGACCGACCGGCGGATCGAATACTTAACGGCTGGTTTCGGCGTCGGCGCTATGCAGGAAGCGGCGACCGGGCGGCGATCCAATCCTTGGTCTACGCAATATTGCGCCGGCGGGGCGAATTCGACTGGTGGATCGAGAGGGCAGCGGGCGAGATTACGACCCGGACCCGGGTGCTGGCAGCCCTCCAATTGGCCGCACCATGGCCGGCGGACGCGGCGGCACGGGCCTTTGCGCCCGGGGAATACTCACCAAACCCGCTTACATCAGACGAAAACCGGCTTGGCGACGATCTGACCAACCAGGATATGGCATTGTTGGATATCCCGCGCCACGCCGCTCTAAATATTCCAGCTTGGCTCGAATCCAAGCTCGAAAAAGCGTTTGGCGCCGATCTCGAACGCGAAATGGTCGCCTTAATCGCACCGGGAACGGTCGATCTCCGGGTTAACACATTGAAGACGGATCGCCCGACCCTGCTCTCCCGTCTCGCGGCAGAGGAATTCGAGGCGACTCCGACGGAAATTTCACCCGTCGGCCTCCGCTTGGCCAAACGGCGCCCCTTTCGCCATTTGGCCGCCTTCCGCGATGGCCTTTTCGAGCCACAGGATGAGGGATCCCAGGTCGCCACTCTCCTTATCGGGGCGAGGCCGGGTCAAACCGTGCTCGACTATTGCGCGGGCGCCGGTGGCAAGGCGCTGGCCTTGGCGGCGACCATGGAAAACCAGGGTCGGCTCCTGCTTTCGGACCGCGATGGCCGACGACTGGCGCGCGCCGGTCCCCGACTCCAGCGTGCCGGAGTCGAAATCGCCGAATGCCAACCGAACGTAACCGACGATAAAGCGTGGCTGTTGCGACATGCTGGTTATTTCGATATCGTACTGACTGATGCGCCGTGCAGCGGCAGTGGGGCTTGGCGCCGCCAACCCGAGGGAAAATGGCGCATTTCGCCGGAACGCCTGGCGGAATTGACCTTGGAACAGGCGGCGATCCTCGATCGGGCGGCGGCATTGACCCGGATCGGCGGGCGACTGGTCTATATTACCTGCTCTCTCTTGCCGGAGGAGAACGAAGCGGGGATCGAGCGATTCCTCGGGAATTGGGCCGGGACCTTCGATCTCGATCCGATCGATGACGAATGGCGTCGCCGGCTCGACCCCGGTGCCATCGATCAGTCCGGGTTCGTTCGTTTAACGCCGGGGCGGCATGCGACCGACGGCTTTTTCATTGCTATATTGAAACGGAAAGGCCAATGACGGTTCGGCCGGCCAAGTCCGGCGATGCGGCGGCGGTCGCGCGCATCCATGTCGAGACCTGGCGCGATGCCTATGCGGGGATCCTGCCCGACCGCGTTCTGTTGCGCCTTTCGGAAAGCCGCGAACATGGCGGTTGGTCCAGCGCGCTGTTGCGCGGCGAAAGCGTCTTCGTTGCCGAGGAGGACGGTCCAGGCGTCGTTGGTTTCGGGAGTTGCGGACCAAATCGTCTTCGCTCTTCTCGTTTCGCGAGCGAGGTCTATACGCTTTACGTGGCGCCGAACCATCAGGGTTGCGGCCACGGCGCGGCGCTCCTGCGCGGCATGTTCGCGGCGTTGCGGCGGCATGGCCACGAGACGGCGATAATCTGGGCCCTCAGCCGAAACCCGGCTCGGTTTTTTTATGAAGCCATGGGCGGCCGCCATGTCGCCTCCCGGGAGGAACGGCTTTGGGGAACGGCGGTGGCGCAGATGGCGTTTGGCTGGGATGATATTACGGAAACGCAATAAAAGGCGTGGATGATCAATGGCTCGATTGACGACAGGCGCCGCAAGTATTGAGGCTATCTCCGTCGCATTGTGCGGATTTGCCGATATGAGCGCAATCGGTGCCGACGAAATTCCGTCCGCGGAAAAGGGTGCCTATGTGTTGTTGCTGCGGCTGCGGCGGCGGACTCGCTTCGAGTTGGGACGCCTTGGAGCCGTCGAATTGTCTCGCGGGAATTATGCCTATGCGGGAAGCGCCTACGGTCCCGGCGGTCTTCGAGCCCGAATCCGCCGGCATCTCAAACGGGCGAAAACCCCTCATTGGCATATTGATCACGTGCGCGAGGCGGCGACAGTTCTCAAGGTTTGGACGTTGCCGGGCGGCAACGAATGTGCCGCCTTGCGGAAGCTGATCGGTCTAGCCGGGGCGGAGATGCCGATCGACCGCTTCGGGGCCAGCGATTGCCGCAGCTGTAGATCGCATTTCGTTGCGCTGCGTTAGATCGTATCCACCGGCCCACCCTCGGCTCGAAAAAGGGTGCATTGCCTTAGAAATGGCTCGGTAATTGACCGCTACGATAGGTTTCCGTTGCCGTACAGCGGGTGCAAATACGATTGTGTGCACCCTGGGATTCGAACGTTCGGCGGCACATCAGGCATTTTCGGACCTTTACTTGCGGATCGGTCGCTTTCGAGGTGGATTGCTTTTTTGTCATGATCCGGAGCCTAAACGCTAAACTTGACGAAATAATGGCAAATCAGGTCACCTTCTTGTCAGCTTCACCTGTTAAACATTACTCAATATTGCGACTTGATGAGGGGATAGGGGCTAGTGGTGGTGCGTACGGTGGCTCACTGTCGCCCCCGAATATTGGTAATTGGAGGCGTTGCCGGTTGTTCAAAAAGTTTGGATTGAGTGTTTTCGTCGCGGCCACGCTCATTTGGGCGGGCTCTGCCGATGCGAACCCGAAATACAGCAAATACGTCAAGCAATCGCTCGAGAGCCTGCTCTTGATGTGTGTCGAGGGCGACGACAATGGGTGCTATTTCTATGGTGGGACGCAGGCGAAGCGGGGAAATCTCAAGGAAGCGCATGACGCTTATCTGATCGGCGCGCAGATCGCGAAGAGCCGCGCGGGCTACGTGTGTATGTTCCAGCTCGCGCGCCTGTATCAGCATGGCCAGGGCGTCGAAAAGGACATGGTCCAGGCCTATCGCTGGTTCATGATTCTGAAAAATGTGAAGTCGCAGAAGGATCTGCGCCGTGCGGCGAGTGCGAAACTCAAGGAATTGAAGGGCTTGATGACGCCGCAGCAAAGAGCCATCGCCCAAGCGCTTTCCAAGAAGGGAGGGGCGAAGAGCTGATGAATTGAATCTTGGAGGGATGCCGCCCGTGTCCCTCCAGGAACCGCGCCGGCCGGTGAGGGGATTCCCATGGCGGAACTGCCTCCAGTGCCGACCATATTGACCGGTAATGACAATTCCCCTCCCGTCGGCCGGTCAATTTCCGATCATCGGTCGGCGCGAATTTTTCAGCTCTCCATTTTCTGCGACAACGACTTGCCTCTCTCCGGACTTCAGTCGTCCAAGGCGGCTTTCAAGCGGTCGAGTTTTTCCGCGACCTCCCGGCGCCTGGCATCGATGTCACGGTCGGACCAATCGTAGAAGCCGCGGCCCGTCTTGACCCCGAAATCACCTTTCGCGACCATATCCTGCAGCATTTGGCAGGGAACGCCGGTGTGGTAAAGCGCGGGTACGATCGAACGCTGCGCCGTCGCATTCACGTCAAGTCCGCCCAGATCCTTCTGTTCGATGAGGCCTGTCACGCACATCCTGGGCCCGAAGAGGCGTCGCGCGACGGCATCGACATCCTCGACACTGGTAATGCCGTCCTCGATCAGGCAATAGGCTTCGTGCAGGATGGCATGCTGCAGGCGGTTGATCAGAAATCCGATGATTGGCCGGCGGAGGACGACGGAGTCCTTGCCGGAACCCTTGAGCGCCGCGATCGCACGATCAAGGGTTTCTTCGTCGGTCTCCTCAAGGCGACAGACCTCGACCATGGGAAAGGCTTCGGCGGGCTGCATGTAGTGGATCGCGAGAAACCGCTCCCGGTGCTCGAGCGGAGCCGCGATCTCGTCGATCGGCAAGCCGGACGTATTCGTCGCCAGGATCGGTCCCGCCCCATAGGCGGCCTCCAGGCGAAGGAAAAGCTCGTGCTTTAGCGCCATCTCCTCCGGAATTGATTCGATGATGAGATCGGGTGCCGCCTCGGGTAATTCGCGCTTCGCGACAACGCCGTGCGGCAGGTCCGTTATCTTGTCGGGATTTCGGCTGAGCACGATGGTCTCGAATCCGCCCTCGGCGAAAGTTAGTGCGATGCCGCGTCCCATCGTCCCGTACCCCGCCACCAAAACGCTCTTTACCGGTCTTGTCATGTCATCGATTCCTCCTTGGGTGTCGCGCATTACCTAGTGGATTGGCCCCGGCGCGTCGAGGGTGGATGGGAAGATCCGCTTGGCGGTTGCCATCGGAGCACTTATTTATGCCCAATGATGGAGCCTGGATCATACCGTTTCGCGGTCGCGCCGATGATGGATTGGACGGATCGGCATTGTCGCTTCTTCCTGCGTCAATTCTCGCGACGTGCCCTTCTCTATACCGAGATGGTGGCGACGGGGGCTGTCCTGCATGGAGACCGGGCGTATTTGCTCGGCTTCGATCCGGCCGAACGGCCGCTTGCCCTTCAGCTCGGTGGCGTCGATCCGGCGGAATTGGCGGAGTCGGCCCGCATCGGTGCCGGGTTTGGATATGACGAAATTAATCTCAACGTGGGTTGTCCGAGCGACCGAGTCCGGTCCGGCCGCTTCGGTGCCTGTCTCATGGCCGAACCCGAACTGGTCGGCCGCTCGGTCGAAGCGATGCGGAAGGCGGTCGATATTCCCGTTACGGTCAAGTCCCGCATCGCAATCGACGCGCAGGCGGAATGGCCCACGCTAAGCGGGTTCGCCCGAACCGTTCGGGAGGCGGGCGCCGACCGGCTTATCGTCCATGCGCGGAAAGCCTGGCTCAAAGGGTTGAGCCCGAAACAGAATCGGGATATTCCGCCGCTCCGCTACGATTTGGTTCGCCAGTTGAAGACCGAGATGCCCGAATTCACCATTGTCTTGAATGGCGGCTTGCGCGGCCATGAGGCGATCGCCGACGAGCTCGGGCGACTCGACGGTGTCATGTTGGGCCGAGCCGCCTATCAGAATCCTTTTTTGTTGAGTGAGGTCGACCGACGCTATTTCGAGGATCTGCGTCCCGGGCCGAGCCGACACGATATCGCGTTGCGGATGACGGCCTATATCGAGGCGCAAATGTCGAGGGGTGTTAAACCGCGCGCAATTACCCGTCATATGATGGGGCTCTATCAGGGTCAGCGGGGTGCGCGGGCCTGGCGGCGGCGATTGAGCGAACTCGCCGCGGACGGTGATCTACGCCTCGTTCAAGAGGCGCTGAAATTTGTCGAGGACACGGTCGCGCAACCAGTTGAGTTGTTGGGCGTCGTTTCTTAGTTACAACCGAGCCGAGAAACCGAAAGCGCCCGGTCTGGCTAGCTGGCGACCGGATTCTCTCATGGAATCAAGCGCTAGTTCCGATGCCTAGGTTTGAACTAGGCGGCGCTGTTGCTTTTTCGGCGATATGCGATCGCGCAATGATCCTCGCAATACGGGCGATCCGGCGTCGCGACGGCGCCGCAAAAATGGAAGTCCGCGTCGCGCGGATTGCCGATCGGCCATTGGCACATGCGCTCGTTGAGACCGGTGCCGGGCAGCACCGTACGCTTGATCGGCGATGGTCGGGATGAAAGTCCGAGACGGTGCGCTTTTCCGATAACAGCGTTTCGCGTGACGTCACCAAGTTGACTGGCGATTTGACTCGCGCTCAGCCCATCTTCCCACAAACGTTTTAGCTGACCAACGCGTGTCTCAGTCCATTCCATAGCGATTTTCCCCATTCTGCGTGTTTATGTTTTTTCCCGCGAAATCGTAACATGCAACACAATATGTAGTGTGCCGCATTTCCACCCCTACAATATCCTGTTTAAGGATTTTCCGCAAGTTCAGCAGCCCAACCTTTATGGAGGGAGTCCGGACGCACGTCAATGGTGAGGGCACTTTCGGTGCGAAATAAATTCATTTTGGGTTGTATTGGCAACATAATTTGCCTTTCGGCGGCCCGAATTTCGGCCCCGACCGGGTACGTCGATTGTCGTTCCAAGGGGTCAATTCCAGCTAAGCTACTGAAATATCAAGAGCGACTCGGGTGCACATTCTTGGGCTTCGGAATTTGGGTGTTGCGCGGCTCATTTTGATCCCGATAGCGGTGTGGTCGGGCCGCCCGGGCGCCGGTCAATCGTGCCGCGTGACCTGGCCAAGCGAAGGCCAATTGGGACGCGCCGCGATGTCCTTCGCGCCACAGCCCGAGCATCGCATGCGGCCGCCGATTTCCGGCACCGCGAAGGCGGGACCCAGTTCGGCGGTCAACTGGATGGATGAGACGATGGCATTATGACCGCAACGGTTGCACCAACAAAAGACGTCGACGCCGTTCTGCACCAATTCACCCAACTGGGCGGCACGGCGCGTCGAGTCCTGCGCGTCCAGCAGGCGACGTTTGAATTGTCCCATTCCCGAATTCCTCGGATCGATTTCGAGAACTAGAACAAAACAAGAACAAAAATGCAAGTCCATGGCGCCTGAGCGCGGAGGAGATGATCGCGAGTTTCGGTGGTGGCGGCCGGCTCAGATCGAGCGGCGGCCGGCGGGAATCTCGCGGAGCTGGGTATCGAAGACGGAAAGCGCGTCCTCGATCGTCGCGCTCTGCTTCAGCTTCTGGGGGCCGCTGAAAACCTGATAGGCACAGCGCTTGCCGTCGCGACGCTTGGCAACGGCGAAGAGAGGGGAATCGAAGGAATTGCGGAATATCGAAAATACCGCCGCACCACTTCTTTGATCGATGGCGTAGTCTCGCCATTCGCCGGTCATGACGCGGCGGCTATAGACGTCGAGCAGTCGTCGCATTTCGTGCCGATCGAAAAAGACGCGATGTCCCTTCGAACGGCGGTAGTCGGAAAGGCGTATCGGATCGTTCAAGGCCTCTCCCTCCCCTGGTTGTTGTATTCGATGTGTTTAATGGAAACCGTCTTGCGGTCACCGCCGGGCCAAACAAATCCCGCCCTGCTCACCGCACCCTCCCGGAACTCGTACCGTAGGGATCGGGTTCGTCGTAGCACGTGATCCGGCCAATCGTGCGATAGCAATAGATCGGTTTTTGATAGACGCGCGGCGGGTCGAATGATTTGCGGCAGAGCGGACCGCCGTCCTTCAGTGCCACGAGCGTCCGGCATTCCTTGCCTGACGCCCATTCGGCGACAAAATCGGTCGGCAATTTGTTGGTCTGAATGAAATTCGCGAGCGAACTGGACAAAACCAGGAACGAACTGGAACCACATGCGGCGAGGACCCATAACAACGTGCCGAACAGGAGGCCTCGCCCCGTTCGGCCGTGACGTTCTGATTCGACCGTATCCTCCATTCGCGACACTGCTCGTCGTTTCAACCGCTCGTCGTCCCATCGGTCGCCTGACGCCCGACGGTAATTCATTCTGTCCCATCACCGAATTGGGTTCAAGTATAAGTGCCGTGGAAGCGCCGAGCCGTCTCTTTGGTTTGCCAGCACCAATGACCGGAGTTATGTTACGCCGCCGGCTCCCGAGAGCCGGATTTGAACCATTCCTCGAGCAGGAGAAGGACGGCGTGGGCGACATCTTCCAGGAAGTCGACGAGGAGGTCCGTCGCGATCGGTTCGAGACGCTCTGGAAGACCTATGGCGGCTATGCCATCGCGGTTGTTGTGGCGATCGTGCTCGGCACGTCGGCGTCGGTCGGATGGCGCGCCTATCAAGAGATGCGCCAGCAAGAGGACAGCGAGAAATTCAACGCCGCCGTTCAGCTCATGGGTACGGGTAAGTTCGCCGATGCGGCCGATCGGCTGCGTGATTTTGCCGCCGAGGCTGGGTCCGGTTACGCGATGATCGGGCGCTTTCGTGAGGCGGTGGCGCGGGCCGAGGCGGGCGACCGGGCGGCCGCCGTTCGAATATACGAATCACTTGCCGCCGATAGCGGTCTGGAGACCCTTTATCGCGATCTGGCAAGCCTTCTCGCCGTTATGCAGCAGATCGACGAGGGGGATCCCGAGGCATTGCGCGGCCGATTGACGACGTTGATGGCGGCCGATGGTGCATGGCGCCATACGGCGCGCGAATTGTCCGGTATGCTGGCGCTCCGCGTCGGTGACCAGGGTCTCGCGAAGGCCGAATTCAAGACACTGGTCGACGATCTGGAGGCGCCGTCCGGCGCCAGGGCGCGCGCCGCCGAAGTCCTGCGGGCGCTTGGCGGCTGAGGCGCGCCGTCGCGAAGAATCATGGACGTGACCCGCTGTTTCATCCTGTTGTCGATCCTCGTGGCGGCTCTCGCGGGCTGTGGTTGGATTGACGGTCTGCGCGGCAAGCGGAAAGTGCCCCTCGCGGGCGAGCGAATTCCGATCATGCTCTATCAGCAGGATCTTGCGCCCGACCCGAGGGTGGCCGACCTTCGGGTCATGCTGCCGCCGCCCCGGTTGAACGACAGCTGGGCGCAGGCGGGCGGCAATGCCGCGCATGCGATGCAGCACCTCAAGATTTCGGCTCAAGTCGCGGGTGCCTGGGAACGCGGAATCGGGGACGGGTCGAGTGATGAGCGCCGTTTGCTGGCGCAACCGATCGTCATCGGCAATCTGATCGTCTCGATGGATGTCGAGTTCCAGGTCACGGCGTTCGATATCGAATCGGGGACGGTCGTTTGGGCGTTCGATCCCAAGGTGCCCGACGACGACGACGAAACCTTCGGCGGCGGCCTCGCCTATGATGACGGTCGAATTTTCATGGCGACCGGATTCGGCCAGATCATCGCCATCCGCGCGCAAGACGGTGTCGAACTGTGGCGGCGGCCGTTGCCGGGGCCAAGCCGCGCCGCGCCGACGGCGGGCGGCGGACGGATTTATGCGATCACGATCGACAATCAGACGGTAGCGTTGTCGGCGGCCGACGGGAAAAAGATCTGGTCCCATGCCGGAATCGCCGAATCGGCCGGGCTGCTCGGCGGCGGCAGTCCAGCACTTGCCGGCAACACGGTCATCGTGCCCTATTCGTCGGGTGAGCTTTTCGCGTTGCGGGTCGCCAACGGGCGGGTCGCCTGGTCCGACAACCTGATCACGACCCGGCGGACCGATACCCTGTCGACCGTCGCGCATATTCGCGGCCATCCGGTAGTGGACCGAGGGCTCGTATATGCGGTCAGTCATTCGGGCCGTCTGGTCGCCATCGATCTCCGCACGGGGGCCCGGGTGTGGGATCGAGGGATCGGTGGTTCGGAGACGCCATGGGTTGCCGGGAACTTCGTCTACGTGATCAGCAACCAAGGCGATCTCTATTGTCTGACGCGGCTTGGTGGCCGGGTGCGCTGGGTGCAGCCGCTGCCGCGCTACGAGGATCCCGAGGATCGGGATGGACCGATCAAATGGTTCGGTCCCGTGCTGGCAAGTGACAGATTGCTGATTACCGGCAGCCACGGTGAGGTGCTGACGCTTTCACCTTATACTGGACGCTATCTCGGACGCCTCGAACTCGCCGACCGATTCGCGATGCCGCCCATTGTCGCCAGCGGCCGGTTGATCTTTCTCTCGGACGAGGCGGACTTGATCGTCTACCGCTAATTGCCGATATAACGCCGGCGCGCGCCTTCCGGCGCACGCCTTCCGGCGGAGAAACCGATGACCCTGACCGTCGCCATCGTGGGACGACCCAATGTCGGCAAGTCGACCTTGTTCAATCGGCTGGTCGGCAAGCGCCTGGCGCTGGTCGACGACACGCCCGGCGTCACCCGCGATCGCCGCGAGGGCGAGGGGCGGATCGCCGATCTCTCCTTTCGCGTGATCGACACGGCCGGCCTCGAGGATGCCGACGACGACAGTCTCGAGGGGCGGATGCGCGCCCAGACCGACCAGGCCCTCGCCGAGGCGGACGTGGCGCTGCTTTTGGTCGACGCCCGGGCCGGCATAACCCCGATGGACCAACATTTCGCCGATTGGATACGCCGCGGCGCCGCGGCCCCCATTCTGATCGCGAACAAGTGCGAGGGCGGGGCCGGCGAGGCGGGCCGCAACGAATGTTACCAGCTTGGCCTCGGCGAGCCGGTCGCCATCTCGGCCGAGCACGGCGAGGGCATGGCCGATCTGTTCGAGGCCCTGCTTGCGCATTCGGAGGCACTCGAGGACGGCGATGCCGACCGGGCCTTGGCGAAGGAAGCCCCCTTGCAGCTCGCCATTGTCGGGCGGCCGAATGTCGGCAAGTCGACATTGGTCAACCGGTTGCTCGGCGAGGATCGCCTTCTGACCGGGCCGGAGGCCGGCATCACGCGGGATGCGATCGCGGTCGATTGGGAATACAAGGGACGTGCCTTGCGGCTGGTCGACACCGCCGGATTGCGGCGGCGCGCCCGGGTAACCGGGAAACTGGAGAAGCTTTCCACCGGCGATACCGAGCGTGCCGTCCGATTTGCCCAAGTCGTCGTCCTCGTGCTCGATGCCGACCAGATGCTGGAAAAGCAGGATCTGACGATCGCCCGCCGGGTCGTCGAGGAGGGCCGGGCCCTGGTGATCGCGGCCAATAAATGGGACGCCGTGGCCGATCGTGCCGAGGCGATGGGGCGCCTCCGCGACCGGATGGAGACCTCGCTGCCCCAGGTGAAGGGGATACCGGTGGCGCCGATCTCGGCGTTGCAGGACCGCAATCTCGACCGCCTGATGGACGCGGTGTTCGATATTTATGACATCTGGAACCGACGGATCCCGACGGCCCCCTTGAACGAGTGGCTGGAAGCGATGACCGAGGCGCACCCGCCGCCGCTGGCGCGAGGGCGGCGCATTCGGCTCCGCTATATGACCCAGATCAAGACCCGCCCGCCGACCTTCGCCCTTTGGGTCTCGCAGCCGACGGAACTGCTGGATTCCTATCTCCGCTATCTCGAAAACGGTCTGCGCGAGGATTTCGGCCTCACCGGCGTGCCCCTTCGCCTGCAACCCCGCCAAGGCCGGAACCCCTACGCGAAGAAGAAGTGAGCGCGACTAACTCTAATACGCCTCGATCGTCTCGCCGTGCCGTGCACAGGCGATGTCGGCCAGGTCGACGAAGCAGTCGGTGATCGATTCGGGCGTCTTCAGGGTGTCCGGGTCCTCGCCCGGATAGGCCTGGGCCCGCATGCCGGTGCGGGTCGCGCCCGGATTAAGGAGGTTGACGCGGATCTCGGTCTTTTCGGTCTCCTCGGCATAGCCGCGGATCAGCGCGTCGAGGCCAGCCTTGCTGGCGGCGTAACAGGACCAGAAGGCCCGCCCCCTGGCCGCACCCGAGGTCACGAAGACGGCGCGACCCGCCTCGGCCGCCCGCAACAGCGGGTCGAGCGCGCGGATCAAACGGTAATTGCTGGTCAGGTTGAGGGCCATCGCCTCCTCCCAGACCGGCGGATCGATATGTCCGACCGGTGAGAGCACGCCGAGCGTGCCCGCATTCGCGACCAGAATATCGAGATGGCCGAAGCGTTCGTGAAGGGCCGCCCCCATCCGGTCGATCTCGTCGAAATCTATCAGGTCCAGCGGCACCAGGGTCGCGGTTCCGCCGGCCGCTTGTACTGCATCGTCGACTTCCTCGAGGCCGCCGACCGTGCGGGCGACGAGGACCAGATGCGCCCCCTCGGCCGCGTAGCGCGCGGCGACGGCGGCGCCGATGCCGCGACTGGCACCTGTGACGAGGGCAATCTTTCCGTTGAGGCGACCCGCCATCAGGCGATTTCGGCCAACAGAGACAGCTGACGGCCGGTCGACCCGTCGTCCTGATCGGTCAGGCGGATCGGGTATTCGCCGGAAAAACAAGCATCGCAGTAAGCGGGCGCCACCGGGTCGCGGCCGGGGGCGCCCATCGCGCGGTAGAGACCGTCGATCGAGATGAAGGCGAGACTGTCGGCGTCGATCAGCGCGCGCATGGCCTCGACGTCGTTGCTGGCGGCGAGAAGTTCCGAGCGTTCCGGCGTGTCGACTCCGTAGAAGCAGGAATGGGTCGTCGGCGGGCTGGAGATGCGCATATGCACCTCGGTGGCGCCGGCGGCACGCACCATCTCGACGATCTTCGAGGAGGTGGTGCCGCGGACGATCGAATCGTCCACCAAAACCACGCGCTTCCCCTCGATATGGGACCGGTTCGCATTGTGTTTCAGCTTGACGCCTAGATGACGGATCTCCGAGACCGGCTCGATGAAGGTGCGGCCGACGTAATGGTTCCGAATGATCCCCATCTCGTAAGGCTTGCCGGCCTCGTGGGCGTAGCCGATCGCGGACGGAACGCCCGAATCCGGGACCGGCACGACGAGGTCCGCATCGACGGGGGCTTCCCGCGCCAATTCCGCGCCGATGCGTTTCCGCGCCTCGTAGACGGAAATTCCCTCGACCACGCTGTCGGGGCGCGAAAAATAAATGTACTCGAAAATGCAAAACCGGGATTTGGCGGGCGGGAAGGGTTTGTGGCTTTTCACGCCGTCCGCGTCCAGCACCACCAACTCACCCGGTTCGATGTCGCGCACGTAGTCCGCGCCGACGATGTCGAAGGCGCATGTCTCCGAAGCCAACAGATAGGCGTCGCCCAATCGGCCGAGGACGAGCGGGCGCACCCCCAAGGGGTCGCGGACACCGATCACGCCCTGATCGGTCAGCGCGATCAGGGAATAGGCCCCTTCAATCTGGCGGAGCGCGCTAACGATCCGGTCGACGACATTGCCGCGGCTGGTCGCTACCAGATGGATGATGATCTCGGTATCCGTCGTCGACTGAAAGATGCAGCCGCGACAGACCAACTCGTCGCGAATCGAATAGGCGTTCGTCAGATTGCCGTTATGAGCAATGGCGAAGCCGCCGAATTCGAGCTCGGCGAACAGCGGCTGGACATTGCGGAGATTGGGCCTTCCGGTGGTCGAATAGCGCGTATGACCGATCGCCTTGTTGCCTTCGAGCTGTTTGATGACGTTTTCTTCGCCGAAAATATCCCCGACCAGACCGAGTTCGCGATGCGCATGGAACTGTTCATCGTCGGAACTGACGATGCCCGCCGCTTCTTGACCGCGATGTTGCAGGGCGTGAAGACCGAGGGCCGCATGCGCCGCCGCGTCGGTGGCACCATAGATCCCGAAGATCGCACATTCCTCGTGCAGATGATCGTCGTCATGGCGGTGAGTGCTCGTCAAGATGGGATCCCCCTATCGCTTGCTTTCGATAAGCCGTTGCATGTCCTTGCGGGATCTATCGCCGTAACCTTCAGGGGTCGTGCCCTTGCCCGATTGCGATTGCAGTAACTTACGCATTGCGCGCTCGGCCTCAAGGGCATCTTTCAGGCGGTTCATGTTTTCGTCGACGGATTTTTGCGCCGCCGCAGTATTTTCCCTCGCGGAATCCGGCATCACCGTCCGCAGCAACCCGGCGCCGATGCTGATGTAGGGCCGAAGCTTCGCCTCTGCGATAATCTCGGGAAGCTGGTCGTCCTCGCGCCAGACCAATGTCGCGGCCCAATAGGCGACGCAGACCAGGAATACGCCGACCATGATCCCGCCGAACAGCCCGAGCGACCGATCCAGGCCGCTGAACTCGCTCTTGCGGACCGCCGACCAGATGCGCGAACTGATCCAGAACAGCACGATCAGGCAAAGCAGGAAGGTCGCCGCCGCCGCCGTGATGTCGGCGTAGAGCTGGTTCTCGATGTATTGATAGGCATAGGGCTTCACGTGGTCGAAGGCGAACAGCGAAACCAGACCGGCGGCGATCCAGCAGCCGACAAAGAGGATCGCCTTCACCAGGCCGACGGAAAGCCCTACCAGGCCCGCGACGATCAGCGCACCGACGATTATGGCGTCGCCCATTGTAATGCCAAGCGTATCCATTTTACCGGCTCACCGCTTGCAGCGCGGCGCTCTCGCCCGCCTCGACGAAACTTACCATGTCTTGCAGCGCATCGATCGCGCGAAGGTCGAGACCGGCCCCCTTCGATTTTCCCTTGCCGCGGGCCTTTGGCGCCATCGCGGATTTGAAGCCAAGTTTGACCGCCTCCTTCAGGCGGGCCTCGGATTGTCCGACACCGCGAACCTCGCCCGAGAGGCTGATCTCGCCGAAGACGACCATGTCGGCCGGCAAGGCCGCGCCGGTGAGCGCCGAAACGAGGGCCGCGGCGACGGCGAGGTCCGCCGCCGGTTCGCCGATCCTGAGACCACCCGCGACGTTGAGGTAGACCTCGTTGCCGGCGAAACTGAGGCCGCAGCGCGCTTCCAGCACCGCCAGGATCATCGCGAGGCGGCCGGTATCCCAGCCAACGACCGCGCGCCTGGGCGTCGCCAACGGCGAGGACGCGACCAGGGCCTGGATTTCGACCAGTACGGGCCGCGTGCCTTCCATGCCGGCGAAGACTACCGATCCGGCAACGGCGCCCCGGCGATCCGCGAGGAACAGCGCCGAGGGGTTCTGGACCTCGCCCAGACCGCCATCCGACATTTCGAAGACGCCGATCTCATCAGTGGCGCCGAAGCGATTCTTGACGGCCCGCAATATACGGAACTGGTGGCCGCGTTCGCCTTCGAAATAGAGCACCGTGTCGACCATGTGTTCGAGGACCCGGGGCCCGGCGATCATGCCTTCCTTGGTAACATGGCCGACGATCAGGAGGACGAAGCCGCGGCGCTTGGCGAGCCGGATCAACTCCTGCGCGGACGCACGCACCTGGGCCACGGTGCCCGGCGCCGAATCGAGCGCGTCCACGAACATGGTCTGAATCGAATCGATGACGACCAGTTCCGGACCCTTGTCGTCGTCGAGGGTGGTCAGGATGTCGCCGAGATTGGTCGCCGCGGCGAGCGACACCGGGGCTGCCGCGACGCCGAGCCGGCGTGCGCGCATCTGGACCTGGTCAATCGCTTCCTCACCCGAGATGTAGAGGGCGCGCGTCTCCTCCGCGACCGCCGCCGCGACCTGCAGCAGCAAGGTCGATTTGCCGATGCCGGGATCGCCGCCGACCAGGATCGCCGAGCCGCGCACCAAACCGCCGCCGGTGACCCGGTCGAATTCGGCGATGCCGGTTTTTCGCCTAGGTGCCGGCGCGTCCTTGGCCGACAGCGACGAGACCTCGATCGCCCGTCCGCGCCGTCTGGAACCGGCGGCCTTGGCGCCGAGGGGGGCGCTGTCGGAAACCTCCTCCATCACCGAGTTCCATTCGCCGCAGGCATCGCAGCGCCCCATCCAGCGCGGGTGAACCGCGCCACAGGATTGACAAACATAACTGCTCTTCGCTTTTGCCATGTCAGCTCGGTCGTCTGTGCCGATCGATTGGACGAAACACCTTCACAACCGCCGCAGCTCCATTTGAATGGGGCCTTCCGGTCGGCCGTGAATGAATTGATCGACCCTGGGGTCGCCCGAGACGTCGATCTCGGCCGTCGATCCAACCCATATGATCTTCCCTTGATACAGCATGGCGATCCGGTCGGCGATGATGCGGGCACTGGCCATGTCGTGGGTGATGGTCATGGTCGTTGCCCCGAGATCGCGGACGCATTTCACGATCAGCTCGTTGATGAGATCGCCCATGACCGGGTCGAGGCCGGTCGTCGGCTCGTCGAAGAAGATAATCTCTGGTTCGAGCGCGATCGCGCGCGCGAGGCCGACACGCTTTCGCTGCCCACCCGAAAGCTCCGCCGGCCAACGCTCCGCAAACCGGTTCTCCAAACCCACCTGTTCGAGCTTCTCGAGGGCAATCTTGCGAGCCTCCTCGGCCGCCATGCCCTTGCCTTGCATCAGACCGAAGGCGACGTTCTGCCAGACCGACATGCTGTCGAATAACGCGGCGTGCTGGAACAGCATGCCGAACTTCCGATTGACCAGATCGCGGGCGTCCTCGGAAAGACCGAGTACCGACTCGCCGTCGACTTCCACGGTCCCTTCCTCCGGAGTCAGGAGACCGAGGATCGATTTCAACGTAACCGACTTGCCGGTTCCCGAACCGCCAACAATGACCACCGATTCGCCGGGCATCACATCGAGGTCCACGCCGTTCAGGACAACCTTGTCCCCAAATCGCTTGTGGACGCCCTTGAGCCGGATTTTCGGGGTCGGTTCCGTCATATGCCGAAAAAAAGCTGACTGATGAGATAGTTGAGGATCAGGATCAGGATCGCCGCCGAGACCACCGCATTGGTCGTCGCGGCGCCGACACCCTGAGCGCCACCGCTTGAGAAATAACCCATATAGCAGCCCATCAAGGTCACCACGAAGCCGAACACCGCCGCCTTCACGAGGCCCGAGAAAATATCGAGAAAGACGACGAATTCGTAGGTCTTCTGAAGATAGATCGCCGGATTGAAATTGAGCTTGAAGACACCGATGACATAGCCGCCGAAAATCCCGATGACATCGCCGACCAGGACCAGGAAGGGCATCATGGTGAGACCGGCGAGGATTCTGGGCGCGATCAGGTACTTATAGGGGTTGGTCGAAAGCGTAGTCAGGGCGTCGATCTGCTCGGTGACCCGCATAGTGCCGATCTCGGCCGCCATCGAGGCGCCGATCCGGCCCGCCACCATCAGACCGGCAAGGACGGGCGCCAGCTCCCGCGTGACCGCCAGGACGACAACCGCGGTCACGTTGTCGAGGGCCGCCTCGGCGGTAATCCGCGTGGCGCCCGTATAGCTCTGCAAGGCGATGACCATGCCCGAGAACAGTGTCGTCAGCCCGACCACCGGAAGCGAATAGTACCCGATATCGATCATCTGCCGGCCGATCAGGCGGGGATAGATCGGCGGCCGCACGAAATGGGAAACCGAGGTCAGGGCGAAGACGATGAGTTGGCCCAGCGTCGCCAGGAAACCCAGCGAGGCGGCGCCGATCGGGCGCAGCGGGTTGACCCGAAGACCGTTCCCGCTCATGCGGCACCTTCAATATATTGTCGGCGATAGCGCGGCCCGAGGCCGGTCAGAATTTCGTAACCGATCGTATCCGCATCCGCCGCCAGCGCATCGATGCCGTATCGCGGTCCGATGAGGTCGACCATGCCACCTGTTTTGAGATCAGGTGCGGCGGTAACGTCCAAGGTGATCAAATCCATCGACACCCGTCCCACGAGCGGGAGGGCGATATCTCCCGCATATGCCGTCGCCCGGCCGCTCAGGCCGCGAAGATAGCCATCCGCGTATCCCGCGGCAATTGTGGCGAGCCTGCGGCGGCCGCTAAATCGATGGGTCGCACCATAGCCAACGGTCTCCGGGCTGTCCACGTCGCGAAGCTGCAAGACCTTGGCCTGGAGACGGACGACCGGAAGCATCGGATTTTCGGAGTCCGCAATCGGCGCGCCGCCATAAAGCGCCACACCGGGACGCACCAGTCCGAAGTGCCATTCGCGCCCGAGAAAGATGCCGGAGGACGCGGCGAGCGACGCGATCGTTTCGGGAAAGTGCCGGGCGATTTCACCGAATGCGGCGCGCTGCTCACGATTGAGCGGATGGTCCGGCGTATCCGCGCAGGCAAGATGGCTCAACAGATAACGCGTCTTGAACCCCATCAAGCGTTCGGGTTCGGCCAAGAGTGTGTTCGCTTCCGCTTTCGAGAGGCCAAGGCGTGACATGCCGGTATCGACATGGATCGCGGCCGGTAGCGGTCCCCTTTCGACACAATGACCGGCCCAATCGGCAATCTGACCGAGGTCGTTGAGGGTCGGGTGGATGTCGTGTGCCCGGTAGTCCGCTGCCTCTTCCGGCAGGAGACCGTTGAAGACAACGATTTCGACGGTATCGAACCGGGCCCGAAGGGCGATTGCCTCGTCTAAGGTCGCGACGAAGAAAAGGCCGCAGCCCTCGCGGTGGAGTCGGTCCACGACGGGGGCCATGCCGAGCCCGTAGGCATCCGACTTCACGACCGCCGCACAAGCCGCGGGCGCCGCCATCTTCGCCAGCAAATGGAAATTCGCCGCGATCGCGTCGAGATCGATGGTCAGCGTCGCCGCCGCATGGGGCGGCCCCGCGACGGCGGCGGCATCAGATGTCGGCATCCGGATCGTGGTGATGGGTATCGAGGTCGGAGAATTTCGTCAGATCGCCGCTGAAATGCAATTCGACGGTGCCGACGGGGCCGTGGCGCTGCTTGGAGACGATGACCTCGGCGATGTTGCGGGAATCCCGCAAGAGCTGATTGTGCTTCTCCGCCCGGTCGTTGAACTTCATGTCGTCTTCGCTGTCGCGCTGCGACGGCGGGTCGCGCTGCAGGTAGTATTCCTCGCGATAGATGAACATGACGACGTCGGAATCCTGCTCGATCGTGCCCGATTCACGAAGATCGGCCAGCTGCGGCCGCTTACTGTCGCGCTGCTCCACTTGTCGGCTGAGCTGCGAGAGCGCGATCACCGGCACGTTCAGATCCTTGGCGAGCGTCTTCAGGCCCCGCGTGATCTCGGCGATCTCCTGTACCCGGTTGTCCGGGCGGCTGCCCGCCGAGGCCTGCATCAGTTGCAGATAGTCGATCACGATCATATGGAGTTTCTGCTGGCTCTTGAGGCGCCTGGCCCGGGTTCGGAGCGCCGAGATGGATAGAGCCGGCGTGTCGTCGATGTATAGCGGGATGCGGTAGAGTTCCTGGCTCGCCTTTGCCAGGCGGTCGAACTCCGTGGCGTCGATCTCGCCCCGCCGGATGCGGTCGGAGGGAACGGCTGCCTGTTCGGCGAGGATACGATTGGCGAGTTGTTCGGCCGACATCTCAAGCGAGAAGAACAGCACATGGGCGCCTTCGATAAGGACGCGGCCGTGCTCGTCCATCGTCTCCTTGTAGGCCTTGGCAGCATTGTAGGCCATGTTCGTCGCCAACGCCGTCTTGCCCATCGACGGCCGTCCCGCGAGGATCAACAGGTCCGAGCGGTGAAGCCCGCCCAGCATCGTATCCAGCTCGCGAAAGCCGGTGGTCACGCCGACGATGTGGCTGTCGCGCTTAAACGCTTCCTCGGCACTCTGCAGCGCCAGCTTGGCGGCATCGACGATGGTGAAATAGCTGCGTTCAGTATCGCCCGTCGAGGCGAGATCGAACAGCTTTTGTTCGGCGCTTTCGATCTGGTCGGTGGCCGGGGTATCGACCTCGGGTGCGTAGGCGTCGTTGACCATGTCCTCGCCGACATCGATTAGCTTTCGCCGGAGGTGGAGGTCGTGGACGGTCTGGGCGAGGTCGCGGGCATTGACGATGGTCACCACGCTGGCCGCCAATTCGAAGAGATATTCCGCACCCCCGGCCTCTTCCAAGGCCGGATCATGCTCGAAGTAATGCTTCAGGGTCAGCGGGCTGGCGATCTGGCCTTGCTCGATCAGCTTAACCGCGGCCTCGTAAATACGGCCGTGCACGGGCTCGTAGAAATGGTCGGGCTGCAGGAACTCGCCGACCATCTCATAGGCGCGGTTGTTGCCGAGAAGAGCGCCGATCAGCGCCGCCTCCGCTTCCACGTTGTGCGGCGGGGATCGATAGGTCGGAAAGTCCTCGGCACCGCCGTCGATCGCAGTGAAGCTGGGGTCGGTTGCTTGGGTTGCCATGATCCCGAACCTACACAGGGTGGCCGTCGAAAGGAACGGGCAATGGCCTGTGAGTAAGGGGGATATCGGGGGCGAATTGCAAAAAAGAAGGCGGCGCCCCGAGTCGCGGGATGCCGCCGTCTATTTCACCGATCCAATTCGGCGAACTTTAGGTCGCGGTTTCGTCTTCCGCGCTCTCCGAATCGTCGCTTTCGTCGGCCGAGTCGGTCTCGCTGTCCGTATCCGCCTCGGTTTCCTCTGCCTCCTCGGATCCGGCTTCTTCGGCGACTTCGGCCGCGGCCGCGGCCGCGGTCTCGAGCGTTTCCGCTTCGGGTTCCGCCTCGTCCTCGTCTTCATCGGTCGAGATCACGGCGCGGCCGAGACGTTCCTGGGTCTCCGCCTCGTCCTCGGTCCGCGCCACGTTGATCGTGATCGTGGCGTCGACTTCCGGATGGAGCCGAATTCGGAAATCATGAAAGCCGAGCAGCTTCACCGGACGGTCCATGACGACCTGCTGGCGCGAAATCGTGAACCCGGCCTCGGTGACCCCGCTCGCGATATCCCGCGCGTTGACGGAACCATAAAGCTGGCCCGATTCGCCGGCACTGCGGATCACCACGACCTTGAGCCCGTCCAACCGCTCGGCAACGGCGGTGGCGTCATTGCGCCGATCCAGATTATCGGCCTCGAGCTGGGCGCGCTGCGATTCGAAGCTCGTTCGATTGGTCTCGGTTGCCCGAAGGGCCTTCTTCTGGGGCAGCAGAAAGTTGCGGGCATAGCCGGGCTTGACGTTAACGACGTCACCCATTTGGCCGAGCTTCTCGATGCGTTCGAGCAGGATCACTTCCATCTCATACCTCTTCGCCGGGGCCCGCCAAACGTTGGCGCAGGCCGGTCAGCTGTTCGAGTAAACCAATGAAGGCCACGAATAGGGCGGGCCAACCAAATACCATCATGACGATGTAAAACAGGATCAACAGGAGCGGTCCGGCGGTGACGCGCCGGCAAAAAACGTGGACAACGGCGAGACCGACGAAGAAGAACGGCAGGGCCGCGAGCAGCGCCAGGTTCTGGGCGTAAAAGCCGATCGATCCGCCGAAGATCGCCGCCCCGAGCACCGCCAGCGCGGCGACACCCGGAAACCAGCGGGGCAACGCGGTCAGGGCGAAATCCGGGCTCGGCCGAAGATTGCGCTCGACCCGGGTCAAAAGCCCCTGGGCCAGCGAACCGTTCACCGCAAGCATCAACAGCCAGGAAACCGCTATCAATCCGGGCCCGAACGGGGTGACGCCTTCGGCCAGCATGACGCGCTTGTCCCCGGTTAGGTCCGGGAACATCGCGCCGGCCACATGCTCGACATAGGTTCGTATCGCGGTTTCCGCGCCGCTCTGGGTCAGGTCGAGCCAGACCAGCGTCGCCAGCATCAAGACGCCCGCCGCGACGGCCGAGGTGCTAACGAGCAGTCCCGGCGGATACCATTCGGTGTCGCCCTTTTCGTTGGTCCGGGAAAGCAGCGCCTGACGCACGATGAAGATGACGGGGGCCGCGTTGAAGGCGATGAAGACGCCGGCGCCGACCAGACCGCCCATCATCAAAACGCCCAAGGATCCGATGGCGCCCGCCACGGCCCCTGCCGTCAGCCCCATGCCGAGGCCGATGATGAAAAGGGGCAACTGGCTGAAATAGGCAAGCAACAGGCCGCCGAACGACCCGAAGGCCGTCAGCCCGTAGATCACCGCGCTGGAGGCACCGGTAAACGCGATGATCGCCCATTGTGCCGGAGTGAACATGATCCGCGCGTTCGCTCGTTACTGGATCACGTAGGGCAGGAGCCCCAAAAAGCGGGCATGCTTGATCGCGCGCGACAGTTCACGCTGTCTTTTGTTCGACACCGCGGTAATGCGGCTCGGCACGATCTTGCCCCTCTCCGACACATAGCGCTGCAACAGCTTGACGTCGCAATAGTCTATCTTCGGTGCGTTCGGCCCGGTGAACGGGCAGGTCTTGCGCCGCCTGAAAAACGGCCGCCGGCCACCGCTTCCACCGCGACCGCCACCGCCGCCGCCGCGGCCACCACGTCCCTCGCTCATGCCTTGGCCTCCTTCTCGGTCTCTTCGGCCGTCTCGGCCTTTTCAGCCGTCTCGGCCTTCTCAACCGTCTCCGGCGTCTCGGCGCTTTCCGTCGCATCCGTCTCGCCGTCTTCCTTGACGACCGGCGTGTCCGCCGCAGGCGTCTCGGATGCGGAATTTTCCTCCGCCTTGTCGTCCGCCGCAGCCGTCTCGGAAGCGGATTTTTCCTTGGCCTTGTCGTCCTTCTCCTCCGCGGCGTTCTCGCCCTGGTCGCGGCCACGCCGGTCGGCACGCTCCCGATCGCCCTTGCCCTGCACCATGGGCGAGCCATCCTGGCGCAATTCCTCCATGCGGATCGTCAAATAGCGGAGGACGTCCTCATTGAGCCGCATATTGCGTTCCATTTCCTGGATCGCGTCCGACGGTGCATCAAGGTTGAACATCACGTAATGGCCCTTCCGGTTTTTCTTCATCCGATAGGCCAGATTGCGCAGACCCCAGTATTCACGCCTCTCGATGGAGCCGCCCTGGTCGACGATGATTTTCTCGAAATCGTCCGCCAGGCTATCGACTTGGCCCGCGGATATGTCCTGGCGCGCGATAAACACGCTTTCGTAAAACGGCATCCGTACACTCCCTACGGCTGTTTCATGACCCGATGTCACCCAATGCGACGTGCCAGGTCTAGCCGACGCCTTCGGGCGCCGGCAGAGAGCTATGTTCGCCGCGCAACGCGCGCGGCCGGCGCACTATACATATTATCGACCCCCGGGAAAGCGAAAATTGCCCCGACCTCGCTTGACAAGAAACCGCCAGACGCTATGACTGTCGCGCCTTCCACCGAACCGAGAATATAGAGATGACTCGTGCATTCGTCTTCCCGGGCCAAGGCTCGCAGGCGGCGGGTATGGGCCAGGAACTGGCCGACGCCTTTCCCGCCGCGCGGCTGGTCTTCGAAGAAGTCGACGAAACCCTGAAACAGAACCTCTCCCGCATCATGTTCGAGGGCCCCGAGGACGAGCTACGCCTGACCGAAAACGCGCAACCGGCGTTGATGGCGGTCAGCATGGCGATCGTCCGGGTGCTGCGCGAGGAAGGCAATATCGAATTGGGCGGAGTGGCGAGCCATGTCGCCGGCCATTCGCTGGGCGAGTATTCGGCCCTGGCGGCGGTCGACTCGCTCAGCCTCTCCGATGCAGCCAGGCTACTGAAATTGCGCGGCACCTCGATGCAGGTGGCGGTTCCGGTCGGCGAGGGCGCCATGGCGGCCTTGATGGGACTCAGCGTCGAGGATGCCGAGGCGGTTGCCGCGGCCGCGGTCGAAGCGGGTGCAGCCGGCGATGTCTGCGACGCCGCCAATGACAATGCGCCGGGCCAGGTCGTTGTCAGCGGCAGCACGCCCGCGGTCGAGCGCGCGGTCGGGATCGCCACCGAGCGCGGTGCCAAGCGGGCTATCATGCTGCCGGTCAGCGCGCCCTTTCATTGCGCCCTGATGCAGCCGGCCGCCGAGGCGATGGAGGAGGCGCTCGCGGAAACCACGATCCTGCCGCCGGCTCTTCCCTTGGTCGCCAATGTGACGGCCGAGGAAGCGGTCGATCCGGAAACGATCCGGCGCAATCTGGTCGCCCAGGTCACCGGACGGGTCCGGTGGCGCGAATGCGTTCTTTTCCTGAAGGACAAGGACGTCGATACCTTGATCGAGACCGGCGCCGGCCGGGTGTTGAGCGGTCTGACGCGGCGGATCGACCGGGACATGTCGGGGACCTCTCTTCAGGGGCCGGCCGATATCGAAAAATTTCTGGGTGAGCTTTGAGGAGCCGAATGCCGGATGTTTGATCTCACGGGAAAGAACGCATTGGTGACCGGGGCTTCCGGTGGAATCGGCGGTGGTGTCGCGCGCGCACTCCATGGCGCGGGCGCTTCGGTGGCCCTGTCCGGTACCAACCGCGAGGCCTTGGAAGCGCTTGCCGGCGAACTCGGTGATCGGACGACCGTGACGCCGGCCGATCTTTCGGACGCGGAGTCCGTCGGCGCGCTCGCCAAGGCGGCTGAAGCGGCATTGGGAAGCGTCGACATCCTGGTGAACAATGCCGGCCTGACTCGCGACATGCTGTCGATGCGACTCTCCGATGATGATTGGGATGCGGTTATCAATGTCAATCTGAACGCGGCATTTAGGCTGTCCCGCGCGGTCCTGCGCGGCATGATGCGGCAACGATGGGGACGAATCATCAACATCACATCCGTTGTCGGCGTCGCCGGAAACGCGGGGCAGGCGAATTACGCCGCTTCGAAGGCCGGCCTGGCGGGCATGTCGAAATCGATCGCCCAAGAGGTTGCCAGCCGCAGCATTACGGTCAATTGCGTGGCGCCCGGCTTTATCGAGACTGCGATGACCGATAAATTATCCGACGACCAAAAGGAACAAATTCTCGCCACTGTCCCGGCCGCGCGCCTTGGAAACACGGGTGACGTGGCCTCGGGCGTGCTGTATTTAGCGAGCGAGGAGGCCGCTTATGTGACCGGTCAGACGCTCCATATAAACGGCGGAATGGCGATGATTTAGACCCGTTCGACGGGGTGCGGCGGGGCGCTGGTCAGGCGAAGGAAAGTGTGTTACCACAACGCCGCCGCCACGCGGGGAATGCGGACCATCGGCGTTTGCTGAATTCAGGACTACTCTCATATATCTGGAAGGTTTGAGGACATGAGTGACGTTGGAGATCGCGTAAAGAAGATTGTTATCGAACATCTTGGCGTGGACGAGGACAAGGTTTCCGAGAACGCCAGTTTCATCGACGATCTTGGCGCCGACAGTCTCGATACGGTCGAGTTGGTCATGGCTTTCGAGGAGGAATTCGGGTGTGAAATTCCGGACGACGCCGCGGAAAAAATCCTGACCATTAAGGATGCCGTCAGTTTCATCGAGGCGAATTCCGGTAGCTGACCGGAGATTCGCGGTAGTTCACATTTAATAGGCAGAAAGTATCGTTGCGATGAGGCGAATCGTCGTGACCGGTATAGGCCTCGTAACACCCCTCGGCATGGGTGCCGATCAGGTGTGGCGGCGGCTGATCGAGGGAGAAAGCGGAATCGGCGTGATCGACCGGTTCGACGCCACCGATCTTTCGTGCCAAATCGCGGGACAAGTGCCGCTCGGCGAGACCGCCGATGGTAAATTCAATGCCGACGACTGGATCGACCGCAAGGACCAACGCAAGATGGACCCGTTTATCGCCTATGCCATTGCGGCGGCGGTCGAGGCGGTGGCCGATTCGGGCTGGGCGCCCGAGGATGAAGAAGGGCGGCAGAGTACGGGCGTCCTGATCGGCTCCGGGATCGGCGGTCTGCCGGGTATTTCGGAGACATCGGTCGTCCTGCATGAACGGGGCCCTCGGCGCGTGAGTCCGTTTTTCATTCCCGCCAATCTGATCAACCTGGCGTCGGGGCACGTGTCGATACGCTATGGTTTCAGCGGCCCCAACCATTCGGTGGTGACGGCCTGCGCCACCGGCGCGCACGCGATCGGCGATGCCGCGCGATTGATCCAATGGGAGGATGCCGACGTCATGGTGGCGGGGGGTGCCGAGGCCGCGATTTGTCGCATGGGTATCGCCGGCTTCGCCGCCGCGAAGGCGCTCTCGACCGGGTTCAACGACGATCCGCAACATGCATCCAGGCCCTGGGATGTGGCGCGCGACGGGTTCGTCATGGGCGAGGGGGCGGGGGTAGTCGTCCTTGAGGAACTGGAACATGCCAAGGCGCGCGGCGCCAAGATTTATGCCGAGATCACCGGTTATGGCATGTCGGGCGATGCCCATCACATTACGGCACCGGCGCAGGACGGCAACGGCGGGTATCGGGCGATGAAATCCGCCGTTAAACGCGCCGGCCTCGATCCTTCCGATATCGACTACGTCAATGCTCACGGCACGTCCACGCCGCTCGGCGACGAGATCGAGCTTGGCGCGGTGAAGCGTCTCTTTGGGGATCATGCCTACAAGCTTTCCATGTCGTCGACGAAATCGGCGATTGGACATCTCCTCGGCGCGGCCGGCGCCGTCGAGGCGATCTTCTCGATCAAGGCGATCTGCGACGGCGTGGTGCCGCCGACGCTCAACCTCGAAAACCCGTCGCCCGGCTGCGATCTCGATCTCGTCGCGAGCGGCGCCAAGGAGCGGCCGGTTCGTCACGTATTGTCCAATTCATTCGGGTTCGGCGGGACAAACGCCAGTTTGGTGATGAGCGCCGTTTCGTAGGACGCCATGAGACGCCTCGCGCGCCTTTTCCTGGGATTGTCGATCGCCGCCGCGCTTGCCGCCGGCGGCGTTGTCTATTGGGGCTACACTCTCTTCGTCGAGCCGGGTCCCATGAAGGGCGGCGCGACCGTGGTCATACCGAAGGGTGCGGGGCTCAAGAAGGTCGCTTCCGTGCTGGCAATGGCCGGCGTGATCGAGCGGCCGGCCGTTTTCGTTTGGGGGGTGCGGTTCTCGGGCGGTGGCCGGGCGATCAAGGCGGGCGAGTACGCGTTCGCGGATGGCGTCAGCCAGCAACAAGTCTTGGCCCGTCTGATCGAGGGAAAGACCCTCCTCCGACGGTTGACCGTTCCCGAGGGACTGACCGTGCACGAGGTCTTGAAGTTGGTCGATGCGGCGGATGGGCTGTCTCCGCGTCGGACACCGCCGCCCGCCGAAGGACGCGTCCTTCCCGAAACCTACAGCTATCGCCTTGGTAACTCCCGGGACGCGGTCGTCGAGCGGATGACGGCGGCGATGCGGGATCTCCTCGCTGAATTATGGGCGGGGCGCGCCGCCGATTTGCCTTTCGATCGACCGATGGAAGCGGTGATCCTGGCTTCCATTGTCGAAAAGGAGACCAGCCGGTCGGCGGAACGCGCCCGAATCGCGGGTGTCTTCATCAACCGGTTGCGGAAAGGCATGCGGCTGCAATCGGATCCGACCGTGGTCTATGGATTGACCGATGGGCGAGGGCCGCTGGGACGATCGCTGACCCGACGCGACCTGGAGACGGATCATCCCTATAATACGTATAAAATCAAAGGCTTGCCGCCCGAACCAATCTGCAATCCGGGTCGCGCGTCGCTTGAGGCCGTATTGCATCCGATGGTGACCGATGCGCTCTATTTCGTCGCCGACGGAACGGGCGGGCATGTCTTCGCCAAGACGCTGGCCGAGCACAATCGCAACGTCGCCCGATGGCGGCGTTTGCGGAAGGGGAAAAAATAGCGCTAGAAACGAGTGTCCGGCGGGTGCGGCGGGTATGATGTTTGAGTTGTTGGCCGGCATGGCGGACCGGTTTGGCCGCGGGAGTAGCCGAGGTGAATGAAGAGACGACAGGCCCGGTTCTGGTGACCGGCGGTGCCGGATTCATCGGCGCGAATTTCGTCCACCTCCTGGTGAATTCGGGCGACGATGTGATCACCCTCGACGCGCTGACCTATGCGGGCACCCGAGCCAACCTAACACCCGTCGAAAACATCTCTCGGCATGTCTTCGTTGAAGGTTCGATCACGGATCGCGGTCTCGTCGACGAGTTGCTCCGGCGGCATCGGCCAAGGGCGATCGTGAATTTCGCGGCGGAATCACATGTCGATCGATCGATTGATGGACCGGCGGTCTTTGTCGAGACCAATATCGTTGGCGCCTTCACCCTGTTCGAGGCCGCCCGCGCATATCTGGATGAAGGTGGCGCGCTTTCGCGTTTCGTTCACGTCTCGACCGACGAAGTCTACGGCGCGATCGAGACCGGAGCCTTCACCGAGACGAGCGCCTATCATCCGAATTCACCCTACGCTGCCTCCAAGGCAGCGGCCGATCATTTCGCCCGCGCCTATTTCCGAACTTATGGCCTTCCCGTCATCGTCACTAATTGTGCGAACAATTACGGGCCCTATCAATTTCCCGAGAAGCTGATCCCGCTGATGACCTTGAGCGCCCTCGACGGCCGGGACCTCCCGATCTACGGCGATGGCCAACAGGTGCGAGAGTGGAGGCGATGGTGAAATGTCGCTATGGGACCTATCTATCGGGGCTCTTGCGGGGTCGAAATTCGGACGCTTGAGCCCTGTCGTGCGCGCATTTCATGCCGGATCATGGTATTATGATAATCCGTATTGTCGATTGAAGGTGTCTTACACGTGTGGCGTAAAATAATTCGTGGCTTGGCGGTGGGCACTGCTTTGCTCGGTCTCGTGGCGTGCGAGACGACTAGCGGTGCCGGATTTGCCGCCGGATTGGGTGACAGCGACGCCAAGCTGATGGCGGAGGCGACGCAAAGGGCGCTTGAATCGAGCCGTGTCGGAGAGAGTGAGAATTGGCGGGGCGAATCGGACAGGATCCGCGGCACCGTCACGCCGATTCGCACCATCGAGGAAACCGGGAAACGGCCGTGTCGGGATTATCAGCGGTCCCTGACGGTGGCGGGGCGGACGACCTTCGAATTCGCCACCGCGTGTCGCGGCGAGAAAGCCGGCTGGAAGACGATCGATCGGGTCTATCTCGGGACCCGGCCCTACCGGTACGGGTACGATCCCCATTACGATCATTATTGGCCGCATCGCCGCCGCTATAGCCTCGGCTATGGCCCGCATTTCCATGGACGGCACGGAATTCGGTTCGGGATCGGTTTCCACAATTGACCCGGGCGCCGTGGGCGCCATCTTTTCACGATATCAACAAAGAGGAGTCGGGATGGATCTCGAACTCAGCGGACGGCGCGTGGTGGTGACCGGTGGCAGCCGAGGCATCGGGCTCGCCACGGCGACGGCATTCGCCGCCGAAGGTGCGGAGGTGCTGATCTGTGCGCGCGATAGCGATCGTTTGGCCGAGGCGGCGCGAGACGTCGAAACCGCGACCGGGCGCGCGATCCGAACCGTCGCGGCGGACGTTGCATCGCTGGCGGACATCGACCGGTTGACGGCCCGTGTCCGTGACGATCTCGGCGGCGTCGATGTTCTGGTCAACAATGCCGGTACCGGCACCTACAAGCCGTTTCTGGAGGTAACCGACGACGAACTCGTCGACGGCATGGCAATCAATTTTTTCGCACAGTTCCGAATCTCCCAGCGTCTGGTCCCGATGATGATGGCGGCCGGCGGCGGTGCCATCATCAATGTCTCGGGCCGAACCTCCATTCGGACGGCGTTTCCGCCGGGTTCGACCTGCACGGGGCCGGCGAAGGCCGCGGAAAACAGGTTCAGCGCCGATCTCGGCGCGGAACTCATCGGGCATGGGATTCGCGTCGTTTGCGTCGTACCGGGGGTGGTGGCGACGCCGGACCGTTTCGCGAAGTGGGAGCGGGAGGCCTTGGGGCGAGAACTGACGGAGGCCGAGGCCGCCGGTCTTCGCGACCGTCTTGAGACCGAGTTGTCGGCGCCGGCGGGAAACCGCTGGGGCGATCCGCGGGAACTTGCCGACGTGATTGTCTTTCTCGCCTCGCCGCGGGCGTCCTATGTCAGCGGAACGTCGCTCGTTGTCGACGGCAGCCCCGGCAGCCGTTCCTATGTCCGGTCGCTCTACGAGCAGCAAGACGGGTAAGGGCTAATCCGTCCGTGAGCTGGGCGGCTTCGCTGGTAGGCGGCGCAATAGCGGGTCGGTGAGTCGCGGCGGCAAGACGGTACCCACCAGCCAGGCGAGGGCGTAGGTCGGCCAAGGAAAAGCGATTCGAGGCCGGTCTCGCGACAGCCCCCGGGAAATGATCCGCGCGGCACGTTCGGCCGGCATGATAAAGGGCATGGGATAGGGGTTGGTCGCCGTCATGCGGCTGTGGACGAAGCCTGGACAGATCACCGAGACGCGAATACCGAGTGGCGCCAGCATCCCGCGGAGGGATTCGCCATAGAGCCGGACCGCCGCCTTGCTTGCGGCATAGGCGGGTGCCCCCGGTAATGCTATGAAGCTCGCGACGGACGACATCAACGCGATCTGACCCCGGCCCCGCGCCGCCATGACGTCGATCGACGGGTGGACCGTGTTGAGAACGCCGTCGAGATTGACGGCGAAGATACGGCGCGCCTGCGATTCCGATTCCGCGTCACCCGCCGTTCCCGCCGACAGGCCGGCATTGGCGATCACCAGGTCAAGCGGCGCCATTGTGTCCGTTTCCTCGATCCAACGCCGCATCGCGGGTCGGTCGGTCGTATCGACGGTCCGCGTTTCGACACGCGCGCCACCTTCACGGCACCGGTCGCCAACGTCTTCCAATCGGGCTTCGTCCCGGCCCGAAAGCGCCAGAAACACACCTTCGGCGGCGAATTTCAGCGCCAAGGCCTCGCCGATACCACTCGAGGCGCCGGTGATTAGAATGGCCTTCGGTATCTTCATCGGTTTGTTTCGCTCCGCCGATCGGATCGCCTTGCGCCGCGGATCGAGCGTCACGATTGCTTGTTGCGCCAACGTCGCGAAGATATATTGCGACCGCGTCCGCACGCTGTCCAATGAGGACCGAAAATTGACCCTTTCGAGCATGACCGGCTTCGCCCGCGAGACGGGAAGACACGATAGCCGCGGCTGGACGTGGGAAGCGAAAAGCGTCAACGGCCGATCGCTTGATGTACGGGTCCGGCTGCCGCAGGGGTATGAGCGTCTCGAAATTCCCGCCCGCCGGCTTGCGGGGAAACGTTTGGGACGCGGCTCCGTCTCGCTCAGCCTGACACTGGACAGGGATCGCGAGAAGGTCGAGCTGCGGGTAAACCGGGAATTACTCGAACAGTTGCTTGCAATGCGGGAAGAATTCGGGGATCTCGTGGATTCCAAACCGCCGCGACTGGACAATCTTTGGGCCGTGCGCGGCGTGCTCGAGACGGTCGAGGAGGCGGAAACGAAATCGGAAGTGGCCGATCTGGACGCGGCCCTGCTGGGCTCGCTCGGCGACGCGCTTTCGGAACTCGCGCGGGCACGGGATGCCGAGGGGGTGCATCTCGACGAAATCCTGTCGGCGCATTTGGGCACGATCGAGTCGTTGACGGCGTCGGCCGCCGGATCGGCGGAGGCCCAGCCGGCGGCGATCAAGGAGCGTTTCGACGCGCGGCTGGAAGCTCTGCTGGACGACGATTCGCCGCTGCCGGAGGATCGCCTGTCGCAGGAGATCGCCGTCCTGGCGCTCAAGGCGGACGTGCGCGAGGAGATCGATCGCCTGATCGCGCACTGTGTGGCCGCTCGGGAACTTCTCGGCGAGGATGAGCCGGTCGGCCGGCGGCTCGATTTCCTGTGCCAGGAACTCAATCGAGAGGCCAATACCGTGTGTTCGAAATCGTCGAGCGAGGCACTGACCCGAATCGGTCTGGACCTAAAAGCCACGATCGATCAGTTTCGCGAGCAGGTACAAAACGTGGAGTAGCGGCTTGGGCGAAGAATTTTCTGTGCGGCGGCGCGGTTTGATGTTTGTTCTGTCCTCACCCTCGGGGGCTGGCAAGACCACAATTTCGCGCGCGATTCTGGAAGGCGATCCCGATATCGTCATGTCGGTATCCATGACGACCCGTCCCAAGCGGCCGGGCGAGGTCGCAGGCGAGGATTACATCTTCACCGAGACGACCAAGTTCAACATGTTGGTAAACCGGGGCGAACTGTTGGAATACGCCAAGGTCTTCGATCATTATTACGGCACCCCCCGGGGCACGGTTATGGAGGCTCTCGAGAGCGGCAAGGACATCCTCTTCGATATCGATTGGCAGGGAACCCAGCAATTAGCGGAAAAGGCGCGCGACGATCTCGTCAGCGTATTCATCCTGCCGCCCTCGACGAGCGAACTGGAGCGGCGACTCAAGACTCGCGCGCAGGACACGCCGGAGGTAGTCGAATCCCGTATGCGTCGCGCGCCCGACGAAATGAGCCACTACCGGGAATACGACTACATCATCGTCAATCGCGATGTCGAAGAGAGTATAGAGAAGGTCATGGCGATCCTGCGGGCCGAACGTTTGAAGCGGGACCGTCAGGTCGGATTGGGCGAATTCGTCAAGGGTCTGCGCGCAGGGCACTGAAGGCGCGGGCGAGCGCCGCGAACTCCGCCACCGTCAAAGTCTCCGCGCGCCGGTTGCCGTCGACCTCCGCCATTTCAAGCAGACGGGCCGCCTCAACCGGAAGGGTTGCGAGGGATCGGCGCAACATTTTTCGGCGTTGACCGAAGGCGGCGGCGGTCGTCGCTTCAAGGTCGGCCGGGTCGGCGGGATGAAGCGGTTTGGTCCGAGGAATTAAGGAGACAACCGCCGAATCGACCCTCGGCGGCGGCGTGAAGGCGCGTGCCGGGACCGTGAAGAGCCGCCGCGTTTCGGCCCGCCAGTTGGCGACAACGGATAGGCGGCCATAAGCCTTCGTGCCCGGCTGTGCCGTGATGCGATCCGCGACCTCGCGCTGAAACATCAGAACCATTTCGGCGATTTCGGCGCCGCCCGACAGCCATCCGATCAGAAGCGGTGTTGCGACGTTATACGGTAGGTTCGCCACGATTTTGAGGGGTGCCGGACCAAGTTTGGAGACATCGACTTCCCTGGCATCGCCTTCGACGATCCGAAGCTTTCCTTGCGCCGCAAGTGCCAGCGGTTCCAAGGCGGCGATACATCGGGAGTCCCGTTCGACGGCAACCAGGTTGCGGGCACCTTCCGCGAGAAGGCTTCGCGTCAGACCGCCGGGGCCGGGACCGATTTCGACCACGGTGCCGCTTGAAAGCTCGCCCGCCGCGCGCGCGATGCGGTGGGTCAAGTTCAGATCGAGGAGAAAATGCTGTCCCAGCCCCTTACGCGCCGACAACCCGTGCGCCGCGATGACGTCGCGGAGCGGCGGCAAACCCTCGAGTTCAGCCTCGGGCCGGTCGGACATTCGAATTTGGGCGGCATCGCGCCCGGTTCTCGGACATCGTGGCCGCGATCGCGAGGGCGGCCGCAAGACTGGACTCGTCGGCGACACCCGTTCCCGCGATCTCGAACGCGGTTCCGTGGTCCGGCGACGTTCGAATGAACGGCAGACCAAGGGTAATGTTCACCCCGGCACTGAAATTTATGGTCTTGAGAGGAATGAGCGCCTGGTCGTGATACATGCAGATCGCGGCATCGTATGTAGCGCGCGCGCGATCGTGAAACATGGTGTCGGCGGGGGCCGGTCCACTAACCGAGTAGCCGCGGCGTTTCAATTCCGCGATCGCAGGCCCGATCAGTTCGATTTCCTCTCGACCCATCGCGCCGTCCTCACCGGCATGCGGGTTGAGAGCGGCGACGCGGATATGCGGATGCTGGATGGCGAAATCCGAGACCAGCGCCGCCGCCGTGGCTTCGGTAATGCGGACGATGTCCTCTTGCCGCAGGGCATTGATCGCCTCGGCGAGCGACTTGTGGATCGTTACGGGGACAACCCGCAACTGCTCGCAGGCAAGCATCATGACCGGCTGATGCTCGGCACCGGCCTGCTCGGCGAGGAATTCGGTGTGTCCTGGATGCTCGAAACCGGCGTCGTACATGATCTTCTTGTGAATGGGATTGGTGACAACCGCCATCGCTCGGCCCGATCCGGCCAACTCGACTCCATTGCGGATCGATTGCAATACCGCCGCGCAATTCTCTATGTCCGGATGTGCCGCCGTCACGGGCTTCGCGAGTGGGATTGGGAGAACGGGCAAGGCCGTCGGAAAAATCACGGCCGTTTCCTCCGGTGCCGCGATCTCACGTACGGGAACAGTCCAGCCGAGCTTTTCGGCAAGTCGCCGCAACCGGCGGGGGTCGTCGAGAGCGAAAAACGGCGGGATCGCGATCTCGTTCCGGCGACGCCACGCCTTCATCATGATCTCTCCGCCGATGCCGGCGGGTTCACCCATCGTGACGGCGATCGGTTTCAGGTCTGCGCTCATCGCCTGATGTCGATATAGGCATTGCGTCTGAGATCGCGGATATATCGCTGGGCCATCAGATCGAGACGGGCGCCCCTCAGGCGTTCCTCGATCATTTTCGCCTTGGGAAGCGCGCTGCCCGGGTCGACGCGCTTGCAAACGATCAAGATGAAGTAACCTTGGGAAGTTCGGATCGGTTCGCTGGGTTGTCCGATCTTTTGGGTCATAAGGTGTCGTCGCAGTTCCGCGTTGGCCTCGCCGGCGCGGAGGCTGACGAGTTTATCCATGCCGACGGCATCGACGGAGCGTCCCGCTTCGACCAGATCCGCGCAGGAACTCAGACTCGCGGCAAGCTCGCTTGCCAGTAGTCTTTGCGAGTTCTCTTCCGCTTCGCCGGCGCCGCGCGGTACCGGCAAAAGCAGTTGGCGATAGTCGATTAGGGTGTCCCCGGGACGGCGTTTCTGGCTCACCTGGCGAGCCGTCAGTCGCAGAATATGATATCCCGTGAGGGTACGGATCGGAGGAGAAACCTCTCCCGAATTCAAGCCCGCAATCGCGGTTTCAAGTTTGGGATCCATCTCGCCCTCGATCATCCAACCGAGGTCGCCGCCGGCGGCGGCACTCGTGCTTTGCGAGAACTCCCGCGCCAACGCCGCGAATCGGGCGCCGCCCGCGATTTGCCGGATGAGCCGCTCCGCCGTTTCGCGCACCTGGCGTTCGTTCTCCGGCGTGTCGACGCTGAGAAAGATTTCGGAAATTCGCGATCTCGGCTTGCCTTGCAGCGCACGCAGTCGCTCCAATTCCTCGCTTATTTCATCCTCGCCAATCGTGATCTGTCGCCGAAACCTTCGATTGATAAGTTTCAGCCAGGCGATACGAGCCCGAATTTGTGTTTCGAGCGTGACACGGTTGATGCGATTTCGACGTAAAAAAATGAAAATGCCGCCCGAAGGCATTTTGTTTTGCCGTTCGATACGGTCGATGGTCATCTTGATGTCGCGATTGGTGACGCGGACATTGGTTCGCTTCGCTTCTTGAAGCCGCAATTTTTCATCGATCATGCTGCGCAGGATCCGCCGCTCGACGCGTTTTAGGACATCGGGACGGTTTGGTATTTTCGTCGTTGCCACGACGAGGCGCACGCGATTTTCGAGATCGTAGACCGAGATGATTTCGTCATTGACGATCGCCGCGATTCGCAGAACCTCTTGAGCCATGGCCGCGTCTCGCGGCTGCAAGACGGCCATGAGGAAGAGAATGAGGTATCCGAGCCACCGCGCGGACCCACCCCAAGGCGCGGAGCGAGATTGACGTCGTCGTGTAAAACCAGCCATCGCCCTAACTCGCGCGGCCGCCCGCTTGACCAAGATGCTTGAAAATCACTTTGAAGAGCACACGGGTATCCGGCTCTATATCGGCGTCTCTCGTGAAGGATTTCTCGATCAACCCTTGAAAGGTGAAGCACTCGTCTTCATAGGTAGCGCCCGCAGCATGACGCAGCGATCCGCCATCGCCCGTCAAATCTCGCTGTGTCGCGGCATTCATCGTCCAATACCGGCTAATTCGCGATGAAAACCCGATCGTCAGTTCTTCCTTGCGCTCGGAATTCGTCGCCGCCGTGGCATCGTCGATGAAGAAATAGTCACCCGATAACTTGAAAGCGGGCGGGCCGATGGAGAACGTTACCGCGCCGCTTCGTGCGTCGAAATCACTCTCGGAGAAACGAAAGCGGTAAATCAGATCGATATATTCATTCGGTCGAACGTCGATGCGGCCGACGTAATCGGAAAAGTCTTCTTCCAACAGCTTGGATTCTTCGAGATCGCGATCTCGGTGGAACCGATAGCTCTGTCCCAGGAAAGCCGTGATGCTGCCCAAAGTCGGGCCGAACAAGCCGACTTTGACGCCGTAGACGACGCGTGGACCGCCTTCGACGCGATCAATTCCGGCGAAACGATCGTGACTGAAGATATTAGTGTCGTCGAGTTCGAAGACCGTGCTCTCCTCGTCCGGGATATCTTCCGGATTACCGCCGTTGGGCGCCACCACGGCCAGAGCCACCGGCTCGATCAACTGCCGAACGGTGCCTGTCTGACGAACGAAGGGATAGCGCCAATCGATCGCCAGTCGCGGCATGATGCGTCCCTCCAACCCGTCGTTCGGCGCGGTCGGATCAACGGAGGTTTCTTGATCCAGATAATAGAGGTCTGTCTGCAGGTTCACCGTCAGGTTGGTCACGAATCCCGGTCCCCAGAGCCGCGAAATTTCGTACCCCGGTCGAAGCGAAATACGGTGGCTGTCCGTACCTTCGTCGCGGTTCAGGACCCGGAGATTTGTATCTAACGACCAACGACCGCCAAAGCGGTCCGATTCGCCGATATGATTGTAATCCAGAACGGGTCCGACAACCGGCTGATCTTCGTTGCTGTCGGTGCGCAGATCCTGGAACCAGTAACCGTTGGCCGCCATGTAGTTACGCCGGCGGAAGCCTTCCAGATAGGCGTTCGAGCGTAGCGTGTTCTTGTTCAGGGTGAAGAAATAGAACTTTCGAAGATAGGATCGATCGGACGAGCGCGCGAGGTCGATGCCGGCACGCCATGTCTCGTCGATGTGATATTCGGCCTTGGTGGTGAAATGGCCGCGCACGCGGTCGCTCTTGATGCTGGGATTGTCGGAATCGCCTTCTCGGCGCTCTGCCTCGGTGACGCTACCGGTGATTTCCAGGAACCCCTTGTTGAAGCGTTGTCGGTATTCACCGCTCAATACCAAGCCTTCTTCGCGGGTGTAGATCGGCTCGACCGTCACGTCCTTGCTGTCGTCGATGACGATGAAATAGGGCAGCCGCAGATGGGCGCCGACATCGCCGCCGGTACCGAAATCCGGCGCGAGAAACCCGCTTCGCCGTTTGACGGAGGGATCGGGGTGCGAAAGATAGGGCGTGTAGGCGACGGGGACGCCCCACATTTCGAGAAAGACATCACGGTATCGGATCTCGCGGGCGGCCTGGTCATGTTCGACCCGGTTCGCCTTCAGCTGCCAGACCAGAGGACGTTCGGGATCTTCCTCGCAAGATTTGCAGGGGGAGTAGATGGCCTTGCGCATGAGGGTACGGTTGCCGTCGAGCCGCCGCGCGTTGTTCGCCGCGAATCGGCTATCGTCGTTCAGCAGCAGGCGGATTTGTTTTACGACGCCGTTTTTCAGCTTGTCCGTCAGTTCGACGAATTCGGCGAACAGAACCTCGCCCGTCGGTTCGTGGAGGATAACGTTGCCCGAAGCGCTTACCGTATCGGTCTTCTGATTGTAGCTGACGGTATCCGCCAGGAGTGTCCGGTTGCCTTGGACGATCTCGACGTTGCCGCGGGCGACGGCGGCACCCAATTCCTCGTCATAGCTGAGCTCGTCGGCGACGATCAGGACCGGGAGATCGCGCGACAGCTTCTCGCGCGCTGCGGCGCCCGAGGCGAAGACCAGGGCCCCCACGAGTACGATTATGACCGGCCAGTGTCGCATCAGCCGTCCTCGAAATGCAGCAGCATCGCGACTCCGACCATCAACGTGACTCCGGCCGGCGTCCACGCGGCGAGCCGCGTCGGCACATTCGTCGACAGGCCGAGCGCATGGACAACATCGCCCATGATATAGAGGGCGAAGCTGAAAACGATTCCCCCTCCGATCGCGTAGAACGCCGCCGAGCGCCGATTAACCCGCAACGTGAAGGCGGCCGCGACAAGAACCATCGCGCAAAGGAGGACCGGCAGCGCGTACAGCGAATAAAGATAAAGACGATGTCGATGGCCCGAAAAACCAGCCGATTCAAGATCCGCGATAAAGGCCGGCAAATCCCAGAACGACATCGTTTCCGGAGAAGCGAAACTTTCCTGGATCTTGCTTAGCGTAAGGTCGGAGGGAAGTTCATAGTGTTCGATCTTCCGCGCCGGATGGTTGGGCATCGAAATCCAACCGTTGCGGATGTCCCAATATCCGAGCTTCAAACTCGCCGTTTCGGCGTCTATGCGCCCCGCGAAGCGGTCCGACTCCTCGAACATGAAGACGATGACATCGTGCAACTGCATTTTGCCGGGCGAAACGCGAAGGGCATGGATCACCGCCTGGCCGCCGGCATCCGCCTGACGCAACCAGAGACCGTTGTTCGAGATCGCCAGCATGCTGGTGCTGCGCTTGAGATATTTCGATTCGAGGTTCTCGAACTTCGCCAGCGTTATGGCTGCGAAGGGGTTGAAAATCGCGATTTGAAACAAGCCGACCGCGAACGTCACCAGCAGAGCCGGCAGTAAGAATTGCCATACCGAGACGCCGGAGGCGCGGGCAACGACGATCTCGTTCGCGCGGGCGAGACGCCAGAACGCGATCATCGCGCCGAAAAGGATCGTGAACGGCAGGATCGTCTCGGCGAGATGCGGCAATTTGAAGAGGCTCATTTGCATGATGATGGCGAGCGTCGCATCCGACTTGCCGGTCGCTCGGCGCATCATCTCGACGATATCGAACAGCAAGGCGACACCCATCAGCGCCGCGAAGGCGTTGACGAGCCAGAACGCATACTGGCGTCCGAGATATCTCGACAAGGTAACCGACAGACGCATGCCGACCTTCTATCCGCTTCGACGACGGATCGCCGCCCCACAAATCTCAAAACCAAGGAAATTGTTCGGAAGTGAGCACCGCACACCGACGCACTTCATCCGCGCAGCCGATAAGGCCACGTGGAGATCACGCCGGAACCAACGGCATCGACTTGTCCCGAACCGGCGACGACTAAATTGCCGTCAGCCCGTCTCGGCGAGGTCGGCTCCCATCCCTATTGTCGTTTCCCATACCTTGGCTTTTATTTTCTGTAGCCAAGTAATAGACCGGAATATCCTGAATTTGAAAGGATTTTTACGAAAATCCTTAGTCTTCGGGGAAAGAAAAAGCGGTGCCTTATGTTATCGCCGCCAAGTCCCGTAACCAAAGATCCAGCAGGTCCGGTTCCTTTTCATCCAAGATCCCGGCAGCGGCGAGGCGGTCGTAACATCCGCGCATGTTGCCCGGAATATTCTCGACGCCTGGTTCGGCATCGAATTTTTCGAGAATTTCGGCGATTTGTCGATTCTCGAGGTATCCTGGAATTTCATCCTCGAAATCGCGCATCAAATCGTGAAAATTGCGATCCTGGTGGACCGTGGGCGCATGGAATAGGACGCGCCAGCCATTTGCCCAGGCGATCCGCTGGGCAATGAAGGCGCGCCAGATATCGGTCATTCGAAACGAGCAATAGGCCGGCAGATACAAGAGCGCGAAGGCGTCGCGCCACCAAGTCGTGTTCTGGCTGTTGAAGGGCGACCAACTGCCGGCGCCGAGCGCGACGGGCGCGTTCGCCGCGAAGTTCAGCGACTCCGGGAATATCAAGCGATGGATGGCGTCGACATCGGGGGCGCCATTGGCCAAACCTTGTTGGATCGGGCAGTCGGCCTCCAGCATGTTCAATTCGTCGCGCGGGGGCGGCACCGTCCCGATTTCGTCGAGCGGCAGGCCGCGCGGCCATACCGGAGTCTCGCCAAAATAGCGATACACGTTGAGCCAGCCGACGCCGTCCGCGCAAGCCGGCCGAAGCAGCCGCTCGCGCGGGGCAAAGAATTCGTCGGCCGGCAGGTTGTCGTCGTCCGTCTCCTGGATAACGTTGGCGCCATCGCGGATGGCAATCAGATAGCCGATCGCCTTGCGGGCGTAGTGTCCCGTCGGGCAGGCCTCGGCGAAGCTGAAGTCCAGTCGCCATTGATCCTCGAGCGAGAAGAACCGGCATCCCGGCAGGTCGAAATCATCGGGCCCCTTGGCGTCGCCGACGACCACGAAATCATCGTTGTTGTCCCGGCAACCTTGGGCGAGGCGACGCATGACTTGGTTGGGCGGGAAGATCGTGGTGACGACCACGGCTTTTCGCCCGCCGCCCCGCTCTGGCCGCCGTTTATCCTGGGATTCCTCGACCTGGGTCATCTGGTTCGACCGGACTGATGGCGCGGCGCCTTCCGACATGCCGCTTCGAAGCGCTGGCGATGTATCCCTGGAATGGACTCGACGCAAGCGGTAATTCTTGCCAATGGGGATTCGGCGCGCGCGATCCGAGTCTCCGGTTTCGCTTCAGGAGGTTCGTTGCCGTGGCTCATTTTCTCGATCTTGCCGTTCCGGAAACCTGGCAATGGATAAGCCTGGCGGGTTGTGTTTTGGCATTCGGCGCCTTTGCCGGCCTTGGTGCGCTGCTGGCGGCTGAACGGGAGTTCCCGGAGAGCACGATTTTTTCCGGCTGGGGATTTGCGGTCTTCGTTCTGACGGTCCTAGGCGTTGTTTTTCAAGCCTCCCTCGGTGCCGCGTTCTGGATCTTGATGATCGCCTCCGTCGCCGCCCTGGCGTGGCGGGTGCGCGCGGGCGGCGCGGCGGACCTATTTGAGGGTTGGCGATTCATTCTCTTCGGCCTTCCCTTCCTTGTAATTGTCGCCGGGAAGTGGCCGTCCGAAGTGGACAGCTTCTCCCATTGGATCGAGAACGGTCGGTATTTGTTCGCCCATGACGGCTTTCCGCGGCCGGATGCGCCGCCACCGGTCTCACGATTTCCCGGTTTTCCCTATAATTTCAGTTTCGTTTTCTATGTGGCAGGGCGGTTGACGGGCGGTTTTGCGGAGAATGCGGCGATCTTGGCCAACGCCTTTCTTTTGCTGATTTTTTCGGCCTTGCTCGGTCGTTTGATTCGGCTCGCTCATCCCGAAAAACGGGTCGCCTTCCTCTGGTCCTTGGTGGCGCTGGCCTTTCTTCTCGCAACGCTTCTCAATCCCGTTTTCGTCCGGCGGATCATCCTGACCTCCTACCCCGATATGTCCACGGCGGTGGTGACGGCATTTGTCGGGGTTCTGGCTTGGCGATGGCTCGTGGGAGCGGCGCGGGACGGTATTGTCGCGAGTGGCGCCACGCTTTCGCTGGCGCTGGCACTGACCCTCCTGGTGAATATCAAACAGGCCAATCTGGTGCTTGTCCTGTTGGCGCTCATCATGCTTGCGATGGTCGCGTGGCGGGACAAATCCATTCGGCTCGGCGTCTTCTTTCGCGCATTGCCGCTTTTGGCGGGGTTGCCGCTCATCCTTTATTTCGCTTGGCGATACCATCTCGCCGAGATCATGCCGATGAAGGAAAACGAACTGGCGCCCTTCGCGAAATGGCCCTTCCACGCGGTTCCGAATCTGTTGGGCCATATGGGGGTCGTTCTTTTCAAGAAGAGTCCGCATTTTCTTGTCGGTGCATTTTTCGCGCTTTGGGGGGCGATCGCGCTTTACCGGCGCAGATTCACCGATTTCGATCGATTGGCGGTCGTCGCGGGCGGAATCTTTCTCGGCTACAATGCCTTCCTCTTCCTGATCTTTGTCGCCCATTTCAATGGTTATCCGCAGTCCTATTGGCGGTTCAACACGCATGTCGGATATCTCCTCTGGGCGTCGGCGGTTCATGGGCTGGCCCTTCTCTATTGGCGTCATTTGCATGCGAGATTATCCGCCCGTTCGGGGATACCTCGCTGGGCGGGGTTACTTCGCTGGGCGGGGATGGTTTCGATCGTCGGTATGCTGGCGCTTCAGGTTGGCTTGGTCCGCTACTGGCGTTTCGATCTGGAGACGCCGAAACCGCTTCTGCGGCAGGTCGGCCTGGAACTTGCGTCCACATTGCCGAAAAACGCCGCCGTTCTTGCCGTTATTCCGGGCGATATCGGTGATCTTTCCGCAATATTCGGCCGCTACGGGCGTCTCGATCGGCCCGATCTTTATATCGGTGTGTTCGATCCGCGGAAACTCGCGCCGGCGGCGGCACGGCACCTGGTCTCGCGGCCGACATACGTTTGGGTCTATTGCGCCACGGCCGACCTGAAGCGGGATTTTGCCCTCGACGCCGAACCAGGCAACGCCTATCTGCTGGCGCCTGAGAATGGGACTTGGTCGATCGTCAAGAGATGGCCACACCCGAAGCCGGGCGGACTGATCCGCGTCTACAAGAATTTCGATACGGCAAAATGCGATTCGTAGGAAGGCGGGACCTTGCTATGCCTCGGCGATGTCGTCCCCACCAAGTCTTGATCGCGGCAAATGTTGCGGCACGAGGAGAAAATAGAGTCCCATCAAAAGCGGCAGAATGGCGTTTCCGTACATCGCCAGCAGCATCAGGGGTTCCTTCGCCGCCATACTGCGCGTCGCGAGGCTGAGGACAAGTATCACGACCGTCGCCACGACCGCCTTTCCGAGATCGAGAAACTGTCCCCGCCGGTTGTAGCCGCCGCCGAGCAGTATCGCCATCGTGACGACGGCACAGGTAAGCGGAAGAAGCGGCTGGACCAGCCGGTTGTGACCCTCGGCGATGAGGTCGTTGTAATACGGACTGTCGGTGGCGGTGTCTCGAGGCGCGAATAGATCCTTCAAGAAGCGTTCTCGCGGCTCGCGCCAGCGGACATCCTTCTTTCCGGGCGAACCGCCGACGTCGAGCGTCGTCTGATCGAAGAACAACATCGAGAACTTGCCTTGCTGGCGATCCACTTGCTGGCGATTGCCGTTGACCAGGACCGCCCGCGGACCCGACTTCGTGGAAACCAGCGCCCCGCGCTCGGCGAGCCAGGTCTGCGGCTTTTCCCGGTTTCGGTTGTCGTGCAGCATGATGCCGCGCAATTCCTGGTCGGAACCGCGTTTGTGGACGAAAACGGTAATACCCGGCGCTACCGTGTTGAAGGCGCCCTCCTGCAGGAAGATGGCGCCCAGCTTGCTGCGGATCATGTACTCCTCGTCCTTGAACTGGCGGTACGAGGCCGGCAGCAGGTAGAACGTCAGCGAGCCCATGGCCACGGACACCAAAAGACCCACGGTGAGACCGGGCCTGGCCAGCGCGAACGGGCTGATCCCGGCGGCGCGCATCACCACCAGTTCGCTATCGGCATTCAGTCTGTAATAGGCGAAGAGAATTGTCGCGAACGTGGCGATGGGAAGGATGATGATCAGGAGGCGGGGAAGGATCAGCACGCTCATATAAAGAAAAAATCCGAAATCCAGCCCCTTGTTGATTATGAAATCGAGTAGCGTTGACGCCTTGGCGAGCCAGAAGATCAGGCACAGGATGACCGTCACGAAGATCGTCGTGAAGAACAGTTGACGTGTAATGTAACGAAAAATCGTGCTCATGCGGCTCGATCCAAGGGCGGTGTGATCCGCCGCCCACCTTGTCACGGACTCCATGGTCGGGCCGTAACCTAGCCTTCCGAAGGAAGCGAGGTCAATCGCGGCCAATATCCGGCGCAAAGGATTTGCCGGTAAGCCCATGCTTTTCTTTTGCAGGGCTGCGAGTAGAGTGACCGGGAACGCGCCGGATCGCGGCGTGATGACTTGGTGCGAGAGGGCTCGATGAGATTTTCGTTTTCCGAAATTGGCTTGCCGAATACCGGCGTCGTGATTGTTTGCGTTCAAGAGGGGGGCAAGCTTGGGTCCATGGGGCGCCGGCTGGACAAATCGACCAATGGCGCCTTGAGTCGGGCGATCAAGGAGAGTCGTTTCGAAGGCAAGAAGGCGCAGACGCTGGACGTGGTGGCGCCGGCCGGGATGAAGCTCAGTCGCATCGTGCTTGCCGGAATCGGCAAGACCATGGGCGAGACCGACCAGCAGGCCTTGGGCGGCCGTCTACTGGCTCACCTCAATCGGATCGGTGCCAAGACCGCGGCAATCGTGGTCGAGGGCGGGGCGCGCGACCTGGTGTCGGCGGCGGCTAATATCGCCTACGGCGCCCGTCTTCGGAGCTACCGGTTCGACAAATACCGCACCAAGGAAAAACCCAAGGCGAAGCCGACCATGCGGACCCTGACGATGCGCGTGAAAGGGGCCGCGGCGGCGCGCCGGATGTTCGCGCCGTTGAACAAGATCGCCGACGGTGTCTTTTTCACGCGCGATCTCGTCTCGGCGCCGCCGAACGTTCTCTATCCCGAAAGCTTCGCGAAGGAGGTGAAGGCGCTGGCCAAGCTCGGCGTCAAGGTCGAGGTGTTGGGCGAGCGGCAGATGAAACGCCTCGGCATGGGGGCTTTGCTCGGCGTCGGACAGGGTTCCGAGCGCGACAGCCAGCTTGTCGTCATGCGTTGGGAAGGGGCGGCGCGCTCCAAGAAGCCGATCGCTTTCGTCGGCAAGGGTGTCACTTTCGATACCGGCGGCATTTCGCTCAAGCCGGGGCCCGGGATGCACGACATGAAATGGGATATGGGCGGGGCCGGGACGGTGTCGGGCCTGATGATGGCGCTTGCCGGCCGCAAGGCCAAGGTCAACGCCATCGGCGTCATCGGGCTGGTCGAGAACATGCCCGACGGAATGGCCCAGCGCCCCGGCGATATCGTCACCTCGCTGTCGGGCCAGACGATCGAAATCCTGAACACCGACGCCGAGGGACGGCTCGTACTCGCGGACGCCCTCTGGTACACCCAAGAGCGGTTCAAGCCGAGCCTGATGATCGATCTCGCCACCCTGACCGGCGCCATCATCATAAGCCTGGGTCACGAGCATGCGGGGATGTTTTCAAACGATGACAAAATGTCCGAGCAGCTCGCCAAGGCCGGCCGGGCGACGGGCGAGAAGGTGTGGCGCATGCCGCTCGACGACGCCTACGACAAGAAGATCAACTGCGATGCGGCCGATATGAAGAATATCGGCGGCCGGGACGGCGGCTCGATTACGGCGGCGCAGTTCCTTCAGCGCTTCGTGAACAAGGTGCCTTGGGCGCATCTCGATATCGCCGGGGTGGCCTGGTCCTCCAAGGATGCGCCGACAATACCCCGCGGCGGCACCAGCTTCGGCGTCCGCTTGCTCGACCGTTTTGTCAGCGACAATCACGAGGGCTGAACGGTGTGACCGAGGTCCGCTTCTATCACTTGCAGCGGACGGGGTTGGAGCAGGCCCTGCCGAAGCTCCTGGAGAAGACCTTGGAGCGCGATTGGCGCGCCGTGGTGATGGCGGGCTCCGAGGATCGGGTCGAGGCGCTCAACGGGCTCCTTTGGACCTATTCGCGGGACGGCTTTCTGCCCCATGGCAGCCGCCGCGACGGCGAGGCGGAACGCCAGCCGATCTGGCTCACCGAGGCCGACGAGAATCCGAACGGCGCTAATGTGCTGTTTCTCGTCGATGGCGCCGAGTCGGGCCGGATCGGCGATTTCGACCTTTGCTGCGAGATGTTCGATGGCCGCGACGAGAACGCCGTCGCGCGTGCACGCGGACACTGGAAGGACTGCAACGAAGCCGGTCATCAACTGACCTATTGGCAGCAGGATGAGCGCGGCGCCTGGCGGAAGAAGGCATCGGCCGGCGAGGAATGATGCGATTGCGCACGAAAGCCCAAGGGAGGGATGACACATGAAACTGTATGACGCGCCGGTTTCCGGCAATTGTCACAAGGTCCGACTCATGCTGGCGATTTTGGGCCTCGATTACGAGAAGGTTCTGGTCCGCCTGCCGGAGGGAGAACAGAAATCTCCCGAGCATCTGGCCCGCCATCCGCTCGGCAAGGTCCCGGCACTTGAAGACGATGGAACGGTGATCTGGGATTCCCAGGCGATCCTGGTCTATCTGGCGCGGAAATACGATTCCGGTGGACCCTGGCTGCCGGCCGATCCCGACGGCGAGGCCCGCGTGATGCAATGGCTGTCCTTCTCGGCCAACGAGATCGGCAATGGCGCGCAACTGGCGCGCGCCCTCGTCAAATTCAATCGCGAGGGCGACCTCGCCACGATGCAGCAGCGCTCGACGGACGCCCTGGCGATCATGGAAAAACATCTTGCCGATCGTGATTGGCTGGCGGCCGACGGCCCCACGATCGCGGATATCGCCTGCTATCCGTATACCGCGCTGGTCTGGGAGGGCGATGTGCCGCTCGATCCCTATCCGGCCGTGCGCGCCTGGATCGCGCGCGTCGAGGCGCTGCCGAAATATATCGGCATGGAGAACCTGCCCGCGGCTTGAGGGACTCGAAACACGAGCCCCGCAAGCCAAGCTCCATATTATCCGAAATCAAATGAGTTAAGCGTAATGAGCAAGATTCCAGAATCACTGCACGAATTCATCAATGCCGCCTTTCCCAAGAACGTGTGTCTTGTCGGGACCGTGATGAAGGACGGTTTCGCCAATATCAGCCCGCGCGGAAGCGTGCAGGTTTTCGACGGTGATACGCTTGGACTTTGGGACCGTGGCGGCCGCGCGTCGAGCGATGCGCTCGAGGATGGTGGCAAATTGATGGTCTATTTCCGCGATCCGGCTCTGAGCGCGGTTGCCCGCGGCGGAAACGGATTGTTGCCCGCTGGCGGTATCGCGCGGTTTTTTGGCGCGGCGGAACTTCACCGCGAAGGCGATGCCTATGAGCAAGTCTGGGAGAACATGGTCCAGCAGGAGCGCGATGCCGACGCCGACAAGAAGGGCTTCGCGGTCTTGATTCGGGTCGAGCGCGCGGAGGATCTTCGCGGCCAGCCTCTGCCAGAGGACTAGAGAACGCCGTCTGACGGTTGTCGAGGTAATGCCAACGCATATCGAACGGGCGAATTCCAGCCGAAATCAGGGGCGAGATGACGGTCGATAGCGAAAGTATCGATGGTCTCTTCGAGCGCTACGGCAATGCCTATCGCTGGCTGGTCACGTTTACGGTCATGATCGGCGGGATCGCCATGGGGTTTGCATCCTCCATGGTGAATGTAGCGGTCCCCTCGGTGATGGGGGCGTTCGGTGTCGGTCTGGATCAAGCGCAGTGGATGGCGACGGGATTTCTTGCCACCATGTCGGCGACGATGCTCCTCAGCGCCTGGCTCATCGAAGTGCTGGGACAGCGGATCACGTTCGCCATCACTTTGATCCTCTTCGGGGCCGGCTCCTTCTTGAGCGCGACGGCGCCAAATATTGATATTCTGGTTCTCGGCCGCGTGATGCAAGGGGCCGCGAACGGTATCGGGCAGCCGCTTGCCATGTTTTCCATCTTCAGTGTCTTTCCGCCGGACCGCCGCGGCACGGCGCTTGGAATCTATGGTCTCATCAGCGTTCTGGCGCCGACCTTCGGCCCGATCGTGGGCGGCATGGCGATCGATAATTTCAGCTGGCGCTATCTGTTTTTCATGCCGCTGCCGTTCGTCTTTCCGGCTTTTTTGCTGGGTCTCGTTTTCATGCCGGGAAAGAAACTCGCAGACCAGTTGCCGCCGTTCGACTGGGTCGGCTTGGGGTTGGTATTCGTGATCATGTTCAGCCTTCTCAGTGGGCTCGCCAACGGCCCGAGGATGGGATGGACCTCCGACACCATCATGCTGCGTCTTTCGGGCGGTGCCGTGGCGCTTGTCTTCTTTATACTTTGGGAATTGCGCGCCTCCTTTCCGCTTCTCGACCTCAGCCTGTTCCAGGACCGCCAATTCAGTCTGATCATGCTGGCCGGCTTCGTTTTCGGTGCCGGTCTCTTCGCGTCCGGCTACTTCATCCCGGTCTTCGTGCAGACGATCCAAAGTTACAGCGCCACCGACGCGGGGTTGCTGCTGGCGCCGGGCGGCGTGGTGATGATGCTGTTTTTTCCGCTCGCGGGCCGCATCACCGATACCATCCCGGCGCATATCCCGATCGCGGTCGGGTTGCTGATCTTCTCGATCGGTTTTTTTCTGATCCAGGCGATCGATGTGAACACGACATTCTGGGCGCTGGTGGCGTATACCGCGATCAATCGGGTGGGCCTCAGCCTGGCCATTCCATCGCTCAGCGTTGCCGCACTTCGCGCCGTTCCGCCGGAGAAACTGGCGCGGGGCGCCTCCAGCGCCACCTTCTTCCGCAATTTCGGCGGCGGGTTCGGCATTACCCTGCTGACCGCATTCTTCCAGCATCGCACCCAGTTTCACGGCGAGGCGTTTACGGCGACCCAGACCTCCGCCAATGAAACGACGCTGGAACTGCTGGTCGGAATACAGCGTTTGCTGGCCGAGTCGGGCATGCCGGATTCGGTGCAAGTCGCGGGTGCGCTGAATTACGTGTCGCGCGTGGTCCTCGCCCAAGCGAGCACGCTCGGCTTCAAGGATACCTTCCTCGCCATTGCCGTGGTGGCCTTGCTGGCGGTCGGACCCGCCTGGATGATCGGCCGGGCCAAACCTCCGCGCCGCGATTGAGGTCGGCGACTAATTTCTCGAAACGGCGCTTTTCAACAATATGACGGTGGCCTTCTTCCGGAGGGTCGCCAATTCGCCCTGATCGCGCATGTTCTCGATCACCGCCGAAAGACGGGGCGCGAGGGCAATGTTTCGGCGGTGCAAATAGTGAAAAAGGTCAATTCGCGCCAGGGGAGGTTTCAGTTCTCGCACGCGCATGAAACCGAACTTGATCCTTTGAAAGAGACCGTTGACCCGGGGCAGAATTCCGATATCGATACGCCCGAATTTCAATAGTTTGAAAAGCGCTTCGTAGTCACCGACCACAACGCGATCCATTCCTTTCGTGTTGTTGTCGGCGAATTTCATGCCGCGGATGATGCCGATGCGATAGGGCCGGAGACTGTCCCAACCCTTCACCGCGAATTCATGCTTCGCGCTAAAGGCGCTTACCTCCAGATAGTTGATGGCGGGACGGACCTGAACGAGGTTCTTGAATTTCTTTTTAACGGCATCGACACGCTGCAGGTCGCCGTCATACGTACCCCGGTTCGCAGATTTCAGGGCGCGTTCCCCCGGCAATCGCTTGACCGAAAGCTTGATGCCGATTCGGCGATAGGCCTCCTTCAATATGACGGTGCCGGCCTCCTCCTCGGAAAACCCCCTAACGCCCGCAATGGTTATTTCGGTGACCGCGAATACGGGGCGCGCGACGGTCAATGTCGCGATGATGCCCATCACGGGGAGGAGTAATTTTCGAGCGCTTAGTCTAGGGATTGCGTTGTTCAGCATTTTGCATAACGCTTTCGAAGCATTATATTTACTACTCCAATACCACAATCATTTGACACCACCGAATCTGATTTCGCAGAACGGAATGTATTCGGCATTTGCTGGACCGTGTTGGGATTGGCAGGATGCCGGGCATTTTTCAAGGACGAATCGAGCGAGGCTGGCGGCATGAGCATTAAAGACAAGATCAGCAAATACGAGGATGAGTTGACGGCGATCCGCCGTGATATCCACGCGCATCCGGAACTCGGCTTCGAGGAGGATCGGACCAGCGATATCGTCGCGGAGAAACTCGCGGGCTGGGATATCGACGTTCAACGCGGGTTGGGGAAGACCGGCGTCGTGGGTACGCTTCGGATCGGCAACGACCCGCGTTCGATCGGGCTTCGCGCGGATATGGACGCCTTGCCGATCCTTGAGGCCAATACCTTCGCGCATCGATCGACCCATGACGGGAAGATGCATGCCTGCGGTCATGACGGTCACACCACCATGCTGTTGGGCGCGGCGCGGTATCTCTCGGAAACCCGGAACTTCGAGGGCTGCGTCCATTTCATTTTTCAGCCCGCCGAGGAAGCGGTCGGCGGGGCCAAGGCGATGATCGCCGACGGCTTGTTCGACCAGTTCCCTTGCGACTCGATCTTCGGCATGCATAACAGCCCGGGTCTGGCCACCGGCGAATTCGCTATCCGGCCGGGGCCCATGATGGCGGGGGGCGCGCTCTTCGATATCAAGATCAGCGGTGTCGGCGCCCATGGTGCGCGGCCCGAATCCGGCATCGATCCGGTGGTGGTCGCCTCGCACGTCGTCACGGCCTGTCAGACCATCGTCTCTCGCAACGTGCCGCCGCAGCAGACGGCGGTGATATCCTTCACCCAAATTCATGCCGGCGATGCCTACAACGTCATTCCCCAGGAGGCGCATATCATGGGGACGACTCGGGCGTTCTCAGAGAAGGTCATGGCGATGGTGGAAGCCAATATGAAACGAACAGCCCGGGGGGTCGCCGAAAGCATGGGGGCGACGGCCGAAGTGGATTTCCGGGTCGAGTTCCTGCCGACGGTCAACGACCCCGACGAAACCATCTTTGCGGCCGATTGCGCCGCTATGTTGGTCGGAGAGGACAAGGTCAATCGAAACCGCTCGCGGATCATGGCGTCGGAGGATTTTTCCTACATGCTCGATGTCCGCCCCGGCGCCTACATCAATATCGGCAACGGCAATCAGGACGGCTACTGCCAGGTTCATAATCCGGGCTACGATTTCAACGACGACGTTCTGACGCTGGGGGCGTCCTATTATGCGACTCTGGTCGAGACGAAGCTCGATATCCGTTCGGACTAACTGTCCCGCGCAACCCAGGGGATTAACGTGTCGGCGGCATTCGCGGCACCGTCGCCATTTCCATAGGCGGCGGTCAGCTGTTCCGAAATTTCCCGGCGTCGCCGGTCGTCCCGCAACGCGTCTAACGCGGCGACCAGGGCACCGGTATCATTTTCCGGTACTATAAATCCGCGGCCATCGCCGACGACCGATCGCGCCTTGCGCGCGTGATCCTCGCCGGTCAGCACGGTTTTGGGAACGATGATCGGCGGCACCCCGAAATGCGCCAATTCGAAAATAGTATCGCCCGTGAATGAAATTGCGGCATCGAACGCGGCAAAGCACTCGCAGACGGGGAAATATTGAAAATACGAGATATTCTCGCGTAGTCGTTGCTTGAGCGGTTCGATCAGCAAGGGCGGTTCCGGCACCGCGAAGGTCCAGTCCTCGAATTCGCCGGCCACATTCAAGACCCAGTCGACCCATTTCGCATAAGCCGGGTCGCCGCCGCCGCCGAAGCTGACGTAGACGACCTTTCATTCGGGCTCGATTCCGAGGCGGGCGCGGGCCTCTTCGCGGGGTAAAAGGTCGGTGCGCGATCGCGGCATTATGGGGCCGACCCAGCGCGCCGTTGTGCTTTGCGGCAGTGTCAAGGGATGGTCGTCCTTCAAGAACGGCAATAGCACCAGATCGTAACTTTTTACGGCCGCCTCGTAATGCGGGTTCCAGCGGCGCTCGCTGACCTCGCGATGCAGAAGGATCTTCTTCCCCGGATAGTCTTTCAGGAGAGAAAATTCCAGTCGCTGGCCCCAAGGAAAGGTGTCCATGATCACGGCATCGGGACGGAACGACGACAATACGGATCTCGGCAGGGCTTTGACCACGTCATCCGCGATCTTCATTGCGAGATTGCGATCCTCGTCTTGCCGGTAGAACTCGAAGGACGGCATCTTGACCGATGCGAATCCTTCCTTCCAAAAGAGATGCGGCACTTCCGAGTTGGTGAGAAACAGGAAGTGGCCGTCGGGTTGGCGCTCCCTGATCCGGCGCGCCAAACCGATCATGCGCGCGACATGGCCCAATCCCCAGCCGTTGCAGCACGAGAACAGCCACCGGTTTGCCATTCCGCCATTCCTTCGTAATATCGATGCCGGAGCATATACCGTTCCGGCGCCTCGATACTTTCTATATTTCCACGGGATCGAACGAACAAGCGATATGAAAGCTGTGATCGTTACCGGATGTAATTCGGGCTACCTGCCGTTCGCCCAAGGCCTTCTTTCGTCGCTGCGTCAGTTCGATCAACTGTCGGATATACCCGTTCATGTGCTTGACTTCGGACTTGATTCCGAAGATCGAGCGAAACTCTCGCCCCTATGCGAGAGCATCAAGACGGCCGAATGGGATATCGAATTTCCCTTGAGACCGGAATGGGAAGAGAAATACCCCGGATTTCGGGGTCTAACGGCGCGACCCTTTTTACCGCGTTATTTTCCCGAGGTCGATGTCCTTCTTTGGATCGACAGCGACGTTTGGGTTCAGGATCCACGAGGGATTCACGATTTTTTGGTGGCGATTCGGAAGGCCCCCTGCGTTTGCGTCCTCGAACAGGATCGCAGCTATCGGAGATATTTATTCGGCGCCAATACGTGGCGAGTTCAAAAGGCGCGCTACGCCGGCCTCTACGGCGACGAGATCGCGGAGAAAATGGCTTTCCGTCCGATCATCAATTCGGGCGTTTTCGCCATGCGGCGCGACGCGCCGCAATGGGAAGTGTGGCAGACGACCACCGAAAGCGGCCTCAAGGGGATGGCGGAAACCGACAGCGAGAGTATTTTCGTCGAGCAGTGCGCCTTCAACATCGTGAGTTACCTGCATTCCTCCCCGCTGTGTTTCCTGCCGGCCACTTACAACTGGTCGCTGTGGGAAGCGCTTCCCATTTGGGCGGGGAAACTGGTGGAACCCAGTCCTCCCTTCGACGTCATTCGGAACATCCATATGACCGGCCCGACGAAGCGGCAGGTCCATAAGATTTGGTCGCTAGAGAAATCCGGGGCTTTTCACGAGACGGCGCTCGATTTCGATGCCGTTCAAACGTTGAAAGAAAGCCTTTCCGCCGAAGAATAGTCGCGCCGCAATCGGCTTTGCGATTTGCCTCAGAACAACCGCTTATTAGCGAGGTCGGCGCCGTCGCGCAGCGTCTTCAATTTCGCCCAAACCACGTCGGCGGAGAGACGGCCCATTCCGGCGGAAGTATCGAACCCGCAATCCGTTCCGGCGAGGATGCGGGCGGGATCGCCGACGGCGTCCGCCGCGCGCTCCAGCCGGTCGGCGACAACTTCGGGATGTTCAACGAAGTTGCTGCAGGTATCGATCACGCCGGCAATAAGCGCCTGGTCCGACGCCAAGGGGATGTCCTTGAATACCTTGATTTCATGTTGGTGGCGCGGGTTGGCGAAGGGCAGCATGATCGCGCCGACATTCGCCTTCAGGATTGTCGGCAAAATTTCGCGCAGCGCGACATCCTGATCATGCGGCGATTCGTAGTTTCCCCAGCAGACATGGAGGCGAACCCGATCGCGCGGCACATTTACGAGTGCCTGATTGATCTTGGCCACGATCCGTTCGACAAAGGCGACGAATTCCCCGACCGGTCGGTCGGCATATGAAATGTGCCGCTCGAGCGCCAAATCGGGCGCGTCGATTTGAAGAATATAGCCGTGCTCGACCGCCGCCTCGTATTCCACGCGAAGCGCCGTCGCTAGCACATCGAGATAATCTTCATCGCTTTCGTAATATTCGTTTTTCATCGCCGCCGCGACGATCCCCGGTGACGGCGCCGTCATGAAGGCATCCGCGAATTCTCCATTCACGGCCTCTAATGAAGCCTTGAAGCCTTCCAGCTCGGCGCGGTTCGCCTCCGGCGCCGCGTACTCAATCGGGCCAATCGCCATCGGCGGTTCGAAATTGCTTACGGCCGGGCGGCCGGCCATGCTCTCCCGGCGGGCCTCCGCGAACTCCGGGTAGTTCTCCAATTCGCGCCCCTGTCGGCGCTGCCAGCGGCCGCCGAATCCCGACATTCGGCGTTGCACGTAGAGGAAAAATGCTTCTCGCACCTGCTCGCCGTCGCTCGGAATATCGACGCCCGAATCGCGCTGACGCTGGACCACCCACCGGGTTGCCGCCTTGCCTTCCTCGGCCAGCTGCCCTTCGTCGATTTCCTCGCCCTGAGCGCGCCTGGCGTAGAGCTCGACGAGGGATTTCGGGCGCGGCAGGCTGCCCGCATGGGTCGTCAGGATCGTCAACTCAGTTCCTCGCGGACGATGGCCGCTCCGGCGGCCATCGCCTTGATTTTGCCCAAGGCGGAATCGCGCGGCATATATTTCAAGCCGCAATCGGGGGCGACGATGATCCGTTCCGCGGGGCAATGGGGCAGGGCGCGGCGAATGCGCGACGCGACAACTTCCGGCGTCTCGACGTCGTGGGTCGACAGATCGAGCGTGCCGAGGATGATCTTCTTTTCGGGCAAGGTTTCCAGCACCGAGCAGTCGAGCGCCGATTGCGCGGTTTCGATCGAGATGCCATGGGCGCTGCAGCCGGCAAGTTCGGGCAGGAAGGAATAGCCTTCCGGACGTTCATGGATAATCGCCGCATATCCGAAGCAGATATGCACGGCGGTCTCGCCTTCCACGCCGTCGAGGGCTCGGTTCAGTGCTTCCAAACCATATTCGCGGGCCTTTTCCGGTCGCGCCTGCATATAGGGCTCGTCGAGTTGAACGATGTCGGCGCCGGCGGCGAACAGGTCCTTGACCTCTTCGTTCACCGCGGCGGCGTAGTCCAGCGACAACTCCACCTCATCCTCATAGAAATCGTTCTGTGCCTGCTGGGTCATGGTGAATGGGCCCGGTACCGTCATCTTTATTCTGCGATCAGTTTGGGCGCGCAGGAATTTCACGTCTTCGACCTCGACCGCATGCTTGCGACTGATCTTGCCGACGATGCGTGGCACCGGATTGGGATGACCGCTCCGATCGAGCGCCGTACCCGGGTTGTCGATGTCGACGCCGTCGAGTGCGGTCGCGAAACGGTTGGAATAACTTTCGCGGCGAATTTCCCCGTCGGTAATGATATCGAGCCCAGCCGCCTCTTGTTCGCGAATGGCGACCAGGGTCGCATCGTCCTGCGCTTGCTCAAGCCATTCAGGATCGACCCGCCAGAGTTCGAGCGCCCGGGTCCGTGGCGGGAAACGCCCGGCCAGTTTTTCGCGGTCGATCAGCCAATCCGGCTGCGCGTACGAGCCGACCAGCGATGTCGGCAGCAGAGTCTGTTCGGTGTTGGCCATCCGTCCCTCCATGCTTTTCGAAACGTTACACCGCCGGTCCTCACAGAGCCAAGCAATCAAGGCAGCAACGCTTGCCGGACGCGGACGCTGAACTTGGTTGAGCCGCCGCCTATACCAAACGCTTGCGGTAAACCGTGCTAACGCAGGTTTGCGCCTGCAATGGCACCAGCTCCGGCCAGCGCGCCGCCAGCGGATAAGTAGCGTCCAGCTCATAGCCGAGGCGGAGGTACCAGTCATGGAGCTGGCGCTTGTGTGCGTTCGGCGGTTCGGCACGGACGATCTCGATCTCCATTTGGGAGCGGCCCTGGCCGCGGGCCCAATCCTCGGCCGCATCGACGAGCGACCCACCGATTCCGGTACTACGGCTCTCCGAGGCACTCGCCAGCATGCCGAACTCGGCCAGCGTCGGATCGCGGAGCTTGATCGCAACCACACCCGAAAGCTCATCGGCCGCAAAGGCCAGAAGCAATTCCCCGGCCGCAAGAAGCGCTTCAATTTCCGCGTTGTTGGTGCGTTCCTTGTCGGCGATCCACTGCTCCGCCTCGGACCAGAAATAGGCTTGATTGATGATCCCGACGATGCGGGCGACCAGGCCGGTGTCCTCGGCATCGCCGGGGCGCGCCTGACGGATGAGCGGTGTCGCCGTCACGTCGCGGTTTCAAGCGCCGCTTGCGCGTTCAGCCAGGCATTTTCCGCTTCGAGCAGGGCACGATCGAGTTCGGATTTCCGCTTGGTGAGTTTCGTCAGCTCCGGTGTGTTGGCGGAATAGAGCGATGAATCGGCGAGACGCAGCTCAAGTTCGGCCCGTTCCTTCGAGAGCGTATCCATTTGCCGTTCGGCGGCCTGGACGGCTTTTCGAAGCGGGGCCTGTGCGTTGCGGATCGCGGCGCGGTCGCGCCGTTGGGCGCGCCGGCCGCCGCGCGATTTTCCGTTGCCATCTGAGGGCCTTTCGTTTGCGTCCTCTCGATCAATGATTCGCCGCCGATAGTCGTCTAGGTCACCCTCGAAAGGCCGACAGGTACCGCCGCCGACGAACCATAACCGGTCGGCCACGAGGGCCACCAGATGGGGGTCGTGCGAGACGAGGACAATTGCGCCTTCGAAAGTGTTGAGCGCTTGGACGAGGGCTTCCCTGGCGTCGATGTCGAGGTGGTTGGTCGGTTCGTCGAGGAGCAGAAGCTGCGGTTCGTCGACCGTGGTCGCGGCTAGGACGAGGCGCGCCTTCTCCCCGCCCGAGAGATCCTCGATCCTGGTGTTGGCCTTATCCTGCTCCAACCCGAAGCGGCCGAGATGGGCGCGAACCTCACTGTCCGTTGCCTTCGGCATCCGCCGCGCCATGTCCTGAAACCCGGTTTGCCCGGGTTCGAGCAGATCGAACTGGTCCTGCGCGAAGTAACCGATCTTCAACTTTGGCGTCTTTCGAACGCGACCGCCCGATGCCTCGAGCGCACCGATCATCAGACGCAGAAGCGTGGTCTTGCCGTTGCCGTTCCGACCAAGAAGCGCGATCCGGTCGTCCATGTCGAGGCGGAGATCGAGATCGCGGAGGACCGGTGTCTCCGGTTCATAGCCCACTGCGGCGTCTTCCATAACGAGAATGGGCGGGGCCAAGGGCTCCGGCGTGGGTAGGTTGAAATTCGGCGTCCGCGAATCGGCGACGGTGGCGATCGGTTCCATGCGTTCCAGCATCTTGAGCCGGCTTTGCGCCTGTCGGGCCTTCGTCGCCTTGTAACGGAACCGATCGACGAAGGCCTGGATCCGATCGCGTTCCTGGCGCTGGCGTTCGTGAAGGGCGATCTGGCGCGCCTGGCGTTCGCGCCGCGTTCGCTCGAAGCGGTCGTAGTTGCCGGGGTAATAGCCGAGCTTGCCGGCGTCGAGATGCAGGATACCGTCGGCGACCCGGTTCAGGAGATCGCGGTCGTGACTGACCAGCAGCATGCCGTGGGGGTAGCGCGCGAGATAGCCTTCGAGCCAGACCGATGCCTCCAAATCGAGATGGTTTGTCGGTTCGTCGAGCAGCAACAGATCGGGTCCGCTGAAGAGACCGGCCGCGAGGGCGACCCGCATCCGCCACCCACCCGAAAAGGTATCGAGGGAACGCCGTTGCTGGGTTTCGTCGAAGCCGAGTCCGGCCAAAATACGGGCCGCCCGGGCCGGCGCGGAATGGGCGTCGATCTCCTCTAGCCGGGCGTGAATTTCGCCGATGCGGACGCCGTCGGCATCGTCTTTCAATTCATCGAGCAATTCGGCACGTTCCCGATCGGCCGCGAGGACGAAGTCGGTAAGGTTTTGCGGGCCCGATGGTGCTTGCTGGTCGACGGCACCGATCCTGGCATTGCCGCGCGGACGAACCTTACCGCCATCCGCCGAAATCTCGCCGAGAATCGCGCGCAGCAAGGTGGATTTTCCCGCACCGTTGCGGCCAACCAGCCCGACGCGGCCCCGATCCGGCAATTGCGCCGAGGCCTCGTCCAGCAGCAAACGGCCGCCAAGCCGGATCGAAAGGTCGGATATCGTCAACATGGCGGGCGCTGATTAGCATGTCGTTCAAGGTTTGTCCCCCCGTTCGCCGCGTTCTCGGTCGACATAAATTCGAGATATCCTTCCGTATACAGAGCCAAGGAACGACTTGCCGAGACCGACCGCGCCGTTTATAACCCCGCCGCTCAAGGCGTGGAGAGACCAAGAAGGCCGATTCGTATGGCTGTCGAGAGAACACTATCGATCATCAAGCCGGACGCCACCCGCCGAAACCTGACCGGCCAAATCAACGCCCGGTTCGAGGAAGCGGGACTCCAAATCGTCGCCCAGCGGCGGACCCGCCTGACCCGGGAACAGGCTGAACAATTTTACCATGTGCACCAGGAACGCGCCTTCTTTGGCGATCTTTGCGAGTTCATGTCTTCGGGTCCCATCGTCGTCCAGGTCTTGGAGGGCGAGGATGCGATAGCGCAGAATCGCGAGATCATGGGTGCCACGAACCCCGCCAATGCGGATGAAGGCACGATCCGGAAGGATTTCGGAGAGTCGGTCGAGGCCAATTCGGTTCACGGTTCGGACGCGCCGGAAACCGCGGCCTGGGAAATTTCCTATTTCTTCGCGGGCATCGAACTCGTTAGCTGACCGGCGCCGGACCAGCGGAATCAGTTAGGGCGCGCTCTTGCGGGCGCGCCCTTAATTTTGTCCGTAGACGGTCGCCTACAGCAGCGTCGCCGCCATGATCGCGAGCAGGATCACCAAGCTGACCGTGCTGACAACGAACAGGCGCGTCACCCGGTTCCAGGTTCGCAGTTGTTCCTCGGACGCTTTCGTATAATCAAGTTCAGGCACCATAACGGCTCGGGCTCCCCAAATTTCACCAATTACCCTAGGTATACCGACAATGCATCGCTGGCAAGTGAAAGACCAAGCTAGGGGGCGGGGTTAATGGTCGCACCCTCGGGATGAAGAGCGCCGGACACGATGGCGAGTTCGCCATCGACGCGAACCTTGCCCTCGGCGATCAGGCGGAGCGCCAGCGGATAGAGAATATGCTCCTGCTCAAGAACGCGGGCGGCGAGCGAGTCCGCGTCATCGTCCGCCAGGACCGGCACCGCGGCTTGTGCGATGATCGGACCCGCATCCATCTCCGGGCGTACGAAATGGACCGTGCAACCGGTAAAACGCGCGCCTAGTTCCAGCACCCGTTCATGGGTATGCAGACCCTTGAAGGCGGGCAGCAGCGAGGGGTGAATATTGACCAATCGGTCGCGCCAGGCCTCGACGAAGCCGCCCGTCAGCAGCCGCATGAACCCCGCGAGGGCGATCAACTCGGCCCCGGCGGTCCGGATACGGGCATCGAGTTCGTCCTCGAAGGTTTCGCGGCTTTCGAAATCCCGGTGCGGCACGACATCGGTCGCGATTCCCGCTGCGGCCGCCCGATCGAGTCCCGCCGCACCTGGTTCGTTTGAAATCACACAGACGATTTCCACCGGAAACTCGGCATTGCCGCAGGAATCGATCAGCGCTTGAAGGTTGCTGCCGCGCCCGGAGATCAGGACTGCGATTTTGAGTTTCTCCGCCATGCGCTAAGCCTTGAACGCGACACGTTCCGTGTCGTCCGACAGCTTGACCCGGCCGATTCGATGGACGGTTTCGCCTTCACGTTCCAGCGCCGTCGTCACGGCCTCGACCGAACCGGGGTTTACGATGACCGCCATGCCGATGCCCATATTGAAGGTGCGCGCCATTTCGGCGGCCTCGACGCCGCCCGCCTCGGCAATCCAATCGAAAACGGGTGGTATCGGCCAGGCGGCGCGGTCGAGTTCCGCTCCGAGGCCGGAGGGCAGGGCGCGCGGCAGGTTTTCCAGCAATCCGCCGCCCGTGATATGGGCGAAACCGGTGACCTGGCCGGCGTCGCGGGCGGCGAGGCAGGCCCTGACGTAGATCCGAGTCGGCGTCAGCAGGGCCGCGGCCAGGCTTTGGGTCGTATCGAAGGGAGCCGGAGTTTCGAGTTCCAGCCCGGACCGCTCGACCACCCGACGCGCCAGCGAGAAGCCGTTCGAATGAACGCCGCTCGAGGCAAGGCCGAGAATGACGTCGCCGTCTTCCGCCTGATCGCCGGTCAGAAGGCGGTCCCGCTCGACCGCGCCGACCGCGAACCCCGCGAGATCGTATTTGCCGTCGCCGTACATGCCCGGCATTTCCGCCGTCTCGCCGCCGATTAGCGCGCAGCCGGCGGTCTTGCAGCCCGCAGCGACCCCTGCCACAACGGCTTCGGCTATTCCGGGTCGCAACGCGCCCGTTGCGAAATAATCCAGGAAAAACAACGGCTCGGCACCTTGCACGACGAGATCGTTGACGCACATGGCGACAAGATCGATGCCGACCGTATCGTGGAGGTCGGCGGCGAAGGCGATTTTCAGCTTCGTCCCCACGCCATCCGTCGCGGCAACCAGGAGAGGGTCGTTGTATCCGGCCGCCTTCGGGTCGAAGACGCCGCCGAACCCGCCGAGATCGGCATCGGCGCCGCGCCTGGCGGTGGCCAGCGCCAAGGGCTTGATGGCGTCGACCAACGCGTTCCCGGCATCGATATCGACGCCGGCGTCACGGTAGGTCAGGGCGTCCTTGGGCGGTTGGCGGGATATGGCGTCCTCTTGGCGAAGCTTGTATAAACGTCGAGCCGAAAATACTTCATCCAGAGGCGTTTGCAATGTCCGATCGCCGCGGTGTCGGGGGTGCGACCCTTCTTGTGCTCCTGTCGTTCGTCTTCTCATCGACGATCACGCGCGAGGTGTCGGGGGCCGATCTTTATACGGTCGCCAAGATTCGCGTCGATGAACGCGCAACCGACGAACTGACCGCGAAAACCCAGGGTATCGAGAAAGCGCAGCTTGACGCGCTGCAACGCCTGATCGAGAAGATCACACTTCGCGACGATTATGACCGGCTGCCCGAGCTCGATGCCAAGGCGGTCGGCAACACCATTCGCGATTTCGCCGTCAATGACGAGAAATTCGGCGGCGGCCGCTATCTGGCCGATTTGAGTATTCGCTTCAAGCGGCGCGCGGTCCGCGAATTGTTGCGCCGGCACGGCCTGTCGATCGCCGAGACCGTGAGCCAGCCCGTCGTCGTTCTGCCGGTCTATCGAGTAGCGGGATCGGTGCTGCTTTGGGATGACCCGAACCCTTGGTTCAACGCCTGGGCGCGCCGGCCGCCGCCGGACGGCTTGCTGCCGCTAATGATCCCGCTCGGGGATTATTCCGATGTCGCGGTGATCAGCGCGGAGCAGGCGCTGAACGGCGAGGAGGCGCGGCTTCGGCAGGTTGCGAAGAAATACGATGCGATCGGGACCCTGGTCACGGTAGCCGAGTTGCAGATCGATCCCCGAAGCGGGGACCTGGCGGTGCAAGTCTCGATGACCCGCTTTGGCCGCGCCGATGCGGGCCGGACCTTCGTGCGCGGCTTTTCGGCGAAGGCGGCGGACGGTATCGAGTTTCTGCTGCGCGAGGCGGTCGAGGCATTGATCATCCGGGCCGAGGAGGATTGGAAGCGCGATAACCTCCAGAAATTGTCGGGCAGCCAGCGCTTGAGCGTGTTCGTGCCTCTGAAATCGCTCGGGCATTGGTTGAAGATCCGCGCGCGGTTGGCCCAAGTGTCGACGATCATCGAGTTTTCGCTGGAACGGGTTTCGATCAAGGAGGCCAAGGTATCGCTGCGCTATTCCGGCGGTCCGGATCAACTTCGGCTGGCCATGGCGCAGAGTAATCTCGACTTCGATTTCGTCGCCAAGCGGGGCGCCTATGTCGTGCGTCTCGGCGACAAGCGCTAGCGGGATCCCGGGGGGAGGAGGGCAACTCCGTGGTATTACGCCATTTGCCGAACGCGGTAACGTTCTTGCGCATCGCCGCGGTGCCCGTGATCGGATGGCTGATCGTCGATGGCAACATTGCCGCCGCCTTCTGGCTCGTCGTCGCGGCGGGACTTACCGATCTTCTGGACGGGTTTCTCGCCAAGCAATTGGATGCGGTCACGCCGCTTGGCGTCTACCTCGATCCGATCGCCGACAAATGCCTCCTGATCGGCGTCTACCTGGCCGCGGGGCATGCGGGACTGCTGCCCGCGTGGCTGGTCTTTCTCGCGATCGTTCGCGATCTCCTGATCGTCGGTGGCGTGCTGTTGTCCCGGCTCGTCGATCTCGAGGTCAAGATCGTTCCCCTGTTCGTCAGCAAACTGAACACGGTGCTGCAGATCCTGCTCGTTTCCCTGGTTCTGGCGCATGCGGGCATCGGATTGAACACCTTGGCCCTTGCCGCCATTCTGATCTACGTGGTCGCCTTGACGACGATGATTTCGGGTGCGCTTTACATGGCCCGCTGGATGTCGCCCGACGGTGGGCGGGAAATTTCCGCGATGATCGAGGAGCCGGGCGAATGACGACGACGCGCCAAACCATGATCTGGATTGCGGCCTTCGCGGCGTTCCTCGGGCTCGTGCTCGTGTTCGAGTCGATCCTGTTGCCGTTTCTGGTCGGGCTCGCGGTTGCCTATTTTCTCGATCCGGTTTGCGATCGCCTGGAGGAATGGGGGTGTTCGCGAACGGTGGCGACCACGATCGTCACGGTCTGCTTCTTTATTCTGGTGGCGATCGCGCTGGCCGTGTTGGCGCCGGTGCTCTACCGGCAATTCGCCGAATTCGTAGCCGGCCTGCCCGATCTCATCGCCCGCATCGGCGACATGGCCAGGCCGCTGATCGAAACGGTCGTCGGCGCCGATCCGGATGGCGGCCTCGGGATCGAGAAATTCCTTCGCGAATCGATCGGCGATGCGGCGAAGGTCCTGGGCGCCGTTCTGGGGCGTCTGGCGAGCGGACTAGGCGCACTCGTTAATCTCGTCTCTCTCGCCGTCGTCACGCCGGTCGTCGCCTTCTATCTGTTGCGCGATTGGGATCGTCTGGTCGCGACCGTCGACGGATGGCTGCCGCGAGACCATGTCGAGACCATCCGCGCCCAGGCCACCCTGGTCGACGAGACCCTGGCGGGGTTCGTACGGGGGCAGTTCATGGTCTGCATTTTGCTCGGCGTCTTCTACGCGATCGGGTTGTCGATCTTCGGCCTTCCCTTCGGTGCCGTGGTGGGGCTGGCCACGGGGCTGCTGTCCTTCATCCCCTATGTCGGCATGCTGAGCGGCTTTGCCGTCGGGCTCGGGCTCGCGCTCGTGCATTTCGACAACATGACCGATATTGGATTGATCGTCGCCGTATTCTTCGTGGGACAAGTGATCGAGGGGAATTTCCTGACCCCAAAACTGGTCGGCGAGCGGGTCAATCTGCACGGGGTCTGGATCATCTTCGCGCTGATGGCGGGCGGGGCCGTGTTCGGCTTCGTCGGCATCCTGCTGGCGGTGCCCGTGGCCGCCATCCTCGGTGTCCTGGTGCGCTTCACGCTCGACCGCTATCTCGGGAGCCGCCTCTATCTCGGCGAAGGCCCGGGCGTGGAAGGTGATACCGTTGACGACGGACCGGCGGCGTGACGACACGGCAGCTCACGCTCGACTTTCCGCACCGGCCGGCCCTAGGACTTTCGGATTACTTCATCAGCGACTGCAACGCGCTGGCGGTGCAATGGATCGACCGCTGGCCCGACTGGCCGTCGCCGGCCCTGGTGGTGCACGGCCCGGCGGGCTCGGGAAAGACGCATTTGGCCCATGTCTGGCGCGCCAGAAGCGATGCGATCCTGCGGAGTGCCGACGATATCGCGGGACGCGAGCCCGGCGTCATTCTCGCGGGCGCCAACACTTGCGTCCTCGACGGTATCGACGAGACGATCGACCCGCATGCCTTGTTGCATCTCTATAACAGCCTCTCGGAAGCGGGCGGCCATCTCCTGATCACTACCCGAAGCCCGCCGGCCCGGTGGTCGCTCTCGCTGGCCGATTTGGCGTCGCGCCTTTCGGCGGCGGCGGCGGTCGAAGTGGCGCCGCCCGACGATGCTCTCCTCGGCGCCCTCCTGGTCAAGCTATTCCATGACCGCCAACTCCGGGTCGGCGAGGAGGTGTTGAGCTATCTCCTCGCCCGTATGGAACGCACCTTCGCCGCCGCCGAAACCCTGGTCGCCGCCCTCGACGCCCGCGCGCTGGCCGAAAAACGCGGCGTCACGGTGCCCTTGACGCGGGAAGTTTTGCAGGCGGCGGAGGCGGGGTAGGCGCCCCTATCCGCCGTCACCCTCGCCCGGAGTCAGGAACCGTTCAAGACGCCCCGACTTGGTCGACAAGGCGGGCCAGCTGTCGGTGGTGAAGGAGAGTGCGGCCGCGGCGCCCGCCGGGAACTTCTTGTGGAGCCGGGCGAGGGCGTCGCCGGCGCCGTCGGCGGCGAGATCGCGTGCCAAGTCCTCGATCGGCGGATTATGGCCGATGACGAGGACCGAATGGGCATGGGGCGGGAGTGCGCGGAGGCGCTCGGACAGCCCCGCCGCGTCGATGGCGTAGAGCGCAGGTTCGATCTCGACCGAGACCGCACCGTCGAGGAACGGGATCACGCCGGAGAGGGTTTCCCGGGCGCGCTGGGCCGCCGAGCAAAGGACCAATTCGGGGCCGAACCCCGCGTCTTGCATGCGTTTTCCTATCGCCAGCGCGTCGGTTCGCCCGGATTTTGCGAGCGGACGGTCGAAATCTTGCATATCGATTCCGGCCGGCTTCGCCTTGGCGTGTCGGAGAAGGGTGAGCGTCAACATTTCAAAGAGCGGTCCAACATCGTCCAACGTGCTATAATTGCGCAATATTGCCGTGATTTCATCGGTCCAAACCTATATTAGAGCCGGTTTGGAAGCGTGCCAAACCAAAGCGGAAGCGCTGTGTCGGGAGTGGAATTGTGAGTTCGGTCGAGCCTTTGGGGTCGGAGCAGGTTTCGGCGGAATCGCCGGGGCGGTTCCTGAACCGTGAGCTCTCTTGGCTGGAATTTAATCTCCGAGTGATCGAGGAGGCGAACAACGCCCGCAATCCATTGCTCGAGCGGGTCCGTTTCCTGTCGATCTCGGCCAATAATCTCGATGAATTCTATATGGTCCGCGTGGCCGGTCTGACGGGTCAGATCGCCGCCGGCATCGGCGAGCGCAGCCAGGACGGGCTGACGCCGCGCCAGCAGTTGAGCGCCATTGAGGGAAAAGTCGCCGATCTTCTGCGGCGCCAGGACGATTGCCTCGCGGACTTGCTGGCCGACTGCAAGAAGGACGGCGTCGAGGTGCTTGGCACCGACGAGCTTCGCGAGACCGACCGCGCTTGGCTCGATGACTGGTTCGAAGCGCAGATTTTCCCGGTCCTGACGCCGCTCGCCGTCGACCCCGCGCACCCTTTCCCCTTCATCCAGAATGGCAGCCTCGTCTTCGCCATCCAGCTTCTTCGCGAAGCAGACGAGAAGGAGATGAAGGGGCTGGTCATCATTCCCAACCAGATCGATCGCTTTATCCGGATCCCGGGACCCGAAATCCGCTTCATCGCGCTCGAGCGCGTCATCGACCTCTATATGGATCGATTGTATCCCGGCTTCGACGTCATCGCGCGCGGCATGTTCCGCGTCATTCGGGACAGCGAGATGGAGATCGACGAAGAGGCGGTCGATCTGGTGCGGACCTTCGAGACCGCCTTGAAGCGCCGCCGGAGGGGGCATGTCATCCGCTTGGATTCGGATGTCGATCTGCCGGAAGATTTCCGCCAATTCGTGCTGCGGGAATTCAATGCCGATCTGGCGCATGTCTTCGAGGGGCGCCGGATGCTGGGCGTCGCCGATTTGGGGCAAATCATCATCGACGAACGGCGCGACCTGCAATTCGGGCGGATGGAGGTGCGCTATCCCGAGCGCGTGCGCGAGCACGGCGGCGATATCATGGCCGCCATCCGGGACAAGGATTTCGTCGTCCATCATCCCTATGAAAGTTTCGACGTGGTGGTCCAGTTCGTGCGCCAGGCGGCAGAGGACCCGGCGGTGGTGGCGATCAAGCAGACGCTCTATCGGACCTCGGACGACTCACCCGTCGTCGAGGCGCTGATCGCGGCGGCCGAATCGGGCAAGTCCGTGACCGCGCTGGTCGAGCTCAAGGCCCGGTTCGACGAAGAGGCCAATATTCGCTGGGCCCGCGACTTGGAACGGGCCGGCGTTCAGGTCGTCTACGGTTTCATCGAATTGAAGACCCACGCCAAGATCACGCTGGTCGCGCGCCGGGAAGGCAGCGAGCTTCGTACCTATGTGCATTTCGGAACCGGCAACTACCATCCGGTCACCGCGAAGATATACACCGACCTCAGTTTTTTCACCGATGACGAGGCGCTGGGTCGCGATGCCGCCCGGCTGTTCAACTACATGACCGGTTACGCGACGCCGGACCGCATGGAGAAGCTCGTCTTTTCGCCCGAGACCCTGGCACCGACTCTGTTGGAATTGATCGACGCCGAGGTCGCGCACGCCAAGGCCGGGCGGCCGGCGGTGATCTGGGCGAAGCTGAACGCACTTGTCGACGGCGACGTGATCGACGCGCTCTATCGGGCGAGCCAGGCCGGGGTTCGGATCGAACTCTTTGTGCGCGGGATCTGTTGTCTCAGACCGGGGGTGCCGGGGCTCTCCGAGAACATCCGGGTCAAGAGCATGATCGGCCGCTTCCTGGAACACGGCCGGGTCGTTTGCGTCGGCGCGGGCCGGAATCTGCCGTCGAGCGAGTGCAAGGTCTATCTGTCGTCGGCCGATTGGATGCCGCGAAACCTCTATTGGCGGGTCGAAAGCCTGGTCCCGATCGAGAATCCAACGGTCAAGAAACAGATCGTCGAACAGGTGATGATTGCCAATCTCAATGATATCGCCCAGAGTTGGGAGATGGAGCCCGATGGATCTTATCGGCGGCTGTCCGAGGGCGAGAGCGATTTTTCGGCACATATCTATTTCATGACCAATCCCAGCCTGTCGGGTCGCGGAAGCGCCTTGGAGAAATGCCGGCCGCTGATGCCGATGGAGTTGCAACGAGCGTGAATAGATGCCCGGTATCCTAAGAGCCGATAGCGGCGGCAAGCGGAAGGGCCCCGTCGCCGTGATCGATATCGGCTCGAATTCGATCCGGCTCGTCGTCTATGACGGCGCCAAGCGGGCACCGCTGCCGGTCTTCAACGAAAAGGTGGTATGCGGTCTCGGTCGCGGTCTCGACGCCGGTGGTGCGATGTCCACGGACAGTATGGATCTTGCCCTCAAGAGCTTGCATCGCTTCGTCGCCCTAACCGACTCGATGGATACCCGCAGAGTTCGGGCGGTCGCGACGGCCGCCGTTCGCGATGCGGTGAACGGCCCGGATTTCGTTGACCGGATAAAGCGGGAATGCGGCCTCGAGGTCGAGGTCCTGTCGGGCAAGAAGGAAGCGCGGCTTTCCGCCAAGGGTGTCATATCGGCGCTCCCGAATGCCGACGGCGTGATGGCCGATTTCGGCGGCGGCAGCGTAGAATTGGTCCGTATTGCCGATGGCAAGAGCGAGAAGCACGCAACCCTGCCGCTTGGTGCACTGCGTCTGATCGGTAGCGGTTATTCGCCCGACGAGATTGCCGAAAACTTGCTGAACCCACAGCTTTCGAGCCTGCCTTGGCTGCCCGACTCCGAGGGCGGGACATTCTACGCCGTGGGCGGCGCCTGGCGCGCCCTGGCGCGGGTTCACATGGATCAGGTCCGCTACCCCCTTCGGGTCATCCACAACTACCGAATTTCGGCCGTGGACGCGCTCTATTTTGCGCGTTTCGTCGGCAATCTGAGCCGGAATACGCTGGAGCGCGTCGAGGGCGTCAGCCGGCAGCGGCTCGATGCGGTCCCCTACGCCGCGAAACTGTTGGAGCGGTTGCTGGAAGATTCGAAGGTGCACGATCTCGTCTTCTGCGCCTATGGCCTTCGCGAAGGGTGTCTTTACGATCGGCTGTCGAAGCGCCGCCGCGCGCTCGACCCATTGGTGGTCATGTGCGAGGAGGTGGCGGGCCGAACCGGCCGGGCGACGGCCGATGGCGAGGCGCTTTCCGACTGGATTTCGCCGGTCTTCACGGACCAATCGGACCGGGCCCGGCGGCTGCGGCTCGCGGCGGCCCATCTCGCCGATATCGGCTGGTCGGAGCATCCCGATTACAGGGCCGAGCAGGTGTTTCTGCGAATACTTCGGATGCCACTGATCGGGCTCGATCACGCCGAGCGCGCGATGCTGGCACTCTCGGTCGCGTCGCGCCATGCGGCGATGGACGAGATTTTGCGGCGCTGGCGCATCGACAGTCTGCTTGACCGCGAACAGATCGCCGAGGCGCGGGCCACCGGTTTGGCGATGCGTCTCGGCTATACCGTCTCGGGCGGCGCCATTCGCCTGATCGAGACGATCCGGCTCGAGCGCGACGGGGACAATTTGGCGCTTATTCTGCCCGACCATGCGGACATCTTGGTCGGCGATGTCGTCGAGCGGCGCTTTCGTGCCCTCGCAAAGGTAATGAAATGCGATTACGAGGTGTTTTTCGTCAATGGCGAGGCCACCCGGCGGCAGGCACTCGCCTGACGCATTGTTTGAAATACCAATTATTTTCCAATTAGTTAGGATTCGACCCGACCCTAGCGAATTCGCAGCTGCCGGACGACCTTGATGGCCGATTTCGGCTTGCCCTTCACCGTATGATAAACGATGAATTCGCCCCGATAGCCGCCCGGTACGAGTGGTTTTCGAAGGTTGGAAAGACCGGCCGCGAGGAATTTGGCCCGATCCGGTTTCTTGAATTTTCCGGCCTTGTCGAAAACAACCACCTCGTCGGGGCCGATCATGCGGAAGCGAAAGACGTCGCCCGCATAGACGCCGGAAATGTCGACGTGGAACAGCAGATTATCGGCGTGCCGCGACAGGGGGTAGCGAGTGTCGAGCCCGTAGATCAGGGCCCGGCGGGTGAGTTTCTGGCTGGAGAATCCGACCGCGCCGATCACCGTTCGCGCATAAGGCAGTTTCGCCGCAGCGGACTTGGTCCAGAGAGGTTTGCCCTTGGCACCGCAGCCGGCGATCTTGGTCGGGCCCACGAAGGGATCGACGGCTTGTTTGCCGCGCGAGACCTCGAAATGAAGGCGCGGCGCCTCGCTGACGCCCGAATATCCGACCAGCGCGATCTTTTCCCCGGCCCGAACCTTTTGTCCCGGCTTGACCAGAATACTGGCCCGCCGCAGATGGCCGTAAAGGGTCCGCCAGCCGTTGCCGTGGTCGATGACGATGCCGTTGCCGTTGTTCCGTCCGCGGAAGATTTCCCTCTCGAACATTCCATGGTAGACGTCGGGCATGCCGTCGCGCGAGCGTCGCACGGTTCCGGCCGCGGCGGCCAAAACGGGGACTCCTTTTTCCATAACGCGCACGGTGCGAAGACGGAAATCGGTGCCTTTGTTGCCGTTATAGGTCAGCACGCCGCAGCGATAATCGGCCGCGTTCTTCTTCGGGTGATGGTCGACATAGGCGTCGATGAAGCAGTCCTTCCCCAGCTTGCAAACGAGCGGCAAGACGAGGGAAATCGGGGAGTTTTGCGCGAGGGCACCACTCGCCGTCGTTACGGTGCCCGCAATTGTCAATGCGGCGAGCCAATGCGGGACCGGTGTCGTCATCGGTCGTCGCCATCGAGTGGAATGACCTTGATGCGGCGCCCGTCCGCGGTCAATCCCAGTTCACCGTTCTTGAGCGCGAGCGCGTCCGCGCCGAAGATTTCATGGCGCCAGCCCCGAAGTGCCGGGACGTCCGCATCGTCGAAGGCGGCGATCCGCTCGATATCGTCCGAATTCGCGATCAGCTTTGGAGCGACCTCGTGAGCCTCGCATTTCAGCTTCAGCAAGGTTTTCAACAGATCGGTCAGCGGGCCGATGCCGTTGGGGAGTTTCTCCCGCGCGGCCGGCTTGGGGAGGTCGGACTCGTCAACCGCTATCCCTTCCTTGATCGCGGCAAGCAAGCCCTCCGCCATCTTGCCGTTCGCAAATCCCCGCGACAGGCCACGCGTGCGGGCCAGGCCATTGCTGTCGCTCGGTGTATGGCCCGCGATGTCGAGCAATGAATCGTCCCGGATGACGCGGTTTCTCGGAATATCGCGCCTCCGCGCTTCCAGCTCGCGCCAGGCGGCGACCGCGCGTAGCACGCCCAGGAAGCGCGGGTTCCGCCCCCGGCTCTTGATGCGCCGCCAAGCGGTCTTCGGATCGACGAGATAGGTCGCCGGGTCGGACAGGACCTCCATTTCGGCCTGGAGCCAGCTTGCTCGGCCGGTCTCGTCGAGCCGGGCCTTTAATTTTTCATAGGCGCCGCGAAGGTGTGTCACATCGCCGAGGGCATAGCGCAGTTGCTTTTGAGTTAGAGGACGGCGCGACCAATCGGCAAAGCGCGAGGTTTTCTCCACATTGGCGCCCACGAGCTTCGCCACCAGGGTGCCGTAGGCGACTTGGTCGCCGAAGCCGCAAACCATCGCCGCGACCTGGCTGTCGAAGATCGGCCGAGGAACCTCGCCGAAGATATGATGAAAGATTTCAATGTCTTGCCGGCCCGCGTGAAACACCTTGAGGGTCGTCTCGTCGGCCAGCAATTCGGCAAGCGGTGTCAGGTCGATATCGGGTGCGAGGGCATCGATCGCCGCGTTGTCGTCGGGTCCCGCGACCTGGACGAGACAGAGGATCGGCCAATAGGTATTCTCGCGGACGAATTCCGTGTCGACGGCGACAAATTCCGTTCCGCGCAAACGGGCGCAGAAGTCGGCCAGGGATTTGCTGTCGGCGATCGGCGTGATCGTCATGATGGGTCAAGGGATACACGGATGACCGGGTGTGTAAAGAGCGCGCGGGCTCGGCCCGCGGCACATGTCAGGATTCCCATGGGAGAAGGCGAATGGAAAATCGCATCATCGAACTTGAGGCGCGGCTGGCGCATCAGGAACGGACCCTCGATGAGGTGAACGAGGTCCTGACGAGCCAGCAAGCCGCAATTGAAACGCTCCAGAAGCGGGTCGAGGCCCTGGCGGATTATTTCCGCGACGGCATGGATCCAAGCGATCCGGCGCCCTGATCCCGGGTCTCCCGTCTTGACAAGGCGAGGCAAAGCATGCCCTTTGCGCGCCTGTTCGATCGCACTTCCGACATCGGATTCAACATGCATCTTTATCGTACCCACAATTGTGGCGAGCTCCGCCTCGAACACGCGGGCGAAGCCGGCCGTCTTTCGGGCTGGATTCACCGCACCCGCGACCACGGGAACCTGCTGTTCATCGATCTTCGGGACCACTATGGCCTCACCCAATGCGTGATCGACGTCAGCAGCCCGCTTTTCGAAGCCGCTGAATCGCTGGGTCTCGAATCCGTGATCACGGTTTCCGGGCGGATCGAGCGCCGCGACGACGAAACCGTAAATACCGAATTGCCGACCGGCGAGGTGGAGTTGCGGATCGATGCTCTGGAGGTGCAATCCACGGCCGATGCCCTGCCCATGCCGGTCAATCAGGACGCGGGCTATCCGGAGGATATCCGTCTTCGCTACCGATATCTCGACCTTCGCCGGGAAAGCCTGCATCGGAACATCATCCTTCGCTCGCAGGTCATCTCCTCGATCCGCCGGCGGATGACGGAGTCCGGTTTCACCGAGTTTCAGACGCCGATCCTCACCTCCTCCTCGCCCGAGGGCGCGCGGGATTTTCTGGTGCCGAGCCGCCTCCATCCCGGCGAATTCTATGCCTTGCCGCAGGCGCCGCAGCAGTTCAAGCAATTGATCATGGTGGCGGGCTTCGACCGGTATTTTCAAATCGCCCCCTGTTTTCGCGACGAGGACGCGCGCGCCGACCGCTCGCCCGGCGAGTTCTATCAGCTCGACTTCGAGATGTCCTTCGTCACCCAGGAAGATGTCTTCGCGGCGATCGAGCCGGTGATCGCGGGCGTATTCGAGGAATTCGCCGACTATGCCGACGGTTCCGCCCGCGCCGTGACCAGGCCGCCCTTCCCGCGGATCGCCTACGCGGACTCGATGCAAAAATACGGCACCGACAAGCCGGATTTGCGTATCCCGATCGAGATACAGGATGTGACGGAATCGTTCCGCGGGTCGAACTTCAAGATTTTCGCAGGCATGATCGAAAAGAACGACCGGGTTCGTGTCTACGCCATTCCCGCGAAGAGCGGCGGGTCGCGCGCCTTTTGTGACCGGATGAATTCCTGGGCTCAGAAGCAGGATCAGCCGGGCCTTGGATACATATTCTTCAGGGACGGCGAGGGTGCCGGCCCGATCGCCAACAATATCGGCGAGGCGCGGACCGAGACCATTCGCGACCAGCTCGATCTTACCGACGGCGATGCCGTGTTCTTCGTTTGCGGCGTTCCGAACGAATTCGCGTCTTTTGCGGCCGCAGCCCGCGTGAAAGTGGGCGAGGATCTGGATTTGGTCGAGGGTGGCGCGTTTAAATTCTGCTGGATCGTCGATTATCCGATGTACGAACTCGACGAGGAGACGGGCAAGGTGGAGTTCAGCCACAATCCCTTCTCGATGCCTCAGGGCGGCCTGGAAGCGCTGGCGGCGGAAGATCCGCTCTCGATCCTGGCCTACCAGTACGACATTGTCTGCAATGGCGTCGAGTTGTCGTCGGGCGCCATTCGGAACCATCGGCCCGACATCATGTACAAGGCCTTCGAGATCGCCGGCTATGGGCCGGAGGAGGTGGAGCAGCGCTTCGGCGGGATGTTGAACGCGCTCAAATTCGGGGCGCCGCCGCATGGCGGCTCGGCACCCGGCATCGATCGCATCGTCATGTTGCTGGCGGACGAGCCGAATATCCGCGAGGTCGTCGCGTTTCCGATGAACCAGCAGGCGGAGGATCTGATGATGGGCGCGCCCGCCGGCGTCGACGCGGATCATCTGCGCGAACTTTCGCTGCGGATTCAGTTGCCGCCTTCGGAGAAGAAGGACTGAGCGGGACTAGCCGTCGAGCTTGCCGCCGCTTTGCCGGATGGCGTGGCGCTCGGCTTTTCGGCGGTACATGTCTTCGTCCGCCATGCGGAACAGCTGATCGATGTTGTCGTCGGCGCCATAGCACGAGCCCCCGATGGAACCGCGGACATGGATGACGCGGCCCTCCCAGGAGACGACCAATTGATTGAGGCCGCGGCCTAGCGCATCGGCCCGTCGATCGGCTTCGCTGGGTGCTGCACCCGGCATCAATACGACAAACTCGTCGCCCCCAAGACGACCGACCTCGTCGGCGTCGCGAACGTTGGTGTGGAGGAAGCGCGCGACGGTCGTAAGAACATGGTCGCCGGCCGCGTGACCATAGGTGTCGTTGATCGCCTTGAACCCATCGAGATCGATCACCATCAGGGCGCCACCGGTCTTGTCTCGGTTCGCCCGGGCGAGTTCGGTGCGAAGGACGAGATGCAAACCCCGGCGATTAAGCAGGCTGGTGGCCGGGTCCGTCGTTGAGAGCCGCCGCAGGAGTTGGATTTCATAATCCTGTTCGTCGACCCGCCGGCGCGCGACCCGCAGGGTCTCGAGCGTCTGCGCCAACAGCTTTCGCACCATCTTTTCAGGCAACCGCTCGAAGTCGAGATTGTCGACTACCTCTTCCAGTCGCTCGGTCGTTCCCGTTTTGGCGGTGGCTTTGCTGTCTCGGGGCGGGCGGTTCATCCGGCGCGTCTCCTTTTGGCGTTTGAGGTTCCCACTTGGAACCGCAAATGCCGTGCCAGCCGCTGCCCACGGGAATCCAGGCCGAACGCGATATCGAGACCGCTCGATCCGGCAGGAAGTGCCCCTTGACGGAAAGATTTGCCGTCTCTTTACGCGATCCGATCCCTCGGCGTTTCGCCGGCGAACACCGCATCGAGATTGTCCAGCGCCCGGAAACCCATGGCATCGCGGGTCTCGATCGTGGCGCTGCCGATATGCGGCATCAGGAAGGCGGTGTCGATATCGCGGTAGCGAGGGTCGATATTGGGCTCGCCCTCGTAAACGTCGAGCCCGATGCCGGCGATCTTGCCTGAACGGAGGGCGGCGATGAGGGCGTCGTCCTCGACGATCGTGCCGCGCGCCGAATTAACCACGATCGCGCCATCGGGCAGGCAGGCGATGCGCTCGCGATTGATGAAATGATGGTTCTCGTCCGTCGCCGGGCAATTGATCGACAGGAAATCACAGAGCGGAAGCATGTCCTCGGCCGTCGCATGATAGGTGGCACCAGCCTCCAACTCCGTCGGCAGGCGATTGCGGTTGTGGTAGTGGATCTCCATCTCGAAACCGCGCGCCCGCTGCGCCACCGCGCGGCCGATCCGTCCCATGCCGAGAATACCGAGGCGTTTTCCGGTGATGTCCGTGCCCAGGAGTTCGACCGCGACCCAACGTCCCCAGCGATCCTCGCGCAGCATCGAGCCCCATTCCTGCGCGCGCCGGGCGGCGCCGAGCATTAGAAGAATTGTCAGATCCGCCGTGGCGGCGGTCAACACATCGGGGGTGTTGGTGACGATGAGTCCCCGCCGGCGTGCCGCGTCGAGGTCGATATGCTCGTGGCCGACCGAATAGGTCGCAACCGCCTTCACAGTCTCCGGCAGCGCCTCAATGACCTCCGCCGAGAACCGCTCGGTCGAACAGGTGAGGATCGCATCGGCGCCGGCGCTCCGTTCCACCAGGTCGTTGGCCTCGAATTGTGTATCGTCGGGGTTCGCGACGGCTTCGTAGTCGCGGTTCGCGCGGGCCTCGACGGCGTCGGGCAGTTTGCGGGTCAAAAGGAGAACCGGTTTCTCGGCCATGAAGCGTGTTCCTCGCAATATTTGGCGCGGGTCAATCCCCGCATTCCGTGCCATAATCGAAAAACATTCACGCGAATCCAACCCTTCAATCGATGTTTCGGTGGGATTTTTCAGGTGATTAAAGTATTCGCGACGCTGACGATCGGCCTGCTGATCGCCGCGGTGCCGGTGCGCGCCGAGGTCGTCATCGCGCCTCATCGGGCAGCCTATTCGCTTGAACTGATAAAAACCTCGCGGTCAAGTACGATCACGTCGGCCGTCGGGGGCATGATCTACGCTTGGGGCGAGACCTGCGAGGGTTGGACGGTCGACCAGCAATTCATCCTGACGGTGGGCCGGGCCGCGGGTGAATCGATGCAATTGACCGCGATTTCCTCAACCTTTGAATCGAAGGACGGCCTGACCTTTCGCTTCAACATAAAACGCGAGCGCAATGGACGCGTCGTGGAAAAAATTCGGGGATCGGCGCGTCTCGGCGGGGCCGGCAAGAGCGGCAAGGTCACCTATCAGTTGCCGGAGACGGGGCAGTTCGACTTGCCGGCCGGTACCGTGTTTCCGACCCTGCACACCTTGCGTTTAATGCGCCGGGCGAAGACCGGTGCCCGGACCGACCGGCAATTGGTTTTCGATGGCTCCGAGATCAAGCCGCCTTCGCCGGTTTCCGCATTTATTCTGCCAAGCCGCGCACCGAAAAAACCGAATCCGGTGCTGAAGCCGCCGCTTGGTCCCTTCCCGGTGCGGCTCTTCAATCTCGCCTTTTTCGACGCCAAATCGAAGAATCCCGAACCGGAATTCGAGATGTCGATCAAGATGCAGGATAACGGCGTCGCCCCCTCTTTAGTGCTGGATTACGGCGACTATAGGGTGGGTGGAAATTTAATCCGCATCGAGTCGCTGGATAAACCTTCCTGCTGAAATTCGGCGTCAGTCTTGGACCCGGCTCGTAGTCATTTGGTCGGCCGCCGGCGTGTCGAATAGATCGGGCGGGTCGGCGTCCTCGGCGCCCGTCAAATCGCCGACACCGGCGCCGATCAGACGAAAGGCGCGCCCGTCCGCCTCGGGCGCCAAGAGGGTTCGAGCCGCGCGGTAAATGGCGTCCGCTTGCTGGGTCGGGTTGGCGAGCTGGCGGGTACGGGTCAAAAGTCGGAAATCCGCCGACTTCAGTTTGATCGTGACGCTGCCGCCGGCCAGGTTCTTCGATACGAGTCGTCGCGCGACGGTCTCGCAGAGGGGACGAAGTCGTTCGGCCAACGCGTCCAATTTCCGGATATCCTGCTTGAAGGTGGTTTCCGCGGAAACGCTTTTCGTCGGGGAATTCGGCTCGACCTTGCGGTCGTCCTCGCCGCGCGAGAACTTATAGAGTCGTCCGCCGATCGCACCGTATCGCGTGGTGAGTTCATGCTCGGAGATGGTCTGCAATTGACCGATCCTCGTGATCCCGTCGCGACGAAGCTTCCGAGCCAAGGCGTTGCCGACACCCCAGAGCATCGACACCGGTTTTTCACGGAGAAAATCAATCGCCTCGGCCTGTCCGATCACGGCGAAACCGCGCGGCTTGTCGAGGTCGGAGGCAATCTTGGCGAGGAATTTGTTGTAGCTGAGCCCGATACTGGCGGAGACGCCGACGCGTTCCTCGATCCGCAGGATCAGTGCGGCTAGTCGGAGGGCGGCGCTGTCGCCCTCCGTCGCTACGGTGTCCGTCAGGTCAAGAAAGGCCTCGTCGATCGACAAGGGCTGCACCAAGGGTGTTACCTCCCGCATGAGGATGCGAATTTCCTGGCCCACGCGCTGGTATTTCGCCATGTCCGGGCGGATCACCACGGCATTGGGGCAGGCCTGGAGCGCCTTGAACATCGGCATCGCCGAGCGAATACCATAGAGCCGGGCATTGTAGCAGGCGGCGGCGACGACTCCGCGGTGACGCCCGCCGATGATGACCGGCTTGTCCGCAAGTGAGGGATCGTCCCGCTTCTCGACCGCGGCGTAAAACGCATCGCAGTCGATATGGGCGATTGAGAGGCCGTGCAATTCCGGATGGCCGATCAGCCGCGGTGAACCGCACTCCGGACAGCGTCCGTCGAGCGGCGGCGTTTCGGGCGTTGCTAGGCAGATCCGGCACAGATGCGCACCGAGTGAGTCGGTCATTGCCCGGGCTCCCCCGGCCACAGCCAGGCGGCACCCCTGACGCCGCTGGAATCGCCGTATTCGGGTGCCAGGAGCCGCGTTTCGACATGGTCGGAGAAAATCCATTGGGACCACATCTCCGGGATCGTTCGGTAGAGCCGGGCCAGGTTCGACATGCCGCCGCCGAGCACGATCACGTCCGGATCGATGAGATTGATAACGGCCGCGAGGCCCCGCGCGAGGCGAGTCTCGTATCTCGCGAGGCTTTGCTCGGAATCGGTGTCGCCCGACTCCGCCGCCGCGACAATTTCCTCGGCGGTCATCTGCCGGCCGGTCGCCGCCGCGTGCTGGCGCGTTAAACCGGTCCCGGAGATGAACGTCTCGATACATCCCCGCCGACCGCACTGGCAGTCGAGCCCGGGGCTTTCGCCGGACTCGGGCCAGGGCAGGGGATTGTGTCCCCATTCGCCGGCGATGGCGTTGTGGCCGGTCAATGGCTTGCCGTCGATCACGATCCCGCCGCCGCAGCCGGTGCCGATGATCGCACCGAAAACGGTATCGGCGCCGGCGGCGGCTCCGTCCCGGGCCTCCGATAGCGCGAAGCAGTTCGCATCGTTCATCATTCGGATGGGCCTGCCGAGACGGTCTTCGAGGTCCTTGTCGAAGGCGTGCCCGTTGAAGGGTGAATTATAGGCATTCTTGATGCGGCCGCTGACGGGTGAGATCGTGCCCGGAATTCCCAGGCCCACCGAATGCGTGCCGCCGAAGTCGGCCTCGATCGCTGTGACCAGATTGACAATCGCCGCCAGCGCCGCCTCGTAATCGCCGTCCGGCGTCGGAATGCGGCGGCGGGAAACGATCCTGCTCCCTTGATCCAGAATAGCGGCTTCGAGCTTCGTGCCGCCTACATCCACGCCTATCCGCATCGAAATTCCATATTGGGTCTATTTCCGAATTAACGCTTCGTCGTTAACGACTTGGCAACCATTGTCTCCTACCGTTGGGTCATTATACAATTGCATGAAGCGATGGACGTACGCGCATCTTTTTGGACGGGACGAATTCTAGGTTAATTTCCCTTCGATTGCGTTGACGCGTCCGGACTCAAGGCGGTGCTGAATGGCCAAGACAATTCTCATTGTTGAAGACAATGAACTGAATATGAAGCTTTTCCATGATCTGTTGGAGGCGAAAGGCTACGATATTCTTCAGACACGTGACGGCATGGAGGCCCTCAAGATGGCACGCAGCCATGTCCCCGACCTGATCCTCATGGATATCCAGCTTCCGGAGGTATCGGGCCTTGAGGTTACGAAATGGTTGAAGGAAGACGATAATCTAAAAGCGATTCCCGTTGTGGCGGTGACCGCATTTGCCATGAAGGGGGACGAGGAAAAAATTCGCGATGGAGGCTGCGAGGCGTATATTGCGAAACCGATCTCCGTTTCGACCTTCCTGGAAACGGTGGAACAATTTCTCAATTGAGGGCAAATGACGGCCCGCGTTCTCGTTGTCGACGATCTGCTCCCGAATTTGAAGCTTCTGGAAGCAAAGCTGACCTCTGAATATTTTCAGGTGTCGGTTGCGAGCAGCGGCGACGAAGCGCTTGCGTTACTGCAATCGGAACCGCCCGACATCGTTCTGCTGGATGTCATGATGCCCGGCATGGATGGGTTCGAGGTCTGCCATCGAATCAAATCCGACCCGAAAACCACCCATATTCCCGTTGTCATGGTAACTGCGCTTTCCGAAACGGCGGACCGCGTGCGGGGATTGGAGGCCGGCGCCGACGATTTCCTGACGAAACCAGTCGATGACAGGGCGCTCTTCGCGCGGGTCCGGTCGCTGGTTCGCCTGAAGATGACCATAGACGAATGGCGGCTTCGGGAGCAGACCTCGGAGCATTTCGGGGTCATGGAGGGAAGTCTCGGGCTAATCGACGAAAGCGCCAAGGAAGCGAACGTGCTGATCGTCGAAGATCGCGAAATCTACGCGCGACGGTTCGCAGAGATTCTGTCTGTCGAAGGACATGATTGCGTGACCGCAGCCACGATCGAGGGTGCCATCGAGCAACTTCGGAGCCGCGAGTTCGACCTGGCGATCGTCGATCTTAAATTGCGTGACGAAGATGCCCTGATGTTTTGTTCCCAGGTGCGGTCGAGCGACGATCTCCGCAATTTGCCCCTGTTGGTGATCGCCGAGGAATCCGAGGTATCTCAGCTTGCGACGGCGATGGATCTTGGATGTAACGATTATGTCGTTCGTCCGGTCGATCGAAACGAACTGTTGGCGCGCTGCCGGACTCAGATCCGCCGCCATCGATACCAGATTCGTCTCCGCGACAACTATGAAAAGAGCCTTCAACTCGCGCTGACCGACAGCCTGACCGGACTTTACAATCGGCGCTATCTCGAAGCGCATCTGAGCGGCTTGATGGACCGGATCGCGGGCGGACGGCGATACCTGTCGGTTATGATGCTCGATATCGATTATTTCAAGAACATCAATGATACCCATGGTCATGCCGCCGGCGACGATGTCCTTCGCGAATTGTGCGAACGGGTTATGGCGAATGTGCGGAGTTTCGACACCGTCGCGCGATATGGGGGCGAGGAATTCGTCGTCGTCATGCCCGAAACGGATATCGCGGTTGCCTCGGCGGTGGCTGAACGGCTGCGTCATAATATCGCCGATCTGCCCTTTAAATCGGCGGCCGCCGATACCCAATTCAAGGTAACGATCAGCATCGGCGTGGCCGAAGTCGATATGGACGGCGATTCGACCGATGCCCTGTTGCGCCGCGCCGACGAGGCGCTATACGGCGCCAAGGGCGCGGGCCGGAATCAGGTGATGATCTGGGAAAAAGACGGCTTGCGTCCGGTGGAGACGTCGGTCACGGACGCGGTGGCGCAGCTCTAATTGTAGAAGTCGTCCGATGACGGGTCGGCTGGACGCGACTTTCCGAAACAGGATTTACTTTATCCGGCCTTCCTTGAACTCGACATGCTTGCGCGCGACCGGGTCGTATTTCCGGAAGCTCAGCTTTTCCGTCTGGTTCCGCGGATTCTTCTTCGTCACGTAGTAATATCCCGTGTCGGCGGTGCTCACTAATTTCACGAGAATCGTGCTCGGTTTGGCCATGGCCCGTATCCGTTTTGACGTAAGAACATTGCGTTAGGGCGCGAACGATAACCACGCCCCGGCTCAAGTCAAGTTTAATTCCGCGTGATGACCCGTTTGCCGCGGCGGCGGGTCAAAACCGGTGTGGTGCGCGTCGCATCGGGTCGCGGGCGTTGGCCCCAGTGACGTCGGGCTTCCTCGAGGACGAAACGTGTGACGCCCATCAGCTTGAGGTTATCGAGAGCATGATCGAGCGGATGCCAGCCGATTTCCTCCAACTCGCTGTTTTGAATCAGGCGCCCGCCGGTGTCGGCCTCGCTTGCCACGAAAAACCGGGTATCGAAACGGATCGGCGAATGCGCCGGGGTGACCGCGCGGACGATGTAATCGAGCGCCGCGAGGTCGGGAACCAGACCGGCCTTGATGAAGGCATCCGTCGCCGGGTCGTCGCGTCTCGGCTCGAACGTGCCTTCATGTCCGACCAGAATGCCCGTCTCTTCCCAGGTCTCTCGGATCGCGGTCCAGGGAAGGGCCCGCGCGCGATGGCGGCCGCCGTGGCGGGCCAGTCGTATTTCGACATCTTCGCGCATCGACAGATGGGCCGCGACGGCATGATCCCCACGCTCCAGGGCGCCACCCGGAAACACATAGACACCCGGCATGAACCGCGCCGTCATCGGCCGTCTCCCAAGTAGGACCTTTGTTTCGTCACCCGTGCCGCTTAGCAGAACCAAGCTTGCCGCATGGCGCGGCCGAACGGGGCGTTTCGGTGGAGACGGTTGGTTGTTATCGGGCATACTCGACTTTCCTAGGGTTAGATTCCCGCTTCGGGTCGCGCGCTGGCGAGGAGTTTCCGGTACAGGTCGGGCTGAACGAGGATTCGTTCGGCGAGTTCAAGGTCCAAGTCCGAGTCTTCCCGCGGCCGCCATGGGCAAAGCGCTTTGATCGCTTTTCGGTCCCGCGCGTCCTTGTGGTTCGCCAAGCGTCGAGCCCGCATATTGCGCCGAATGACATCGGCGCCTTCGCGGACCAGTTCGCCAAGCGCGGTGTCGACCGAGACTGCGTGGCTGGTACAAATCGTCGGCAGAACGCCCAGGCGATGCAGAATATAGCCGGACGGCGCATGCATGCGAGCCCAGGTCAAGATCAGCTCGCCGCCGTTCGGCAGGCGCACCACGTTCTGTACGGTCCCCTTGCCGAAGCTGCTGGCGCCGATCAAAACGGCACGCCCCCGGTCTTGCAACGCCGAGGCAAGAATTTCGGCGGCCGAGGCCGAAGCGCCGTCCATCAGGACCGCAATCGGCAGACCATGGGCGATATCGCCGATATGGGCGTCGAACAATTGCAGGCTCTTCGGATGACGGCCGCGTGTCGAGAGGATTTTGCCCGCCTGTAGAAAAAGGTCGGAAAGCGCTACCGCCTGACCAAGAACGCCGCCCGGATTGCCGCGGATATCGAGGATGATACCGCGCAGCGTGACGCCTTTCTTGCGCCGAATCTTTTTGACCATGCGCAGCATCTGGCCCGCGGTGTGTTGATTGAAGCGGGTAATGCGAAGTTGGGTGAAATCTCCATCTTGCCGGGAATACACGGTTTGTTGGACGATTCGCCGCCGTTCCAGGCTGACCGTGAACGGATCGATCGTCGCGGCGCGTCGGACCGTTAGGACCACTTCCTTGCCGATCTCTCCGCGCAGGAGTTTGTTGATCCGCCGCTTCGGAAATCCGGCCACCGCGTCGCCGTCGACCGCGATGATGATATCGCCGGCTATCAGTCCCGCCTTGGCGGCCGGCTGTTCCGGCTTGATCCTGACAATGCGCGCGCCATCGGCATGCGGCGCAATCGTAACGCCGATACCGCCGAATCCATTTCTCCTCGCGCGTTCCTTTCGGGCCGTCTCGGCACTTGAATACCGGCTGTAGGGGTCGAGCTGCTCGACGACGGTATCAAAGACCGCTTCATAGATATCCTCGGCCGTGGCACCGCCGAGTGTTGTCGATCTCTGTCGTCCCTTGACGATCAGTTTGGTCATGACCGAGGCCCAAAGGGCGGTATCTCCGTCGTCGGTGATCTTGGCGCGCGCGGCGATATCGCCGGCTATGATAAGGCGGACTTCCTTGCCCGCCCAGACAACCGCGAGTGAAGGCTCGATTCTGCGAAGGCCATTCAAGCCGATAAGGGCCAGCCGGGCGACATGCGGCTGGTCGATGTATATGTCTTGTACGTGGGACAGGCCGGAATCGAACATCGTCTCGGCCGCGAGCGGCACGAAATCCCCATCGTCGCTTTCCCCAAACGGTGATGCGCAGCCCGCGAGCAATAGGACGAATCCCATCGCCGCGATATACGGGCGATAACCTTGAATCGATCGCCAATTCATAACCGATGGTATTCGCATTCTCTACAGGAAGACGACACGCCGATATTTCTTAATAGCGGCAATTCGTCGGAATTTCCAATCCCGAGGGTATTCCTGCGTTAATCTTCTATCGCGCTCGGCGTTTTCGCCCGCGCTTTCGGGCCCGTCCGCCGGCGGGGCCGGGGGCGTCCCGTTCTCCCCCTTCAAGGAGCTTCAAGACAAGGCTGCCCGTGCGGGGTTCCGCTTCCAAAAGTTCGACCGAGATCGGTTGACCCATGGTGAAGGAGAGTCCGGATTCCTCGCCGAGGAGGCGATGTCGTCTCGTGTCGTGGCGATAGCGATCCCAGGGGAGATGGCGTCGCGGCAGGAATCCGTCGGCCCCGGTCTCGTCCAGTGTCACGAAAAGGCCGAACCGCGTAACCCCGTTGATTCGGCCCGAGAACGTGGCGCCGACGCGATCGGACAGGAAGGCAGAGGTGAAGCGGTCGACCGAGTCTCGTTCGGCCGCCGTGGCGCGGCGTTCGGTGGCTGAAATATGTTCGCCAGTCTCCTCGAATTTGCTCGCGACTTCCGGTGGTAGGCCGTCCGAACCAAGGGCAAGCGCCGTGATCAGCGCGCGGTGAACCAAGAGATCCGCATATCGGCGAATGGGCGAGGTGAAATGGCAATAGCGTCGTAGCGCCAATCCGAAATGACCAAGATCCCGCGGCGCATAGACGGCCTTCGATTGGGCACGCAGAATGAGGTCGCTGACCAGCGGCAGGTTTTCCGCCGCCTTGGCTTGGGCCAGGATACCTGCGAACTGACGCGGCCGGATGGCGCCGTCCTTAACGAGGTTGAAGCCGAGCCCTTTGAGCGATTCCCTAAGTGTCTCGAGATCGGCCGCGCTCGGCGGTTCGTGGACCCGGTACATCGCGGGGGCCCGCCTCGCGTGCAGGGTCTCGGCCGCGGCCACATTGGCCGCGATCATGAATTCCTCGATCAGGCGATGGCTGTCATGGCGGGGCCGGGGCACGATGTTGTCGACCCAGCCGTCTTCTTTCAGCAGGACCTGGCGTTCGACGAATTCAAGCTCGAGCGTGCCCCGCGCCTCCCTGGCCCGCGAGAGCGCCTCGAACGCACCGTAGAGCGGTGAAATGACTGTCTCGACCAGCCCTTCGGTCTTGTCGTCCGGAGCACCGTCCCGCGCCGCCTGGACTTGGTCGTAGGTGAGCCGCGCCGCCGAGCGGATGAGGCCGCGAGAGAACTGATGATCGATCGCGTTGCCGTCGCGATCGATGCGCATCTCCGCCGCGAGGCAGGCGCGGTCCTCGCCCGGGCGCAAGGAGCAGAGATCGTTCGACAGCCGCTCCGGCAGCATGGGCACCACCCGGTCCGGAAAATAGGCGGAGTTGCCTCTTTCGCGGGCCGCCTTGTCCAGCGCGTCGCCGGTCGTCACGTAGTGGCCGACATCGGCGATCGCGACGATCAGCCGCCAGCCCTCCGGATTGTCCGCCCCCGTGTCGCGTTCTGCGAAGACCGCATCGTCGAAATCGCGGGCATCGGCGCCGTCGATGGTCACCAGCGGTAGCTGACGCAAATCGGTACGCGTCTCCAGTGTCGCCGGCGCCAGGCGGTCGGCCGCGTCCAGTGCTTCGCGCGGAAATTCGAGGGGAAGCCCAAGGGTGTGGATCGCGACCAGGCTGAAGGATCGGGGATCGTCGGCGGGTCCGATGCGTTCCAGAATTCGCGCCCGGTGGGTGCGCATGCCGCCGGGCAGAACCTCCGCCGTGACGAAATCGCCCGACGCCGCTCCGCCCCGGTCCTTTTCCGCGATGGCGTAGGGCCGTCGGTGCTTGCGGTCCGCGGGATGCAGGAGACCGGCGCCCGTACGGTCGATCTCCAGGACGCCGATGAGGGATTTTGCCGCCGGTCCCAGAATCCGGATGGCCCGCGCCTCGTAGACGGCCTCGTCGACCTTCTTGAGATGCGCCAGCACCCGGTCGCCCGGCTTCGGTGCCACCCGGCGGTGACGGCTCGGCGCCAGGTAGATCGTGGGCGGTGGCGTTTCCGCGTCGTGCCAGGCGGTCGGCCGCGCAACAAGTTCGCCGTCCTCGTCGATATGGCTGATTTCGATGACGCCAACCGGCGGCAATTCGCCCGGCGGTACGGCTTGACGACCACGGCCTTGCGCCAGCAGACCTTCCGCCTTCAGCGTTTTTAGCGTCTCCCGCAGCCAAGTCCGGTCGGCGTGACCGAGCGAGAAGGCCCGTGCGATCTCTCGCTTGCCGACGCGCCGCGGGCTTTCCTCGATAAAGGCGAGTATCTGCTCTCTTGTCGGACGCTCGGGCGCTTTGCGGCGCGCCAAGGGATCAATCCGCCGGGGCGGGTGCGGTTTTCTTTTTCGTCTTGCGACGACCGCCGCCCTTGCCGCCGCCTTTTGCCTTCTTCGCCGCGATCAGCGCCACCGCCTGTTCCAGGTCCACGGCGTCCATATCGACGTTCTTGGGCAAGGTGGCGTTGATCCGGTCGTGCTTGACGTAGGGGCCGTACCGGCCCTTCTGCACCGTCACCGGCTTACCGTCCTCGGGATGAGCACCGAGTTCGCGACCGCCCGCGGGCTTCGCTTCCGCCAGGAGTGTCACCGCGCGATTGAGACCGATGGTCAACAGGTCGTCCTCGGCCGGCAGCGAGGTGTATTTGCTCTGATAGCGGAGATAGGGCCCGTAGCGGCCGATCCCGGCGGTGATCATGTCGCCGGTTTCCGGATGGGCACCAACCTCGCGCGGCAGCGAGAGCAGCCGGAGCGCGATTTCCAGCGTCACGTCGCCGAGCGCCGTTCCCTTCGGCAAAGAGGCGCGTTTTGGCTTCACCGCCTTTTTCTTCTTCTTGCCCTTCTCGGCTTTTTCGGCGGGAACGGCTTCGCCGAGCTGGACATAGGGTCCATAGGGACCCTTTCGCAAGCTGACCTCGAGTTCGGTTTCCGGATCGAGGCCGAGCACGGTCGGGCCGTTGGCAAGTGCGGTATCGGCGTCGCTGTCCTCGCCGTTGGCGCCGTTCGTCGCCAACTGACGGGTATAGCGGCAGTCGGGATAGTTGGAGCAACCGATGAAGGCGCCGTACCGGCCGAGCTTCAGGGAGAGACGACCCTCCTCGCAGGTCGGGCAGCCGCGCGCGCCCTCGGTGTCGCCGTTCTCGTCGGTCGGGAAGAAATGCGGTCCGAGATCGCGGTCGAGCGCATCCAGCACATCCGAGAATTTGAGCGCGGCGGTTTCCTCGGTGGCCTTCGAAAAATCGCCCCAGAAGTCCCGCAGAACCTTTCGCCAGTCCAGGCGTCCGCCGGAGATGTCGTCCAGCTGTTCCTCGAGGTCGGCGGTGAACCCGTACTCGACGTACCGTTGGAAAAATCCGGTGAGGAAGGTGGTGACCAGACGGCCGCGATCCTCGGGAACGAATTGCCGCTTCTCAAGCCGCACGTAATTGCGATCCTGCAATACTTTTAGGATGGAGGCATAGGTCGAGGGCCGGCCGATACCGAGCTCTTCCATCTTCTTGACCAGGCTCGCCTCCGAATAGCGCGGGGGCGGCTGGGTAAAGTGCTGTTCGGTCTCGACTTCGCCCAGCGTCGGCGTATCGCCTTCGCTTAGCGGCGGCAGGCGTCGGTCGCCGCCGTCCTCGTCCGTCTTGTCGTCCCGACCTTCCTGGTAGAGTTTCAGGAAGCCGTCGAATTTCAGTACCGAGCCGTTGGCGCGCAGCATTACCTTCTCGTCGGGTGAGGCGAGATCGGCCGCGACCTGATCGAAAACCGCACTTTCCATTTCGCAGGCGATGGTGCGTTTCCAGATCAACTCGTAGAGCCGGCGCTGATCGTCGTCGAGATACCCCGCCATCTGCGCCGGCCGGCGGAAGAGGTCGGTCGGCCGGATCGCCTCGTGGGCTTCCTGCGCGTTCTTCGACTTGGTCCGGTAGATGCGGGGTTTTGCCGGCAAATACTCGCCGCCGAAATCCGTCTCGATCAATCGCCGGCAGCCGCCGATCGCATCTTGGCTCAGAGTGACGCTGTCGGTTCGCATATAGGAGATGAGCCCGACCGTCTCACCGCCGATATCCACGCCCTCGTAAAGCTTCTGCGCGGTCTGCATGGTGCGCGTGGCGCTGAAGCGGAGCTTCAGGCTCGCTTCCTGCTGTAGGGTAGAGGTAGTGAAGGGCGGCGCCGGATTGCGGCGCACGGTCTTGCGCTCGACGGTTTTGACCGTGAAGGCGTTGCTTTCGATCGCCTTGCGCGCTTTCTCCGCTTCGGCCTCGGAACCGATATCCAGCCGGTCGAGCTTGCGGCCGTCGAGATGGGTCAGGCGGGTGCCGAAGGGCTCCCCCTTCGCGGTCGCGAAACCGGCCGTGACCGACCAGTATTCCCGGGGATCGAAGGCCTCGATCTCGGCTTCGCGTTCGCAAACGAGGCGGAGCGCCACCGATTGGACGCGGCCCGCCGAGCGCGACCCCGGCAGTTTCCGCCAGAGCACGGGAGAGAGCGTGAATCCCACCAGATAATCGAGCGCGCGGCGTGCCAGATAGGCGTCGACCAATTCCTGGTTGATGGCGCGCGGCTGGCTCATGGCGTCGAGCACCGCATCCTTGGTGATCTCGTGGAAGACCACGCGGTGGATCGCCACGTCCTTGAGGACCTTGCGTTGGGCCAGCACCTCCTGGACATGCCAGGAGATGGCCTCGCCCTCGCGATCGGGATCGGTCGCGAGGATCAGCGTGTCGTCATCCTTCAGCGCCTTGGCGATCGCGTCGATGCGCTTTTTGCTGTTTGTGTCGACGTTCCAGGTCATCGAGAAATCGTTGTCGGGCTGCACCGACCCGTCCTTCGAGGGCAGGTCGCGCACGTGACCATAGCTCGCGAGAACCCGATAATCGGACCCGAGATACTTGTTTATGGTCTTCGCCTTGGCCGGCGATTCAACGACGACAACGGTCATGCGCTTGCTTTTCGTTCTCTGATTTCGACATCCGTTACATGTTCCGGCGCCGCCGATACAGGTGCATTCCCGTCAGGCGGCCCGCTAGCAATTGGCATCGTCGACCCGTTTCGTCAACCGTTCAAACGCAACCCGGCACCGATTTTATTTTCCGACGGCGCTATCGCCGCCGCCGATGAGAAGGACCGTGTTCCCCGGTTGGCGAGCCAGCCGACCGGCGATTTCCAACTCCAGCAACACCGCCCAAACGAGGGCCGGCGGAAGCCCGGAGGCACGGATCAGCATGTCGACCTCGGTCGGGGAAGGCCCTAGAAGCGCCAGAATTTCGGGGCGCGCGTCGTCCAGCAGGTCCGAGTCGATGGTATCCTCGCGAGGCGGCGCGAACTCGGTGTCGCGCTTCTCGGAAATACGCGTCGGCGTCATCTCGTTCAACTCCTCCAGGACATCGGCGGCCGATCTGACCAGCGTGGCGCCTTCGCGGATCAGCCGGTTGGTGCCGCCGGAACGCGGATCGAGGGGCGAGCCCGGAACCGCGAACACGTCGCGGCCTTGTTCCAGGGCGAATCGGGCGGTGGTGAGCGAGCCCGACCGTTCCGCCGCCTCGATCACCACGACGCCCCAGGAGAGTCCCGAAATAATTCGGTTCCGGCGCGGGAAATGCCGGCCCTGCGGTTTCGTTCCGGGGGGCATCTCGGAGAGGATCAACCCGCAGGCCCGGAGCTCGTCATGCAGGGAGTCGTTTTCGCGGGGATAAACCACGTCGACACCGCCCGCCATCACCGCTACCGTTCCGGTCTCGATGGCGCCCCGGTGGGCGGCGGTATCTATTCCGCGTGCCAAGCCCGAGACGACGACCAATTCGGCGGCGCCGAGCTCGCGCGCGGTCTTCTCGACGAAGACGCGGCCATTGACGGAGGCGTTGCGGGCGCCGATCACCGCCACGGCGTGGCGCGCGAGGAGATGAAGATGTCCCAGCAGGGAAAGCACCGGCGGCGCGTCCTCGATGGCGGCAAGGGCGGCCGGATAATCGGGTTCGCCGAGGTGGAGTTGGCGGCCGCCGATTTCAGCCAATGCGGCCGTCTCGTCGACCGCCATATCCACCGAGGCGATCTTGAGCCCGCGGCGGCGCCCGCCGCGCTGTGCGAGTTCCGGCAACGCGGTGATCGCCGCCTTCGCCGAGCCGTAACGTTGCAGCAATTGTCGAAAGGTAATCGGGCCGATGTTCTCGCTGCGGATCAGGCGGAGACGGTCGAGCCGCTCGCCGTCGTCGTGCGGTGCCGGTAGGTCTTCCTTCATGTTGTGCGATGCCCCCAATGATGGTGTGTCATCGGGGTTATGGGCGGATCAGGCGTCTTTTGCGCCGATCTTCGTCTCCTTGCCTGCAAGAAGCCGCCGGATATTGGCGTGATGGCGGATCCATACGAGGACCGTCAGAACCGCGATCGCCTCAGCGAGCTGAAAGGCCCCCATGAGATGGGCATAGACAGGTGCCAGACCGATTGAAACCAGGGTCGCGAGCGACGAATAACGTAAAATTATGGCGACCGCGAGCCAGGTGAGGCAGGCATAGAGCCCAAGCAGCGGCGCCAGACCGATCAGGACACCGATCGCCGTCGCCATCCCTTTGCCGCCGTTGAATTTGAGCCAGACCGGGAAGACGTGGCCCAGCACCACGCCCCAGGCGGCGATAACCGCGATATCGGGTCCATAAAGTCCCGCCGCCATGACCGCTACCGTCCCCTTGCCGCCATCCAGGAGAAGGGTCAGAGCGGCCAAGCCCCGCTTGCCGGTGCGGAGTACGTTGGTGGCGCCGATATTGCCCGATCCAATGGCGCGAATGTCGCCAAGGCCGGCGATCCGGGTCAGCAGCAGCCCGAACGGGATCGATCCCACTAGATAGCCGAAGGCCGACGCGATGGCGAAGTAGGGGAGCGAATGACTCCAGCTTATCGGATCGGGCATATCCCGGTTTCCATGCGAAACAATGCCGAAAGTATGCGGGACCGAATGGTGATTTCCAAGACCGGCGGCGGTCCGACTACGATTGCAAGGTAAATGCGGTGTCCCCGTCCGAGATCGTCCGCAAGACGCGACCCTGGACGGGTCGGCCGTCGAAGGGCGAGTTCTTCGACGTGCTGCGGAAATTCGATTCTTCGATCCGCCACGGCACCTCCGGATCGAAGAGGACGAGATCGGCCGGCGCGCGGCGGTGGAGGCGTCCGCCCGGCAATCCCAGAATATCGGCCGGCCCTTCGGTCACCTTGGCGAGGGCATTCAACAGTGTCAGCTCGCCGTTGTGGTAGGGCTCCAGGGTCAGGGTCAGGAGCGTCTCCAGCCCGATGATGCCGGCTTCCGCCTGGGCGAAGGGGAGGCGCTTCGAATCCTGGTCGCTCGGCGTATGGTCGCTGGCGACGGCGTCGATCGTGTCGTCGGCGAGACCCTCGACCACGGCCTTCCGGTCATGCTCGGCGCGAAGCGGCGGCGAGACCTTGGCGAAGGTCCGGTAGTCGCCGACCGCCACTTCGTTCAGCGCGAAGTAATGGGGGGCCGTGTCGCAGGTGACTGGAAGACCGCGCGCCTTGGCACGCCGGATCGCATCGATGGCGCCCGCGGTCGAAAGGTGCGCGGCGTGATAGCGGGCCCCCGTGAGTTCGACCAGGTGCAGATCGCGCTCGACCATGATCACCTCGGCGGCCGCCGGGATGCCGCCGAGACCAAGGCGGCTCGCGATTTCGCCCTCGTTCATCTGGCCGCCATTGGCGAGGTCGGGGTCTTCCGGGTGCTGGACGATCAAAAGATCGAAGCCCTTGGCGTAGCCGAGCGCGCGGCGCATCACCATCGCGTCCGCGACCGCCCGCGTCCCGTCGGTGAAGGCGACGGCGCCCGCCTCCGACAGGAGACCCATCTCCGTCAGTTGCTTGCCCTTCGTCCCTTGGGTCACCGAACCGTAGCATTTGACCTTGACGGCACCCGCTTCGCTCGCCCGGCGGTGCAGGAACTGCACGACCGACGCATCGTCGATCACGGGGTCGGTATTGGGAAGGGTCACCATCGTCGTCACACCGCCCGCGGCGGCGGCGGCACTCGTGGCCTCGAGTGTTTCCTTGTGCGCCTCGCCGGGCTCGCGGAGATGGACCCGCATGTCGATCAAGCCGGGTGCGAGGCATTTCCCGTCGCAATCCACCACTTTCTCCACCGAAGGTGCTCCGTCGCGGAAGAGTTCGGGGCCGAAATCCGCGATCAATCCGTCCTCGGCCAACAGAGCACCCGGCGAATCGAGGCCGCTTGCGGGATCCAGCAGCCGCGCGTTGAGATAGGCGACGCGGCCCGCCGTCACGGGGCGTTCGCCACGCTGTTGCGGGTCAGCGCATCGAGACAGGCCATGCGGACGGCAACCCCCATCTCGACCTGCTCGCGGATGACCGACCGGTCGAGGTCGTCGGCGAGGTCGGAATCGATCTCGACACCCCGGTTCATCGGCCCCGGATGCATGACCAGTGCGTCCGGCTTCGCCGCCGCCAGCTTCGCCCGGGTGAGACCGAAGAAATGGAAGTACTCCCGGATCGACGGCACGAACATGCCCTGCATCCGCTCGTTCTGCAGGCGCAGCATCATAACGATGTCGCAATCGCGAATGCCGTCCTCGATGTTGTGGAAGACCTCGACGCCAAAGCGGTCGATGTCGGTCGGCAGCAGGGTGGGGGGGGCGATCACGCGCACCCGCGAACCCATGATGTTGAGGAGGGCGATGTTCGAACGGGCGACCCGGCTGTGCAGAATATCGCCGCAGATGGCGACCGAGAGCCGGTGAATGCGGTCCTTGCGACGGCGAATGGTCAGCGCGTCGAGCAGGGCCTGTGTTGGATGCTCGTGGGTGCCGTCGCCGGCATTGATGACCGCGCAGTTGACCTTCTCGGAAAGCAGCTTCACCGCGCCCGAATCGCCGTGCCGGACGATCAGGACGTCGGGATGCATGGCGTTCAGGGTCATCGCCGTATCCATCAGGGTCTCGCCCTTCTTCACCGAGCTCGAGGTGACCGACATGTTCATCGTATCGCCGCCGAGTCGCTTGCCCGCGAGTTCGAAGGAACTCGACGTTCGGGTCGAGGCCTCGAAGAAAAGATTGATGATGGTGCGGCCGCGCAGCAGGTCGGATTTCTTATCGGGACGGCGGTTTTGCTCGACATATGTGTCAGCCAAGTCGAGCAGATAGGTAATTTCGTCGGAGGACAGACCCTCGATGCCCAGCAGGTGCCGGTGATTGAACCGGTAGGTGAGATCCTCGGGGAGGGGCTGGGGCGCGGTCATTAAAGGCGGACTATACGCGCCAAGGCCCTCCGGCGGCAAGATAGATGTGACGGCTCCGCTTAATCGCGGCCGAGCGAATCCAAGGTGCCTTGCAGGATGTAGGCGGCGGCCATCTTGTCCACTACCTCGGCGCGGCGCCGGCGCGACATGTCGGCCTCGTCGATCAGCATCCGTTCCACCGCCATCGTCGACATCCGCTCGTCCCAAAATGCGATCGGAATGTCGAATTTTTCCAAGAGGTTGGCGGCGAATTGCCGGGTCGATTGAGCGCGCGGGCCCTCGCTGCCGTCCATGTTTACCGGCAGGCCGAGAACCAGCCCGCCGATGTCCCGGTCGTCGATCAATCGCTTGAGGGTTTCGGCATCCTTGGTGAATTTCGTGCGCCGGAGCGTCTCCAATGGGGAGGCCACGCGGAACTGGGAATCGGAAATCGCGAGCCCGATGGTCTTCGAGCCGAGGTCGAGGCCAAGCAGGCGTTTCCCCGCTTCGATTTCATCCGGCAGGTCTTTCGGTTCGACGATTGCCATGGTCAGGTAATACCCCGGTGGCAACGGCCTAGGCCAGCCTTGGTCCGGCCGATCTCGGCCTTGCCGCTCACCAGGGGGCGGTGATAGCTTCCGCCCGGAAATTCCAGAGACCGTCGGAGTCGTCATGTTGCTCGACCAGGAAACCGTTCGCCGTATCGCCGCCCTGGCCCGGATCAAGGTGTCCGAGGACAAGCTCGACCCGCTGGCGGGCGAACTCAACAATATCATCGGCTGGATCGAGCAGCTCTCCGACGTCGACACCGACGGCGTGGCGCCGATGACCTCGGTGATCGAGACGGTGCGGGCGGCGCGCGCCGACAAGGTGACCGACGGCGGCGATCCCGAGAAGGTGCTGACCAACGCGCCGGAGGCCGAGGCCGCCTTCTATACCGTGCCCAAGGTGGTCGAGTGATGGCGGCGTTGACCGACCTTTCTCTCGCCGAGGCCCGGGACAGGCTGCGCGACCGGGAAATCGGCGCGGTCGAGCTGACCGACGCCTATATAGAGGCCTCGGAAGGCTTACGCAGTCTTAATTGTTTCATAACCGAAACTTTTGAGGCGGCGTGCGAATCGGCCGTTGTTTCGGATGAACGGCTCGCCAGGGGCGAGGGAGGCGCGCTCGAAGGCGTGCCGATTGCGATCAAGGATCTCTTTTGCACCGAAGGGGTGCTAACGACCGCGGCGAGCCATATTCTGGACGGTTTCTTGCCGACGTATGACTCGACCGTGACGGCCAATCTCGCGCGCGCCGGGGCGATTGGTCTCGGCAAGACCAATCTCGACGAGTTCGCCATGGGTTCGTCGAACATGTCGAGCTTTTACGGCCCGGTCGAGAATCCCTGGAAGTCGAATTCGGCACCCGAGAAGAAGTTGGTTCCGGGCGGCTCGTCCGGCGGATCGGCCGCGATCGTCGCGGCGCGGGGGGCGGCGGCCTCGATCGGTACCGATACCGGCGGCTCGATCCGTCAGCCGGGCGCCTTCTGCGGCATCGTCGGCCTGAAGCCGACCTATGGCCGGTGTTCGCGCTGGGGCATCGTCGCTTTTGCCTCATCGCTCGATCAGGCGGGACCCTTGACCCGCACGGTCCGCGACGCGGCCATCATGCTGGGTGCCATGGCCGGGCATGATCCCAAGGATTCGACAAGCGTCGACGTGCCTGTGCCGGATTACGAGGCGGCGCTCTCGGGCGATATCCGTGGGCTAAAGATTGGCGTTCCCCGGGAATACCGGATCGAAGGCATGCCGGCGGAAATCGACGCGTTGTGGCAAGAGGGGATCGCCTGGCTGCGAGCGGCCGGTGCCGAGATCGTCGATATCAGCCTGCCGCATACAAAATACGCGTTGCCGGCCTACTATATCGTGGCGCCGGCCGAGGCGTCCTCCAACCTCGCGCGTTATGACGGGGTGCGCTATGGCCTTCGGGTCGAGGGCGAGACGCTGCAAGAGATGTATGAGAACACGCGAGGCGAAGGCTTCGGCGCGGAAGTGCAGCGCCGCGTCCTCATCGGGACTTACGTGCTGTCGGCGGGATACTATGACGCCTATTATCTCCAGGCGCAGAAAGTGCGGACCCGGATCGCCGACGATTTTCACGGCGCTTGGGAGAAAGTGGACGCCATTCTGACCCCAACGACGCCAAGCGCCGCATTTGCCCAAGGCGAAAAGATGGATGACCCCATCGCGATGTATCTGAACGACGTCCTGACCGTTCCGGCGTCGATGGCGGGCCTGCCCGCGGTCTCGGTTCCGGCGGGTCTCTCCGAGGATGGGCTGCCGCTCGGCCTCCATGTGATCGGCCGGCCCTTCGACGAGGAGACGGTGCTGCATGTCGCTCAGGCGATTGAGGATGCGGCCGGATTTGACGCGGTGCCGCGGATCCGGGCGGGGGGCTGAGGCGATGGCCAATCTGCTGCGAGGCGAGACCGGTGACTGGGAAGTCGTGATCGGACTCGAAATCCATGCCCAGGTGTTGAGCGAGGCCAAGCTCTTTTCCGGCGCCGCGACCACGTTCGGCGCCGAACCGAATAGCCAGGTGAGCCTCGTCGATGCGGCGATGCCGGGCATGTTGCCGGTGTTGAACGAGGTCGCGGTTCGTCAGGCGGTCCGGACCGGGTTGGCGCTCGACGCCAAGGTCAATACGCACTCGGTTTTCGCGCGCAAGAACTACTTCTACCCGGATCTCCCCTTCGGCTATCAAATCTCCCAGTACGAGGCGCCGATCGTCGGCGAGGGCGAGGTCGAGATCGACCTTGATGACGCCGAATCCAAGTTGGTCGGGATCGAGCGCCTGCATCTGGAGCAGGATGCGGGAAAGTCGCTCCACGACCAGCACCCGACGAAGTCCTTTATCGATCTCAACCGGGCCGGCGTGGCGCTGATGGAGATCGTCTCCAAACCCGACCTCCGCTCGGCTGACGAGGCGGTCGCCTATGTCGAGAAGCTACGTTCGATCCTGCAATATGTCGGTTCCTGCGACGGCAACATGCAGGAGGGCTCGCTTCGCGTCGATGCCAATGTCTCGGTACGCCGTCCGGGTGAGGAATTGGGTACGCGTTGCGAGATCAAGAACCTCAATTCCATTCGGTTTCTGAAGCAGGCGATCGATCATGAGGCGCGCCGCCAGATCGAATTAGTCGAGAGGGGCGAGGCAATCGATCAGGAAACCCGCCTGTTCGATACAAGCCGCGGCGAGACCCGCTCGATGCGGTCGAAGGAAGACGCGCATGATTATCGCTATTTTCCCGACCCCGATCTGCTGCCGCTTGATCTCGATCCCGCCTTCATCGACGAGATGGCGGAAACCTTGCCGGAATTGCCGAGTGCCCGGAAACACCGCTTCATGGCTGATTACGGTCTTTCCGCTTATGACGCGGGCGTGCTCGTCGCCGAGCGCAAGACGGCCGACTATTTCGAGACCGTGGCCGAGGGGCGCGACCCGAAGCTGGCGGCGAATTGGGTGACGGGCCATCTCTTCGCCGGCTTGAACAAGGCGGGTCTGGCGATCTCGGAAAGTCCGGTATCGGCGGCATCGCTCGGTGAACTGCTGGGATTGGTCGCCGATGACACGCTTTCGAGCCGCATCGCGAAGGACGTCTTCGACGAGATGTTCGAAACCGGTGCGACGCCGGCCGGTATCGTCGAGGCCAAGGGATTAAAGCAGATCACCGATACCAGTGAGATCGAAACGATCATCGACGACATCATCGCGGGCGCCGACCAGCAAGTAGCGCAATTCCGTTCCGGGAACGAGAAGGTGATGGGCTGGTTCGTCGGACAGGTGATGAAGGCGACCCAGGGCAAGGCCAATCCGAAGGCGGTGAACGAATTGCTTCACCGAAAATTGTCCTCTTGATGCCGTCAAATCGTTTTGTCGATGTGGGTGATTGCGATTAACTTCACGAGATATCGGTAGCGGAAGAACGCTGGATGGTATCGTCGACGAACATCGATCCACCCCGGCGAGCCTGGCTCGACGAAGCGACCACGTTCGTGGAGCGTGTAGGGGTCGTGAGCGGTACGTTGATTTTCAGCTCGGTGGCGATTCTCGCTTCGACCGTGCTTTGCCACGGGATCTATTGGCTCTTCGATCTGACGCCGTCGAGTATCGAGCTCGCTCTTCCAACCTTGGCGCCCGCCATCGTGGCGCCGCCGGTGGTCTTTATCCTGGTGAAGACGATCGAGCGTCTGGCGGAGGTGGAGCGATCGAAAGCGCATTTTCTCAGTAGTATGAGCCACGAGCTTAGAACGCCGCTCAACGCTATTCTGGGCTTTTCGGAGAGCATGCGCGATCGGCATCTCAGTGGTGGCGATGTGCCGGCCGAGTCGGGCTATGCGGCCGATATCCACGAGAGCGGGCGGCACATTTTGGCCCTGGTCGACGATATCCTAGATATTTCCCGGATCGAGGCCGGCCGGATGGATTTGACGCCCGAATGGCAAGACGTCGAAGCGCTCGTGGGCGAGGTCATCCTGATGGTGCGGGGCGATGCTGCGAGGAAGGGCGTTGCGCTTGATTGGGAAGGCGTTTCGTCGGGCACCGAGGTGTTTGGTGACGAACGCGCCATCAAGCAGGTTCTGCTCAATCTTCTTTCCAATGCGATCAAGTTCACCGGCAGCGGCGGGCGCATCATTGTATCGGCACTGGAGTCGACGGAAGAAGGCATTGTCTTTCGGGTGACCGATACGGGACTCGGCATCGCCGAAGCCGATCTCGCCGAAATCTTCGAACCATTCAGCCGTGCCCGGAATTTGACCGAGGAGGCACAGGCCGGGACGGGATTGGGCCTCTCCCTGAGCAAGGGCTTGGTGGGGCTTCACAGGGGCACCATCCGGATCACGAGCAAGCTGGGCGAGGGCACGATCGCGACCGCTTCGTTCCCGTCTCCCCAGGCGAAGCCGGCCGCGGCCGAATAAGCCGCGCTCGATCGCCAACGGCGCGAAATGCCGAAGATCCGGGTTGGCGCGCGACGCGGGGTTCGGCTAGGCTCGCTCGGCTCATGCCGACTTTCAAACTTCAATCCTCGCCGATATTTCTGATTGCCGCCGTCTGCGGGGCGCAGACGGTGACGCAGCTCGGCTCGTTTACGTTTTCAGCGCTGCTTCCGACGTTTTTCGCGGAATGGAACCTCAGCCACACCGAGGCCGGATGGCTCTCGGGGATCATCTTTGGGGCCTATGCGGCGTCGGTTCCGATCATTCTGCCGCTAACGGACCGGGTCGATCCGCGGCGTGTCTATCTCGTGGCGGCGGTGATCACGACGAGCTCCCATCTCGGCATGGCCTTTATCGCCGACGGGTTTTGGTCCGGGTTCCTGTTCCGGGTCCTCGCGGGGATCGGTTGGGGCGGCACCTATATGGTGGGATTGAAGGCCTTGGCCGATTTGATCGAGGGACCGGCGCAATCCCGCGCCGTCGCCTTTCACGCCGCCAGCATCGGGCTCGGCGGATCGCTCTCCTTCGTCATCGCGGGCGCCGCGGTCCATCTGATTGATTGGCAGGGCGCCTTCATGATTTCGGCCGCCGGTAGTTTTACCTCCCTGCTGATCATGGCGTTCCTCGTGCCGTCGCGGCCGCCGGTCGGCAAGGCCGCGCCGGCACCGCTGTTGAACTTCCGTCCGATCTTCCGCAACCGGTCGGTGATGGCTTATGCGATCGGCTACTGCGTCCATACCTGGGAGATGTTCACCATGCGCTCCTGGGTCGTCGCCTTCCTCGTTTTCACCGCGGCGCAGGGCGATCAGCCCAATTATTTCGTGCCGACCGTCATTGCCATGTTGATGGAAATGCTGGGAACGGCGACCAGCGTTCTCGGGAACGAGGTCGCGATCCGGGTCGGGCGCCGCCGCTGGATTTTCATCGTCATGGTGACGTCGATGGTGCTGGCATCGGTCGTCGGCTTTGGCGCCGGTCTCGGCTATGGCGCGGCGGCGCTGATATGTCTCCTGTACAATGCGATGATCTACGCCGATTCGTCGTCGCTCACCGCCGGTACCGTCGGCAGCGCCGACCCCGAAAGCCGAGGCTCCGCACTGGCGATTCATGCCATGTTCGGTTACGGCGGCGGCTTCGTCGGCCCGCTGATTCTTGGCGTCATCCTAGATTTCCTGGGCGGCGAGACGGTGCTGAATTGGGGTATCGCCTTCGCCCATGTCGCGGTCGTGATGATGATCGGCCCGCTGGCGCTCAAGATCCTCAAGCCGAAGGACTTGCCCGGCGACCGGCCGTCCGATCGCTCGATGAAGAGCGGCTAAATCGCCGTCAACGTCGCGCCGAGACACCGCCATCGACATAGACGATCTGACCGGTGACGAATCCCGAGGCCGGCGTGGCGAGGAACACCGTCGGTCCGACAACGTCCTCGGGTTCCGGAATGCGTCCCGCCGGAATGCTGGCGGTGAGTTCTTCCTTGAGCACGGGGTCGGCCAGTTTTCCCCGGATCATATCCGTTACGACGTAGGTGGGCGCGATGCCGTTGACTTGGATCTGGTGGGGTGCGAGCTCCAGGGCGTGCTGGCGCACCAGCATGATCAAGGCGCCCTTGGTCGAACAATAGGCGGAGTAACCCTTGCCGAAAAAACCGCGATGGGCGCTGACGGAGAGCATGTGGATCTGTTTGCCGCCGCGGTTCGCACCGATCTGATGCCGCGCCGTGGCCTGACCCAGGAACATCGAGGATTTCAGGTTGGCGGCATAGACCTGGTCGAAGGACTCCTCCGTCACGTCGAGCAGCATTTCCTCGATATTGATGCCGACGCAATTGACGAGAATATCGATTCCGCCAAGCGACTCCGCGACCTGATCGACCCGCCGGTTGATGTCGCCGACGTCAGTCGCGTCCAGCTCGATGCCGATGGCCCGGCCGCCGCCGGCGGACAACTCGTCGGCGAAGGTCGCCGCCTTGACGGCACTTCGCCCGGCAATGGCGAGGGACGCACCCCGGGAAGCGAGCCCGCGCGCAATGGCGCCGCCGAGGCCGCCATAACCGCCGACCACGAGTGCTGTCTTGCCGTCGAGGTCGAACATTTCCGTCATTTCGAATTGCAGGGCCGTATCCATGTCATGCACCGTTGGTTTCGTTGTTCGAGTTATGGCCCGGATCGGGACCGTTGTTGATCTCGGACATGATGTTCCTCCATCGCATCGATCAAGCCGCGCGTTCGAGGAGGGTTCCGAGGTAGTCGCGGACCGCGTCGTGTTCCAACAGGGTTTCGTAGTCCTGGGCATGGGTCAGCCGACCCTTTTGCACGAAGATGAAGCGCTCGCAGATTTCCCGCAGGATGTCCAAATGGAAGGGCTCGTTCGGGTGCACGCAGACGAAGACGACTCGATTCTCTCGGCGCAGCTTGGCGAAAAATTCCAGCATGAAGCCGATATAGCCGTCCTAGGTGTTGAACTGCGGCTCGTCGAAAAGATGGACGATGGGATAGTCGGCCGCCGCTGGCTGCATCATGAAACTCGGCCGGGTCCGTTTGAAATGCCGCACCTGGTAGGATTGGTGATAGTGGATCGCCAGCCGGTCGCGTTCCTTGTATTTCACGTCGTGGATGTTGGTTCCGTTGATCAGAACCTCGCCGGCGGTCGGCAGGTTCGAGCCGGTAATCAGCTCGAACAACGTGGTCTTGCCGGACCCGTTGGGGCCCATGACGCCGATCACCGCGGAGTCGCGCACCGTGAAACCGGCCTCCAGGCGGAAGGTCTCCTGCTTGGCCAGAAGGCCTCGCGTGTAGGTCTTGACCAGGTTCCGGACTTCCAGGATCGGCATTGCCATCGTCAGATCCCCACCAGTTTCTCGCGGAGCGCCGAATCGTCGAGCAGTGTTTGGGCCGGACCCTCATGGACGATCCGGCCGAGATCCATGACATAGACCCGGTCGCTCACCTCGAGGGCGCTCCGGGCGTTCTGCTCGACAACGAGGACGGAGATGCCCTCGCGCTTCAGGCGTTCGATGGTTTTCATCACGTCTTGCACCACCTTCGGCGCCAGGCCCTGCGAGGGCTCGTCGAACAGGACCAGGCCGGGCGACCCCAAAAGCGCTCTTGAAATCGCGACCATCTGCATCTCGCCGCCGGAGAGGTTCTCGCATTCGCGGTCCATCAGGTATTCGAGGGCTGAAAATATCTCGAACATCTCGTCCTGCTTCCAAGCGCGAAACCGCGTCCGCTTGCGGGCGATCGAGAGATTGCGTTCGACGGTGAGGGTCGGAAAGATCCGGCGGTCGTCGGGCACCCAGCCCACGCCTGCGGCTGCGATTTCGTGGGTGGGCGCATCGGTGATCTCGCGATCGTCGAAGGCGATGCGGCCGCGCGACGCCGGGGTCAAGCCCAGGATCGATCGGATGGTCGTCGTCTTGCCGGCGCCGTTGGGGCCAAGCAGGCTGACGACCTCGCCGGGTGCTACTTGCAGCGAGACGTCGAACAGGACCTGCGTCTCGCCGTAGAAGGTTTCGATGCCGCTGACGTCGAGGATCATTGCAGGGCTCCCAGATTAGAGGCCTGTACCCATTTGTTGGCCTTTAGATCGTCGGGCGTGCCCTCGGCGATCACCTGGCCCCAATGGATTACCGAAATCCGATCGGCGAGACCGAACAGGAACCGCATATCGTGTTCGATGATCACGATGGTGTAGAACACCTTCAACGCCGCGATCAGATCGGCGAGACGCGATGTCGCCTCGGTGCCCATGCCGGCCGTCGGTTCGTCGAGGAACAGCAGCTTCGGTTCGGCGGCCAGCGCCACGCCGATCTCCAAGGCGCGGCGGTTGCCGTAGGAAAGGTTGCTGGCGCTTTCGTTCTCGCGTCCCTTCAGGCCGACGCGCTCCAGGATCAGGGTGGCATGATCGGCGGCCGCGCCGTCTGCGGCGAGGTTGTGCGTCATGTTGAATCCGCGCCCGCGAATCTCCGGTAGTGCGATAAGAATGTTTTCCAGCACCGTATAGTCGTCGAACAGGTTCATGATCTGGAACGAGCGCGAGATACCCTTCCGCGCGATCGCGCGGGGCGGCAGGCCGGCGATGTCCTCGCCCTCGAAAAGGACCCGGCCCCGATCCGGCTTGTAGCGGCCGGTCAGGACGTTGAAGCAGGTCGTCTTGCCGGCGCCGTTGGGGCCCATGATGCCGGAGATCCGGCCGGCCTCGAAGCTAAGATTGATCTCCTCGAGGACCACCTGGTCGCCGAAGCGCTTGTGGATGCCGTTTGCTTCGAAGATTGCCATCGCTCACCTCCGCATCAAGGCGATGAGGCCGCCCGCGACGGGCGCGGATCCGGCTTCGACGGGTGTCGTCATCGGACGCTCGGCGCGGAAGCGCGCCACGGCATCCTGCCAGGCTCCGGCTGCACCTTCCGGCTTAAACAGGACAATCGCCATGAACATCAGCCCGTACCAGAGCAGCCAGGTCTCGGTGACCGCGCCCAGGAGGTCGCGGGCGAGGAAGAAGATGACGGCGCCGACGACCGGCCCCCAGAAGCTCACGAACCCGCCGCCGATCAGGGTCATCATGACCACGAAACCCGAGGCGTGGAGGCTCATGACGTCGGGATAGGCGCTTTCCTGCGCCATCGCGAACAGGCCGCCCGCCAGGCCCGCGATAGAGGCCGAAAGCGTGAACACCAGCCATTTGTAAAGCCAGACGTTGTAACCGATGAATCCGGCCCGCATTTCGTTCTGCTTGATCGCGTGGATCACTTTGCCGAACGGCGAATGAACGAGGCGCCAAAGGCCGATGACGACGGCGGCGAGCACCGCCAGGGCGAAATAGTAAAGGACCGTATTATCCTTCAGGCCGACCTCGACGAGGCCGATCGAGAGGTTACCGCGCGGAATATTCAACAGACCATCCTCACCGCCCGTGAGACGGTGCCATTTCATCGCGATGAACCAGAACACCTGCCCGAAGGCGATTGTCAGGAGGGCGAAATAAATGCCGCGGCGATGCGATATGAAACTAGCGACGATCGCCCCGCCAAGAGCCGCGACCGCAACGGCGGAAAGGAGGGCGAGAAACAAATTCTCCCCCATATTCAACTGGAACAGTCCAAAGGCGTAGGCGCCGAGCCCGAAATAGGCGCCGTGCCCGAAGGACGGCAACCCGGAATAGCCGAGCAACAGATTGAACCCGAGGGCGAAGATCATCCAGATGACGATCTCCACACCGAGATACTGGTAGAGGCCGATCGGGCCGATCCAAAAGGGGAGCGTCACCAGGGCGGCGAACAGCACCATCATAGGCCGGGTGATCAGTTTGTCGGAGCCGGTCAGTCCCATGATCAGGCCTCCAACAGGCTTTTCTTGCCGAACAGGCCACGGGCACGAAAGGTGACCACGGAAATCAGCAGGAGATACATCGACATCAGTGACCATTCGGAGGCATAGGCCCCCGTGATGCCGACGGTCAGCCCGACCAGGATGCCGCCGACGACGGCGCCCCAGAAACTGCCGATCCCGCCGAGCACGATGATCAAAAAGGCCGGTACGACGACATCGACGCCGACATGGGGGCGAAGGCCCCAAATGGGCGTGAGGGCGATGCCGGCGATGGCCGCGAGCGCGGCGCCCAAACCGAACACGTAGAGGCGGAGCCGGGTCAGGTTGATGCCGAGCGCGCGCACCATTTCACCGTCATGCGCGCCCGCCTTGATGATGGCGCCGTACGGGGTCTTTTCGAGGAAAAGCCAGACCAGGACGATCACGGCGAGGCCGAACGCAGCGGCGAAAAACCGGTATTTGGAATAGATCATGCCGGCGAAGAAAAAGGCGCCGCCGACCGCATCGGGAACCGGCATTACTTGCTCGGACGATCCCCAGACGATGCGGATCAACTCCTCAATGACGAGTGCCGCAATGTCAGCCCCCGATGCAGCCGGTTGAAGAGGCCGACGCCGAGGCGGCCCTCCAGTTCCTTGATCTGATGGCTGACGGCGGAGGGGGTGACGCGTAGCTCTTCCGCCGCATGACTGAAATTGAGGTGTCGGGCGGCGGCCTCGAATGTCCGGAACGCGTTCAACGGGGGAAGTTGCGGCATGGAGATGAGTTTAGCCATGAAATTAACTCATATCAATTGTGAAGGAATATCTTTTGTCAGCCGCTGTATTTAACGATATTCCTTCGATCCTCCGGCGCGCGGCCGGTATTTACGTATTGAAAGTTATTTAAAGGACGACGGCGATGGCGGCGATTCCGTGGCTTTGGATTCCGATCACGATCTTCGCGGCCTTCGTGCAGAACATCCGATCGGCCGCGCAGAAGCACCTGACTTCGGAACTGACGACGATCTCGGTGACGATGGTCCGCTTCCTGTTCGGCCTTCCCTTCGCGATGATCTATATCTGGGTTCTCTTTCAGCACCGCGGCGAGCCCTTTCCTGAACTCTCGGGCGCCTTTTGGGCGCTGACCGTCACGGCCGGCACGGGGCAGATCGTGGCGACGGCGCTTCTGGTCTATCTCTTCTCGCTCAGGAATTTCGCCGTCGGCACGGCGTATGCGCGGACCGAAGCGTTTCTCACCGCGATCATCGGCTCCATTTTTTTCGGCGAGGCCGTCTATCTTTATGGCTGGGTCGGGATCCTGATCAGCGTCACCGGCGTGGTGCTGATCACGTTGACGCGCACGGGTCTACAGGGAAGCCAGCTCCTTTCGCTCTTGTCGAACCAGTCGGCTTGGATCGGCCTTGCGTCGGGCATGTGTTTTGCGGTCGCGTCGCTCTCGATGCGAAAGGCGACTCTGGTCCTGGGACTGGACGACATCCTGTTTCGTGCCGGCCTCACCATGTTTTGCATGCTGTCGATGCAGACCGTGGTGATGTGTCTCTACGTCGCGATCATCAATCCACGTCAATACGTCATCATCGCGCGCAACTGGAGGGTCTGCCTTCTGGTCGGGATCACCAGCGTCATGGGGACGATCGGCTGGGCGACGGCCTTCACGCTCGAGAAGGCGTCCTACGTCAAGGCGCTGGCACAGGTCGAGTTCATCTTCACCCTGGCGGTCTCGTTCTGGTTCTTCAAAGAGCATTCGACGCCGCGGGAACTGGCCGGGATCGCCCTCGTCGTGGCCGGTATCATCGTCCTGGTGGTTTACGGCTGACGTCTCTGCCGGCCACGTATTTCAGGAGTATTTCCGCGATCCGTCGCGGCCCCGTGTCGTGCGTGAAGAGCGTCACGAACTCGCCCTTCGGGCCCATCAGGAAGGTGTTGGGCCCGTGTGAGACGAGATAGTCCTTCGGCGCCGATTTATCCGGCGTCACCTTCAGCAGATGAACGCGGTAGGCCCGGGCGACGGCCCGAACCTCGGCCGGCGAGCCGCGGAGGCCGATTAGGCGCGGATGAAAGTTCGGCACGTATTCCCCGAGCGCGCCCAGGGTGTCGCGGGTCGGATCGACGGTGATGAAGATCGGCTGCACTCTTGCCGCCGCTAGCGGGTTTCGCCTTGCGACGAGATCGAGCGCCTCGCCCATGCTTTGCAGATTGGTTGGGCAGGTGTCCGGGCAATAGGTGTAGCCGAAAAAGACCAACATGAAGCGGCCGCGGAAGTCGCGATCGCTCCGCCGGGTACCCGATGGGTCGGTGAGCGTGAAGGGGCCGCCGATGGAGACAGGGAAGGGCGGCGGGGCGCCGGCCGCAGCCGCGCCCGACAGGGCAACGGCCAGCCAGGCACCGATCCAGGCCCGCCGAATGTTCATTCCTTCGGCGGCTTCAAACCCGGCACGCCGAGGACGCCGTCCCTATCCAGCAGCGTCTTGACGGTCTTGTCCTTCCAGATCCACTTGCCGCCGTCCGCCCCACCGTTCCGTTTGCTCCAATTCTTGGTGAACTGATTGGCGCGACTCCATTTGCCGTTAGGGGCCAGACGTTTGAACTGAATCTGGAAGAGCTTCATCTTGGCATTGTGGATCTCGAGCCCGTCGGCGACGATCTTCTTGCCGCAGAACGCGATCAGATCGTCGACGGCGCCGGCGAAGGGATCGTTGTTCTTCACCATCGGCCAAAGGGTGCCGTTCTCTTTCAGGAGGCCGAGCTGACGCTTGCCGCCGCCGCAATTCGCCGGACAATCGCCTGAGAGTTCGCAGAGTAGATCGACCACCGTGCCGGTCCACCGGACGACCTTCTCGCCCTCGATGCCCCATTCGTCCGCCGCCTTGGCCCCCGCCGCCGTCAGCATCAGAAGCGCAACGCTTACGCCGATGAAGCGCCTTCCGATACGGGCGTTCATGGCTGCACCCCGTATTCCTTATGGGTCATGTTGACGACGCCCTTGTCGTCGCGCACTTGGGTCACGATCAGGTATTTGACTCCGTCGCGCTCGTAGAAGTCGCCCTCGACGGTGACTTCATGGCTTTGGATCTTGAGGAATGCCGGATTGGCGACGTTGGTTGCATCGCCCTCGACCTTGAGGACCATATAGGTGTTGCCGTCCTTCGCCGCTATCGAGACCGGGATGCCGCCGACGGCGCACCAGATGGCGCAGCGATGGTGGGCCGTCCCCAGCGGATACATGATTTCGGTGATATAGCACCAGGTATCGATGATCTCGCCGGTGACCGTTATGCGCTTGGGCGCGACGGCATCGGCGGTTCCGGCGGCGAGAACAAGGGCCGACAGTACGGCGAGGAAGGCGCGTCGGAAGGATCGCATCGGGGGACTCCTCTATTGAACCTTTCGTCGCCGCGAGAATACCCGCGCTAACCCGGTGTGATGAATCACATATCCGTTAGGTCATGGACCGAATTGACGAATTCGGCCGAACGCAATGTCCTTGCATATGACGATCGCGCTATTTGTTATGCTCTTTCAGGTTCATGAATAGCCGCTGTCGGGGCGGCTGGCGCCGCATCGCATCCTTGTAGCGCTCCGAAAGCGGCGTTTCATTTCGGCGGTCCAATTCATTCAGAATGAAAAGAACGAAATCGTAGGAAAGGTAGACGTCGTGTAAAATCGTCGCGAATTTCAGAAGTTGCATATCCGTTAAATTACTTAGATTGGTAAAATCCCGGACGAATACGGCGTCCGCCCAGAGGGCTTGGCTCATGGCCGAAAAGGGATTGTCTCCGATTTCGAAGGGTCGGAAGCAACGACCGGCGATATCGATAAATTTGTGGAACTGAAATCCGTGCCGATGGAGGAACTCCTGAATCTCGCCGAACAGGGGTTGGCCCTTATAAATCTGAACGAACTCCGCCTCCAATTCGATGACCAACGTATCGGCCAATTTCTGTACGCCATGGCGGAGAATTTCGAGCTCGGCCCCCTGGACGTCGATCTTCATATAGTCGACGGCCGGCAGTTCCTCGACGTCGTCGAGACGCGTCGTCTTGACCGGCTCCGTGCCGACGACATGAAAATTACCACCGGGTTGAGTGGCGCCGATCGTCTGAAATTGATCGATCACGGCCGGGTCCGGTTCAAACAAGGATGAGCAGCCGCGATACAGCGTTATATGGAAGGTGGCGTCATCGCCGTTGCCGAGAAAATACGGCAGCCAGGTGCAATTTTTCGGCCCCTCTTTCTCCAGACGCGCGCGTTCCTCCGAATTGGGCTCAATTCCCGTAATTTCCGCCAGCCCCTCATCGAGCAAGCGGCCATAGCGGACCTCGCCCTCGATCATCGCACCGATATCGAGAACTTGAATCGTATCGATAGAGACCCCAAGGGCGTCTTTCAGTGAAAAGGGAGGATTCGGCGTGTCCGTCATGAAGCGTATTCTTCGACGCGAGTTGAACGATGTCCACCCGGCAGTTTTACGCCGCCATGCTCGTCGTGCTCTAAATCGCTTCCAACGGTGCGTTCGGCACCTGGCCGGGTGTGCGGATACCGCCGCGATCGCCGATCGCGGCCGATCCGTAGCGCGGCGCATAGTAGTCCGGCAGCGGTCGGCCGTCGGGCGGGCAAAGCCACAGGCGCAGGAGATGGCGTTTCCGTTCGGGCTCGGGCCCGTCCTCGAAGGCGGTGCGATCGTGCAGGATCTGATGATTGTGCAGGAACTGCATGTCGCCCGGCTTGAACGCGACGTCGATCTTGAGTGCGGGGTCGTCGACGTCATAGCCGAGACCCTTTACATGGCCGAGCAGGTGCCCCTTGCCGTTTTGCGGGACCGGGCGGCCTGCGGCATCAAGGGCATCATAGTCGTCGACCGGCACGCCGCGCAGCAGCGCGAAACCCCGGCCTTTCAAGAGCTGACCGCGAATATCGTCCAGGATCACCCCGAGTCTCGGGAGCGGAAAATTGTTGCGATCGATCGCCATGATATCGAGGCCCTGTTTCCGCACGCTTGCCAGGGCATCGCCAAGCTCGGCGAGATCGGAGGGTGTGAGCGTGTAGAGCCATTCCGTCGAGGCCGCCATCTCGGGGCCGTACCAGGCCGTTGGCCCTTCGATGGGTCCGTTGGGTTGTGTCATCTCGTCGAATTGCGGAATTGCGGACATGAGCTCGTTCTTCCAGGAATCGGTAAACTTCCATATGGGCCGAACGGTCGGGCCCTCAATCCACCTTGACGCCCACTTCCCGGGCGCGCGCGACAAGATGGTCCCTGGCGGCGTTCATTTCGTCCAAACCGGCGAAGGCGTTCATGTAGTGCCCGGTGAAACCCGTTTCCTCGATGCGCTTGAACATATGTCCGAAATCGATATTGCCCTCGCCCGGGATCATGTGAACCTCGTAGTCGCCGGTGCAATCGGCGATCCTGACTTCGCCCAGTCGGTCCATATCGAGACCGTCGATGAAACCGTCGATCCCGTCCGTCACCAAATGGGCGTGGTTGACCGTGAACGACCATTTGAGGTTGGGGGAGGTCAATCGGTCGAAGTAGTAGCGCGTCTCCTCGACCGTATGTGCCAGGTAGTGGACCTCCGCAAGGTCCGGCTCCCAGTTCATGTTCTCGAGATAGAGCGTGGCCCCGACCCCTTCCGCATATTCCGCGGCGCGTTGAATGTGTTCGACCGCGGCCTCCATGCGGAGGGTCTTGTCATTTCCGAAATGGTGACCTGGATGAACCACCACCCATTCCGCCCCGAGCCGCATGGCGACATCGATGTAGTCCCCGAGGTAGGCGTCGATCGCGGGCGAGAGATGGGGTGAGAACTCCGCGATGTTGACGCCGGAGAGTGTGTGCAGGCCGAGATGGATGCCGTGTTCGTGCGCCTTATCGCGGATCGGCGTGGCGCGCGCTTCATCGAAGGTTTCCAGCCCGTTGGGGGCGATGTCGAGTTGGGCGTCGATGAATTTGACACCGGTTTCGATGGCCCATTGGAGGCCGTCCTCCAACGAGACCCGCCGTCCGAGATCGACACCGATACGATCCTTCAAGTTCATGCCGCTTTCGCCTCGTCAAAGTACTTGCCAATCAAGTGATGGCCGCGCGCGCGCGCGACCGTTACCTTGGCGAGCAGGATATGGTTTCCCCGGAGCGAGGACCAGATGGCGAGTGTCGATCTCCTCGGCGATTTGCGGCGCCCGAGCGCGCCCGCCTTCCTGCTCCTGTTCTCGCTCGATTCGATGGCGCGGGCGATGCTGATCACGGTCGTGCCGCTGCACGCTTATGCCATCCTGGCGGACGCGCAGAAGGTCAGCGTGCTGTATTTCGGTGCCAGCACGGTCGGGCTGTTCGGCGCGCTCTCGGTGCCGTGGTGGGTCGGGCGATTGCGCCGCCGATGGACATTGGCGCTCGGTTCCGCCTGTCTTCTTGGGGCCGTGGTGTTGCTGAGTCGACAGCACATCGCGGCCTTCACGGTCGGCCTTATCCTGCAGATGCTGGGCGGGGCGGCGCTGACGATCTGTCTCAACCTCTATGTTCTCGACAATATTCCGAAGGCCGATCTGACGCGATTCGAGCCGGTGCGGATGCTGTTCGCCGGCATCGGCTGGATGACGGGACCGGTGCTCGGTGTCTTCCTGGCGACGCGGATCGCCCCTTGGTCGCCCTACGTGCTGAGCGGCGGGCTCTCCCTGGCTCTGATCCTCTATTTTTGGACGCTTCGGGTGCCGCGCGCGGTGGCGGGCTCGGCGACCGCGGCACCGCCGCAGACCAATCCGCTCCGCTTCATCCGCCGTTTCTCCGTCCAGCCGCGCCTCGTGCTTGCCTGGCTGCTGTCGGTCGGGCGCGCCGCTTGGTGGAACATGTTCTATATCTACGCGCCGATCTACGCCGTCGCCACGGGGCTCGGGGAGGAAGCGGGCGGCATCATCGCCTCGGTCGGGTCGGCCGGGCTCTTCACCGTGACGTTCTGGGGTTGGGTCGGGCGGCGGAAGGGCATCCGCTGGCTGCTGGTCTTCGGCTATGTGGTGACCGGTTTCTTCTCCGTTTTGGTCGGCGGAGCCATGGCGTTGCCGATGGTTGGCGCCGTCCTGCTCGTCGCCGCCGCCTTCGCCGCCAGCATCACCGACGGGGCGGGTAACGTTCCCTTCCTTCGATCGGTGCGCGCGCGCGAACGGGCCGAGATGACCAGCGTCTACGCGACCTATCGCGAGAGTGCCAGGTTGTCGATGCCGGCCCTCTACTCGGTGCTTTTGCTGGTGTTCCCCTTGCCGGCCGTCTTCGTCGCGAGCGGCGGGCTCATGTTTCTGCTCGCCCATTATGCCCGTTATCTCCCGAGGAGTTTCGGCCTTGATCGGCGCGGTCGGGCTCAGCAGGCCTAGAGCATGTCCCTCGCCCGATCATGATGGGTTCGCCGCTTGTCTCGCCCCCGGGGCAACGTCACGGATGCGGAGCGGAAATGGATGTTCGACGACGAACAGTACAAGCGCCGGGCACAGGGACGAGGCCTACCCCAGCATCTCCAACAACATCGCGTTGACGGTGTCGGCGGCCTCGTAGATCACCCAATGGCCGGCACCGTCGACGATGCGGAAATCGATATCGACCTTGTGGGCGCGCAGGATCTCTGCCCTGAGCGGGACCCCGCCGACGGAGAAGACGTCGTGCTCTCCCCAGATGCCGAAGAGCTGTGCCTGGGTCGTGGGCAGGGCGCGGAGCAGGATATCGCTCTCGGGAATGCCGGTTGCGCGGACGCGCGTCCGCCGTGTGTTTTCGTCCTGGAGCTCGATGGCGAGAGCGTCGACCTTGGCTGGATCGTGGAACATCACAGAGGCCAGGTTGTTCTCGTGGATGGCGGCACGCGTTTGTTCGTCCATGTCGCGCGAGAGGCGCCGAAGCGGGCGGGGATAGGCGATCGGGTCCGCGATACCCATGCCGCCGGCACCGATCAGAACCAACCGCCGCGTTCGGGTGCCGTGACGAGCCGCGAGATGCGTCGCGTGGATGCCGCCGAGCGAGAAACCAGCCAAGTCGTATGCCGTCGCGCTCGGGAGCAGGAAGTCGAGTCCTTCGGCAAGATAGGTCACCGCTTCCCCGACGAGGTCGTCGTTCTCCGGCAACGCCGAATCGCCATAACCCGGAATATCAGGGACGAGGAGTCGGAATCGATCTTGGAGTGCGGGAATGTTGCGGATCCAGTGGCTCCACGAGCCGTAATCGCCGTGCAGCAGAACGAGCGGTGAGCCCGACCCCCAGATATGCCAGACCAGCTCGCCGGCGCCCGCGGGCGTCGTCACCCGTTCGGCCGCGTCGGCGATGTCACGCGTGGCGTAGATCGGTGCGTTCAATAGCCTTCCACGAAAACGACCGAGCCTTCGGAATTGTCGGTCCGATGCGCCAGGATGGCCTGGTAATCGTTCGAATCGTACCACTTCCGGAGCGTCGTCATGTTGGGAAATTCGAGGATTACCATTCGTTTTGGGCGCCAATCCCCTTCGACGATATCGACCTCGCCGCCCCGGGCGATGTACTTGCCGCCGTGCTTCTCGATCGTGCCGGGCACGGCTTCCTGGTATTTCTTGAAACCCTCGGGATTGGTGACTTCGATATCGGCGATTAAGTAAGCCGGCATGACCTCTTTCCCCCCGTCGTTCGGTTTGCCAACACCAATCGAGGAGTCTAGCATCCCGGCCGAAATTGCAAGCCCGCCTTGGTTGGAAACGTTTGCGCGGGTGTTGCAATGGCTGATGTGGCAGATGGGCGGTGTCGGCCCGATGTTCGGCCAGGTCCACCACTTCGAGCGTGCCGCCAAGGAAGACGTGTCCTATGGCAAGAAACGCTACGGCGACGAATGCCGCCGTCTCTATGGGGTGATGGACAAGCGCTTGGCGGAGTCGAAATATCTCGGCTGCGACGAATATACCATCGCCGATATCGCGACCTATCCCTGGGCCGCGCGCTATGAGTGGCAGTTGGTAGATCTCGCCGAATTCCCGAACGTGAAACGCTGGTTCGACGAATTGAGCGCCCGTCCCGCGGTCGAAAAAGGCATGTGGATCCAGGCGCCGCCGGAGAACTGAGGCCGGCCTTTGACGCTATCGCCCCGCGCGGTATAACGCGGTGATGCAGTCACCCGATCCCAAAATCGGCATCGTCAGCCTCGGTTGTCCGAAGGCGCTGGTCGATTCCGAGCGGATTATCTCTAAACTTCGCGCGGAGGGCTACGCCCTCTCCGGCAGTTACGAGGGCGCGGATCTGGTGCTGGTCAATACCTGCGGTTTTCTCGACAGCGCCAAAGCGGAATCGCTCGAGGCCATCGGCGAGGCGATGGCGCGGAACGGCCGGGTGATCGTAACAGGTTGTCTCGGCCTCGAGGCCGACCGCATCCGGGCGGATCATCCCGATGTGCTCGCGGTCACAGGGCCGCATCAATACGAGGCCGTCGTCGGCGCGGTGCACGAAGCCTTGCCGCCGCCTCACGATCCCTACAGCGATCTGGTGCCGCCCGAGGGATTGCGTCTGACGCCCCGCCACTATGCCTATCTGAAAATTTCCGAAGGCTGCGACAATCGTTGCAGCTTCTGCATCATTCCCCAAATCCGAGGCAACCTCGCGAGCCGGGCCGCGAACGACGTGCTCTACGAGGCCGAGCGCCTGGTCCATGCCGGCGTCAAGGAACTGCTGGTCATCTCCCAGGACACCAGCGCCTATGGCCGGGACATCGGCTATGCGAAAAGCGATTGGCGGGGCCAGACGGTTGCGGCCCGTTTCATCGATCTGGCCCGTGCCCTCGGCGAATTCGGGGTCTGGGTTCGGCTGCACTATGTCTACCCCTATCCTCATGTCGACGCGGTCACCGAATTGATGGCGGAAGGCAAGATTCTGCCCTATCTCGACATTCCGTTTCAGCATTCGAGCCCTCGTATCCTGAAGGTCATGCGCCGCCCCGCCGACAACGAGAAGGTATTGCGGCGGATCGAGGCCTGGCGCCGGGACGTTCCCGATCTCGCGATCCGCTCCACCTTCATCGTGGGGTTCCCGGGCGAGACGGAAGCGGAGTTCGAATCGCTTCTGGAATGGCTTGAGGCGGCGCGTCTCGATCGGGTGGGCTGCTTCAAATACGAGGCCGTCGAAGGTGCCGTCGCCAATGATATTTCCCCGGCGGTCCCGGAAGAAGTGAAGGACGAGCGCTGGCACCGGCTGATGGAATGGCAGCATGGCATTGCCACCGAGCGACAGCAGGAGAAGGTTGGACAAGTGATTGATGTCATCGTCGACGAGGTCGATGGCGGGGGGGCCGTCGGCCGTTCCAAGTGGGACGCGCCCGAGGTCGACGGCGCTGTCATTCTGGACGATGCCGACGGCCTCGAACCGGGCGATATGCTGCGGGCTACGGTCGAGCGGGCGGAAGATTATGATCTCATCGCCCGCCCGTTCGCGGAGTGACGGTTCGATGGCGGAATTCCTGACCACAAAGGAAGTCGCGACGCTCCTCCGCGTCAAGGAGCGGACGATCTACGAATTGGTCCGGCAAGGCGATATTCCGGTCAGCCGCGTGACCGGCAAATTGCTGTTCCCGCGGGAATTGGTCGAGGCCTGGGTGCGTCGCCACGCGGAATACGGCGATGGTATGGAGGGGCTCCTGACGCCGCCCCTGGTTCTGGCCGGCAGCCATGACCCACTTCTCGATTGGGCGCTCCGGGAGTCGGGGAGCGGGATCGCCAGTTTCTACGACGGCAGTCTGGATGGACTGTCCAGGGTCGCGGCGGGCGAGGCGGTCGCCTGCGGCCTTCATGTCTATGAGCCCGAACGCGAGGATTGGAATATCGATCATGTGCGTACGGCGCTGCGGGGCCAGCCGGTCGTGCTGATTGAATGGGCCCGGCGCAGCCAAGGCCTGATCGTCGGGCCCGGCAATCCGAAAGGGATTAGAAGTCTGGCCGATCTCGACGGGAAACTCTTCATCCCTCGCCAGAAACAGGCGGGGAGCTATCTGCTGCTCGATTATCTCATGCGCCGCGATGGGCGCGACGCCGCGTCACTTCGGATGATCGAGCCCCCGGCGCGGAGCGAGGCGGATGTGGCCCTTGCCGTTGCCGAGGGAAAAGCCGATGCCGGGATCGGGGTCGAGACCGTGGCCCGGCAATATCGCCTCGATTTCGTGCCTTTGTTCCAAGAACGCTACGACCTGGCGATCCGGCGGCGCGACTATTTCGAGGCACCGGTCCAGACCCTGCTCGACTTCGCCCGGAGCGAAGCCTTCGCGGCGTGCGCGGCGGAATTCGCGGGATACGATATCTCTGGTCTCGGTGGTGTACGCTACAACGGGCCTTAGCGGCGCTCGGTCCCGGTTCGCGCATTGGGAAAGAAGAGTTGCCGGCCGGCGACCCGGAACCCGGCAATCGCCATTTGGCCCTCTTCCGACAGCAGCCAGTTAATGAGCGCCTTGCCTTCCTTCGCCTTGACCCTTGGGTGCTTCGCCGGGTTCACCAGGATCACGCCATATTGGTTGAAGAGCCGGCGGTCGCCTTCGACCAGGACCCGGTGGCGGCCCTTGTTGGCAAAGGCAATCCAGGTCGCCCGGTCGGTCAGGGCATAGGCGCCCATGGCCACGGCGACGTTGAGCGTCGCCCCCATGCCGGAGCCCGTCTCGCGATACCATTTGGCGCGCGTCTTCCAGGGCACGAGGCCGGCCAGGCTCCAGAGCTGGCGTTCCTTCTTGTGGGTTCCCGAATCATCGCCGCGCGAGGCGAAGGGTGTTTTCGTCAGCGCGATCCGGGCGAGCGCCTTGGGGGCATCTGATAGGCCGCCGATACCGGCCGGGTCGCTGCTCGGCCCGACGACCACGAAGTCGTTGTACATCAGGTCATGACGCTTTATCCCGAAGCCCTCGCGGACGAAGGCTTCCTCGGCCGATTTGGCGTGGACGAGCAACACATCGCCGTCGCCGTTTCGCGCGTTCTTGATCGCTTGGCCGGTGCCGACCGCGACCACCCGGACCTCGATCCCCGTCTTGGCCGTGAACCGGGGAAGAATGTGATCCAGCAAGCCGGAATTCTGGGTCGAGGTGGTGGATTGCACGATGATAAATTCCGCCGCCGCCGGCCCGGCCGAAAGGAGCGCCAGCGCCAGCGCGGCGACGAACCTAAATCCGATTTTCGTCATGCTGCCGACTCCGGTTCGATATAGCCCGCGATGAAGGCCCGCGCCTCGGGGCTCTCGGGCCGAGCGAAGAATGTCTCGGCCGATGTCCGCTCGGTGATGCGTCCTTGGTGCAGGAAGACGATGTCGTCGGCGAGACGCCGGGCCTGGGCCAGATCATGGGTGATCCAAAGCACCTTCGCGCCCCGGCCTCTGGCGTCGTGGGCCATGTTTTCGATGGCGGCCGTGGCTCCGGGATCGAGGCTCGCGGTCGGCTCGTCCAGGAACAGGGCCTCCGGATCCACCACCATGGCGCGGGCAAGGGCGAGGCGCTGTTGCTCGCCGCCCGAGAGAACCCGGGCGGGTGTGCCGGCCAGGTGATCGAGGCCGGCGCGGGCCAGGGCCTCCACCGCTCTCTTGCGACGCGCTGCGCGCGTCCCGAACCTGGCGTCCAGCGCGTAGCGGACATTGGCATAGGCGGAGCGACGGAGCAGCACCGGTTTTTGAAAGACCAGCCCGAGGCCGGGCGCGCGGCGCCGGTCGGGGGGGCGTCCGGCCCAGGTGATATCGCCGCTATCCGCCTGGGTCAGCCCGGCGAGGAGGCGCAACAGCAGGGTTTTTCCGGCCCCGTTGGCGCCAAGGACGACGGTCAGCCCATCGCCCTCGATCGCGATATCGATGCCGTCGAGGAGGCGGCGCCCGCCGCGCGCGAAGACGAGGCCATCGGCGATCACTGGCAAAATCTCCGCCGTCTCAGACATAAGCCAGCCGGACCGCGGTGCCGCGGAGCGCCATGACTCCGCCGTTGATCAGGATTGCCAAGCCAACCAGTACCGCGCCCAGCGCCAAGGCCAGAGCGAGATTGCCTTTCGATGTCTCGAGCGCGATGGTCGTCGTCATCACCCGGGTTGCATGATTGATGTTGCCGCCGACGATAATGACGGCGCCGACCTCAGAGATCGCCCGCCCGAAGCCGGCCAGCAGGCTCGTCAGCAATTGATAGCGTGCATCCCAAAGCAGTGTCGTCACCAGCCGCCGCCGGCGGACGCCGAAGGCGCGGAGCTGTTCCTCGTATTCGAGATAAAGGTCCTCGATTACCTGACGCGTCAATGCCGCCACAATGGGGGTGACCAGAAGGGTCTGGGCGATGATCATCGCGGTCGGCGTGTAAAGGAGTTGGAGCGGGCCGAGGGCGCCGGCGTTGGACAGCGCCAGATAGACCATCAGCCCGACGACGACCGGCGGCAGGCCCATCAATGCGTTCATGAGGACGATGACCGCGATCCGTCCTGGGAAACGCACCACCGCCAGCGCGGCACCGACCGGCAGTCCGATCAAGGCCGCCAGCAGCACCGCCGCGAGACTGACCTCGAGCGAGAGAGAAATGATTTCCATCAAGTCCGGATCGAGACCGATCACGAGCCGCATCGCATCGGCAAAGGCAAGGGCGAAATCCTGCACGGGCATCCTCCATCGAAGAGGCGCCGATTATCTGTCGATTTTTGTGAGAGCGTCCACTAAATCGGAGAAAACAGTAGAAAAAGACAGAAATTACAGAAATTCGCCGAATAAATTGAGAAATATCGCCGTCATTCCGGCAAAAGCGGGAATGACGGCACTGTCGGCGACGAGCCTTTTAAAGCGACGCCAGCGTCCGGCGGAGGAAATTCAGTAGGTTGATGACCGAATAATTGCGAAGCCGGTGCCGGTCGCCCGGCAGCATCACGCTCGAATTGAACTGATCCTCGCCGATGGCGATGCCGAAGAAGACGGCACCCGGCGGATGGCCTTCGTCGCGTTCGGGGCGGATGGCGGCGATCCCGACATCCGCGCGAAGGGCCTGGCGGGCTTCCGACGCGGCGGCGGCGGCGCGGGCCTCGGCGGTTCCGGTTCCCCCAATATCCGGGGCGACGATGGCGCCGCGAAAGACTAGCATTCTGTCGTCGATCTGACTAAGACGCTGTGCCAGGATGCCGCCGGTCAGGGCTTCCGAAACGGCAAGGGTCAGGCCGCGCCGGCGCAACTCGTCCAGGACGACGCTTTCCATGGTCTCCTCGTCGACGCCGAAGATGACGTCGTTCAGGAGTTCTCGGATATGGACCTCTTCCGCCGCCAGGATCTGCGCCGCCGTGGCCTCGTCCGCCGATTTGGCGGTGATGCGCACCTTGATGCCCTCGATCCCGCTCGCCAGGAAGGCGAGTGTCGGGTTGCCGATTCCGTCGAGCTGCTCGATCCGCGGTCCCAGTACCTTGGCCAATCCCGATTCGCTGTGGCCCCAAGTGCGGAGCACCCGGCTTCGGATCACCGAGACCTCGCCCGAGCGCCGTTGAAGGTCGGGCAGCACGGTGCCTTCCAGCATCTCCCGCATTTCATGGGGAACGCCGGGCACGGCGTAGATCACTTTCTCGCCGACCGGACAAAGAAGCCCGGGCGCCGTTCCCGGCATCTCGGGGATCGGCGTGGCACCAATCGGAATGTCGGCCTGGCGGCGGTTGTTGTCAGACATTCGCCGGCCGCGCGAGGCGAACATGTGATGAATCTTGGCGACGATCTCCTCGTCGCGCGCCAACTCGACCCCCATGATGCCGGCGATCACCTCGCGCGTGATGTCGTCCTGGGTCGGGCCGAGGCCGCCGCAGCAGATCACCGCATCGCTCCGCTCGAGGGCCTGGCGGATGCAGGCCTCCATGCGCTCGGGGTTGTCGCCGACCTTGACCTGGAAATGGGAATCGATGCCGACAAGCGCCAATTGCTCGCCGATCCAGGACGAATTCGTATCGACGATCTGGCCGAGCAGCAATTCGGTGCCGATGGCAACGACTTCACAACGCATCTAGTCTCCTCCATTCCGGTCGAAACATCCGCCTTCGTGCGGCGGTCGGATCATAGAGTTCTCCAACTACAAATCCAGCCGTCGGACTACCCGCGTGCCGCCTTCAAGCGATCCTCCCAGTCCGTTGGCAAGCTCACTTCCTTGCTGACCGGATAACCCAGGATGCCGTTATGGGCGAAGGTGATGGCGTTGGTACGCAGCGGGTCGCCGCTGACCGCGACCATGAAATCCTCGGGATCGAAGACGATCGGCACAAGGCGGTCCGGATCGTCCGATTCGGCGAAGTCCGTCGGCGCCCGGTTGAGGCCGACCTGATCGCGGAGATCCCGGATCGGATGATCCGTCCATTCGCCGAGATAGCGCTCGAATTCCCAGGCGGGCAGGCGGCAATGGTCATAGAGATATTTCCGCACATCCGCTTTCGACCAGCCGTCCCGCGCCAGGGTTTCGGCGAGGATGGGGCTCAATACCAGTAGCGGGCGCAACGTTCCCGGCGAGGTGCCGATAGTGAAGACGAGCTGCCATGTCGTCTGCTTCAAGACCGCGTCTGCGAGGTAGGGGAGCATGTGCTCGCCCTTATCGCCGGTGGCGGACGCGATCAGGTCGCTCCCCGTGTAGCGTGAGATAGTGACCGCGTTGGCTCCCTTCGCCAGGCCCATATCCTGCGCCATGGTCGGCCAGCCGATGGCCTCGCAGACCGCCTCGTTCTCCGCCATCACCACCCGCCAGGTGTTGCCGAAGGTGCATTTGTCGTTCTTGTGCAAAAGGAAACCGGCGAGGTTCCGAAGCGCCAGCCGCCAGAACCGGCCGACGGTGGTGTTCGGCTGGAAGCCGTCGCGAAGTACGCCCTGCTCGTCGTTGAAACGGAGTTGGCGGGCAATCGGCCCGTTCAGGGTGATCAGCGTCTCGCCGCCCGGCGTATTGCCAGAATGCTCCACGCCATAAGCCGGGTCGGCCATCGCCTCGATGAGCGCCACCAGGATCGGCATATATTCCGGCCGGCAGCCCGCCATCACCCCATTGACCGCAACCGACCAGATCGTGGCGGCCCGGCTGTCGGGAAGCAGGATCGCCAGCACCTCGTCCGGGTCGCGGTCGGTGAAGGCGAGAAATCGTTCGACCCGTTCCGCCGTCGGCGGCACGATCGGCAGCCCGTCGCTCCATTCATTCTCGATGAACAGGCGGTTAATTTCGTCGATCGTGCCGGTAAAGACGATTTCGCGGGGGTTGGGGTCGTCCGGAGTCTCGATCGGGGCGGGGGCTTCGGTCAGGTTCCGCACCACCTCGTCCAAGGTGACGTCGAGGATGTTCCGGCGCAGCTCATCGGTGCTTTGCGTGCTGACATGACCCGGCACCCGGGCGACCGGCAGGTTCGGCAGGCCGAGCCCGACACTGGTCGTGCCGGCCTGGCCGAGGAATCCCTCGCAAACGAGGGAGGCGGTAGGAACGCCGGCTTTCTCGGCGACAGCACTTGCCCGCAACACGGCGGGCGTGCAGCTGCCTCAGCAGCCCATGCCGGAGATCACGGCATCGACCCCCATGGCGCGCATCTTGTCCGGCAGACCCGCTAGGATTTCGCGCTCGTCGGCGCCGTGGGTCGAGCCGAATTCGCGCCAATCGACGAACTCGATGCCGGGGTAGCGCGCCGCTAGCCCTTCTTCCAGAAGATCGAAGACTTCGTCGCCCCGGAAGAGATAGTCCCAGAGCTGGCAGACGGTTTTGCCTTCAAGCGTCTCAAGACGTGGTGCCGCGGGGGCGACATCCACTTCCCGGGCCGCCCGGGGCCAGACGACCGCGTGTGTTTCGGCGTTGGTGAGCATGGGGTTTGCCTCTCACAATTCGTTCCGTGATCCCGAATCATGATTTGTCGCGAAAGTGCCGGAAGTCGAGCGAAACCGGCCCCGTTGATTGACAGGACGGGTCCCCCAACGCACCATCGCCGCCAATTCACGGATCGGATCAATCGAATGCCGCAACGGAAATGGATTTGGTGGTTTCTTTGCGCCGCGCTGGCTGCGATCGGCCCGACGCTTGATGCCGCAGCGGCGGAGCGTCGCGGCCTGACGGTCGAGCTGCGGGCGAATGAATCCAAAGACGCCGCCATCGTCGAGGAGGTCGAACTTTATGCCGCCTCGCATGCCCTGGTGATCGGCATCGATGGTTACAGCGGTGGCTGGCCGCGCCTTTCGAATGCGGTGAAGGACGCCCAATTGGTGGCGGCGGCGCTCAAGGAACGGGGATTCGCGGTCACTCTCAAGACGGATCTCACCTCGCGCCAGCTGAAGACGGCGTTGGAGGAGTTCTTCGTGATCAAGGGCGAAGACCCGGAAGCGCGGCTTTTCGTATGGTTCGCGGGCCACGGCGTCACCGAGAACGGAGAAGGATTTATCGTGCCGGTCGATGCCCCCCTTCCAGGTGCCGGGGCGACGTTCCGTTTGAAGGCGCTATCCTTGCGGCGGTTTGGGGAGTTCGTCCACCTGGCGCAGTCCAAGCATGCTTTCGCGGGTTTCGATTCATGCTTCGCGGGTACGATTTTCGATACCGCGCGGGCCTTGCCGCCGGTCGCGGTCACCCGCGCCACCACACGCCCGGTGCGTCAGTTCCTGACATCGGGTGACGCGGGTCAGACGGTCTCCGACGACGGCACCTTTCGTGAATTGTTCCTGCGGGCGCTCTCGGGCGAAGAGCGGGCCGATGCCAACGGCGACAAATTCGTCACCGCAAGCGAGATCGGTATCTTTCTCGCCGATCGCATCACCAACCTAACGCAGGCGAAACAGACCCCGCGCTACGGCAAGCTGCGCGACAAGAATTTTGACCTGGGAGATTTCGTTTTCGCCCTTCGCGGCGACGAGGCGCCGCCGGCGCCGAGACGGACCACCGCCCGTGCGGCCAGAACGACGGTGATGAACCAGGAGACGGTCTTCTGGCAGGCGGCCTCGAAGGATGGCACGCCCGCGGCCTACAACGCCTATCTCAAGCGTTATCCGAACGGCACCTTCGCTCCTCTTGCGCGGCTGCAATTGCGTGAAAAGACCCCGCCGGCGGCCGCCGCGCCGAAACAGCTGGCCAAACGCGCCGTGCCGCCGCCGGGCGCCGAGGTCTATCGCTTGGCGCCGGTTAAGCGGAAGGGCGTTCCGCGAGCCTATCTTGCGGCTGCCATTCGCCGCCGGCTCGGCGCACTGCCGGGAATCTGGGTCGATCCGGTTGCCTCTGCCGATATGACCGGTGCCGCAGTCCGGGTGTCGGGCAAGGTCGTGCGCTACGAGCGGAACGATCGCGTCAATCCAGAATTTTTCGCCGCCGAGTTGGGCCGGCTCTTGCTCGGCGATGCGGTCCGGCGGGTCTCCAAACAGTTGAGCGAAGTCGTGGTCGAGGTCGAGGTTACGGCGCGGACGCTGGCGAGCGGCGAAACGACGGCGGCCTCGGCCGTGGCGCGCCGGACGGCCGATCTCGGCGAGACGCCGGAGAGCGAGGTCGAGCGCGAGCTTCTCGGCAAGGCGGCCGCCGAGGCCGCGCGGCGATTGGTCTTGCGCCTCAAGGGCGAGACGCCGCCCGAGGATCCGGCGGTGCTCGATTTCACCCTGCCGGGCTTGCTCGGCAAGATCATCGACAGCGCCCCGCCCCAGGAAGAGGAGGAGGAGAACAGCGATTAATCCGACCAGTTACTTCCGGTCTCGCCCACGCTAGATAAATCCTTATCGAATTGGCGGTGGGCGAACTTAGCGAGGTCGAATGCCGATGGGTATTGAGGTTAGAAAGATGGCGGAGCCGCTTTGCGCCGAAGTCGTCGGGGTCGATATCGCGCGGCCACTCGATGGCGAGACCAGAGAGGCGGTCGAACGGGCGTTTCTCGACCACTGCGTGTTGGTGTTCCGCGACCAAATGATGACGGCGGCCGAGATGGTCGCCTTCGAAGCCAATTTCGGCGTGCTCCAGCCCCATATCACCCAGAAATACCGCCATCCGGAGCATGAGGAACTCATTATCATGACCAACCTCAACGAGGCCGGGGAGGTCGATGCGTTCGAGTCGGCACGGGGCGTCGGCTGGCATACCGATATGTGCTACCTGGAGGTGCCGGCGAAGGCGACCATGCTGCACACGATCGAGATCCCCGACGAAGGGGGCGATACCCTCTTCGCGAATATGTATATGGCACTGGAAGAAATGCCGGCGGGCTTGCGCAGCCGCCTTGAGGGCAAGCGCGGCACCTTCCGATACGGCGGCCGGGCGGCCAGGGGGGCGTCACGGCTCGAGGCCGAGGACCGGGACGTGCCGTTGGTCGATCATCCGATCATTCGGACGCACCGGGAATCGGGCCGACCCTCGGTCTTCGTCAACCCGACCCACACCGTCGGAATTCTCGACATGTCGGATGACGCGGCGGATGAACTCCTGGAGGAAGTCTATGCGTGGTGCGGCCAGGAACGCTATCAGGCGCGCCATCAATGGCGCATGGGCGATACCGTGATCTGGGACAATCGCTGTACCTGGCACAGCGCCACCGGCGAGAATCCGCTCCGCCAGTCCCGCCGCTTTTTGCGCGGGACGATCTCCGACCGGCCGCGTTGACAGGACGCGCGGGTCGCGCTACCAACCCCCACGATTCACGGGGCGCGCGCCACCCCCGCTGAAGCCCCGACCGCGGAGGGATGGCAGAGTGGTAATGCAGCGGATTGCTAATCCGTCTACCCGATAGGGTAGCGGGGGTTCGAGTCCCCCTCCCTCCGCCATTCTTTCCTGTGCAAATTCGCGGTGAACATTAGGTTTGCACAGAAGCCCACAGTTCTGGGGCATTCGCGCGATATCCTCAAATCGCAGAGACGTTGGATATCCATAAACCACAAAATTTTCCCGAGATTCGAGCGATGTTCTCTGAACCCTAATTCCGCAGTCAACTTTTTAACTGAGAAACACTAATTCTCTCGTCATTCGGAGGCAGTTAATTCGGCGAATCCCAGTAGCCGGCGCTGTTTACGCCAATCTGTTGGAATTTTCCGGTTTCGCATCAGTGATTCGGCGGTCAGTTCGATGGGCTGGCGTCCCTCAATAATTCCCTTAACAATATCAGGTGCAAGGAATGCAAGTTGAATGACACGACTGACGTAGCCGGGACCGACACCATACCCTGCGCGAGCGTGTCGGGGTGAAGGCGCATTAAACGTGGACTTCCACTCCTCGGCGAGTACCGCCTTGTCGGCTTGTTCGAGGTTGAGAGGGGCGGTGTTTGGCATCCCGGGCCTCCTTTCCGTTAGTGTTGAACGCCGTCAGGCGCTGTCACCACGGGTAACGGATTGCCGTGCTGCGTGAGGAGGGCCCTAAACTGACGATGTATGGGTAACGAAGAGGCAAATATAGGCCCTCATTGTACCGAACGGACGTGCAGTTTCCGGAATTCAAAGAGGTCAAGGCAACCCTGCCCAGGCAATTCGACCGAGATAATTTATCTGGAGCCGGTTTGCCGTTGTGACCTTGCGCCGGGGGGACCGCGAGAGTGGTGTGAGGATAACGTTTGGGCGGGGGAGATCTGTGAAGATTGCGGTGAACAATTGCCGCCGTCACCGAAATTCCAGCGCGTGAAATAGAGGGTTTGCGGATGGTCGATTTTAGGGAAGGGGAGAGATTGATTTGCGCCGTTGGCGTTCTCGCTGAAGAGGAAATCGAAGTCGTGTTTACGTCGGCGGGCAAAAGGGAAGACGGCCAAATTTGGGCCTATGTCATCGAATTCGACGACGCCGGAGCGGACAGTCATTGCGTATTGGCCTCCGTACTTCGGCGCGCTTACGTCACGCAATAACGAGGGATTCCGCGCATGCGCCCGGCCAATGAAAACTTACCTTTCCCCGATTACAGATCCGACGCGCTCGAGGCGGTCACGGCGGCATGGCAAGCGGCATGCGACACGCCGGCGACGCCGGAATCCATCGTCGCCGCTTTCGAAACTTGCCTCGACCAAGTGACCAAGGCGACCCGTCACGCCGACATTCTGGCCGCGCTCGAGAGGCTAGAGAATTTAATTTAGGAGTCTGAAATGGGCAAATTCGAATACACTATAAATATAAAGCGCATTTCGCCAAAAGCCGAGAAGCTTCTTGGTTTTACATTCAGGCATCTCCAAGACACTCTGACCGAGATTGGCGCTCTAAATCTCGGTCTATTTATCGGACGAACCAATGGCTTCCGACCCGCCTCGCTTTGGCGCAAATCCTTTAATGGGAATGCCTACAGTATCTCGTCTGTGAACACGAACAAAACGGCATATCATTTGACGCAGCCGTACTTCTCAAAAAAATGGAAGACAAAGCCGAGGCGATTAAGGACTTAGCACCAATAACCTAATGGTGCTTCATACCGACAATTCCGTGCAAGCGTCCCAGAATGCGTAGCCCGTCGGTGTTATGAT
>CAYPAV010000001.1:0-674308 GCA_964408805.1 uncultured Rhodospirillaceae bacterium | reverse complement strand
AGATGACGCTCTCTCTAACTCACACCGTGGATCCGGTTAAGGGGGCTAGGTCACATAGCCTCACCCTGATCGAGCCGGTCGCGGTTCATATCCTGCGCGGACGCGGTTTCTTCGATCGCTCCTTCCATGGCGAGTTCGTCAGTGTCGCCAAGACCGTCACCCAGTCCGTCATGGCGGGCAAATCCGCCGAAGGGATGGAGCGTTTTGTCGACTATTGGAACGGCGATGGTTCCTGGCGGGAGATGCGCGCCCAGCACCAAGCCGAATTGTGTCGTCATGCCCCGCAAGTGGCGCGCGACTTCGCCGCGCTGCTGACCGAGGCGACCCCAATCGGAGCCTACGGGCGACTGGTCGTGCCAACGCTCATTATACGCGGCGGCAAGACACTACCGATCACGCGGCGAATTTCCGATCTCTTGGGAGCGACGATTCCAGGCGCCGGTCTGGCGACCATTGCCCGCGCCGGGCACATGCTAACGGCAAGTCACCCCACCGAGACCGCCGACATGATCGCCGACCATATTGCGCGAGCCAATACCACCCTGGCGCTCGCAGCCTAATCGGCGCCAGGATTTTCGAACCGTCAACGCCAAACCAAGGAAAGAACAATGACCATCAACTCGACCCACCCAGAGACCATGGCCGTGCACGCCGGATATCGCAGCGATGGCGCCACCGGCGCGGTCGCCGTTCCGATTTATCAGACCACGTCCTTCCAATTCGACAACACCGAGCACGCCGCCGACCTTTTCTCGCTGAAGGAAATCGGGAACATCTACACGCGGGTCGGGAACCCCACCTGCGACGTATTGGAGCAGCGAATTTCCGCGCTCGAGGGCGGGGCCGCGGCGTTGGCGGTCTCGTCGGGACAGGCGGCCGAGATGCTGGCGATTCAGAACATCACCCATGCCGGCGATAATATCGTGAGCTCGACCGATCTCTATGGCGGCACCTGGAATCTCTTTTCCAACACGTTCCGGACCATGGGAATCGAGGTTCGATTCGTCGATCCGAGCGATCCCGAGAACTTCCGGCGCGCGACCGACGATCGGACCCGGGCCTATTTCGCGGAAACCCTCCCCAATCCGAAACTGACCGTTTTCCCAATCCGCGAGGTCGCCGATATCGGCCGCGAGCTCGGGGTCCCACTGATCGTCGACAACACCGCGGCTCCCATCCTTTGCCGCCCCTTCGAGCACGGCGCCGCCGTCATTGTCTATTCGACGACGAAATACATCGGTGGGCACGGCAATTCGATCGGCGGCATCATCGTCGATGGCGGCAATTTCGACTGGGAAATGAACAAGGCGCGCTTTCCGATGCTGAACGAACCGGATCCGAGTTATCACGGTGCGATCTGGACGGAGGCGGTCAAGCTGCTCGGCCCGATCGCCTATATCATCAAGGCGCGGGTGACGGTGCAGCGCGACTTCGGCGCGGCGATGAGCCCGTTCAACGCCTTCCAGTTCATCAACGGGATCGAAACCCTGCCACTTCGCATGCGCGAGCACAGCCGCAATGCCGAGACGGTCGCACATTTTCTGAAAGGCCATCCTGGGGTGAAACGCGTCATCCATCCGAGCCTCCACGCCGATTCAGAGCTGCGCCAGCGCACCCAGCAATACCTTAGGGGTGGACATGGCGGCTTGGTCGGAATGGAACTCGATGGCGGCCTCGAAGCAGGACAGGCGTTTATCGACAAGCTGGAACTGCTCTATCACGTCGCCAATATCGGCGATGCCCGCTCGCTTGCCATTCATCCCGCGACGACCACCCATTCGCAGCTCTCCCTCGAGGAGCGCCTGCAGACCGGCGTCACCGACGGGTATGTCCGGCTTTCGATCGGTATCGAGCATATCGACGACATTCTCGCCGATATCGATCAGGCGCTGGATGCCGCCGGAAAGGTTCGCCGCGCGGTCGCCGCCTAGTTCACTCCCCCGATGGGCGGCGCGCGTGGGTTCGTTTCCCACCGAACCGATCGCACGCCGCCCATCACCCCCTTTGCGGCATCAACGCCGCCGCAGCGGACAGACAGGAAATCTTCGAGGAAACGGTCATGCCCATCATTTTGCCCACGGATCTCCCGGCCTTCAGCACGCTGGACGACGAGGGTCACATGGTCGTCGGCTCCGAGAACGAAACCGGTCGAGCGGCCACGCCGATTCGAATCGCCCTCTTGAACTTGATGCCGCGGAAACGGACGACGGAGACCCAATTCGCCCGCCTGCTGGCGGCATCCTCACAGCAAATCGAACTGACCTTGCTGACGACCTGCCGACGGGCCGGGGCCTGAAGGTCCTGGCCGCTTCGCCCGAGACCGGACTTTGCCTGATCGAAGATCCAGGTCGCCGGAACCTCTATATGTTCAATCATTTGGAATACGATTGCGACACCCTGGCCGACGAGTTCTTTCGGGATCGCGATGCCGGCGAGGAAATCGACCCGCCCGCGAACTATTTCCCGGACGGCGACCCGGCGAAGCGGCCGATGAACATATGGCGTCCCTACGGCAATATCATGATCCGGAACTGGCTCGCCGGGATCGTCGCCGACCGGCCCGTCCAGGCATCGGACAACCGCCTCTTGGATTGGTTGGTCGATTCGCCCAGCGACGACGCCTCTTCCGAAATCTTGGTGCTGGGCCGGGAACGGCCCGACACGTTGTCAAATCTGATTCGTCGGGTCCAGGAACTCGATCTCTCGCTGAAAACGGTGAGAATCCACCGGCAACATGGTACCAGCGCGATTTTCAAATTTCAGCTCAACCCCATGGAGGAACCGATCGCTCAACGCTTGTCGCGGAAACTTCTCGGCCTCGATGAAACGCATAGCGTCAGCTACCGCAATACCGATGGCACCGGCGGTATGTTCAGCACGCCCTGCTCGGCGCGCGCGGTTTCGTAGGTCTATTCGCCGAAGGAAATCGAGCGGATCGTCGACAAGATTTGGCGGCGGACGTGCGGGTTGTCGACCTTGTAATAGGCGTTGACCAACTCCACGGTTTCGGGCGACCGCAGGTTGGTGCCTTCAGCCTCGGATTTCGGCGTCGGCGTCAGCCCCTCGAAGAAATATTCCACCGGGCGGTCGAGGATGTTGGACAGGTCGTACAACCGTGACGCGCCGACCCGGTTGGCGCCCCGTTCGTATTTCTGGACTTGCTGAAAGGTAACACCGAGCGCATCGGCGACCTGGGTCTGACTCATGCCGAGTTCGGTGCGCCGACCGCGGATCCGCTGACCCACATGAGCGTCGATCACGCGCGCTTCCTTGCGGTTCCTTACTGCTTCTTCGCTGGTTGAAATTCTAGGCAAAACCGAATCTCCCACGGAACGTTGAAAACTAGGCAGGGTCTGCCCCCGCATCGAGAGCGGGTTCTTATCATAGCAGGTAATGTCGCGGCGACAGAAAAATTTGTCGCAATCCCGGTATTCTACTCACGGCTCCCTTACGGACCGCTTACGGCGGCATCGACGCGTCCCGCCGATCGCCGCAATTCTCCGACGGCCGAGTCGAAGAATTCGTCGAGACGCTGGCGTAGAGACGGCGACAAGGCCACCAATTTCGATCGTGCATCCGCGGGATTTTCCCGTTCTACGACCATGCCCTTGCCGATCGCCGTATCGAGATACTTGCCGGCCGTGTGGGCGCTTTTCACGGCGGTCATGAATTTCAGGGCGTCCGTCTTTCGAATATCATCGCGGTGCTGCCAGAGTTTCGTGAACAGGTCCCAATAGGCGGCCGAATAGAACTCCGTATCGTCCTCGAACACGGTCAGCCAGTGACCGCCGACCCGAGCCGTCATATCCAGGTATTCCCCATGTTGGGTATCGTTGTAATCCATCCGCGCGGTCGCCTCGTCCTCAAATCGATCCATTCGGAACCGGTTGACGGAAATATAGTCAAATTTGCATCCGGAATCGAGGGTAAAAGTCAAAAATCTCGCAAATTTATCCATTGTGAAATCATAAAATCCAATGGTTTCTCGCTATTTTTCAAGCTGTTAACATTTTATGACATTTTTACATGTAAATTTTAATGTATTTTTGCTATAAACTCTGCATATAACTCATCAAGAACCTTGGCCGATGAAATACGGATCGGCACCGGATAAGAAAGACGCCATGTCGGCGTCGGCTTATAGGCAAAGGAGACAATTCATGTCGGCAACATTCAAATTGACCCTTCCTCGTCTCGCGGCCGTGATGGCCTTGTCGCTGGCGCTATTGTCGGCGCCGGCCGTAGCCGGCGAACGCGATCATAACCGCGTCGCCCGTGGCGATCGAACCGTCCAAGCCGAACATGGCGACCGCAATACCCATCGTCTGGTCCGCCGCATCGTTCGCGACCTGTTTGGTCTGCCCAACCATCACCGGCCCAATCGGAACCATTATCGCCGCCATCAGCCCCGTCCTCTTCCCAAGATGCATCGGGGTCACCGCCGCCACATCGGTTACCGTGGCCGCCCCCATGGCCGCGATTGGGGCCGCACAAGGGGCCGCGACTGCCGCCGGGTCACGCGCATCGTGATCGACGGTTACGGCTACCGGCATCGTGTCCAGAAGCTGGTCTGCCATGACCGCCGGGGTCGTCGCTATACGATCGCACGCCGCTAGGCACCAAGAGACAACCCTTTATCGAGGAGAACCAAGATGTCCCTTCGACACAGAATCCAACCCTTTCTCGCCGCCGCCCTGCTCACTGCCCTCGCCGGTTGCTATCAAGGGACGGCGGGACCGAAGCAGACCGGCGGGACGCTGCTCGGCGCGGGCTTGGGCGCATTCGCCGGCTCGCAGATCGGTTCCGGTCGCGGACAGCTCGCCGCCACCGCCATCGGCGCCGTCGCCGGAGCGGCGATCGGCAATGATTTCGGGCGCTCGCTGGATCGCGCCGACAAGCTTCATCAGCGCGCGTCCGCGGACCGGCCGCGCACCCATCATCGGCGACAACGCGCGGCCTCTCATTGCCGCAAGGTCCGCCAATCGGTAAGGCTCAAGGATGGTCGGCGGAGCTACTACGGAACCGCCTGCCGGACGCCGCGCGGCGGCTGGACGATTCACTAAACCGAATTTTTCCTCCCCTCCCCCCCCAAGACTCGCGGCGAGGCTGGCCCTCGCCGCCTTTTTTTTGCCTTCGCCATGCAGTGCGTTGCTCCGACGAAGCGAATCAGGTAGTCGGTTGCGACGAAGCGAGGAGATCGCATGTTCAAGACCCTGGACGATCTGGATGTGGCGGGACGGCGCGTGATCGTGCGCGGCGATCTCAATGTTCCGATGCGGGACGGCGCGGTATCGGACCGAACGCGCATCGATCGATTGGCCCCCACCTTGCTGGAGCTTCTGGAGAAGGGAGCCCGCGTCGCCGTCATTTCGCATTTCGGCCGGCCAAAGGGACAACCCGACCCCGAGATGTCGCTTCGGCCCGTTGTCGATGCACTCTCGGCGGCGCTCGGCGACAGGCCGGTCGTCTTTGCAGAAGATTGCATCGGCGAGGCCGCCGGCCAGGCGATCGATGGGCTGGCGCCGGGCGAGCTCGCGCTGCTCGAAAATCTCCGCTTCCATGCCGGCGAGGAGGCGAATGAGCCGGATTTCGCCGCGGCGCTTGCCGAACTCGGCGATTGCTATGTCAACGACGCCTTCTCGGTGTCGCACCGGGCGCATGCCTCGACCGAGGGTCTGGCGCGCCGGCTGCCGGCCCATGCGGGACGCGGCATGCAGGCGGAGCTGGAAGCGCTGACGGCGGCCCTCGATGATCCGTTGAAACCGGTTGCGGCCCTTGTCGGTGGGGCCAAGGTATCGAGCAAGCTCGCGGTGTTGGGCCATTTGATTGAAAAGGTCGACTCGCTGGTAATCGGCGGCGGCATGGCGAATACCTTTCTCCATGCGCTCGGCACCGATGTCGGCGCCAGTCTCTGCGAACACGATCTCGCCGACACGGCGCGCGAGATCTTGGCGCGGGCCGACGGCGCCGGCTGCGAGATCGTCCTGCCGAGCGACGTTGTGATCGCCGACGCCCTGGAAGCCGGCGCGGCGTCGGCCACCGTTCCCATCGCCGCTGTGCCGGCCGGGCGAATGATCCTGGATATCGGGCCGGATTCGATCGCCGCCCTCAATCGACATTTGGAGGGATGCCGCACGCTTTTGTGGAACGGACCGCTCGGCGCCTTCGAGGTGAGCCCCTTCGACGAGGGCACCAACCGGGTCGCCCGGCACGCGGCGGCGTTGACCCAAGCGGACCGGCTGATTTCGGTGGCCGGCGGCGGCGATACGGTTGCCGCACTCGGCCGTGCCCGGGCGATCGACGGATTTACCTATGTCTCGACCGCGGGCGGTGCCTTCCTCGAATGGCTGGAGGGCCGGACGCTGCCAGGTGTCGCGGCCCTGGAAGGCGGCACCTGAAGGACGAACCGAAAGGCCGCTAGGACGGGCCGGCGTCTTCCTCGACCGGTTTTGAAATTTGATAGCGTTGGATCAGCGGTACCTGACACATCACGAACATGAAGGTCAGTCCGATCAGCCCGAAGACCTTGAAGCTGACCCAGACATCGGTCGTCTGGGTCCGCCAAACCAGTTCGTTCAGACCCGCCGCGGCGACGAAAAAAAGGCCGAAGCGGAGCGTCAGCACCCGCCAGCCCCGATCCTCCAATTGCCAGGCCGCCCCGAAGATCGGCTTCAGGACCGGCCGGTTCAGGATCAGCCCGCCGAACATCACCGACGCGAACAGCAACTGCACGATCGTCGGTTTTATTTTTATAAAGCGTTCGTCATCAAGCAGAAGCGTCAGCCCGCCGAAAACCAAGACCAGCCCGGCCGTGACCATCGGCATGAGGGGGAGGCGCCGCTCGATCGCGAACGAGACCGTCACCGCCAGCACGGCGGCCACCATCAACGCCGCCGTCGCCACAAACAGCCCGCCCCACGAATAGGCGGCAAAGAACACGACTAGCGGGACGTAATCGACGACCGCCTTCAGCCAGGGAGGTGAGCTAGTTTGCATGACGATGGGTTATAGCCTTCCGGCCGGCCGCCGGGAAGGCCCGTTCAGAGGCCGACATTCAACAACACGGCGCCGACGGCGACCGCAACGGCGGCGATAATGCGCCAGGTGCCAAAGGCCTCGCCGAAGACGAGGGCGCCGATCAACGCCGCGAAGATCACCGAGGTCTCGCGGAGCGCCATCACCGGGGCCAGCGCCGCTTGGGAGAAGGCCCAAAGCGCCAGACCGTAGGACCCGTTCGACATCAGCCCACCAGTGATGGCGGCGCACCATTCGAGACGCGCCAGACGAGGAAAATCGAGCCCCCGCCGCCACCAGGCGATCAGGAGGATCGGCGGACCCTCGAGCAGGATCAGCCAGGCGATATAGTCCTGGGGGGCTTCGGCCCGGCGCACGCCGATCCCGTCGAGTAAGGTAAAGGCGACGATCCAGCCGCTGATGAAAAGCGCGCTCGCGACGGCCTTGCCGCCGCCGCCCGCACGGGCACTCCAGGCCAGAAGAAAAAGGCCGCAACAGATAGATCCCAGGCCCACGACCTGCCAGCCGCCCAGTGTTTCGCCGAGCAGTTGACCCGCCGCGACCGCGACCGCGATCGGTGCCGCACCACGCGCGATCGGAAAAACGAGACTGAGTTCGCCGAAGCGATAGACCTCCGCCAGTACCCAGAAATAGACCCCATGGACGAGCGCGCTTCCGATCAGGAACACCCAGACGGGGCCCGCCGGAATCGAGACCAGGGGCAGGAACGGCAATACGATGACGCTGCCGCCGCCGACCACCATAGCCTGAACGACCAATCCGTCCCCACCGCGCTTCACCATCGCGTTCCAACCGGCGAGCAGAAGCGCCGAGGTCATGACGGCGCCGACGACATTCAAGTCCATGGGTTCGAATTCCCGAAATGAAGGCGGGCATTTAACAGGCTCGGGCGTCGCGGAACAACTTGCGGCCAAAGAGCGGTTGCCGTCCGTCGCCCTCCACGGATAGTATTCCGCCATGCCATCGGAAGGACCAAGCGTTCCGCCAAGCGGTGCCGGCCCGGGAGGGATTGCCCCCGCCCAGCCGCGCGAGGGACGCGACCGGATCGTCAGCCTGCCGCCCACGATCCGGCGGCGGCTGCCCAACGGCGACCCTTACGACATCGACGCGGCCATCGAACGCTTGACCCAGCTTCTAGCGGCCGACGAAAACACCCCGCGCGTCGATGTACCGCCGGGGTTTTATATCAACATCTTGGTTTGAGACCGGGTACCGCGACGGCGCAAATGTTAATAATTTAGAAATTAATATGTTATAAACCATCATACGATTTCGTCGTGGAAAACAGGACCTTGGAACGCCATGGGCTACGATTTCAGTCGAATGACCTGTCTTTTGGTCGAGGACAACAAATTCATGCGCAGCGTGATGCGCATCTGCATGGATTCGCTCGGCGTCCAAAGCTACTACTTTGCGCAGGATGGCCGCGAGGCGATCGATATCCTCAAGATTCGGTCCGGCACCTTGAAAGAAGCCGGTGCGGGCGGGATTGATCTCGTCCTCTCCGACGTGGTCATGCCCGGAATCGACGGGCATATGCTGCTGCGCTGGATTCGGCGGCACGAATCGTCATCCGATCGTTTCGTGCCGGTCATCATGATTAGTGGCCTCGTCGACAAGAAATGCCTGACGACGGCGCGCGACGTCGGTGTGAACGAATTCATCGCCAAACCGTTTTCGCCGGGTGCCGTCCTCTCGCGAATCCAAAAGGTGATCGAGAACCCCCGTCAATACGTGTACACGCCGACCTATTTCGGTCCCGACCGACGGCGCACCAAGGGATTTGCCAAGGAAGAACAGCGGAAGCTGACCGATGCCGATTGCGAGATCATTTATTCCGGCAAGGACCCAGGCAAGTTCCGCAAGGACAAGCCGCCGGTCTGGCTGTTCCGCATGCCCAATCGGCTGAAGGAGAAGCTTCAAGGTGGCGACACCGAGTTTTCGCCGGACGGCGGCCTCGCCGACAAGGACATCCTGGAGGCGGCGCAAGAGCAAATCTCGGAGATGGCGGATGATTATTCGGATTGGGTCGAGGAATCGATTACCGAGCTCGTCCAAGCCCACAAGGACATGGAAGCCGCCTTCGGACAGTCCGAGGAGAACATGACCGAGGCGCTGGAACGCATCAACATCGTCGCGCATGAATTGCGCGGCCAGGGCGGCGTCTTCGGCTATCCGCTAATCTCCGAGTTCGGCAAGTCGCTGTTCAACTGTACCGGCGCCGGTGCCAAGCCGAGCGAAAACCTGTTCGAATTCGTGAAAGCCCATATCGACGGCGTCACCGCCGTGATCCGCGGCCAGATCAAGGGCAGCGGCGGCAGCATCGGCAAGGAACTGCTGAAAAGCCTGGAAGGCGCCCAAAAGAAATTCGCCAACGCGCCCGCGAAGGAAGTCGCGGCTTAGAGCGGTTCGACCGCGATTATCACACGGTTTACGCCGAACGCACCTTCGGCATGACCTCCTCGCCAAACTGCTGGAGCTGTTCGATCATGATCGCCTGGGGCGTGCCCATGCTCGACTGGACGTTGATATATTCGAGGCCCGGATAATCCTCCGCGACCTTCTGCAGGAATTCGACGAAGCCCTCGGGCGGTCCGCAATACCAGGACCCGGCCTTGCAATTGTCCTCGAGAGTCGGCACGCCGGCCTTGGTGACGCCGCCCCGTTCCATCAAGGCAAGATGTTGTTCCTTCTCCAAGCGTCCGAGGAAGCCGAGGGGGGCAAACATTTTGACATGCTCTTCGTAGTAGGGTGTCGCTTCGCGCACGGCTTGCTCATGTGTCGGCGCAAGGTGGAAAGAAAGCCCCATGCCCAAATTCGTGCCGAGAGGTGCGTCAATGCCGGCGCGTTCGTGGGCGGCTTGAAATGCGTGAACCGAATTTTTCATCATCAGAGCCGAGCCGCCGCCGACGATCCCCTTGATGCCGTGCTTCATCATGAAATCGAGACCGCGGTCGGTGGCGCTGACGACCGGCTGCCAGCATTCCACCGGCAGGTTGAACGGCCGCGGCACCAGGGTTAGTTCCTCCATCTGATAGCCGCGATAGGGGACGGGCGGCGGGAGCGTATAGTGCTTGCCTTTGTGGGAGAAGGAATCCTCGTTGAATGCCTTGAACAGTATTTCGACCTGTTCCTCGAAGATTTCGCGGTTGGCGTCCTTGTCCATCATCGGCCCGCCCAGCGATTCGACCTCGCGCGTGTGGTAGCCGCGCCCGACGCCGAACTTGATCCGGCCTTTGGTCAGGTGATCGACCGTCGCGAAATCCTCGGCCAGGCGCAGCGGATGCCACATCGGCGTGATGTTGAACCCGCAACCGAAGTTCAATTTCTTGGTCAAATGCGACAGATGCAGACCCAGCAGCAGGATGTTCGGAATGCACTCATATCCCTCATGCTGGAAATGGTGCTCCGCGAACCACAGCGTGTCATAGCCGAGATCCTCCATGGTCAGCGCCAGCGCCTCCGATTTCTCGAAAACGCTCGCCAAATGATCCTTCGAGTAGCGGCGCTCGTTCGCCGGGGTCTCGTGTTCGCCCATATCGCCCAGATCGACATGGCCGGCGAAGAGCGAGGAAATATACTTGATCATGGAGATTGTCCTTGTTGTCGCGTGAATGTCGGTCGGTAAAACCGTTCTTTCTCATATTGCTGGCGGCATCGTTTTTTCCAGCACGCCTTTCGCATATGATATCGCGACTTTGCATGGCGGATGTTCCGATTGATGAGGAATGATCGAGTCCAACGACGGTTAGCCGCGATACTTGCCGCCGACGTGGCGGGATATTCGCGCCTGATGCGTCTCGACGAGGAAGGGACGATGGCCGCGTGGTGGTCCTATCGCCGCGATGTCATCGATCCCGTGGTCGACAAGCATGGTGGCCGGGTGGTCAAGCTGACGGGTGACGGGTTCCTGGCCGAGTTCGCCTCCGCGACCGATGCCGTCTCCGCGGCCATCGCCATACAGTCCGAGATCGCCTCCCGCGTCGCCGACGTGCCCGAGGAAAGGCGCGTGCAATTTCGAATGGGCATCAATTTGGGCGACATCCTTTGGGACGACGAGGACATCTACGGCGATGGCGTCAATATCGCGGCGCGCATCGAGGCCTTGGCGGAGACGGGCGGCATCTTCGTGTCGGCGAGCATTCATGAACAGGTCCATCGGCGCCTGCCGATCGGGTTTGCGGATCTTGGCGAACAGACATTGAAGAACATCGACACGCCGGTAAGGGTCTATCGAATTGTCGGCCCGGACGCGGATACCGAGGCCGATGCATCGCCCGCATTGACCCTCCCGGACAAACCCTCCATCGCCGTGTTGCCTTTCGAGAATATGTCGGGCGACCCAGACCAGGACTATTTCGCGGACGGTATCACGGAGGACATCATCACGGCGTTCTCCCGCATTCGATGGTGCTTCGTGACCGCACGCAGTTCCGCGTTTACGTTCAAGGGACAAGCGACCGACGTGCAAGAGGTGGCCAAGGAACTTGGTGTTCGTTACGTGCTCGAAGGCAGCGTCCGCAAGGCGGGTGACCACGTGCGAATTTCCGCCCAGCTTATCGACGGCCTGAACGGGAATCATCTCTGGGCGGAGAGATACGACCGGGATCTGCGGGATATATTCGCTTTGCAAGACGAAATTACCGAAACCGTCCTCGGTGCGATCGAACCTGAAATCGCAAGGGCCGAACGCGAACGCGCCAAGGCCAAGAGACCGGAAAATCTGGACGCTTGGGACCTTCTTCTACGCAGCCGCGCCAAGTTGTATACCTACACGAAGGAAGCGGTTGCGGAAGCGGTGACTTTGTCCCTGCGCGCGATTGAATCCGACCCGGCCATCGCGCAAGCCCACAGCACGCTCGCCTATGCCTATCAGCGCCAGCTCCTGCTAAATTATGTCGACGACCGGGAGGCGGTACGGGACTTGCTGACGCAAGCAGCGATGCGCGCTGTCGCCCTCGACAAGGAAGATGTTGAAGGCCACGCCGTTCTCGGTTTGGCGTTGTGGCAGAGCGGCGACGCCGACGAGGCGCTGTCGGCGCTCGAAACCGCGATCGAGCTTGGTCCCAGCCACGCCTTCGCCCACTCAACCCTTGGCTTGGCGATGGGCACCTCGGGCTTTGCCGAAGAAGCGCTCGAACATCACCAAACCGCGATCCGGTTGAGCCCCCGCGATTCCCAAATGGCGCTGTACTTAAGCCGCTATGCGAATTCCTGCATCAACGCGCATCGCTACGAACAGGCGGTGGCGTTGAGCCGGAAGGCAATCCGACTATCGGGCGGTGATCTATGGCTGGCATTCGTCGAGGCGGCGACCGCCCTCGCACTCCTTGGACAAATCGATGCGGCGCGGGAGATGGTCACGCGGATAAACGCGATCCGGCCGAATGCCTCTGTCGCAGCCGTTCGAGCCGCGTTCTCCTTCAAACGCGCGGATGACGAGAAACATTATATGGACGGCCTGCGCACGGCCGGACTGGCCGAGGACTAAAACGCCGAAAGCCCAAGCAGATTTCGCGCGATGATCAGCTGATTGATCTGCGTCGTGCCATCGGGGATGGTGAGCATGCGGGCGTTCCGGAAGTGCCGTTCGACCGGGAACTCCTTGGTGATGCCGAAAGCCCCGTGCACTTGGATCGCCTTCGACGTGATACGCGTCGCGGCTTCCGTCGCGAAGTATTTGCACATACTGGTCTCGACCGGGCTGGGGTGTTCGGAATTCAGCAGCTTGAGGCCGCGATAGACCAGGAGACGCGCCGCGTCGAGTTCGGTCGCCATCTCCGCAATCAATCCCTGGATCAGTTGGTGGGCGCCGATCGGTTTGCCGAAGCTGGTGCGTTGCTTGGCATAGGAGATGCTGTCGTCGAGGGCGGCCTGGGAAATGCCGAGTGACAGCGTCGAGACGAAACAGCGCGAGCGCTCGAAACCATTCATGGTCTCGCGGAGGCCCCCGCCGATCCCGCCGATGGCGTTTGCCGCCGGCACCACGACGTCGTCCAGGACGACCTGCCCCATGGACCAGCCGCTGAGGCCCAGCGTGGAGATTGCGCGGGTCTCGTAGCCGTGTTCCTCGCGATCGACCAGGAAGACCGTGAATTCGTCCTCGCCCGTGCGGGCGAGAATGAGGGCGAGGTCGGAGACGGTGATGTTCGAGCTGAACATCTTCTCGCCGGTCAGGCGATAATTTTCGCCGTCGCGCACCGCCCGCGTCTTGATGCCGCGAACATGCGATCCCGCGTCCGGCTCCGTAACGGCCGAACTGCCGATCAAGTCGCCCGAGAGCAGCCCCGGCAGGTAGCGCGCCTTCAATTCGGGCGAGCCGCCCCGCGCGATCTTCAACGCAACACCCTGGGTCAGGAAACCGGTCCCGGCGAGATCGGGGGAGACGCGAGACAATTCCTCGCTAATGAGACCGCTGGTCAGAATATCGAGACCGAGACCGCCATCCGCCTCCGGCACCTCTGCGCAACACATGCCGTATTCGGCGCCGATCCGCAGCAATCGGTGGGTCACGTCCTTGGGGATCGACCCATCCAGATACTCGGTGATGACCGGGCGAAACTCCCGTTCGAGGACACCGCGCCAGCCATCGACCGCCAGCCGTTGTTCTTCCGACAGTTCGAAATCCATTCCGTTCGGTCTCGCTCTCGGCGACTCCGCTATTAGGTCAGCGGCGCCGCGCTGGCGGCCGAGGCGCGTTGCGCCAGCCCTTCGTATTTTGACCAGTCGAGCGTGTGTTCCGCCAGCGTATCCGGGTCCCACATGTGGCGTTCGAGGCCGAGCACGTTGCCGCCGTATACGTGCAGGCCGATGGCGGCGTCATCGCTGGTGCATTCGGCCACGTGCACGGCACCCGACGGCATGAAAACGATGTCGCCCTGGCCCAAATCGACCGAGCGCTCATAGGTCAGCGATCCGTCATCGTTTCGCTTGTAGACGGTGTTTTTTTCCGATCCCTTCAAGACGAGGATCGCCGCCCAGGTGCCGTGATCGTGCGGCGGCGTGCGGCGGCCGTTGGGAAACCTGACCTTGAGCAGGCTGAGCTTCGGCGCCCTGTAGAAGGCCTGCAGCGCATTGCCGCCCGATCCCGTCAGGTAGGAGAGTGCGCCCGCCACGCCATCGAGATCGTCTTTCAGTTCGTTCATCACCGCGACCGCCGCCTTGTAGGAGGCTTCCTCCTCGGGCGCCGCCGTCGCCGCCGAAAACCGAGCGACCAATTCCGCTACGTCCATGATGCCATCTCCTTCAAAATTCCAATCGATTCCCACACCGCGTTGTTCCTCCGATAACTTATACCGGCCGGCGGTCACAAGAAGTGGACCTAATGGAATATTGTTCCCGCTAGATCGAAAAATTTCGGGACGGGAATCCGTCTATCAACGAAGGGACTAATCGAACAAAGCGTCGATATCGGCCTGGGAAATGGCTTCACCGGGCATCGCCGGACCCTCGAGCGGCACGCCGTCGTCCCCCTTCTCCTCGACCGGTGCAAGTTCGGAACTAAGCGAGTCGATCGCTTCCTTGCCCCATATTTCCGCCATCGCGTCGACGTGCTCCTCGATGAAGCGGAGGGAACTGACGATCTTGGTGACTCGCTGACCGGTAATGTCCTGGAAACTGCAGGCCTCCATCGCCTGCATCGTCATGGCCGAGATGCGCTCGCATTGTTCATCGACGCCCTCATCGTCCGGATGCATGCGGAGGTGGTCGGCCGCGGATTCGATCGTCTCGATGCTCTCCAGGATCGTATGGGTCGCATTCGATGTCGCTGAGACGATTTCGTCGAGCTGGCTCGACATGCTTTCGAACGCCGTCTGGTCATCCTTGCGGCGGACGATCCCGGCGATTTCCTGGCGCAGTCTATTCGTGTAGTTGACCAGGTTCCCGACCTCGCGCAGGAGCTTCTCATTGTCGTCGACTTCCATTCCTTAACCCCGATTTTGCTTCACTGACGTCCACCACGTGACGATTGCAGACTGCTGGAACGATACGAATATCCCCTATAGCTATCCTATGCCGAGGTTCTTAACGAACTGTGAACCCGTCTTGGCCGCTCAACGAAACGCAGCGCTAGGGTGACAGACGCACCAAACCATCCTCGGCAATCTCGGCGCTGAGTCTCGTTCGGAGCCAGCCCGCCGCATCGATCGCTTCCGGAGTCCGATGCGGGAAAAAGCCGGCGGCGAGCGGGGCACCGGAAAGTTCGAGCCGGCCGCTTCCATCCAGCCGAACCTCGACACCCGGGGCGGGCGATCCGGCAAAGCGGTCGTCGGCCCCATCCGCCGTACCGAGGAGGGCTAGGGGAAGTGCCGGCAATCCCCAGAAGGACGGCCGCGATCCCTCGCCATCGTCCAACACCACCGTGGCACCGACCGCAAAGGCCAGATGCAGCAAGGCGAGACCCGCGGCACTATCGATGACGACGCGGCTTCCCGGTTCGATCTCCATCACGCCCGCCACGGCCGAGGCCGTGCCGAGCGCGGAATGCCCGGTATGCACCGCGAAATCGCCGCTCCCCGTCCGGAGGAGATAGAGAGGGTCGGCGGCGGCCAGCATCGACGGGGGAGGAAGATCGGCCGGATTGCCCTCGGCCAGAGTCTTCAGATCAACAGGTGCCGCAAAATCCGGCGTCGCCTCGCGCGGTGGCAAGATCACCGTGACGGCGCCGATCCGCGCCAGTGCGAGATAGCCGAGAATGGCCGAGACCCGGTCCTCGGCACGCAACCGCACGAGATCGCCCGGACCATGCCCCGCCGACAACAGGCCGGCCGCAAGTCTCTCGACCCGGCGGGTCAAGTTGCCGTAGTCCAACACGTCGCCGCCCGCATCGAGTGCCGGCCCCTCCGGTCGCTCGATTGCCCGCGCGGCAAGCCAACCGGCCAGTGTGTCTGCCCCCCACCACCCAGCCGCCACGTGACGCCGGGTGCGTGCCGGATCGATCCGCAACCCGGATCTGAGGGCCAATGCGGTCTCGCTCAAGGCCGGGCGCGCCTCGGGTGCGACGAATTGCTCGGCGCGAAATCGCCGGCCGCCGCCGAGCCCGAGCAGCCGCTGATAGTTGTTGGCGACGATGCGGCGGCGCTCCACCAGATTGCGAATGTGCGTGACTTGATCCGGCGTCAGGCCGAGGCGCCGGGCGATTTCCCCATCCGCAAGCCCGAGCGCCGGCCGCTGTGCCTCGATCGCGGCGAAATCGAGCTCACGAATCGGATCTCCCCGCCGATGCTGGACGTTATGCGACAGCTCGAAGACAAGATCGCCGAAATTCTCGATCATGCCTTGGGTGACGCCGATCTGATCGCTTGAGAGCCCGCGAGTCATGTCGCGTCCTCACCGGCCGTCGCTTCGGCTCGGCGGATCGGATCGGCAAGCGGCGCCTGGGTCGCGATCGGACAGACCCGCATGCATTCGAAACACTGGGCCAGCAGGCCGCCCGAGCCGACCGACATCTTGTACCAGAGCATCGAGGCGTCCGGGTCCATCAACACCGCCTCGCGCTCCACGGACGTCTCGGCCTTCATCGCCTCGGTCAGGATCAGCGGCAAGGTTTCGTATTGTTCAGAGAGTTCCGCGCATTTCGCCATGTCGTAGTGCATCTCCGATTGCCGCCCCGCCTCGTCGATCGCGCCGCTGAGGCACTGCACCGGACAGAACTTCATGCAGGGCGTCTGACCGGTTCGGCGATACATCGAGACACAGGAGTCGTGTGGACAGGGATTTTCCGCCATCGGCGCGTCGGGCGGCAATTCCAACTCAGTGAAGACCGAGGCGAAATACATGTATCCAAATTCCGGATGCAAGAGGATGTCGCCGGCCAACGAGCGCGCGCCGATGCCTGCCAGTTCGGCATGCAGTTTCAGGCTTTGCAGCGGTACCCTCGGTCCGGCTTCATTGTCGAGATCGGGCGGACAGTAGACGGCCCGTGCCAGGAATCGGCTCTCGATGAAAAAAGCGCAGCCATAGGCGATCCCGTAGGCGCGGGTCTCGGTGCTGCCGAAATAGCCCATCGCCTTCGCGGGCACGGACCAGGCCCCCTGGGTCTGGCCGCCGACGCCGAGCGAGATGACCGATTTGACGCGCGGCATGATATCGGCGGGACGGTGTCCCTCTGGGGCGATGCGATTGAGTGCGTCTAGATCGGCGACGCCGGCCGCCAGCGCGCCCTTTCGCGCGCAATAGTCCAGAATCGCCCGTTTCGCCGTCTCTCCATCGATCTCCGGTTTCCGTCGTGCCAAGGCGCGCCTCCCTAAATCGACTCTAGTCGCCGCCGTAAATGGAATCCAGATCGGCGGCCGCCGGACGAAGGACCCTAAGCCTCGGGCGGGAAACCCATCAGATTGCGGGCGAAGTCCCGGGCCGAAAAGGGGCGTAGGTCCTCCGCACCCTCGCCGACGCCGATCGCATGCACCGGCAGGGCGAATTTTTCGGCCAGCGCCACCAGAACGCCGCCCTTCGCGGTGCCGTCGAGCTTGGTCAAAACCAGCCCGGTCACATCGACCAAATCGCGGAACGTCTCGACCTGCGCCAAGGCGTTCTGGCCGGTGGTCGAATCCAAGACCAGTAACACGTCGTGCGGCGCACTCGCATCGAGCTTTTGCATGACCCGCTGGATCTTCTGGAGCTCCGCCATCAGGTCGGCCTTGTTGTGGAGCCGCCCGGCCGTGTCGACCAGCAGAATGTCGGCCCCGTCATGTCGCGCCTGCTCGATCGCGTCGAAGACGAGCCCCGCCGGATCGGCCCCCGTCTCGCGTGCCACCACCGCACAGCCGGTCCGCTCGCCCCAGATCGACAATTGCTCGACGGCGGCCGCCCGGAAGGTATCGCCCGCGGCCAGCATCACTTGTTGCCCGGCATCGACGAAACGGCGGGCCAGCTTGCCGATGGTGGTCGTCTTGCCGGTACCGTTGACGCCGACGACGAGGACGATATGGGGGTGGTGCCGGGGTCTAAATTCCAGTGGCCGCGCCACCGGCGCCAGAATTTCCGCGATATCCTCGGCGAGGTAGCCGCGAATCTCCTCCGGCTCGACGTCACGTTCAATCCGACGCTCGGCCAGCTTACCCGCCAATGCCGCCGCCGTCGCCGGGCCAAGATCAGCGGTGATCAACAAATCCTCGAGTTCTTGTAACGCCTCGGCATCGAGCCGGCCTCGGGTCAGAACATGGGCGACGCCGTCTACCAGCCGCGCCGAAGATTTCTTGAGGCCGGTCGCAAGGCGGCGCAGCCAACCGCCTTCGCTCATGCCGCCCGCCTTTCGAGAACGGTCGCCCGCAATCGATCGTCATCGACGCCGTCGACTCGGGCAGCGACGATTTGGCCCGGAGATACCGGCCGATCGAGCGCGACCGGTGCGAAGTGTTCGCTGTGCCCACGTCCCGACTCCTCGACCAGAACCCGTTCGACGGTGCCGACCCGACGCTCGAAATATTGCGCGGCCGCCGCTTCACCCAGCCGCCGAAGTTCGCCGGCGCGGGCCCGGCGCTCGGCCATGGGTACTTGCGGCATTCGTGCGGCCGGCGTGCCCGGCCGTTCCGAATAAGGAAACACATGCAGCCATGTGAGCCCGCATTCCGCGATCAAGTCGCAAGATTGCCGGAACATGGCCTCGGTTTCGGTCGGAAAACCGGCGATCAGATCGGCGCCGAAGACGATATCGGGCCTGAGGTCGCGGAGCTCCGCGCAAAGCCGGATCGCTCCCTGTCGGTCATGTCGGCGTTTCATCCGCTTCAGGATCAGATCGTCACCCGATTGCAGCGACAGATGCAGATGCGGCATCAGGCGCGGTTCCTCGGCCAAAAGGCGCTTCAGATCGTCGTCAATCTCGATGCAGTCGATCGAGGAAATGCGCAACCGCTTCAAACCCGACACCTGGGCCAGCAGGCGACGGGCCATCTGACCGAGGCTAGGCCGGCCCGGCAGATCGCCGCCGTAGGACGAGATATCGACGCCGCTCAACACCACTTCGCCATAGCCGTTCTCGACCAGGGCGGTAACTTGAGCCGTGATTTCGCCGATCGGCACCGAACGGCTGTTGCCGCGGCCAAACGGGATGACGCAGAAGGTACAGCGGTGGTCGCAGCCCTGCTGGACCTGCACGAAAGCACGCGCACGGCCCTCGAAGCCCTGGATCAGATGACCGGCGGTGTTGTTGACCGACATGATATCGTTGACCAGGACGGGCGCGCTGTCGGTGAAACTCGCCGGGTTCAATTTTTCCTCGTTGCCGAGGACCTGATCGACCTCGGGCATGGCGGCATAAGCCGCCGGGTCGATCTGTGCCGCACAGCCGGTGACCACGATGCGTGCCGCAGGCTTTTGTCGCCGCGCCCGCCGAATTGCCTGGCGTGCCTGACGCTCGGCCTCGCGAGTAACCGCACAGGTGTTGACGACGACAAGCTCGGCATGGCCGGCGGCCGCCGCATGCCCGCGCATGACTTCCGATTCATAAGAATTGAGCCGGCAGCCGAAGGTGATGATCTCGGACGGCTTGTTCATGACGGCTCCGCCATCGTCAGTTCGCCGGTAAAGCTGGTCGCGACCGGTCCGCCGAGAATCACATGCCCGTCATCGGCGCGCCATTCGGCCGAGAGGATTCCGCCATCGGCGACTACCTCGGCGGCGCGGCCGCTTATCAGATCGCGACGAGAGGCCGCGACGACGACGGCACAGACGCCGCTGCCGCAGGCCAGCGTTACGCCGACACCGCGCTCCCAAACCCGCATGCGAAGCCCGCCGTCCGGCCGCACGGTTACGAATTCGACATTGGTCCGCTCGGGGAAAAGGGCGTGGTTCTCGAATTCCGGTCCCCAGCGATCGAGATCGACGGCCTCCGCGTCCTCGACGAAGAAGACGCAATGCGGATTGCCCATGCCGACCGCGACCGGATTTCCGAACGCTCCGCCGCCGACATCGAGCCGAAGCGTATCCGCGGCCTCGGAGAGGGGCACATCGCGCCATTCGTTCCCGGCCGGGCCCATATCGACCGTAACGGCGCCGTCGCGCGCGCGAACGGCCCCGAGAAGGCCCGTCGCCGTCTCGATCGAAAGCGTGTCGGTGCCATTCGCCGCCATCAGCTTGGCGGCCACGCAGCGCGTCCCATTGCCGCAAGCACCTGCCTCGCCGCCGTCGGCGTTGTGAAAAACCAGACGAACATCGGCGGCCCCGTTCCGCGGCGCCTCGATCAGGACGATCTGGTCGCAGCCAACCCCGCGCCGCCGATCGGCGATCGCACGCAACCGATCGGCCGGAATCGCCGCTTCCGACGATCGCCTGTCGATAATGACGAAATCGTTTCCGGCGCCGTGCATCTTGGTAAAGGGTATTGCCGTCATCGCTTGCCATCGCTCGCCATGGTCGGCTTCCCGAATGGCGCCGACCTTTGTCAGGATGGCCTTATATGGTCACCGGGCCCGTACTGTCCACCGGTTTGAGCGCTGCCGCCGCCGCGACCCTCGGATCAGTAGTTGTCGGCGATCGATCTGAGAAGGCCCAGGAAATGACGCCGCAGACCCTCGTCCCGGATGTCGTAATAGGTGTTGACCAAGCGGGCGCTTTCGCGGTCCGCCACCTTCGGCACCGCCACGACCCCGGTCTCGGAGGACCGCGGTAGACCTTCGAACAGCCAGTCGATCTCGATATCGAGCACTTCGCAGATATCGTACAGACGGCCGGCACTGATGCTGTTGGCGCCGGTTTCGTACTTCTGTATCTGCTTGAAGCTGACACCGACCGCGACACCCAAGGTGGACTGGCTCATCTTCATATCACGGCGTCGCATTCGGATTTTCTGCCCGACATGCGTGTTGATATAAGTATTGCTCGCCTTTTTAATAATGATTTCTCCCTCACCGTCTTAAAAGATCGAAAAATACGAATTCGATACGATTATTGTTTGCATTTTATTTTATCCAAGTGGAAAAGCAAGGGTCGTCATCTTGTTTTACCCGTTTTAGGTGTTGCCGCGGGATCGGATCTCCGATGCCCCAAACGCGCTGATTCGCTTGACTTGCGGCCGTCTTCGGCGTAAAAGCCGGTCGATTTTCGAGGAAGCATCGATCTTCCGGCCCTCAGGGGCTCCGCCAGTCCGCGAGATTCGCGCACTGGCGCGGTCGGCGTTTCCGCGATGACCCATGGAGCAGACATGTTCGATACCCTTGGCGAGCGCCTCGGCGGCATATTCGACGGCCTGACAAGGCGCGGCGCCCTCAAGGAGGGCGACGTGGAGACGGCGATGCGCGAAATTCGCGTCGCCCTGCTCGAGGCTGACGTGGCGCTTCCGGTCGTCCGCGACTTCATTGCCGAGGTGAAGACCAAAGCGCTGGGCGAGGAAGTCATCCGTTCGGTAACGCCTGGACAGATGGTCGTCAAGATCGTGCACGATCACCTGGTGGAAATCCTTGGCGAGGATGCCGGCGGCATCAGCCTCGCGGCGGAACCGCCGGTTGCGATCATGCTGGTCGGACTGCAGGGTTCGGGCAAGACGACGACAACGGCGAAGCTGGCCCTTCGGTTGAAGACCCGCGAGCGCAAGAAAGTGCTGATGGCATCGCTCGACGTCTACCGCCCGGCCGCCCAGCAACAGCTCGAGGTTCTGGGCCAACAGGCCGAAGTACCGACGCTACCCGTTGTCGACGGTCAGCAGCCGGTCGATATCGCCAAGCGGGCGCTCCAGGCGGGTCGGCTCGGCGGGTACGACGTGGTTCTACTGGATACCGCGGGTCGCCTTCATATCGACGAAATGCTAATGGACGAGGTCACCACGGTCCGCGACGAGGTCCTGCCGCACGAGATTCTGCTGGTCGCCGACGCGATGACCGGCCAGGACGCGGTCACCGTGGCCGACAGTTTCAACAAGCGGGTGGGTCTCACCGGTATCGCCTTGACCCGCGTCGACGGCGACGCGCGCGGCGGCGCGGCGCTCTCCATGCGCGCGGTGACCGGCTGCCCGATCAAGCTGATCGGTGTCGGCGAAAAACTCGACGCGCTGGAGGATTTTCATCCCGACCGCATCGCCGGCCGCATCCTCGGCATGGGCGACGTCGTGAGCCTGGTCGAGAAGGTCTCCGAGACCGTCGAGGCCGAAAAGGCGGAGCAACTGGCGAAGAAGCTCAAGAAAGGCGGGATGGATCTCGACGATCTCGCCGATCAATTGGACCAGTTGCAGAATATGGGCGGTCTCGGTGGGCTGATGAGCATGCTGCCGGGTGTCGCCAAGGCGCAGAAGCAGATGGCCGAGGCCAAGCTGGACGAAACCGCGATCCGCCGTCAAAGGGCGATCCTCTATTCGATGACTCCCGACGAACGCCACCGGCCGAAGATCATCCAGGCCTCGCGGAAGCGGCGGATCGCCAAGGGCTCGGGAACGTCGGTCCAGGACGTCAACCGGCTGCTGAAGCAGTTCATGATGATGAACAAGATGATGAAGAAGGTGGGCAAGCTCGGAAACAAGGGCTTGGCGCGCCACGGACTACCGGGCCTGCCCGGAATGCCGCCTGGAATGGGCGGCGGCTGACGGCCGGGCCAATTCGCGATTTCAACAAGGTTGGAGAATTGACGATATGTCATTGAAGATCAGACTGGCACGGGGTGGTGCGAAGAAACGCCCTTATTACCGCATCGTGGTCGCCGATTCGCGGATGCCGCGAGACGGACGCTACATCGAGCGCGTCGGCACCTATGATCCGATGCTGCCGAAGGAAGACCCGGACCGAGTCCGGCTGGTGACGGACCGGATTCAGCATTGGCTCTCCGTCGGTGCGCGGCCATCGGACCGCGTCGCGCGATTCCTGGGCCGGGCGGAAATCCTGCCGGTGCCGGCGATCCCCGAGCAGACCAAGAAGAATCAGCCGAAGGCAAAGGCCGTCGCCCGGGCACAGGAAGCCGAGGAGAAGGCCAAGGCCGTCGAGGACGCGGCCGCCGCCGAGCCGGAAGCGCCGGCGGAAGAAGCGGAAGCCGAGGCGCCGGCGGAAGAGGAAACGGCGGCGGAAGAAGCGGAAGCCGAGGCCGCGCCGGCCGCGGAAGAGGCCGCAACCGAGGAAGCCGAGGCTCCCGCGGAAGAGGAAGCAGCGGCAGAAGAAGCGGAAGCCGAGGCCGCGCCGGCGACCGAGGAACCCGCAAGCAAGGAAGAGAGCAAGGATTAGGACCCCATCGTCGTGCGACTTGAGGCAGTGGATATGGCCGGCCAGCGGCTCTGCATCGGTGTTATTACCGCCCCCCATGGGGTGCGGGGCCTGATGCGCGTCAAAAGCTTCACGGCCCATCCCGACGATTTGGCCGCCTACGGCCCGCTGACGGATTCCGGCGGCAAGCCGCTGCGATTGAAGTTGAACGGCCATGCGCGCGGCATGCTGCTGGCGCGCATCGACGGGATCGACGACCGCGACGCGGCCGAGCGCCTGCGCGGCGTCGAACTCTATGTCGCGCGCGACGCGCTGCCCGATGTCGAGGACGAGGACGAGTTCTATTACGCCGACCTGATCGGCCTGCAAGCGGTCCGGACCAACGGCGCCATCTATGGCACCGTCAAGGCGCTCCACGATTTCGGCGCCGGCGACATGATCGAGATCACGCTGGAAGAGGGCGGCAGCGTCGTCTTTCCCTTCACACGGCAGGTGGTGCCGGAGATCGATCTCGCGCAAGACCGGGTGGTGGTCGATCCGCCGACGAGCTTCGGCGATCCCGAACCGGGGCATGCATCGGAGTCGCCGGAAGAGCCGGAGGACGCGTCGTGAGTACCTGGGCAACGACCATCCTGACACTGTTCCCGGAGATGTTTCCGGGTCCCCTCGACGCCTCGCTCGCCGGGGCCGCGCGGGCCAAGGGAATTTGGTCGCTGGAGACGCGCGACATTCGCGGCCATGCGACCGACCCTCACCGCTCGGTGGACGATTCCCCCTTCGGCGGCGGCCCCGGCATGATCATGCGCGCCGACGTGGTCGACGCCGCCCTTGCGGATCTGCCGGACGACGGCCGGCCGAGGCTTTATCTTTCGCCCCGCGGCAGAGTTCTCAATCAGGCGATGGTGCACGATATCGCCGTGGGCGACGGCGTCGTCCTGCTTTGCGGGCGCTATGAAGGGCTCGACGAACGGGTGATCCAAAGCAATGGGCTTGACGAAGTCAGCCTCGGTGATTTCGTCCTCTCGGGCGGCGAGCCGGCGGCGATCGCCTTGATCGATGCCTGCGTCAGGCTGCTGCCGGGCGTCATGGGCGCTCAGGATTCGCACGCCGAGGAAAGTTTCGAATCGGGGCTGCTGGAATATCCCCATTACACCCGTCCCGCCGAGTGGCGGGGCCGAACGGTGCCCGATGTCTTGCTCAGCGGGCACCACGAACGTATTCAACGCTGGCGGATGGACCAGGCCCGACGAATCACGCGCGAACGGCGCGTCGATCTTTGGGCCCGCTACGTCGCCGGCCTCAACGAGACGAGGGTTTCACAATGAACATCATCGAACAGCTGGAAGCCGAGCAGGTCGAGCGGCTGACGGCCGAGCGGCCGGTCCCGGAGTTTAATCCGGGCGACACGCTCCGGGTCAATGTCAAGGTGCTGGAAGGTACGCGCGAACGGGTCCAGGCCTTCGAGGGCGTCTGCATCGGCCGCCGGAACGCCGGGATCAACAGCTCCTTCACCGTGCGCAAGATCAGCTATGGCGAGGGGGTGGAGCGTGTCTTTCCGCTCTACAGCCCCAGGATCGGATCGATCGAGGTCATCCGCCGGGGCGATGTCCGGCGGGCGAAGCTCTATTATCTCCGGGGCCGCCGCGGCAAGAGCGCCCGGATCGCCGAGGCAGCGACCCAACGCCGCGACGGCCTCGAGGCAACACCCGAATCCACGCCCGAATCCACGCCCGAATCCACGAAGGATTGACCGGACGGCGAATCGGAAAAAGATTAGAATAACAGCATTCGGGAAGGAGACATCATGGCGGAGCCCCGCACCCTCTTCGACAAGATCTGGGACGCGCATGTCGTCGACGTGCAAGAGGACGGAACCTGCATACTCTATATCGACCGCCATCTCATCCATGAGGTGACGACGCCCCAGGCATTCGAGGGTCTCCGGATGTCCGGCCGCCAGGTGCGCCGGCCCGAACTGACGCTGGCGGTGATCGACCATAACATCGCGACCGATCTTAGCGAGGGCATCCCTGAGGATTCGCAGTTGCAGATCGACACGCTGCGCGAGAACTGCGCCGCCTTCGGCGTCGAGCTCTTCGAGGTCGATGATCCCCGAAACGGCATCGTCCACGTCATCGGACCCGAACAGGGCTTCACCCTGCCGGGCAACACCATCGTCTGTGGCGACAGCCACACCGCGACCCACGGCGCCTTCGGGGCGCTTGCCTTCGGCATCGGCACTTCCGAGGTCGAGCATGTATTCGCGACCCAGACCCTGCTGCAGAAGCCGGCCAAGAACATGCGGGTCACGGTCGAGGGCGACCTGCCCTTCGGACTTTCCGGCAAGGATGTCGTGCTGGCGGTCATCGGAACCATCGGCACCGCGGGCGGCACCGGCCATGTCATCGAATTCGCCGGCCCGGCGATCAAGGCGCTTTCCATGGAAGGCCGGATGACGGTTTCGAACATGACCATCGAGGGCGGGGCCCGCGCCGGGCTGATCGCCCCCGACGAAGTCACCTTCGACTATTTGAAGGACCTGCCGATGTCGCCGAAGGGTGACGATTTTGACGCGGCGGTTGCCTACTGGAAGACATTGCCCTCGGACGAAGGCGCAAAGTACGACAAGGAAGTCGCGCTCGACATTAGCGATATCCCGCCGCAAGTCACTTGGGGCACCAACCCGGAAGACGTCACCGCGATCACCGGCGTCGTGCCGGACCCGAAAGACGCGCCGAACCCCGGCAAGGCGGAGGCGATGAAGTGCGCACTCGACTATATGGGCCTCGTTCCCGGCACCAATTTGACCGATGTCGAGATCGACACCATTTTCGTCGGCGCCTGCACCAACGGCCGCATCGAGGACATCCGCGCCGTCGCCGAAGTCGCCAAGGGCCGCCAAGTGAAGGAAGGTATCCGCACCCTGATCGTGCCGGGCTCGGGCCTGGTGAAACAGCAAGCCGAGGACGAAGGCCTGGACAAGATCATCACCGAAGCCGGATTCGACTGGCGCGAACCCGGCTGTTCGATGTGCCTGGCCATGAACACCGATCGGCTGGAGCCGGGCGAGCGTTGCGCCTCGACGTCGAATCGCAACTTCGAGGGTCGCCAGGGGCGCGGCGGCCGCACTCATCTGGTCAGCCCCGCGATGGCGGCGGCGGCGGCAATCACGGGCCGCCTGACCGACGTTCGCGAGTTGATGAAATGAGCAAAACGCCCGAAGCCTCGCGCGGCAAATCCGAATTGACCGGTGTCGATCAACTGTTCGGCCGCGACCTCCGCCAGGGCGGCTGGTTCGTCGAAACCGACCTTTCCGGCAATGCGCGGGCGCGCCCCTCATCCCGAAACGCCGACCGGCCCGGCGAACCCAAGCCCGATCCCGCCGTCATTTGGGCGCTCCGCAACCGCAAGCGTTGAGAGAAAAGGACCAACCCCATGCAAAAATTCACCACGCTGACCGGTATCGCCGCGCCGATGGACATGATCAACATCGACACCGATAAGATCATTCCGAAAATCCATCTCCGCACGATCAAACGGGAAGGTCTCGGCAAGGTCCTGTTCGACGAGGTCCGCTTTAACGAGGACGGCTCCGAGCGTCCCGACTTCGTCCTCAACCAGGAACCCTACCGGAAGAGCCAGCTCATCGTCGCCGGCGAGAATTTCGGTTGCGGCTCCTCGCGCGAACATGCCCCTTGGGCGCTACTCGATTTCGGCATCCGCTGCGTCATCGCGCCCAGCTTCGCGGACATCTTTTACAATAACAGCTTCAAGAACGGCGTCCTGCCGATCAAGCTGCCGAAGGAAGATGTCGAGGCCCTGATGGCGGACGCCAAGGACAAGGAAAACCCCGAACTGACCATCGATCTGGAGAAGCTGGAGATTCGCCGGCCCAACGGCGCGGTGGTCAAATTCGACCTCGATCCCTTTCGCCGCGAATGCTTGTTGAACGGCCTCGACGATATCGGCATCACGCTGAAGAGCGAGGAGAGCATCGATACCTTCGAGGCGAAGCGTGAGGGCTCGCAGCCCTGGCTCGGCCGCGGCACGGAAGGCTGACCGGCGAGCCCGTTCCGGCCGTCGCTCTGAGAAGGACCGGCGGTCGACGGTTTTTTTATAACAATTGGTAGGGAGCGGCTGTCATGGCTGCCAACAAGAAACTCCTGGTTCTGCCGGGCGATGGGATCGGGCCCGAAGTGATGGGCCAGGTCGAACGCGTAATCGACTGGTTCGGCGACAAGCGCGCCGTGGGCTTCGACGTCGAACGCGGCCTCGTCGGCGGCGCGGCCTATGACGCCCACGGAACACCCTTGACGGACGAGACCCTGGCCGACGCGATGGCGGCCGATGCGGTTCTGTTCGGGTCCGTCGGCGGTCCGAAATATGACGATGTCGATCGCGACAAGCGTCCGGAAGCGGGACTGCTGCGACTTCGGAAGGAAATGGACCTGTTCGCCAATCTGCGGCCAGCCATGACCTTTAACGGGCTCCTCGATGCCTCGTCGTTGAAGGAGGAAATCGTCAGCGGCCTCGATATCCTGATCGTGCGCGAGTTGACCTCCGGTGTCTATTTCGGCGAGCCCCGCGGGATCGAGACCCTGGCCGACGGGACGCGCCGCGCGGTCGACACCCAGGTCTATACGGAGGCGGAGATCCGGCGGGTCGCCGCCGTCGGTTTCGAGCTCGCCCGAGAGCGCAACAACAAGGTCCATTCGGTCGAGAAGGCGAATGTGATGGAGACCGGCGTGCTGTGGCGGCAGGTGGTCACCGAACTGCACCAGGAATCCTACAGCGATATCGAGCTGGAGCACATGTACGCCGACAACTGCGCGATGCAGCTCGTGCGAACGCCGAAGCAGTTCGACGTCATCGTGACCGACAACCTGTTCGGCGACATTCTTTCGGATTGCGCGGCGATGCTCACGGGCTCGCTCGGCATGTTGCCGTCGGCCTCGCTCGGGGCCCCGGACGAGACGGGAAGGCGGCGCGCCCTTTACGAACCGGTACACGGCAGTGCCCCCGATATCGCCGGCCAGGGCGCCGCCAACCCGCTGGCTTGTCTGCTCAGCTACTCGATGATGCTGCGCTATTCCTTCGGCCTCGGCGAGGACGCGGATCTTGTCGACCAGGCGGTCGCCAACGTGCTCCGCGGCGGTGTCCGGACGGCCGATATCATGGGCCCCGGCACGGCCAAGGTTTCGACCTCGGTGATGGGCGATTCGATCCTGCACGAGCTGGAAAATCTCGCCGGCTGACACCGTGTCGCCGAAAAGACTTGTAACAACGGCCCGTCCCTTCCTAAACTGGGCGGTCTCGATGGAAAGGGAGAGTTCCTAATGATCAAGACCATCGGCGTGACCCTTACCGTGTTGGCGGTCGTTTCGCTTTCGAGCCCGGTCTGGGCTGAAGGCGGTTGCGGCGGCAGCCACAAATCGGCGGCGCAACAAGTTGTCGACGCCTCGGGTAGCCAGACGAAGATTCCGCCCAAGACCTCGACCGCCACCGGCGGCTAGGCGCGGACCCAGTCCGTTTCCCGGCCGCCCCAGCACGGGCCGTGCCGGAAAAAGCAACGGCGGCCCCGTCCGGGGCGCGCCGTTTCGTGCGTTTTGGGGCACCTGAATTCACTTGCAAACCGGGTCTTGGATACCTAAGTCAACGGATTGAAATAATGTGGGAATTTAGCCATGGGCTATAGAGTGGCGATCGCGGGTGCCACGGGCAATGTGGGCCGCGAGCTGTTGTCGATTCTCTCGGAGCGGAATTTCCCCGCGGACGAGGTGATCCCGCTTGCCTCCCAAGCCTCGATCGGCCGGGAGGTTTCCTTCGGCGATGACGAGACGCTCAAGGTCCAGGCGCTGGCGAATTTCGACTTCGAGGGCACCGATATCGGTCTCTTTTCGCCGGGAGGCGCCGTCTCCGCGAAATACGCACCGGTCGCCGCAGCGGCCGGATGCGTCGTGATCGACAATACCTCGCACTTCCGGATGGAACCGGACGTGCCGCTAGTGGTGCCCGAGGTCAATCCCCAGGCGATCGACAATTACGCGAAACGCAATATCATCGCCAACCCGAACTGTTCGACCATTCAGATGGTGGTGGCTTTGAAGCCGCTTCACGATTTGGTGCCGATCCGGCGGGTCGTCGTCAGCACCTATCAGTCGGTCTCGGGTGCCGGGCGGGCCGGCATGGACGAGCTCTTCAATCAGACCCGACAGGTCTATGTCAACGACCCGCTCGAGATTGACACCTTCACGAAACGGATCTCCTTCAACGTCATTCCGCATATCGACAAATTCATGGATGACGGCGCTACCAAGGAAGAGTGGAAGATGTCGGTCGAGACGCGGAAGATTCTCGACCCGTCGATCCAAGTCATTGCGACCTGCGTTCGTGTCCCCGTCTTCGTTGGCCATGGCGAGGCCGTGCATGTCGAGTTCGACGGCCCGATCGACGAGGCGGCGGCGCGAGAAGTGCTCGCAGCGGCACCGGGTGTCACGATGGTCGACCATCGGGCCGATGGCGGCTATGTGACGCCGGAGGAATCGGCGGGCGAGGACCTCGTCTATGTCAGCCGGCTCCGCAAGGACCAGACGGTCGAGAGCGGGCTGGCGCTCTGGGTGGTGTCGGATAATTTACGGAAGGGCGCCGCCCTCAACACAGTGCAGATCGCCGAGACCCTGGTCGAGCGCCATCTGCAGAAACGGGCGGCATAAGCCGACCGCGCCATGGCCGATGCCTCGAATCGAGAGGAAGCGAAACCGGCGGCGCTTGATCCGAACCGGCTGTTCGCCGAGGCGATCGGGCACCAGCAGGAAGGCCGCCTCGAGCGGGCCATCGAACTCTATCGGACACTTTTGAATGCCCAGCCGGCCTATGCGCCGGCCTGGAACAATCTCGGTGTGGCACTCCGCGCATCCGATAAATTCGAGGCGGCGGCGGCGGCGTTGCGGCGCGGTCTGGCCCTGGACGGCAAGGATGCGGGGGCCTGGTCCAACCTCGGCAACGCGCTTCGCGCGATCGGCGACTACGAAGCCGCGGCGGCGAGCCATCGAAAATCCCTGGAACTGGAGCCGGACGCCGGCCGCGTCCATTACAATCTGGCACTGACGGAGCGCGACCTCGGCAATCTAGCCCCGGCATTGGAGGGATTCGAACACGCGGAGTCGCTTGGCTTCAAATCCTCCGAGATGTTCTGGGATCGCGCCCTGACCCACCTCGTCTCGGGCGATTTGGCACGCGGCTTCAAGGAATATGAATGGCGCTGGCAACTGCCCGAAAGCCCGGCGCGGTTCACCAATATCGAGCCCTGGAACGGACAGGCGTTCGACGGCCGGCGGCTGCTAGTTCACACCGAGCAGGGATTCGGCGATGCCATTCAATTCCTGCGCTACCTGCCGCTCGCCGCCGAACTGGGCGGACAAGTCATCTACGAATGCCCGCCGCCGCTAATACGCCTCGTCGCCGAAAGCCCGGTCGGGCGGGGGATCGAGCTGATCCCCCAAGGCGAGACCGTGCCGGCCGCCGATCTGCAAATCCCGCTGTTGAGCATGGCCCGGGCACTGGAGACGACGATGGAGACGATTCCGGGCGGCGTCCCCTATCTCTCCGCCCCGCAACCGCTTCCCCGGCTACAGATCGCCGCCAATGGCCCGCGCGTCGGCCTGGTCTGGGCCGGAAAACCGACCCACAAGAACGATCGCAACCGATCGCTTCCCTTCGAGGTATTGATGCCGCTGCTCGATCTTCCGAACATCCGCTTCATCGGCCTGCAGAAGGGAAACGGCGCCGACCAGCCGGAAAAATTCGGCGCCGATGCCCTGTTGCCGAATATCGGCGAGCGAATGCGGGATTTCGGCGATACGGCCGGGATTCTGGAGCAGCTCGATCTGGTGGTTTCGGCCGACACCTCGGTCGTGCATCTGGCGGGTGCGATGGACCGCCCGGTCTGGGCGCTGATCCCGTTTTCGCCCGATTGGCGCTGGCTCTACGGCCGGGACGACTCGCCTTGGTATTCGAGCGTTCGCCTTTTCCGCCAGGAATCGCCGCGCGATTGGCCGGGAGTCATTGCCCGTCTGCGTGCCGAACTGGAAGCTTTCGCGGCGGATTTCCAAGCCGACAAATAAGCGTGCTTATATTTTGATCGGCTTCGCCGGAATTGTTGGCGATTCGATCTCCGCGCGGGCGGCGATCAGCGCCAGATCGTCGCCATTCTCGTGGGCGGTCCGCTGGAGAATGCCATGAAGCGCCCCCGCCGCATGTGCCAAGGCACCGCCAAGATCATGACCCCGCCGAAGGAAGGTGCCGAGAAAGATCGCGGCGAACGCGTCGCCGGCCCCATGATCCGCGCAGGCGACGCGCGGTGTCCGAACGCGCCACCCGCCCTCCGGCCCCAGGGCCGCCGTCTCCACCTCGTCGCCGACCGGAAGGCCGGTAATGACGGCCCAGCGCGGCCCGCATGCCCGAAGCGCCTGAAGTGCAGGGACGGCATCGGCGGCCGTAACAGGTGGTTGTCCGAGGAGCTGCCCGGCCTCGAAGGCATTCGGGATCACGATATCGGCCGTTGGGAGAGCCCACTTCCGGAAAAATTCCGGCAAGGCCGGATCGACATAGAGTCGCCCCTTGTCACCCATTACCGGGTCGAGGCAGTAGAGCGCCTCCGGGTGGGCCGATTTCACACGGCGGACGGCATCGAGGACCACCGGCCCGGTTGCCGCCCCGCCGAGATAACCCGAGAGCACTGCTTCCGTATCATCGAATATCCCGCGTTCGGCCAGCCCATCGATCAGCGTCCCGACCTCTTTCGCCTCCACGACCGCGCCGGTATGGGTCCCATCGGCCGGATGATTGGAGAAGACGACCGTGTCGACGGCGGCGACATCGAAGCCGAAGCACTGCAGACAGGGCACCGCGGCGGCGTTTCCGACATATCCGCTCGCGACCCGGGATTGAATCGAAAGAATGGGCATCGATATCCTTTTTGCGGTCGCGACCGCCAAGTGTCCAGGTTTACCGAGGAATACCGACAATGACCGCCAGCCTTCGTCCCCGCCGAAGCGTACTCTACATGCCGGGCGCCAATGCGCGCGCCCTCGAGAAATCGCGCGGACTCGGCGCCGACGCCCTAATTTTCGATCTTGAGGACGCGGTGGCGCCCGATGCGAAGTCGGAGGCGCGGACGCAAGTCGCCGCAACGCTCGGCCAGGGCGGATATGGGGCGCGGGAGCTGATCGTCCGGGTGAACGGCCTCGACACCCCATGGGGGGCGGACGACATCGCCGCCCTTCGCGACGCCCCGCCCGACGCGGTGCTGTTCCCGAAACTCGAATCGGCGGAGATGACGCGGTCCGCGGCGGCGGCGCTGGAGGCGGCGGGATTGCCCTGTGGGACCGCGATCTGGGGCATGATCGAGACACCCCTTGGCGTCCTTCACGCCGAGCAAATCGCCGCCGCGTCTCCTCGCCTGGCAGTGCTGGTGATGGGCACGTCGGATCTCGCGAAGGACCTCCATTGCCTTCATACCCCGAGCCGCCTGCCGGTCATGACCAGCCTGGCCTGGTGTATCCTGACCGCACGCGCCTATGGTCTCGGCATTCTCGACGGGGTTCATCTCGACCTCGCCGACGAAGCGGGGTTCGAAGCGGCCTGCCGCCAGGGCCGCGAGATGGGCTTCGACGGCAAGACCCTGATTCACCCCAAGACCCTGGCCGCCGCGAACGCCGCCTTCGGACCCGACGCGGCGGAGATCGACTGGAGCGAACGAGTGATCGAGGCGCACGAATCGGCCGAGCGCGACGGCAAGGGGGTCGTCCTGGTGGATGGCAAATTGATCGAAAACCTGCATGTCGAGGAGGCGCGGCGAACCGTCGAATTGGCAGGCATGATCGAGGCGCTGGGCGAGAGCCCGTCGACGTGACTGTTCGCTAGACTACCGGATCGAAACTCTACGGATAGACGGGATTGTCGACCGCGTCTATCTTGGCCTCGGCGATCGCGATGGCGGCCTCGACGGCGCTGCGTTCCGCGTCATCCTCGGCAACGCTCAAATCATCGCGGAGATCGGCGAGATCGCTTTCGATCTCGGCCTTGTCGATATCGGCGACCGGTACCGCTTCCTCGGCGAGGATGGTACAGCGTTCGGGCGTTACTTCCGCGAACCCGCCGGCAATGAAGATCCGGTCGCTCTCGGCACCGTCCTCGTAGACCACGATCGTGCCCGTCCGAACCGTCGTGATCGCGGGCGCATGACGCGGCAGGACGCCGAGATCGCCTTCGCCGCCCGGCACCACGACCATATCAACCGGTTTGGAGACCAGAAGGCGCTCCGGCGAGACCAGTTCGAATTCGACCTTTTCCTCGGCCATATCGGTTCAGCTCCGCTGCTTTAGGCCGCTTCGGCGGCCTCGGCCGCCATCGCCTTGGCTTTCTCGACCGCTTCGTCGATGCCGCCCACCATATAGAAAGCCTGCTCGGGCAGGTCGTCGTAATCGCCGTCGACGATGGCGCGGAAGCCCGAGATGGTGTCCTCGAGCGAGACCAATTTGCCCGGCGAGCCGGTGAACACCTCGGCGACATGGAACGGCTGCGACAGGAAACGCTGGACCTTCCGCGCCCGCTCGACCGTCCGCTTGTCGTCGTCGGAGAGCTCGTCCATGCCGAGGATGGCGATGATCTCCTGCAGCGACTTGTAGGCCTGCAAGACTTCCTGGACGTCGCGCGCGGTCTGGTAATGCTCCTCGCCCACAACGCGGGGGTCGAGAATGCGGCTCGTCGAATCGAGCGGATCGACCGCCGGATAGATACCGAGCTCGGCGATCTGGCGCGACAGAACCGTCGTTGCATCGAGATGCGAGAATGCCGTCGCGGGTGCGGGATCGGTCAGATCGTCGGCCGGCACGTAAATCGCCTGCACGGAGGTGATCGACCCCTTCGTGGTACTGGTGATCCGCTCTTGCAGCACGCCCATATCGGTGCCCAGCGTCGGTTGATAGCCGACCGCGGACGGGATGCGCCCAAGCAGCGCCGAGACCTCGGAGCCCGCCTGGGTGAAGCGGAAGATATTATCGACGAAGAACAGCACGTCCTGGCCTTCCTGATCGCGGAAATATTCCGCGACGGTCAGCCCCGTGAGACCGATCCGCGCGCGGGCACCCGGCGGCTCGTTCATCTGGCCGTAAACGAGGGCCGCCTTGGATTGGTCGCCCTCGAGATCGATCACGCCGGACTCGATCATCTCGTGATAGAGATCGTTGCCCTCGCGGGTGCGCTCGCCGACCCCGGCGAAAACCGAATAGCCACCATGCGCCTTGGCGATATTATTGATCAATTCCATGATGATGACGGTCTTGCCGACGCCGGCCCCGCCGAAGAGACCGATCTTCCCGCCCTTGGCGTAGGGGGTCAGCAGGTCGACGACCTTGATGCCGGTCAGGAGCTGTTCGGTCTCGGTCGATTGGTCGACGAATTCAGGCGCCGAGCGGTGGATCGGCGAGGCAGCCTTGGCATTCAGCGGACCCCGCTCGTCAATCGGCTCGCCGATTACGTTGATGATCCGGCCGAGCGTCTCCGGTCCCACGGGCACCTCGATGGGAGCCCCCGTATCGACCACTTCCTGGCCCCTGACGAGACCGTCGGTCGTGTCCATCGCAACGCAGCGCACCGTGCTTTCGCCCAAATGCTGCGCCACTTCAAACACAAGCAGGCTGCCGTCTCTCTCGAGATGGAGCGCATTCAGGATCGGCGGCAACTCGCCGTCGAAATGGATGTCGACGACGGCGCCCATCACTTGGGTGATCGTACCGACAACGTTACTGGCCATGGGTTAGCTCCTCTTGGATGGCGCCGCTAGAGCGCCTCGGCGCCGGAGATGATCTCGATCAGCTCCTTGGTGATAAAGGCCTGGCGCGTGCGATTGTAGGTGAGAGTCAATTTATCGATCATGTCGCCCGCGTTTCGGGTGGCGCTGTCCATCGCGGTCATGCGGGCACCTTGCTCCGAAGCGAAGGTCTCGAGCATGGCGCGGTAAACTTGAACCGACAGGTTCCGCGGCAGCAGGGCATCGAGAATCTCTTCCTCGTCGGGCTCGAATTCGTAGCTGGCGGCGGTCCCGGCCGTCGCCTCTTCCTCTTCCTCGGCCGCTTCCGGCAAGGTGAAGGGAATCAATTGTTGAGGGGTGACTTCCTGCGTCAGGGCCGAGACGAAGCGGTTGTAGATCACCGTACAGCAGTCGAATTCGCCGGCCTCGAACATCTCGGTGACGCGCGTGGCGACCGAATTCGCGCCGGCGAAGGTCGGCGACGGTTTCGCCAGCTCTTCCGCCGACTCGACGACGGCATTCGGAAATTCCCGCCGCAACGCCATATTGCCCTTGCGGCCCACCGCGAAAATCTTGACCTCCTTGCCGTCGGCCCGGAGATCGCGCACCCGGGTGCGAACGAAGCGAAGAATGCTGGAGTTGAAGGCCCCGCAAAGTCCGCGATCCGAGGTCATGACGACCAGCAGATGCACATCGTCCTTGCCGGTTCCGGACAGTAGCTTCGGCCCGCCGGTCCCCGACGCCAGCGAACCCAGCATCCGCTCCATCCGTTCCGCATAGGGACGGGCGGCGAAGGCCTGCTCCTGCGCCCGGCGCAACTTCGCCGCGGCGACCATCTTCATCGCCGAGGTGATCCGCTGCGTCGATTTGACGCTCGAAATACGGGTCCGGAATTCCTTGAGACTGGGCATCGACGAATCCGTCCGCTAGGCCGCGAAGGTCTTGGCGTATTGATCCGTGATCTCGGTCATCTTGGTCTCGGTCTCGTCGGAAATCTCGCCCTCGTCGCGAATGGCGGTGAGAATATCGCTCTGATTGTTGCGGTATTCATCCAGCAGGCCTTCCTCGAAGCGGCCGATATCGCGCACCTCGATCGCATCGAGATAGCCGTTCACGCCGGCGAAGATCGAGACGACCTGCTCCTCGACCGGCAGCGGGCTGTATTGCGGCTGCTTGAGCAGCTCGGTCAGGCGCGCACCACGGGCCAGCAGCTGTTGGGTCGCGGGATCGAGATCGGAAGCGAACTGCGAAAACGCTTCCATCTCGCGGTATTGGGCCAGTTCGAGCTTGATCGAGCCGGCAACCTGCTTCATCGCCTTGATCTGCGCGGCCGATCCGACGCGGCTGACCGACAGTCCGACATTGATCGCGGGGCGGATGCCCTTATAGAAAAGATCGGTCTCCAGGAAGATCTGACCGTCGGTGATCGAGATCACGTTGGTCGGGATATAGGCGGAAACGTCGTTCGCCTGGGTCTCGATGACCGGCAATGCGGTCAGGGAGCCCGCCCCCTCGTCATCGTTCATCTTCGCCGCGCGCTCCAGGAGGCGCGAATGGAGATAAAAGACGTCGCCCGGATAGGCCTCGCGTCCCGGCGGCCGGCGCAGCAGCAGCGACATCTGACGATAGGCCGTCGCCTGCTTCGAGAGATCGTCATAGATCATCAGCGCGTGCATGCCGTTATCGCGGAAGAACTCGCCCATGGCGCAACCGGCATAGGGCGCCAGGAACTGCATCGGCGCCGGCTCGGAGGCGGTCGCCGCGACGACGATCGAATATTCCATCGCGCCGTATTCCTCGAGCGTCTTGACCACCTGGGCCACGGTCGAGCGTTTCTGACCGACGACCACATAGATGCAGTAAAGCTTCTTTGATTCGTCCGGGTCCTCGTTGACCGATTTCTGGTTGATGATGGTATCGACCGCCACCGCCGTCTTGCCGGTCTGGCGATCGCCGATGATCAGTTCGCGCTGGCCGCGGCCGACGGGCACCAGGGAATCGAGCGCCTTGAGACCGGTCTGCATCGGCTCGTGAACCGATTTCCGGGGAATGATGCCCGGCGCCTTGACCTCGACCAGACGCCGATCGCTGCCCTCGATCGGGCCCTTGCCGTCGATCGGATTGCCGAGCGCGTCGACCACGCGGCCCAGGAGGCCCTTGCCGACCGGCACGTCGACGATGGCGCCCGTCCGCTTGACCGTGTCGCCTTCCTTGATCTCGCGATCGTCGCCGAAGATGACGACACCGACATTGTCCTCTTCCAGGTTGAGGGCCATGCCCCTGACACCGCCCGGGAACTCGACCATCTCGCCGGCCTGGACGTTATCGAGCCCGTAGACGCGGGCGACGCCGTCGCCGACCGAGATCACCTGTCCCACCTCCGCGACATCGGCCTCGGTGCCGAAATTCGCGATCTGTTCCTTCAGGATGGCGGAAATTTCCGCGGCGCGGATTTCCATCAGCCGGCTCCCTTCATTACGAGTTTCATTCTCTCGAGTTGGGTCTTCAGGGAGGAATCGACCAGCCGGCTCCCCACCTTGACCAACAGTCCGCCGATCAACGACGGGTCAACTTTCAATGCCAGTGCGACGTTGCGGCCCTCGACGCGCTGCAGCGCCGTCTCGACGGCGCGCGCCTGCTCGTCGCTAAGCGGACGGGCGGAAGTAACCTCGGCGGTGACCTCGCCCCGGCGGGCCGCCAATTCGGCGAGATAGGCCCGGATCATGTCGCGAAGAGCGAACAGCCGGCGATTGCCCGCGGCAACGCCGACGAAGCGAATCGTCAGTTCGTCGGCGCCCGCCTGCTCCAACACTGCGGTGACCCCGCGGCCCTGATCGGCGCGGCGCATCACCGGACTCGATATCATCCGGCGCAGACCTTCGTTTTCCGTGATCGCGGCGTCGAGTGCGCGCAAATCATCGGCGACCAGATCGAGCTTTTTCTGCTCGTCCGCCAGCTCGAATAAAGCCAGTGCGTAGCGGGCCGCCATCCCCGATTCGCCAGCCCTCGTTGCCACTTGGGAACTCTCCCCGAATTCTTTCCGAATACCGGCGCCGAAGCCCGGATTTGCTTGACTTTTCAGCCCCAGGATTTGGGGCTCCCGCCGAACGGCGAGCGGTGTTTAGCACATGCAAAATAGCGGCGCAACCCGCCGGGCCGGCCTCTTTCGCCGCTTGTCCCGTCTAGTGAAATGGAGGCGGAGCGACGGGCGTCAATTGCCCCGGTATCCGGGTGTGCCGGCCAAGCAAGATCGTCACCCGAATCACAAGAACCCATAAGGATCGATATCGATCTGGACGCGCACCGCATTGGGTGCGCGAACACCCTTGACCCAGGCGGCGAGGAGCGGTTGGAGGCGGGTGCCGCGGCTCGCCTTGACCAGCAATCTGCGGCGATGGCGGCCGCGCAGGATGGCAAGCGGCGCCGGGGCCGGCCCCAAGACCTGGACGCTCGCCGAGCGCGGCGCCGTCCGGCCGAGCCCGCCCGCGACCCCGTCGACCGCCGCCTCGTCGGGGCCGGAGACGATCACCGCGGCAAGGCGCCCGAAGGGGGGCCAGCTCCCGGTCCGACGGCCGGCCGCCTCGGCGGCCATGAAGTCGTCCCGGTTGCCTTCGACGAGCGCCGCCATCACCGGATGATCGGGATGGTGGGTCTGCAGCAGCACCCGGCCCGGGCGTTCGGCCCGGCCGGCCCGCCCCGCGACCTGGTGCAAGAGCTGATAGGTACGTTCGCTGGCCCGGAGATCGCCGCCGGCGAGGCCGAGGTCCGCATCGACGACGCCGACCAAGGTCAGTTTCGGGAAATGATGTCCCTTCGCCACCAACTGGGTGCCGATCAATATGTCGATCTCGTGGTCGCGGACGCGGCGGACCAGTTCGGCGGCCGCACTCGGGCTCCAGATCGTGTCGCTGGTCATGATCTCGACCCTGGCTTCGGGATAGAGGCCCGCGACTTCCTCGAGCACCCGTTCGACCCCCGGCCCGCAGGCCGCAAGGCGTCCCTCGGCACCGCATTCGGGACAGCTCTCGGGTAGAGCGATCCAATAGCCGCAATGATGGCACGATAGGCGCCGGGCGAAGCGGTGCTCGACCAGCCACGCGGTACAGTTCGGACAGTCGAGCCGGTGTCCGCAGGCCCGGCAGAGGGTGAGCGGCGCATAGCCCCGGCGGTTGAGAAAAAGCAGCGACTGCTCGCCCGCCGCAAGGGTTGCCGTCATCGCCTCGCGGAGCGGCGGCGCCAGCCAGGATTGCCTTTCGGGCGGCGTCAGACGGAGATCGACAGCGGCGATATGGGGCAGATCGGCCCCGCCGTGACGGGCCGGAAGATGCCGCCGGTCGTAGCGCCCCCCCTCGACATTGGTCACCGTCTCGAGCGACGGCGTGGCCGAGGATAGGACTACGGGCGCTTCCTCGAGCCGCCCCCTGACGACGGCCATGTCGCGGGCATGATAGATGACCCCGTCCTCCTGCTTGAACGAGCCGTCATGCTCTTCGTCGACAACGATCAGTCCCATCGCCGAGAATGGCAGGAACAGGGCGGAGCGGGCGCCCACGACCACCGGCGCCCGTCCCTCGGCGACCGCCCGCCAGATGCGGCGGCGGCGCGCCCGCGAGATATCGGAATGCCATTCAAGGGGGGCGACGCCGAATCGGGCCTCGAAACGCTCCAGGAACTGCGCGGTGAGGGCGATCTCCGGCAGTAGCACCAAGACCTGCCGCCCGGCCCGCAGCGCCGCCGCGGCGGCCTCGAAATAGACCTCGGTCTTGCCAGCGCCGGTAACACCGTCGAGGAGAGTGACGCCGAACCCGCCCGCCGCCGCCTTCGCGGCGAGATCGTCCGCCGCCAGCTTTTGCGTCCGCGACAGACGGGGTCCGGAGAGATCGGGGTCCGGGCGATCGATCGCCATGGCATCGGGCGCCTCCAGGATCTCGAGGACGCCGAGATCGGCGAGACCCCGGACGACCGATGTTCCCACCCCGGCCTCGCGCGCGATATCGCTGGCCGCGCGGGCCGGCCCGTCCGCGAGCAGCGCCAATACGCGTTCGCGCGCCGCCGTCCGGCGAAACTCGGGCGGCTCGGCGCTCGGACGATAGAGTATGCGGGGACGCCCGGGCACCAGCGCTTCGGGAACGCTTATCGCCAGCCGCAGCACCGCCCCCGGCCGCGCCATCGTATAGGCGGACATCCAATCGACGAAGCGCCGCATCGCCGGCGTCATCGGCGGCGTCTCGAGGCGCGCTTCGATATCCCGGAGCTTCTCGGCGGCAACGCCGTCCGACGACGGTTCGCCGTCCCAAACCACGCCGATTCGGGTCTGTTTGCCGAGCGGGACCCGTACGAAATCGCCTGGCGCCAGTTCAAGGTCTTCCGGCGCACGATAATCATAGGCACCGGCCAGCGGCAGCGGCAAAAGCACGCGAAAACGTCGTTCCGCCTCGGATTTGGGGTCGGTCGAACTGGCGCCGGAAACTTGCATCGTTTAGAGTGTAGCCGACTATCACCCTGGCGCCAGATCGCATCAATCACACACTTCAAGGAGAGCCTGAAATTGAAATTCTTCGTCGACACCGCCGATATTGACGCGATCAAGGATTTGGCCGATACGGGGCTGGTGGACGGGGTGACCACGAATCCCTCGCTCGTCGCAAAGACGGGCCGCGACTTCATCGAAGTCGTGGAGGAAATCTGCGGGATCGTAGACGGACCGATCAGCGCCGAGGTGACCGCGACCGATTTCGACAACATGCTGGAGGAGGGCCGGAAGCTGGCCGCCCTTCACGACAACATCGCGGTCAAGGTGCCGCTGACCCGTGACGGGCTGAAGACCTGTAAGGCGCTCTCGCAGGGCGGGACCATGGTCAATGTGACGCTCTGCTTTTCGGCCAACCAGGCGATCCTGGCGGCGAAGGCGGGGGCCGCCTTCATCTCGCCCTTCGTCGGACGGCTCGATGACATCGCCACCAGCGGCATGGACCTGATCGAGGATATCGTCGGTATCTACGCCAATTATCCGGACTTCACGACCGAGGTCTTGGTTGCCTCGATCCGCAGTCCGATGCATGTGGTCGAGGCCGCGAAAATCGGCGCCGACGTCTGCACCGTGCCGCCGGACGTGCTGCTCCAGATGCTGAAGCATCCGCTGACCGACAAGGGTCTCGATGCCTTTCTGGCCGACTGGCAAAAGACCGGTCAGTCGATCCTCTGATCATGACACGGGACTCGAGCGAAACGAACCAGACGCCGGAACCCACGGCCGAACAGGTCGTGGCCTATCTGCGCGCCCATCCCGATTTTCTGAGCCGCCATCCCCAGGCGATCGACCTGCTGCAGCTGCCGTCGCGCGATATGGGCGAAGGCGTCGTCGATTTCCAATCGGCGATGATCCAGCGGCTGCGCCTGGACGTCGACGGGCACAGCTCGCGCCATCGCGAGTTGCTCGATACCAGCCGGGCCAACCTTTCGATACAGACCCGAATCCACGAATGCGTGCTCGCCGAACTCGACGCCCGGAGCTTCGAGCAACTCATCCAGATCATCTCGACCGATTTCGCGGTTCTGCTCGACCTGGATATCGTGACACTCTGTATCGAAGCCGAGGCCGGAAATATCGAGGCGGAATACACCCAGGGCCTGTGGGTGCTGGCGCCGGGCTCCGTCGATGCGGTGCTGGGAGCCGATGAATTCATGATCTTGCGGGCCGATATAGAGGGCGACGAGGCGATCTTCGGCGGCGGCGCCAGCCTGGTACGCTCGGAAGCGCTGGTCCGGCTCGAGATATCGACCGCGACACCGCCGGCTCTCCTTGCCTTCGGGTCTCGCGATGCGGATAAGTTTCATCCCAACCAGTCGACCGAATTGTTGGGCTTTCTCGCGGCCGCGACGGAAAGCGTCATACGCGGATGGCTGACCCTGCCGGCCTGATCCCGCCCCCCTTCGACGCCGTGGAGCCGGACGCCCGGCTGGCGGCGGCCCTCGCAGGCTGGCTGTCCTGGCTCCGCGACGAGCGACGCGCCTCGCCGCACACCGTCGATGCCTATACCCGCGATCTCGCGGCGTTCCTGTCCTTCCTCGGCGAACACCGGGCCGAAGCGCCCAATCTCGCGGCCCTCGAAGCCTTGTCGCCCCGGGACTTTCGCGCCTGGCTGGCGCGCCGGGCCGGGGGCGGGCTGAGCCGGACATCGACGGCGCGGGCCCTATCGGTGGTTCGGGGATTCTTTCTTTGGCTGGAACGGAACGATCTCGGCGAGAACCACGCCATCCGCACGGTGCGGACGCCGAAGCAACCCCAAGCCGTGCCGAAACCGTTGAGCCGGGCCGATGCCCTGCAATCGGTCGCGGCGATCGGCCAGCTGGCCTCCGAACCCTGGATCGCGGATCGCGACATCGCCTTGATGACGCTGCTCTACGGTTGCGGATTGCGGATCTCCGAGGCGCTCGGACTGCCCCGCCGGGCGGCGCCGTTCTCGGATGCGTTGACGGTCACCGGGAAGGGGGGCAAGCAGCGAATGGTGCCGGTCCTGCCCGTGGTGCGGGAGGCGGTGGCACAATACCTGGAGACCTGCCCCCATCCCGTCGACCCCGAGGGGGCGCTGTTCCTCGGCGCCCGGGGCGGGCCGTTGCATCCCCGCGTTGTCCAGCGACAGATGCAGAAGCTCCGCGGCTGGCTCGGCCTGCCGGAGACCGCGACACCGCACGCGCTCCGGCACAGCTTCGCGACGCATCTGCTGTCGGGGGGCGGGGATCTCCGCTCGATCCAGGAACTGCTGGGGCATGCCTCGCTGTCTACGACCCAGCGCTACACGGCGGTCGAGACCGAAAAGCTGCTCCGCGAGTACAAGGCGACCCACCCCCGGGCGCGATAGCGTCCCTACAAACACGGGAATTCGCTCGATTACTGCCCTGTGACGCCCGTCACAGCCGCGGCCTCTATCGCCGGGCATAGTTAGCGCGCTATGCACTCCCAACCCGCCCTTATGGGCAAACTGGGCCGGCCTTCCCGCCGGCCCTTTTATTTGTCGGCACCGTTAGAGCATGTCCCGGTCAAGACATTCGCCCGAAGAGACGCCGGACGATCAGCATCGCCCGGATCCGCGCTTCCCGCAGGTGGCGACCGTATTTGGGAGAGCTTTTCTCCAGACGCTCCAACTGATGGCGGAACCAGGGCGATTCGTAGGATAGCATCACGAAACCGATGGCGAGAAAGAGAATCCCCTGCAAGATCGGCAGGAAGAGGCCGAGAACGCCGAGGAAGACGAACGTCCAGCCGAGGACCCGGATGACAAGCGAACGGACGCGACGACCCATGCGTCAGATATGAATCGGCCGGCCGTCGACCGCAAGGGCCGCCTCGCGGACCGCTTCGTTAAGGGTCGGGTGGCCGTGACAGGTGCGGGCCACGTCCTCGGCCGAGCCGCCGAATTCCATGACGGTCACGATCTCGTGGATCAGATTGCCGGCATCCGCGCCGATGATATGGCAGCCGAGCACGGCATCGGTCGCCGCGTCCGCCAGGATCTTCACGAAACCGTCGGTATCGCCGTTGCAGCGCGCCCGGCTGTTCGCCAGGAAGGGAAACTTGCCCGTCGCATAGTCGATCCCGGCCGCCCTCAGCTCCTCCTCGGACTTGCCGACCGAGGCCACTTCGGGCCAGGTGTAGACGATGGCGGGAATGGCGTCGTAGTCGATGTGGCCCGCCTGACCCGCGAGCTTCTCGACGCAGACCATTCCCTCGTCCTCGGCCCGGTGCGCCAGCATCGGACCCGGCGTGCAGTCGCCGATCGCGTAGATCCCGGCCGCGGAGGTGCGAAAATCGCCATCCACCGTGATCAATCCGCGGTCATCCGTCTCGACTCCCGCCGCCTCGAGGCCCAGCCCCTCGGTATAGGGCACGCGGCCGATCGACAGCAGCACGACATCACAATCGAGCGTCTCGGCGTCACCGCCCGCCGCCGGCTCGATCGTCAACCGGACCCCCGACTTGGTCTTCTTCGCCGCCGTCACCTTGTTCGACAGGCGAAATTCGAAACCTTGCTTCTTCAGGATCCTCTGGAAGGTTTTCGAGACCTCGCCGTCATTGGTCGGCAGGACGCTATCCAGGAACTCGACCACCGTCACCTCGGCACCGAAGCGCCGCCAGACCGATCCCAACTCCAGCCCGATGACGCCCCCGCCGATGACGACGAGATGCTTCGGCACCTTTGCCAAGGACAAGGCACCGGTCGAGCTCACTATCCTCTTCTCGTCCACCTCGACGCCGGCGAGCGGCGCGCTGTCGGAGCCGGTCGCGATCAGGATGTTCGTGGTCTCCAGCGTCAGGTTTTCCTCCGCCATCGTCACGGAAACCTTGCCCGGCCCCTCGATCGTGCCCGTCCCTTTGACGTAGTCGACCTTGTTTTTCTTGAACAGAAACTCGATGCCCTTGGTCAGGTCCTCGACGATCTTGGCCTTGTTGCCCATCAGGGTCTTGAGGTTCAGCTTGACCGGACCGACTTCGATTCCGCGCGCCTTGAAATCATGCGCCGCCTCGGCGTAGAGGTGGGAATTGTGGAGCAGCGCCTTCGAGGGAATGCAGCCGACATTGAGGCAGGTGCCGCCGAGCGTACCGCGACGCTCCACGCAGGCGGTCCTCATGCCGAGCTGGGCCGCGCGAATGGCGGCGACATAGCCGCCGGGTCCGCCGCCGATGACGACCAGATCATATGATTCCGACATGGCGATTTATCCTGTTCCGGGTGGCGGAAGGGTAGCGAGTCGGCGCCCGTATTGTCATGCGCAAAATCCCGCGCGTGACCTCCTGCCGCAAGCCGGGATATCATGCGGCGGCCAAAATTCGGGCTGGTCAACGACGGGAGCGGACGCGACGCATGGAAGCGGTCTTGCAAAGCCTTTTCGCCGGATTTCCGGTATTGATCCTTCACTTCGCGGTGACGGTGACGATGCTCGCCATCGGTGTCACGGTCTATGCCTGGATGACGCCGTACCGCGAACTGGCGCTCATTCGCGAGGGCAACGTCGCGGCGGCGGTCTCGCTGGCGTCGGCGATCCTCAGCCTTGCCTTGCCCCTTGCGGCCTCGCTGGCGGTCAGCGTCGGGGTCATCGATATCGTCGTTTGGGGGGTGGTCACCCTGGCGGTCGTGCTGATCGTCTACAAGGTAATCGACTTGTTACTCAAAGACCTGCCGGGGCGAATCGAGGCCGGCGAGGTTGGTCCCGCCATCCTGCTCGCCGCCGTCAAGCTCGGGGTCGCGATGATTACGGCGGCCGCCGTTTCGGGTTAGCACGGCATGTTCTCGCGGCTGCGCTGGCTCTTTATCCTCGTCATCATCGGGGTGGAAATCTACGGCGCCTATTTCGAGGGCGAGGACGACGGCCCCCAGTTCCGCCGCCCACCGGTCGCGCGCGATCATGAACCCACCCTGCCGCCGCCTCGGGCCGGCACCACCTTGCCGAAGATCTCGCCCAACGATCCTTCCTTCGCCGTCGATGTCGGCGAGAAGGGCAACAGCACGGGGACCGCTTTTTCGATCAAGGATGACGGGGTCTGGCTGACCGCGCGGCATGTCGTCGACGGATGCGACAAGGTGGGTCTGATTACCGGACCTCGGAAGGGCATGCGGGTCCAGCGGATCGAACCGCATCCCCGGGCCGACATGGCGGTCCTTTGGACCCGGCGGGGCGGCCCCGCGCTCTCGATCTCGGACAATTCGTTGCAGATCAACCAGGCCGGCTTCCATTTCGGATTTCCCCAGGGCAAGCCGGGCCAGGTGACCTCGGCCCTGCTCGGCCGGCGCAAGATGCGGACGGTCGGCCGCTATCGCCACAGCGAACCCGTGATCGCCTGGGTCGAGCGCGAACGGATCCCGATGACCAAGGCGCTCGGCGGGTTGAGCGGCGGGCCGGCGCTCAACGGCGCCGGCGAGATCATCGGCGTGACCGTGGCCGCGAGCATGCGCCGCGGCCGCGTCTTCACCACGGCACCCGCGACGCTAACGGCGATGCTGGACCGCGCCCAGACCCGGCCGGCGGGCCGGCCTTCGGCCGGATTGTCGGCGGCGGGACCGACGGAGGCGAATTTCGTACGCTACGGCGGCGGCCTCCGCCGACAGCTCACGGTCGCGCAAGTCCTCTGCTTCGTCGAAGAGTCGAATAGCCGGCGCCCCCGCCGGCGGCGGCACTGAGGGGTATCGATGACACTTCTACAAGGGTTGTTGGGCCTGGTCGTGTTCGTCGGCCTCGCCTGGCTGGCAAGCGAGGACCGGCGTCGGTTCCCCTGGCGCACGGCCGCGGCGGGGGTGGCCCTCCAGGCTGTCCTCGCGGTGCTGCTCCTGAAGCTGCCACCGTCCCGTATCGTCTTCGAGGCCGTCAATCAGGGGGTCCTCGCGCTGCAATCCGCCACCAAGGCCGGCACGGGTTTCGTCTTCGGCTATCTCGGCGGCGGGCCGCTGCCTTTCGAACCGCCCTTTCCGGGGGCGGGCTTCATCCTTGCGTTCCAGGCCTTGCCGCTGATCCTGGTGGTGAGCGCGCTGACCGCGGTGCTCTATCATTGGCGCCTGCTGCCGGGCCTGGTCCGGGCCTTCTCGATCGTATTGGAGCGGGCCCTCGGCGTCGGCGGTGCGGGCGGGATCGCGGCCGCGGCGAACGTCTTCGTCGGCATGATCGAAGCACCCCTCCTGATCCGGCCCTATATCGCCCGGCTCGATCGGAGCGAGCTCTTCTTGGTAATGGCCTGCGGCATGGCGACCATCGCGGGCACGGTGCTGGTGGTCTACGCCTCGATCCTGGGCCAGGTGATCGCCGATCCGGCAGGGCACCTTCTAACCGCCTCCTTGATGAACGCACCCGCCGCCATCGTCATCGCCCGGATCATGGTGCCGGGCGAGGACGGCGGCACGGCGGCTCTCGAAATTCCCCGCTCGGAATCGAAAAGCACCCTCGACGCGGTGGCGCGGGGCACGATCGACGGCGTGGGATTGCTGATCAACGTCATTGCCATGCTGGTGGTGCTGCTTGCACTCGTGCATCTGATCAACCTCGCGGTTGGGCTGTTGCCAACGGTCGGGGGCACGCCCCTCAGCCTGGAACGAGTCCTCGGCTGGGTCATGGCGCCGCTCGCTTGGCTGACGGGTATCGGCTGGTCGGAGGCGGCCGAGGCGGGATCACTGCTTGGCGTTAAAGTGGTGTTGAACGAATTTCTCGCCTATCTGCGCCTGGCCGAGCTCCCGGCGGGGACGCTTTCGGATCGATCGCGCCTGATCATGACCTATGCGCTCTGCGGCTTCGCCAATTTCGGCAGTCTCGGGATCATGCTCGGCGGGCTTGGCGCGATGGCGCCCGAACGCCGCGCCGAGATCGCCGGACTCGGTCTGAAGTCGATCCTCGCCGGGACGCTGGCGACGTTGATGACGGCGGCGATGGTGGGGCTGATTCTGGGATAGGGGTATTGCGTGGTCACCCCCAAGCCTAAACGTCGATCAACAGCCGCTGCGGGTCCTCGATACATTCCTTGAGACGGACCAAGAAGGTGACCGCCTCGCGGCCGTCGACGATGCGGTGATCGTAGCTCAGCGCCAGATACATCATTGAGCGGACGACGACCTCGTCGCCCACCACCATCGGCCGTTTCTGGATCTTATGCATGCCGAGGATACCGGATTGCGGCGGGTTCAGGATCGGCATCGACATCAGCGAGCCGTAGACCCCGCCATTCGAGATGGTGAAGGTGCCGCCGGTCATCTCGGCCACCGTAAGCTTGCCGTCGCGGGCCCGTCTTCCGTAATCGGCGATCGTCCGCTCGATCTCGGCGAAACTCATCTCGTCGGCACCGCGCAGCACCGGAACGACCAGCCCTTGCGGCGTGCCGACGGCGACGCCGACATCGTAATAGTTCTTGTAGACCAGCTTGTCGCCGTAGATCTCGGCATTGACCGCCGGCAGTTCCTTCAGGGCCAGGATACAGCCCTTCACGAAAAAGCTGAGGAAGCCGAGGCGAACACCGTGCTTCTTCTCGAAGCTGTCGCGGTATTCCGCCCGGAGCGCCATCAAATTGGTCATGTCCACCTCGTTGAAGGTGGTCAGCATGGCAGCCGTGTTCTGAGCCTCCTTGAGACGCTCGGCGATGCGCTGGCGAAGGCGCGACATCCGGACGATCTCCTCGCGCGGGTCCTCGGGCCGGGGCGGCAGGGGGCCAAGTGCCGGGGCGGCGGGGATGGGCCGCGGTGCGGCGGCGGCGAGGGCCGGTGTCGGCGCCGACGCGGATGCCGGGGGCGCCGCCAAGAAGGCCTCGACATCGCCCTTGGTCAATTGACCCTTCTTCCCCGTCGCCGGGATGTCGGTGGGGTTCAGGCCTTTTTCGTCGACCAGCTTGCGAACGGCGGGGGACAGCTTGACCTCGGGGGCGGCGACGGCGGGTTCGGCCGCCACGGCCGGAGCGGGCGCCGGTTCAGCCGCGGGTGCCGCCGGCACCGCCGCCGCGACCGCGCCCGCTTCAAGGCTGCCAAGCACCGTGCCGACCGCGACCTCGATGCCGTCGCCGACCAGAATTTCCGTCAGCACGCCGGCCGAGGGCGCTGGCACCTCGACCGTGACCTTATCGGTCTCCAACTCGACCAAGGGCTCGTCCACCGTGATCGCGTCGCCGACATTCTTGAACCATTTCAGCACGGTCGCTTCCGAGACCGATTCGCCGAGGGAGGGGACGGTGATCTGAATCGACATTAGGGACGCCTTTCTGTCTTGCGCGCGGTTCGATCGACTTAACCGCGTTTCGCGGATTTCCGCGCGGCGGTTTTGCTACTCGGCGCCCTCCGCCGCACCGGTGCCGGCGGCAGCGACAAGGCCTCGTCGACGAGCTTGACCTGCTCGGCGTTGTGACGGCGGAGCGAGCCCGTGGCGGGTGAGGCGGCGGCGGGCCGGCCGGCATATAGAACCCGGCATTTCTCGATTCCGACATCGACCAGCACGGAGTCGATGTGCTCGTTGATATAGGACCAGGCTCCCATATTGCGGGGTTCCTCCTGGCACCAGACGAAATCCGCGTTGGGAAAGCGCACGAGATCGGTCGTCATAGCCTTGAGCGGGAAGGGATAGAGCTGCTCGACCCGCATGATGAAGACGTCGTCCATTCCGCGCTTGTCCCGCTCCTCTGCAAGGTCGAAATAGACCTTGCCGGAGCAGAGGACGACACGGCGGATCTTGTCGTCGGCGGCGAGATCGCCGGTCCAGTGCCGGTCATCCCACAAGACCCGATGGAAGGTGGTCTCCGCTTCCATATCGCTCAATGGCGAGACGCAGCGCTTGTGCCGCAGCAGCGATTTCGGCGTCATTACGATCAAGGGTTTCCGGAATTCGCGCCGAATCTGGCGCCGCAGCGCATGGAAGTAATTCGCCGGCGTCGTCAGGTTGACGACCTGCAGATTGTCCTCGGCGCAAAGCTGGAGATAGCGCTCGAGCCGGGCCGAGCTGTGCTCCGGCCCCTGCCCTTCATAGCCGTGCGGCAACAAGAGAACGAGGCCGCTCATCCGCAGCCATTTTGATTCGCCGGACGAAATGAACTGGTCGATGATGACCTGGGCGCCATTGGCGAAATCACCGAACTGGGATTCCCAGATCACCAGGGAATGCGGCTCGGCCAGGGAATAGCCGTATTCGAAACCGAGCACGCCGAATTCCGAGAGCGGACTGTCGATCACCTCGAACGGCGCCTGGCCGAAGCGGAGGTTGGAGAGCGGGCTGTAGCGTTCCTCGGTCTCCTGGTCGATCAGGACCGCATGGCGATGACTGAAGGTCCCGCGCTGGGAATCCTCCCCGGAGAGGCGGACCGGAGTCGATTCGACGAGCAGGGTGCCAAGCGCCAACGCCTCCGCCGTCGCCCAGTCGATCCCGGCACCCGTTTCGATCATCCGTCGCTTGGCTTCCAACTGGCGCACGATCTTCGAGTTGACGTTGAAGTTCTGCGGCACGTCGGAGATGGCGTAGCCGACCTCTTGTAGGGTTCCGAGTTCGACGCCGGTCTCGCCGCGGCGCGCGTCGCCGCTCGCCATCTGCATGCCGGTCCAGCGCCCCTCGAGCCAATCGGCCTTGTTGGGTTTGTAGCTGGTGGCGGCCTCGAACTCCTGGTCGAGATGCTTACGGAAGCGCTGCGCCATCCCATCGGCCTCGCCCCGTTCGATCAGCCCGTCATCCTCGAGCCGCTTGGCGTAGACCGCCCGGGTCGTCGGGTGTTCCTTGATCCGCCGGTACATGATCGGCTGGGTAAAGGCCGGCTCGTCCGATTCGTTGTGACCGTGGCGGCGATAACACCACATGTCGATCACCACGTCCTTCTTGAAGCGCTGGCGATACTCGGTCGCCATGCGCGCAACATGGACACAGGCTTCCGGGTCGTCGCCGTTAACGTGGAAAATCGGTGCCGAAACCATCTTCGCGACATCGGAGCAATAGGGAGAGGAGCGCGAATAGGTCGGGCTGGTCGTGAAGCCTATCTGATTGTTGACGATCAGATGGATCGTTCCCCCAGTCTTGTAGCCTTTGAGCTGCGAGAGATCGAGCGTCTCCGGCACAATACCCTGGCCGGAGAAGGCGGCATCGCCGTGCAGCAGCAGCCCGACGATCTTTTCACGCTCCGAATCGCCCTTCTGGCGCTGCTTGGCGCGAACCTTGCCGAGGACGACCGTGTTGACCGCTTCCAGATGGCTGGGATTGGCGGTCAGCGAGAGATGCACGATGTTGCTGTCGAATTCCCGGTCGGACGAGGTGCCGAGGTGATACTTCACGTCGCCGGACCCTTGGACGTCTTCCGGGTTGGCGGTGTTGCCTTGGAACTCGGAGAACATCGCGCGATAGGGTTTGCGCATGATGTTGGCGAGAAAATTCACCCTCCCGCGATGCGGCATGCCAATCACGATTTCCTCGATGCCGAGTTGGGCGCCCCGCTTCATGATCTGCTCGATCATCGGGACCATGGCTTCCCCGCCGTCGAGGCCGAAGCGCTTGGTGCCGGTATATTTCCGGTCGAGATATTGTTCGAAGACCTCGGCCTGCGTGACGCGTTCCAGGATCGTTCGCCGTCCGAGGTCGGTGAAATTGGCGCGGTTTCGAATCGATTCGATGCGCTCCTGGATCCAGGTCTTTTCCTCCGGCTCCTGGATGTGCATGAACTCGACGCCGATCTTGCCGCAATAGGTGTCCTCCAGAATTTTCACGATCTGGCGAACCGAAGCGGATTCCAGCCCGAGCACGTAATTAATGAAGATCGGCCGTTCCATGTCGGACGTACTGAAGCCATAGGATTCGGGGTCGAGCTCGGAATGAGGCAGTGGCTTGACGATTCCCAAGGGATCGAGATCGGCGTGCAGATGGCCGCGCACCCGGTAGTTGCGGATCAGCATCAGGGCGCGAATGGAATCGGTGGTCGCCTGGCGAATTTGCTCCGGTGCCGCCATCGGACCCATGAAGGGCATGCCCATCATCTGCTGGCCCATCGCCGGATGAGCCATCCCCGCGGTTGCGTCCGACATCGAAGGGGAATCGCCGTTGCCGCCGACCACGGCCGTCTGGCGGGGCGCCCAACTCGGGCCTTCCTGCTCGCTCAGAAAGCTCTTCTCGTCGTCGCCGAGACCCTCGAACACCTCGGACCATTCCGGATCGACCGACCCCGGGTCCTGCAGATAGCGCGCATACATCTCCGCGACATAGGTCTCGTTGGCGCCATAGAGGTAGGAACTCTGCTCGAAATCGGAACTCATTAAACCACTCCCTCTTGGGTGCCCATCTTGGGCGGGGGAGCGGCTTGGGGTCCGCCCCCCGACTTCATTCCATCCGGCCTTCAGCCGCGTAGCGCTGCTGTCATGGTCTCGCCGATCCCGGCGGGGCTCTCGGAGACGAAGATGCCGGCGCTTTTCATCGCCTCGATCTTATCGCCCGCCGTCCCCTTGCCGCCCGAGATAATGGCGCCCGCGTGACCCATCCGCTTGCCGGGCGGCGCCGTCTGACCGGCGATGAAACCACAGACCGGCTTCTTGATCTTGCTGTCCATGATGAATTGAGCGGCGTCTTCCTCGGCCGAACCGCCGATCTCGCCGATCATGACGATGCCTTCGGTCTCCTCGTCGCCGAGGAAGGCGTCGATCGCTTCGATAAAATTCGTTCCGTTGACTGGATCGCCGCCAATTCCGATGCAGGTCGACTGACCGAGGCCCGCCGACGTCGTCTGCGCCACCGCCTCATAGGTCAAGGTACCGGATCGCGAGACGATGCCGATCTTGCCGCGTTTGTGGATATGGCCCGGCATGATCCCGATCTTGCATTCGTCGGGCGTGATGATGCCGGGGCAGTTCGGACCGATCAGACGACTACGGGAATGCCGCAACGCGCTTTTCACCCGCACCATGTCGAGAACCGGTATGCCCTCGGTGATGCAGATGATCAGGGGCACGCCGGCATCGAGTGCCTCCTCGATCGCATCCGCCGCGAAGGGCGGCGGGACATAGATCACGGACGCATTGGCGCCGGTGGTAGCGACGGCTTCGGCAACGGTATCGAAAACCGGCAGGTCGAGATGCGTCGACCCGCCCTTCCCCGGCGTGCATCCACCGACCATGTCGGTTCCGTATGCGATGGCTTGCTCGCAATGGAATGTGCCCTGGTTGCCGGTGAATCCCTGGCAGATGACCTTCGTGTCGTTGCCGACCCAGACCGCCATCAGTTCGCCTCCTTGACCGCGGTCACGATCTTCTCTGCGGCATCGGCGAGGTTGTCGGCCGCGATGATCGCGAGTCCGGACTCGCCGAGGATTTTCTTGCCGAGATCGACGTTGGTCCCTTCGAGGCGGACCACGAGCGGCACCTGCAGGCTAACCTCGCGGGCCGCCGCGACGACACCTTCGGCGATCACGTCACAGCGCATGATACCGCCAAATATGTTGACCAGGATGCCCTCCACGTTCGGGTCGGACAGGATGATCTTGAAGGCGACGGTCACGCGTTCCTTGGTCGCCCCACCGCCGACATCGAGAAAATTCGCCGGCTCGCTGCCGTAAAGCTTGATGATGTCCATCGTCGACATCGCCAAACCGGCGCCATTGACCATGCAGCCGATATTGCCGTCAAGCTTGATATAATTCAGCTCGTATTTCGAGGCCTCGAGCTCGGTTGGGTCTTCCTCGTCCACGTCGCGCATGTCGGCGACGTCGTGATGACGGTACAGCGCGTTGTCGTCGAAATTCATCTTGGCATCAAGGGCGAGCACCTCGCCGCCGCCGGTCACCACCAGGGGATTGATCTCGACCAAACTGGCATCCAAATCGGTGAAGACCTTGTAAATGCCGGCAAGAAACTTGACGGCGGACGCCACCTGTTTGCCCTCGAGTCCGAGACCGAAGGCGATTTTTCGGGCATAGAACGCCTCCATCCCCAGTGCGGGATCGATCGATACCTTGATGATCTTCTCGGGCGTCTTTTCGGCGACCTCCTCGATGTCCATGCCGCCCTCGGTCGATGCCATGACGGTGATTTGGCTCGAGACCCGGTCGATCAAAACACTGAGGTAGAGCTCGCGCGCAATGTCGCAGCCATCCTCGATATAGATCCGTTTGACTTCCTTGCCGGCCGGCCCGGTCTGTTTGGTCACCAGGACATTGCCCAGCATCGCGGCCGCGTGGTCGTGCACGTCCTCGATCGATCTGGCGAGGCGCACACCGCCCGCGCCCTCGGGATCGTTCTTGAACCGCCCGGCACCCCGGCCGCCGGCATGGATTTGGCTCTTCACCACCCAAAGGTCGCCCGCCAGTTCCCGGGCGACATTGACGGCTTCCTCGGGCGTATAGGCGACACCACCCTCGGGCACCGCCACGCCGGACTTCTTCAGCAGGCTTTTTGCCTGATATTCGTGAATATTCATGCGTTTCCGTCGTCCCCGTTTTCCGAGACGTGCCAATTATGGCGTGCTGTCCTTACGGGAATGTTAACATCGGGCCGCGACGCGGAAACAATTATTTTCGCCGCTCCCACATTCACTTCTTGGTGGTTTTCGCCTTCTTCTTGGCGTCGCGCTCCATCCGCTCGACGAGTTTGACCAGCGAACGGACATGCCCGACCGATGTCCGGAACGCCTTTTTCTCGGTCGCGTTGAGCGAAATTTCGACGATCTTCTCGACACCGCGTGCGCCGATCACCACCGGTACCCCGACATAGAGGCCCTTGACGCCGTATTCGCCTTTCAGATAGGCCGCGCACGGCATCACCCGCTTCTTGTCTCGGAGATAGGCCTCCGCCATCGCGATCGCCGAGGAGGCCGGCGCATAGAAGGCCGAGCCGGTGCCAAGCAGTTCGACGATCTCGCCGCCGCCGTCGCGGGTACGCTGGACGATGGCATTGATCTTCTCACGCGTCGACCAGCCCATCTTGATCAGGTCCGGCACCGGGATGCCGGCGACCGTCGAATAGCGCACCAGCGGCACCATCGAATCGCCATGGCCGCCAAGCACGAAAGCGGTCACGTCTTCGACGGAGACGCCGAATTCCTGCGCCAAAAACAGCCGGAAGCGGGAACTGTCGAGCACGCCCGCCATGCCGACCACCTTGTTGTGTGGCAGGCGACAGGCGTCGCGCAGCACGCCCACCATGACGTCGAGCGGGTTGGTGATGCAGATCACGAAGGCTTTCGGGCAGTATTTCTTGATCCCGGCGCCGACCTGCTTCATCACATTGGTGTTGATGCCGATCAGATCGTCGCGGCTCATGCCGGGCTTGCGCGGCACGCCCGCGGTCACGATCACCACATCGGCGCCACGGAGACCCGCATAGCTGTTGACGCCGGTCACGTTGGCGTCGAAACCCTCGATCGTCGAGGCCTGTGCGATATCGAGCGCCTTCCCCTGCGGAACGCCCTTGATGATGTCGAACAGGACGACGTCGCCCAATTCCTTCAGCCCCGAGAGCAACGCCAGGGTGCCGCCGATATTGCCAGCACCGATCAGTGCGATTTTATTCCGTGCCATGAATGTCTCCCCAGTGGTCCGGCCGGCGTGGATGTCCCGGTCGGGTCGTCGCGACACGTCATAATCCGACGGCGCGCGACTGTGAAATCGGCCCAATTCCGCCTGTCCTACAGCGAATGATGAGCAAGGGCAAGAGTGGCCCGGCCGGCACGCGACGCGCGCCTATTCGACCGGCTCGATCGCCCGGTCGCGCCATTCGTTCATGACTTGAAGAAGACGATAGGGCGAGATCGCGTAGTTGCCGGGAAGGGTTCGGATTTCCGGCCGGCCGTTCTCGCCCGCGGCATGGGAGAATTCGACCGCCTTGCCGACCAACCGCCGCTTCAGCGTGAAGGGTCCCACGTCTTCCCAGCGGCAAGCCTTCACGTTGTAGAGTTCGTGCACCTCGAATCCCTCTGATGTGAGATAGAGCCCGGACGCCCCCGGAAGATGCGCGGCCAACACCACGCCGGCACCCGCGAGAAGCACGAATCCCGCCAGAAACGCGGGCAAGGCAGAGGTTTCTCCCGACCACCCCATGTCGATCACGACCGCTGCCACCGCCACCGCCGTCACCGAATAGACGATGTTTCGGCCAAGCGAGGGTCTGATCTCGAGCGACGGGCCGCAATCGGTGTCGCTGCCGGTCACGAGATCGGCTTTCCGTGCGGAGTCTCGATATATTCAGGCGTCTGCATCTCGATCAAGCGGCTGACGGTGCGTTGGAATTCGAAGGCATGATCCCCGTCGGGATACAGATTGTCGGGCGGGGCAGCGGCGGCGGCAACCAAATTGACTTTGTTCTCGTAGAGAACGTCGATCAGGTTCATGAAGCGTTTCGCCTCGTTCCGTCGCTCCGCCGACATCATCGGCACGCGATCGAGGACGACCGTGTGATAGCGGCCGGCGATGGCGATGTAATCCTCGGCACCCAACGGCCGGCCGCAGAGCTCGTCGAACCCGAAAAAGGCGACGCCGCGGGCACTTCGGGGGATCGGTACCCGGCGGCCCTTGACCTGGATCTCCTCGGCCTCGACGCGAGCCCCCGCGGTCAGGTCGTCGAAGGCTTGGGAGAGCGCCGCCGCCGCGCCGTCGCCGAGCGGCGTGTGATAGACCCGCTTGCGGCTGAGACGGGCTTGCCGGTAATCGGTCGGCGAGGCCAGCTCCAAGAGATCCAGCCGGGCCTTGATCGTGTCGATGAACGGCAGGAAGCGATCGCGCTGCAAACCGTTCCGATAAAGCTCGTCGGGCGGAAAATTCGAGGTCGCCACGATGACGACGCCGCTGTCGAAGAACCCCTCGAAGAGGCGTCCCAGGATCATCGCGTCGGCGATGTTGGCGACATGAAACTCGTCGAAGCACAACAACCATGCATCGCCCGCGATTTCACGCGCGATCCGCGGCATCGGATCGACCTCGTTCGCCGATTTATCGGCCGATTTCCGCCAACGGTGAATGGTGTCGTGGACCTCTATCATGAATTCGTGGAAATGGATGCGGCGCTTGCGCTCGACCGGTGCATCGGCATGGAAGAGATCCATCAGCATCGACTTGCCGCGTCCGGCGGGGCCGTAGATGTAGAGTCCCTGCGGCGGCGCTTGCCGGCGACGGGCCAGCCCGAAACGCGCCTTCCAGCCGCCGGCCCCGTCGACCGGCGTATAGCCGCGCAACGCGTTGTGCACGCTTTGCAGTTTCTCCGCGGCCAACGCCTGCATCGGATCGGCGGTGATCTCTCCGTCGTCGCGAAGCGCGCGGTAGGCCGTTAGCGGTCCCTCGGTCATCGATCGTTCGGGCCGGCCGCGCTCAAAATCGGTAATTGGCGGAAATCAAAACGTCATGGGCGATGTATTCGTCCGCGGTAATCCGCTCGCCGGTGGCGAATTGTCCCGTATCGACCTCGCCCAGATTGATATAGCGATACCCGAAATCGACATCCCAACGCTTCGCGAATTGCCAGACGAGGCCCACCGTGCCGCCCCAGGCGAAGTTGTTGGCCGTGTTGTCGAGATCCTCGGTCGCCGCCGTCGTGAGGTTCGTGCGCGTGGTGCTGGACCGATTCCCCGCCCAGCCGAAAGTGCCGCCGACATAGGGGGTCCAACCGCTCTTGTTTCGGAACTCGTAAACCGCGTTGAACAAAAGCCCGATGGTCGCGAGATTATTCTCGTAGCCGACTTGCGTGGTTCCTTGATCGCGCAGGTCGTAATCGAACCGAAACCGATAGCTGAGTTCGAGATCGGTGCGGAGCGGCATCGACTTCCAACGATACCCGACATGAAACCCGGCGCCGGCGGTCAGATCCGAGTCGTTGTTGATGAGAAGCGTGCCGCCGAGACCGCTACCGGTACTGTCGTTCACGTCGGCGACGGAGCCGATCAAGCGAAGCCCGGCGTAATAGCCCGCCCCGCCCTGGTCCGCCGCGGAGGCAAGCGGGGCGAGGAGAAAGGCGACAATGGCCGCCAGGCAAGCGATGGGCCTTCGATACATGCATTTCCCTTCCGGTCCGGCCGGCCGGGGTGTTTCCGTCGATCACCGCCGGGCTTCGTCGGACCAAGACCGGCATTTATGCAAATTGACGGGCAATCTGTCGAGTTGTTTAACGCGGATCGGAAAACTTCCGCGGCAAGCTTGCGCCTTCGACGACGGGCGGCGAGACTCTTGCGTACGGCCGGAGCCACGAATCGGACATTACCCATGGTCGCTTTTACTCGGCGGGGATTTATCGCGGGCGTCGGTGCGGCACTCGCCCTGCCGGCGCGCGCGAACCTGCCCGGGAATCCCGACGTGGTCGTCATCGGTGCCGGCATGGCGGGTCTCTCGGCCGCCCGTGTGCTGAAGGCGGCCGGGCTCGAGGTTCTGATCGTCGAGGCGCGCGGGCGGATCGGCGGCCGCGCCCATAGCGAAAGCACGAGCTTCGGGACCATATTCGATCATGGCGGCGGCAGTCTCCATTCGGCTGATCGCAACCCGGTCGATCCGCTGGCGCGCGCCCACGGCTTCCGGCCGAGCGACGACCAGGGCGCCATATGGAGTTTCACCAACGGCAAGGCCCTTCGCGGTTCGGATGCCTTTGACGCGGCCATGGGCCGGATGACCGCGACACTCGAGGAGCGGCGCGGGGGCGACGACGTGGCGCTGTCATCGATTTGGGCGCCGGGCGAGGGCTGGGGCCGGCTCGCGGCGACGGTCGCGGGCGCCCTTACCCGCGGGGTCGATTTCGCCGATCTTTCCAGCCGGGACTGGTGGCATAGGGTGGAAACCGGCATCGAGCGGATGATACCGCGCGGCGTCGGCAATCTGGCGGCGGCCCTTGGCCGTGATCTGCCGGTCTCGCTGTCGACCCCGGTCGAACGCATACGCCTTCGGCCGGACCGCATTGTTCTGGAGACGCCCAAGGGCACGATCGAGGCGGCGGCGGCCCTGCTGACCGTCTCGACGGGCGTGCTTGGCGCCGAACGCATCGCCTTCGATCCCGCCTTGCCGAACTGGAAACGGGATGCGATCGGGCACGTACCCATGGGACTGGTCAACAAGATTGCCCTGCAGTATCGCCCTGGCGTCCTCGACGCGCCGGCCGGCACCTGGCTGCTCGGATGGGACGGCAAGAATCGGCCGTGCCGCTTTCTGCTGCGCCCCTTCGAAAGCGATCTCGTGATTGGGTTCGTCGGCGGCGGTTTCGCAGGCGAACTCGAGCGCGCCGGCCCGCTCGCCGCGATCGATTACGCGCGCCAGGCCCTGACCCGCGCCTTCGGCGGTAAGTTCGACAACGCCTTTCGCCGCGCCCGGGTCACCGGATGGGCGAGCGACCCCTGGTCGGGCGGCGCCCTCTCGGCGGCGCGGCCGGGACACGCCAAGAGCCGGAAGCTTTTGGGCCTCCCGATCGGGCGGCTCTATTTCGCGGGCGAAGCGGTGAGCGCCGACTGGGCCGGCCAAATCGCCGGCGCCCATTTGTCGGGCCTTGCGGCTGCGAAGGAGATTCTGGCGGACCGGGGCTAGGGGTTCGGCTATCCAGGCGACGGCGCGGTGTTGGAGAGGGCGAATGCGTCCTCCATTTCGCGGCGGATCTTGTAGGGTTCCGAGGTCTCGTCGATCTCGACGTCGGTCCAGGCCACATCCGCCCCTTTCGGCAAATCCCGCTTCAGCTTGACGCCATGGGCGAGGCCGATCGGCAAGCCGCCGATCTTCAGCGAATCGGCCGCCGGCATCAGCTTGCCCCAGACCGTGTAGCCGCCCTCGCCGTCCAGCATCTCGCCCGCCGAGAGATCGCGCTTGGCCGTCGCGACAACATCCGCGCGCCAGCCTGTGGGCGCGCCCGTCGCCTCGCTCCGGAGTGCGGCGTTGGCGACCGAGATGCCGAGTTCGAGGCCGATCAGATGATAGGGCTTGAACATCGCCGCATATCGCGCGTCCTCGCCTTGGGCGAGGCCGTATTGGGCGAAACACTCTCGCACGTAATCATCCGGTGCCTCGAAGGTCGCGAAGACGCCCCAGCGGAGATCGTTCACCACCGTGCGGGCGTCCCGCTCCTCGCTGGAGATGACCTCCACCTGGCCCTTGTGATGGAGCGCGCCGCCCTCCGTGGCGGGCCGCAAGACATGGGTCAAATCCTGCGTCCCGCAAGGCGGGAACGCGAGACCCCGCGGCGCCGGGGTCAATCCCGTCGCGTTCGAGACGGCGGCCATCTCGATCCCCGACTTGGTGCCGTCGAGGAAGGAGTTGAACATCTGCGCGTTCAGACCCGCCCGCGCGGCTTCCTCGGGCGTCAGGCCGGCCTTGTAATGCTCCCAAACGGTCTCGGGCGTGGATTCATGGAAGTGCGGCAAATATTTTGTACCCTTGCCGGCGGCGACGACCTCCATGCCGACGGCGCGGGCCCAATCGACGATCTCGCAGATCAGCGCCGGCTGGTCGCCATAGGCCAGCGTATAGACACCGCCCGCCGCCTGGACTTTTTTCGCCAAAAGCGGTCCCGCCAAGACATCGGCCTCGACATTGACCATGACGATATGTCGGCCGTACTCCGCCGCCAGGAGGGCGTGGCGAATGCCGGCCGCCGGCACGCCGGTGGCATCGACGATCACCTCCATGCCACCCGCCGCGATCATCGCCGGAGCATCTTCGGTAATGTGGGTCTTGCCGGATTGACGCGCCGCCTCGAACGAGGTCGCGTCATATTGCGCCTCGGGCCAGCCGATATAGTCGAGCGCGGTGCGGGCCCGCTCGGGTGAGAGTTCGGCAATTGCCATGACGTGGAGGCCGGCGGTCCGGCGCGCCTGGGCCAAAAACATGGACCCGAACTTGCCGGCCCCGATCACGCCGACGCGGATCGGCTCTGCCGCCGCCTGACGTTGCAAGAGAAGATCATGGAGCGGCATGGCGAACGGGCTCCCGCAAGTATTCGACAGAAGGCCGGAGTATCCCGTGCGTCCCGCTGCCTGACAAGCGCCGCCGCCCGGCCGCCTCAAGGCCGAGGCGCTTCATCCTATCGGCGCAAAGGCGCCCCGATCTCGCCATATTCAAGGCGATACTTGGCCCCCGACCGGATCGGCGGGGAGGGCGGACCCGGGTCGTCGTCGAACCATCGGAGGTCCGTTTCATGCCCGCCCGCCTATGTTCCCCAAAACTTCTCTTCCCATTCGCCGCCCTGGCCGTGCTCGCCGCTTGCGAGACCGAGCCGGAAAGACAAGGCAATGCAAGTAAGTCCGTCCCGGACGTTTTGGCGCCAATCGTTTCGGCACCGGTCGTTTCGGCACCGGTCGTTCGGCCGGCACATATCCAATCCATGGCCAAGAGCGCGCCATCGACCGTCTATCCCTCTCGTGCCATGCCCGGTGCCGGCGTCGCTTACAGCGCCATGCGTCATTCACATGCCGGTTTGGCGGCACCGCCGCGTCAAGAACGGCTCGTTCCGCCCAATCGCGGCCACATGGAAAACCGCGAGAAATATGCCCATCTCGGAGAGAACCCGATCCGCGGCGTTTTGGAACGGCCGGTCTCGACCTTCGGCCTCGACGTCGACACCGGCGCCTATGCCAATATGCGCCGCTTCCTGAAGCAGGGCCGGCGTCCGGTACCGGACGCGATCCGGATCGAGGGCTTGGTCAATTATTTCGACTATGGCGATGCGGGACCCGACCAACCCGGACGCCCTTTCGCCACGACCACCGAAATAGCCCCCACGCCATGGAACGCGAAGACCCATCTCCTGCGGATCGGGATCAAGGCCTATGACCCGACCCGAGCCGAGCGGCCGAAAGCCAATCTCGTCTTCCTCGTCGACGTCTCGGGCTCGATGAATTCGCCGGACAAGCTGCCGCTCCTGAAAACCTCGCTGCGCCTCCTGGTGAACGGTCTGGCACCCCGCGACAGCATCGCGATCGTCACCTACGCGAACATGGCGACGGTGGCCTTGCCGGCGACCCCGCTCAAGGACAAGGCGACGATCCTGGCCGCGATCGAGGGCCTGCAATCCGGCGGCGGCACCAATGGCGGCGCCGGCATCCGCCTCGCCTACGCGGAAGCCCGAAAGGCCTATAACGAAGACGGAATCAACCGAGTGATCCTGGCGACCGACGGCGACCTCAACGTCGGCGTGACGTCGTTCCGTGCCTTGATCGATATGATCACGCGGGAGCGCAAGCAGGGCGTGGCCTTGACCGTGCTCGGCTTCGGCGGCGGCAATCTGAACGACCATCTGCTGGAGCAACTCGCCAACAAGGGCGACGGCAACTATGCCTATATCGACCAACTCGACGAAGCCCAGAAGGTGCTCCGCCGAGAGGCCAGCGCCACCCTTCAAATCGTCGCCAAGGACGTGAAAGCGCAGATCGAGTTCAATTCCGCCGTGGTCGCAGAATATCGCCTCATCGGATACGAGAACCGGCAACTGGCACGGGCCGACTTCAACAACGATAAAGTCGATGCCGGTGAGATCGGGGCCGGGCACCACGTCACCGCGCTATACGAGATCGCCCTCGTCGAGGGGGCGGGCCGGCGGCTCGACCCACTCCGGTACGGAACCGCCGCGCCGACCAGCGGCGATACGTCCGAATTGGCCTTCCTGCGCCTTCGCTATAAGGCGCCGGGCGAGACCAAGAGCACGCTTTTCGAGTTCCCGATCAAGGCGCGGTCGGTGAAATCGTCGCTTGATGTCGCCAGTCCGCAGTTCCGCTTCGCCGCCGCCGTCGCCGCGTTCGGGCAAATCCTGAAAGGCGGCAAATACACGAACGACATGACCCTGACCAAGGTGGCCGATCTCGCACGGACCGCGCTCGGACCGGACACATACGGCTATCGCCGGGAATTCATCCGTCTCGTGGAATTGGCCGAATCGATCGAACTGGCGGCGCGCTGACGATCCGCCCTATTCGGCCGCCGCCGCCTCGGCCGCGACCAACTCCTGCAGGCAGTCGTCGGGCAGGCACTCGATCGGCGCGAAGTCCCGGTGGGCAATCCATTCGGCGCGCTTGAAGCGCCGGATGTGATTGTCGACATGGCAGAGCGAGAGATAGACGATCGTCCGGTCGAAGGGCGACATGTTGGATGGGCTGCCATGCACCAGGTTCGAGCTGAACATGATGACCGAGCCCGCCTTGCCCTTGGGCGAGATCAGCCCGCCCTCGGCGATCAGTTTCGTGATGGTTTCCTCGTCGATCGTCCACAAGGGATAGCTCGTCGTCTTCAGGTCGTGGCCGGCCTCGATCACGCCGCCCTGGTGGCTCCGCGGGATGAACATCAGGGCGCCGTTGAACTCGGTCACATCCTCAAGGAAGAGAGCAATGTTCATGGCCCGGGGTTCGGGCATCAAATCGTCGCGGGTCCAGGTGCCAAAGTCCTGGTGCCATTGCCAGACATCGCCATTGAAGGCGGCCTTGGCGTTGACCTTGAACTGATGCATGTAGACGTCGCCGTCGAGGATCTGCCTGACCGGCTCGACCAGCCTCGGGTGACGCCCGAGCCGCCGGAACGCCTCGTTGTAGTTTTGCGCGGCGAAGGCGGTGCGGGCGGTCTTGCCATCCGATTCGCGGAACACCTCCTCGCGGTCCATGGCGAAGATCTTGTGCGCCTCGCGGCTCATCACGCCGACCTCGTCGGCATCGAATACATCCTCGAAGAAAAGCCAGCCCTCTTCGTCGAACTGCTTCAAATCGGATTCGGTTAGATGAAGTTCCGCCATGGCATGTCTCCACAGATCGAAGGCGGGAATTATCCCGCTGGCGGCGCCCGGGGGCAAGGCCGGCGATGCCACGACCGCGTTACACGGGATCCGGCACCTTCGGCGGTCCGTCCGCGTCGAGCTCGAAGGCGGCGGGGTAGCGAACAACGCCGGTCACATTGTCCAGGACACCGGGGAAGAGTTCCAAACCCATGAAGGCCTCGCCAGCGAAGGGCGCCGCGAGCCGTTCCGCGGTGGCCGCCGAAAATCCGAACCGCGGGTAATAGGCCGGGTGCCCGAGAACGACCACCACAGCGATTCCCTGCGCCTCGCAAACCGTCAGGCCCTCCCGGACCAAGGCCCCGCCAATGCCGCGATTCTGCCGATCGGGTCGCACCGCCATCGGCGCTAGCGCGGCGCCGCGAATTGGGCTGTCGCCGGTTTCGATAGGCAGATCGCTGAACAGGATATGGCCGATGATCGCGTCTTTCTCGACCGCGACCAGCGATGCGATCACCAGTCCCGCGTCACGCAGACGATCAACCAACCGCCCCTCGTCGGTGCATTCGAAGGCGAGATCGCAGAGGTCGCGGATGCCGGCGCGGTCTTCAATCGTTTCGGCACGAATTTCAAACGACATTCAGTCGGCCGTCTCCCGCGCCGCCATCAGCTCGGCCAAGCGCCGGGAGTCCTCCCGTTCACCGGCGGCAAAAGCGGCGATCACGCCCTTCCGGTCTTCCGGCTTGCGGTTTTGGTTCAGCTTGAACTTGGCCTCGATCCGAGCGATCGGGATCTCGAAGCCGACGATCCCGCGCAGCATGCCGTCGATATAGCTCTCGGGCATGTCCTCCATGCGCCAGGGTTGCTCCAAACCGGATTCATGGAAGTCGACCAGGTTCTTTTGCGCCGCATAACAGGCCTCCGGATCGTCGACGATTCGGGGCGTGCCGTAGACATGCACCGCGACGTAGTTCCAGGTTGGCACCGCCTTCTTCGCCTTGTACCAGCTCGGCGAGACATAACCATGCGGTCCCGGAAAGACGACGAGCTGTTCCCGGCCCTCCGCGAAACTGTTCCAATGGGGATTGAGGCGCGAGACGTGCGCCACCAGTTTCTCCCGGCCGGCGGCGCCGTCGACCATGAACGGCAGATGCGTCACATAGGGAAGATCGTCGATGACGCCGACCAGATACCCCCATCCGGTCTCCCGGATGACGGCGAGCTGGGTCTCGCGATCGGTTTCGGCGAAATTCTCCGGCACATACATAGCGGCCACTCCCGTTCGTTCAATGGGCGGGGCCTTCTACAGTGCCGGGCGGACCCATGAAAGGCCCAATTCAACTAATTCAACGGGACCAACGACCCTCAACCCTGCCGTTCGACCATCATTTTCTTTATTTCGCCGATCGCCTTGGCCGGGTTCAGGCTCTTCGGGCAGGTCTTGGTGCAGTTCATGATGGTGTGGCAGCGATAGAGGCGAAAGGGATCCTCCAGCGCGTCGAGCCGCTCGCCGGTGTGGTCATCGCGGCTGTCGGCGAGCCATCGATAGGCCTGCAGTAGGACCGCCGGGCCGAGATACTTATCCTCGTTCCACCAATAGCTCGGGCAGCTCGTCGAGCACGAGAAGCAAAGGATGCATTCGTAAAGTCCGTCGAGCTCGCGGCGCTCGTCGGGCGATTGCAGGCGTTCGCGGTCGGGTGCTGAATCTGAGGTCTTGAGCCAGGGCTCGATTGATGCGAGCTGGGCGTAGGCATTCGAGAGATCCGGCACGAGATCCTTCACCACATTCAAATGCGGCAGCGGATATACATTGACGTCGCCCTTGCAGTCGTCGATGAAGCTCGTACAGGCCAGCGAATTATTGCCGTCGATATTCATCGAGCACGACCCGCAAACACCCTCGCGGCAGGAGCGCCGGAAGGTCACCGTCGCGTCGACCTCGTTCTTGATCTTGATCAGCGCATCGAGAACCATCGGCCCGCAATCGTCGAGATCGACCTCGAAGGTATCGAGACGCGGATTCTCCCCATCGTCGCCGTTCCAGCGATAGATGTTGAACTTCTTGACCCGCGTCGCACCCTCGGGCGCCTTGTGGGTCTTGCCCTTCTTGACCTTGGAATTGGCGGGTAGGTTGAATTCGACCATCTATCGTCCCCTCAATAGACCCGCGCCTTGGGCGGGAAGACTTGAACATCGTTGGTCAGGGTCTCCATGACGACCGGACGGTAGTCGACCCGGATATCGCCGGCATCGTCGCACCAGGCGAGCGAGTGCTTCATCCAGGTCTCGTCGTCGCGGTCCGGGAAGTCCTCGCGCGCATGGGCACCTCGGGATTCCTCGCGGAGCGCCGCCGACTTGATGGTGACCATCGCCTGCGAGAGCAGATTCTCGAGTTCCAGCGTCTCGACCAGATCCGAATTCCAGACCATCGAGCGATCGGAAACCCCGATATCGCCCCGCTTCGACATCGCCTGCTGCATCAGATCGACGCCCTGATTCAGAACCTCGCCGGTGCGGAATACCGCGCAATTGTTCTGCATCACACGTTGCATTTCGAGTCGGAGATCGGCCGTCGGCAGACCGCCCTTGGCATGCCGCGCCTTGTCGAGCCGGTCGAGCGACTGGTCGCCGCCGCCTTCCGGCAGAGCCGGAACGGCCGTCTCGGCATCGACCGCCTCGGCGCAATGGGCCGAGGCCGAACGGCCGAAGACGACCAGATCGAGGAGTGAATTCGAACCCAGGCGATTGGCGCCGTGAACCGACACGCAAGCCGCCTCGCCGATCGCCATCAGGCCCGGCACGACCGATTCGATTCCGTTGGATTTGTTCAGCACCTCGCCTCGATAGTTGGTCGGGATGCCGCCCATGTTGTAGTGGCAAGTCGGAATGACCGGGATTGGCTCCTTGTTCACGTCGACGCCGGCGAAGATCCGCGCCGTCTCGGAGATGCCCGGCAAACGCTCCTCGACCACCGCCGGGTCGAGATGCTCCAGGTGGAGATGGATATGGTCGTTTTCGCCGCCGACACCGCGGCCTTCCCGGATCTCGATGGTCATGGAGCGGCTGACCACATCGCGGGACGCCAGGTCCTTCGCCGAGGGGGCGTAGCGCTCCATGAAGCGTTCGCCCTCGGAATTGGTCAGATAACCGCCCTCGCCGCGCGATCCCTCGGTGATCAGACAGCCCGAACCATAAATGCCGGTCGGATGGAACTGCACGAACTCCATATCCTGCAACGGCAAGCCGGCGCGGAGCACCATGCCGCCGCCGTCCCCGGTGCAGGTATGCGCCGAGGTACAGGAGAAATAGGCCCGCCCATAACCGCCCGTCGCCAGGATCACCATCTTGGCGGCAAACCGGTGGATGGTGCCGTCGTCGAGATCCCACGCAATAATGCCGCGGCACGTACCGTCGTCATCCATGATCAGGTCGGTCGCGAAATACTCGATGAAGAACTCGACCTTGTGCTTGAGCGACTGCTGGTAGAGCGCGTGCAGCATGGCATGGCCGGTGCGATCGGCCGCGGCACAGGTCCGTTGGGCGATGCCCTCGCCGTAATTCGTGGTCATGCCGCCGAAGGGGCGCTGATAGATCTTGCCCTCCTCCGTGCGGCTGAAGGGCACGCCGTAATGTTCCAACTCGACAATCGCCGGCATCGCCTCGCGGCACATATATTCGATCGAGTCCTGATCGCCGAGCCAGTCCGAGCCCTTGACCGTGTCATACATGTGCCAGCGCCAGTCGTCCTCGCCCATATTGCCGAGCGCGGCCGAAACGCCGCCCTGGGCGGCCACCGTATGGCTTCGCGTGGGGAAAACCTTGGTGACGCAGGCGGTCTTCAGCCCCGCCTCGGCCAACCCGACCGTTGCGCGCAATCCAGCACCCCCGGCCCCGACGACGACAACGTCGTAGGCATGATCGATGATCGTGTATCCCTCGGCCATCCCGTTACCCTCCCAGCGCGATCTTGAGCACCGCGAAGGCCGCGGCGACGGCAAGCGCGAAGTTCAACAGCTTCTGTCCGATCATCAGGACGAGCTTGGCGCCCTCGTGATGGACGTAATCCTCGATGACGACCTGAAGTCCCAACTGCGAGTGATGGAACATCGCGACGATCAACAACAACAGCAGCACGGAATTGAAGGGCGATCTGATCCAGGTCGTCGCCGATGCGTAATCGGCGCCGGTCAGGGAGATCAGACCGACGACGAACCAAAGACAAAGCGGCACAAGCGCTACCGCGGTAATGCGCTGGACCCACCAATGATGCGTTCCGTTCTTCGCGGATCCAAGCCCGCGAACCCGGCCGATCGGAGATTGCAGGCTCATCACATCGCTCCCACGGTAGAATAGGCCCAAATCCAGGCGATGACCGTCAGCGCGATCGAGCCCGCCAGCACGATATAGCCCGAGGCCGCCGCCGTCGGCAGTTCGTAGCCGCGGCCGGTATCCCAGACGAGATGGCGAATCCCGTTGCAGAGGTGATAGAACAACGATCCGGTCCAGCCGAAGAGAAGCAGACGGCCGAACCACGACCCGATGAAGGCCTGATAGGCACCGTAGCGGTCGGCCCCTTCGGCGAGTGCCAGCAGCCACCCGACAAGCAACAACGTCCCCACCGCGAGCGCCACGCCGGTCGCTCGATGCAGGATCGACAGCAGCATCGTCCATTCCCACTTGTAGATTTGGAGATGCGGCGACAGCGGTCTTTCATGTGTCGACATCTGACCCTCGTCCATTGCCCCCGGTTACGTCGCGGTCGATATCACCCCGGAGCACGCCCATGATGAATCGCGACCGAAACACCGTGTTTCTGGCTTAGCCCGCTTTACTTATATAGTCAAATGCCGCGCCGGGCGCGTCCATTGACCAGTCATCGTGGAAAGATTTGTCCCGAGTCGCCCTCTCAAGGCGCCGACAAGTCCCCCGGGCGCCTCCGTGGGTGCATTTATGCGTGACCGAGGCCCACTAGGAGGTCCGCCAACAAGGAGCCAGCACGCCGCTAACACCTTGAATCAACGCCATTGTGGAAAAGAATGTGGAAAAATTGTGTGCCCAATGTGCGAGGTTGGACTTCTTATGCACAGTTTTTTTCCGATCCGCGAAACATTCCAATAGACCCGCCCACGATACCCCACCAGCATGGATGGTGGTAAGCGAATGCGTCGAAGGTTTCGAGGAGGGCCGAGACGGCGATTGGTTTTCGGACCGGTCGATCCGCCCGACCAGCCAAGAACCTTCGAGGGTCCCGGAGGTCTCGCGACCAAAGGGACCCGGCTCCGGCGGCGACGGGGCGCCCTCGCGGGTTGATCGTCACCGCCAATCAGGAGTTCGTATCGTCGGCGCGTCCGACGCAATCGCGGCCAGCCGGCCTCGGTCGGTGGAACCGCGGGAGCCGTAGGACGCACCGTCGGCCGGACCCATCCGGCGGGCCGTTACGCGCGGCTGCCGATGGGGATGGCGCCGGCGCCCGCTGGTCGGGCGGCGGCGGCGGAATTCATCGGGGCTCGCCCTTGCGAATTTCGATCGACGGGCCGGCGTTCCGGGCCTTGTCCTCGGATGGGGCCAGCCGGATCGGATGTGCCTCGGCGCATCCCCGGCCCGAGGCGGTTCTCTCGGGAGGCCGCTTTCGGATGGAACGAACGGGTCGATTGGCGTTCCTTTCCCGCCGTCTCGCGTCGCTTGCGACGGGAGGGGGTGACGGGGCCGGAGGCGGTTCCTCGGAATCGCCGCCACCCTGGGCCCATAGGGACCTCCTCGGAGGCTGGGCCCGCTGGACGGGATAGCCGCAGTCGGTTCCGCGATGCCGCCGGTATCTCCCTGTGCCCGGTGGATCGGCGGAGACGGCGCCGCTCTCGGGTGGACCGTCTCGCGTTCGGCGCGCAACTCCGATCGGAGCGCTGCGTGTCGACCCAACCGACCGGCGACCAACGCCGTTGCGAACTTCGATGGGGTAGGTCGGTTCCTTGGAAGCGCCTCCCCGCCCCACATCGACCGGCAGTGCTTCTGCCAGGGTGCCTGCGGCGTCGATAGGGGGGAAGGGCCTGTTTCGCGAACCCGAAGCCGTACGGCTTCCGAGGGCGTCGGGCCTGTTCCTGCCCACCTCGACGACGGTCTTTTGACCGACGCGAGTATGGAACATGGTCCCGACGCCTTCTTTTTAACCGCAATCGATCGCCCGTGACAACAAAGTTTTGTGGCCCAGGTCGATAATTTAACTAGATATAGGGGTCTTCATCGCGGTGAAGGGCCACGGAAATCTAGCCGCTCAGGCCACCAGACCGAACAGTTGCCGGGCATCGATCGCATCCGAGGCATCGACATCCACGTCACCTGGCCCCGCGAGACCGGTGCCGGGGGCGGCACCTGTCCCGCCGATCGCGACACGGAAGCGCGCAACCGGATCGAAGACCGGATCCTGCTCTCGATTGATGGATTTCGTGTCGCCACGCTGCTCGGCCGCGGTCGCCTCCGCGGTCGCCTGCGCGTCCTTCTGGGTCTCTGCTTCCTCTTCGCGCAGCTGTTGACGCGCGGTGATGATTTTGCGCTCCGCCTCGGCCGCCACCCGCCTGTCCTGGGCCGACGGCTGTTGCGGCGCGAGAGCCGCTCGCTTGACCATCTGCATCTTCTGGATGGTCGCGCGCGGATTGTTCGGCACCGGCGTGGTGTCGATCGAAACCTCGCCCGAGGCGGCATAGAACCCGCCATCCGGTCCGCGCACGAAGCGGAAGCGCGGCGCGCTGACGAAGGGTCCGCCAGCCGCGGCATGCGCCTGCTCATGGGCGTGTACCTCGCGGTCGCGCCGCTTCAGTTCCTGGACATGGCGATGCTCTTCCTCGGTCAATCCGTCGGGACCCTTCGCCGCTTCGTCATGCACGATCTTGGGGCCCGAAGCGGAAGCCTTCTGGACCGTTTCCTCGGTCGCGGACGGCGTCTCGTTGCCGGCCATCCGCGCCCCTTCACGCGCAACATTCCGGCTCTCGGAAACGTCGCCCGGATCGAGCGGCGCGTTCAATGAACGCTCGGAATTGATCGGATCCTCGGACTTGGCGCGGGGCCGCTCGACCTCCGCGCTGGCGACACCCTGGGTCGCCATGACGTTGCGCACACTGAGCGGCGTCTTCAGCGCGCCGAGGGCGGAGGAATCGTCTTGGCGAGGCTCGGGGTTTTCGGTCTGCGAGGCTGCGGGTTCCACGGCGCGCGCGGTATCGGAGTCGCGCGCAAGGGCCCGCAACGCCACCAAGGCGTTCGCACCCGAACCGACAACTGGAGCCGATGTGCCTTCTGCAATCAACTCAGCCACTCCATGACATTGGTCTTTTCGACCGATGTCCATAAAAAATCCCAGCAGGCGGGTCAGACGCCGCCGCTAGGATCGCGCACTTGTCAACGTTAGCTTATTTCGCAAGCGGGAGTCAATCGGCATCGTCGACGAGGGCACGGGCTATATCCCGGAACGCATCGCGGATTTCGGCATAGGACTCCCGCTTGAAAGGGACCGCGAGTTCCGGCAGATCCTCGATATCGGCCCATTTCCAGTCCTTGAATTCGGGGTGTTCGGTATCGAGGTCGATATCGCCGTCCTCGCCGAGGAAGCGGAGCGCGAACCAACGCTGGCGCTGACCCTGATAGCGTCCCTTCCAAACGCGCCGGGAAAGTTCGTCGGGCAGCCGGTAATCTATCCAGTTCTCATACTCGGCGATGATTTCCGCCTTCGCGGTGCCGATTTCCTCCTCAAGCTCCCGCAAGGCCGCCGCACGCGGCGTCTCGCCGTCGTCGATACCACCCTGCGGCATCTGCCAATGGTCGCCCTCCAGGTCGAGCCGGGTGCCGACGAAGACCTTGCCGTCGCGATTCAGCAACAATATGCCGGCGCAGGGGCGAAAGGGCCGGGTATCCTCCGTCATCTTCACCCTTTCGGCTTGGGTCTGACGACCACCGCCGACAGCGGCGCCAAAATGAGTTTCTTGGCATCAAGCCGCTTGATCCAACGCTTCAGGCGCAACAGCGTGATCGGATAGGGTTTCAGGATGGCGACGGCGCGGCCTTTCTTTTCCGCCGTCTCGATGACCTTGGCGAGTTCGCGATCGATGGCACCGCGGTTCGGCTCGCTGTCGGGTGAGCTGTCCATCAGCGCGAAGGGCAGACCCACTTCCTGGGCGACGGCACCGCTTAGAGTGAAGGCCGAGGCGCGGGTATCGAGCATCAAGAGCCCCCTTGCCCCCAATTGTTTGAAGACCGGTGTCAGCGCTTTCCGATTGGCGGTGAACTTCGCGCCCATGAGGTTGAAGACGCCGACATAACCCGTGACGCGGCTCAGTGTCCAATTGAGCCGCTTCACGTTTTCCTCGACGGTATTGCGGGTCAGCAGACCATTCGGGCCCGGATCGTTGCTCGGATATTCCCGAGGTTCCATCGGCAACCCGATCAGGACCTCGTGGCCGCTGTCCCGCGCCTGCTTGATCCAATCCTCGAGTCCCCGCGCATAGGGTGCGAAGCCAAGTGTCACCGCGCCCGGCAGATCGTTTATGGCGTTCTGCGTCTGCTTGGGCGACAGGCCCATTTGCAGCATCACGACGGCGATCCGCTTGCGTTTGTCCAAGGCATTGAACGGCCGCGAATAGACCCGCCAGGGCTGACGTCCCGCGCCGTCGACTTTCGGCAGGAGACCCTGCTCCGTCTCCTCGATCAGCTCGGGATCGGGATGGGGATGAAGCGTTGCCGCCTTTTCCGCGGCCGCCGGGTCGGCCTTGCCGGCGGCATCCGATTTTTCGGGCGTGTCCGCGCCGGCTGCGGTTCCGGCGGTTTCGCCTTCGCCGGACTCGCCACCGGTCGTGGCGGCATCGGAATCCGCATCTGCGTCGGTCTTGGCCGCCGTGTCGGATTTCGGCGCGGCATCGCTTTTCGGCGGCGGCGTGCGTTTGGCGGCCTGCGCCGGTCGACGTTTCGGCACCACCTTGATCGTCACTTGCGGACGCTGCGCCTTGACCTCGTCCATGATGCTGTCGCTGGCAAGCCAGAGGTAGAGCACCAGCCCGCTGATCGCCAGGAAGCTCCCGCCCCAGCCCGCGGCCAGCAGGATCCAAGGCAAATTCACACCGGAGCCGCCACCAGAAGGTGCTGCGAAATCGTCATCGTCGAAGTCGTCGTCGACCCCGCCGGCGTTACCCTTGCCGAAAGACGGAAGCTTGAGAGCCAATCGTCACCAACCGTTGCTAGTTCACGATGCGATTACGATAGAGGGCGATCCCGCGCAACAGATCAAGCGCGCGCGACAGCTGAAAATCGAGCGGCTTCTTCGGTTTGTCGGGCACTTTCGCCACGGGTGAGTTGGGCTTCGGCTTTGAATTCGTCTTGCCTTTGCCGTTCTTGTCTTTGCCGTTCTTGCCATTTGGGGACCGTTGTTTGTTTTTCAGCGCGCCGCGAAGATCCGCTTCGTGGCGTCGATTTCGGCGCTGTGCGGAACTCGTCTCGATCCGAACCTGTTTGACCGCGATATCGGGATTAATCCCTTCTGCCTGGATCGAGCGTCCGGAGGGCGTGTAATAACGCTGAGTGGTCAATTTGATCGCGCCATTGCGCCCGATCGGGATAATCGTCTGCACCGAACCCTTGCCGAAGGATTTGGTGCCGAGAATGACCGCCCGGCGATGATCCTGCAGGGCGCCGGCCACGATCTCGGAGGCCGAAGCCGACCCGGCATTGATCAATACGACCACCGGCAATCCACCCGTCGCGTCGCCGGGTGTCGCGTGAAAGCGCTGCGCGTTGTCCTTGTCGCGCCCGCGCGTCGAGACGATCTCGCCCTTCTCGAGGAAGGTATCGGCGACCAACACCGCCTGATCCAAGAGACCGCCCGGGTTGTTGCGCAAATCGAGGACATAACCGACAAGCTTGTCGCCGAGTTTCGCGCGTATCTTCTCGATGACGCGAACCAAGCCTTTCTCGGTCTGCTCGCTGAAATTGGTGATGCGGATATAGCCGATATCCCCCTCGAACCGATTCCGCACCGATCGGATACGGATCTTGTCGCGGGTGATCGTCACGTCGAAGCTTTTCGCGTCCCGTCGGATCTTCAAGGTGATGTCGCTGTTGATCGGGCCGCGCATCCGCTCGACCGCTTGGCTCAAGGTCAGCCCCTGGACATGCTCGCCGTCGAGATGGGTGATCAAATCGCCGGCCTGGAGCCCGGCACGAAAGGCAGGCGTATCGTCGATCGGCGAGACCACCTTGACGTAGCCGCCCTCCATCGTCACCTCGATCCCGAGACCGCCGAACTCGCCCTTCGTCTGAACCTGCATGTCGCGGAAACTCTTGCGGTTCAGGAAGGCCGAATGGGGGTCGAGATCGGCCAGCATGCCGCGCACCGCGGCCTCGATCAGTTCCTCGTCGGAAACTTCCTCCACATAGGACGATCGAACCCGTTCGAATACGTCGCCGAAAAGTTCGAGCAGCCGATAGGTTTCCGACCGGTCCTTTTCGGCGGCAACGGACGATGACGCCATTATGGCGACGATCGTCAAAGCCAGGGCAGAGCCCATCAGGTATTTACGCATCATCCACGCACCTTGTCGTTGACCGCCGCGAACCACGGAAGCGGATTGATAGGACGGCCCGCCTGTCGCAATTCGACGTAAAGGCGCGGACCGCTCTCACTTGTACCCATTACGCCGACCGGCTCGCCGGCAAGAAGCCATTGGCCTAGCTTGACGTCAAGCCGCCGTAACCCGGCGAGAAGCGTATGATATGCGGCACCATGCTCGATGATCAAGATTTGCCCGTAACCGCGAAACGGCCCCGCGAACATCACCCGGCCGTCGAACGGGGCCACGACCTGTGCGCCGGCACGGGTTAGGAAGGTCGCTCCCTTGGACGTATTGCCCAGTCCGGTGCTGCCGCCATAGCGTTCAACCACCGTCCCGCTGGCCGGCAAGGTCATCGTACCGGGGGTCGGTGTCTGCTGGATGCCGGCGGGCCGCTCGGCCGGATCGGCGCGCGGTGCCGGGTCGGGCGGCGGCGCGACCCGCTTTTCGAGCCGCCGAAACAGCTCCCGCAACGAGCGCGCCTTGTCCGTCAGCCGGGCCAGTCGCACATCGAGCCGGCGCGACGCCTTGGCGGTCCGCCGCTTCCGCTTGGCTTTTTGGCCGAGCAGCACGTTGAGTCGCCGCCGCTCGCCGGCGAGTGCCGTGTTCGCCACCTTGATTTTCCGTTGCCGCGAGGCGAGCTCGCCGCGGACGCGATCCAGGTCGTTGATCTCCGCCCGCAGTGACTCGGCGCGGGATTTCAAACTCGGTAGGGCGGCCCTCAGCAGCATCGAATTCCGCACAACCTCAATCGGCGGAGCGCCGGACAGCAGAAATGCCTGTGGCGGATTTCGCGATAGCCGCTGCAAGGCGCCGAGCGTTCCCGCCAGCTGCCGGCGCCGCGCGACCAGGATCTTCGCCCGCCGCTCCGATTCCGCCTTGAGTTCGGGAATTTTACCCTCGAGCTTGGTCAAAAGCGTCTCGCGCGCCTGCGCCGCGCGGGCCGCGCGAATGATGTCCCGGCGAAGCTTGGTCATGTCCTTGGTCAGATTAGCGCCCTTTCGCGTCAAGGCCTTCCGCGCGGCGCGGCCCGCGTCGATCTGACGTTCAATGCGTTTCAGCTCTTTCTTGTCCTGGGCGCGCGCCGATGAGGGCGTACCGACCAGGCAGACGGCCACGACCGCGGCGGTGAAAAAGCCCGGAAGATTACCCCGTCGCACGTCTTCCCTCCAGCGGCGCCAGGAGCGACCGGCCGGTCATCTCGGCCGGCTGCGCCAATCCCATCAAGGCCAGCAAGGTAGGCGCCACATCGGCGAGACAACCATCGCGCAGTGTCACCTGATCCGCCGTCGCGCCAAAGAGGAGGGCGGGGACGGGGTTCCGCGTATGCGCGGTATGGGTCTCGCCGGTCCCTTGATCGACCATTTTCTCGGCATTGCCGTGATCGGCGGTAATCAGGAGAACGCCGCCCGCCGCGTCGACCGCGTCGCGAAGCCGACCGAGACAGGCATCGACCGCCTCCACGGCCTCGATCGCCGCGTCGATCTTACCGGTATGCCCCACCATGTCGGTATTGGCGTAATTGACGAGGACGAAATCGAACCGGCCCGATCCGATCGCCTCGACCAGATTATCGGTCACCTCGGGCGCCGACATCTCCGGCTGCAGGTCGTAGGTCGCGACCTTCGGCGACGCGACCAGGATACGGTCCTCCCCCTCGAAGACCGCTTCCCGGCCGCCGTTGAAGAAGAAGGTGACGTGGGCGTATTTCTCTGTCTCGGCGATGCGAAGCTGGGACAGGCCGGCGCCGGATACGATTTCGCCCAAGACTCGACGCAGCTCGACCGGCGGGAACAACGTCTCCATGAATGGGTTCAGGATCTCCGCATATTCCACCATGCCGAGGGCGGCCGCGAACGCGACGCGGCGCGGTCGATCGAAGCCGTCAAAGGTGGGATCGAGCAAGGCCGCCAGGATTTCACGCGCCCGATCGGCGCGGAAATTAGCCATCAGCAGACCGTCACCGTCCCGCATCCCGGCAAAATCGCCGATCACGGTCGGCGTCATGAACTCGTCGGTCTCGCCCTTTTCGTAAGCCGCCTCGATTGCCGCCACCGGATCCGCCGCACGCGCGGCCGTGCCCTCGACCAGCGGTGAGTAGGCGCCCGCGATCCGGTCCCACCGCTTGTCCCGATCCATCGCGTGGAATCGCCCCGAAACCGTCGCGACCGTGGCGCCGCCGGATTGATCGAGAAAGGTTCGCATATAGACGGCCCCGCTGGAGGGCGGCGTATCGCGGCCGTCGAGAAAGGCATGAACCGCGACCGGAATACCCGCCTCGGACAATTGCCGGGCCAGGAAGGCCATCTGCGCCTGGTGCGAATGCACGCCGCCCGGCGACAGAAGCCCCATCAAATGCGCCGTACCGCCGCTCTCGCGCAAGGCCGCCGTGAAATCCGCGAGCCGAGGATTGGCGGCCAGCGATCCGTCGGCGATCGCCTGGTCGATCCGCGGCAGGTCCTGCAAGACGATGCGGCCGGCGCCGAGGTTCATATGGCCGACCTCGGAATTTCCCATCTGCCCCGCCGGTAGGCCGACGTGATGTTCGGAGGCGTCGAGCCGGGCACCGGGACAATCCGCCCGCAGCGCGTCCCAGATCGGCGTTTCGGCGCGGGCGATCGCGTTGCTTTCGCCCGCCTCGCCGTCGCCCCAGCCGTCAAGGACACAAAGAATGACGGGTTTCGGTCTGTCGACTTGGCTCATGGTGGCGGCATTCTAGGGAATACGGTTGATTTAATCCACATTTCAGGCCCGATGGTAGGGATGCCCGGCGAGGATTTCCTGCGCCCGGTAGATCTGCTCGACCAGCAGGACGCGGGTCATAAGATGCGGCCAGGTCAAGCGTCCGAGCGCGAGCGTCAGGTCCGCGCGATCGCGAACGCGCTCGTCGAGCCCATCGGCCCCGCCGATCAGAAAGGCGATATCGGCGCCGCCCTCGTCGCGCCAGCGGCCGAGGCGCCCGGCGAATTCCACGCTGGTCAAATCGCGCCCGCGTTCGTCGAGCGCCACCACTGTCGCCCCCGCCGGAATCGCCTCGAGCAGCGAGTCGCTCTCGCGGCCTCGGCGCCCCTTATCGGCGCGGCCCTTATCCTCGAATTCACGGAGGTCGATGGGAATTCTGATGCGCCGCGCGTAATCGTCGTAGAGATCGCGTTCCGGGCCTTTCCTGAGGCGGGCGATGACGAGCAGGTGGTACCGCAAGTCAGCGCATCAGAGTTGCGCCGCGTTCCGGTCGATTCCTTCCGGCAGCGCGTCGCTCCAAAGCTTCTCGATGTTATAAAAGGCGCGAACCTCGGGCCGGAACAGATGGACGATCACATCACCGCCATCAATCAGAACCCAGTCGCAGTTTTCCGCCCCTTCGACGGCGATCCCCTTCATGCCGACCTTCTTCAGTTTTTCGCGGAGATGATCGGTCATCGCGCTTACCTGGCGAACGCTGTTGCCGGAGGCGACCACCATGAAATCGGCGATGCTGCTCTTGCCCGCCAAGTCGATGGTGGCGACGTCGATGGCCTTGTCGTCATCGAGCGACGTTAGAATGAGGTCGAGAAGGGAGTCGGGCGTCTTCGGCGTGGGGATTTCTGTGGTTATGGTCAGTCCCTCGCGCTGCGTTGCATTGGCATACCTTCCGGGGTCCGAACCCCGTCTATCCTTCGACGGCCCCTTGCCCGCGAATTTCGGTCGCGGAGACCGGGTTGAGCCGACTGTGCAGGAACACCCAGGCTGGGGATTGTCTTCGTGCCAGGCTGGGCGCCGCTCTTTCCGGCAACCGCCGGCCCGAATATCGAGTCGCGGCAATCCCCGCCAGAGCCTTGAAAGAATAGGATGGCCGGTCGAAAACCGCAATGGGCACGGTCTCGAAGATCGTCCGCCAGCCCCGCCAAGCCGGGAACTGGATCAAATTGTCGGCCCCCATCAGCCAGACGAAGGCATGGCGCGGCCGCTTCACGGTCAGCCGGCGGAGCGTGTCCACCGTGTAATGCGTGCCCAACCGCGCCTCGATATCGCTGACATGGATGCGGCGATGCCGGGCCACCGCCGACGCATCCGCCAGGCGGTCCTCGAAGGGCGCCATGCCGTCCGGCGATTTCAGGGGGTTCTGCGGCGAAACGAGCCACCACACTTCGTCCAGTTTGAGGCGCTTCAACGCAATCAGACTGATCATCCGATGACCTTCATGGGCGGGATTGAAGGAACCGCCGAGAAGGCCGACCGCGCGGCGGCGTGTCATCGCGCCTCCCCCCTTGAACCGGTCCGATTGGCCGAAACCGGCGGCTTCCAATCCCGCTTGAGCGATCGAGACATGTTCGGATGATCCGTGAAAAAGTGCCTTACGGCCGGCACTGCCCATCGCCGCGAACGACGTATTTATAGCTGGTGAGCTGCTCGGCGCCGACCGGGCCGCGCGCGTGCAGCTTGCCGGTCGAGATGCCGATTTCCGCCCCCATGCCGAACTCGCCGCCATCGGCGTACTGGGTCGAGGCGTTGTGCAGGACGATGGCGCTATCGACGCGGGCGAGGAATCGTTCGGCCGCAGCCGTGTCCGCCGTGATGATCGATTCCGTATGATTCGAGCCATGCCGCGCGATGTGTTCGATCGCGGCGTCGATGCCATCGACTACGCGGACCGAAATGATGGCGTCGAGATACTCGGTCTCCCAATCCGCCGCATTCGCCGGCACGACCCGGCCATCGACGGCCTGGGCTGACTCGTCGCCGCGCACTTCACAGCCCGCGGCGGCCAGATCCTCGACGATGCCGGGAAGCTGTTCGGCGGCGACCGCGCGGTCGATCAGCAGCGTCTCCGCGGCGCCGCAGATGCCGGTGCGACGCATCTTGGCGTTCAGCGTGATCTCGCGGGCCATCGCCGGATCGGCGGCTTCGTGCACATAGACATGGCAGATCCCGTCGAGATGCGCGATCACCGGGATACGCGACTCGGCCATCACCCGCTCGATCAGCGACCGGCCGCCGCGCGGCACGATGAAATCGATCAGCTCGGACAGGCCCAGCATGGCGCCGACCGCGGCCCGGTCGCGGGTCGGGATCGGCTGCACGGCTTCAGGGGGCAGGCCAACGGCGCGGAGGCCTTCCTGCAGGCATCCGGCAATCACGCCCGAGGAATGCAGGCTTTCCGAACCGCCCCTGAGGATCGCGGCATTGCCAGATTTAAGACAAAGCGCACCCGCGTCGGCGGTCACGTTCGGCCGCGATTCATAGATGATCCCGATGACACCGAGCGGCACCCTGACGCGCGCGATATTCAGACCATTCGGCCGATCCCATTCGTCGATAACCTGGCCGAGCGGATCGGGCAACTTGACGATCGCCTCCAACCCGGCGGCCATTGCCTCGATCCGGTCCTCGGTCAACAGCAGGCGATCCAACATGGCGGCGTTCAAGCCCTTCTCTCGCGCGAACTCCATGTCCTGTGCATTTGCCGCCTCGATCGCGCCCTGCGCGGATCGGATCGCCACGGCGCCGGCTTCAAGTGCGGCATTGCGCGCGTCGCCATCGACCTCGCCGAGCTGGCGACCGGCCTCACGCGCCGCGGCGGCAATGCGATGCACCACCTCCTCGACGGTCAATTCCTGTTCCGGCATTGCGGCGATCGTGCTCATGTCGATCGGCACTCCACTTCCAAGATCGGGCGACGGACTTTAACGAATTCATTAGCGAAGCGCACGAAATTTTGCTTTGGTCGATTTCCGATGAACAGGATGGACGGCGAGGATTGATGGCCGCGGCGCAAGAGCGGTTGGAAGCGGCGCGGCGGGCATTCGAAGCGCGTCTGGAGACGCTGGACGCGGCCGAAATCCTGGCACTCGCGGAACTTTGCCGGGAACTCGACGATGCCCGGGCCGCCCTTCGCCATTACGGTCGCGCGGCGGCGCTCGATCCCAATTGCGGCGATGCGGCGCGGGGTCTGGCCGACATGCTGCGCCGGCTCGGCAATCCCGACCAGGCCTTGGTCGGTTACCGACGCGCCCTTGAAATCGATCCCGGCGATGCCGAAAGCCACCTCAACATCGCCAATCTGCTCGGCGAGGGAAGAGACTACGCGGCCGCCCTCGCGCATTACGAGGCGGCGGCGGCGGCGCGCCCGGATTGGTACCTGCCGCATGTGAACAAGGCGAACACGCTGGCCGCGCGGGGCGACCTGGCGGCGGCGCGGGCGGCGTATGACGAAGGGCTGGCGCACGGCGCCCCCGAGGGGTTCCGCTTTCGCCGCGACCTGATGCTACCGGTGATCGCGACCGATGCCGCGTCCTACGAGGCGGCGCGCCGCGATTACGAGCGCGCCCTGGCGGCGCTCGAAGCCGACCCGCCGCCGCTCGAAAATCCCCTTGTCGAAGCGCCGGGAAACCGGTTTTTCCTGGCCTATCATGGGATCGAGGACAGCGGCCTGCAACGTCGGTTGGGAAAGCTCTATCTCACCGCCTGCCCCGGCCTTGCCTGGACCGCGTTCCATTGCGAAGGGGAGGACAGACCCCCCGGACCTCGGCGGATCGCGGTGGTCTCGCGATTCCTGCACGACCATTCGATCGGCCGGCTCGTGCGGGGCCTCCTCGGTCGGCTCGCGGCACGAGCGGATTGCGAAATCCTCCTTTTCCGGACGGCGCCGCCGCCGATCGACCCGGTGGCGGAGGCGATCGATGCCGGCGCCAGGGAAACGGCCGTCCTCCCACCTGATCTCGCGCGGGCCCGAGAGACGATAGCGGCGGCCGCCCCCGATCTCGTCTTCTATCCGGAGATCGGCATGGACCCGATGACCTATTTCCTCGCCTTTGCCCGATTGGCTCCGGTGCAATGCGGCTCGTTCGGACATCCGGTGACGAGCGGGATTGCGGCGATCGATCACTATCTGAGCTGTGCCGCCGCCGAGCCCCCCGACGCCGATGCCTGGTACGGCGAATCCCTGGTCCGGCTCGCCGGAACGCCTTTCACGAACAATCGTCATACCCGGCCGGAGCCGATGAAAAGCCGTGCCGATTTCGGTCTCGCCGACGAAGATGCGCTCTATTTCATGGCGCAGAATCTCTTCAAGGCCCATCCCGCGATGGACGCCGCCCTCGCGGATATCCTGGCCGCCGATACGCCGGAGAGCTACGCCCGAATTGCGGTGCGATTGGTCCAAGACAAGGATTTTCGGCGCGCCGTCGACGCGCGGCTGGCCGCGGCGGGAGATCTGATCTTCGACGATCCGGTGTTCCTCGACGATGCCGAGGCCTTCTTGATGTCGGCCTAATCCTCGGCAAAAGCGGCCGTCATGACCGAAGTCATGCGCTTGGCGTAGGCGACCGGGTCGGGCACCGTCTCGCCCTCCAGGATCCGCGCCTGATCGAGCAGCAGATACCCGACATCGCGCAGTCTATCCTGGGCGCCGTCCTTGGCAGCCCCGGCCGCGAGGCGGCGCACCAGCTCATGGGTCGGGTTGATCTCGAGGATCCTCGGCAGGGCATTTTCCAGCTGATTATGTTGTTGCAGGAGGCGCTGCAGGTTCATGTCGATATCGCCCTCGTCGGCGACCAGGCAGACGGCGCTGTCGGTGAGCCGGTCCGAGCGCCGAACATCCTTTACCGCCTCGCCGAGCTCGAGCTTTATGAGCGCGACCAGCGCATCGAGCCCTTCGGTGGGTTTCGGCTCTTCCTTCTTTTCGTCGGCCTCCGCCGCGTCCTCGCTCTTGATATCGGCGAGGTCGGCGCCGCCGCGGGTGACCGATTTGAAGGGCTTGGTCTCGTAGACGCCGACCGACGGCAGCCAGAACTCGTCGATCGGATCCGCCAGCAGCAGCACTTCGATCCCCTTGGCGCGGAACCCCTCGAGCTGCGGGCTGCGCCGGGCCTGTGCCAGATCGTCGGCGGTGATGTAGTAGATCGCCTCCTGGCCCTCCTTCATCCGGCCGACGTAATCGGCCAGGCCGACCAGCTCGTCGTCGGCCGTGCCGTTGAAGCGGGCCAGGCCGAGCAGTTTCTCGCGGTGCTCGAAATCCTCGTAGAGACCTTCCTTGACGACGGCGCCGAAGGCCTCCCAGAAGGCGGCGTAGCCCTCTGGATCTTTTTCGGCTCGCGCGGTCAGCTCGTTCAGCACGCGGCTGGTGACGCCGGCCCGAATGCGCGTCAGCACCGGATTGTTCTGCAGCAATTCCCGGCTGACATTGAGCGGCAAATCCTCGGAATCGACCACCCCGTGCAGGAAGCGGAGCCAGGACGGCAGCAGGGCCTCGCAATCGTCGGTAATGAAGACGCGCTTCACATAGAGCTTCACATGGGATTTCCGCTCGGGATGGAAGATGTCGAAGGGCCGCGCCGTCGGCACGTAGAGCAGCCCCGTATATTCGATCATCCCCTCGGCCTTGAAATGCAGCGTCAGCCAGGGATCGTCCATGGCATGGGCGACGTGGTGGTAGAATTCCTTGTGGGTCTGTTCGTCGATATCGGCCTTGGGACGGGCCCAGATCGCGGAGGCCTGGTTCACGATCTCGTCGGTCACCGCTTCCCCGGTCCCGCTCTCGTCCTCGGTTTCGTCCTTGCCCTCGTCCTCGTCACCCGTTGCCAGCACCGTAAGGAGGATCGGAAACGAGACATGGTCCGAATAGGTCTTGACGATATGCCGGATCCGGGCCGGCTCCAGATACTCCCCGGCGTTGTCCTTCAGGACCATGGTAACGGTGGTGCCGCGGGTCGCGCCGTCGGCCGCCTCGACGGTAAATTCGCCCTTGCCGTCGGACACCCAGCGCCAGCCCGACGTCTCGCCCGCCTTACGGGTCGTCACCGTCACTTCGTCGGCAACCATGAAGGCGGAATAGAACCCGACGCCGAACTGGCCGATCAAATTGACGTCGGCGGTCCCGTCCTCGGATTTCGCTTCCGTTTCCTTCAAGGCCCCCATGAAGGCGGCGGTGCCCGAGCGCGCGATGGTGCCGAGATCGTCGACCAGATCGTCGCGATTCATGCCGATGCCGTTATCGGCGACGGCCAGGGTATTGGCGGCGCGGTCGATCGTAATGGCGATCTTGTAATCGGGGTCGCCGGCGGCCAGATCGGGCGCGGTCAGGGCCGCGTGGCGCAGCCGGTCGCAGGCGTCCGAGGCATTCGAGATCAGCTCCCGTAGAAAAATTTCCTTTTCGCTGTACAGCGAATTCGCCACGATATCCAACAGGCGCCCGACTTCGGCCTGAAACTGGAGCCGATCGCCCCCGGTTTTCTTTTTCCCTGATTTTTTCTTTGCCGTCTTTGCCATGGTCGACATCCCCAACCGAATACGAACTCTCGCGCGCTATATGTGGCGCCGCGGGCGGCCTGACAAGCCCCCGCCCGGGATCGACCGGGAAAACGACGCCTTCGCCGAGGACCGGGCCAGGCTGCTTGGGGAAATCGTCGCCGAGGCGGAGGGCACGGCGGGCTATACCGGGCGCCCGGCCTTCGCGGCGGCGGTCCTGGCGGCGATCGAGGCGGTGCCGCGCGAGGCCTTCGTGCCCGAGGCCTCGCGCTCCCTCGCCTATGTCAACCGGCCGCTGCCGATCGGCCACGGGCAGACCATCTCGCAGCCCTATATCGTCGCCTGCATGACCGAACTCCTGGACCTGACGCCCGAGGCGCGGGTTTTGGAGATCGGGACCGGCTGCGGCTATCAGGCGGCGGTCCTGGCCCAAATCGCGGCCGAGGTTCATTCGGTCGAGGTCGTGCCCGAACTGCACGAGGCGGCGGCCGCCCGGCTGGAAACACTCGGCTATCGCAACGTCCACCCGCATCTCGGCGACGGCTGGGCCGGCTGGCCGGAAGCCGCCCCCTATGACGCGATCATCGTAACTGCCGCCCCGGCGGAAATTCCGGCGGCCCTCCTTGCCCAGCTCGCCCCCGGCGGCCGCATGGCCGTGCCCGTCGGCCCTACCGACGGGCGGCAATTACTGAAACGGATATCCAAGGACGAGGACGGCCGGGTCTCGGAGGCGGTCGACCTCCCCGTCGCCTTCGTGCCGCTGGTCAAGGGGGCGGAATGATGTCGCTGTTCCCGGATCGAGGGATCGGAAACTTGTTTCGCCGATCCCGAAGCGTTCTATATTGAGGGCATGACCGAAACCCCCGGCCTCAACGAAGCCTCGCTCGCCTTCCTGCACGACTGGGAGCCGGCGAAGCGGTATGACCGGCCCCTGACCGAGGGCGGGCGGCCGTTCAAGCTGGTCTCCGACTTCACGCCGGCCGGCGACCAGCCCCAGGCGATCGCCGAGCTGATCGAGGGGGTCGAGGGCGGCGCGCGCGATCAGGTGCTGCTCGGCGTCACGGGCTCCGGCAAGACCTTCACCATGGCGCATGTCATCCAGACCGTGCAGCGCCCGACCCTGGTGCTCGCGCCCAACAAGACCCTGGCGGCGCAGCTCTACGGCGAGATGAAGGAGTTCTTCCCGGAGAACGCGGTCGAGTATTTCGTCTCCTATTACGACTACTACACGCCCGAGGCCTATGTCCCCCGGACCGACACCTATGTCGAGAAGGAGGCCTCGGTCAACGAACAGATCGACCGCATGCGTCATTCGGCGACGCGCTCGCTGCTGGAGCGCGACGACGTGGTGATCGTCGCCAGCGTCTCCTGCATCTACGGCATCGGCGCGGCCGAGACCTATTCCCAGATGGTGGTCTCGGTGAATACCGGACAGCGCCTCGACCCCTCGGACCTGCTCCGCCAGTTCGTCGAGCTGCAATACCGGCGGAACGACAACAACTTCCATCGCGGCACCTTCCGGGTACGCGGCGACACCATCGAGATCTTCCCGGCCCATCACGAGGACCGCGCCTGGCGGCTCTCGCTGTTCGGCGACGAGGTCGAATCGATCCAGGAGTTCGACCCCCTGACCGGCGAGAAGACCGACACGCTGGAGGGCATCCGCGTCTACGCCAACAGCCACTACGTGACCCCGAAACCGACGCTGCGACAGGCCGTGGTCGGTATCCGCAAGGAGCTGAAGCAACGGGTCGCCGAACTGGAGGCCGAGAACAAGATCCTCGAGGCGCAGCGCCTCGACCAGCGCACCACCTTCGATCTGGAGATGATCGAGACCACCGGCTCCTGTGCTGGAATCGAGAACTATTCCCGCTATCTGACCGGGCGCAATCCGGGCGAACCGCCGCCGACCCTGTTCGAATACATCCCCGACCACGCGCTGCTGATCGTCGACGAAAGCCACGTCACGGTTCCCCAGGTCGGCGGCATGTTCAAGGGCGATTTCGCGCGGAAATCGACGCTTGCCGATTTTGGCTTCCGGCTGCCGTCCTGCGTCGACAACCGGCCGCTCAAATTCGAGGAATGGGAGGCGATGCGCCCGCAGACGACCTTCGTTTCGGCGACGCCGGGCCCGTGGGAGCTGAACCAGACCGGCGGCGTCTTCACCGAGCAGGTGGTCCGCCCGACCGGCCTCATCGATCCCGTCTGCATCATGCGGCCGACCGAGACCCAGGTCGACGATGTGATGGCGGAGTGCCGAAGTGCCGTCGAGAAGAACCACCGCGTGCTGGTCACCACGCTCACCAAGCGGATGGCCGAGGATCTGACCGAATACATGGCCGAGGCGGGATTGAAGGTGCGCTATATCCATTCCGACGTGGAGACCTTGGAGCGGATCGAGATCATCCGCGACCTTCGCCTCGGCGTCTTCGACGTGCTGATCGGCATCAACCTGTTGCGCGAGGGACTCGACATTCCCGAATGCGCGCTGGTCGCGATCCTCGATGCCGACAAGGAAGGCTTCCTCCGCTCCAAGACCTCGCTGGTACAGACCATCGGCCGGGCCTCGCGTAACATCGACGGCCGGGTGCTCCTCTATGCCGACAGGATGACCCAGTCGCTCGACTACGCGATCACCGAGACCAACCGGCGGCGTGAAAAACAGGAAATCTACAACGCGGCCCACGGCATCACGCCCGAATCGGTCAAGAAACAGATCTCCGACATATTGGAGAGCGTCTACGAGCGCGACCGGGTGACCGTCGAGACCGGCCCCGCAGCGCCCCATCTCGTCGGCATGGACCTCAAGCACTATGTCGGGGAGTTGGAGACCCAGATGCGCCATGCCGCGGCCGATCTCGAATTCGAGACCGCCGCCATGCTGCGCGACGAGATCGGCCGGCTCGAGGCCTACGACCTCGAAATGCCTGCCGATGCAGCCCCCCTCAACGCCGAGATCGCCGCCACCATCCAGGGCATGCCCGCCGCCCTCGCACCGAAGGCAAAAGGCCGCTACGGCGCCCAGCGGACCGGCAAGAAGAAAAAAGGCAAGCGCCACCGGCGCGGGCCGGGACGGATGGTTTAGATCGCAAGTGACGCTTCTCAACCAAGCCTAAGAAAGATGAAAAGCGGCAAAATATACGCATCATCAATCTAGGTAGAGAGTTGTGGTCAAGCGCGTCTTATTGCCATTTTGAGCGCATCCGTGAGCGGATTGTTTCCTCAAAACATAGGACAACTCTTACCGAAAGTTTTGCAAAACATCGGCAATTGCATCGAACCTGCGATGATTGAGCGGGATCAATAGCCGATCTTCTCTTTGCTCTCTGAATACATTTCCGAGAAACACGAACGGATCGCGTTCGTGGCTCACTGCCAGCATTGAGCGAAGCCACATCTTATCCTTACGTACATCGCTATCCCAATTCTCCGTCCGAACCAGCGCCAAAAATCTATCAACATTTTCTGCAATTTCCGCGTTGACGCTTCTAGCAGCGTTTAAACACAAAGTTTCGAGGCAGCCTTTCTCATTGGCCCACGGGATCATGAGTACTGTGATTGATGGCTCAAGAGACACCTTTATCAAAGGTTCGGCCGGGACTTTCTCGTCATCATAGGCCTTCTTTATTTGGCGACAGACGTTCGCAAAACTAAGCTCTGGGTTATTGTCATTGTCCGCGACAACTAGAATATCGCGAACTCCTTCTTCGAATTTCGCTGCTTCCAATACAGTTGTGAACCGGGTATTCCCACCCCGCTTACGTCGGCTTTCTCCAGTATGTTTAATTCGAAACCGTGGTAGAGACCGGCTTACGATTAGCCTTTGAAAAAAGGCCACATCATCATTGCCTTCACAGATCAACAATCGCGAGGGTTTGGCCACCCTACCGGACCTCTTGTCCAAACTCGATCCCGTGCTTAAGCGTTTCACCCTTAAACTGATCAAGTACCGGGTGTTTGCGATTTCGCTTTAAACGCCACAAGGAAATATCGTCGTTCTTTTTACCCGCCGCCTCAACTAGCGCCTTGAGCCATTCAATATCGTGTGTCGTAACGAAAAGCTGACTATCATACTTTCGCATAAACGTAAGTATCGATCGCCAAATAGCGGTTTTGTGCTTGTAATAAATACCACTCTCAATCTCATCGACCAGAACAATTGACTGAGGCCGAGACGCAATCGCAAGCATAATTCCAACTAGGCGGTTGATGCCATGCGATACATTTGCCAGCGGTATTTTTTCGTCAACGCCCTTTAGTGTTGCGTAAAGTACGGGCTGGCCTGCGTGAACTTCAATACTGATATCATCAATGAATTTATACTCGTTAGAGAACACTTTGATAAATTCACGATCCCGCTTTGCACGACTAAGTTCAGAAAAGCGACCCGCATTTTCGACAGCCGAAACACCCCTCCCTGCCGCAAAATGGAAAAAATTTGGCATGTCTTCCCCGGTCTCTGGAAACTGAATTCCAGATGCTGTAAATCGTGGCACTACCTCAAATTCGACGCCTTTTGAATCTTTCCACGTGAATACAACCGACGCTGACATGGTCGCTTCTTTATCGCCTGCAGGATCAAGCAGAGGGATAGATTGTTCTGATTTCCCCTTTGAAATTAGTAGTGATCGGTTTTCCGTGCCGTCTCCCGATAGCGTAATTGAAATTGGAGGACTAAAGCTATAATTGTGATAAAAATCTCCCCAAATTGCGTCTTCGATCTTTTTGCGTGGGCCACTAAAATTGCCATCGAGACCCCGTTGTTGTCTAAACCGCAACGCAACTTCTGTGCTTGTGGCAAGTGGCAGAAATATTGATTCGAGCAATGCGGTCTTGCCAGAACCATTGTCGCCAACAATCACGTTTAGGCGTGAGCAATTTTCAACTTCCAAGCGTTTAAAGCAACGGAAATTTCGAATATCAAAAGAATGAATCATTCGGAACCTAGTCGCCTTACAACAGCGATCCCCAAAAGCAACGTTACGGATCGATCTTACCCTTCCAAGAAAGGGTACAGCAAATTCAACAACAACATGAATAAAAGCGACGACCGCTAGCGCGGGCTCTGTTGGATAGATTGGATACGGAGGCTATCCGGAGCAAACGAATCGTCGACGCTCAGACTTCCATGATCTCTTCGATCACGAAGCCCTCGCTGCTCGGGTATTGGCCCTCGATCTTGGAGCGCGCCATGCCTTCGCTCATCGCGGTCACCTCGAGGAACCGGACGTCGGCCCATTCCATGGCGACCCGCTCGTGCTTCTTTCCGTTCGCGAGCGCTTCCTTCACTTCCGAATTGTAAATGGCAACTTCGTACGTCGGCATCGTGCTCCCCCGAGAATACCCTGTTCGTGACCGGCCGAATTATACGTAAACCGGCGAAGGAATCGAGAGGGCAGCGAGGTGCGACCGCCGGCCCCATTGCTCCCCGCCCCGTCCCGCGATAGACAGGACGGGCGATCCGCACGCGTCACCCTCACCTCGGTATGGCGGCATGTCCAAAGGTCTCAAGACCTTCCTCTATCTGATCCGCGACTCGCTGCGCGATCTGGCGCCGATCATTCTGGTGGTGGCGTTCTTCCAGATCGCCGTCCTGCAGCAGCCGATCCCCGACCTCGACCGCATCGTGGTCGGCCTCGTGCTGGTGCTGTTCGGCCTCACCTTCTTCATCCAGGGGTTGGACATGGGGCTGTTTCCGATCGGCGAGGCGATGGCGGATGCGCTGACCCGGAAGGGCAGCCTGTTCTGGCTGCTCGCCTTCGCCTTCCTGCTGGGCTTCGGGACGACGGTGGCGGAGCCCGCCTTGATCGCGGTGGCGAGCGAGGCGGCGCGGGCCGTCGCGGCCGCGGGCGTGATCGCCGACGGGGCGGCGGCGCGGGCCGACTATGCGTTCGGCCTTCGCCTCACCGTCGCGGTCTCCGTCGGTGCGGCGATCGTGCTCGGCGTCTTCCGCATCCTGAAGGGCTGGCCGATCCATTATCTGATCATCGGCGGTTATCTGATCGTCGTCCTGCTGACCTTCGCAGCCCCGCCGGAGATCGTCGGCGTCGCCTATGATTCGGGCGGGGTGACCACCTCGACGGTCACGGTCCCGTTGGTCACCGCGCTCGGCGTCGGCCTCGCCCATTCGATCCGCGGCCGCAACCCGTTGGTCGACGGGTTCGGCCTGATCGCCTTCGCCAGCCTGTCCCCGATGATCTTCGTCTTGCTTTACGGCATGGCGGTCTGAAGGCGATCGGCATGGAACTTCTCCAACACCTCGCGAACACAACCTTGCTCACCTTGCTCGACGTGTTGCCGATTGCGGCGATCCTGCTGTTCTTCCAGCTCGCGGTGATCCGCGAACGGCCGCCGCATCTGGGCCGCATGCTGGTCGGTTTCGTCTATGTCCTGGTCGGCCTGGCACTCTTCCTCGTCGGGCTCGAGGAGGCGCTGTTCCCGCTCGGCAAGGTGATGGCGCGCCAATTGACCGATCCCGCCTTCGTCCAGGGCGTCGCCTGGTCCGATTATCTTTGGGTCTACGCTTTCGCGGCGGCGATCGGGTTTGCCACCACGATTGCCGAACCCTCGCTGATGGCCGTGGCGATGAAGGCGCACACGGCGTCGGGCGGCGCGGTCTCGGTATGGGGATTGCGGATCACGGTGGCGCTGGGGGTGGCGCTGGGGGTGATGCTGGGCGCCTTCCGCATCGTGACCGGAACGCCGCTTCACATCTACATCGCGGCCGGCTATGCGATCGTCATCCTGCAGACGCTCCGCGCAAACCGCGACATGGTGCCACTTGCCTATGATTCGGGCGGCGTCACCACCTCGACCGTGACCGTGCCCCTGGTCACGGCACTCGGGCTCGGCCTCGCCTCGACGATACCGGGGCGCAGCGTGGTGATCGACGGCTTCGGCCTGATCGCCTTCGCCAGTCTCTTTCCCATCATTTCCGTACTAGCATATGCGCAACTCGCCGCCTGGATTGCACGCCGGCGATCGCGCGAAGGAGGTTCCGATGAAGCTTAAACTGATCATGGCCTTGGTCGACGATCATTACACCGAGAACATATTGGAAGCCGCGCGCGAGGCCGGAGCGACCGGTGCCACCGTGGTGACCAGCGCCCGGGGCGAAGGCATCCGGCCGCAGAAGACTTTTCTCGGCCTCGACATCGCCGGACACCGGGACCTGCTGATGTTCCTGGTTGCCGAGCAGCTCAGCCGGGATATCCTAGAGACGATCGCGGCGGCGGGCGAGTTCGACGACCGGCCCGGCAGCGGCATCGCCTTTCAGATCGCCATCGAGGACGCGGTCGGACTGTCGAGTCAGCTGCAGGCCATTTCGGAAGAGATCGAGGACCAGATATGAAGAACGAACCGAAGATCCAGGTCCAGGAAGTGATGGCGCGCGACGTCCGCACCATCGACAGCCTGGCGTCGATCCGCACCGCGATGGAGATCATGGCGGCGAGCGGCATCAGCTCGCTCGTCGTCGAGCGCCGCGACGAACACGACGAATACGGCATCCTCACGGTCACCGACATCGCGCGCTCGGTCGTCGCCGAAAACCATTCCTTCGACCGGGTCAATGTCTACGAGGTGATGACCAAACCGCTCCTGACCATCCACGCGGAAACCGACATCCGGTACGCGATTCGCCTGCTCGTGGGCCTCGGCCTGTCGCGTGCCGCGGTGAGCAGCGGGGACCGCGCCTTGCTTGGCATCGTAACCCTTCGAGACATGGTGCTGCGTTATGCCGCGGCGCGAGACGAAAGCTCGGCTGGAGGATGAACATTCGGCCGCCAACTCTTTAAAATATAAAAATTCTTTCGGCCAATCCGGCGGCGAGTTGTGCACAGTGGCATTCGCCACGCCCCGAGTCGGCCGAGTCGCGGCGAATTTTCCAAATGTTCACGCGGCGTTAATACTTGACTTTAGAATATAGATGAATTTTCAATAGGTTGTGTGTTTTGCCTAAATTTTGTGCAATTAGTTCGGAATCAAGCGCTTTGGGCCGATTCGGTTAACCAAGGCCCGCCATCAACAGGGTTATCCACAAAAATCGTGGATAGAAAACGGCAAATCGAATTTTTGCCGCGCCTCCGCGGTCACGTCCGCGTTGACGCCGCCCCCCGATCCGGCGACATAATGTCCGCCATGACCGACGAAGACGAAACCTTGCAAGAAAGCGCGCGCGCCGAGAAACCGGAAACGCGGCTGGACGTCGGAACCGGCATCATCCGGAGCTATTTGGAGACGCTGCCGGGCACGCCCGGCGTCTACCGCATGCTGAACCGGCGGGGCGACGCCCTCTATGTCGGCAAGGCGCGCCATCTTCGCCGCCGGGTCACCGCCTATACCAGCCCCGCCAAGCTGCCGGTGCGGCTACAGCGCATGGTCGCCGAGACTGCCTCGATGGAATTCGTCACCACCCATACCGAGGTCGAGGCACTGTTGCTGGAGGCCAATCTGATCAACCAGCTGCGGCCGCGCTACAATGTGCTGCTGCGCGACGACAAATCGTTCCCCTATATCCTGATCACCGGCGATCACGACTTCCCGCAACTCGTGAAGCATCGGGGGGCGCGGAAGCGGAAGGGCGACTATTACGGTCCCTTCGCCACGGTGGGTGCCGTAAATCGGACGATCACGGCGTTGCAACGCGCTTTTTTGCTGCGGAATTGCGCCGATACGATTTACAGGACGCGCGATCGCCCGTGCCTGCAATACCAGATCAAGCGCTGCAGCGCCCCCTGCGTCGAGCGTATCGCCGCCGCCGACTATGCCGAGCTGGTCGAACAGGCGCGCGGGTTCCTGACCGGGCGCAGCACTAAAATTCAAGAAGAGTTGGCCGAGCACATGCAGGAAGCGAGCGACGATCTCGCCTTCGAGCAGGCGGCGGCGATTCGCGATCGCATCCACGCCCTGACCCAAATCCAGGCACGCCAGGACATCAACTTCTCCGACCTGGCGGATGCGGATGTGGTGGCTCTACACCAAGAGGGCGGCCAATCCTGCATCCAGGTCTTTTTCTTTCGCGGCGGCCGGAATTTCGGCAATCGCGCCTATTTCCCGAGCCATGACAAGGCGATCGGCGCGGACGACGTCCTGACCGCTTTCCTCGGTCAATTCTACGAGAAGCACCCGCCGCCGCGCCTGGTACTGGTCAGCCATACGCCGGCCGAGCATCTCCTGGCGCGCGACGCGCTGTCGCTCCGGGCCGGCCGCAAGGTCACGCTGCTGGCGCCCCAGCGCGGCCCCAAGCGGCGTGCCGTCGGCCACGCGCTCGCCAATGCGCGCAACGCGCTCGAACGACGCCTCGCCGAGAGCGCCACCCAGCGGCGCCTTCTGGAGGGGTTGAGCGAAACGCTCGACCTGGAAGCGCCGCCGCGCCGGATCGAGGTCTATGACAATTCCCACATCCAGGGCAGCCATCCGGTCGGCGCGATGATCGTCTCGGGACCCGGCGGATTCGAGAAGAACGCCTATCGGAAGTTCAACATCCGCGACGAAGCGGCCGCCGGGGACGACTATGCGATGATGCGCGAGGTCCTGACCCGGCGCTTCACCCGGGCCCTGAAGGAGGATCCCGACCGCGAAGCCGGCAGCTGGCCGGATCTCGTGATCCTCGACGGCGGCCAGGGGCAGCTCTCGATCGCGGAAGAGGTGTTCGCGGACCTCGGTGTCGACGACTTGGCCCTGCTTTCCATCGCCAAGGGCCCCGAACGCAATGCCGGCCGAGAACGCCTCTATCGACCGGGCGCATCGCCGCGCATGTTGACGCCGCGCGACCCGGTACTCTATTTCCTGCAGCGGCTCCGCGACGAGGCCCACCGCTTCGCCATCGGCAGCCATCGGACACGCCGCGCCAAGGGAATCGCCACCTCGCCGCTCGACGAGATCTCGGGCATCGGCGCCAAGCGGAAGAAGGCCCTACTGCTGCATTTCGGTTCGGCTCGAAGCGTCGCCCGCGCCGGCCTGTCGGATCTCGAGGCCGTCGATGGCATCAGCACGGCGGTCGCCGGCAAAATTTATGGCCACTTCCACGAGGATCGCTAGAATGGAAGGCCGAGAGGGCTGGCGCCCTGGGTCATGGGGGGTTGTGTGGTTATCGAGGTCCGAATGACGACCTTGCCTAATCTGCTGACACTGTCGCGGATCGTTGCGATTCCGCTGATCGCGGCACTGTTTTGGATCGAGGGCCCGGAGGCGCGCTGGGCCGCGCTCGTGTTGTTCACGGCTGCCTGCATCACCGATTTCCTTGATGGCTATCTGGCGCGGACGCGCGGCGAGATCTCGCGCTTGGGACGCTTTCTCGATCCGGTCGCCGACAAGCTGCTGATCGCCTCCATTCTTCTTCTGCTGACCGCCTTCGAGCGCATCCATGGGTTCGACATCCTGGCCGCCCTGGTGATCCTTTGCCGCGAGATCCTGGTCTCCGGCCTGCGCGAATTCCTGGCCTCCCTCAAGGTCGGCCTGCCGGTCAGCCGGCTGGCCAAATGGAAGACCACCATTCAGATGTTCGCCATCGGGTTTCTGTTGGTCGGCGACGCGGCGCCCGGCTGGGTGCCGGCGATAATGGTCGGCGAGATCGGCCTCTGGGCCGCCGCCGCGCTGACATTGATCACCGGTTACGACTATCTGCGGGCCGGATTACGCCATCTGATCGACGAGACGCCGGGCGAGCGGCGGACATCCGACCGGCGGATCGGCGCGGAATCGTCGAGCGGCGCCGAGTAGACGCGGCGGATCATGCGGATCTTCGGCCTCGCGGGATGGAGCGGAAGCGGCAAAACGACGCTGATGGTCGGCCTGCTGCCCATGTTGACCGGGCGCGGGGTCACGGTATCGACGATGAAACATGCCCACCACAACTTCGACATCGACAAGCCGGGCAAGGATTCGCACGTCCACCGCGAGGCCGGCGCCACCGAGGTTCTGGTCACCTCGGCCAATCGTTGGGCGCTGATGCACGAGAACCGGGGCGTGCCGGAGCCGACCCTGGAGGCGCTCCTGGATCGGATGACACCGGTCGATCTGCTGCTCATCGAGGGCTTCAAGGCCCATGCCCACGACAAGATCGAGGTGCATCGCCCCTCGGTCGGCAAGGCACTTCTGGCGCCCGACGATCCCCATATCGTCGCGGTGGCGAGTGATATGCCGCTTCCCGAGGTTGACCTGCCGGTGCTCGACCTGGACGATGTGGGTGGAATAGCGGATTTCATCATGGCGCATTGCGCGCTGAACGGTTCGTGACGAAATGGCCCAATTGAGCGACGACTGTTTCGACGATGGCGGGCGGCTGATTACCACGGCCGAGGCCTTGACGATGCTCGGCCAGCGAATCTCGCCGGTGGCCGGCGTCGAGACGGTACGCCTCCGCGAGGCGCTCGGCCGGACCCTGGCCGAGGATGTGGTCTCTCCGGTCGACATCCCGCCTCACGACAATGCCGCGGTCGACGGTTACGCGATCTATTTCGAGGATCTCGACGGCGCGGCGGAGACCGAACTGCCGGTGGGCGGCCGGGCCGCCGCGGGTCATCCGTTGGGGCGCCCGGCGAAGCGCGGCGAGGCCATCCGGATCTTCACCGGCGCACCGATACCCGACGGCCCCGACACGGTGATGATGCAGGAGGACTGCATCGAGGCGGCGGGTCGGGTCCGAATCGCCCCTGGGATCAAGCGCGGCGCTAACCGCCGGGATGCCGGCGAGGACGTCACCGAGGGCACGACGGTGCTTCGCGCGGGGACGCGTCTCCGCCCGCAGGAGGTCGGCCAGGCGGCGGCGGTCGGCCGGGAAACGCTGCAAGTCTATCTACGTCTGTCCGCGGCCGTCTTCTCGACCGGCGACGAGATTATTGATCCCGGCGAGACGGCGGGACCGGGCCGGATCTACGATTCGAACCGTTACATCGTCATGTCGGCGCTCTCCCAACTCGGCTGCGCGGTGTCCGATCTCGGCATTCTCGCCGACGACCCGGCGCTGATTTCAACGGCGCTCCGCGATGCCGCGGGAAAGCACGATCTCCTGGTGACGACGGGCGGCATGTCGGTCGGCGAGGAGGATCACGTCAAGGCGGCGATCGAGGCCGACGGCAAACTCCATTTCTGGCGCCTGGCGATCAAGCCGGGCCGGCCGGTGGCGCTCGGCCAGCTCGCGGGCACGCCCTTCATCGGCCTGCCGGGCAACCCGGTGGCGGCGATGGTGACCCTGCTGCTGGTCGGCCGGCCGATGATTCTCCGCCTCGGCGGGGCGGAGAATATCTCCCCCACCGTCTACAAGGTCCGCGCCGATTTCGACCACGAGAAGAAGAAGGACCGCCGGGAATTCATCCGCGCGCGGCTGACGGCGGATGCCGACGGGGTGCCGATCGCCCGGAAACACGGCGGTGCCGGGGCCGGCATTCTCTCCTCGCTGGTCGGCGCCGACGGGCTGGTGGCGCTGCCGGAGGACATGACCACGCTCGAACCGGGAGGCATGGTCGATTTCCTGCCGTTCAGCGAGGCCCTGACATGAAGCTGCTCTACTTCGCCTGGCTGCGCCAACGGACCGGCCGCGCCGAGGAAGAGATCGGTCGCCCCGACGGCGTCAGCGACGTGGCCGGGCTGCTCGACTGGCTGAAGGCGCGCGATCCGGCCACCGCCGAGGCGTTCGGCGATCTCGCCGCGATCCGGGTCGCGGTCAACCAGGAATTCGCCGGTCTCGACGCACCGATCGCGGATGGCGACGAGGTTGCGATCTTTCCGCCGATGACGGGGGGCTGAGATGGTCGTCATGGTCCAGCGGGAGGATTTCGACATCGGCCGCGAGCTAGAGGCCCTGACCCGCGACAATCCGGCGGTGGGCGGCCTGGCGAGCTTCGTCGGTCTGGTCCGCGACCTCGGCGGCGACCGGAAATTGAGCGCCATGACCCTGGAGCATTATCCCGGCATGACCGAGAAAATGCTGGGCGAGATCGAGGCCGAGGCGCGGGACCGCTGGCCGCTCGAGGCGAGCCTGATCATCCATCGTTACGGCCGCCTGGAACCGACCGACCGCATCGTCCTGGTCGCCACCGCGAGCGCCCACCGGGAGGCCGCCTTCGACTCCTGCGCCTTCCTGATGGACTGGCTGAAGACCAAGGCACCGTTCTGGAAGCTGGAAGAAACGGCCGATGGCGTCGCCGAATGGGTCGCCGCGAAGGACACCGACGATCTCGCCGCGGCGCGCTGGATCGATCCCACCAAGGAAGCGGCCGAATAGCATGGGCGAAATCGTCAACCTCCGACGGGCCCGAAAACAGCGCGCGCGACAGGAAAAATCGGCGCGCGCCGACGCCAACCGGGCCAAATTCGGCCGCCCGAAAGCGGAGAAATCCCGCAACACCGACGACGCAGCGCGCCATGAGAATGAACTCGACGGCAAGCGACTCGATGAGGAGACGGACTGAATGCAGACTCAAGGCACCTTCACCTACGCCGCGATCGAGCGGGTGGTGTTCGGCATCCCTTTTGTCGAGGCGATCGAGCGGGAGGCGGAGAGCCTCGGGGTCGAACGGCTTTACGTCTTGGCGAGCGGCTCGCTGGCGCGCGAGACCGACTGCCTTGAGGCCTTGAAGGCGCGGATGGGGGATCGCATCGTCGGCGTCTTCGACCGGATGCGGCCCCACGTCCAGCGCGACGACGTGCTGGAGATGACGGCGGAAGCCCGCGCGGCGGGCGCGGATCTTCTCCTGACCGTCGGCGGCGGCACGCCGACCGACGCCGCCAAGATGGTCTCGCTCTGTCTCGCCAACGATGTCTCCGCGTATGACGAGGTCGAGGCGCTGCGAACCTTGAGCCGCCCCGACGGCACCAAGCACCAACCCGAGCTGGCGGCGCCCACCGTCCGGACAATCTGCGTGCCGACGACGTTGTCCGCCGGCGAGTTCAATTTCGGCGCCGGCTGCACCGACAACAGGGCCAAGATGAAGCAGGCCTTCTCGCATCCCCTGATGGCGCCGCAGGCGGTGGTCCTCGATCCGGAGGTGACGACCCACACGCCGGAATGGCTCTGGCTTTCGACGGGGATCCGCGCGCTCGATCACGCGGTCGAGGATCTCTGCTCGATCAATCTCCAGCCCTATGTGGAGGGGACGGCCAGGCACGCGCTCTCGCTTCTGGGATCGGGTCTGGCGGGCTCGAAGGCGGATGCGGACGATCTCGGCGCCCGGCTCGAATGTCTGACCGGGGCCTGGCTGTCGATGGTCGGCGTCACCGCCGGGGTCAGCAAGGGGGCGAGCCACGGGATCGGCCATATGCTGGGCGGCACCGCCGGAGTGCCGCACGGCTATACCTCCTGCGTGATGCTGCCCAACGTCCTTCGCTACAACGAGCCGGTGAACGGCGAGCAGCAGGAATCGGTCAGCGCCGCGCTCGGCCGGCCCGGCACGCCGGCGAGCGCGGTCGTGGGCGACCTCATCGAAGGTCTCGGCCTGCCGACCCGGCTGCGCGATGTCGGCGTCGAACAGAATCAGTTCCAGGCGATCGCCGAGGCCTCGATGCACGATCGCTGGATCCCGACCAATCCCCGGCGCATCACCGACCCGGCGCAGGTGGTGGAAATCCTCGACATGGCCTGGTAGGGGCGAATGAACCGGCAGCAGCGGCGGCAGGCGGCGCGGCGCGCGAGGAAGAAAAAAGGCGGCGGCGGCCCGTCCGGCGGCGGGCCCGGCGACGACGTTGCCACCCTGTTGGCGGCGGCCCGGACGGCGCATATGGCCGGCGGTGCCGCGGATGCGGAAGCGATCTACGACCGGGTGCTCGCGATCGAACCTGACAACGCGGACGCGCTTCACTTGAAGGGGCTGGCTGTCTTTCAGCAGGGCCGGAGCGCCCCCGCCGCCGAATTGATCGCCCGCGCGGCCGCTCTGGCGCCCAAGGCGCCGGGGCCCCAGGGCAATCTCGGAAATGTCCTGATGCATCTCGGCCGCTACGACGAGGCCGAGGCCGCGCTCGGCCGCGCCTTGACGCTCGATCCCGCCTATCGCCAGGGCTATCACAATCTGGGTGCGCTGCAGCTCGCGCGGGCGCGCTATGGGGCCGCGGCGGAGGCATTCCGGAAGGTCCTCGAGATCGACCCCGGCAATCTCGACGCCATCAGCAACCTCGGTGTCGCCCTTCGTCAATTGGGCCGCAACGACGAGGCGATCGAGCGCTTTCGAGAGGTGCTGGCCCGCGATCCCGCGAACGACCGCGCGCACAGCAACCTCATCTTCGCTCTCGACTTCGATCCCGAGACCGATACGGCCCAGCAACAGGCCGAACGCGGCCGCTGGGCCGCGCAACACGCGACGGGATTCGCAAGCGCCTCGCACGAGAACGACCCGGACCCGGATCGCCCACTTCGCATCGGCTACATCTCGAGCGATTTCCGCGAGCATTCGGCGGCGCATGGATTTGCACCCGTGATCCTGGCGCGCGACCGGGAGCGGTTCCACGCGACTTGCTACGCGGTCTCGCGCCACCGCGATGCCATGACCGCACGGCTGGAGGCCTCGGCGGATATCTGGCGCCCGGTGGTCGGGGTCTCCGACGAGGATTTGGCGAAACGAATTCGCGGCGATCGCATCGATATCCTGGTCGACCTTTCCGGCCATACCGCCGGCAATCGGCTTTTGGTGATGGCACGCCGGCCGGCCCCCGTGCAGGCCACCGGCTGGGGCCATGTGACCGGAACCGGCCTTCCGATGATCGACTACCTGTTCGCCGACGATGTCCTGATCCCGCCGGCCGAGGCGGCGCTCTTCGCGGAGGACATTCTACCGCTGCCGTGCTTTCTCTCCTACGTGCCCGGCAAAGACGAGCCCGCGGTGACGGCGCCGCCGGTGCTGGCCCATGGCACGCCCACCTTTGGGGCCTTCAACCGGCTGGAGAAGGCGGGCGACGATGTTATCGATCTCTGGGCCGAGCTCTTGAAAGCCTGTCCCGAGGGGCGGCTCCTTTTCAAGGACCGAGCGTTCGACGACGATGCCCGCGCCGATGAGGTTCGCGCGGGATTCGCCGAACGCGGTGTCTCGTCCGACAGGCTCGACTTTCTCGGCGGCAGCGACCGCGGCGCCCATCTCGCCGCCTATGCCAAGGTCGATATCGCCCTCGACCCCTTTCCCCATGGCGGTGGAATCACGACTCTGGAAACACTTTGGATGGGTGTTCCGGTCGTCGCCCTTCTTGGAAAAGCACCGGCAAGCCGGCTTGCCGCCTCAATTCTGAACGCCACCGGTCAGGCCGATCTCGTCGCGGCAGATGCGGCCGATTACGTACGTCTTGCCCGCGACCTGGCACGGGATACGGACCGACTCGCCGCGCTCCGGGAAGACCTTCGGCCGCGTCTCGCGGATTCGGCGCTCGGAGATCCCAAGCGCTATGCCGCCGCCGTCGAAGCTCATTACCGCGAGATCTGGCGAACTTGGTGCGCCCGACAATAAACCGCCAGCAGCGCCGGCGCGCGGCCCGAGCGGCGCGCAAGAAACAAGGGATTCGGCGGCCGGAGCCGGCTGTCCTCGACAAGTTACTCGCCGAGGCGGTGGCTCATCACGGTGCCGGCCGGTTGCAAGACGCGCTGGCACTCTACGACCGCATTTTAGCGGACGCCCCCGACAACCCCGACGCGCTCCACCTGAAAGGGGTGGCGCTGGCCCAGGGCGGCGCCTTCGACGACGGCATCGCCGCCATCCGCGCGGCAATCGAGGTTCGCGGCGATTCGGTCGACTATCACAACAATCTCGGAAACCTTCTGTGGCAGGCGGGCCGGCTGGGCGAGGCCGAAGCCGCCCTTCGCCGCGCGATCGAGGTGGCGCCCGGTCACGCCGCCGCCCACAACAACCTCGGCAATGTGCTGGAAGCGCTGGGCCGGGAGACGGACGCGATCGAGAGCTACCGCCACGCCCTCGCCTCGGCGCCCGAGGATGCGGCGGTTCACGGCAACCTCGGCATTTTCCTGCAGAAGAATGATCGCCTGGAAGAAGCGGAAGAAGCACTTCGCCGGGCCGTCGATCTGGCACCTGATTCGCCCGAAGCGGAAAACAATCTCGGCAGTCTCTTGACCGCGCGGGGCCAATTAGAGGCGGCGGAGGCGGCGTTCGGCCGCGCGATCGAGCGGAACTCCGATTACGCCAACGCGCACTACAATCTGGGCCATCTGCTGTTCAAGTCGCGGCGTGTCGAGGCGGCGGTTCGCGCCCTCGAACGCGCCATCTCCCTCGACCCCGACCACACCGGCGCCCGGATCAATCTCGGTGCCGCCTTCAACCATCTGGAACGCCACGAAGAGGCCGAGACGACGCTGCGCGAGGCCATCGATCTCGACCCAAGCCGCGCGGAGGCGCACAACAATCTCGGCGTCTCGCTCCGCGCCCAGGGGTATTTCGAGGCCGCTGAGGACGCCTATCGCCGGGCCGTCGCCCTCGACCCCCACAGCGCCGAGGCACACAGCAATCTGATCTTCACACTCGATTTCAACGCCGATTACGACCCCTTCGAGCATCAAGCCGAACGTCGGCGCTGGCACGTGGCCCATGCCGCTCCGCTCGCCGGCCGGATCCGGGCGCACCAGAACATGCCCGACCCGGACCGGCGCCTGCGAATCGGGTATGTCTCCGCCGATTTCCGCCAGCATTCGGCCGCCAATGCCTTCGGACCAATGATCGTCGATCACGACCCGGCGGGTTTCGATGTCGTCTGTTATTCGAACAACTTCATCGAGGACGATGTCACGGCGAGTTTCAAGGCGGCGGCGAGTGCATGGCGCGATTGCGCGGCGATTGGCGATGCCGACCTGGCGGAAATGATCCGGGCCGATCGCATCGATATCCTGGTCGATCTATCGGCCCATACCGCCGGCAACCGCCTCCTCGTCTTCGCGCGGAAGCCGGCACCGGTTCAGGTGACGGGCTGGGGCCATGGCGTGGGGACGGGCATGACGGCGATCGATTACTTCGTGACCGACGCGATCGTCGTCCCGGACGACGAAAGCGCGCTCTATCCCGAGACGATCTGGCATCTACCGAGCCATCTTCCCTATCTGCCGCCCGCCGCTGCCCCCGACGTCCCGAAATTACCGGCCGGCGGGCCGATCAAGTATGGCTGCTTCAACCGGCTGGAAAAATTCAGCGACGGCGCGGTCGCACTTTGGGCGGACATCATGACCGCCGCGCCCGAGGCACTTTTGGTGTTCAAGAGCCAGGCTCTGGATCGTCCGCGCGTGAAGGCTGATTTCGTCGAACGATTGGCGGAGGCGGGAATCAACCCCGCCCGGGTCGAGTTCCGGGGCGGCAGCCCGCAGCCGGAACACCTAGCCGCCCACGGAGATATCGACCTGATGCTCGATCCCTTCCCCCATAGCGGCGGCGTAGCGACATTGGATGCGCTCTGGATGGGGGTTCCGGTGGTGACGCTTCGCGGACCGTCGGTCGCCCATCGCCTGGCGGCATCGGCGCTGCACGCCCTGGATCTCGACGACTTCATCGCCGAGACGCCGGAATCCTATGTCGAACTGGCGCTCGAACATGGATGCGACCGTCCCCGACTGGTCGAATTACGCCAGACATTGCGGGCCCGCGTCGCCAACTCGCCGGTCGGCGACCTCAAGGCCTATGTGACCGCGGTGGAGGCGGGTTATCGCGAGATGTGGGCGCGCTGGTGTGCCGACGCCGACACGCGCTAATGCGACATTAGGACCGGGATCTCGGTCGCATCCATGATGTAGCTGGTGATCCCGCCGAAGATCATCTGGCGCAAGCGGCTGTGGGTATAGGCCCCCTTGATCAGAAGGTCCGCACCCTGGGACTGCGCTTCCTCAAGGACCGCGATACCGGCCGAGCGCCGGCCGACTTCGGTCGATACGGCCTCGGCCGAAATGCCGTTTCGCCGGAGATGGATGGTCACGTCGCGCGCCGTCGGTCCCGGCACCATGCTGACATCCGTCTCCAGGACGACGACCTTCTCGGCCAGGGCCAGGAACGGCATCGCGCAGGTGATCGCGCGGGCGGTCTCATCACTACCGTTCCAGGCGATGACGATGGTCTTGCCGATCTCGCGCGGGGCCACCGGCGGTGCGATCAGAATCGGCCGGCCGGTCTCGAACAGCGCCGCCTCGAGGAGGCTCATCGTCGGCGTCGCGGCGCCCCGCACCGGCCTGCCGACCACGATCAAATCGAAGAGGCGCCCGCGGTGCCCGACGACGTCGCGCCCCGGCATGTCTTCCTCGACCCAACCCGCCGTCGGTTGCTCGGCGGGACCGGCACCGCCATTGAGCGGCACCCCCTTCTCCTTCATGAAGGCCTCGAAGAGCTCATGCGCGCGGAGCGCGCGCTCCTTCTCCTGCTGCTGAAAGGTCTCGACCAGGTCGGGCGGCGTCACGCCGAGCCCTTCGCCGGCGACCACCACTTCCGTTAGGCCGGGCTGCTCGTAGAGCCCTTCAATGTAACTGTCGAAGCGCCGGGCGACGAGCAAAGCCGTCTCCAGGATCGAGGACAAGACATCGCTTTCCTCTAGCGGAACGAGAATCGTCTTCATGGCGCCCCCCATGTCACGTTCGGTCAATAATTTGATAATACACAAGAAAGATTCGGCGTGTAAGGCCTGTCACACCGAATTGGCGACTTCTTGTCACCTTGCCGCGACACCACATCTTGGTTGGGTAATGCAGCCCGGCCCCACCCAGCAGACCGGAAAACCCGATATCCCGGCGACCCCGCCCATCTCGAGTCAGACGACCGCGCCGCTCAAGGGTATTTTCCTGATGATCCTCGGCGGTTTGCTGCTGACCGTCAGTGATGCCACATCGAAGCATCTGGCCGAAAACTTCCCACCGGGCCAGATCCTGGCCCTTCGCGGCTGCTTCGTCATTCCGCCGCTGGCCTTATTCACCTGGCGAAGCGGCGGTTGGTCGGCCCTGCGAATCACTAATTTCCGCGGCCATGCGCTACGCGGAACGGCCTATATCTGCTCCGCGTTTCTGTTCGTAACGAGCCTGGCTTTGCTGCCGCTGGCCGATGCGATCGCACTTGCCTTCGTCGGGCCCCTGTTCATCACCGCCCTAGCGCCGGCCTTTCTCGGCGAGCGGGTCGGCTGGCGCCGCTGGCTGGCCGTCGCCGTCGGGTTCGCCGGGATCGTCGTCATGCTGCGTCCGGGAGGGGAAGTCATGCGCTGGGCGGCGCTTCTGCCGCTAGGTGCCGCGGCCTTCGGTGCCTGTCGCGACCTTCTTACCCGCCGCATGACCGCCAGCGAGACCTCCGCCGCCATCCTGGCGACGAGCACTTTCTGCATCATCGTCGCCGGATTCTGCACGCTTCCCTTCGGCTGGATCATGCCAAGCGCGATCGATATCGCTTTCTTGGCGGCCACCGGTCTGTTGGTCGGCGCCGCCCATTTCTGCATGATCGAAACCTACCGCTACGCCGAAGCGGCGCTGGCGGCGCCCTACAAATATTTTACGATGGTTTGGGCAGTCCTGTTCGGTTTCGTCATTTGGGGCGACTTGCCGGATGGCTGGATGATCGCGGGTGCCGTTCTTGTCATCGGCAGCGGCCTCTATATTCTGCACCGGGAAGCTCGCCGATCTCCCTCCAAGGACCGTCGCGAATGACCCTCATCCACGGCTTGCGCTTCGACAATCTGCGCGGCGACATCTTCGGTGGCGTCACGGCGGCGGTCGTGGCGCTGCCGTTGGCGCTGGCCTTTGGTGTTGCGTCCGGCGCGGGCCCGATCGCCGGTCTCTATGGCGCCATTGCCGTCGGGTTGTTCGCGGCCCTTTTCGGCGGTACGCCGGCCCAGGTTTCGGGACCCACCGGACCGATGACCGTGGTGATGGCCGCGATCCTGGTCGAATACGCGCATGATATCCGCATGGCCTTCACCATCGTTATCCTGGGCGGCGCCTTTCAGATCGTGTTCGGCATGCTGCGATTCGGCCGGTTCATTAACATGATGCCGTTTCCGGTCATTTCGGGTTTCATGACCGGCATCGGCTGCATCATCATCATCCTGCAGCTCGGCCCCTTCCTTGGGCACGCCAATCCGCCGGGCGGCCCGCTTGTCGTCCTCAGCGAGCTTCCCGCAGCGTTTTCGGCGGCTCGGCCCCATGAAGTCATGATCGGCGCGGTCGCGCTCGCGATCGCGGTCCTCACACCCGGGCGGATCGGACGAATTGTCCCGCCGCCCCTAATCGCGCTTGGGGTCGGGACGATGCTCGTCCTCTTCGTCCTGACCGACGCCCGGGTGCTGGGCGAGGTGCCGACCGGATTGCCGGACTTCATGCGCCCGCAATTCTCCATCGAGGCGTTGCCCGGCATGGTCGGCTCCGCTTTGGTGCTGGCGGCGCTCGGCGCGCTCGACAGCCTGCTGACCTCGCTGATCGCGGACAACGTCACGCGCACCCACCACGAACCCGACCGCGAACTGATCGGCCAGGGGATCGGCAACATGATGTCCGGCCTGATCGGCGGCCTGCCGGGTGCCGGGGCGACGATGCGGACCGTGGTTAATGTTCGCTCTGGCGGGCAAACGCCGATCTCGGGGACGCTGCACGCACTGGTGCTGCTCGCCCTGGTGCTCGGTCTGGCACCGCTCGCGGCTCATATCCCGCATGCGGTTCTCGCCGGAATTTTGATCAAAGTCGGTATCGACATCATCGATTGGGGATATTTGAAGCGTATTCACCGGGCGCCGCGGGAAGGCGTTTTCTTCATGCTAACGGTGCTGACGCTGACGGTGTTCGTTGATCTTATCGTCGCGGTCGCGGTTGGGGTGGTGATGGCGAGCCTGCTGTTCGTCAAGCGCATGGCCGATCTGCAAATCGACGCGATCCGCGAGATCACCGGCGAGGACGGCGATGAAACGCCCCTCGACGAGGAGGAAACGTCGATCATGGCGGCGGCCGACGGCCGGCTCCTGTTGTTCACCCTGCACGGGCCGATAAGCTTCGGCGTCGCGAAGGGCATGTCGCGCCAGCTGGCCGCGCTCGATCAGTTCGAGGCCTTGGTGCTCGATCTCACCGATGTGCCGCTGATGGATTCGAGCGCCAGCTTCACGCTGGAGAACGTGATCCTTCAGGCCAGGGACCACGGCAAGCAGGTCTTCCTCTGCGGCATTCACCCGAATGTATTGCGTGTGTTCCGGCGAATCGGGCTGCTCGAACTATTGCCCCGACCGAATCGAACCGTCAGCCGGCGGCAGGCGCTGCGCCGGGCCGCCGCCGCGATCACGGACGATACCTAACCAACCTTTCGGGTCGATCCGAAATCGCCATACCAATCAATGAACGCTTCGGCATCGATCAGCGGGCTGAAATGATAACCCTGCACCTGATCGCACCCGTTCCGCCGCAGAAAATCGAGCTGTGCGGGCGTTTCGACACCTTCGGCGATCACGCTCAGCTGAAGTTGCTTCGCGAGGTTGATGATAATCTGCGCGATCGCCGCGTCGTCGCTGTCCTCGACCACATCGCTGACGAACGAGCGGTCGATCTTCAACTTGTCCATCGGAAAGCGTTTCAGATAGGCCAGCGAGGAGTGACCGGTTCCGAAATCGTCGATCGACAGGCTGACGCCAAGATCATGCAAGTCTTGCAATGCCTTTACGGTCGAATCGACGTTTTCCATGATCATGCTCTCGGTGATCTCGAGTTCGAGCCAGCGGGGATCGAGACCGGTCTTACTGATCATATGTCCGACCGTGTCGACGAGATTGGTCTGCTTGAATTGCACGGCCGATAGGTTGACTGCGATCGGAATCGGCGGCAGTCTCCGGGATTGCCATTCGAAGCTCTGCCGACAAGCGGCCTCGAGCACCCAATCGCCGATCGGCACGATCAGTCCGGAGGCCTCCGCCACCGGCACGAATTCCACCGGCGAGACATTTCCAAGCACCGGGTCCTGCCAGCGCAAGAGCGCCTCGACGCCCACGACCTCGCCCTTCAGGATATCGATCTTCGGTTGGAAAAAGAGCCTGAGTCCCTCGTCGTCTACGGTCTTGCGGAGGGCCGCTTCGACCTGCTTGCGGCGCTGCGCCTGGGCGTTGAACTCGTCATCGTAAAAGAAATACCGATCCCGGCCGGCGTTCTTCGCCTGGTAGAGGGCCATGTCCGCATTCTTCAACAGGAGGTCGGGGTCGTTGCCGTCGGCCGGGAACAGGGTTATTCCGATACTGGCGTTGGTGAAGGTCTCGGATCCGTCCAGATTAACCGATTGGGCGAGCGCTTCCTTCACCATTTCGGCAAGTGCCGTGGCCCCGTCCGGCTCGTGGAGGTAGTTGGCGATAATCGCGAATTCGTCGCCACCGAGACGCGCCACCACATCGGTTTCCCGAGCGCGCTGCTTCAACCTGCCGGCGACTTCCCGCAGCAGCGTATCTCCCGCCGGATGACCCAACGAATCGTTGATGTCCTTGAAATGGTCGAGATCGATCAAGAGAAGGGCGCCTAATTCGTCCGATCGCCCCGCCCGCGCAACGGCCTGGCGAAACTCGCGCTGAAAGAGCGATCGGTTACCGAGACCCGTCAAATCGTCATAGCTCGCCAGTCGAGCGAGACGGGCCTCGGCGGTTTTTCGATCAGTTACGTCGACGAACCAATGCTGGACCGCGGGCGCGTCTTCCCACATGACGACGCGCGCGGTGGTCTCGATCCAGATCGTCCGGCCATCCTTTCGGACCGCCTCGAACGCATAGGTATCTGGCGCGGAACGGCCGCCGATGCGCGCCTGGTAAATTTCATTCAGCCTGTCCCGTTCGTCCGGGGCGTAAAGCAGCTGGGTGCTATCGAGCGCCAAAATCTCGGACGGGTCGTCATATCCAAACATCCGTGCCAAGGCATCGTTGGCGAACAGCGGCTGCCAATCCCGATGGATCAAAACGCCCTGGAGGGACCCTTCGATAAGGTCACGGAAATTCTCCTCGCTGACGCGCAACGCCGCCTCCGCCCGCTCGCGCTCGGTGATTTCACCGCGTAGCTCGCGCGTCCGTTCCCAAACCCGCTGTTCGAGCTGATGGTTGAGCGACCGAAGACCCGCTTCGGCATGTTTACGCTCGGAAATGTCGGATCCATAACAATTCACGATCCCGTCGGCCGCGACCGGGACCACATCGAAGGCAACGGCCCTTTCGGAATCCTCGAGTTCAATAGATTCGCGTGCATTCCGCGCAAGCGCCTTGGCCGCGATCTCGCGCAGCTGCAACAATGCCTGATCCGATTCGGAATCGTCCCACGCGCGCAGCCATTGCCGCGCCGCGGCATTCGCGAATTCGACATCTCCTCCCGCCGATAGGGAAATCACCGGCGATGGATTGTTCTCGAGACACGCTCGATAATCGGCTTCGGTCTCTTGGCTCAACGTTTCGACCATGTCCTCCACGATCCTTCATTCAGCAACCGGATAGGGAGCTGCTGAAAGTCTCCTCGAAACAATTAAGAACGAAATTCGTATAGAAATTGTTAACTCGGCACCGGTTCGGTGTTATTTTCTCCGATCCTGGCGGGCACCGCCGCGTGCCGGCCCCTCACTTTTCCCAGGATATATGACATGACCATCGATCGACGTCACAAGGGTACCCGAATGAGTCAAACCGTCGTCCACGGCGACACGATCTATCTTGCCGGTCAGGTCGGCGACGATCGCGATGCCGATATGACGACGCAAACGGAACAGGTCGTGGCCAAGATCGATCGGCTCTTGGCGGAGGTCGGCAGCGATAAATCCAAACTTCTATCGGCGGAGGTCTGGATCAACGACATGTCCAAATTCGGCGAAATGAACGCTGTTTGGGACGCCTGGATCGACCCCGACAACCCTCCGGGCCGCGCCTGCTGCGAGGCGAAGCTGGCACACCCCGACTGGAAAGTCGAAATCATCATCGTCGCGGCGCGTTAAACCGACCAGGCATCGGGATGGCGGGCGGCCCGATCAGGAAGCTTTCCGGGTCGCCGCCCGCGCCCGCATGACTTGGCGGCGCGGAATCAGCGTTTTATCCCCAAGGAGGCGCATCTCCGGGTCGTCGCTGGCCATCGCGATCTCGCTCAGCGCGCCGAAAACGCGGCCGGCCGCCGTTTCGTCCCAGAACCAATCCTGCAACTCGCCGCTCCCGGCCTTTTCGCCGGGACGCGAGGTCGCCGCTTCGAAGTAGAAGTTCCGAAGATCCTCGACGGCCATTTTAAGGGTGTTGGCGCGGGTCAGATCAGCGCGCGGATTCTCCGGCCAATCCGCACCCAGAAATCCGATGATGAAAGGCGCCAAATCGTCGAGCTCGAAGCCCGAGACGCCGACGGTGGTGCGTCCGCCGCGCGCCTCGCAACCCATATCGTACCACGGCCGCAGGCGATGCATCTCGCCGAGCAGGGCGCGCCCCAGCCCGGTATCGTCGCCATCGAGTTCGGGCGGCGCGCCGAGCGCCACCGGACAAACCCAACCCGCCGCCGTGTCCTCCGTTCCGGCGGCGGGCGCATCCTGTGTGAAATCCTCCAGGACCGGTCCTCGATCGCGCTCGAATAGTTCGAGAACCGCCGTCACGACGCGCCGCTGAAAGTCGGCATTCCCCGGCGCGCCGAACGGCCGGCCGAGTTCGAACGGAACCCAAAGCGCCCTCGGTGGTTTAATTTTTTCGGTATGAAGCCGGACCAGACTGATTTGCGTCGTCGCCAACCCTTCGTCTTCCAGATAATGCCCCAAGGCGCTCACGGCGCAAGTGCATCGCGGTCAGACGGGTGCCAGCAGCACCGCATCGACTTTGTCCGCCTTGAGATCGCGCGCAAGCTCACGCACCAGCGGCTCCATCTCGTTCGGTTCGGTCGCGCCCATGAAGGAATAGTGATAGTCGGCAACGCTTCCGATGACACCATCTTCGGCCAATTCCTTCAGGCGTTCGATCGGAAAGACGACGTTCAGATCCTGCTGAAAGCCGCTGCGATCGAAATTAACCGAAATATGGCTCATGAGGATGTCGGCCGGATCGGTATCCCGGTGGAAAACCCGATAATCCGCATCGCCGCGTAGGAACGGCCGGTCCTCGCGGCGTTGAATCCCGGCGGTCGAAATGACCGCGACCCGCCGCTCGGCAAGCGCCGGGCCCTCGACCCAGGGTGTTTCGTCGAATGTCGGACAAGGCAAGGCCAGGAGATATTCCTGTTCGTAGTCCGGAAGATCGGTCATTCGCACCATGTGGCGGCGCTCCGTTTTGTTTTGTCGCCGCCCAGCGTCCCCTATCGGGACCGCCAAGGCCAGCCACGACTTCGTGAAAGTTCAATCGACCCCCATATCCGCCATTTCGACCGTGCCGTCGGGCATGAAGTCGAGCAAGCGGACGGGAAACGGCGCCTCGCCGAAGGCCGGCGCGGTCGAATAGACGACACCGGCCGGGCTCCGTGTCCAGGCACCGGGGTGATAATGGCCGGAGAGCACGCCGCCGACCCGGCCCGACCCCTCGAGGCGCCGCCGCAACGCAAGATCGGCCGGATAGGAATAGTGGTGGCGGCGAAATATCCTGGGTGCGACGAGATAATGCTGGATATGGATCTGTGTCCGGCCCGGCGACCCGTCCTCCAGTGCCGCCCGAAACCGCGCCAACTCCGCCGGCGGACGAAACGGTTTTCTTGCGGTATCGAGATCGTCATCGAAACCGAGGAACTTGAACCGGCCGAGTTCGAGCGGCCGCGTTTTCCGCTTGAAAACAGGTTCGAAAGCCGCGCGAAGATCATGGTTCCCCGGGATCACGATATAGGGAAGATCGAAGGCGTCGAAGCGGTCCCGCATGAGGCGGTAGTCGCGCGCGGCCTGGTCGGCGGCCAGCGTCCGGGCCGCCGGATCGGTTCGGGCCAGCCTGCCGTCGATCACCTCGTCCGGAACGTCGAGGAGATCGCCCGAAACAGCGAGGACGTCGGGCGTCCAGTCGCCGAGCCGTCCCGCCAGCCGCTCCAGGGCGCCCGAGACCTCGCGTGACAGCCGCTCCTTGCGATCGGCGGTACCCGGCAGCGCGTCGCGGAGATGAAGATCCGTAATATGGAGAATTCGCAGCCGTTCCATGACATTCAATGTGGTAGGACGTTGTTCACGTTTTCGCAAGCGGTTGGCCATTCCCCGCATTGCGGCTTTCGCCCCGGGCTCGGAAATGGCACAATTTCCCCGTCGGCGATGCGGAGAGGCGTCGCAATTCGCGGGTGGGAAAGGCCTATTTCATGAATCCGACCCTCATGGCGGTGCTAAATATCGGTCTTTGGATGACGATCGTCCTGTTGGCGTTCTTCATGCAGGTGATGCCGTTCCTGCTGGTGCTGGTTCTTCTCAGCCTTTCCTTCGGCATCTCCTCGGCGACCGCACTGATCCTCATTCCGACCGTTCTCTTCGGCATGCTGGTCTTGGCCTGCTGGTACGCGTCGGTCCGGACCAGGCGGCGGCTCCCGAAACCGTTGCCGGTCTATCGCACGGTTCAGCCGAAGTCACCCGACCACTTCCGCGGCGCCGCCATGTGTCTGGCGCCCTTCCTGCCGCGCAATCGGCGCCTAGAAATTTTCCGCGATGGTCGAGATTAGGCGGCGCTCGTACTGACCAGCGCCGTCCGGTCATCGGTCCGCTGGACCAACGTATCGTAGTCGTCCATCAGTGCGCGCGTCAGGTTGCCGGGGGTAAACGTCAGGTCGCCGATTTCGGCGACCGGGGTCACCTCGACCGCTGTTCCGGTGAGGAACACTTCGCTGGCGGCGCTGATCTCGTCCGGTTTGATATGCCGCTCGATAATCTCGACGCCGCGCGCCTCGGCCAGCCCCATCACGGTCCGCTTGGTAATGCCGTCGAGAAAGCAATCCGGTTTCGGGGTGTGCAGCTTACCGTCAATTAGGAAGAAGATGTTCGCCCCCGTCGCCTCCGCGATATAGCCGCGGTAGTCGAGCATCAGAGCGTCCGCGTAACCCGCCGCCTCGGCCGCGTGTTTGGAGAGCGTGCAGATCATGTAGAGACCGGTCGCCTTGGTCTGGCAGGGAATGGTCGCGGGATCGGGACGGCGCCACTTCGCCCAGGACATGCGAATACCCTTCATCCGCGCATCGGGCGAGAAATAGGCCGGCCACTCCCAAGCCGCCACCGCAAGGTGAATTTTCGTCGTCTGGGCGGAAACGCCCATCATCTCCGCGCCGCGCCAAGCGATCGGCCGGACGTAGCCGTCGGAGATCCCGTTTTCGACGATCACGGCGTTGCAGGCGGCGTCGACCTCCGCGGCCGAATAGGGAATCTCGAAATCGAGCGTGCGGGCGCCCGCCAACAACCGGGCGGTATGTTCCGAGAGATGGAAGATCGTCCCGCCATAGCTCCGCTCGCCCTCGAAAACCGCAGACGCATAATGCAATCCGTGATTCAGAACATGCAGCTGGGCGTCGTTCCACGGCACCAAGGCGCCGTCAAACCAGATCACGCCCGGCCGGTCGTCGAAAGGCAGCATATCCATTCTCTTCGCTCCCGCGCTTGCCCTTGGTAATTTTATTACGTTTCAAGGGGGCAATCGCTTAAAATCTTACTTTTGTCGACTCATGATTGACAGATTCCGTCAAACAAGGTTGCGCGATGTAGCAGTTCGAGGCATATATGTCAACATGGCTGACATAACTTCCCCGACCAAACCGCCGCAGCGCGGTCAAGTGAATCCGCTTTTCCTGCGCGACGAGGAATTGCGCCAGGGTATCGAGATGTTGTTCTTCGCCTATCGCGATTTCACCTCCGAGCCGGACGAGTTCCTGCGTGATTTCGGTTTCGGCCGGGCCCATCATCGGGTGATCTATTTCGTCGGCCGGTATCCGGGCCTGACGGTTTCGGATCTTCTGGGCATCCTGAAGATCACCAAGCAGAGCCTGAGCCGGGTTCTCGGCCAGCTGGTGCGCGAGGGCTTCATCCTACAGCGACAGGGCACGCGCGACCGGCGCCAGCGCCTGCTGGAACTGACCGAGAAGGGGCGTCAACTCGAGCAACGCTTGACGCGGGACCAGCGCGAACGGATCGCCCGGGCCTACAGGGAAGCCGGTGCCGAGGCGGTGGAAGGGTTTCGAAAGGTCCTGCTGGGGGTGATGTCGACGACCGAGGATCGCCTCCGATTCGAGCGAAGTTGAGGCGTGGGGCGCATGCTGAATGACGACACGCCGCATGTGCTGGTCGTCGATGACGACACGCGACTCCGCGAATTGCTGCGCAGATATCTCATGGACAACGCGTTGCGCGTCTCCGTCGCGGCCGATGCGGCGGCGGCGCGGCATCAGATGGAGAGCCTCCAATTCGATCTCCTGGTGCTCGACCGGATGATGCCGGGCGAAGACGGTTTGAGTTTCGCCCGTTCCTTGCGCGAGACCGATCGGACGCCAATTCTGATGCTGACGGCGATGGGCGAGGTGGAGGCACGGATCGACGGGCTGGAAGCGGGTGTCGACGACTATCTCGCGAAACCGTTCGAGCCGCGGGAACTGCTGCTTCGCATTCAGACCATTCTCCGCCGCGTCACCGACGAACCGGCAGCAGCCGGCCCGGCTCAGCTCGGCCATATTTCGCTCGGCCAGATCGTCTTCGATCTTGGCCGCGAACTTCTGCTCGACGGGAACGAGCCGGTGCATTTGACCACCACGGAGACGAGCCTGCTCGCCGCCCTGGCGCGCGAACCCGGGCAAATCCTGAGCCGGGAAGACTTGTCCCAGCGGTGTGCCATCGACGGCGGCGAACGCACGGTGGACGTGCAGGTGACGCGCCTCCGCCGGAAGATCGAGCCGGACCCGAAGCTGCCGCGCTATCTCCAGACCGTGCGCGGCCGCGGCTACGTGTTGCGACCCGATTGAGGCAGCCGGCATGCATCCGCGCCTGATGTTGAAACAAATGCTGCCGAAATCGCTTTTCGGCCGGTCTCTGATGATCATCGTGACACCCCTGATCATGCTTCAGGTGGTCTCGACTTGGATCTTTTTCGACCGACATTGGGACACCATCACGCGGCGGCTCGCCAATTCCATCTCCGGCGACATTGCTTGGGTGATCGAGGAGATGCGGGTCGATCCGAGCGCCCGCCGGCGGACCGCCTTGTTCGTTCTCGCTCGGCAACACAAGGGGTTGCAGCTCATTCTGAAGCCGGGTGAGATCCTTCCCAATACGGAGGCGGAATACGGCGGGATACTGGATTCGACACTGGCCCATTCACTCGGCGAGAGGGTGCGGAAGCCGTTCGTGATCGACAGTTCCTCGTTCAAGACCCGGGTGGTCATCGACATTCAACTGCCCAACGCGGTGCTGACCGTGGTCGCGCCGGGCAAGCGGTTGTTCAGTTCGACGACCTATATTTTCATCCTGTGGATGGTCGGCACCTCCTTGGTGCTGTTCGCCGTCGCCTCGGTCTTCATGCGCAATCAGGTGCGGCCGATCCGAAGACTGGCCCAGGCGGCGGATGCCTTTGGCAAGGGAGCGGAAGCGGCCGGTCGGGATTTCCGCCTTCAGGGCGCCACGGAGGTCCGCCTGGCGGCGACCGCCTTCAACCGCATGCGCGAACGCATTCGCCGCCAAATGCGCCAGCGTACGGACATGCTCTCCGGTGTTAGCCACGACCTCCGCACGCCGATGACCCGCATGAAATTACAGCTCGCCATGCTGGACAATTCGCCCGAGGTCGAAGAGCTGCGGGCCGACGTGGGCGAGATGGAACGCATGATCGAAGGCTACCTCACCTTCGCCCGGGGCGAGGGCGACGAAGTCTCGGTCGAATTGCCGCTCGACCGGTTGATAGAGGACCTGGTGGCGAATTGGCGGCGCAATGGTGTGGCGATCGATCTCCATCTGGAAGGGCAATGGACGATGCCCATGAAGCGGAACGCATTCGGCCGCTGCCTCGACAACCTGATCGCCAATGCCTCGCGCTATGGCGATCACGTCTGGGTGCGGGCCGGACAACGCGGCAACATGATCGAAATCACCGTCGACGACGATGGCCCCGGCATCCCGCCAGAGGAGCTGGAAAACGTCTTCCGTCCGTTCTACCGGCTCGATCGTTCGCGCAATCCGGATACCGGCGGCACCGGCCTCGGACTCGCCATCGCGCGGGATATCGCGCGCGCCCATGGCGGCGATATCGAACTGGAAAAATCACCCCAGGACGGACTTCGCGCCCGGCTCAGACTGCCGCTCTGAACCCGTTCCTCAATAAAGTCGGCCGCCGTCGGGAACCGGCAGATCCGGACTGACCAGCACCACCTCGCCGGCCGCGTCCGGAAAACCAAGGATCAAGACCTCCGACATGAACTTGCCGATCTGCTTCGACGGAAAGTTCAAAACGGCGGCGACCTGCCGGCCGGGCAGGCTCTCGATATCATAGTGCGCGGTCACCTGGGCGGAGGTCTTGCGCTCGCCGATCTCGGGACCGAAATCGACCCAGATCTTAAGCGCCGGCTGGCGGGCCTCCGGAAAGGGCTCGGCCCGCCGGATCGTACCGACCCGGATTTCCACCTTCTGGAAATCATCGAAACCGATGGTCTCGCTTTCGGGAAATTCCATCACCGCCATAACATCCGCCTCCTGATTGGCGCGGCGACAATAGCAATTGGAAAATGCGCTGGAAAGCGGGGTCAGGCCGGGCTTTCCTCGGCGGAGAGCGGTGCTTTCGGCGCACGGTCCAGGAGGCTCGCGGCACAGCCCGCCCGGCGCAAGTTCCGGTCAAGCGCGGCCATCGTGCGGGCAAGGTCAGACGTGTCGTCGCGGAGCCAAACCCGCAGCGTCGCCAGCCAGACCACGGCCAGCCCCTTGGCGCGAAGGGCCCCCATCACCCCGCCGGCCGAGAGGCCCGCCGCCTCCAGCATCCAACCCATCGAGGCCAGCGCTCCGGGTGCCACCAGAAGCAATGAGAGCGGATCGCCGGGCAAATCTCGCAGAATCGCCGCGACCGCGTCGCGATGCGGCACCAGCGCATCGAACCGGCGCATCAAGACCTCGAACAGGCGGTCATGGGGCGTATCGTCGGTCTCGAACGCGGTCTCCCGTTCCAGAACCCGCCTATCGATCTCCGCGATCGCGGCGGCGAGGAGCGCGGTCTTGCAGGCAAAGTGAGGTCGGATTTCATGAAGCGCGAGCCCCGCGCGCGCGGCGATTTCGGCGAGCCGGAGACGACGCCAACCCTGCTCCGCCGCTAAGTCCAATGCCGCGGCGACCATCATCTTTCTAATCGTGGCGGGCTGTTTGGCCATGACCCGGTCATTATCCGAGTTTCGCCCAAATGGCGCAACGGAAAGGGATCAGCCGGCGAGTTCCCGGCTCCGCCGCGCCGCCGCCTCGATGGCGCGGGTCATCAGCGGCTGCAAGCCGTCTTCCGCCATCAGCACTTGGAGCGCTTCGAAAGTCGTCCCGCCGGGACTCGTGACGTTCTCGCGGAGCGTCGCCGGCGGCACATCACCGGTCAGCGCCAATTGCCCGGACCCCGCGACGGTGACCAGCGCCAGTCGCGCCGCCAGGTCGCGCGGCAAACCGACCGCGACCCCCGCCTCGGTCATGCATTCGATCAACAGGAAAATATAAGCGGGGCCGCTGCCCGAAAGGGCGGTCACGCCGTCGATCAAGGCTTCGTCGTCGACGACGATGGCCTCGCCGACCGCCGACAGGAGGGCGCGGCAAAGCTCTCCTTGCGCGGCACTGGCCACCGCATTGCCGCAACAGACGGTGATGCCCTGGCCGATCGCGGCCGGCGTGTTCGGCATTGCCCGGACGATCGCGGCACCGGGCCCGAGTTGCTGGGTGAAATACGAAATCGTGGTGCCGGCGGCAATCGACAGGAAGACCGTGCCCGGCGCGGCGAACCGCCGATAGGCGCCGGCCACCTCGTCCATCTGCTGCGGCTTGACGGCGAAGACGACGACTTCCGGATCCAGCGTTTCGGGCAACGCCTCCGGCCCGGCGACAATCTCGACCTCGGGCCGCCCGTCGAAATCGGCAGCACCCATCGGCTCGACCGCGATGACGCCGGCGGCGGCGATGCCGCTTTCCAGCCAACCCGACAGCATGGCGCCGCCCATCTTGCCGCAGCCGACGAGCACGAGGGGCCGTTGCACGGTCAGGGTCATGGCAGGGGTCAGGCCTCTCCGGCGGTTTCCATGATCGCCATCGACATCGCGTCATGCGGCGCGTGGCCCGCCCAGATGACGAACTGAAAGGCGGGGTAGAAGCGCTCGCACTCGCAGAGCGCAATATCGACCAGATCCTCCAATTGCTCGACGCTAAGCCGCTGCCAGCCCCGGGTCAACATGGTCTGGCGGAACATCGGCAGATTGTCCTCCGAGGAGAGGTCGAAATGGCCGAGCCAGAGCTTTTCATTGACCAGCGCCAGCAGCTCGACGATGTCCGCGCGGCGGTTGTCGGGGACCCGCATATCGAAGGCACAGGTGAAATACAGCGCGCTGACATCACCGCGCCAGATGAAATACATGCGATAGTCGCACCACCGGCCCGTGGCCTCGACGACCATCTCGTCCGGGCTCGACCGGTCGAAAGCCCATTCGTTCGCAAGGACGAGTTCTTCCAGCAAATCGATCGGATTTACCGCCGTGTCCTCGAAATTGACCGGCTGGATCGTCATAGTCTCAAACCTCCCCGATAGGTCGGAGCCTCGCGCGCGGACCTCCGACACCCGTCCCGGATAAGACCCGCCAGTCCGAAACCCCTTCGACCAAACAGCGGCGAATCCCGATATGTTGTAGTGGACACACCCTATCCACCACTAGATTTAGATTGCCAGAAATGATTCAGCCGAAGCAAGAGGATAATTGGCCGATGGACTCGAATTTTCGATTCGAAGGCCGCGACGGCGCCGTCGGCGCCTATTCCAAGGTATTTTTAGGAGCTCGAATCGCCGGCCGGTTTCGGCTTGGCGCGGCGTTTGGACGCTGGCTTCGCCGACCGCTTGGCCGCGGGCTGGGCGAGGCGGGCGATCTCCGCCTCCAATTGGTCGACACGCGCCACGAGCACTTCCTGTTCCGCGCGCGCCTTCACCGCGACCGCCTTGATGGCCTCGAATTCGTCGCGCGGCACCATATCGGCCTCGGCCAGGAACCGCTCGAGCTTCTGCTTCAAAATTTCCTCGAATTCCGCGCGCACGCCGGCGGCCGCGCCCATGGCCCCGTTCGCCACCCGGGCCAGATCGTCCAGGAACCGGTTGTCGGTCTGCATCGCCTTGCTCCGCCGGGAACACCCCGTTTGTCAGATATAGGCGCCCCCATCGCACGGCGCAACCAAGAGCACCACGCTTGTCGCCGCCACCTCGCCTCGCCTATAAGAAGCGCCGAACGACACGAAGGTTCTGCATGATTTTGGTCACCGGCGGCGCGGGGTTTATCGGCTCGAATCTGGTCGCATCCCTTCTCGAGCGGGACGCGGGTCCGGTCTTCGTCTGCGACCGCCTGGAGCCGCCGGAAAAAGCCCGCAATTTGGCAAAGCACGATGTGGCCGGCATGGTGGCGCCGGAAGAATTGGTGGCGTGGCTGCGGGGGCCCGGAGCCGCGACCGAGACGATTTTTCACATGGGCGCCATATCGACGACCACGGAGTCCGATATGTCGGCGCTGCTCGACAACAATGTAGCCCTTTCGACCGACCTCTGGCGCTGGTGCGCCGCTGAAGGACGGCGGCTGATCTACGCCTCCTCGGCCGCGACCTATGGCGACGGCACGGCCGGGTTCGACGACGACCCGGCGCCGGAAGCCTTGGCCAGATTGCGTCCGCTCAACCTCTATGGCTGGTCGAAACAGATTTTCGATCTGGCCGCGGTTCAGATGGCGACGGCGGGCTTCAAGCCGCGGCAGTGGGCCGGCCTCAAATTCTTCAACGTTTACGGCCCGAACGAGCATCACAAGGGAAGCCAGCGATCGGTCGCGGTTCAGCTATACGAACAAATCGTCGAACGCGATCGAGTGCGGCTGTTTCGCTCGCACAACGCCGACTATGCGGATGGCGGCCAGTCGCGGGATTTCATCTGGGTCGGCGATTGCGTCGACGTGATGCTGTGGCTGCACGACAATCCGGGCGTCGAGGGGCTGTTCAACTGCGGCACCGGAACCGCGCGCAGCTTCGGCGAGCTGGCCGCCGCCTGCTTCAAGGCGATGAAGCGGCCCGTCGCGATCGACTATATCGACACGCCGGCCGCGATCCGGGCCCATTACCAGTACTTCACCGAAGCACCGATGGGGCGGCTCCGGGCGGCCGGCTATGACCGGCCCTTCACGACCCTCGAGGCGGGGGCCGGCAGCTATATCCGCGACTTTCTTGCCAAGAACGATCCACACCGGTAACTCGCATGCCCTTCCCCGATATCGACCCCATCCTGATTCAGATCGGCCCCTTCGCGGTTCGCTGGTATGCGCTGGCCTATATCGCCGGGTTGTTGCTCGGCTGGCGGTATTGTCTCATGCTGACGAACCGGCCGCCCCAAGCGATGACGCGGGAACAGCTCGATGATTTTCTCGTCTGGGCGACGATTGGCGTGGTGATCGGCGGACGCCTCGGCTATGTGGTCTTCTATCAGCCGGGATATTTCCTGGCCCACCCGATCGAAATTCCGCAGATGTGGAAGGGCGGCATGTCGTTCCATGGCGGTTTTCTCGGCCTGCTGCTCGCGACCTATGCCTTCGCGCGCCGCCACGGCATCGAATTCTGGAGCATGACGGACCTGATCGCGGCGTCGGGGCCGATCGGGCTGTTCTTCGGCCGCATCGCGAATTTCATCAACGGCGAGCTTTGGGGGCGAACGACGGATGTGGCCTGGGGCGTGATCTTCCCGCGGGGCGGGCCGCTGCCGCGTCATCCGAGCCAGCTCTACGAAGCCGTGCTCGAGGGTCTTCTGCTCACCCTCGTCGCAGCCCTGCTGATCTATCGCTTCGAAGCGCTGCGCCGGCCGGGGATGGTCTTCGGGACCTTTCTCGCGGGATACGGGCTGGCGCGAATCGTTGTCGAGACGGCGCGCGAACCCGACGCCTTCATCGGCTATCTCGTCGGCGGCACGACCTGGGGCCAGTGGCTTTCGCTGCCGATGGTATTCGCCGGGCTCTATCTCATTCGCCGCGCGCGGCGGCGGACACCGGCGGCTTGACGCCGCTCGCCGAAATCGTCGCCCGGCGGATCGCGCTCGAGGGGCCGATCACGGTCGCCGCCTTCATGTCGGAAGCCCTCGCCCACCCCGAACATGGCTACTACATGCGAGGCGACCCCTTCGGGCGGGCCGGCGATTTCATCACCGCACCCGAGATCAGCCAGATGTTCGGCGAGCTCTTGGGTCTGTGGTGCGCCGAAACCTGGCGCCGGATCGGCGCGCCGACTCCGGTCCACCTGGTCGAGCTTGGACCCGGCCGCGGAACGCTGATGGCGGATGCCTGGCGCGCCTTGGCGCGGGCTCCCGACTTTCGCAACGCGGCAATGATCCATCTTGTCGAAACCAGCCCCGCGCTACGAGCCCGCCAAGAGGCCACGCTGGCCGGACTCGAGATTGAATGGCATGCGGATTTCAGCAACGTGCCGGCCGGGCCAATGCTGCTGCTAGCGAACGAATTTTTCGATGCACTGCCAATCCATCAATTGCTGAGAACGCCGGCGGGCTGGCGCGAACGATTGATCGGAACGGCGGATGAACAACTCGTCTTCACCGAAGGGCCGGGCCTCCCGGCCTTGGCGGCGCTACTGCCCGAGACCCTTCGCGAAAACGCCTCGATTGGCGCCGTCGCCGAGCTGTCCCCGGCGGGATGCTCGATCGCGGCCGCCATCGCCGCACGAATCGGCAGCGACGGCGGCGGCGCCCTGATCATCGACTACGGCCACGGGGACTCGGCGCCGGGCGACACCTTCCAGGCCGTCCGGCGCCACGAGCCGGAGGACGTCCTGGCGCGGCCGGGCGAGGCGGATTTGACGGCCCATGTCGATTTCGCCGCCTTGGGCCGGGCCGCCGCCAACGCCGCCGCGGTTCACGGTCCCATCGGCCAGGGTGATTTCTTGCGCCGACTCGGCATCGACTACCGCGCGGCCACCCTGGCGCGGGGAAGGAGCCAAGCCGAGACCGAGGCGATCGAGCGCGCGCGCGACCGCCTGACGGCCCCGGACCAGATGGGCGACCTCTTCAAGGTGCTGGCGCTCGGCGGAAGCGACGCCCCCGCGCCACCCGGTTTCGAGCCTTGATCCCGTGCGGCGGAAGCGGCAATTTGAAGATCCCGTGACAACGGATTTTTCCGTCGCGCCATGACCGTCCCGTTCCTGACCGCCGAGAACCTGGCCGGACACTCCCGGCTCCGGCATGCCTTTTTTACCCGCGCCGGCGGGACGAGCGACGGCGTCTACGAGTCGCTCAATATCGGGTATGGCTCGAACGACGCGCGGGCGAAGGTCACCGAAAACCGCCGCCGCGCGATGGCGGCGTTGGAACGGCCGGCGGAGACCCTCGCGACCCTCCATCAGGTCCACGGCGACCGCGTCGTCGAGGTGGACAGGCCGTGGCCGGTCGGAAAATCACCGAAGGCCGATGCCATGGTCACCACCCGGCCGGGCATCGTCCTCGGGGTGATGACGGCGGATTGCGTGCCGGTTCTCTTCGCCGATGCCGAAGTGCCCGTCATTGGGGCCGCTCATGCGGGTTGGCGCGGGGCGGCGGGCGGCGTGCTGGCGGCGACCGTCGCAGCACTCGAATCGCTGGGGGCAAGGCGGGCCACGCTCAACGCAGCAGTCGGCCCCGCGATCGCGCAAGCCTCCTACGAGGTCGGTCCCGAATTTCCCGATGCCTTTCGCCCTCTGAACACGGAAAGCGACCGGTTTTTTGTCCCTTCGGTCCGGACCGGCCGGCATATGTTCGATCTTCCGGGATTTGTCCGCGACGCGTTGCAATCGCTCGGCCTCGCCGCCGTCGACCTGCTCGACCGCGATACCTGCGCCGAGGAAGATCTTTTCTTCAGCTATCGCCGCGCGACGCTCGCGGGTGAATCCGATTACGGCCGGGGACTCTCGGCCATCACGCTCGATCCGTGAGCCGACGATGCCGTATCTGGTACAACTCCTGATCCTTTTGCTTCTCGGTGGTTTGGTCGGCTGTGTCCTCGTTATCATCTAGGGCAATTCTCCTGGTCGTGATACTCGGTCTCGCGGCCTGCGGCGCGTTGCCCCGCCCCTTCCAGCCGGGGGCCAAGAATCGCGATAATCCGCTCTTGAAACTGCCCGACACGCCGGGCGTGGTCGTGGCGCCGGTCTACGATGCGCCGCCCGACATCGCGGCGCCGCTCGCCGATCTGATGGCGGCAGCGTTGAGCGCCCGTGACATTCCGGCCACCGCGAACCGTCTTTTGCCGCAAGGCCACCTGCTCGAGGGCTGGTTCGAGTTGGTGGAATCCGAGGATGGGGCCGTCGTCGATTTCATCGTCAACTGGCGCCTCGGCGACCCGAGCGGACGGTTGATCGGTCAAACCACGGTGCGCCGGCGGATGCCGGAACCGGGCGCCGAAGAGGCGCTGAATTCCGTGCTGCGCGATATCGTCGCCGAAGCCACCCCCCAATTGGCCCGATCGCTCGTCCCCGAACGCGCGCCGATGAAACTGCCGGACAAGGCCGCGCTGACGATTATCGAGATCACCGGCGCGCCCGGCGACGGCAACGAGAGCCTTCGCGACGCGGTGACGACGGTATTGCATCAAGCGGGCGCGTTGGTATCGGTCGGCGCCGGTAAATTGCCCGGAATCGTGGAAGCACGGCTTTACTGTCGGGTCGAGGTGAGCGCCCACTCGAACCGCCGGGACAAGGTCCGGATCGTTTGGACGATCCGGGACGGCCGGGATCGAGAAGTCGCGGTCCTTCGCCAGACGAACCTTGTGCCAAGGGGACGTTTGTCGCGCGGCTGGGGAAAGCTCGCCTTCGATGCGACGCTGGCGATCCGGAACGACGTCGTGGAGGCCTTCCGAAGGATAGAGGAAGGGGGTTATGGCCCACTTGGATTGCCGCCGCCGAAATAATTCGCGGTGAAATCGAATTTCGGGCACCTCGGCCGTTTACAGACTCATATGCCCTTGTTATTAGAGACCCGCGGCCGAGGGGACCGCGTGGGAAAGGCCTTCCATGAAAATTCTGCCCTGCAACAGCAACCGACCGTTGGCCGAGGCGATTTCCGCCTATCTGAACGTTCCGTTGACGCAAGCTTCCGTGCGCCGGTTCTCGGATATGGAGGTGTTCGTCGAAATCCTCGAGAACGTGCGCGGCGAGGATGTCTTCGTCATCCAATCCACGAGCTATCCGGCGAACGACAATCTGATGGAACTGCTGGTCGCGGTCGACGCGTTGAGGCGCTCCTCGGCGCGGCGGATCACCGCGGTAATTCCCTATTACGGATATGCGCGCCAGGACCGCAAGACCGGGTCGCGGACGCCCATTTCAGCAAAGCTGGTCGCCAATCTGATCACCACCGCGGGCGCGGACCGGGTGCTGACAATGGATCTCCATGCGGGACAGATCCAGGGCTTCTTCGATATCCCGACCGACAACCTTTTCGCCGCGCCCGTGTTCTCCCGGGATATCGCGGAAACCTACGACGACGGCAACGAGACGATGATCGTCTCGCCCGATGTCGGTGGCGTGATTCGGGCGCGCGCGATCGCCAAGCGGATCGACGCCGACCTGGCGATCATCGACAAGCGGCGCGAACGGGCCGGTGTCTCGGAGGTCATGAACATTATCGGCGACGTCAAGGGCCGGCGCTGCATCCTGGTCGACGATATCGTCGATTCGGCGGGAACGCTTTGCAACGCGGCCGTGGCCTTGATGGAGGCCGGCGCACAATCGGTCGCGGCCTACGTCACGCACGGCGTCCTGTCGGGCGGCGCGGTGGCGCGGGTGACGGCGTCGCCCTTGGAAATGCTCGTCACCACGGACAGCATTCTCGCGACGGAAGCGGTCCGCGTGGCGCAAAACATCCGCCAGATCACCATCGCGCCGTTGCTGGCGGAGGCGGTTCAGCGGATCAGCAGCTCGCAATCGGTATCGAGTCTGTTTGACTAATCGGCCTGAAGGCACTATTCCACCGCGGCGAATTCGAAATCCCGGCGGCGGCACCCCTGGAGGTCGCGCCGAAACGCATTGATCAAGGAGACGAGTTATGGCCGAAGCCAACACAATGGCGGTCGTGGCGCGCGAGCGGGCAGGTAAGGGGGCAGCCCGAGCCGAGCGCCGTGCCGGACGCGTGCCCGCCGTGATATACGGCGGCAAGCAAGATCCCAGAATGATTTCCGTCGACCCGCGCGAGCTTAACCGCGAGCTCGAGTCGGGCGCCCTTTTCTCGACGATCTATAATTTCGAGATCGGTGGCGACACCGAGCGGGTCCTGCCCCGCGATGTCCAGTTCCACCCGGTCAGCGATCATCCGGAGCATGTCGATTTCCTGCGTGTCACGGCGGAGACCACGGTCGCCGTCGAGGTGCCCTGCGATTTCATCAACGAGGAAGAGAGCCCGGGCCTGAAACGCGGCGGCGTGCTCAACGTTGTCCGGCGCGCGATCGAACTTCGTTGCCAGGTCGACAACATTCCACAATTGATTACGGTCGATCTGACCGGCTTGGAGATCGGCGAAGGCGTACACATCTCCAGCGTCACTCTGCCGGACGGAGTCCAGCCCACGATCACCGACCGCGACTTCACCATCGCGACCGTGGTCGCGCCGACCGTCGTCGCCGATGAAGCCGCGGCCGAAGCCGCAGCCGAGGAAGAGGAAGATCTCGAAGGCCTCGAAGAGGGTGAAGAGGGCTACGAGGAAGGCGAAGGCGAAGGTGAAGGTGAAGGCGAGGGCGAAGAGGGCGAAGAAGAGACCAACGAGGAGTAGGCGGCCAAACTGTAGGCGGGTCGAGCGATGCTGCTTCTCGTCGGCTTGGGTAACCCGGGCCCCAAATACGAGAACAACCGGCATAATATCGGTTTCATGGCGGTGGACGAGATTGTCCGCCGCCATTCCTTTGCCGCCTGGCGGGCGCGTTTCCAGGCGCTCTCCGCCGAGGGAATGCTGGCGGGCGAGAAGGTTTTGGCGATGAAACCGACCACCTTCATGAACGAATCGGGCCGGGCCGTCGGCGAAGCCGTGCGGTTTCACAAACTCGACCCCCGAGATGTCGTCATCCTGCACGACGAGCTTGATCTCGCCTTCGGCAAGATCCGTGTGAAGACCGGCGGCGGTCATGCCGGGCACAACGGCTTACGCGACATCGACGCCCATATCGGCGCCGAATTTTCGCGGGTTCGCCTCGGTATCGGCCATCCGGGCGACAAGGACCAAGTACATGGCCACGTGCTCTCGGATTTCGCAAAGGCGGATACGCCGATGCTGGAGAAACTGATCGAGGCGATCGCGGAATCGGCGCCGATGCTAATTGACCCCGACCAGCACAACGCCTTCATGAGTAAGGTCTCGCAGGCGATTGCGCCGCCGAAACCGAAGGAACCCCCGCCGGAATCCAAAACGCCTGAGGGCGACGATGGGGTTTAATTGCGGTATCGTCGGGCTGCCCAATGTCGGCAAGTCGACCCTTTTCAATGCATTAACGGATACCGCCTCGGCGGAGGCGGCGAACTATCCCTTCTGCACCATCGAGCCCAATATCGGCCGGGTGCCGGTGCCCGATGCCCGGCTCGACGAGATCCACGAGATCGCCGGCTCGGCAACGCGGGTCCCCACTTACCTTGAATTCGTCGACATCGCCGGCCTGGTACGCGGCGCCTCTAGGGGCGAGGGGCTCGGCAACCAGTTCCTCGCCAATATCCGCGAGGTCGACGCCATCGTCATGGTGCTGCGCTGCTTCGAGGACGATAACGTCACCCATGTCGAGGCGACGATCGACCCGGTTCGCGACGCCGAGACGGTAACGACGGAACTGCTGCTCGCCGACCTGGAGAGCATGGAGCGAAGGATCGAGCCGATCGAGAAGCGGGCCCGCCAAGGCGAACGGGACGCGGAGCTGGAATTCTCGGTGATGGAACCGGTCCTGACAGCGCTTCGCGAGGGCGCGCCGGCGCGCTCGGTGAGCCTAACGCGCGACCAGCTCCCGATCTTTCAGCAGCTCCACCTACTGACCGCAAAGCCGGTCCTCTACGCATGCAATGTCAACGAAGAATGCGCCGGCGGCGGCAACCATCACTCGGCGGCGGTCGAGACGATGGCGGCGGCCGAGGGCGCGGAGACGGTGATCGTCTCCGCCGCGATCGAGGCCGAATTGGCACAACTCGACGACGCGGCCGAGAAGAGCGAATATCTGGCGAGCCTCGGATTGGCGGAAGCCGGTCTCGACCGCGTGATCCATGCCGGCTACCGGCTGCTCCACTTGATTACCTTCTTCACCACGGGCCCAAACGAGAGCCGCGCCTGGACGATCCCCACGGGCATGGCAGCGGCCCCGGCGGCCGGCCGGATCCACACCGATTTCGAACGCGGCTTCATCGCCGCCGAAACCACCACCTATGCCGACTTCGTCACCGCCGGCGGCGAACAGGGGGCGAAGGACACCGGCAAGATGCGCCTCGAGGGCCGCGACTACGTCATCCAGGACGGCGACGTGATTCTGTTCCGGTTCAATGTCTAATCGGGATTAGGAACGGCGGTCAGCTCATGCGGACCGATTGGATAATCTGCTCGACTTCATCGATCTTGGAGTCGAAGTAGTGAAGTTTCGTTCCGCGGAAGAGAATCATGTTCAATTCCTTGTCCTTCACCGCGCCGACGACCACTCCGCGATAGGCCAATCCCCCAGTATTGAAATAGCTGATGTCGAATCGGAATCCGGGCAGGCCACCGAATTTATGGGGCCGTAGATGGGTTGTCTTGATATCCGTTATCTTCAAACCCGAAAGGCCGTCGGCGACGAGTTCCATGATATCGCTCGGCGTCATCCTGACACGAAACTTGGGTTGCTGGTCGTCCTTCCTGCCGCGCAATACGAATATTGCGTCGCCATCCTTGATGCCGGCGTAGAAGCGCAACAGCTGAAGCGCCAGCCCGTCCACCGTCCATGTCTCGAACTTGTCGAAACCCGCCTTGTTCCACGCACCGGTCGGAAGGACCGAGTAGGAATCGCCGATCGTCTGACGTTTGGCCTCGATCATCGCGAATGGCGCACACGCAGCGAGCACCAATGCCAGGGCAAGTGCTATGGAAAATTTCTTCAATGTCTCGTCACCGCCAATTGTTCGATATAAGACTCGATCATCCGCCGATCGTCCGCATCCGGCTTGATCAGGAGGTATCGCGAGAAGGAGCTTCTGGCATCGGCTTTCAATCCCAGCGACCACTGGACCAAGCCCAAGGATCGATGGGTTTCAACCGGCGATCCGTCGTCTCTGAGCGCTTTCTTGTAGGCGATCATGGCCTTTTCGGGATCGCCTTCGTCGTTTCTCAGGCGATGGGTCTCGCCTTGAAAGAAATCGATCTCACCCAGTCGGTCGCCGGCTCGCCGGAGCCCCGCCAACACGACCTCGAACCGCGAAAATTCCTTGCGGCGAATTTCGTCCCGCAACCAGTGTTTGCGATAGGCCAGCGTCATCGCCTTGAATCGCTCGCGCCCCAGTTTCGTTCCGACCGTGGCCGCCGGCATTTCCTTTGCGCGTCGGGCAAGGGTTTCGGACCGTTCCTCCGATGACGGATGGGTCGAGAAGAAGATCGACGGGTGGCTCTCGGTGTCGCCCGCCGCTTTCTCCTTCATTAATTCGAGCCAAATCTTAGCGGCTTCGCGCGGGTCGTAACCGGCTTCCGACATTATTTTCAAGCCGACCGTGTCGGCTTCACGCTCCTGATCCCGGCTAAAGGCCAACAGACCGCCCAGCGCCGCCAATTGCACGAGATCGCCGACGGCAGCGTAGCCGGCGGCGGCGGCGGCGAACTGGAAGAAAATAAGAAACCCACTGGTGTCGCGCACGGCCTGCCATCGCCGCAACGAGTGCCGCTTCAGGTAATGGCCGAATTCGTGACCCACGACAAAGGCAAATTGCGCTTCGTTTTGAGATCGAAGGAGCATTCCCGTCCAGATATGCATGGTACCGTTTGGCGCCATCGATGCGTTGAATCTGGGCGCCCGGACAACATAAATACGGATGTCCTTGCAAAATTCGCCGACAATCCGACAAACGATTCCGCGCACATAGGCGTTCAGCTCCTTGTCCTCGACCACACGGCCAGAGGTGCGCAGATTGCTCTCGGCCCTGTCCATCATCAGCCAAAGCCCGGCTTCGTCGCTCTGGAGATCAGGTCGCTGGCCCGGTTTCATATCGGCGAGCTCGGTCGTTACACAGGCGGTGCAGAACACCGACACGAGTAACGGCACGATCACGCTTCGTCGCATCAAAGGGGAATTTCCTTCAGCAAACTCCGCGTCGACTCCGCAGCGGACTTCTTCTTCCGCAGGTCGCCTTCCCCGGATCGGTGAAGATTGAACCAAACGACATCGCCCGTTCGCAGATCGACAAGGGAGGCATACCCGACCTGGTGTCCGCCCGGAATTCCGACGCCGAACAAGAGGCCGACAAAGATGACCGCCGCCCGGCCGCCGCTGGTGAAGCGATCGCGGAAGTAAACAAAAAGCGCGTAATCCGCCCCCAATTCACGGCGCAAACGAACAGCGTCGGCGCCTAGCGTCCAGTCAAATTTATCCTGTTTCGTCGGCAGCGGGAGTTGGAGGTATTTATGGAGCAGGATCGATCCGCCGACCGCCGTATGCAGCTTGACCAGTTGAATGTCCTTCCGGCGCGGGGTGCCCTTTTCCCCTATCGGGTAGGGAATGATCGTCACGTCCTTTTTGCCGACGATCTCGCTGATCGCAGCGATGACATTGATCCGCCCTGTTTCAGTCCAATCCGCCCGCGGCTCAAAAAGGCCGCCAGCGGTCACTTCGGACAATTCGATATCCGGCGTCATCAGAACCAAGCGGACGTCGCCCGCGGGTTTCTTGAAGGCACGAGTCGTCTTGAGAACGGAAGCCGTACAAGCGCTCGCAAGCAGGCACGACAGCACCAAAACGATCGCCCGATTGCCCAGAGATCTGGACATCATATCCCCCATCCGTCTCATGGCCGTCGCCTAAGATAGCAAAAAATGCGCGAAATTTGTCCAAGATTCTCAAATAGGAACGGGATACGCCGGTCCGATCCGACGGTTCGCTAACCTATTGCCCTCACCATGCCGGCCCCATAGAGTCGGGCTCATGATCGGGTCGACAATTGACCATTCAATCCAGCAAGAATCAGGGAGTATCAAGATCATGGGTGAGATGATCCGTTTGACGGCCGAGGACGGCCACGAGTTCGATGCCTACAAAGCCAGCCCCGCCGGCGCGCCGAAGGGTGGCATCCTGGTCATCCAGGAAATCTTCGGGGTCAATCAGCATATCAAGGAAGTGGCCGACGGTTTCGCGGCGGACGGCTATGTGGCGATCGCGCCCGCGGTCTACGATCGGGCCAAGCCGGGTGCCGATCTCGGCTATACGCCGGAAGATGTCGCTGTTGGTCTCGAACATCGCGCGACGGTCGGGGACGACAACGCCGTCAAGGACATGGCGGCGGCGGTAAAAGCGCTGCCGGGCAAGGTCGGCACGGTCGGTTATTGCTGGGGCGGCACCCTCTCCTACCTTTGCGCCACCCGGATCCAGGGCGTTGACTGCTCGGTCGTCTATTACGGCGGTCAGATGGTGCCCTACAAGGATGAGAGCGCGAACTGCCCCCTGCTGATGCATTTCGGCGACATGGACGCGGGCATTCCGATGGAAGACGTGGACCAGATTCGCGCCGCCAATCCCAGCGCCGACATCAACATCTATCATGCAGATCACGGCTTCAACTGCGACCATCGCGCCCAATACGACGAGGAAAGCAGCAAGCTGGCGCGCGAACGGACGATGGCGTTCTTCGCCGAACACGTGGGATAGTTGGATGGCGCTGAAAAAGGGCTTCAAACAGCTCGTCGCGGAGGCCGAGGCCGAGGTTGAAACCATCGAGGTCGCGGATGCCCTGGCGCTGGTCGATGACGACGACACCGTCATCGTCGACCTCCGCGATATCCGCGAACTCTGGAACACCGGCACCATCCCGGGGGCGGTCCATGCACCCCGTGGCATGTTGGAGTTCTGGGTCGACCCGGAGAGCCCCTATCACCGGGAGGTCTTTTCCTCCGGCAAGAAGCTGGTTTTCTTCTGTGCCGCCGGCTGGCGCTCGGCGCTGGCGACGAAGGTGATGCAGGAGATGGGCGTCGAACCGGTCGCCCATATCGGCGGCGGGTTCAAGGCCTGGGAAGAGGCCGAAGGCCCGGTGGAGCCGAAGGAGAAGAAATAGCGCTCGGACAGAGTAGCGCAAGCACCCTAAAACGCCGCCCCCGCGCCATCCGGGAGGCGGCGTTTTCCGTTATGCGTTCCTCGCAATCCTGCCCGGCGAAAATGACGCAACAACACAGCCTCGAAATGGCCTAAATGGTCGGTAATCCGCAATCTGGCGGATCGGTATCTTCGTTCGAAAATTCAATCGGAAATTAAGTGACGGGTGATCGCCATGCGCGACATTCTCTCCTCCGTCTCGGCGGTTCTCGTCGGCGCCGGGCTTCTCTTGGCCGGGAACGGTCTTCTCGGCACGCTGATCGGCGTACGCCTGTCGATGGGCGGCTCCTCGCCACTGGCGATCGGCCTTGTCATGGCGGCCTATTTCGCCGGCCTCTTGGTAGGCGCGCTCACGGCGCACCGCGTCATGCATCGGGCGGGGCATATCCGCGCCTTCGCGACCTTTGCCTCGAGTTTGAGCGCCGCCACCCTGGCGCATGCCTTCCTCACCCATGAGATTTTTTGGGGCGCCCTCCGTTTCATCGAGGGGCTTTGCCTGGCTAGTCTCTTCATGTGCATGGAAAGCTGGCTCAACGACCGAGCGCCCAACAACAAGCGCGGCCAGGTACTGTCGGTTTACATGACCGTCGTCTATTGCGCGCTGGGGCTGGGCCAATTCCTGATCCTGGTCGAGGCGCCGGACGGGTTTGGCCTTTTCGCGCTGGCCTCGATCCTGCTCTCGCTGGCCTTGGTTCCGGTCGCCTTGACCCGGTATCCGGCCCCGCCGCCGCCGGAGCCGACCGCCTTCAAGCTCGGCACCTTGATCCAAATTTCGCCGCTCGGCGTGGCGGGAAGTTTCGCGGCCGGCATCATACTCGGCGCGGTTTACGGCCTGGTCCCGAGTTTTACCCACGAGATCGGCATGGATCTCCGCGGCACCGCCAATTTCATGGCGGCGATTCTGCTCGGCGGGTTGCTGCTGCAATGGCCGATCGGCCGGCTTTCCGACCGCTTCGACCGCCGGCTGGTGCTGTTGGCCGTCGCACTCGCGATCGCCGGCACGGGGGCGGCGATGCATTCCATGATGGGGCGCGAGGAAACCGAGATCCTGCTTCTGGGGGTGGCCTTCGGTGGCGCCATCTACCTGATCTATCCGCTCAGTATTTCGCATGCCAACGACTTCGTCGCACCCGGCGATCTCGTGGCGGCGGCGGGCGGTTTGCTGATCGCCTACAGCGTCGGCGCCATCATGGGTCCGATTCTGGGCGCCCTCGCCATGATCGAGGCGGGGCCCGGCGGGTTGTTCATACTGATTGCCTTGGTGGGTGGAATGTACGGTCTCTTCGCGTGTCTACGCATTCTCCGTGCCCGACCGCGCAACCATGAGACCGCGGCACCCTTTCAAGCGGTCCCGCGCACCTCGCCGGTCGCGGCCCGGCTCGATCCACGCACCGAGCCCGAGGAAGCGGCGGATTTCGCCGCGCCGGCGCCAACCGACCAGCCCCTTCGCGCCCGGCGGCGGGCGGCACTTGTCTAACTAGAGAACGCGGCCGGCGACCGCGTCCAGCTTCGCGGCCAAATCGGGGTCTCGGACAGCCGGTCCGGTGATGATCGCGGCATCGAGCGCGGTGTGACAACCGGCCTCGCAGGCCCGGCTTCGTCCCGCCAGGGCCGGGACCGCGCGCCGGACCAGGTCCCGTCCGTTCTCGGCATTTTCCAGCAGGACCTTGACGATCATCTCGACGGTGACGTCGTCATGGTCGAGATGCCAGCAGTCGTAGTCGGTGACCATGGCGACGGTGGCGTAGCAGATCTCCGCCTCGCGCGCGAGCTTGGCCTCCGGCATATTAGTCATGCCGATGACATCGCAGCCCCAGCTTCGATAGAGTTCGGATTCGGCCCGGCTGGAGAATTGCGGACCCTCCATGACGAGATAGGTTCCGCCCCGCACCATCGCCATGCCGGCCTCGCCCGCCGCCGCCGCCAGGGCATTGCCGAGACGCGGACACACCGGATCCGCCATCGAGACATGCGCCACCAGCCCGGTGCCGAAGAAGCTCTTTTGCCGCGCGAAGGTCCGGTCAATGAATTGATCGACCAGAACGAAGGTGCCCGGCGCCAAATCCTCCTTCAGCGATCCGACCGCGGAAAGGGAGATGATTTCGGTGACGCCGGCGCGCTTCATGGCGTCGATATTGGCGCGGAAATCCAGTTCCGTCGGCGGAACTCGATGCCCCCGCCCGTGGCGCGGCAGGAAGACGATTTTCTGGCCGCCGATCTCGGCGAACATCAATGCGTCCGAAGGCGTCCCGAAAGGGCTTTCGATTTCGCGCCAGGCGACGTTCTCCAGCCCCGGAATATCGTAAAGGCCGCTGCCGCCAATAACCCCGATCACGGGGGGTGTTCCGGGTTCGCTCATGGGGTCGGCACCTCCACCCTCAAAGACAACGGGCCGCGACGCATTCGCCGCGGCCCGCCATCAGATTCATCGGTCGGCCCCTAGTGGACGTTTGACCAGATCCGCTTCTTGACGACGATGGTCATGCCGACAAGCACGATGAGGAACAGCATCACCTTCAGCCCCATTCCCTTGCGGGCCTCGAGATTGGGCTCGGAGGCCCAAGCGAGAAAGGTGGTGACGTCGCGCGACATCTGTTCGACGGTGGCCTTTGTGCCGTCGCCATATTCGACGCTGTCCTCCGCCAAGGGCGGCGGCATCGCGATCTGATGCCCGCCGAAATACTTGTTGTACGACATGCCGTCGCCGAGTTTGAAACCGGCAGGGGCTTCCGTATACCCGACCAGGATCGCGTAGAGGTAATCCGCGCCGCCATAACCCTGATAGTAATCCATGCCCTTGCCGCGGGCATCGACGATCAACGACAGATCCGGGGGAAAGGCGCCGTTGTTCGATGCACGGGCCGCCTCGTCGTTCGGGAAGGGGCTGACGAACCGGTCCGACGGCCGGGCCTTGCGGGTGAACATCTCGCCCTCGCTGTTGGGACCGTCCTCGACCTCGAACTCGGCCGCGAAAGCCTTTACCTGATCGGCGGTGTAGCCGAGATCCATCAAGTTGCGATAGGCCACCAGCCGCAATCCGTGACAGCCGGCGCAAACCTCCTTGTAGACCTGCAGGCCGCGCTGCGCCGAGGCCCGGTCGTATTTCCCGAGGAGACCGTCCCAGGACCAGGTTTGCTGGGGAATTTCGACACCGCCGGCCGCAAGGGCAACGCCCGAGGTCGCCAGCATGATCGCCCCCGAGAGGGCGCCGAGAATCGATTTCCTGCCCATCATTTCTTCTCCATCTTGGCGGCACTGGCGCCGCCCGCCGCGGCTCCGCCGCCGCCACCCGTCACCGGCTTGCTGATACTGGTCGGCAAGGGATCCGGTGTCTCCAACTTGCCGAGAACCGGCAGCAGGATGATGAAGTGGAAGAAGTAATAGGCGGTCCCGAGCCGGCCAGCCAAGAGCCACCAGCCTTCCGGCGGGTTCGCCCCGCAGAAACCGAGCACGACCGTGTCGATCAGCAGCAGGCCGACGAACCACTTGTAAATCGGCCGGTACTTGCAGCTCCGCACCGGCGAGGTGTCGAGCCAGGGTATGATGAAAAGCACCCCGATCGATCCGAACATGGCGATAACGCCGGCCAGTTTGGCCTCGATGAAGAGAATGTCCGGCACCGCGCGCAAGATCGCGTAATAAGGCAGGAAGTACCATTCCGGCACAATATGCGCCGGCGTGTTCAGCGGATCGGCCTGAATGTAATTGTCGGGATGGGCCATGTAGTTCGGCATGTAGAAGACGAAATACGCGAAGACCAGCGCGAAGATCGCGAGGCCGACCGAATCCTTCGCCGTGAAATAAGGCGTGAAGGGCACCGTGTCCTCGCCCGGCTTGGCCTCGATGCCGTCGGGATTGCTGGAGCCCACGACATGCAACGCCACGACATGCGCGCCGACGACCCCGAAGAGCACGAACGGCGTCAGATAGTGCAGCGAGAAGAATCGGTTCAGGGTCGGGTTGTCGACCGCGAAACCGCCCCAGAACCAGGTCACGATCGGATCGCCGATGATCGGAATGGCCGAGAACAGGTTGGTGATCACGGTGGCGCCCCAGAAGCTCATTTGACCCCAGGGAAGCACATAGCCCATGAAGGCCGTGGCCATCATGAGAAGCAAGATTACCACGCCGAGCATCCAGAGAAGTTCGCGCGGTGCCTTGTAAGAACCGTAATAGAGGCCCCGGAAGATGTGGATATAAACGACGACGAAGAAGAGCGAGCCGCCGTTCATGTGAATGTAGCGGATCAGCCAGCCATAATTAACGTCGCGCATGATCCGCTCGACGCTGTCGAATGCATAGTCCACATGCGGCGTGTAATGCATCGCCAGGATAATCCCGGTGACCACCATGACAACGAGGACCACGCTCGCCAGGGCGCCGAAGTTCCACCAGTAATTCAGGTTCTTCGGCATCGGGAAATCCCGATACTCGTGCTGCATATAGGAAAAGACCGGTAGGCGGTCTTCGACCCATCGGATCAGGAGATTCGTGAATTCGGGTTTGGATGTCATCTCGCGTCCCCCTAGCCGATGAGAATGGTGTTGTCGGTGAGGAACTTATAGGGCGGCACCGGGAGGTTGCGCGGGGCCGGCCCCTTGCGAATGCGACCCGAGGTGTCGTAGTGCGAGCCGTGGCAAGGGCAGAACCAGCCGCCGAATTCACCGCGGGGATCGCCCGACTTCTGACCAAGCGGCACGCAACCGAGATGGGTGCAAACACCGACCAGGATCAGCCACTCGTCCTTCTGTACGCGATCGGTGTCCTTCTGAAAATCCTTCAGATCGTCGGCCGCGGCCGCGCGGGCGACATCGATTTCCTTCGCCGTCCGCCGTCGCACGAAAACGGGCTTGCCGCGCCATTTGACGGTGATGCTCTGGCCGACCTCGATCTTGCTGAGATCAACCTCCGTCGACGCCAGTGCAAGCACATCGGCCGATGGATTCATCTGATGGATCAATGGCCATGCGAACGCGGCCGCGCCGACGGCGCCTACCCCACCCGTCGCCAATACCAAGAAATCTCGGCGCGATTCTTCATGCCCTTCGGCATCCGCCGCCTGGGACGTCTCCGCCATGTCCCCCCACCTCTCATACGTTCAACGTTTTGACGGCTCCAATCCGAAGCCGTCGTATATTACCGCATCAACCGATCCCTGAACATGCATGCAACACCCTATTGCACACAAGGCCGGAACTCGAACTTTCCGCCCCCATCCGAAGGCAAATTCCGAGTTCCACGTGACCGGCCGTACGTGGTTCGTATAATGCAAATTCGGTTACGTGGCAAAGTTTCCAGTCACTTTCTTTCAGAGCCGGAACGAAGAAAAATGCGAATCGCGCTGTTCCAACCGGACATTCCGCAGAATACCGGGACCATCCTGCGTCTCGCGGCGTGCCTGGCGGTGCCGGTCGATATCATCGAACCCTGTGGCTTCGTCTGGTCCGACCGGCGAATGCGGCGCGCCGGCATGGACTATCTGGCGCGCGTCGATCTCTCGCGCCATGATTCCTGGACGGCCTTTCGCGAGATCCGGCGGGAACGGCTGATCCTCTTGACCACGGCGGCAACCACCCACTACACGGACTTCACCTATCAAGAGGACGACATCCTGATGCTGGGACGAGAAAGTGCCGGAACCCCGCCGGCAGTCCATGATGCCGCCGATGCGCGGCTCCGTATTCCGATATCGGAGCGCTCGCTGAACGTGGCGATGGCGGCGGCGATGGCTTTGGGCGAGGCGCTGCGCCAGACCGGGGGCTTCCCCGGCGAGGTGGCGGCATGAGCCTCGTTGCCAAGCGATCCGAGGCCGCCGCCTGGTTCGAATCGCTGCGCGACCAAATCTGCGCGGGCTTCGAGGCGCTGGAGGACGCGTTGACGGGCACGGGCGCCGATGTCGCCGCCGGGCGCTTCGAGCGGAAAGCCTGGTCGCGGGACGGCGGCGGCGGCGGCGTCATGTCGGTCATGCGCGGCCGGGTCTTCGAGAAAGTCGGGGTCAACATCTCCACCGTCGAGGGCGAGTTTTCCGAGGAATTCCGCAAGCAAATCCCGGGCGCCGATGAAGACCCGCGTTTTTGGGCGAGCGGCGTCTCCCTGGTCGCGCATATGCGCTCGCCTCTGGTGCCGGCGGTGCACATGAACACCCGCCACATCCAGACCACCAAGGCCTGGTTCGGCGGCGGCGCCGATTTGACGCCGATGGTTCCCGACGAGACCGATACCGAAACCTTTCATGCCGCCTTCCGCGACGCCTGCGATCGCCACGGCGATGATTACTACGAAAAATACAAGAAATGGTGCGACGAGTATTTCTTTCTGCCGCATCGCGACGAGCCGCGCGGCGTCGGCGGTATCTTCTACGACTATCTGGAGAGCGGTGACTGGGAGGCGGATTTCGCCTTCACCCGCGATGTCGGCGAGACCTTTCTCAAGGTCTATCCCGAGATCGTCGGCCGGCACATGGACAACCCCTGGACCGACGCTCAACGCGACCATCAGCTCGAGCGGCGCGGCCGCTATGTCGAGTTCAATCTCCTTTATGATCGCGGCACGAAATTCGGCCTGATGACGGGCGGCAATTCGGAGGCCATACTGATGTCGATGCCCCCCGAGGCACGCTGGCCGTAACCCCTGCAGAAAAGGCTCGACCCATGACACTGGCACGCTTCCGCCGAATGACCCTGGTGCTCCTATTGATCGCCGGCGCCTCGACATCCGCGAGCGCGCAGGATCTTTCGCTCGGCGCCTTCTTCGGCACCTTCAAAGGCGGCGGCGTCGCCGAGAACAACGACAGCATCTATTTCGGCGTCACCGTCCGCGATTTCGACGTCAGCATCCAGCCGGCCGGCGACGGCTTTAGGGTCGACTGGTCGACGATCATACGGAGAGGCGGCGATCCGAATAATCCAAAGGTTCGCAAGAAGGCGCAGTCGACGAGCTTCCTGCCGTCCGGCATTCCGGGCGTCTACAAGGCGACGGATCTCGCCGACCCCTTGCAGGGCGGGCGCTATTCCTGGGCGCGAATAAGTAAGCGCACCTTGTTGATCTATATCCTGACCATCGACGATGCCGGGCGCTACGACATGCAGATCTACGAACGGACGCTGAAACCCTCCGGCATGGATTTCATCTTCCGGCGGGTGCGCGACGGCGAACCGGTTCGGGTGGTTACCGGCAAGCTGATCAAATTCGCAAACTAGAGATGAATTCCAGCGAAACCGGACGGGTCGAGCTGGCGGAAGCGGACAGGCGCTTCGATCCCTATTTCCTCGATGCGGCCTATGACGAGATGTTCACGGCGAAAGGCGGTCCGCGCGACCATTCCGCCGCTCTCGCCATCCGTCTGACGGAGCTCAGCCCCGAGGAACTCACCCAGCGCCAGCGTTCCTGCGAGCACGCCTTCCTCCACCAAGGCATCACTTTCACGGTCTATGGCGAAGCCGAGGCGACCGAACGGATATTTCCGATCGACTGTCTGCCGCGCATTATTCCGGCGACCGACTGGGCCCGAATCGAGAAAGGGCTGAACCAACGCATCCAGGCGCTGAATCATTTTCTCAAGGACATTTACAACGACGGTCGCATCTTCGCGGACGGGGTCGTTCCGCGCGACCTGATATACGGCAGCCGCCATTTCCGCCGCGAAATGCGCGGCCTCGAGGTGCCGCGCGATGCCTATGTCTCGATCTGCGGAACCGATTTGGTGCGCATCGACGACGGCCGCTTCGTGGTTCTGGAGGACAATCTGCGGGTCCCGTCGGGTGTCTCCTACATGCTGGCCAATCGCGAAGTGGTGCGGCGCGCCTTCCCCCGCTTGTTCCGAAAATACAAGGTGCGGCGGATCGAACACTACGGCGAGGCACTGCTGTCGACCCTGAAATCGCTGGTGCCGGGAGCCGCCGGGGACCCGGTGATCGGCCTGCTAACGCCGGGAATTTTCAATTCCGCCTATTTCGAACACGCCTTCCTGGCCCGCCAAATGGGGATCGAACTGGTCGAGGGGCGCGACCTGACGGTGCACAATAATATCGTCTATATGCGGACGACCCGGGGCCTTCGGCGGGTCGATGTGATCTATCGCCGGGTCGACACGGATTTCCTAGACCCCGTGGCCTTCAATCCCGATTCGGTGTTGGGCGTGGCCGGGTTGATGAACGCCTTTCGCGCCGGCAACGTCGCGATCGCCAATGCGCCCGGCACCGGCGTCGGCGACGACAAGGCGGTCTATGCCTATGTGCCGCGGATCATCGAATACTATTTGGGCGAGACACCAATCCTGGACAGTGTCGAGACCCATCTCTGCCGCGAGCCGGAGGCGCTGGAATTCACCCTCGACAATCTCGACAAGCTGGTTGTGAAGGCGGTCGGCGAGTCCGGCGGCTACGGCATGCTTGTCGGCCCGCATGCGGACCGGACCGAGCGCGAGGAATTCGCGAAAAAACTACGGGCGACGCCGGACAACTACATCGCCCAACCGACCCTTGCCCTGTCGCGGGCCCCTTGTCTGATCGACGGGAAATTCGAGCCCCGACACGTCGATCTCCGGCCCTTCATCCTACACGGCGCAGAAACGACCGTGGTTCCGGGCGGGCTCACCCGGGTGGCGCTTCGGCGCGGCAGTCTGGTGGTCAATTCCTCGCAGGGCGGGGGTTCGAAGGATACCTGGATCGTGGAGGACTGAGATATGCTCTCCCGCGTTGCCGACGGACTCTATTGGACCAGCCGCCATCTGGAACAGGCCGAACACACGGCGCGCCTCTTGAAGGTAATGCGCGACGCCTCCGCCGAACGGCTGGAAGAGGACACCGCCGACGCCTGGCGCCGTATCACCGCCAGCTTGTACCAGGGGCCACCCGACGGCTTCGTGGGAGAGTCCATCGATTCCGACCAACTGACACGGACCCTTACTTTTGACGGCAAGGTCGGCGGCTCGATCATCGGCTGCTTGACCGCGGCGCGCGAGAACGCGCGGCAGATGCGCGAACAGATCAGCTCCGAAATGTGGGAAGTCTTAAACGGTCAATACCTCCGACTGCGAGAGAGCGGCCATGACATACGGGATGAAGAGGAATCCGGACGCGGTCTCTACGATGAGATCATCGCCGGGCTGCACCATTTCCAGGGCGTCACCGATTCGACGATGAGTCACGGCGAAGGATGGTATTTCATCCAGCTCGGCCGATTCATCGAACGCGGCCAGCAGTTGCAGCGCCTCCTCGGCTACCATTTCGGCGCGACGGCGCCGGACGGCACCCCCTTCGCCGCCGCGCCGACACACTTCGATTGGGTCAACCTCCTGAAGATGTGTTCGGCCTTCGAGGCCTTTTGCAAGGTTCACACCGCCAATATCCAGGCCGACCGAATCGCCGAATTCCTGATTTTCGATCCGGCCTTCCCGCGCTCGGTCCGCTTCGCGGTGGATCAGGTGCAGTCCGTGCTGCGGGACATAGGCGGCGGCGGGGCGGGACAGGCCGACCGCATCGCGGGCCGCCTGCGGGCAACGCTGGACTATGGGCTGATCGACGATATACGGAACGACGGCATCGCCGCCTTCTTAACGGAAACCCGGAACCAACTGGCCGCCATCCATTACGCCGCCCACGAGACCTATATCGACTATCGGGTGGACGCGCATTTGAGCGCGTAGGGGAAAGGGAACGATATGCCGGAAACCACCGGTACCAAATATTTCTCGGTCCGACACGTCACGCACTATCGCTACTCCTCGCCGGTGCGGGAATCGATCATGCAGCTCTACATGCAGCCGCGCAGCGACGGCGACCAATATCTCCGAACCTTCAAAATCCAGACGCAACCGCACGCGCAACCCCTCGGCTACACCGACTTTCTCGGCAACGCGGTCTACCATTTCGATGTGCCCATGGAGCACAACGAACTCAATATCGTCACCGAATCCGCGATCGAGGTGGTGCCACGCCTAGACTTGCCGGAGACGCTCGATCCCGCAGTTTGGAAGACACTCGCGGACTCGATCTCGGGTGGCGACTTCTGGGACATGTTGCACCCGAGCGCCTTTGCCCGCCCGCATCCGTTCCTGGACGATTTCATATCCGAACGCGGCATCACGCCCGAAGGGGACCCGCTTAGCGCCATTCGCCGGCTCAACATGGCAATCCACGGGGCGTTCGCCTATGACGGCGACCATACCCACGTTCATTCGCCGATCGCCGACGCGCTCCGCACGCGCAAGGGGGTTTGCCAGGATTTCGCTCATGTGATGATCGCGGTGCTCCGGAGTTGGGACGTTCCGGCGCGTTATGTCTCGGGCTATCTCCATCACCGCGTCGAGGATCACGACCAGTCGGATCCGAGCGCAAGTCACGCCTGGGTCGAGGCCTGGTTGCCGCCCCTCGGCTGGGTCGGCTTCGACCCGACCAACAACGTCCTCGCAGACGGCCGTCATATCCGGGTGGCGATCGGCCGCGACTATGCGGACGTGCCGCCGACACGGGGTACCTTCAAGGGAACGGCCGAAAGCGAGCTCGCGGTCGCCGTGACCGTGGCCTTGGCGGACGGCCCGGTTGAGCATGAGGATTTTCTCAAGGTCGTCCGCCCGATGCCGCGCGATATCGCCCCGGCGATCGATCCGACGGCTCAACATCAGCAGCAGCAGCAACAGTAGCGCGGAACCGCGACTCCATTAATCCGAGAGGTCGGCCGCCGCGCGCAATCGGTCGATGCAGGCGGCGCGATCCGCCGAAAACCCGCCTTCGATCCACCAATCCTCGACCGTCCCCAGCAGTTTCCCGACGCGAGGCCCCTCGGGAATACCAAGGGTGTCGAGATCGGCACCCGAGATCGGAAAGGTTGGCCGGGTCCATTCCTTGATCGTCCGGAGCAAGTCGGCCCAGCCCGCTTCTTCCGACGCGCCGGCCCAACCAAGCCACGCCCGATCGCGAACGCCGGCCTTGCCTTGGCGATAGAGCACCGCTTCGAGCGCGTTGGCGTCGATACCAGGTGCAACGTTATCGGCATCCGCCAGGGCGGCACGCAGGCGGTCCGCCTCTCGATTGGAAAGACGGAGCCGCGCCACGATTTCGTCGGCCGCGGCGGCTTCGAGAAGGGTCGCGAGGCGGAGAATGGGATCGGCCGGCACGTCCCCACCGGTGATCCGCACCAGCCCCCCGATGCGGGTAAGATCGCCGACACCCGGCAGAATATGGTCCATCACCTCGGTCTCGCGCATCAACTCCAGGGCCGGCAGGGGATCGGGCGCGGCCAAGAGGCTTAGAACCTCCTGCCGGACCCGCTCGCGCGAGAGTATTTCCAGCCGGTCCGCCATCTCGCCGCACGCGTCGAGGGCCTCGGCATCGGGCGGCGGGGACCCGAAATGGGCGTAGAAGCGAAACCAGCGGAGCAGCCGGAGCACGTCCTCGGCGATCCGCCGGCGGGCGTCGCCGACGAAGCGCACGCGCCCGGCATGAAGATCGGCCACGCCATCGTGGAAGTCGTACAACACGCCGTCTCGCGTCAGCGTGATCGCGTTCATGGTGAAATCCCGCCGCTCCGCATCGGCCCGCCAGTCGGTCCCGTACGCCACTTGCGCGTGGCGGCCGTCGGTTTCGATATCGCGGCGAAGCGTGGTGATCTCGAAGGGCCGGTGCGCGACGACCGCCGTCACGGTGCCGTGGGCAAGACCGGTCGGCACCGACTTTATACCGGCCGCCGAGAGAAGGTCGAGAACGGTCTCCGGAGGTGCGTCGGTCGCGATATCGATGTCTTTGACGGCGCGCCCGGCCAGCGCATCCCGGACACATCCACCGACGAATCGGGCCTCCGCCCCATCCGCCGTCAGGGCGTCGAGAACGCGGACCGTTTCGGACGCGGTCATCCAAGGCTGCGGCGGGAAAGGGCCGGTCATCGGATCAACGCCCCTTGGTGTCAGCGGCTGTGGCTACCTGGAATGCGCTTGCCGTCCTCGAAGCGCGGCGGCGTGTAATCGCCACCGACGCCCTCGTGCCAAACCAGGGTGGAAATCACCAGGGTGGCCGCCAGCAGCGCCGTGCCGATCGCCCCCAGCCAGACCCACGGGACTTCATGCCAGGAAAACGGATCCTCGATCGCCTCGCCGTCCTTGCCGCGCCGCCGCAGCTGCCAGCTCCACAACAGATAGAGCGCCACCGGCGCCAGCAGGGGAACGGCGACCGTGATCAGTTTCCGGATCATGACGCGCCGAGCCGTTCGGCAAGATTGACGATCATTCCGGCGGTGGCACCCCAGATATAGAACCCGTTATAGGGCATCGCGTAGAATTCACGCTTGGCGCCCTTGTGAAACCGGCTATGGCGCTGATGGTTCGCGGGATCGGCGAGAAAGGCGAGCGGCACCTCGAATACCTCGGCCACCTCGAAGGGGTCGGGATCGACGGGAAAGGGCGGATTGACGAAGCCGACGATGGGCGTCACCTCGTAGCCGGTCCGGGTCACATAGACGTCAAGCCGCCCCACCAGTTCGATATGCGTCGACGTCAGGCCGATTTCCTCCTCGGTCTCGCGAAGGGCGGCGGCCTCCAAACTCTCGTCCTCGGGCTCGACGCGGCCGCCCGGGAAACTCACTTGGCCGGGATGATCGCGCAGATGATCAGTGCGCTGGGTGAGCAACAGCGAGAGACCTTCCGGCCGATCGACGATCGGCACCAGGACCGCCGCCGGCGTCAGATCGGTCGGCGGTCGGATCCCCGGGTTGAGGTCGTGATCGCCCCGCCCCGTCACCTCGACGTGGATTCGCGCCTCGCGGGCGCTCAGACGTTCCATGACCTGACTTCGATTCAACATTCACGCCTCATCCGGCCGACCCAGCGGGAAAAAGTCGCCGCGGCTCCAAACACCCAGAACCACGCCGTCGGCGGCCGCCCGTTCCTCCGCCAACTCCACCAACTCATAGAAAACCGGCCGCAGGATCAAGGCCTCCAGATTATCGCGAATCAATATATAGGGTGTCGGCTCGCCCGTTTCAGGGTCCTCGACGACCCGGATCGGATGCTCGGGGCCCGCCACGACTTCTTCGTCGATATTGGTTCGAAAGGTCAAATCGGTATCCGGCCCCGACCCGGACCATGTCACCTCGACCGCGGTGAATGGCGCATCATCGACCTCGATGCGGCCGCGCTCCACCGGCGTCACCAGCCAATACTGACCGTTTTCATCCAACCGCAGGACGGTCGAGAAGAGTTTAACCAGCGGTTTTCGAGCGATCGGCGAACCCAGGTAATACCAAGTTCCATCACGGCCGATGCGAATCCCGAATTCGCGTTCTCCCGCGTCGTTTTCCTGCGTGCCGATCCTGTTCAATTCCGCGAGATCGACCGCATTCGTGGGATTTGGGGGTTGCTTGGTCATTCCATGGCCTACATGCTTCGAGTTTAGCGGAATACCTTTTCGGGAGATAGGCGTTCATGTCCTCAGATGCTAGCCTTTCGGCGCCGGAATTGCCGGAACTGAACGAATCCGAGGCCCGCGCGCTCGTCGACGAAATCGATGGATTCGGCGAGAAACTTAGCCAGGTGCGGAATTCGATCGGCGAAGTGATCTTCGGTCAAAAACATGTGGTCGAGGAAAGCCTGGTTACACTTTTGTCGGGTGGGCATGCGCTGGTCATCGGCGTTCCGGGACTCGCCAAGACGCGGTTGGTCGAGACGCTGGGACAGGTCCTCGGCCTGAACGAGCGGCGGGTCCAGTTCACACCCGATCTGATGCCGGCGGATATTATCGGCTCGGAGGTCTTGGACGAGTCGGAGAGCGGCAGACGCAGCTTCCGATTCATCGAAGGGCCGGTCTTCTCGCAACTGCTGATGGCGGACGAGATCAACCGGGCGAGCCCGCGCACGCAATCCGCCCTGCTTCAGGCGATGCAGGAGAGCCGGGTTTCCGTCGCCGGACAGTATCACCTCCTGCCGACCCCCTTCCACGTCTTGGCGACGCAAAATCCGCTGGAGCATGAAGGCACCTACCCGCTGCCCGAGGCACAGCTCGACCGGTTCCTAATGCAGATCGATATCGGCTATCCCGATGCCCCGGCCGAAAGGCGCATGATGGTCGCGACGACCGGGGCCGCCGAGGAAACGCCGTCGCGCGTAATGAGCGCGGACGAACTCCTCTCGGCGCAGGCCTTGGTTCGGCGCATTCCGGTCGGCGAGAATATCGTCGAGGCGATTTTAGGTATCGTTCGGGCCGGGCGTCCGGAGACCAGCGAGATCGCCGCGATCAAGGAACATGTGGGCTGGGGTCCGGGGCCGCGCGCGAGCCAGGCCCTGATGCTGGCGAGCCGGGCCAGGGCGCTACTGGATGGCCGCCTGGCACCCTCGGTCGACGATGTCCTGGCCCTCGCCCATCCGATCCTGCGCCATCGAATGGCGCTGAATTTCGCCGCGCGCCAGGAAGGCGTGACCATCGAATCTATCATCGACCTTCTTTGCGAACCGCTGCGCTAGGTGCCGCGAAACGCATGGCGGGGGCAGCGGAAGTAAGACAAAGACAGCGAGCCGAAGGACTGGCCGCGGACCTGCCGCCGCTGCTCGTCGCGGCCGAACGCGTGGCCTCGACGGTGATCCAGGGCGTCCATGGTCGCCGCGTGGTCGGCCAGGGCGAAACCTTCTGGCAGTTTCGCCGCTATGGACAGGGCGATTCGGCGAGCAACATCGACTGGCGCCGATCCGCCCGGTCTCGCCATATTTTCGTCCGCGAGACCGAGTGGGAGGCCGCCCAGACGGTTTGGTTATGGCGCGACACCTCGGCCTCGATGACGTATCGCTCGGGCGACGAAATCCCGACCAAGGCGGCACGGCGCGACCTGCTGCTGCTTGCCCTGGCGGCCTTGCTGACGCGCGGCGCGGAGCGCTTTGCCCTGGTCGGCGCGGGCCTGCCGCCAGCGTCGGGCCGCGCCGCTTTTCAAAGGCTGGCCGAATACGTGCTCCAACCAACCGACCCGTCGACCGAAATGCCGGATTTCGAAGCCTTGCCCAGATACGCACAGCTCGTGATGTTCGGCGATTTCCTGACCGCCCCGGAGGCGATTCGGGACTCCGTCCTGAAGATCGCCGGCCGCGGCATTCGGGGGCAAATGGTGCAGATCTTCGATCCGGCGGAGGAAGAGTTGCCGTTTAGTGGCCGGGTGCGATTTAGCGATCTCGAACCGGAAGGGGATGTTCTTGTCAATCGGGTCGAAGCCGTTCGCGAGACCTACCATCGCCGTTTCGCGGCGCATCAATCCGCCGTTGCCGCGATCGCACGGGTCGCGGATTGGGGTTTGATCCGGCATCGGACCGACCAGCCGCCGGAAAAAGCGCTTCTGGCCTTGTATATCGCCCTTTCGGCGACACCGGGGCGTTAGGCGAATGTTCGGCCTTGGCGCGCTCGGGTTTGCCAATCCCTGGTTCCTGGGGGCGCTGCTGCTGTTGCCGCTGTTGTGGTGGCTGCTGCGTATCACGCCGCCGGCGGCACAGAATATCCGTTTTCCGGTGGTCCGGCTGCTGCTTGGCCTCGAGACTGAGGAACAAACGCCGCAGGCTTCACCCCTCTGGCTTATTCTGTTGCGCATTCTGACGGTAACAGCGCTCATTCTGGGCCTTGCCGGACCGCTCCTCAATCCGCGGGCGGCGCTACCGGGCGGTGGGCCGCTGTTGCTGGTCGTGGACGACGGCTGGGCGGCGGCCCGGCATTGGCCGCGACGCAAAGCGGCCATGGAAGAGGCCATCGACCGGGCCGCGCGGGAGGACCGGACCGTCTATATCCTTCCGACGGTACCCCCGATCGGCGGCGGCGCGCCCGCGCTTTTGGGGCCGTTGCGGACGGAGAAGGCGCGCAACATCGTCGCCGCTCTTCTCCCCAAGCCGTGGTCGGCCGACCGTGCCGGCGCGGTCGCCGCTCTGAAGAATCTTTCCGAAAAAGGGGCCATGCCGGTTTATTGGCTCAGCAACGGTCTAACCGGCGAGAAAGCGGATGCCCTGGCCGACCGACTGCGGCGTCTCGGCACGCTCGTCGTCCTGGCAGATCCGCCGGCGGATCTGCCATCACTGCTTCATCCGCCCGAATCGCGAAACGGCGAGCTTCGAGTGGCGCTCTCGCGCGCCGCGACCGGCGCGGCACTTATCCTCAAGCTTCGCGGCCGCGCGACGGATGGACGCGCCTTGATCGAACGGAGTGTCGCCTTTGCCGCGGACGAGAACCGGGTGGAAACGACGATCGACGTGCCCCGTGAATTGCGAAACAAGCTCTCGCGGCTGGAGATCGACGGAAACGGGACAGCGGGCGGCGTCATCCTGCTCGACGAGCGCTGGCGCCGACGGTCGGTGGGTGTCGCGGCGGCGAAACCACTCGACAGCGGCCCGGCGCTGCTTTCGGAAACCTATTATATCGAGCGAGCGCTCCAGCCTTTCAGCGACGTCCTGCGGGCACCCATCGCGAAGCTCGTCGATTCGGGTCGCTCGGTCATCGCGGTTCCCGACACGGAGCCCCTTGATCCGGCGGCGCGAGCGGCGCTGGACAAATGGATTCGCCGGGGCGGGGTGGTTCTTCGATTCGCCGGCTTGAAACTGGCGGCGCGCCAGGATGATGCGCTCACGCCCGTACCGCTCCGCCGCGGCGGGCGGACGCTTGGGGGTGCCCTCCTTTGGAGCGAACCCGCCCGTTTGGCGCCCTTTAACGAAAAAAGCCCGTTCTTCGGCCTGGTCCTGCCGAAGGACGTGTCGGTTTCACGACAGGTGCTGGCTCAACCGTCGCTCGACCTCGCGAGCAAGACATGGGCGCGCCTGACCGACGGCACGCCCCTTGTCACCGCCAGTCGTCGGGGCGAGGGGTGGCTGGTGCTGGTGCACACGACCGCCAGCACCGCTTGGACCAACCTGCCGCTTTCGGGGCTGTTCGTGGAGATGCTGCAACGGATCGTAGGACTTGGCCGCGGATTGGCGGGGGGCGGCTCATTCCGGCGTCCGCTAGCGCCCTTTAAACTGCTTGACGGCTTCGGGCGGCTCGGCCCGCCGTCGCCGCGCGCCCAGGCAATCGACAGCGCGGCCCTCCGGCGGGCCTCGGCGGGTCCGGCGACACCACCCGGATTCTATGGCACCGAAAGCACGCGCCGCGCCCTCAATCTTTCACCCGGTATCAAATCCCTGAAGCCGCTCGGGAGCCTGCCGTCCGGCATCGCGCGGCAGGCATATTTGCTGCGCGCCGAAGTCGATTTTCAGCCTTGGCTCCTGCTGCTGACATTCGTGTTGGCCTTGGCCGACATGATGGCGACGCTTGCCTTGCGCGGTCTGCTGCCGCATCGCCGGCTCACCGGACGCGCCGGTGCGGCGATCCTGTTGGCGGCTGGATTGACCGCCGCCTTGGGCGATGCGCAAGCACAAACCAAAGCGGAACGCTTCGCCCTCGATTCCGCGAACGCCACGCGTCTCGCCTTCATCGTAACCGGCGATCGAAACATCGATGACGTCAGCCGGTCGGGGCTGACGGGGCTCAGCGACAGGGTTCGGCGGCGAACGGCGGCCGAGTTGGCTCCTCCGGTCGGGGTCAATCCGGCGACAGACGAACTGGCCTTCTTCGCGCTGCTCTATTGGCCCATCCATTCGGGCCAGGAACCCCTTCCGCCGGCGGCCATCCGGCACCTCAATCGATATATGGAAAATGGCGGGACGATCTTTTTCGATACTCGGGAAGGGGACGGCGGAACCCCGCATGCCGGCGTCCGAACCCTGCGGCGACTGACGCGGGGCCTCAATATCCCGCCCCTTGTTTCGACGCCGCCCAGCCATGTTCTCACCAAGGCCTTCTATCTCATGCAGGATTTTCCCGGACGCTGGGCCGGCGGCCGGCTTTGGGTCGAGGCGTCGGACCGGCGGGCCAAGGACGGCGTCTCACGAGTCCTGATCGGGAGCCACGACTGGGCCGCGGCATGGTCCATCGACTCCACGGGCCGGCCGCTCTTCGCCGTCGTACCGGGCGGCGAGAAACAACGGGAGATGGCCTTCCGCTTCGGTATCAATCTCGTAATGTACGCCCTCACCGGCAACTACAAGGCCGACCAGGTCCACGTCCCAGCCATCCTCGAGCGATTGGGACAGTGACGATGGCCGCCACCACGATCGAATTCGCGCCGTTGCTGTCATGGGGCATTTTGTCGCCGGTGCTGGCACTGGCGGGGCTGGTCGTCCTCTTCGCAATTTGGCGAGGGGCGAGGGGCGCTTGGTGGCGGGCGGGGCTCATGCTGTTCCTGGCGCTGCTTCTGGCGCGGCCCAGCCTGGTCGAGGAGAGGCGAGAGCCGCTCAAGGACATCGCCCTTGTCGTGATCGACGAGACGCCCAGCATGAAGATCGCCGGCCGCGATGGGGAGCGCGATACGGCGCTCAAGCGCCTTAACCGGCAGCTCGAGGGTTATGCCTCGACGGTCGAACGGCGGGTCCTTCGAATTCGCCACGACGGCGTGGGTGACGGGGCGCACGGGACGCGCCTCGCTGGGCCAATGATCGAAGCGTTGGGCGATATACCGCCCAGTCGGGCCGCCGGGGTTTTCGTTCTGACCGACGGCCAGATCCACGATATGCCGAGCCGGCTCGATCGGGTGTCCCTGCCGGCCCCCATTCATCTGTTGCTGGCGGGCGCCCCCGACTTGCCCGACCGGCGGCTCGTCGTCGTAGACGTGCCCGCTTATGGTATCGTCGGCACGGAAGTCGAAGTGTCGGTAAAAGTCGAGGATGCGGGTGCTGCGCCGGGGAGCCGGGCTCGGCTGACTTTGAAGCGCGACGGCGTGGACCTCGGCACATCGGAAATCGAGATTGGCAAGACCCATTCCCTGAAGGTGGAGTTGGAGCATGGCGGGCCCTCGGTAATCGAGCTAATCGCCGATCCGGGGCGGGACGAGCTGATGCTCGAGAACAATCGCGCGGTGCTGTCGATCAACGGCGTGCGCGACCGCCTCCGCGTCCTGCTCGTTTCGGGGGAACCGCATCCCGGCGAGCGAACCTGGCGCAATCTCTTGAAATCGGATCCGTCGGTCGATCTGGTGCATTTCACCATCCTGCGGCCGCCGGAAAAGCAGGACGGCACGCCGATCAACGAGCTCTCGCTGATCTCGTTCCCGACGCGGGAGCTGTTCGAGGTGAAGCTGGCCGATTTCGACCTCGTGATCTTCGACCGCTATCGGCGACGCGGCGTATTGCCGCCGGTCTATCTCCAGAACGTCGTCGATTATGTCCGCGAGGGCGGCGCCCTTCTGGAGGCGGTGGGACCGAGTTTCGCGACTCCCTTCAGCCTCTATCGGACGCCGCTCGGCAAGGTCTTGCCGGCGGAACCGAGCGGACGGATCATCGAACGGCCTTATCGTCCGGCGGTGTCGGCCCTGGGACGGCGTCATCCGGTCACGGCCGGCCTGCCGGGCGGCACGGGGAAAGGCGAGCGACGATGGGGCCGGTGGCTAAGGCAGATCGACGCCAGCGCCACCCGCGGCCGCATCCTGATGACGGGTGCGGAGGACAAGCCCCTCCTTGTCCTGGACCGCTTCGGAAAGGGCCGGGTTGCCCAGATAAACAGCGATCACATCTGGCTCTGGGCGCGCGGGTTCGAGGGCGGCGGCCCGCAAGCGGAACTGTTGCGCCGGCTCGCGCATTGGCTGATGAAGGAACCGGACTTGGAGGAAAACGATCTGCGAATCGGCTTCGACGGCAGCCATCTCGAAATCGTGCGCCGCAGCCTGGAGAAGGCGAAAAGCAACGAGGTGGAATTGACCGGTCCCGACGGGACGACGCGGCGGATGACGCTGCGCGAGGCCCCAGGCGGGCGGAGTGTCGCCCGGCTCGCGGTCGAGCAAGCCGGCCTCTACAGTGTCCGCGACGGCGACCGGCGGGCGATGACCGCGGCGGGCGCGCTCAACGCCAAGGAGGTGGCGGATCTCCGCTCGACGGCGAAAACCATGGCGCCGTTCGCGGCGCGGACCAAGGGCGGGATCTTCTGGTTGCGCGGCGGCGCGCCGGATCTACGCCGGACCCGGCCCGGGCGGACGACACACGGGCGCGATTGGATCGGACTTCGCCGCAACGACGACTACATCGTTACCGGCGTTCGCCGCACGCCACTGCCGCCGGCGCTCCTGGCCCTGCTCCTGGGATTTGCCCTGCTTGCCGGAACATGGTGGCGCGAGGGCGAATAACGGGGAAGGTCGTGATTGCGGGGCCGCCCGACCAAGCGGCTTGGGGCAAAAAAGAAACCGGCCCGGAAAAAATCCGGGCCGGTTCCAATTCCTTCGTAGGAAAGCGTGTCTTCGGTCTTCCCTACCTACGAATGAGTACCCATTCGCCTGACCGGCCGGTTAACAGTCCTGGTCCCTTCATGAACTTGTCCGGGTCATTGTCGTATTCGCTCAAATCGGGCTTTAGGTAAGCGCAACCGGGCGATACGGCAATCATCAGTCCTAGAACCAACCAAGCCATATGTCGGCGAAGAGCCATATTCCAAGCAATCTCAGCCTAGAACTTCATCCGCGAACCGATCATGACGGCGTCGATGTCATGCGTCTCGATTCCAGTGCCGTCGCGATCGAAGTTGGCGTACTTGGCGTACAGCTCCAGATTCGCCGCGGAGACGTGCTGGATGATACCGGCGCCCCAGGCCTTACCAACCTCACCGCGATTGGTGATGTTTTCAGCCTGTTGGTACTCAACGGCGAGGACGGTCTTGCCCATCTCGTTGAATTTCCGGCTCAAATAACCGGAGATGTAGTAGGTGTGCGCATCGTCGCCACCATTCACCTGCGAGGTGTCCTGGTTCGTCCAGCCAACCGACGCGGTCACGCCGAGGCCCGAGGAATGCTGCGCATAGACGGTGCCGCCGAGGCGATCGCCATTGGTGCCGGCCGCGCTGCCGTCATGATAACCGATGCCCAGGCCGACCTTGCTGTCGAGGAACTTACCCTTGTAGCGAAGGGCCAATTCGTAGGCCGTGTCATCGGAGTGCGACGCCGCCAGACTGAAGCCCATGAAATTGGGCGTATCATAGCGGAGGCGCGGCTCGCGGCCACCGTAATCGAGATCGGTGAGGACGTCGCCGACCTCATTCGTGGCGCCCAGGAGGGAACCATCCGATTTCACCCGGAAATCCTTACCGGCGAACATCAGGCTGGTGAACTGGGTCAGAAAGACGAAACCCGGTGTCCCCATGTTGTTGATGCCGTCGGCAGCGGTGCTGCTCGAACCGATGGAAAACGTACCAAGGGACTTGTGCTTGAAGTCGAGCTTGGCATGACGGGTCTGGGTGTCGTTGCCCGACCGTGCGCCGTAGTTCGCATCGGTGATGTTGTTCCGCGCATCGTCCATGGCGATTTCCAGCAGGCCGGCGATCGACAGATCGCTGGAGATCTTGCCCGTCATGTTCCAGCGAACACGCGTGCTGCTGAAGTTCGAATCATCGATACGGAAACGGGACGCCCCGCCATCATCGTAGTAGACCATGGACTTGGAGATCTGACCGCTCAGCGCGATCTTCACCTTGTCCTGCTTGGCGTTGATAACCTTCGCACCCTTTTTATCCGCCGCGAGGGCACCACCGGCCAGGCTCATCGCCGTCGCCGTCGCACCAACGAGCAAAAGGGAGCGCATCGAACGCTTACCTTGCTTCATTTTGTTTTTCCTCCACTGCTTCATCGCAATGTCTATAGAAGAAGCCCGTGGCACGGTTCGCGCCCGTTGATGGCTTCAGGTTCGCTACCGTTTAAAAGCCATTGGGGGCAAACCGTCAACGAAACTCGGACTTCCCGGCGAATAATGGGTGCTCCATGTTGCAAAATTGCAACAAGACCAGCCGGAATAGCTAAAAATAGCGGAAATCGTGGATTCCAGCGAGCTTGCACCGTCATGATTTGAAGGTTATGGACATCCGTCAAGCACCGATTCGAAGCAGAATTTTGCCTTGCCGTCGCGCGAACGAATACAAGAAGGCGCGGTATTGGAAGACGCAGATCGAGGCAACGAAGAGGAAACATGACCATGGTCGAGAAGGTCCGGAAATCCGAGGAAGAATGGATGCAGCTCCTCACCCCGGAACAATTTCGGGTTTGCCGCCTGAAGGGGACGGAGCGGCCTTTCACCGGTCGCTACGATAATTGCAAGGATCCCGGTACCTACCGCTGCATCTGTTGCGACGCGCCGCTGTTCGGCGCCGAGACGAAATTCGATTCGGGCAGCGGCTGGCCGAGTTTTTATCAGCCGATCGACCCCGCGGCGGTCCAGACCGAAACGGATGACAGTCTCGGCATGCGGCGCACCGAGGTGATGTGTGCGGCCTGCGACTCGCATCTCGGGCACGTGTTCCCGGATGGACCGGCGCCCACGGGATTGCGATATTGCATGAATTCGGCGTCTCTCCGCCTCGAGGATTCCTCGGAAGGATAACAACCGGCCTGGGGCCGCGCTTTGAACATGCGGCGGATTTCGCTGGTTTTTTCGAGGAAACGAGCCATATTACCCCTGATATTCAACCGCCTTAAAATCTAGGCCCGCCGCCGAAGAATCGGCGCGGATTCGACGGACAAATGCGCGAAGCGAGCCGGCGAAGGCTAGGCTTTCCCGCGCGAGCGAGGGAAAAGTGTCGGATAAGGACGAGGACAAGACAGAAGAAACCGAAGAAGAATCGACTACCGAGGCAACGACCTCGGCCTCGCGCCCGGCGCGGCGACGGCGGTTTGGCCTGCGCTACGTCATCATCGCGCTGGTGGTGATTGTGGGCGGCATCTTCGCCGCTCGCGAAATTCACCAGCGGATCATTTACGTCTACGAATACGATGCCCGAATCGCCGGTGACATGGTGACCGTCAGCAGCCGGGTGGCGGGCTGGGTCACCGATCTGCCGGTGACCGAGGGCCAGGAAATCCAAGGCAATCAGGTCCTGGTTCAGGTTGACAATCGCGAATCGAGCACCTTGATGAAACAGCTCGAGGCGAAGATCGACGCCGTCGACGCGCAGCGCAAGCGTCTGACGGCGGAGCGCAAGCTCATCGACACCCAGACCTTGACACGCGTTCGCACCGAACGCGCCTCGGTCAACGCCGCCGCGGCCCGGGTATCGGCCCTCAAGCCGCAGCTCGACACGGCACGCTCCGAGCTGAAACAGGATCGGGAACTGTTCGGCAAGAAGGTCATCGCCCGGCGCCAATACGATCAGACCCGGACCACGATGCAGCGGCTCGATGGCGAGCACCGCTCTGCCGCCGCCGAACTGGACGAGGCGCGCAACAAGCTGCGCGAAGCCCAAGCCGATCGCCAGCGACTTACCGTCCTCGATACCGAGATTGAAATCCTCCGCCATGAGGAAAACGAACTGAAGGCCCAGCTGGATCAACAGAAGCTCGACCTGAAGGATCGCACGATCGGCAGCCCGGTCACCGGCGTGGTCGACCGCGTCTTTGTCGAGAGGGGTGAGTACGTCACGCCCGGCCAGCGACTCCTGCTGGTGCACGATCCAAAAAAGATCTGGATCACCGCGAATGTGAAGGAAACCGATATTCGGAAGGTCAAGCTCGGCCAGACCACCACCGTCACGGTCGACGCCTATCCGGACCGCGAATTCAAGGGCCGGGTCATCGCCATCGGCAATGCCGCGACCAGCGAGTTCGCGCTGTTGCCGACGCCGAATCCGAGCGGCAACTTCACCAAGATCACGCAGCGTCTGCGCGTCCGCGTCGCCATCGATCAGGATCAGAAACTGCTTCGGCCGGGTATGATGGTCGAAGTGTTCATTGATGTCAGATAGCGTCGACGACCTTTTTCAACGCTACGGCCCTGCATACCGATGGTTGATAATCATCACCGGCATGAGCGGTGTGATCGCGATGGTGCTGTCCGCCACCATCGCCAATGTCGCGGTGCCGAGCGTGATGGGGGCGTTCGGCGTGGGCCAAGACCAGGCACAATGGATGGCCACGGCCTTCATCGCCACCATGACCGCCGGCCAATTATTAAACGCGTACATTGTTGCGGCCTTCGGTCAACGCCTCGGCTACATTCTCCTGATCGCCGTTTTCACGGTCGGAACTCTGATCGCGGCCGCCAGTACGAATATGGAGATCCTGACCCTCGGCCGCCTAATCCAAGGTTTTTGCGCCGGTGCCGTACAACCTTTGGTGCTGGTAACCGTCTTCAGCGTCTTCCCGCCGGACCAGCGCGGCACCGCCATGGGTATTTTCGGCATGGCGATCATGCTGGCGCCGGGCCTTGGTCCCGTTGTCGGCGGCATCGCAATCGACCATCTGAGCTGGCGGCATAGCTTTCTCATTCCGCTGCCGCTCTGCGTCGTCGGATTCGCCCTCGGCATGGTTTTCATGCCCGGCAAGGCGGACAACAAGAAGGCACCACCTTTCGATTTCGCCGGCCTCGGTCTGCTTCTCGCCGGACTTTTTTGCGTTTTGAGCTTCATCACCAACGGGCAGCGGTTCGGCTGGCTTTCGGACCGCTCGGTGATGACCATCGGCGCGGGACTCGGGATGCTGGCCGTCTTCGTCTGGTCGCAGCTGCGCGCGGTCGAGCCGCTACTCGACCTTTCCCTCTTCCGCAACGCCCAATTCGCCTCCGCCGTTGCCGTCGGCGTGGTTTTCGGCGCCGGTAATTTCGGCCTGAGCTACGCGGTCCCGGTGTTCGTCCAGACGGTGCAAGGCTTCACCGCAACGAAGGCCGGTTTCGTTCTGGTGCCCGCCGGCATCATGCTGATGTTCCTCTTTCCCTTCACGGGCAAACTCACCGACCGGGTACCGAATCACCTGTTGATCATGTTCGGGCTCGTCACCTTCGCCGCCGGTGCAATCCTGATGTGGGGCGCCGACACCAACACGCCGTTGGCCAGCATCATTATTTTCGTGATGATCGGCCGCTTCGGACAGAGTTTGATCCTGCCCGCGATGAATGCATCGGCCCTGCGCTCGATGCCGCCCGACAAGCTCAACCGGGCGTCGGGCGGGATTAATTTCATGCGCCAGTTTGGCGGCGCCCTTGGCATCAACACGCTCGTCGCCTTCATGGCGCAGCGTACGGTCTTTCACGGCGAAGCGCTGACCGCGACGCAAACCGCGGGCAACGCCGCCAGCCGCGAACTCCTCGGCAACGTCGAGACCCTGCTCCAGGAAGCCGGCGTCCCCGAAGCCGTGCACCAATCCGGTGCGCTGCATTTTCTTGGACAGGTGGTTCAGGCGCAAGCCGATACCCTCGGGTTCCAAGACGGCTTCATGGTCCTGGCAACGATCTTTCTGCTTGCCATGATCCCGGCCTGGATTCTCGGCAAGGCGCGAACGACGAAGGTCTGACGGAGCCCGAGGGATGGTCACGGAAACGGTCGACGACCTCACCAACCGCTTCGGCAAATCCTATCGCGGCCTGGTCAGCGTCACCGGTATGGTCGCCTCCTTCACCATGGTGCTGACGGGTACCATGGTCAACGTCGCCATCCCGAACGTCATGGGCACCTATGGCGTCGGCCAGGACCAGGCCCAACTGTTGACGACCGCCTTCGTGGTGGCGATGACGACGAGCCAGCTGCTCAACGCCTGGGTGGTCGCGGTTTTCGGCCAGCGCATGGGATTCTGCGTGACCCTGCTGCTGTTCGCGAGTGGCAGCCTGATCGCCGCCGGCAGCGACGATTTCTGGACCCTTGTTCTGGGGCGGGTGATGCAGGGTATGTCCTCCGGAATCATCCAGCCCTTGGTCATGGTAACGTTCTTTCAGGTCTTCCCCGCCAATCGCCGCGGCTTCGCGATGGGCATCTATGGGATGAGCATGGTTTTGGCATTGGCCCTCGGCCCGACGGTGGGTGGAATCACTATCGATGCGCTGAGCTGGCGCTATATCTTTTTCGTGCCCTTGCCACTGATCACCATCGCCTTCGCCTTGGGTCTCGTCTTCATGCCGGCGGTGCCGAACCGCGCGCCGCCGCGATTCGACTGGGCCGGCTATATTCTCGTCTGCATCACCCTCTACTGCATTGTATCCGGGCTTTCGAACGGCCAGAAGGAGGGCTGGACCTCGGACTACATCCTGACCCTCTTCGCCAGCGCCCTGCTCGCCGGCGGGGCCTTTCTTTGGGCCCAGACGCGGATCGACGACCCGCTGCTCGACCTTTCGCTGTTTCGGAGTCCCGCCTTCGCGGCCGCCACCGTCATCGGTTTCGTCTTCGGGATGGGCAATTTCGCGACCACCTACGCCTTCCCCGTTTTCGGTCAGCTCGTCCAGGGCCTGACCCCGACCGACGCCGGGATGCTGATGATGCCGGCCGGCCTGATCGTTGTCGCCGTCCTCCCTTTCACCGGCCGGCTCGCGGATCGGGTGGCGGCGCATTACGCGATCGTCTTCGGCCTCTTATTTTTCTTCATCGGCACCGCATTGATGGGCACCGCCGACATCAACACGCCATTCTGGCGCATCGCCGCCTTCGCGATGGTGAGCCGCTTCGGCATGAGTTTCATCATGCCCTTCGTGATGAACGCGGCCCTGAACGCGGTTCCCGCCGAACGTCTCAACGCCGCCGGCGGCGCCATCAATTTTTGCCGTCAGCTCGGCGGATCCCTCGGCACCAATATTTGGGTCGTGCTGCTCGGCCTCCGCACCCAGTTCCATAGCGACGCCCTCGCGGCGACGCAGATTTCCGGAAATTCGTCGAGCCGGGCCTTGTTGGGCAGCGTCGAGCGGATCCTGAACGAGGCGGGCGTCCCGACGGCGCTTCACGAACCGGGCGCCCTTCACTATCTCGGCCAGGTGGTCCATGCACAGGCCAACACGCTCGGCTTTCAGGACGGATTCGTGCTGATCGCCATTGTCTTCCTATTCGCCATGATCCCGGCCTGGATCCTCGGGCGAGCCCAGAAATCAGGACCGAGGGGATGATCTTCGCGTCGGAAACCGTCGACGACCTTCTCGCCCGGCACGGCGAGCCCTATCGGGTTCTCGTCACCGTCACCGGCATGACGGCGTCGTTCACCATGGTCATCTCCGGCACGATCGTGAACGTCGCCGTCCCCGACGTGATGGGCGCCTTCGGGGTCGGGCTCGATCAGGCCCAACTGATGGCCACCGCCTTCAACGTCGCGATGACGACGAGCCAGCTCCTCAATGCCTGGGTCGTCGCCGTCTTCGGCCAGCGGCTCGGCCTCTGCGGCACGCTCGCCCTGTTCTCCATCGGCAGCTTCATCGGCGGTTTCGCTGAGGATTTCAACATGATCGTGCTCGGCCGCGTCCTGCAAGGGGCGGCGGCGGGCTGTATCCAGCCTCTGATCATGGTCACCATCTTTCAGGTCTTCGCACCCGAGCGCCGCGGTTTCGCGATGGGCATCTACGGTATGGGTCTGACGCTCGCGGTCGGTCTCGGGCCCCCCTTCGGCGGCATCGCGATCGAGGCGCTCGACTGGCGCTATATCTTCCTGGCGCCGCTGCCGCTGGTCTTCCTTACCTTCGGCATGGCGCTGTTCTTCATGCCGTCGGTGCGCAAGCCGGGCGGTCAGCGATTCGATTGGTGGGGCTACGGGTTCCTGTCGATGGCGATCTTCTGCCTGATGACGGGATTGACCGACGGCAACCGCGAGGGCTGGGTGTCGGACTACACGGTCGGCTTCTTCGCCGTCGCAACGATTTGCGGCGTTGGCTTCGTGTTCTCGCAGATCAAAGGGCGGGAGACCCTGATCGATCTATCGCTTTTTCGCAACCGGCCGTTCCTGCTCTGCGCGATCATCGCCTTTACCTTCGGATTGGGGAATTTCGGCTCGGGCTATGCGGTCCCCGTATTCACGCAGTTGGTCCAGGGTGGGACAGCGCTCGATGCCGGTCTCGTGCTGATGCCGGCGGCTTTGCTCGTCATGGTGGCGCTGCCGTTCACCGGCCGGCTCGCGGACTCGATCGAACCCCGGACCGGCGTGATGATGGGTCTTTTCCTGTTTACCGCCGGCACCTTGCCGATGGCGCTCGCCGACGTGAACACACCCTACCTCTACATCGTGCTCTTCGCGATGATTGGCCGCGGCGGGATGAGCTTCACCATGCCCTTCATCATGAACACGGCGCTCCGCAGCCTGCCGCCCGAGCAGCTCAACGCCGGCGGCGGCATGATCAATTTCTGCCGCCAGCTGGGCGGCTCGCTCGGGCTTAATGCATGGGTTGTGTTCCTGCAGATACGAACCCACTACCACAGCGAGGCCCTGACCGCGACGCAGAGCGCCGACAACGCCGCCAGCCGAGCCATGCTGCATAGCGTCGAGCGGTTGCTGAACGAGGCCGGCGTGCCCGAGGCCATCCATCAGCCGGGCGCCCTTCACTATCTCGGTCAGGTGGTCCACGCGCAGGCCAACACCCTCGGCTTCCAGGACGGCTTCCTGATCCTGGCGGTGAGCTTCATCTTCGCCATGATCCCCGCCTGGATGCTGGGCGGCGGTCATGCGAAGCGGCGGTGAGGCGCCATGGTAGTCACCGAAACCGCCGACGATCTCTTCGCGCGCTACGGTCGGACCTATCTGGTGCTGGTCATGGCGACCGGCATGTCCGCCTCATTCGTCATGGTCGTCGCCAGCACGATCGTGAACGTCGCCGTTCCGGACGTCATGGGGGCCTTCGGCATCGGCCAGGACCAGGCCCAGCTGATGGCCACCGCCTTCAACGTCTCGATGACCGCAAGCCAGCTGCTCAACGCCTGGGTCGTCGCCGTCTTCGGCCAGCGCCTCGGGTTCTGTCTTGCGCTGGCGCTCTTTACGGCCGGCAGTTTGATCGGCGGTTTCGCCGAGACCTTCGACATGGTGGTGGTCGGCCGCATCATGCAGGGCGTCTCGTCAGGTATTGTGCAGCCGCTGATCCTAGTGACCATATTCCAGGTCTATCCCCTCGAGCGCCGCGGTTTCGCCACCGGGGTCTACAGCATGGCACTGATGCTGGCGGTCGCCATGGGTCCGGTCTTCGGCGGGATGGCGATGGAGATCCTCGATTGGCGGTACATTTTCATCGCGCCTCTGCCGCTGGTGGGGCTCGCCTTCATGGCCGGCCTGATCTTCATGCCGTCGGTGCGGAGCGAAACCAAGCGCGCCTTCGATTGGTCCGGATACATTCTGCTGGTGATTACGCTCTATTGCCTCATGACCGGACTAACCGATGGGCTACGGGAAGGCTGGACCTCCGATTATATAGTCGGCCTTTTCTTCACCGCCGCCGTCGCGGGCGCAAGTTTCCTATATTCGCAGATTCACAGCACGGCACCCCTGCTCGACGTGGCGCTGTTCCGAAACCCGGAGTTCGCCTGGACCATGGTGATCGCCTTCGTATTCGGGGTCGGCAATTTCGCGATGGCCTATGCGGTGCCGGTCTTCGGCCAGCTGGTCCAGGGGATGACGCCGCTCGCCGCCGGGTTGGTGCTATTGCCATCGGGAATCGTCGTCGTCGCGACACTCCCGTTCATGGGCCGGCTCGCGGATACGGTGCGGCCGCATTACGCGATCATGATCGGCCTGATCCTATTCGCCCTCGGAACGGCGCCGATGGGCGACGCGGACGTCAACACGCCGTATCTCCACATCGTCATTTTCGGCATCATCGCGCGACTCGGCGTCGGCTTCACCCAACCCTTCATCGTCACTACCGCCCTGAAGACGCTGCCGCCCGAGCGGCTCAACACGGGTGCCGGAACGATGAACTTCATCCGTCAGCTCGGCGGCGCCCTCGGGATCAACGTCTGGGTGGTCTTTTTCCAGATGCGGACGCAATACCATAGCGAGTCCCTGGTCGCGACGCAGAGTTCCGACAACGCGGTCAGTCGCGAACTGCTTTCGGGTATCGTCAAGCTCCTGGACCAAGCGGGTTTGCCGGAGGCGGTGCGCGAACCCGGTGCCCTGCATTTTCTGGGCGAGGTCGTTCATGCGCAGGCGACCACGCTCGGTTTCCAGGACGGTTTCTGGGTCCTTGTCGCGGTCTATGTCCTGGGTCTGATCCCGGCCTGGATGCTCGGCCGCGGCAACGGCCGGCACCGTTAGGGAATGGGTGCGATCATCTGCTTGCTTGCACGAAGTCCGAGGTGGATACTCGGGCCAACAAGGGGAAGGTAAATGTATAAACGAATCCTGCTGGCATATGACGGCAGCCCCGAATACCGCCGGGCCCTCCGGCAAGGCGCGGAATTGGCGGAGCTTCATAACGCGGAAGTGCATCTTCTGGCGGTGACCCGCTCGTCGGCCGCGATGCCGATGGCGGGCGGCGTCAATACCTCGGAGGTGGTCAGCGAGGAACACAACGAGGTTCGGAAACTGCTCGAGGAAGGTGTGGCGCGAATCCGCGAGCGGCGCCATGTCGAATGCACCGGCAGCGTCGGCTACGGCGACCCGACCGACGAGATCGAGAACGCGGCGCGGGACTTCAATGCCGACCTCGTCGTGATCGGAACCCGGCGCCATGGCGGGCTGGATCGTTGGTGGCGAAAACGGATCGGCAAGGCCTTGATCGACCGCGTACCTTGCAGCCTGTTGGTCGCCATCCCGCGTGAGGATTTCGACGAAGACGTGGGATGACGTGCCCGGCCGCGATGGCCGCGAAGATCGGTCCTAACCGATCCCATAGGCGCGGGCCCAGCCGAGACCTTCGCGCGTGTCGCCGCGGGGGCGGTACTCGCAGCCGATCCAGCCGGTGAAGTCCAGTGAATCGATCAAGTCGAACAAATAGGGATAATTGACCTCGCCGATGTCCGGCTCGTGGCGTTCCGGCACCCCGGCGATCTGGAAATGGTCGACCTTGTCGATGAATTGCCGGATCTTCGTCGCGACATCGCCCTCGACGATCTGACAATGATAGAGATCCATCTGGACCCGTAGATTATCGGCGCCGACCTCGTCGACGACCCTTCGGGCCTGATCCTGCCGATTGAGGAAGAACCCCGGAATATCACGGGTGTTGATGGGTTCGACAATGACGTTCAAGCCATGCGCGCCCGCCGCCTTGGCGGCGAAGGCTAGGTTCTCGACATAGGTCTCGTGGAGGACCGCATGGTCCGCGCCCTCGGGCGCCAATCCGGCCATGGCGTGGAGACGGGGGCATTGAAGGGCGACCGCATATTCGATCGCGATGCCGATATTGTCGCGAAACTCGCTCTCGCGGCCCGGCAGACAGGCGAGGCCGCGTTCCTCCGCCTCCCAATTGCCGGGCGGCATGTTGAAGAGTGCCTGCGTCACCCCGGCCGCCTCGCGCCATTCGGCGACGTCGGCCGACGGCCATTCATAGGGGAACAGGAATTCGACACCCTTGAAGCCGTCCGCCGCCGCCGCTTGAAAGCGCGCCGGAAAGGGCAGCTCGGTGTACATCATCGACAGGTTGGCGGCGAGGTTGGGCATGGGTAATCAGTCCTTCGGAAAAGCGCGGTTCAATTCGGCGATCTGATCCTCGGTCAAGGCGCTCGGGTTGCGGCCATGCAGCAGGAGATAGAGCTTCGCGGTCTCCTCCAGCTCCTCCATGGCATAGACGGCCGCTTCCAGAGCCTTGGCGGAGACGACGGGTCCGTGATTGGCGAGCAGCACCGCCGAATGCTTGCCGGCCAACCCCCGAACCGCATCGCCGAGCGCCGCGTCCCCCGGCCGGTAATAAGGTATCAGCGGAAGCTTGCCGATTTTCATCACATAGTAGGCGGTCAGCGGCGGGATGACGTCCGCGGGATCTATATCCGGCAGACAGGAGACCGCGACCGAATGGGTGGAATGCAAATGGACGACGGCCCCGTCCCCGGGCCGTTCGCCGTACATCGCGAGATGCAGGAAGGTCTCCTTCGTCGGCTTGTCGCCGTCGATATGGCGGCCGCCGGCGTCAAGCTTGGAAAGCCGCGCGGGGTCCAGCTCCCCCATCGAGGAGCCGGTGGGCGTCATCAGCCATCCGTCCTCGATGCGGGCGCTGATGTTGCCGGAACTGCCGCCGGTCAGCCCCCTGGAATAGATCGAATGCCCGAAGGCGCAAATCGCCTCCCGCAGTTTCGTCTCGTCGCTCATGGCAGTTTCCCGAAGGCCGCCTCGAAGAAATCCGGCCCGCCGAAATTGCCCGACTTCAAAGCGAGTGCCATGGGCGGATCGCCGAGGGTCGCCGTCCAGGGCACGCCAGGATCGATCTCGGGCCCGATCCGAAGACCGCGTACGCCAAGCCGGCCGACCACGGCACCCGCGGTCTCGCCGCCGGCGACGATCAGGCGCCGCACGCCGGCCGCCACCAGCCCTTCGGCGATATCCGCCATGATCGCTTCGACCAGTTCGCCCGCTTCGGTTCCGCCCAGTTCGGCTTGCACTTGGCCCACCTCGTCGGGGTCGGCGGTCGAATAGATCAGCACCGGTTCGGCGCCGAGGCGAGACGCCGCCCATTCAAGGGCCGCCGCCGCGACATCGGTTTCCGCCGCCGCAAATGGATCGATCTTGAAAGCCGGGTGTTCGGCCGCGAAATTCGCGACCTGGCCCTGGGTTGCCCTCGAACAACTGCCGGAGAGAATGGCGGCGGACCCCTCGATCCGCGGTAAGACATCGGCGGCTCCTCCCGCGATCTGGAAATTCGCATGCAGGCCGAGGCCGATCCCCGATCCGCCGGTGATCAATGGCAGATCGGCGACGGCGCCGCCGATCGTCCTCAAATCGTCTTCGTCGAGCGCATCGACGATCGCAGCACTCACCCCATCGGCGCGCAGTGTTGCGAAGGCATCGCGCATCGCCGCGGCACCCTTCCGCACGGTGCGGTAGTCGACCAACCCGACCTTCCGTTCGGTCTGGCGGCCGAGGACCCGAACCAGGTTCGGATCGGTCATCGGCGTCAAGGGGTGATCCTGCATGCCGCTTTCGTTCAGCAATACGTCGCCGGCGAAGAGATACCCCTTGCAGATGGTGCGCCCATTAGCGGGAAAGGCCGGACAGAAGATCGTGAAATCAGTCTCCAGAGCCGCCATCAGGGCATCCGCCACCGGTCCGATATTGCCGACTTCGGTCGAATCAAAGGTCGAACAATATTTGAAAAAGAACTGGCGACAGCCTTGCGCCTTCAGCCAATCGAGGGCGGCCAGCGACTGGGCCACCGCTTCGGCGGCCGGAATCGTCCGGGATTTGAGCGCCACCACCGCGCTCTCGGCCTCGACGGCGGGGGTATCAGCATCCGGCACACCGATCACCTGAACCGAACTCATGCCCGATTTGACGAGAGTGCCCGCAAGATCGGTGGCGCCGGTGAAATCGTCCGCAATACAGCCGAGAAACATTGCCGGCCCCACCCTTGGATCAGGCCGCCAAGGCGGTGATCTTGGCGCGCATCAGGCGCCGCCGCTCGGCCATCGAGAAGTTGGCTTCCGCGCGGTGCAAGGTGCAGCGCTGATCCCAGATGACGAGCTGCCCGACCTTCCATTCGTGGAGATAGACGAATTCCGGTTGGAGGGCATGGGCATAGACGCGCTCCAGAAGGGCGTCCGAATCCGGGCGCGCCATGCCGATGAGCTCGACGGTGTGGAGCGGGTTCAAATAGAGCGCCTTCCGTCCCGTCTCCGGATGGACACGGACGGCCGGCTGCTCGACCTGGGGCATGGCTTGGCGTTGCGCCTCGGTCAGCGGGATGAAGCCCTGCGCGGTCGGTCCGGACCCGAAGAGATGCCGTGCCATGCGCCCGTCGAGCGCCGTCTTGATGTCGTCCGGCAGGGTCTTGTAGGCGCGGTACATATCGGCGAAGAAGGTGCCGCCGCCCTTGCTTGGAATTTCCAGGGCATAGAGCACCGTATGGGCGCAAGGGTTGGCCTTGTAGGAGCTGTCCGCGTGCCAGGCGGAGCCGCGATCGGCCGATTGCGGATCGGGGTTCCCGTCCTTGTCGACATTGGTGAGATAGATCAGGGCCCGGTGCTCGGGATCGGCGAATTGGCCGACATGCTCGTCGATCTCGAAATCGCCGAAGAGCCGCCCAAAGGCGAGAAAACTTTCCGCGTCCAGCGTTTGATCCTCGAAGGCGAGCACCGGATAACGCCAATGCGCCGCGCGAACCGCCTCCGCGATATCAGTTCCCGGCACGGCCGCTACATCGAGATCGGAGACCAACCCCGCGAAACCCTCCTGGATCGGTGTGATCTCGAACGCCGCCGGCGGCGCGGCTTCGCTTGTCGTCATGACAGGTCTCCCCTTCGGCACATCCCCACATTAGTGCCTCCGCTTGTTGATCGTAAAGGCGACATCGCCCTTTCGATAGGCGACCTGGCGCACCTTCGGCCGGTCGGCCAGCGCCCGCACAAGCCGCACGAAAGGCGTGACCAGGATCGAATAGTCGGTGCGGTCCGGCGGCGCCGCCCGCATATCGTCGACCAACTCGTTGGGATAGCCATGGTAGAGCATCAACAGCTCGTCGTCGGCCTCGGGGAATTGCCGGCGGAGCCCGGGAAGCGCCGGCTCCGGCGTCGGCGGCTCGAGGGCGATCGTCTTCGAACCGTTCTCGACGATGAGGTCGAGGATGTTGGGATCCACCGGCGCCATCAGCTTGCCATAGTAGCCGAGCGCGTATTTCTTCACCTCGTCGGGCACGCGGGTATATCGCTCGCCGGTAACCGCGTTCAAAGTCGCCTGGACGCCGATGAACTGTGAGAAGGGGGTGACTTGGATCGGCCAGCCGAGTTCCTCCCGCACCACCGCACATTCGACCAGCACTTCCGGCAATTTTTCGGCCAATCCCGCATCGGTGAGTTGCGAGACGAGATTGCTCATCACGCCGCCCGGAATTTGATGATCGAAATTGGCCGCGTCGAAATCCTGGGGCCGGCCGACCGGCTTGTCCTCATGTTCGGCCAAGGCCTGGAAGTAACCTTCCATTTCTTCGATCGGTGCGTCATCGATCGAATCCTCGAAACCGTGATGGCGCAAATTCCGGAGAGTCGTCTGGATCGCCGGCGGGGCATTCGCATCGGCAATGGGCGCAATGCAGGAATAGAGATTGTCGATCCCAAGGCGCGCCGCCTCGAGATAGACCTGCTGTCCGAGACCCGCCAGATTGTGAGTATGAAGCCCGAGCGGCATCTCGCCAATCTCCCGCTGCAGGGCGGGGATCAGGGTGCGGGCGCGCTCGGGCGTGAGAATGCCGCTGGTGTCCTCGATCATCAGCGCCTCGACGCCGCAGCGGTCGATGAACTCCCGTGCCTTGGCGACGTAAAACGCATCGGTGTGGACCGGGCTGATACTGTAGATCAGCCAACCCTGGGTCGCGGCGCCGAGCGCCTTCGCATGCCGCAGCGAGTCTTCCAGATTGTCGAGGTCGTGCAGTCCGTCGAAGGCGATGATGCTTTCGACCCCGTTGGCGATCATCCGCTCGACCCAGAGCCGGCTGATGTCGTCGGGCTCCAATTCGAAGCGGAGCGCGCATTTGCTCCGGATGATCATCTGCCGCCTGGACCGGGTGATTCGACGGCCGAACATTCGGAGCCGATCCCAGGGATTCTCCTTCAGGAAACGTACACAGGCGTCGAAATGCACCGAGCCCATGACCTCGATGACGTCGTAGCCGGCCCGGTCGAGCCGATCGATGATCGGCAACATCATCGGCGTCGACATGCGGGTCGCCCAGAGACATTGGTGACCGTCGCGCAAGGTCGTGTCGATGTGCCGAATCCGCGCCATGTCTATCCCGGTACCCTGTTTCTCGTCGAATCTCGCTATATACTCGTTTAGGCCGTGTCGCCGATAAGGCAATTCCGCAGGGAGCGTTTCGATCGGTCTCCCCTTGGGAAAAGGTACCGCAACCAGGATCGCGTCATGGGGAACGCCTGGTTCGCGGAATCGGCAGCGCGTTGGAAACGGGGAGCGAAAACGCTTCGGTCTGGGAAGGGAAAATAATGACCAACGGATTGATGACGGTTTATCGTTGGCTCGACGAGAACCTTGAAAAAGTCGTCCTCGTCACCGCCTACGCATTCTGCGGGGGCATCATCGCGGTCGAGGTGTTCCGGCGCTACGCCTTCGGGCTGCAAGCGCCCTGGAGCACCTACGTGCCATCCTATCTTTTCCTCTGGTTGACCTGGCTCGGCTGTTCCTATTGCGTGAAATTGCGCTCGCACCTGGTCTTCAACGAGGTGCGCGACCGCCTGCCCCGCACCGCTCAATATATCCTGATGCAGTTCGATTACCTGCTGTTCGGGATATTCGGTGCCCTCGTCATCTATTACTCGATGGAACTCGTGGCGATGCAGTACGAATTCGAGTCGATCGTCCCGGGAACCGACGACTTGCCGAGCTGGATATTCTACAGCGCGACGCCGGTCGGCTGGACCTTGCTGATGTGGCGCGCGATCCAGAACATCATCGAGGACTATCATGACTTCCGCAGTGGCGAACCGCTCAAGTTGCGCGGCGCCGCGATGACGCACGATTGAGGGGGCGGGATCATGGGAGACATCGCACTCATCATCCTTCTGACCTCGGCCGCGGTCGCCGTTTTCGCGCTGGGCTCGCCGCTGATGCTGATCATCGGCCTTTGGGTCGTCGGCATGCAGCTCATCTTTGAATTTCCGCTCGCCAATATCGGCAGCTCGATGTTCGAGGGACTGAACAGTTTCGCCCTCTTGGCGGCACCACTTTTCATCCTGACCGGCGATCTGATCAGCGCCGGCGGCATTGCGCGGCGAATGTCCGATTTCGCCCTGGCCCTTTTGAGTTGGTTGCGGGGCGGACTCGGCATGGCGTCGATCGGCGCCTGCGGCATGTTCGCCGCGATCAGCGGTTCGAACTCCGCGACCACCGCGACGATCGGTGCCATCACTTATCCGACGATGTGCGACGAGGGCTACGAGAAACATTTCTCGGCGGCGACGGCGGCGGCCGGCGGCACGGTCGGTATCATCATCCCGCCGAGCATCCTGTTCATCGTTTACGGGTATTTGATCAGCCTGCCGATTTCCGAACTGTTCCTGGCCGGCATTTTCCCCGGAATGCTGATGGTAGCGGGGATGATGATCGCCTGTTACGTCGTCAGCCGACGCCGCGGCTACGGCAAGGTTTCGGCCTTCTCGGCCCAGCGCCTGCGCGAGACGGCGCCGGGTGCGTCGATCGGCGGTGTCGCGATCTTCATCGTGCTGTTCGGAATTTATTCCGGCATCTTCTCGCCGACCGAGGCTTCGGCGGTCACCGCCGTCTACTGCCTCTTCGCCGGCTTGATTCTAACGCGCGAGACCAAAATCCGCGATCTCCCGGCGATCATGTTCCGCAGCGCCATCATCGTCGGCCTCCTGGTGCCGTTGGTGGCGGTCTCGATCATGATGCAGGAGATTCTAGCCGTCGTCGGCGCCAAGGAATTCATCGAGGCGGTCCTGACGAATATCGGCGGCTACTACCCCGTCCTCTTCGTCATGATGGGAATGGTGCTGGCGGCGGGAACGATCCTCGAGTCGGTTCCCAACACGATCATCCTGGCGCCGATTCTGGCGCCGATCGCGGCCGGCATCGGGGTCGATCCGTTCCACTTCGCGGTGATCTTCCTGATCGGCGATTCGATCGGCTTCATCACGCCGCCATACGGCCTCAATCTCTATGTCGCGTCGGGCATTACGGGGCTGCCCTATTTCCGCATCGTACGGCAGGTGCTGCCCTATCTCTTGGCGCTCCTGATTGTCTGGGTGATCGTGGCCCTGCTGCCGGAGATCTCGATCTGGCTGGTCAAGTATGCGGGGCTCGGCGGCGCCGGCCTGTCCAACGTGAAGGGAAGTTAGCCATGAGTCCCGGCCGGGAGGGCCGTGCCGACTTGTATTTCGAATCGGCTCTGTGGCAAGCTTTTGGCAAATAAGGATCGTTCAAACCTACTAGGGAGGCTCAAGATGAAGAAAATTCCGGAATTCGTAGCCGACAAGGAGGGGGCGGCACTTCTCGGTCAAACGTCCGAGCAAACGCTCGACACGCTTCGCGAAGACCAGTTCGACGTCAAGCTGTCGGGTATCTCGCGCCGCGATTTCGGACGGATCGCGAAGCGCTATGGCCTGATGGCGACCTATACGGCGGCCGCCGGCATGGGCGGCGTCTTCTCGGCCGAAGCCTTGGCGAAGACCGCCAATTCCGTTTACGACCGCAAGATGTCGAAAAAGACCAAGCACAAGATCAAGCTCGGCACCGTCGTCGGACCCAAGCACGACCGGGTCATCCGCTTCGGTTATTGGAAGTTCGCAGCCGATCTCGAGGAGAAGACCGACGGCGAGATCGCCGTGCAGATCATCGCCTCGAACCAGATCTGCGCCGAGCAGGTTTGCGTCCAGAAGGCGATGCAGGGCGTCATCGATATCGCGTCGTCCTCGACGCAGAACGCGTCCAGCGTCGCCCCTTGGCTCAACGCCATCGACTTCCCCTATATGTTCCAATCCCGGGGCCAGCTCTATCACTTCTTCTTCAGCCCGGAATCGGACAAATACTACCGCAAGGTCTACCGCGAGAAGAACCGGATGGAGATCCTGTTCGTGCTCTGCGAGATGCGGCAGCTCTACATGGGGCTGAAGTGGAAAGACAAGCCCAATATCACCAAGATCGGCGACCTGAACGGCACCAAGAACCGGGTGACCAACACCCAGCTCGGCCGTATCGCCATGCAGCTGATGGGCTTGAACCCCGTCCCCGTCGCCTGGGTCGAGACGCTCGATGCGTTGAAGAACGGCCTGATCGACGGCATGGAGACTTGGACGACCGCGACCACCGCCTTCAACATGGCGCCGGTCGTCTCGCAATATGTCGGCCTGAACTTCATTCCGGGCACCGGCCATGTCGCGATCAATACCCGCACCATGGACAAGCTCGGCAGCAGCCTTCGCGAGGAGGTCATGGAAGCCGGCTACCGAGCCCAAGAACGGGTGATGTACAGCAACGAGGCCGGTCTCGTGACCATCTCCGGCGAAATCCCGGTCCCGCCGAAGGATTCGATCTTCGGTCAATCCGGTACACGCATGAACTTCTTCACCGACGCGGCTCTGAAGGAATGCGAAGACATCGCAAGCCCGACGCGCCCCGAGTACAATCGTTGGCACGAGAAGCTCAATGGGATGTGCGGCTTCGAGCTCTATAAGGAGCTGACGCCGGTGGCCCGGCGCTATCCGAAGCACAAACTGGCGATCGACGTCGAGCCCCGCCGCTGGTGGCGCGGTTAGGCACGAAAATCAACCAGGACGCGGCGACGTTCCGTCGCGAATGATTTCGCCCCCGGGTCTGTCGGATCCGGGGGCGTTTTCTTTCCGGGGTGACGACAGCCGCTAAAACGGTGTCGCCCGGTCCTCGGTAAATTCGAAGCCCGTGCGCTTAAGCAAGCGTCGCTGATCGGGCGGAAATGCCTCCCGGCGGTGCATGGTCGAGGTGTTGTCGAAGATCACGAAATCGCCCGGACGCCAGTCGTGACGATAGGTGAAGTCCGGCCGGGTCGCGAAATCGTGCAATTCGGCGAGCAGTGCATCGCTCGCCGATTTCTCCATCCCGTCGATACCGGTCGTATGGCTCGGCGAGATGAAGAGTGCTTTCCGTCTCAAATCGGGATGGGTGCGGACCAGCGGGTGCGAGACCGGTGGCATTGCCTGGCGTTGGTGGTCGTTCAACGCGATATCCTGAGATTCGACCGTTGCCTCGATCGAGTAATTTTGACGGAGTCCGTCGATTCGCGCCTTCGTTTCCTCGGGCAGCCGCGCATAGGCACCCGCCGTATCGGCGAACCAGGTCGCCCCCCCATCGGCCGGCAATTCGACGGCATAGAGCAATGTCGCATGAACCGGCCGGGCCGCATAAGCCTGATCAGAATGCCATTCCAGTTCGCCATCGCCGAGTTCGCCCAAATTTCGTCCGTCCTCCTTGATGTTGGAGATCAACATGATCTCTGGACGATCACGCTTGAGAAACTGCTCGCGGACGTGAATGAACAATGGACCAAAACGGCTGGTGAAGGCGATGAGATCGTCGTCTTTCAGGTTCTGATCACGCACCACGGCGACCCGATGCGCGAGCCACAACTCGTGGATCCGGGCAGCCTCCGCTTCGCTCAAATTGGCGATGTCGACGCCGGTTATTTCGACCGCAAAATTAGGGCCGACCAAACGGTGCTGCAGGGGCATGGGAATACCTCGTTGATATTGTCGGTTCGTGTACAGAGAGAATGGCGGTGCCGGAAGCTCGATCAAGCCGCAGGCACGGCCAAAAAGGTCAGGCCGAACCGTTCGGAATTCGAACGCTCACCGTGGTGCCCTCGTCGACAATGCTTTCGATGACAATTGTTCCGCCGTGAAGATTGACGAGCGCTTGGGTTATCGCCAATCCAAGCCCAACCCCTTCGCTTCGAATGTAGGGGTCGGCGCCCGCGGTCTCGAAGGGGCGGGTCACATGGGGAATCCGCTCCGCCGAAATTCCGATCCCGGTATCGCTGACGCTGAATTCACAGTGTCCGTTGGCGGTCGCCGCGGTGACGGCAACCCGTCCGCCATCGCCCGTGAATTTGACCGCATTCGACAGTAGATTGAGAAGGATTTGTTTGAGAGCGCGTCGATCTGCCGACACCGAGGGAGAGCCCGCCGGAAATTCGGATGTCAGGACTATTCCTCTTTCCTCCCCCTGAACCTGAATCGACTGCAGGGATTCGTCCAGTACGGATTTGAAATCCAACGATTCCCGATCGATCGCAAATTCGCCAACCTCGATCTTCGTGATATCGAGGATGTCGTTCACTAGGTCGAGCAGATGCGCGCCGCTCGAATGAATGGCCTGGGCGTATTCTATGTATTTTTCCGAACCGACCGGACCGAAGAACTGTCTTTCGAGAACCTCGGAAAAGCCGAGAATGCCGTTGAGCGGGGTTCGCAGCTCGTGGCTCATCGTGGCCAGAAATTGCGATTTCGCCACATTCGCCTCTTCCGCACGAACGAGCGCTTTCCGCAGTTCCTCCTCCTGACGGGCCAGCGCCATTTCCATGTTCAGTTGATTGGTGATGTCGCTGCCGGTACCGCGATAACCCTTGAAGTTCCCGTCCTTGTCGAAAACCGGATTGGCATTGATCGAGACATAAACCGTATCGCCGCCCTTGAGCCGCCGCGAATGCCTGAAATTTCGAATGGGTTCGTGCGCATCCATCTCCGCGAGGTGCCGCCGCCAATCCTCGGCCGTGGCGATGTCGTCGATCACGGGATCGCCTTCATCGAGGAGTTCCCGCCGTGATTTCCCGAGTAGCGTCGTCGCCAGCACCCCGACGATATCTTCGAATCGATCGGAAAAGAAACTGAATTTGAGATCCGCGTCGGTCTCCCAAAACCAGTCGGACGCCGCGTCCGTCAAATCGCGAAACCTTGCCGCGCTCTCCCGCAAATCCGCTTCGGCGTTTTTCAGCTCCGTGATATCGGTCCGAATGCCGACGATGCCGCCCTCGCTCGTGACGCGCTCCTCGATCCGCAGCCAGCGGTCGGCGGCCTTCAATTCGAAGGGACCTCTGGGATTGCAATGGCGCTCCAATCGTTCCTGTATCTGTTGCTCGGCGGGACCAAACTCGGGATCAAACATGCCGCGGTCCCGCCAGGCAAATTGCAGCTCCTCGAAGGTGATCCCCGGTTGGAAAAGATCCGCCGTCTGCGGATGCATCTGGCGATAACGTTCGTTGCAGATCACGAGACGGTCCTCGGCGTCGAAAAGAACGAACCCCTCGGATATCGTATCGACGGCATCCAGCAGGCGGGCATGCGCCGTTGCCGCTCGTTCCTCCGCGCCTGCGCGCGCGGTGATGTCCTGGATGGTTCCGATCATGCGAACGGGTTTACCGGCCGCGTCTTGAATTTCATCCCCTTCGTCGTGAACGACGCGCTCGCTGCCGTCGGGACGAACAATGCGATGGTCGATGCTGTAGCGCGTATGGTTGGTCTTCGCCGCATCGAAGACCCGGTGCACCCGCTCTCGATCGTCGGGATGCACGGCATTGAGCAGATCCTGATATGTCGGCGTAAACGCCTGGGGGGTAAGACCGAATATCCGGAATACCTCGTCCGACCAGTTGAGTTCGTTGGTGTCGATTTTCCATTCCCAGTTCCCAAGACCGGCAATTCGTTGCGCGGATGCGAGGTCCGCGACGGTATTTTCCAGTTGCGTGGCGATGGGATTGCTGATGCGCCGGAAGAGGATGACCCCGACCAGTATGAGTACCGCGGCTCCGGCGAGACTGATCAGCAGCGCTTTGATAAAGGGCGCCTGGATTTCGCGAACATCGATCTTCGCGACGATACCGAGCTTGGTAAGTTCGAGAGGCACATACGCCGCCAAGACCTTGGCGCCGCCGTAGTCGGGACCGATCAAGGTCCCGGAACGTCCCGTCAGGGACCGGCGCATGGGCTCCGCGACATCCGTCTCGAACGGGATCGGCTTGCGCGCGCCACGTTCCGGAAACCGGGGCGGAAGAAGAAAGACGATCTTGCCACCGACCTTGCGGCCGATGACGAACTCGCCGCTTTCGCCAAACCCGACTCTTCGCGAACGAGATTGGATGAACTCCGTTAGCGTGGCGGCAAGCTCGCTTTCGGTCTCGTATTCGTTGGCTTCATGTCGGGCGATGGCTTCGATCAAATGCGCCTGACTTTGCACGAGCGCGAGCAAACTCGCGCGCGATTGCTCCAAGGCCGCCCGGTAGAGAACCCAAACCGAAAAGCCGGCGGCCAACGCGGCAACGCTCGCCATGATGGCGAGCAGCAGGATAAATTTCCGCCGTTCCTTCATCCGGATCGCCTTCCAACCGTGATCCGATCGTTCCGACTCTGGGTTTTCGTGTCAATGCTGGTTGAATTTTATTAATATTTCGTCAAAGGAATTCCGGGGGAGGATGAAAGTGGATACGACATTCAGCGCTGCGGACGAAGAGTTTCGCGGGGAGGTCCGTTCATATCTTCGCGAGGCGACGCCGGCCGAGCTGAAATACAAGGTCGAGAACGGCATCGAGATGCAGCGGGACGACGTTATCGGCTGGCATCGAATTCTTTATCGAAAGGGCTGGGTGGCGCCCAACTGGCCGGCCGAACACGGTGGTCCCGGCTGGACATTGACCCAGAAGTACATCTTCGACGAGGAGTTGGGGTTTGCCGGCGCCCCGCGGCTGGTCACCTTCGGCATCAACATGTGCGGCCCGGTCCTCATGGGCTTCGGCACCGAGGCTCAGCAGCAACGCTTCCTGCCGCCGATGCTCGCGGGCGATCATGTCTGGTGTCAGGGCTATTCCGAGCCGGGGGCCGGTTCCGACCTCGCTTCGCTCAAGACGACGGCGGTTCGCGACGGCGACGAATGGGTGATCAACGGGTCGAAGATGTGGACCACCAAGGCGCATTGGGCCGATTGGTGTTTCTTGTTGGCGCGCACGTCGAGCGCCGGGCGGAAGCAGGAAGGCATCACCTTCATCCTGGTCGATTTGAAAACGTCGGGAATCGAGATTCGGCCGATCATTCTGATGGATGGCCTACACGAGACAAACCAGGTGTTCTACACCGATGTTCGCGTCCCCGTTGAAAACACCGTGGGCGTGGTCGATGAAGGCTGGTCGATCGGCAAGTATCTCTTGGCCCATGAACGGATGTCCGGCGGCTCGCTCGGCACCCAAAAGACGCTGTTGCGCCAGTTGAAGGCAATTGCCGCTGATGACGAGCAGAACGGCGGCCGGCCGCTCGCGGAAGATCCCGATTTCTCGCGCACGGTCGCCGAGGTTGAACTGGAACTGCGCACGCTCGAGACATTCACCCTGCGGGCGATCGACAAATATTCGAGCGACGGGGAACTGGGCGGCAAGGCACTCGGCGCGGAAGCCAATATATTCAAGATCCGCAACTCCGAGATCCTCCAGCGCCTGACGGAATTGAAGATGATGGCGCTCGGTTACTACGCCGCGCCCTATGTCCTCTCGGCGCTTAGCGATGGCTGGAACGAGCCGCCGATCGGCGCCGAATACGCCAATGGCTGCATGCCCACCTATCTTCACTTCCGAAAAGTCTCGATCTATTCCGGCTCGAACGAGATCCAGCACAACATCATCGCCAAGGCGGAGCTGGGACTCTAGGCAGACGGCCGGGAACCGGGCGCGCGGCCCGAGCGGCCTGGATCGACCAAGATGATTCGCGCTAGTCTTTTCGCGCGTCTCCCCGACGCTCGGCCGAGCAATTCCAAGGTGTCATCCCGTGAGCGAATTTCCCATGCAAACCGAAGTCGTCGTCATCGGCGCCGGCATCGCCGGTACGATGACCGCCTATTTCCTGGCCAAGGAAGGCATCCCGGTCGTTCTCTGCGAAAAGGGCCGGGTCGGCGGCGAGCAGTCCTCGCGGAACTGGGGCTGGGTCCGAAAGCAGGGCCGGGACCCGCGCGAATTGCCGGCGATCATCGAATCGCTCCGCATCTGGGAATCACTGGAGCAGGAGATCGAGGCGGATATCGGCTGGCACCAGGGCGGCACGGTCTATCTGGCCGAGGACGATGGGGATCTGGCACATTTCGAACGCTGGCTCGGTTTTGCCAAGGACTATCAGCTCGACAGCCGGATGCTCTCGCCGGACGAGGTCGACCGCCAGATCGGGGCCGAGGGACGACAATGGAAAGGCGCCCTGTACACGCCCTCGGACGGGCGGGCCGAACCGGAGAAGGCGGCCCTCGCGATCGCGAAGGCGGTCGAGCGCCTGGGCGGCGTCGTCCTGACCGAATGCGCGGTGCGGACGGTCGAGCAAGCCGCCGGCCGGGTAACGGGCGTTGTCACCGAGAAGGGCGAGATTACCTGCCAATCGGTGGTCTGCGCGGCCGGCGCCTGGTCGAGCCTGTTCAGCCGCAATCTTGGATTCGGTTTCCCCCAGCTCAAGGTTCGAAGCTCCGTGCTGCGGACCGAACCGACGCCGCTCGCCACCGAAAGCAATGTCGGCTCGTCGGCGGCCGCCTTCCGGCGGCGCCAGGACGGCGGCTATACGATCGGCCGTTCGGGCAGCGGCATCTTCGAGATCGTGCCCGACGCAATCCGGTATTTTCGATCCTTCCTTCCGGCGCGTCAGACCCAGTCCGACATGCGTCTCCGGTTCAACAAGGCCTTCTTCGAGGAACTCGTTCGCCCGCGGCGCTGGCACGGAGACCAAGTCACACCCTTCGAGACCCACCGCGTTCTCGACCCCACTCCCGACCGGGCGACCCTGAACGACATCCTCGGGGAAGCCCGGCGCCGGTTTCCGCAACTGGGCGACCTTCGGATCGCCGAAGGCTGGGCCGGCATGATCGATGTCACGCCGGATGCGATCCCGGTCTGGAGCGGCGTTGAGGGGCTGGAAGGCTATTACATCGCCAGCGGCTTTTCCGGCCACGGCTTCGGCATGGGGGCGGCGACCGGACTATTGATGTCGGAGCTGGTCATGGGACATCCACCCCGGGTCGACCTTTCGCCCTTCCGCCTATCCCGCTTCACCGACGGGTCGCCGATCGAGATCTTCGCCAAATCGGTCGTTTGAGCGGGGTATTAAGAGCGCCGCTTGATTCGGCTGAGAAGAAGGGTCGGCAAGACGGTGAGCGTACTCGCGATCGCAACCGCGATGAAGCCGTCCTGAAAGCCGAGCGTATTGGCTTGGGCGTGGACGACCTTGCCGAGATAATTGAGCGCAACCGGATCCTGCAGCGCTTGGGGAATGCCTTCCTGGTTCAGCACCCGGTGGACGGTGCCCATCATCTCCCGCATCGCGGCATTGTCGGATGTCTGGGTCGCGGCGAAGGCATCGCCGTGAAACTGGACCCGCCGTTCCAGAACGACCACCAGCACGCTGATGCCGCAGGAGCCGCCCAGCATGAGGAAGAGATTGGCGAGACCGGCCCCCTTGTTGAGCTGCGCCGGCGCCAAGGCGGCGAGGGCGGCGCTGTTCACCGCGGGCGAAACCAGGGCCACGCCGATCCGGCCGATCAGTAGATAGAAGGCGATGCTCCAGAATATGGTATCGACATCCGCGTCGGCCATCAGGATGACACTTGCCACAAAAATCACCATGCCCATGATGATTATGGTCTGAGGCGGAAACTGATCGGCGAGCCGCCCGGCGATCGGCAGGAAAAAGGCCGCGAAGAGACTGCCAGGCAACAACAGGGAGCCGGCCACGGTCGCGGTATAGCCCTGCACGATCTGGCCGAAGACCGGGAAGATATAGACCGTCGCGAAACTGCCGAAGCCGAACATGAAGGAGATCGAGATCGCCGTCACGAACCGCGGGTTCCGAAAGAGCTCGAGATCGAGCAGGTTTGAGTCCCGGCGTCGCTGCGAAAGAAAGAAACCGATACCCGTCGCCAGCATGACGGCGAACAGAGTCAAGATCTCGTCCGAGACCCAGCCGTCGCGCTGACCATTGCCGATAATGGTCATGAGACAAAAGACGGCGGTACACATAAGCGCATAGCCGAGCAAATCGAACGGTCCGGCGGTCTCCGACTGCGGGCGCTCGGGCATGAACAGGACGCCGAGCGCCAAAGCCAACACGGTCGTCGGAATCGGCACCACGAAGATGTAGCGCCAGTTCAGATTATCGATCGTGATACCGCCGATCGCGGGGCCGAGACCAAGCGCGAACACCACCCCCATACTGAAGAGCGCCATCGCGAGGCCGCGCCGCTCGGGTGGGAAAATCTGAAGGAGAAGGACCATCACCAGAGGCTGGATGATGCCGGCGGCAAATCCCTGAATGATCCGCCCGAAGATGATGAGCTCGAGCGACGGACCGAACCCGCATATAGCGCTGCCAATACAAAACAGAATGAGCGACCAGTTGAAGGCGCGGGGCTGGCCGATCCGCGCGATCAGCCAGGAATTCAACAGCAGCGTCGTCGTCGTCGTCGCCAGAAACGCCGTCGAGAGAAACTGCGCCTTGTCCTGGCCGACGCCGAAGGTGCCCATCACATGAGGGATCGCGACATTCACCATGGTGCTGGAGAACACCACGGTGAAAAAGGCGGATAGCCCTGCCACCAGGACCAGCGCGCGATAGAGCGATCCCCGTTCGGTCAATGAATTGGCGTCATCTGGCGCCATAAACGATTCTATCCTTTCAGTGCGGCGGCAACATGCGGCAACATGAAGACGGACGAGTCTCCACAAGAAAAGCGATTTTGCCAAATCATCGCGACAGCGCCGGATATCTGTGCTTTGTTTTGGCCGGGAAAACGCCTTCAGCGAAGCGGGAGAGCATCGAATGACTTATACCACCGGCATCTTGCTGTTCGATAAATTGGAGGAGCTCGATGCGATCGGCCCTTGGGAGGTTTATACGATGGCGGCGGCGGAACGCGGCAGCGGCCGGGTCGTGACAATCTCCGAAACGGGGGGGCTGATCAAGTGCTCCAAGGGGCTTCGCATCGAGTCCGATCATAGTTTCGCGGACGCGCCGCCGCTCGATATCCTGGTCGTGCCGGGCGGCCAGGGGACGCGCATCGAAGTCGACAACCCAAAGCTCATCGAATGGATCGCCAAGGTCGCCCCCGACTGCACCTGGGTGACCAGTGTCTGTACCGGCTCCATGCTGCTGGTCGAGGCCGGGCCCGCCAGGGGAAAACGCGTGACCACACATTGGGGTTTCGTCGAGACGCTCCGCGAGCGCGGCGGGGCGGCGGAAGTGATCGACGACATGCGCTTCGTCCGCGACGGCAACGTGGTTTCCTCCGCCGGAGTGTCGGCCGGCATCGACATGACGCTTTGGGTGGTCGGTCAGATGGACGATCCCGGATTCGCCCGCCATGTCCAGCACCGGATGGAATACGACCCCGCCCCGCCCTATTCGGCCGCGGTTTGATCGATCGCCGCGCGGGAATATATCGGTCCTTATGCGAGTCACTACACTAGCAAACGGATTCGGCGTCCGCATCGAAGGTGTTGATCTGTCGGCGTCGCTAGAAAGCGCGGCGTTGAACGAAATTCGCGATCTTTGGATGACCAACAAGGTTGCGGTGTTCCCGGATCAGGATCTCGACGACGATGCGCTGGTCGCGTTCACCGAGCGGTTCGGACCGCTTTTCGTCCATGTCCAGACCCAGCTCCTTTCCGAGGATCGGAAAGAGGTCATGGAGCTCTCCAACACCGGCGGCGGCGAACGGTCCATCACCACCGAGCTCGGCTGGCACAGTGATCAAAGCTATACGCCAAAACCGGTTTTCGGGACTGTCCTCTTCGGCGTCGAGGCGCCCGGCGAAGGCGGAGAGACGGTCTTCTCCGATCTGGCCGCGGCTCATGCCACTCTCCCCGAGGATCTCCATCGCCAAATCGACGGCGTCACTGCGGTTTATTCCGCGGAACCGACACCGCAGGCACGGAGCGTCCCCCTGAACGAAGAGGAGCGGCGGCGGATACCGGATGTGACCCATCCGCTCATCCGCGCCCATCCGTATTTGAAGCGGAAGGCCCTCTATCTCAGCCCGATGCACATCAAGACCATCGGCGACCTATCGCAGGCCGATAGCAAGGATTTGGTCGAAACCCTGACCGCCCATGCGACCCAGCCCGAACATCTCTACCGCCACGAATGGACCTCGGGCGATGTCGTGATGTGGGACAACACGTCGACGATGCATCGCCGCAACCCCTTTGGGCCAGACCAGCGCCGGCATCTGCGGCGCACTGGTTTCTATCTGCCGGACGAGCACGCGACGCCCTTCTGACGGCAAGGCCGATCAGTCGGGATCGCCCCAACCGCCGCCGCCCGCGGTTTCGATCCACAATGCCTCGCCCTTTCGCAAGCGACCGGCAACGGTCTTCGAGGACAGCCGCGTTTCCGAGCCGTCGGTGTGTTCCACCGCGAAACGCGCGGTCCGGCCGGGCTTGCCGCCCGCCGTCCCGAATGCGGGATGGAGGGCCCGCTCGTAGAGCAGCGAGAACTCGATGTCGTCGGCAAGTGCTCGGATCACCTTTCGGGCCCCCATGCCGCCCTCGTTCCGGCCGGCGCCGCCGGAGCCCTCGATCAGTTCATAGGCCTCGATGCGGAGCGGCAGGCCCGCCTCCGCCGCCTCGTTGGGAAGGTTCATCGTATTCCCCATGTGAACCCGATGGCCGTCGATCCCGGGTCCGAACGGCGAGGCTCCCATGCCGCCGCCGACCGTCTCCACATGAACGAAGCGGCGCTCGCGCTCGCCGTCTTGCCCCCCGAGCGCGAACACCCCGGCGCAACCGTAACTGCCGCCGATCGCCCGATCCGGTATGGCGGGCGCCAGCGCGTCGAGCAATAGATCGACGAGACGATTCGAGGTCTCGGTATTGGCCGCGACCACAGGTGCGGGATAGGCGGGATTGACCAGACTGCCCTCGGGCGCGGTGATTGAAACGGGACGATAGGCCCCGGAATTCGGCGGCACCGAGCCGCCCGCGAGCGCCAGCATGGCATAGTAACAAACCGACGCGGTGACCGCGTAGGGCGCGCTCACCGGTCCCCGGGCCTGAGCGGCGGTGCCGGTGAAGTCGAAGGCGATCCGCCGGCCCGTCTTTTCGATCCCGACGGTGATGCCGAAGGGGCCGTTGCCCGTGTCCTCCTCGTAGCCGTCGCCGTCGAGATGGTGGGTCGCGCCAAAGCGCCCGTCCGGCATCTCGGCCAGCATCGCCTCGACGATGCCTTGGCTGTAGTCCTGGGTCTCGGCGAAAATTCCGCGAACGGCGGGGCCGCCATAGCGCGCGATTTGCTCCTCGACGCGGGCGACACCCCGGGCGTTGCAGGCGATTTGCGCCTTGAAATCGCCGATCCGGTCGTCCGGAATGCGGACATTGGCGAACAACAGCGTCCAGAGCCCGGTATCGGGTTCGCCCGCCGCCATGATCTTGATCGGCGGCACCCGAATGCCTTCCTTGACGATCTCATCCGTTACCGAGGACGAGCCGGCCGAGGCTCCGCCGACATCGGGCCAGTGGACCCGGCTCGCGGAAAACCCAACGACGCCGTCATCGTCGAAAATCGGCGAGAGCAGCGTCATATCCGGCAAATGGGAGCCGCCGGAATAGGGATCGTTGGAGAGCACCGCATCCCCCGGCCGCCAGGTCTCGAGCGGAAAGGCCCGCAGCACGCCCTTCGCCGAGAACGGCATGGCGCCGAGATGAACCGGAATGTCGTTGCCCTGCGCCACCACGTCGCCCGCATGGTCGAGAATGGCGCAGGAAAGATCGGCCGAGAGCGAGAGCAATGGCGAGAAGCTGGCCCGCATCATCACCGACTTCATCTCCTCGCAGATCGCATAAAGGCCGCCCCGCACCACCTCGAAGGTGACCGGATCGTCCCGCATGATGCCTCGGGCGGTCACGGGGCGTGTTCCTCTTCGGCGATGATCAGCACGCCCGACGGCGCGGCTTGCACCGTCTGTCCCGCGAGCACCAGGATCGTTGCTCCCAGATCCTCGATGATGAGCGGACCCGTCAACGTCGTGCCCGGCTCTACGCCGGCGCGCGGTCGCACCGGCACGTCACGCCCGAGGCCCGTGTCATCCAGAATATCGCGTCGCCGGGCGGCCGGCCCATTGCCGTCGGTCGAGATTTTCGGCCAGTCCGCGCTCGCGGTGGCGCTTTCGGCGACCAGCCGCAGGTTTACGAGCTGTACCGTGTGGTCCGGCAGGTCGTAGCCATAGGTTTCGCGATAGGCGGCACGAAACATTCGGTCCAAGGTGCCGCCGTCAAGCACCTCGCCCGCCGGCAGCGGCAGGGTCAGTTCGAACAGCTGACCCTCGAACCGGGCGTCGACGGCGCGGTCGAGCCGCCAGTCGGCGCTCCCTGCATCCTCGTCGCGGATCAATCGTTCGGCCCGCGCGTCCAATTGGGCAAAGGCCTCGGTCACCTCCGAAATGCGCAACTCCGAGGCCCGTCGCAGCATTGTCTGGACCAAATCGTGACGCACCCGGCCCATCAGGGTGCCGATGGCGCTGAAAAGGCCCGGCACCGGCGGGACGACGACCCGGGGGATACCAACCTCCCGGGCAATTTCGCCGGCATGGAGCGGCCCGGCGCCGCCGAAAGCAACGAGGCTGAAATCCCGCGGATCGAGCCCCCGCCGCAAGGTCGCGAGACGCACCATCTCCGCCATGTTCGCGGTCGCAAGGCGCAGGATACCCCAGGCCGCCCGCGCCACCGGCCAGCCGAGCGGGCCGGCGATCTGCCTCTCGATTGCCGCCGCTGCAAGGGTCGGATCGATCGACAAATCCTCGCCGCCGAAGCCGTCGGCGGCGATATGGCCGAGGGCGACATGGGCGTCCGTCACGGTTGGACGCTCTCCGCCCCGGCCGTAGCAGGCAGGCCCCGGATCGGCGCCGGCGCTCTCCGGCCCCACCTTGATCACCCCTTGCGCATCGAGCCGCGCCAGCGAGCCGCCGCCGGCCCCGATTTCGATCAAATCGATCACCGGGCTCTGGATCGGATACCCGCCGACGTCGACGCCATCGACGAAGCGATCGGCGTGGAATTCCGTGCTGAGGCGCGGTTGGCCGCCAATTACCACGCCCACCTTTGCAGTGGTGCCGCCCATATCGAAGGCGATCAGATCGCCCAACTCCTCGACCCGGCCGAGGGCGGCGGCGGCGATGATACCGGCGGCCGGTCCCGATTCGATCAAGTGAACAGGATAGCGCCGTGCATTCGCGGCAGAGGTAAGGCCGCCATTCGACTTCACGATCGAAAGCCGATCGACGTCGCGCGCCCGAAGGTCGGCGCCCAGGTCGTCGATATATCTCCGCACAACCGGCCCGATGAAGGCGTTGACGGCGGCGGTGCTGGTCCGTTCGTATTCGCGGAATTCCCGACAGACATCGCTGGACAAGGTGACGAAGAGCCCGGGCAGGGCGGATTCGAGCGCCTCACCGAGCGCGCGCTCATGGGCGTCGTTGGCATAGGCATGGAGCAACGAGACAGCCACCGCCTCGACCCCGGCCGCTCGGACGCAGGCGATGATCCGTTCGATCTCGGCCTCGGCAAGCGGGGTAACGGCCGTCCCGTCGGGGGCCATCCGCTCGATCACCTCAATTCGCTGCTCGCGGGGGGCGAGCGGCGGCGAGATGACGGGGGCGAGATCATAGAGGCGCGGCCGCGCGTGACGTCGGAGTGCCAGCACGTCGCGAAATCCGACCGTCGCGAGAAGCGCCGTCGAGGCCGCGTTCTTGGTGATCAGCGCATTGGTCCCGACGGTGGTGCCATGAAAGACGGCACCCGCCCGCGCGCCGCCGCGGTCAAGGTAACGGTCGACCCCGGTCATGGCGCCGATCGCCGGGTTCTCCGGCGTCGAGGGCAGTTTCAGCGCCGAAATTAGCCGACCCGAGCCGGGGTCGAGCGCCAGGACGTCGGTAAAGGTCCCGCCGACGTCGATTCCAAGGGCGATATCCGGATCGTCCGACATGCTTGTTAAGATGCGCACCGGAAACCGCTTGGCAAGCGGGTCCGACCCTACCGCGGAATTTCGGTTCCCTTCACCACGGTCCTCTGGAGGATGCGCCGATACTTGGCCATCTCATAATTGGCGGTCGCGCGATGCAGGAGACAGCGATTATCCCACATGACCAGGTCGCCGGCCCGCCAGAGATGGGTATAGACGTTGTCCTGTTTGGTACCGGTGTCGCAGAGCGCCTCGAGAAAGGAATGGCCCTCTTCCTCGGGCCGGCCCTCGATATGCGAGGTATGGGCACCGAGAAAGAGCGCCTTGCGGCCGGTCGCGGGGTGGGTGCGAACCAGGGGATGGGTGACCGGCGGCCGCTCGGCGATTTCCTCCACCGTTGCCGGGCGATTGCCCGTATTTCGCCGGTTCGCAGCAAAGCTATGGACAACCCGGAGCGTCGACAGCGCCTCTTTCCGGTCGGCGGAGAGCGCGTCATAGGCGATCTGCATGTTGGCGAATTGGGTATCGCCGCCCTTCGGCGGCAATTCCACCGCATGCAGCACCGTCGCGAGCGAGGGCACCGCGTGATAGGACTTGTCCGAATGCCAGAAATAATTGCCATGGGTGTAGGGCTTGAAGCTGGGCTCGCCTTCGGGCCCAAGATTGGTGACCATATGCACGTTTGGCGACTTGCTGCCGTCCGCCAGGCGGAAGACATGCTCCTCCAATTCGCCGAAATTCTCGGTGAAGGCCGCCTGTTGTTCCTTGGTCAACGCCTGGTCGCGAAAGACGAGGATATGATGCGCGACGAAAAGCTCGAGAATTCGATCCCGCAGCGCCGTATCGATCGGTTGCGAGAGATCGACGCCCCGGATTTCGACGCCGCCCGTCGGCGACAGCTCGGTGATTTCCACGGACGTTTCCCCTTCGACGCGTGAAATCGTCAGTTCGCCAGGTCGTAGAATTCCACCGCGTTGTCGCAGGTAATCTTTTGGATCTGCGCCGGTGTCAGGCCCGCGAACTGTTCCTCGATATACTTGGTCGATTCCGGCCAGATGCCGTCGGTATGCGGGTAGTCGGACCCCCACATGAGCGTATCTTCCGTCATCAGGTCGTTCGCGTTCAGCAGCATCGGCCCGATCACGTCGTATTGGAACGTGGCCTTGCACTGGCGCTGCCAGTACTCCGACGGCTTCAGCTTCATGAGATCGCGGAAGCGGTCCTCGAATTCGAAATCCATGCGGTCGAGCGCATAGGGAATCCAGCCGGCGCCGCTTTCGCCGAAGGAGACCTTGAGGTTCGGATAGCGCTCGAACACGCCCGCCCCCATCAGGGCCGCCAGGATATGGACCAAGCCCATCTGGAAGGCCGTCACACCGGTGAACATGGCCGCGCGCCGCGCCTGACCGGAGGCCATTTCACGGGCCTTCGGCGAGGTCGTCGGAAAGGTGTGGAAATGGAGCGGCAATCCAACCTCGTCGACGGCCTCCCACAAGGGCTCCCAGCACGGATGCCACATCGGCTCCATGTCCCAGGAGCAGGACAGTTCCAGCCCGCGTAGACCAAGCTTGGCACTGCGATGGATTTCCGCGACCGCGCCGTCGATATCGCCATAGGGAAGACAGGCAAGGCCGATCTGGCGGTCGGGATAGTGGCTGCAAAAGTCGGTCAGCCAATCATTGTAGATCCGAAAGACCTCGTTGGCGGCTTCGGGGTCCTGCATCCTGGAGGCGGAGCCGAGGATGCCGAAGATGACCTCCGCGTCGACGCCGTCGCGATCCATTTCCTTGAGGCGGAGATGAGGGTCCGACACCCGTTGGATGCCATTCTGGCCATCCTCGAACATGCCGGTCTCGGCCATGATGTCGACGCGTTTGTTCTGGCCGGGGACGAGCTTCGCGCCGCTGGGCCCGACACCGTTCAACAGACCGAAATTAGCACCCTTCTTGGTGACCCATTGGGGACCGTCCGGACCATCCTCGACATAGGGCATGCGATCCTTCAACGCATTGCTGGATTCGGACGTGAACAACGTCGGCGGCATCCAGGGCATGTCCAAATGACAATCGGCTGAAACTCGCTTGTACTCCATGGCGCTTCAAGGCTCCTTGCTGCAGAAGATGTCCCAATGGGGATCAGAGTTCGCACGAAACCGCCGGGAGATCAATCCATGCGCGCGCCGCGACGGTTCGCCGTTCGGGGTCCGGGGCCTAGGAGAGGTTCTTCAGGTCCAATTCCAGGATACCCTCGGCACCGGCGCTGCGCAGTTTGGGGATGAGGTCGCGGACCGCGCGGCGCTCGACCACCGTTTCGATGGCAACCCAGTTCGAATCGGTCAGGTTGTTGACGGTCGGCGCATGCAGGCTGGGCAACAGTTTGGTCACTTCGTCCAGGACCTCACTCGGCGCATTCATTTTCAAGAGCACCCGGTGGCGGGCCGCCAAGGCGCTTTGCAGCATCAAGGCGATCTGGTCGATCTTGGCTTTCTTCCAAGGATCGGCCAGGGCGTCCCCGTTGGCGACCAGGACCGTGTGCGTGTGCAGCAGGTCGCAAACGATGCGGAGGCCATGGGCCTTGATGGTGGTGCCGGTCTCGGTGATTTCGACGGCGGCATCGGCGAGGCCTTCGACGACCTTGGCCTCGGTGGCGCCCCAGGAGAACTCGACCGTGGCCTTGATGCCGCGCTTTTCCAGGTAGCGCTTCGTGTAGCCAACCAGTTCGGTCGAAATGATCTTGCCTTCCAGATCCTCGACCTTTTCGATCGGGCTGTCCCGGTCCACCACCAGGACCCAGCGGGCGGATTGGTCGGACGCCTTGGAATAGACCAGGTCGGAGACCACCTCGACATCGGCCTCGGTCTCCTTGATCCAGTCGATGCCGCAAAGCCCCGCATCCATGGTCCCACCGGCCACATAGCGCCCCATCTCCTGGGAGCGCACGAGCGAGCAGGTAATCTCGTCGTCGTCGATCGACGGGAAATAATTGCGCGACCGGGACCGTATGGTCCATCCGGCCTGCTCGAAGAGTTCCACCGTGGCGGATTCGAGACTCCCCTTGGGGATTCCGAGCTTAAGCATGTTCATAACGCGTCCTACCCAAAACCGAATATTTCGTGGGCGCCATCAATAGGGAAGAGACCCGCAACCCACAAGGTCGGGTTTGCCGCCTCGGCGCGGCGCGGTCTGAACTCTCGAACCATAGCCTAGCGTTTGCCCCATTTCTTGTTTTCGACCGTCTGCTCCTCGATTTCATAGAACTCGTCGAGGCCGATCAGATCCTCGATCGCCTGGCGGGCCTCGACCATTTCGGGCTCGGTCATGCCGGTGAAAAGGCCGGTCTCCTTGACTTCGGCCATCGCGCGCCGGGCCTGATGAAAGGCGACGAGAAGATAGAGCTGGGCGTCGATACAGGCGGCGTAGCCCATCTCCCGAAGACGTTTCAGCGGATAGACCGGCCGGCCGTCGCGGTTGCCCCGGCTTTGAACATAGACGAGCGGGATATCGCATTCCTTCGGCGCGCGCTCGGCCTCGGCGTCGTCGCGCGGGAACAGAAGCCCCATATCGGCGCCCACCTCGGCCGTGAGGTTGATTCGCCGGACCGCTTCCTCCAGCCCCTCGAAGCGGCAGGTATCGGTGCGCGCGATGACCACGAAATCGGCATCGACCTTGTCCCGCTCCTTCACTGCCCAGCGGATCTTGTCGATCAATTCCTCGGCCGGGATCGCGTGGGCGACGTATTTGTGATAGTGCGCCCGCTTTGGGAAAAGCTGATCCTCGATATGGATGCCGGCAACGCCTGCATGAATGAACTCGCGGACCGTGCGGGTGACGTGAAGCGGCTCGCCGAACCCGGCGCCTGCGTCGCAGACGATCGGGATCGAGACCGCGCGGGCGACCACCTCCGCCGTCGCCACCTGCTCGGTCATGGTCACCAGGGGCTCCGAGACCGCCCGCATGCCGCCGGTAACGTAGCCGCCGACATAGGCCGCCTCGAACCCCATCTGCTGCATCATCCGTCCGCCGAGCGGGTCGTAGACCGCGGGCATGTAGGCGAAATCCTGCTCCTTCAACACCTCTCGGAGGCGCGTCGTCGGCCGTTTCATATCTTGTGCTCCGGTTGAGATCGGCACGGCATTTGAAGCCGCGCCGGACCGGAATAACTATAGTGCCGGGGCGCCCCAGGGAAATTCACGAGAACGGCCAACGCGGAGTGAAATACATGACCAAGATCACCAATGTCGCCAAGGAAAAACTCGAGGCGGGCGAACTCGCCATCGGTGTCGGCCTCCGCCTCGCGCGAACAGTCGAGATCGGCCGGATGATGAAGACCGCGGGCTACGACTGGCTGTTCGTCGACATGGAACACAATTCGATGTCGATCGACATGGCGGCGCAGATTTGTATCGCCGCCCAAGATGCCGGCATAACACCCATCGTCCGGGTGCCCGGTTTCCAACATTTCCACGCCAGCCGAATCCTGGACACCGGCGCCCAGGGTATCGTCGTTCCCCATGTGGATACGCCCGAGATGGCGGCCCGGATGGTCGAGAACGTCAAATATTCGCCGATCGGCAAACGGTCCATCACCGGCTCGCTGCCGCAGCTTGATTTCAAGCCGACACCGGTTGACGAGGCGACCAAGGCGGTGAACGACGCGACCTTGCTCATCGTCATGCTGGAAACCGAAACGGCGGTCGCCAATGCCGACGCCATCGCCGCCATCGAGGGTGTCGATGTGCTGCTTTTCGGGACCAGCGATCTCACCATCGAGATGGGGATTCCGGGTCAGGCCGGCGATTCTCGCGTCGTGGCACACTATGAAACGGCCGCGGCCGCTTGCGAAAAGCACGGCAAGGTCCTTGGTATGGGCGGGATCTATGATCCCGACGTCATGCGGGGGTATGTGAAACTCGGCGCCCGGATGATCCTGGCCGGCAACGATTTCCCCTTCCTGATGAAAGCAGCGAAAGAGCAGGCCGATATCGTGCGGGAGATGGGCTGAGGGGGCGTCGAATCAATCGTCCATAACACTGGCCGGGTCCGTGTTCGCCCCACAGACCAATAGCCCGACGCGTTCATCGGCCGCCGGGCGATAGGCGCCGGCGAGAAGGGCCGAGAGGGCGGTGGCGCCGGCGGGCTCGGCCAGGATTCGAAACTCCTCCCAAAGCAGCCGCTGGGCGCGGCGGATATCCGCATCCTCGACCAGGACCACATCTTCCACATGATCGGCGGCGATGGCGTTCGCGATCTCGCCGATGCGCCGCGCCCCCAATGCATCGGCGGCGATGCCCGAGACCTCGACATCGACCGGCTCGCCGGCGCCGCGCGCCGCGTGCAGGGTTGGCGCCAAGACCGGCTCGACCGCGATGACGCGGGTCCGCCCGCCATACCAGGCCGCGATGCCGCCGATCAGCCCGCCGCCGCCGACCGCGACCAGAACGGTATCGAATTCACCGGCCTCGGCCTCGAATTCCCGCGCGACCGTGCCTTGGCCGGCAACCGCTTCCGGCTGGTCATAGGCGTGGACGACGAGAGCGCCGGTTTCGGCGACGCGTTCCTCGCTGGCGACAAGTGCTTCGGCATAGTTCCGGCCCGTCACCCGCACATCGGCGCCATAGGCCCGGAGCCGGTCGATCTTCACGGGCGAGGCGATTTCGGGCACGTAGATTTCCGCCGAGTGACCGAGCCGGCGCGCCGCATAGGCGACCGCCACCCCGTGATTGCCGCCCGAGGCCGCGAGCACCCCCGAGGCCGGCACCTCGTTGCTGAGTAACCGGTTGAAAGCACCGCGCGGCTTGAACGAGCCGGTATGCTGCAGGCATTCGAGCTTGAGGGTAAGTGGAATATCGAGGCCGATTTCGCCGGCCGCGACGCGAAGGATGGGGGTCCGGCGGATATAGGGCTCGATCCGCCGCGCGGCGGCCTTGATCGCGGATATGTAGTCGGGAGCCGTCATCGGCGGGACCGCTTCAGGCACCCCGGCGGATGACATAGGTGAAGACGCCGTCGGCTTCGGTGCTCTCCACGAGATCATGCGAGGTTGTGTTGCAGAAATGCTGGAAATCGATCTGCGAGGCGGGATCCGTCGCATGGACGGTGAGGATGTCCCCTTCCGTCATATTGCGGAGCGCGCGCCGCGTCTTCAGGACGGGCAGCGGACAATTCAGACCCTTGGTATCGAGGACGGTACTCATGCAGGGATGTCTATATTCCGCGAAATTCGGTGGCCATTGATGCCGTATGCGGCGGGACCGGTCAACCTCGCCTCAATCGCCCGTCTCCAGCAATCCCTCGGCTTCCAGAAGAGCGATTACGCCGCCCTTGGCGACGATGTCCCGCAAGGCGTCGGGCAAGGGGTTGCCCTGTCGAACGGTCCCGGTCTCCGGATCCGTCACGACGCCGGATTTCCAGTCGACCTCGATCGCGGCCCCGTCGGCGACCAGCCCCGAAACGCCGGGACAGGGCAAGACGTGGACGCCGTAATTGACGCAATTGCGAAGGCCGAGCCCGTTGAAGGATTCCGCAATAACGCCCACGACGCCCAACCGTCGGAACACGTCGCCGATCGGCCGACCCGATCCGACACCGAAATTCTCGCCCGCGACGATGACGTCGCCCGGCGCCACGCCTTCGACCCAGCCCGGCCGATTGGCCGAGAAGCAGTATTTGACCTGTTCCTCGACAGGCAGCAGGAAGGCCGCTCCCGGCAGGATGAGGTCGGTATTGATGTCATCGCCGAAGACCCAGGCTCGACCGGCACTTTGCTCGCCCATCTGTCAAACCTCTCGGGGATCGGTGATTTCGCCGCGGAGCGCCGAGGCTGCCACCGTGGCCGGCGAACCGAGATAAATCTCGGCCTCTGCACTGCCCATCCGGCCCTGGAAGTTCCGGGTGCTGGCGGTGATGCAGACCTCGCCGTCGGCGAGCACGCCCATATGGCCGCCATAGCAGGCCCCGCAGGTCGAATTGGTGACCACCACGCCCGCCGCCATCAAAGTGTCGACATAACCGCGCTGGATCGCCTGGCGGAGCACGTTCTGGCTCCCCGGTGTGACGATCATGCGCACGCCGGGGGCGATTTGCCTGCCTTCGAGGATCTCCGCGGCCACCGCGATATCCTCGATTCGGCCGTTGGCGCAGGAACCGATGAAGGCCTGATCGATCGCGACACCGGAAAATTCGCGCGCCGGTGCAGCATTTCGCGCAACCTTGTTTGGTCGGACGACAAGGGGCTCCAGCTCGGAAACATCTATCCTGTGGACCGCCTCATAGGCCGCGTCCGGATCGGGATCGACGGGGGTAAACGGTTTCTTGGCGCTCTCGGCGAGATAGGCCTCGGTCACCGCGTCGTATTTGAACAACGAGAAATCGGCGGAGAGTTCGGCCGACATCGTGGCCAGGGTGAACCGCCCCGGCATCGCCATCGCACTAACGGTATCGCCGTCCCATTCGAGATTGCGCCCCGGAAAGGCGCCATACTCCCCGGCAATATGATGAACCACATCACGCGGCAGCACTCGTTGGGGCAATGTGCCCTCAATGACCAGCTTGACCGTGGGACCAACCAAATACCAAGCCTGTCCCTTGCAAAGCGCATACATCATATCGGCGAGCCCGAGCCCCCGCGCCAGGCAATTGAGGGCGCCCGAGGAACAACTGTGGGAATCGTCGCAGGCGAGCGTGGTTCCGGGCAAGGCCAAGCCGTCCTCGCCCAACACCACATGAGCGATCCCGTGACGACCCTCGGCGTAGAACTTCTCGATCCCGAAGCGCGCCACGAATTCCCGCATCCGCCGCATCGCGTTGGCGGCGGCGATGCTAGGCGCCGGCACGGTGTGGTCCGCGACGACAACGATCTTGTCGGGATCGAACACCTGTTTCGGAGTCGCATGCCCGCCGGTGATCCCAAACACGATGTCGAGATCGACAACGAGATCGAGGTCCGCCACGACGATGTCGCCGGGGGCGACCGACGATTGCTTCGAATGCCGGGCCAGGATTTTCTCGGTGATGGTCATGCCCATGGCGAACCGCGTCTCCTAGGACACCGGGCTGCGCAAATACCGGGTGATCTGGTCCAGCTCGCCAAGATGCGCGAATCCGGCTAGGGTCTCGCGGAGGGATGCTTGCGCCGCGAAATCGAGGCGACCGGCAACGCAATCCTCGAACTTGGCCTTGCGATCGGCGTCGCTGAAGGGATCGCGCGCGGTACCTCGCGGATACTGGCGGGTCGCTTCCAAACACCGGCCGTCCTTCATTCGAACGGTTATCTCGTGCACCAGTTCGACATTCTCGCCGTGCTCGGCCTCGGGCGGCATGGCGGTCATCGTGATCCGCGGCAATAGGGCGCGAATCTCGGGCTGGGCCACCGCAGCCTCGGTGAAATCGGCGATTCTCAGATGATCCCGCGTCAGGCCGAGGGCGAGGCAATATTGCATCGAAAATTTTGCCTCGCGCTCGTTTTGGGGCCGGTCATAGGCAAGGTTCCGCTTGTTCGAACTGCCGACCAGGGTGTGGATGCTCTCGACATCCTCGGCCGCGAAACCGTGCGACCGGCGAAGATCGAGCAACGCGTCGAGCGCCTTGTGGGTCGAGGCGCAGCAGGGATGGCGCTTTGGGACGAGACCGCGTTCGACGATCGCCAAGGGATCGCCGAGATGCGCCAATGCGGCGGTCCATCCTGGCGGAAAATCACCGCCGCAGAGATCCAGGAATCCCATATCCGCTTCCAGCACCTCCATCCGCCCCTCGACGCCGCCCGCCGCAAGCTGCGCTGCGGTCACCGCATGCTGGGCAGCGAGGCCGGCGTGAAAAGGTTTCGCCATCGAGCCGAACTGGCCCTTCGGGCCGCCGGCCATGGAAACCGCGAGGCTGAGCGCCTGGGCCATGCCGGTCTCGTCGAGCCCGAGCAGCCGGGCGCAGCCGCCCGCGGTCCCGATCGCGCCAATGGTCGACGTCGCGTGCCAGCCGGCGTTGTAATGAGACCAGTTGACCGCATGGCCAATCGTCTCCTGAAGCTCCAGACCGACGATGAAGGCGTCGATCACTTGGCCGCCATCGGCTCCAACGGTCTCCCCAAGCGCCATAAGCGCCGGCACCAGCACTGCGGAAGCATGGGTCAGGGCAAGTTGGACGTTGTCGTCATAGTCGAGCGCGTGGGCCGCCGTCCCGTTGGCAAGAGCCGCCCAGGGTGCGGGCGCGCCGGTGGCCCGCCCGGCAACACTCGCCGGCCCCTCGCCCCACCCGACAATGGCGCGCCTGACGGCGGCGGGGCTTTCGTCGCCGGCACCCGCGATCATGCAGGCGACGGTATCCTCGACGGCATGGACGGCGCGCCTTGTGGCGAGGTCCGGCCAATCGTCACCGGTGCCGGCCGCCCAATCGGCCAAAATCTCGAGAACGCTCGTTTCGTTGGATCGGGCCATGGCCGGTCTCACGCCGCGAATCGCATATGGGCGAGAAAATCCCGGACGTCGGTCACCGACCCAAGCCGCGTCAGTTCGTGGCGCAGGCGCTCGGCCGCCAGCGGATCGGGATGGGCGGCGACGCAATCCTCGAACTTCGCCCGCCGATCGGCGTCGTCAAAGGGGTCCTGAATTGCGCCCCGCGGATAAACCCGCGAGACCTCGAATTTCCGCCCGTCCTTCAGCCTTACCGTCAGGTCATGCGCCAGACCCTGTTCGGCCTTCTGTTCCCTCTCCGCTGGAAAGCTCGTCATCGTGGTCAACGGGACCAGTGCCCCGACATCCTCGCGGGCCACCGCTTCGTCGCTGAAATCGGCCATCCGAATCCGGTCCTGCAACAAGGCGAGTGCCAAGCAATACTGCATCGAGAATTTTGCCTCCCGTTCGTTGGTCGGTCGCTCATAAGCGAGGTTTTTCTTGTTCGTGTCGCCAACGAGAACATGGATCGACGCGACATCGGCGGCGGCGAAGCCGTGGGCCTGGCGAAGGTCGAGTAGCGCATCCATCGCCCGGTGGGCCGAGCCGCAACAGGGGTGGCGTTTCGGCCAGAGGCCAATTTCGATCAAGGCTAGCGGATTGCCGAGCTTGGCGAGCGCCTTCGTCCAGCCTTCCGCAAAACGGCCGCCAAAGAGTTCGAGAAAGCCCATCGGACCCTCAAGGACCTCCATACGGCCCTCGAGACCGGCAGCCGCCAAATCGGCCGCCATGACCGCATGCTGGGCCGCAAGGCCGGCTTGCAGCGGCTTCGCCATCGAGCCGAACTGGGCCTTGTTGCCGCAAGCCATGGAGACGCCGAGACTCATTGCATGCGCGGTCCCGCCCGCATCCAGACCGAGCAGTCGCGCGCAGGCGCCGGCGGTCCCGATGGCCCCGACCGTCGCGGTCGGATGCCAGCCGGCGTTGTAGTGGGACCGATTGACGCCCCGGCCGATCGCGGCATGAAGTTCGGTCCCGACGATGAAAGCGTCGATCATCTGGCGGCCGGATGCCCCGACCCCCTCCGCCATGGCCAGGAGGGCCGGCACCAGCACCGCCGATGCGTGGGTCGCGGCGGCGAGAAAATTATCGTCGAAATCGAGCGCATGAGCGGCCGTGCCGTTGACCAGCGCCGCGGCCGGCGCGGAGCCGGGGGCCTCCCGGCCGACGACCGTGGCCCCGCCCGTGCCCCAATCCGCGATTGCCCGTCGAGCCCCGCTTGTAGCGTCGTCCGCCGCACCCGCGATCATGCAGGCGACCGTATCCTCGATCGCGTGGCCGGCGCGCTCCAAGGCGAGCTCCGGCCAATAGGGTCCAGCATTCGCCGCCCAATTTGCGAGGGTCTCGATGACCGTTCGGTTGGTCTCGGCGCGTGTTTCCGCGTCCACCTGGTCGAGCGCCACGGTGCCGCTCTCCTTATTCGCTCCGGATCGATGCTTTTCATTAATGTGGGGCGACGAGCGGCGAGGTCGATTGGAAGGCGGCCACCATCATCTTGCGGCGGCGCGCGCTGGGCGCCAATATGGGCCGTGGGACCGGATGGACAGAGGGAGTCCTTGGCATGTTTTTCTTCTCTCCCGACAAGTTGACGATGCCGACGGCGGATGCCGCCCTGCCGGGGCGCGAGATAGAAATGCCGATCCAGAACGCGCATTTCGTCAACGGCAATCCGCTGAAGCCACCCTTCCCCGATGGCTCCGAGCTGGCGCTCGTCGGCATGGGGTGTTTTTGGGGTGCCGAGCGGATCTTTTGGCAGACGGCGGGCGTCTTCTCGACCTCGGTCGGCTACGCCGCCGGCCACACACCGAACCCGACCTATGAGGAAGTCTGCTCGGGCGGGACCGGCCACAACGAGGTCGTCCGCATCGTCTTCGACCCGGCGGCGATCTCCTATGAAGCGCTGCTCAAGCGATTCTTCGAAGGCCACGACCCGACCCAGGGCATGCGCCAGGGCAACGATATGGGCACGCAATATCGCTCGGGCATCTACGTCACTTCCGAGGACCAGCGCCGGACGGCGGAAGCTGCACGGGGGGCCTATCAGGCACGGCTCGATGAATCCGGCTTCCCCGAGATCACAACGGAAATCCTCGACGCGCCCGAATTCTACTACGCCGAGGATTACCATCAGCAGTATCTCGGCAAGAATCCAAGCGGATATTGCGGCCTCGGCGGTACAGGCGTCGCCTACCCGATGGGGCTCGCGGCGGAGTAGATTGATCGCCTACTGTCGGCCGGACAGGGTCATCGTGAGCTTCGACTTGATCAAGCCGAAGAAGATATCACCGGCTTCGAAGCGCCAACCGAGATGGCCGGCGCAGCCGCCGCACAGGGCGATCCGCCACTTGTAGCCGTCGAACCAGGTGAATTCGGCCGTCGCGTCGCCGCGCACCCCGACGCCGGGCGCCTCCTTGAAACAGACGACCCGGAAGACGATCCCCGCGGGATTGAAAAAGGTGTGCTCGTGCGCGCCCGCGACCGACATCCGCCAATCGGTCCGGGTGACGAGATGGCCGCAAGCGGCGCAATAAATCTCGTTCGGCTCGGCCTCGACCGTCTCGTCTTGGTTTTCGCTTTCGGGCGCGTCGCGCAGCATAGCCGCCTCCCGCCGCTATTATGGCGCCGAACAGGGGCGGGATTCGAGAAAAATTGCGGCCGCCCGCGAACGCGACATCGGCGGAACCACCCAGCGGACTAAGCCGTGCTCACATCGCCGAAATTGCGATCGAGAAAGTCGACCACGGCATCGGTGAAGGCGTCGTTGCGGTCGCCCGCAACCATATGCCCGGCGCCCGCGACGTCGACGTATTCGGCGTGGGGGACGAGATCGAGGAAATCCTTCACGCCGTCTTCGCTAACAACGTCGCTGCTGCCGCCACGAACCAGCAGGGTCGGAACCTTGATGCCGGTCGCCGCCTTCCGTATTTCAGCCTCGGCGGCACTCGAAACGGGGGCGCCGCGGAGAAGGAATTTCGGATCCCAGTGCCAATACCAGCGGCCGTTCTCGTGGCGGCGAAGGTTCTTCTGCAGGCCGCTGACGTCTTTCGGTCGGCCGCGATGGCGGCGATAGGCGGCAACCGCGTCGGCCGCGTCCTCGACCGTCGCGAAACCGTCGGGATTGGCTTCCATGAAGGCAAGAATGCGCTCGACGCCCTCGAGCTCCATCCGCGGCGTGATATCGACCAGCACCAGGCCGCGGCAGAGATCGTCGTCCCCGTCGCCGACCACGAAGGTCGCGGTCCGGCCACCGAGCGAGGCACCCACCAGAACCGCTTGCTTGTCGAGCCGCCCGAGAACCTGGTTGATGTCCCGGACGAAGGCGTCGGCGTCGTAATCGGCATCCGCCGCCCAGCCGCTGTCGCCATGGCCACGAAGATCGACACTGATCGCATGCCAGCCGCGGCCAGCCAAGATCCGCGCGGCCCCACCCCAGGAATAGCGGGTCTGACCGCCGCCATGCATGAACAGTACGGGATCGGCCGCGGGATCGCCCCAGGCATCCGCGACCAAGGTCATGCCGCCGTCGAGTTTGTACTCGAAGGTGCGCGCGCGCTCGCTCATCGGCGTCTGCTCAATCGGCGGCGGCCGAGCCGGATTCCGCCGAAAAGGTTTCGGCGAGGAAATCGACGACGGCGTCGGTGAAGATATCGTTCTTGTCGCCCGCCACCATATGGCCCGCATCGGCAACGTCGACGAACTGGGCATGCGGCACCAGGCCGAGGAAATCCTTGACCCCTTCCGGGCTGACGACGTCGCTGCTGCCGCCGCGGACCAATAGTGTCGGGATTTTCAGGTTCGGCACGCAGGTCCGCACCCGCTCGACGTGCCCCCGATCAAGTCGGTCCCGACGATCGAGATATTTCGGATCCCAATGCCAATACCAACGGCCGTCATCCTTCAGGCGAAGGTTCTTCTTCAATCCGCTGATGTCCTTCGGCCGCGAGTGGTGTTTCCGATAGGCGGCAACCGCATCGGCCGCGTCCTCGAGCTTCGCGAAGCCGTCCAGGTTGGCGCGCATGAACTGCTGGATGCGCGCGGTGCCCTTGGGCTCGGTCTTAGGCGCGATATCGACCAGGATCAATGCGGCGGCGAGATCCTGCGATCCCTCACCGAGGCCGAGAAGCGCCGTCCGCCCGCCGAGCGAGGCGCCGACGATGACCGTCTTGCGGCCGATCTGGTCCAGCACCGCGAAAAAATCTGAGACGAAATAGTCGAGCTCGTAGTTGCCTTCCGGCGACCAACCGCTGTCGCCATGGCCGCGATGATCCATCGACATCGTATACCAGCCCTTTGCGGCCAAAGCGCGCGCGGCGCCGCCCCACGAATGACGCGTTTGCCCGCCGCCATGCATGAACAGGATCGGCGGATTCGCCGGATCACCCCACCGGTCGGCGGCAATGGCGAACCCGTCATGGGATTTGAATTCGAATGTGATCCCGTTTTCCATGTTTCCTCGTCATTCTATTCGTGGTGTTACCGCCCGCGCGCTCCGGGTTTAATCTAGGTCATGGGGGTGTGAACGGAAGTCGTGCCGATCCGCATCCGACGCAAAGAAGCCAGCCAACGCGGCCAAAGGAAATCCATGGACATATGACGTTCGCTTCATAGAGTCGTATGGAACCAAGCCCTTTTGGAACGATCGAATCGGAGAGTCGAAATGACGGATAGCCCGGCACGGCGGCTATGGAACGCACGTATCGACGGGGCCTCGTTGGAACGGGGTTTCGCGGGCGGCCCGCTGACGGAGGACGAGGCCTATGACATCCAGTCCGAGATGATTTCGCTGTCCGGGGAAGCGGTGATCGGCTGGAAGATCGGCGCGACGAACGAATCGCTGTTCGACATGCTCGGCGTCAGCCAACCGATCCTGGGCCCGCTGTTCGAAAGATTTACCCACGCCAGCGGCGACGCTTTGAAGGTTCTGCCGGGACACAGTATCGAGACGGAAATCACGATTCGCCTCAAATCCGATCTGCCCTATCGGGAAGCGCCGTATGAACGGGCGGCGATCGAGGCGGCCATCGCATCGCTTCATCCCTCCTTCGAGATCGTCGGCGCCCGGTTCGAGGGTGAACTGGCGGGGGCCGGAAGCATCCTCATCGCCGACGGCGGGGCGAATGTGGCGACGATTCTAGCCCCCGAGATCCGGCAATGGAGCACCGCCGATCTCGCGGAATACCCGATCGCCCTGTCGCTCAACGGCGAGGCACCGATCGAAGGCAATACCGCCGTCCTGATCTGGGATCACATCTTCGATGCCGTCGGTTGGCTTGCCCGTCATCCGGCCCTCGCCGATCGTGGGCTGCGGGCGGACGACATCATCATGACCGGGACATGCACCGGCATCACGCCATTGACCGTGGGCGACCGGGCGGAGGCCGATTTCGGCGCCATGGGCAAGGTTCGGGCAAGTTTTACGTGAGATCGGGGCGGTATGCGGGTCCGGAACCATCTCGAAACTCGTTCCGCGTTAGGATCGGATCGTCCTCTCCGCCGGAAAACGTAGTTCGACCGTGGTTCCCTCGCCGATCTCGCTGTCGAGGGTCAAGGAGCCACCGTGACGTTCCATCAATGCCTTGCTGATCGCCAACCCAAGGCCCGTGCCGGAATTTTTGCTCAACTGGGGGGCGCCGACTTGCCCAAAGCCGCACCAGCCCAGCATCCTTCTTCAACTCGGCAAAGGGCTGCGGGATCATGACACCCCAGCCCGTGGTCGGCACGAAGGTGTAACCGGCGACCATGTCCGCCTTGAGTGCTGGTGAGAAGAACTTGATGGTGCCGGTCTCTCGGGCGAGCATCTTCTTGACCGGCGTCAGTCGGGAGATGTCCTTCATGCTTTCGCGCCATGCCGGCAATGGATGCGCGATCAGCCTTCCGGCGTGATCGACAATCGCCGCATGTCCGCGATCACCAAAGGAGATCACCTTGCCCTGGTCGACGATATAGTTAGTGGAGATCGCGCCGATGACGATTTTGTCGCCGTCTCGTTTCAACAGATATATCGTCGGACGATTCAACGGGTTGGGCAGGACGGGCGAAAAGGTGACCTCGTCCGCCCGAGCCACATCGAGGAACCGCCGCAAGCGCTGTTTCGGAACGACGGCGGGGCATGGCAATGTCTCCGGCACGACCTCGTTGACGACCGTGCCGGTTTTCGCATCGGCGACGCACAAATGCACGAAATCGAGATCGATCATGATTTCCTTCGTGCCCGCCATCGGGATATCCCGGACCGCATGAAACGCCACATGCTCGAACAACGACCGCGCATCCAGCGCGTATCTGTCCAGCGCCGCGCCGACATTCTTGGCAAGCAGAAGGTGGCTTTCCTTGACCTTGTCGATTTCCCGGTCGACCGCGAAAACGTAGATCCACGCCGCGAGCGATACCACCGGTATCACGGCGATACCGGAAAACGCCAAGAACAGAATAGAGCGCAATTTCACGCCGGACTCCCCTGTTCCGAACAAGAAGTGTCGAACCGTGCTTCGAAACAAATATTCGGCGAATGGACATTTCCATAAAGAGCGGATTTCCGCAAGGAGTCGAAAATGTCATAGTTGCACGATGATAGTCATGGTGCGCGCCGCATGTTTCATCGGCGCGCGGAACCTAAATCATTGACCTTGGCGACACCCTATGTCTCAATGGCGCCCATGATGAGAGAGACGATGATTCAGACCACGACTTGGTGGTGGCCCCGCGCTTAAAACGGCGGCCACGCGCTCTCTCATGTATTTTGGCTGCCGGTCTCCGGGCAGCCATTTTCATTTTCGGAACAAGGCATCGCTCGGAAACCGGCGCTTCGCGGCAAGAGGCCCGGTAAAGAGGAAGATTGAGATGACGACGACATATCGAGAATTCACGACCGATGGCGGCGTTGCCGTCCGGCGGGGCGAGACGGCGCGGGAGTACGAGGGTGCCAGGATGACGCTGGTCGACTCGCTCGATGGCCAGCGAGGCGTCCTGCTGTCATCCGATTTCGAATATCCGGGCCGCTATACCCGTTGGGACCTCGGATTCATCGATCCGCCGCTGGAGATCTCGAGTGTCGGCCGGAAAGCGACGATCCGCGCCCTCAATCCGCGCGGCCAAGTGCTGACCGATGCCCTTCGCGAGTTGGCGTCCGGTTGGGATTTCCTGGAAAGCTGGGACGCCACACCGGACGGATTCAAGGCCGAGATCCGCGAGACGACCGAACGGTTCCCCGAAGAGGCGCGGAGCCAGCAGCCCTCGATCTTCTCCCTGGTGCGCGCGGTATTGGCCTATCTTCGGGTTCCCGAGGATGAGCGTTTTCTGGGGCTCTATGGTGCCTTCGGCTACAACCTCGCCTTCCAGTTCGAGCCCCTGACGCGGCGCCAGAACGTGGAAAGCGACCAACGCGACTTGCAGCTCTTCCTCCCCGACCGGATTCTGATCGTCGATCACCAGCGCGCCGAGGCGACCTGGTACGATTACGATTTCGAGGTCGGCGGCGCCTCGACCCGGGATATCGAGCGCGGCGGCAAGGAAATCCCCTTCCAATTCGCGCCGGAAGGCCCGACCGAGAGCGACCATGCGCCCGGCGACTACGGCGAGACCGTCCGCAAGGCCAAGGAATACTTCAAGGCCGGTGATCTGTTCGAAACGGTTCCCGGGGTCAATACCTGGATGCCGGTCACCGATTCCCCGGCCGCGATCTTCCGCCGGCTTATGCAGGTCAACCCGGCCCCATACGGGTTCTTCATGAACATCGGCGGGCAGGAATACCTCGTCGGCGCCTCGCCCGAGATGTTCGTCCGCGTCGAGGGACGGCGGGTCGAGACCTGCCCCATCTCGGGCACCATCCGGCGCGGCGGCGATCCGATCGAGGATGCGCGCCAGATTCAAATCCTGTTGAATTCGAAGAAGGACGAGTCGGAGCTGACCATGTGCACCGATGTCGACCGCAACGACAAATCCAGGATTTGCGAGCCGGGCTCGGTCAAGGTCATCGGCCGGCGCCAGATCGAGATGTATTCACGCCTCATCCACACGGTCGACCATGTCGAGGGCACCTTGCGCCCCGAATTCGATGCGCTCGACGCATTTTTGTCACACGCCTGGGCGGTGACCGTCACGGGGGCACCGAAGAAATGGGCAATGCAGTTCATCGAGGATCACGAACGCTCGCCCCGGAACTGGTACGGCGGGGCGGTCGGCGCCATCTTCGCCAACGGCAACATGAATACCGGGCTGACGCTGCGGACGATCCAACTCAAGGACGGCATCGCCTCGGTTCGCGCGGGCGCCACGCTGCTGTTCGACTCCGACCCCGGCGAGGAGGAGGACGAGATTCACGTCAAGGCGTCCGCCTTCCTGGACGCGATCAGCAAGCCCGCCCCCTCGGGCCACAATTCTCAGGCCCCGATCAGCGATGTCGGCGGGGCCGGCCGGCATGTCCTGTTGATCGATCACGAGGACAGCTTCGTCCACACCCTGGCGAACTACTTCCGCCAGACGGGGGCCACGGTGGAGACCCTGCGCTTCGGCTTCGACTTCTCCCGGCTGGACGAGATCGCCCCCGACCTGGTGGTGCTGTCGCCGGGCCCCGGCGAGCCCTCTGATTTCGGCATGCGAAAGACCATTGCCGCCTGCCTGGAGCGGAAATTGCCGCTCTTCGGGGTCTGCCTCGGTTTGCAGGGGATCGCCGAATATTTCGGCGCCGAGCTGAAGATCCTCGACTATCCGATGCACGGCAAACCCTCGACGGTGATGGTCGACGAGAGCCCGCTCTTCACCGACTTGCCGGAGGCCTTCACCACCGCGCGTTATCATTCGATCTACGTGGCGGCGGACGAGGCCCCGGACGACATCGAGGTGCTGGGCCGGACGGACGACGGCGTCGCCATGGCGATCCGGCACAAGGCGTTGCCGGTCTGGGCGGTGCAGTTCCACCCCGAATCGATCCTCACCCTGGAGGCGGATCGCGGCCTGCAGGTCATCCGGAACGTCGTCCGTCTGGCCGGAGCGGCGAAGACGACGGCCTGATCGGATCGCCGCGTCGGCATATTGTTTGACGGGGTTCACGGCGTAACTGAATTACGGCATGCTTGGTATCCCCGGCGGGACATCGGTTGGGCTGGGGTGCGAAAGGTTGAGGTTTCCAACAGAGGGAGGGCCCGGTCATGAAGGAAGGGCTTCGTTTCGTCGACTGCGATATGCACATCATGGAGCCGGTCGATCTGTTCGATCGCTATCTGGACAAGAAGTTCCGCGACCGGGTGTCGCTTCCCATCGGCGCCGACGGCAAGCCGAAGCGGGGCGTCATCATCATCGACGGTCAGCCGACGACCTACGATGTGTTGACGCAACGACATCGCAAACCACTGAAATCAAACGTCAACAAGGACACCTCGCAGCCGCTGTCCGGCTCGCGGATCGCCGACGGCAACCGCCTGGATTTCGCAATCGAGCGGAAATACGACGCCGAGGCCCAGATCATGGGCATGGAATTGGAAGGGATCGACATCGCCGTCCTGTTTCCGACCATGGGGCTCAGCCTGCATGCCCGCGACGACATGGACCCGCAATTGTCGCTGGCCCTGGCCCAGGCCTACAACAACTGGATCCACGAGTTTTGCCAGCACAGTCCGGATCAGATGAAATTCTCGGCGATGCTGCCGCCGCATGACGTTAACCTCGCCTGCGCCGAGCTGCATCGCTGCGTCACCGAGCTGGGCGCCGTCGGGTCCTTCATGCGGCCCAACCGGGTGAACGGCCATTTCTGGCACTCCAACTACTGGAACCCGTTGTTCGAGATGCATGCGGCGCTCGATGTCACGCTTGGGTTCCACGAAGGGACCGGGGCGGCCTATTCGCATATGAACGTGCTCTACGGCGAGAACCGGTTCTACCGGCATGTCGCCAGCCACTGGATCGAGATGCAGCAGTGCCTGATCGCCATGATCATCGGAGGCGTCTTCGAGTTCTACCCGAAACTCCGGGTCGGCTATCTGGAGGCGCAGAATTCCTGGGTACCAGGGATCCTGACCCGGATCGAATGGGACTATCCCCAGTATCGCGATACCCATGCGCCGTATCTTTCGCTGACGCCGAAGGAATACTTCCAGCGCAACTGCTGGGCCGCGGTCGAGGGCAGCGAGCCCGAGATCGAGGCGACGGCGAGCTTGATCGGCGCCGACCGGATGTGCATCTCGACCGACTACCCGCATTTCGACTCGAACTTCCCGAACGTGGCGAACAACCTGCTGGCCAATGTTTCGCGGGAGACCGCGGAGACGATCTTCATGGGCGGCGCCCATCTCTACGGCTTCGACGACGACCATTTCGCCAAGGCGGCGAAGGCGGCGGAGAAGACCCAGGCCGCCGCGGCGGAATAACAACGACCCAATCGTCACCGGGGAAGCAAATGCTGAAAGACAAGAGGGGGCTCGACTATACCGCGTCGAGCCAGGCGGCGGTCGATGCCTTCGACGCCAGCGTGGATGAATTCCTGGCGTCGGGGCGCGATGCGGCGTTGCTGCTGAAACGGATCGCCGAGGTCGATCCCGATATGCTGATGGGCCAGTGCCTGCGGGGCTATTTCCTGCGCCTTCCGGCCCAACGCCATCTGACCGAGCAGAGCTTCGACGCCCTTGCGAAGGCGGAAGCCATGGCCGATCAGGGCAGCGAGCGTGAACGGATGCATGTGGCCGCTCTCGGCGCCTGGTGCGCCGGCGATCTGCGGCGGACCAACGCTATCTGGGATGCGATCCTGGTCGATCACCCGCATGATATCCTGGCGATCAAGCTGGCGAACTTCCTGCATTTCTTCATCGGCGATCTGCCACTGATGCGGGATTCGACGGCCCGCGTGATGCCGCGCTGGGACGAGTCGATGCCGGGCTACGGGTTCGTGCTCGGCTGCCGGTCCTTTGCCTTGGAGGAGAACGGAGAATACGCGGCGGCGGAGCCGATCGGAAAGCGCGCCGTCGAGATCAACGAGCAGGACATTTGGGCCGGCCACGCGGTCTCCCACGTATTGGAGATGCAGGGCCGCCGCCAGGAAGGCATGAACTGGGTCGACGAACACCAGGCGGTCTGGCGCGAACGCGGCCTCTTCGCGCATCATATGTGGTGGCACCGCGCACTCTGCTATTTGGAGCTGGAACAATTCGACAAGGTGATGGCCGCCTTCGACGAGGAGTTCTGGGCCGAGCCCTCGGAAGACAACACCGATATCTGCAACGCGGCCGGCATGCTGATGCGTCTCGATATGTTGGGGCTCGATGTGGGCGACCGCTGGCAACCGGTCGCGGAGATTTCCGCCGGCCGCATAGACCACCGCCTTCGCCCCTTCAATGATCTGCATTACATCATGGCGCTGGCCCTCTCTGGGCGGCGCGCGGAAGCGGACGAGATGCTGGCCTCGATGCGCGCTTTCGCCGCGGACAATCCGGGCGACGCCGTGACGGTCGCCGGCGTCTATCGCAATGCCGGCATTCCGGTCGCCGAAGCGATTCTCGCCCATGCCGACCGTGATTACGCCCGGGTGATCGAGATCATGATGGATACGCGTTATCGCATGGTGCCGCTCGGCGGCAGCCACGCACAGCGCGATGTCTGGGTGCGGATGCTGATCCATGCGGCGATCAAGGACGGTCGGGACAGTCTTGCCCGTGCCCTCCTGGCCGAGCGCACAACCGTCAATCCGACGAGCGGCCCCTCCTGGGCGCTCTATGCGGATGCGCTCGATGCCGCGGAGGCGAATGAAGAAGCGGCGGCGGCGCGGGCCAAATCCGCGGAGCTGCTCGCCGCCTGAGGGGAGAGCCCAATGACCGTCGATCCCGCCAATCTGGTCAACCGGCGCGTCGTTCTCGCCGACCGCCCGAAAGGGGTGCCGACCCCCGGCCATTTTCGGGTCGAGGAGGCACCGGTCGCCGAGCTCGCGGACGGCGAAATCCTCGTCCACAATCATTTTCTTTCGGTCGATCCGGCGATGCGGGGCTGGGTCAACGACGCGCCGAATTATTCCCCACCCGTCCCGGTCGGCGACGTCATGCGGTCGTTCGCCGTGGGCGAGGTGGTGGCGTCCCGCAACCCGGATTACGCCGAAGGGGCCATCGTGGCCGGCATGTTCGGCTGGCAGCGCTTCGCGGCCGCCACGGGAGAGAGCGTCACCCGCGAGGTGCGGGAGACGGACCTGCCGATCTCACTGGCGCTCGGCATCCTGGGGGTGAACGGGGTCACCGCCTATTTCGGCCTGATCGATATCACCGACCCGAAAGCGGGCGAGACGGTCGTCGTCTCTACGGCGGCGGGTTCGGTCGGATCCTGCGTCGGCCAGATCGCAAAGATCCTCGGCTGCCGCACCGTCGGCATCGCCGGCGGGCCTGAAAAGATCGCGCTTTGCCGCGAGAGCTTCGGCTACGACACGGCCATCGACTACAAGAGCGGCGGCGATCTGGTCCGGGAGATCGGCGCGGCCTGCCCCGACGGGGTCGATGTCTATTTCGACAATACCTGCGGCCCGATCAGCGACGCGGTGATGGAACATTTGGCGATGGGCGCGCGGATTTCGATCTGCGGAACCGCGTCGGTGGCCGATTGGGTGCCTTGGCCCGCCGGCCCCCGGGTACATCGCCATCTGCTGGTCAAGCGCGCCCGGATGCAGGGGTTCCTGCTGTTCGATTACATCGATCGCTACGGCGAGGCGATCGACAAGTTGGCCGATTGGGTGCGCGACGGAAAGCTGACCTACCAGGAACATATCTTGGACGGGCTGGACCACGCCCCCGGCGCCATCGAAATGCTCTATCGCGGCGAGAATACCGGCAAGCTGCTGATCAAAGTGGATTAGGGTTTCCGACAAATTTCGCGGTGCGTTATATCTTTGGGGTCAATTCCGAACAAGGAGCCCATGGAAAATGGCCGGCCGCAATGCCTCCGACGACGACGTGCCGATCTGGGTGCTCGATACGGTCACCAAACCGGCGCCCGAGCATGAGGATTCCGTCATCGTGGCCGGCAGCCATGGCGGCGTCTATCCCGGTTATCTGATCGCCAAGGCGGCGGCGCGGGGCGTCATCCTGAACGATGCGGGGATCGGCAAGGATAAGGCGGGGATCGCCAGCCTCGATTACCTGGACGCCTTCGGCATCGCGGCGGCGACGATCGCGCACATGACGGGCCGCATCGGCGACGGCGAGGACATGATCCAGCGCGGCATCGTCAGCTATACCAACAAGGCGGCGGGGGCGCTCGGCTGCGCCGTCGGGGAAGCGGCCCTGGAGGCCGCCCGGAAGATGCGCCTCGGCCCGGTCGCGACGATGGCGCCCGACCCGTTCGAGGAGGCCCGCTACAAGCTGCGCGCCGAGCCCGGCGAGCCGGAGGTCTGGGGTCTCGATTCGGCCTCCCTCCTGATCCCGGAGGATGCCGGGCGGATCGTCATCACCGGCTCGCACGGCGGCGTGCTGGCGGCCAACCGGGCGAGCGGCACCGCCATCTACCAGCCCGTAAAGGCGGCGGTCTTCCATGACGCCGGTATCGGCCGAGACCAGGCCGGGCTCAGCCGCCTGCCGCTGCTCGACGACAAGGGCATCGCGGGGGCGGTGATCGACGGTAAGACGGCGCGGATCGGCGACGCCCGCTCGCTTTGGGAGAGCGGCGTGGTAAGTCATATCAATGAGACGGCGCGGCTTTGGGGCTTGCGCGCCGGCCTGACCTGCCAGGATTTCGCTGTCGGCGCCGCCAAGAAGAAGGTTTGAGAGTATGACTCCACCCAAGGTTCACATCGGCAACGCTGCCGGCTTCGCCAACGATCGGATGGATGTGGGCGCGCCCGTGGCCGACGCCCTGATCGCGGCCGGCGTGCCGGCGGCGCTCGGCTACGAGACGCTCGCCGAACGCACCCTCGCAATCGCCCAGCGGGAACGGAAATCCGACCCGGATGCGGGGTATACCGCGGACCTCGCGGGGTTCCTCGGCCCGGTCCTGCGGCGCTGTGTCGAGAGCGGTGTGCCGATCATCGGCAATTTCGGCGCCGCCAACCCGCGCGGTGCCGCGAAACGGCTGCACCGGCTCGCCGAAGAACTCGGGATAGAGGGACTCCGGATCGCGGTCGTCGAGGGCGACGACCTGCGCGATCGCATCCGCGGGATCGAGACCGAGGCCTGGGAGGAAGAGGTTCAGCTCGACCTCGCCAATACCGAGATCATCGCCGCCAACGTCTATCTCGGATCGCGGCCGATCGCCGATGCGCTGGCTCTCGATCCCCATGTAGTGGTCACGGGACGGGTCACCGATTCCGCCCTCACCCTAGGGCCCTTGATGCATTATTTCGGCTGGGCCGACGACGATTGGGACCTAATGGCGGCGGGCGTCCTGGCGGGTCATGTGTTGGAGTGCGGCGCCCAGGTCACCGGCGGCTACCACGCCGACCCCGGCCGGAAAGACGTGTCCGGCATGGCCATGATGGGCTATCCCATCGCCGAAGTGGAGCCGGACGGGAGTTTCATCGTCACCAAGCCCGAGGGCACCGGCGGCGTCGTGAACACGCGAACGGTGAAGGAGCAGATCCTCTACGAGATTTCCGATCCCCGCGCCTATTTGACCCCGGATGTGACCTTGGACATTTCCGAGGTCGAGGTCGAAGCGGTCGGGCCGGACCGGGTCCGCATCCATGGCGCCAAGGGTCGGCCCGCGCCCGAGACCTTGAAGACCACGGTCAGCGTCGATGGCGGCTGGCTCGGCGAGGGGGAGATTTCCTATGCCGGCCGGAACGCATTGGCGCGCGCGCAATTGGCGGCCAAGACCATGAAGGAACGAGTCGAGGTGTTGGGGCTCGATTGCGATCTCCGGACCGACCTCATCGGCACGGTCAGCGTCTTCGACGGCGATAGCGGCGACTTGAATGCCGCATTCGACGCCGAAACACCCGAGGATGTCCGCCTTCGGGTCGCTGCCAATGCGGCCGACGAGGCGACCGCCGCCCTGGTGGCGCGCGAGGTCGAATCGCTCTATTGCAGCGGTCCCGCGGGCGGGGCCGGCGTTCGTCGCTCGACCACCTGGCGGGTCAAGACCGGGTCCTGCCTGGTCCCGCGCGCCGCGGTCTCGGCGAAAGTCGGCCTGGTCGAGGCCGGCGATGACTGAGGCCACCGTCGAAGTCCCGCTCTACGAAATCGCCCATGGCCGCACCGGCGACAAGGGCGACCGGTTGAACGTCAGCATCATCCCCTATGACCCCAGCGGCTATGCGCCGATCGCCGAGCAGGCGACCGAGGCGCGGATGCTGGAGGTCTTCGCCCATCGCGGCGCCAGTCGGGCGGTGCGCTACGACCTGCCGAAGCTGGCGGCGTTCAATTTTGTCCTCGATGACGTGCTGCAGGGCGGGGTCAACAGCAGCCTCAATCTCGACGGGCACGGCAAGGCGCTGTCCTTTCTTGCCTTAACCCTGCCGGTCCGGGTAACGGAGGCGGTTCTCGAGGCGGCCCGGCGCGCGCGCGATACCTGAGCGAAGCATGTCTCCCTACCCGCGGCTCTTCTCGCCGATCGAAATCGCCGGCCGGCGGGTACGAAACCGCACGGTCCTACCGGCGACACTGACCAATTACGGCCGGGCCAACCAGGTCACCGATCGCTGGACGAATTTTCTGGTCGAACGCGCCAAGGGCGGTGTTGGACTGCTGGTGTCGGAGATCATCGCGGTCGACGCGGAAGCCCTGGCCCAGCAGGCGATCGTCACCGGCTTCGACGCCACCAACGAGGAGGGATTCCGGCGAACGGCGGAGGCCGTCGAGGAAGCGGGCGGGTTGTTGGTCGGCCAGCTCTGGCATCCCGGCCGCCAGCAGCTTTGGCATCCGACCAAGTCGCCGATGGGCGTCTCCGACCTGCCCGACGCCTTGAGCTGGACCGTGCCGCACGTCATGGCGGCGGACGAGATCGAACGGATCGCCGCCGCCTATGTCGCGACCGCCGAACGCCTCCATCGCTGTGGCTTCGCCGGCGTGGAACTGCACGGCGCGCACGGTTATCTGATCGGTCAGTTCCTCTCCCCCTGGTCGAACACGCGCACTGATCGATATGGCGGCGACCTGGAAGGCCGCGCGCGCTTTGCCCGGGAGATCGCGGGCGGCATCCGCGCGCACTGCGGGGCGGGATTCATTGTCGGCCTGAAGATGCCGGGGGATGAAGGCGTTCCCGGCGGCATCGACGTGGAAGAAGCGGCGCGCCTGACTGGCCATCTCGCGGGGAGTGGGGATTTCGACTATTTCGCCTACGGTCAGGGCAATTTCAGTCTCAGCCTGGAAACCCACGTGCCGGACCTTCATTTCCGGCCCGGTCATTTCATCGATATTCCGAAGCGCATGCGGGCGGCGGCGAAAGGCGTGCCGGTGATCGCCCTTGGCCGCATCGGCACGCCCGATCTTGCGGAAAAGGTCGTGGCGGAGGGTTATGGTGACCTCGTCGGTACCACACGGGCGCTGATCGCGGATGCGGCCTGGCCGCGAAAGGCCGAGGCTGGCCGGTCCGACACCATTCGCCCAAGCGTCTTCGACAACTGGTGCTGGGGCGAGGTGCATATGGGCAAACCGCTTGCCGAACATCACAACCCTTACCTCGGAACCAATGGTGAAGCCGAGGCTGAAACCCGCCTGACGCCGACGGAAACACCGTGCCGCGTGTTGGTCGTGGGCGCCGGGCCGGCCGGGCTCGAAGCCGCCTGGGTTGCGGCGGCGCGCGGTCACGCGGTGATCCTGTTCGGGGCCGGAGAAGAGCCCGGCGGGAACCTTCGCCTCGACGCCCGGCTTCCGGGACGGAGCGCCATGGCGGGGATCATCGACTATCAACGGCGGATGGCGGAAGCGGCGGGTGTAACCTTCCGGTTGGGCGCGCGAATTGCGGCGGTGGCGCTGCTGGCCGAAGCGCCCGATATCGTGGTTCTGGCCACCGGTGCGAGATCGCGCCGGCCGCCGAACCTCGTCGACAACGCAGATCCCGTGATCGATGCGCGGGATTATATCGCGGCCGACGAAACGTCCTCATCGAGGTCGGAACGCGCCCTTCTCTTCGACATGGACCATGGCCCGACGGTTTACGGCATCGCGGATCTGCTTGCGGCCCGCCATGCCGGCGTCGTTCTCGCCACACCACGCCCCGAGATCGCCCGGAACGTGAATTATTGCAGCGCCATCGGCGTCCATCGCCGGCTGCATCAGGCGGGTGTCGAAATCCTCCCCGCCCACGACCTGACCGATTACCGGGACGGCACCGTGACCCTCCGCAACGTCTTTACCGAAGATGCCCGCGTGATCGACGACATTGCGCGGGTGATCCATGCCACGCCGCGCATCGCCCGGGACGAATTGAGTCAGGACCTCGAGGGGCGGGTCGCCACCCACCGCATCGGCGATTGCCAGTCGCCCCGCGACCTGATGTCGGCGATCCAGGGTGGCCATCTGCTGGGCCTAGTGCTTTAACGCGGAATATTGATTTCCCTCAATGCCCCGCACCCCGGGGCGGTCCTACGCTCTGACTATCGGATCACCATTGAAGCGGAGGATCGACGATGGTCGAAAAAACGCATACCGCGGCCGGTCACGAGACGGGGTTCTGGCCGCATGTCATGGACCCCATGAAGCAGTTGGGCGACAAGATCGCCGACTTCTTCGCCCCTTCCGCCGATGCGGCGGCAACCGACGATTTCTATGAAATCAATATGGAGCTGCCGGGAATCTCGGAAGACGACATCATGGTCGAATTAAAGGACAATATCCTGACCGTGAAGGGCGAGAAGCGCACCGCCCATGAGGAGAAGGGTAAGACATTCTACTTCTCCGAACGGCGATACGGCACCTTCCACCGGTCGTTCCGCATTCCCGAGGATGTGGCGCCCGAAAAGATCGGCGCCAATTTCACCGACGGCGTGCTGACGATCAAGGTGCCGAAACGGGCCAACGGCGCCGAGCCGGCGTTGAAGATCCCGGTCCGGCGGCACTGAGGCCGCCGCCGGTCAGGTCATCTCGGCGAAGCGCTTGGTGTGATGATCCTGGTCGCCGAAGGTGAGGTCGATCAGGGTCGCGCGCTTGAAGTAGTGGCCGACCTTCAACTCGTCGGTCATGCCCATGCCGCCATGTAGCTGGATGGCGTTCTGCCCGACGAAGCGGCCGCTCTTGCCGATCTGCGCCTTCGCGGCGGCGATCGAGCGGGCGCGCTCCGCCGCGTCGTCGCTGTCGACCATGGCGGTCGCGACGTAGCACATCGAACGGGCTTCCTCGCAATTGATCAGCATATCGACCATGCGATGTTGCAACACCTGGAACTTGCCGATCGGCTGGCCGAACTGCTCGCGGGTCTTCAGGTATTCATTGGTCTCTTCCTTGAGCACATCGAAGCAGCCGACCGCTTCGGCGCAAAGGGCCGCGACCGCCTTTTCGGCCACCGCCTCGATCGCCGCATAGCCGTCGCCGACCGTACCCAGCACCGCGTCGGCACCGAGTTTGACCCCATTGAGCGAGACCTCCGAAGCGCGGCCGGCGTCGTTAGTGGCGTAGTCGCGCCGCTCCAACCCATCGGCATCGTTATCGACCAGGAAGAGCGTGATGCCGTCCGTGTCGCGCTGGCCGCCGGAGGTCCGCGCCGAGACGATGATCTTATCCGCCGTTCCGGCCCCGAAGACGACCCCCTTGTCGCCCTTGAGGACATAGCCGTCGCCAACCTTCTCGGCCGTGGTGGCGACATCGAACAGGTCGAACCGGGCCTGGCGCTCCGCATAGGCGAAGGCGAGCTTCAATCCACCATCGGCGAGTTTCGGCAGCAGATCTTCCTTCTGGGCAGTGCTCCCGGCTTCGACGATCAGATTGCCGCCGAGCACGACGCTGGCGAAAAACGGTTCCAGCACGAGGCCGCGCCCGAAGCCTTCCATGATCACCATGATCTCGGTGGCGCCGCCGCCGATGCCGCCATATTCCTCGGGCAAGGCAACGCCGAGCCAGCCGAGTTCCGCCATCTGCTTCCAATTTTCCTCGCTATACCCTTCCGTCGTCGCGGCCAGCTTGCGCCGGTCCTCGAATTCGTAGTTCTCCCGCACGAAGCGGTCGACGCTGTCCTTGAGAAGCTGTTGCTCTTCGGTAAGCGAGAAGTCCATGTCTTGATCTCCCTTTCGGCCGGCCGGAGCGGGTTAGAGCCCCAGCACCATCTTGGCCATGATGTTCTTCTGAATTTCGTTGGTACCGCCGTAGATCGACGTCTTCCGCATATTGAGATAGGTCGGCGTGGCGACGGGGGTCGCCTCGGGTCCGATGGCATCCTCGTTCCAACCGTATTCCATCGCTTCCGGCAAATGCGGCTGGGCGTAGATACCCATCGCCTTCATCAGAAGCTCGGAAATCTCCTGCTGGATTTCGGTGCCGCGAATCTTGAGCATGCTGGCCTCCGCACCCGGCTCGTTGCCGGCGGCGGCGGCCATCAGGAAACGAAGTTCGGTATATTCGAGCGCCTTCAAGCCGATCTCCACATCGGCGATCCGGCGCCGATAGTCGCTGTCCTCGAGCAACGGCCGCCCGCCCGACTTCTCCACCGTCGCGATTTCCTTCAGACGCTGGAGCCGGGCCTTCGAGGCGCCAACCCGGGCGATCCCCGACCGTTCGTTGCCGAGCAGGAACTTGGCATAGGTCCAGCCCTTGTTCTCCTCGCCGACGCGGTTCTCGACCGGCACCCTGACATCGGTGAGATAGGTGCTGTTGACCTCGTGGGCGCCATCCATGGTGATGATCGGACGGACCTCGACCCCCGGCGTGTTCATGTCGATCAGCAGGAAGGAAATACCCTCCTGCTTCTTGCCTTCGCTGGAGGTGCGGACCAGACAGAAGATCCAATCCGCCATCTGCGCCATCGTGGTCCAGGTCTTCTGGCCGTTGACGATATAGTGGTCGCCGTCCCGCACCGCCTTGGTTTGCAGCGAGGCGAGATCGGAGCCCGAGCCCGGTTCGGAATAGCCCTGACACCAGAAGGTCTCGGCCGAAAGGATCGGCGGCAGGAAGCGTTCCTTCTGGGCCTCGCTGCCAAAGGTGTAGATCACCGGACCGACCATGGTGAGGCCGAAGGCGATCAGACGCGGACAATGGCCGCGGGCGGTCTCTTCCTCGAAGATATAGCGCTGAACGGCGCTCCACTCGGCGCCGCCGTACTTCTTTGGCCAGGCCGGGGCACTCCAACCCTTCTCATGCAGGATCTTGTTCCAGCGCACGTAATCGTCCTTGTGGAGCTTCAGGCCGCGCGCGACCTTGTCGCGAATGTCATGCGGCAGCTTCGCCTCAATGAAGTCGCGGACCTCGCGCTGAAAGTCGCTGTGTTCGTTGGAAAACTGCAAGTCCATGCCGGCACTCTCCCGCTCCGGAAACGAAGACCCGATTGCCATCGCCTCCGCTAGAGGCATATAGCATATTGAGGCACCGAGAACAGGGCAGCGAGTTCGAATCATGGGTTACGAAGCACCCTTTGCGGGGCTGAAGGTCATCGATATCAGCCAGGGGGTATCCGGCCCTTATGCGGGCATGTTGATGGCGCAATACGGCGCCGAGGTGATCAAGGTCGAACCGCTGGACGGCGAGTGGGGCCGGTTCATCAGCCAGGATTACGACAATCACTCAGCCTTCTCGGTTGCCGCCAATCTCGGCAAGCGGGCGATCTCGCTCGACCTGAAGGAAGAAGGCGGCAAGGCGGCGCTTCGCCGGCTGATCGAGGACGCCGATGTCTTCATCGAGAACTTCCGCCCCGGGGTCACCGAGCGCCTCGGCTTTTCATACGAAGAGGTCGCGAAGATTAGCCCCCGGGCGATCTATCTTTCGGTCTCCGGATTCGGGACGACGGGCCCGTTCCGCGAGCGCCCGGCCATGGACCCGGTGCTGCAGGCCTTCACGGGACTGATGTCGGTCAATGAAGGCGGCGATGGTCTGCCGCACCGGATCGGCGTCGTGATCTGCGACATGGCGACTGCGCTTTATGCCTTTCAAGCGCTCTCGGCGGCGCTTTACGCCCGGCAATCCGAGGACAAGGGCTGCCTGATCGAGACCAATTTGATGCAGGGCGCGGCCTGTCTCGGCGCCGTTCGCATGATGATGGTCCATCTCACCAAGGGCGCCTATATGGTGGGCCGCGTGCCCTATGGCGTGATCGAGGCCAAGGACGGCGGTTACATCACCATCCTGATGTTCCGCGATGCGGAATTTCCGAAGCTCTGCGACCTGCTCGGGATTCCCGAGATCGGCAGCGATCCCCGCTTCGGCACCAATGCCGAACGACTGGAACACGAGGCCGAGATCATGCCGGCCATTCGCGCGGCCTTCAAACGGCAGACCTGTGAGGAACTGTCGGCGAAGCTGATCGAGGCGCGGATCATGCACGAGCGCGTCAACAGCTACCTCGAATTCCTCGAACATCCACAGGTCAAGGCAACGGGGCTGATCTCCTGGCTCGATCATCCCGGTGTCGGCCGCGTTCCGGTGCCGAACGTGCCGGGCCTAACGCCGTTCGATCAGCAGAACGACCTGGCCCATTCACCGGGGATCGGCGAGCACAGCGAGGAGATTTTGGCGGCGCACGGTTACGACCCCGCCGCGATCGAGGATATGGTGGCGCGAAAGGTCACATCTATTTGACGTGAGGTTCCATGGATCGACGGCGCTTTCTAGCTGGAAGCGGCGCCCTCGGCGCGGCCCCGCTGCTCTCGCGCTTGGGCGCGGCCGCCACGCCGGGCGCGTTCTCCCTCAGGGCCGCGGCGACCGAGGTACCGCTGTTGGGGCCGGCGGCCCGGAAGACTCCGGTCTGGGCTTATAACGGCAAGGTGCCGGGCCCCGAGATTCGAATGTGCCAAGGCGGCCAGGCGCGGATCGAATTCAAGAACGACCTCGACGTGCCGACGACGGTGCACTGGCACGGGCTTCGGGTGCCGAACGCGATGGACGGCGTGCCTTATCTCACCCAACCGCCGGTGGCGCCGGGAGCCGGCTTCAATTACGAATTTTCGCTCCCCGACGCCGGCACCTACTGGTATCACGCCCACCTGCAAACCTCGGAACAGATCGAGCGCGGATTGCAGGGCGCCTTTATCATCGAGGAAAGGAACCCGCCCAACGTCGATCGAGATATCGTCTGGGTGATCGACGACTGGCGGATCGACCGGGAGGGGCGGCTGGTCGAACCCTTCGATCAACTTGGCGTGCTGAGCCATGCCGGCCGCATCGGCAATGTCGCCAGTCTGAACGGGATCGACAGCGGCACCTTCCAGGTCCGCGCCGGCGAGCGTCTCCGCCTTCGCCTCATCAACACGGCCAACGCGCGCAACTTCGCCTTGACCTTCGAGGGACACAAACCGGTCGTGATCGCGCGGGAAGGCCAGCCGACCCGGCCGCATACACCAAAGGACGGGCGCATCGTGCTGGCACCGGCGCAGCGCGCCGATATCATCGTGGATCTCGGCGGGAAACCCGGGTCCCGTTATGCGGTCACGGACAGTTACTATCGGCGGCAGAATTACAAATATCTCGATCTCGTCTATGCGCCGGACCCGCCGCTTCGCGACTCACCGCTCGATGCGCCCCTGGCCCTCGAAGCGAACCCGCTGGCCGAACCCGATCTCGCCGGGGCCGCCCGGCACGACGTGCTGCTGACGGGCGGCGCCATGGGCGGCATGGTAAGCGCCACTTTCAAGGGCCAGGAGATGGATATCCGCACCCTCGCCCAGCACAAGAAGGTCTGGGCGATCAACGGGATCGCGGCGCACGGCATGGCGATGACTCCGATGCTGCGCCTGTCGCGCGGACGAAGCTATATTCTCAAGTTCCGGAACGAGACCGCCTGGCCGCATCCGATGCATCTCCACGGCCACCCGATGAAGCTCCTGCGCCGGGACGGCCGACCGGTCGATCCGCCGGTCTGGTCGGATACGGTGCTGGTCGACCCGCGCGAGACGGCGGAAGTGGCGCTCGTCGCCGACAATCCGGGAAAATGGCTGTTCCATTGCCATGTCCTCGAACACGCCGCGGCCGGGATGAGCGGGGTCGTCGCGGTTTCTTAAGGTGGCCGGGCTATTAATTTCCGTCGCAAATCGTCTTCAGCGCCGTCCACGCGGCCGGTGGAAGAGCAGGCGGAAGATTGCGATTGGGTGCGACCGTGCTCTTGTCGATGCGTTCGGAAAAACTCGGATGGGTGTTGATCCAGGCGAGAATGCCGGCCCCGGCCCCATGCGTCTTTGCCAGACGCTCGAAAAATTGCCGCAGACCATCGGCGCGGATGCCGACCCGGCGCAGCGTCTCGACGGCGGTCCGGTCGGCCGCGCGTTCGTCGTCGCGGGAATAGGAGAGCGCCAACAACAGCCCCGCCCCCTTTGCGATGTTGTCGGCGATACCGGTTTCGCCGCCGACCATCATATCGAACAGGAGCGAGAGGCCGAGGATTCGAATGGCGCCGGCGATCGGATGGCGGGCTTCGACATGGCCCAGCTCATGCGCCAGAACCCCCGCCAGTTCGTCGGGACTTTCCATCGCGGCGATAAGCTTGGCGCCGACGACGACGTGTCCGCCGGGGGCGGCAAAGGCATTTTCCCGCGCCATATCGACGATCGCGATATCGACCGGATAGGGCAGCGTCATCACCGCCGTCAGGCGGTTCGCCAGAGCATCGAGCGCCCGATCCCCTTGCGGCGAATGGCAAGGTTTGGCCTCGCCCAGAATCGATCGCATCGCGATTCGGCCGAGCTTCTCCTCCCAGGAAAGCGGCACGATCCGGGCCAGGGGCCGCGACAGGGCCGGAACTCCGTAATAGACGGCGGTCCCGAATACCGCCACCAGCAGGACAACCAAGATAAAATGGAAACCGACCGTCCGCCGGCGCCTTGGCCCCGGCCGGAGGTCCGGCGCCAAATTGGCCAATCGGTCGGCAAGCCCCGCGTCATCCAGGATCAGCCGGGCCTCGTCGCCGTCGCGGCGCTGGATACGAAGCCGCCCCTCGCCCCCTTCGGCAACGGCCGTCAACTCGGCTACGGGCCAGCGCGCCAGCGGCCCGCCGGTGGCGCCTCGAATTTCCAGCGTCTCGCCGACCAGCACGACCCGGACGTCGTGACGCCGCGCCGAGCGGCCGTCGAAATAGATCCCGTTGGACACCCGACGCTAGACGGCGCCGACATCGAGGGCATCCGCCAACCCCTCGCCGACGCCGGGCCCTTTGTCGGCGCTTTGCAGGATGGCCTCGATATCGATCGTGCCTTGCGCCTTTAGGCGGATGCAAACATACCTGAAGGTGCGGAGCTGCGCGAAGGGAAGACCGAATCCCAGGGTCAACACATTGATCAGCGTGTTGCCCGCTACCAACCCCATCAGGCTGCCGGCGGTCGCTTCCAATTCGAACTCCAGCCCCTCCAAGGTTGTGCAACGCGCGAAATGGCGAATCTCCGCCGCCTTGTATATCGCGAACACGATCGGCAGGACGACGAGGAACACCACGATCACGAGGAGCGGCAGCACGGCTTCGGCCTCGCTCAACATCGCCAGCGCGCCGAGTACGATCAGGAGCCCGACGATCGCCCCCCAAGCGATCGCGAAACTGCGATACAGCGGCCCGGCTTCGCCCTCGAAGTGAAACCGCCGATCGCCGAAATAGGTGTTGTTCATTACCCGCCGCATCAACTCCAGCCGCATCTTGGGATAGGTCCAGCTAAGGGTAAGCCCGTTCAAGATCAACCAACCGAAATACGCGCCGGCATAAGCGACGGCGGAGCCTGTCTGACCGCCGCGCACGCCGCGCCACATCGTGCGGCTCAGCCGATAGCGTCGCGCCCGATAAACGGCAATGCCGAGCAGAAAGACGAACACCAGACCGAAGGCCAATTTGAAAAATATATATTCGGAGTCCTCCTCGTTAAAATTCGCCTCGATCACACCGCTGAGAATGGCGAACGGCAGCAGAACAGCGAAAAACACGATGAGGAATCCCTTGAACAACTCGCCGCCCGTGCCGGTGTATTCGAAGCGATCGCCGAGAACTGTGACGCCTTGCCAAAGATAACGGCGCACCCGGGTCTTGCCCCAGAACCCGTAGATGGTGAGGGTGACGATGTTCAGTAGGGAATTGACCAGGACGATCGGCAGCAGCTCGCCGGCGCGCCCTTCATATTCGAATTCGAGAAGTTGTCGTTCCCGGCCGAACCGGGGGATATCCGACATCCAGCGGCTTCCTTCTGTTCATTCGCTGGCTAAATTGTAGAGCAATGCCACAATTGGAACTAGGAATTGCGTGCGTTGTCAGGCGCCCCGGCGGCGCTTAGGATCGAGGCCCGAACGACGAAAGACAGGCGCAGGATGCCTTACGTCAAACGCTCCGCCGCCGGGCGCATCACGGCGGTGTTCGACCGACCCCGCCGGGATTCGAAGGAGCGGGTACGCGCCAACGATCCCGAGCTCTTGAAGTTTCTCGGCCTGGCGCCGACACAGTCGGCCGGGCATGGCGGGGCGGCGTATAGTGTCGCGGCAACTGCAGTGGCGACCCCGCCGCCGGAACCGCCACCGATGCCGCAACCAATTGCGGAAGCGCCGCCCGTGCCAGAGACACCGCCCATGACGGCGGCAGTGTCCGAACCCCCGCCCAGGACCGAGCCGCCGGCCGAACCGCCGCCGCAACCCGCGCCATCGCCAGCCACGGACCAACAGGCGGCCCCGGACCAACAGGCGGCGGCGCCACAACCGACGGCCGACGCCCCTGGCGATTCCGATGGCTCCACGCAAACGCAACTCGACGCCTCCGACATGGAGATGGCCCGGATCACCGAGGATCTGATCGATGTCCTGATCGGCAAGAACGTGATCAACTTCACCGATTTTCCGAACATGGCGCAGAGCAAGCTGATCAACCGCCGCGCCCTTCGGAGCAACATGTCGGCCCTTACCAACCTCGTCGCCGACGACGACAATATCCTCTGATCGGTTTGACCCTCGCCTACTCGGCCGCGTCGAGATCGGCCTCGACGGGCGGACAGGCGCAGACGAGATGGCGGTCCCCGTGGACTTGGTCGACCCGGTTGACCGGCGGCCAGTATTTGTCCGCCCGTAGCGCCGGTACCGGATAGGCGGCGGTCTCGCGGGTATAGGCGCGATCCCAGTCGCCGACGAGATCGTCCAGCGTATGCGGCGCCAGGACCAGGGGGTTGTCCTCGCGGCCGGCGGCGCCCGATTCGATGTCGCCGATTTCAGCACGGATCGCGATCATCGCTTCGCAGAACCGGTCGAGTTCGGATTTGGGCTCGCTCTCGGTCGGCTCGATCATCAACGTTCCCGCGACCGGCCAGGACATGGTCGGTGCGTGAAACCCGTAATCCATCAGCCGCTTCGCGATATCGTCGACGCCGATGCCGGCGCTGTCCTTGAACGCGCGAACGTCGATGATGCATTCATGCGCCACCAGGCCGCCCGCCCCCTTGTAGAGGACGGGATAATGCGGCTCGAGCCGCCGCGCGATGTAATTGGCGCTCAGGATTGCGGCCTCTGTCGCGCGCTTGAGGCCGCCCGCTCCCATCAAGGCGATATAGGTCCAAGAAATCGCCAAGATGCCCGCGCTGCCCCAAGGGGCCGCCGAAACCGGCGGGGAGTCGCCCGAAAGATGCGCGGGTCCCGGCAGGAAGGACTCGAGATGGGCCGCGACACCGATCGGCCCGACTCCGGGACCGCCGCCGCCATGGGGAATGCAGAAGGTCTTGTGAAGATTGAGATGGGCCACGTCGGGACCGAATTCGCCGGGCCGTGCGAGACCGACCAGTGCGTTCAGATTGGCCCCGTCCATATAGACCTGCCCGCCATGACCATGGACGATCTCGCAGATCTCGCGGATGCCGGCCTCGAAGACGCCGTGGGTCGAGGGATAGGTCACCATCAGCGCGGCGAGTGCGGCGCCGTGCGCCGCCGCCCTTTCCACCAGATCGGCCAGATCGATATTACCGTCCTCATCGCAGTCGACCACGATCACCCGCATGCCCGCCATGACGGCACTGGCGGGGTTGGTGCCGTGGGCCGAGCTTGGGATGAGGCAGACGTCGCGCTCGCCCTCGCCCCGGCTCTCGTGATAGCGGCGGATCGCCAGCAGGCCCGCGAACTCGCCCTGCGAGCCCGCATTCGGTTGGAGCGAGACCGCGGCGAAACCCGTGATTCGGCAGAGCGCGTCCTCCAGCCCGTCGATCAGCCGGTGATAACCCGCCGCCTGGTCGGCCGGCACGAAAGGATGAATGTCGGCGAATTCAGGCCAGCTGATGGGGATCATCTCGGTCGTCGCATTCAGCTTCATGGTGCAGGAGCCGAGCGGGATCATCGAGCGGTCGAGGGCGATGTCCTTCTGCTGCAACTGGCGCAGATAACGGAGCATCTCTGTCTCGGCGTGATGACTGTTGAAGGCCGGATGGGTGAGAAAGTCGCTTTCGCGACGAAGATCGTCCGGTAGCGCGGAGGGTCGGTCGGCTTCGATCGCCGCCAGGTCCGGGGACGCATCCGTAAGAATGTCCCAAAGGGCGGTCACGTCGTGACGGGTGCCGCGCTCGTCGAGCGACAAGCCGATCGTCGTTTCGTCGACTTCCCGGAGATTGTAGCCCCGGTCCCGCGCGCGCGCATGAACGGGCGCCGCCGCGTCCACGCGAATCGTCAAGGTATCGAAAAAGGTCTCGTTGAGGACCTCGATTCCGGAGCGTCGAAGCCCTTCCGCAAGGATCGCGGTCAGGCGATGGGTTCGGGTCGCGATCGTTCGCAACCGCTCGGGCCCGTGATAAACCGCGTAGAGACCGGCCATCACCGCGAGCAGGACCTGCGCCGTGCAGATATTGCTGGTCGCCTTCTCGCGCCGGATATGCTGTTCGCGAGTCTGCAGGGCTAGGCGAAGGGCGGGCCGCCCGCCGCTGTCGATCGAGACGCCGACAAGGCGCCCCGGCATCGCCCGTTTGTGCTTGTCGCTGGTCGCGAAAAACGCCGCATGCGGCCCGCCGAAGCCGAGCGGCACCCCGAACCGCTGGGCGCTGCCGACGGCGACGTCCGCCCCCCATTCCCCGGGCGGACTCAGTAAGGTCAGCGCCAGTAGGTCGGTCGCCACGACGACCATCGCCCCCGCCGCCTTGAGTTGCTCGGCGAGGACACGATAGTCGGGAACCGCGCCGCCGCTGCCGGGATATTGCAGCAAGGCGCCGTAGACAGCGGCGGGATCGAGCTCGCGCATGGGATCGCCGACAATCACCTCGATGCCGAGCGGGGCCGCCCGTGTTTGCAGCACGGCAATGGTTTGGGGGTGGCAATCCTCGGCGACGAAGAAGCCGTTGCTGTCGTGTTTGTTGACCCGGCGGCACATAGTCATCGCCTCGGCCGCCGCGGTCGCCTCGTCGAGGAGCGAGGCGTTGGCGATTTCCAGGCCGGTTAGATCGGAGACCATGGTCTGGAAGTTCAGCAACGCCTCCAAGCGGCCTTGCGAAATCTCGGGCTGATAGGGGGTATAGGCGGTGTACCAGCCGGGATTTTCGAGAACGTTCCGCAGCACGACCGTCGGCGTCGTGGAATTGTAGTAACCCATGCCGATAAGTGACGTCATCGGCTTGTTGGCGTCGGCCATGGCGCGGAGCTCGGTTAGAACAACCGTCTCGGGGCGGCTCTCCGGCAGGTCCAGGGGACGAGGATCGAGGATCGATTCCGGGACCGCCGTCCGGATCATCGCATCGATCGAATCGAGCCCGAGCACCGCCAGCATGTCTTCGATATCGCCCCAGCGAAGGCCGATATGGCGGCCGACGAAGTCGTCCCGGGCCTCCAATGCCTCCAACGTCGGTTCCGTATTCGCCATGGCCCTTCCTCTCTTCGCTCGCAGCGGCGCGTTCTATGCGTCGGCGGTTAATTCCTTGTAGGCCGCCTCGTCGAGCAGGGAGTCGAGCTCGCTCGGATCGGTTATTCTGATCTTGAAGAACCAGCCGCCCGCTTCCGCTTCGGCATTTACGGTCTCCGGTTGATCCTCGAGCATGCCGTTGACCTCGACGATTTCGCCGCCGACCGGCGCGTAGGCTTCCGAGGCCGCCTTCACCGATTCGATCACCACCGCCTGTTCGCCCTTGGCGAATACCGCGCCTTTTTCCGGCAATTCGACGAAAACGATATCGCCGAGCTGCTCCTGGGCGAATTCGGTGATGCCGACGATGCCGATATCGTCCGCCACCCGAATCCATTCATGGTCCTTGGTAAAGTGCATATCCGCCACGATTTGGTCTCCCTCTCCTTATCCCCGGTAGTAGCGCTGTTCGACGAAGGGCAGGCGGGCCACGCGGGCCGCAAGCGGCCGGCCGCGGACCATCGCCGTCAACGGTGTCGCGTCCTTCGCCGACGCCGTCGTCACGTAACCCATTGCGACCGGTCCGCCCACGCTGGGACCGAAGCCGCCGCTGGTGATTTCGCCGACCGGCGTATCCGCCGCGTCGCGAAGTTCGGTGCCTTCGCGCGCGGGCGCGCGGCCCTCGGGACGAATGCCGACGCGGCGGCGATCCACCCCGTCCTCAATCTGACTCTGGATCACGCCGTCACCCGGAAACCCGCCGGCCTCGCGCCGCCGTTTTCCAATGGACCACAATAGACCGGCCTCGATCGGCGTCGTCGTCTCGTCGATATCGTGGCCGTGAAGGCAGAGTCCGGCCTCAAGCCTCAGCGAATCGCGGGCCCCGAGCCCGATGGGCATCACTTCCGCCTCGGCGAGCAGCAACCTGGCGAGCGCTTCCGCATCCTCCGCCGCAGCAGATATTTCGTAGCCGTCCTCGCCGGTATACCCCGACCGCCAGACCAGACAGTCGATCCCACCGACCGAAGATTCCACGAAACCCATGAAGGGCATGGTCGCCAGCGCGGCCGCGCCATGACGGCCGAGGACGGCCGCCGCGGCCGGTCCTTGAAGCGCCACCAGCGCCCGATCGGCGCGTTCCGCCACCTCGATACCGGCACCGAGACCGTCCCGCAAATGGCGGATGTCGGCCTCTCTGCAAGCCGCGTTGACGACCAGCCGCAGCCGGTCGCCTGCCTTGGTCACCATGAGATCGTCGAGAATGCCGCCGCACTCGTTGGTAAATTGGGTGTATCGGGTGCGATCCTCGCCAAGACCCAATATGTCGCCCGGGACCAGCCGCTCCAACGCCGCGGCGGCGCCGTCGCCGATCAGATCGACTTGGCCCATATGCGAGACATCGAAGAGCCCTGCGGCCTCGCGCGTGTGGAGGTGTTCCCGGAGGATGCCCGCTGGATATTGGATCGGCATCTCGTATCCGGCGAACGGCACCATCTTGGCACCCAATTCCACATGCAGGGCATGAAGGGGCGTCGCCTGGACGGACCCATCGGTTTCGGATTTTTCGGCGGTTCCCGCCATTTTAGTTCCTTCGACAACGCGTTCATGGGCTTCCCCCGCCCGAAGGCGACGGAAAACCCCGCTCTGTCGTGGAACCTGAGAGTGTCACCGGCCCGGCCGGCTTACCCCTTCGGTGAGGCGCGCGAGACGCCTGCTTTCCAGAGTGTCCTCTCCCCACGGTCCTTTTGCCTGAGAGATTCCGGGGCGGTTGCTCCTTCGGCGCCCGCGACTGGCGCGGGTCTCTCCCACGGGGATCGTCGAACATGTCTTGGAATGATGCGCCATCGGCGCGACACCCCACGAACCCAGGCTACAAGCTAGCGTATGAAAGTCAACAGAACTCAACCCTTGCGGCGGCGCGCGAACTCAAGCTCGGCCGGCGTCATCTCGAAGCCGATATAGAGCGTGTAGGCCGCCGGGTCCTCGAACTTCTCCTTGTTAATCTGGATTCCAACGGATTCGAAGAATCGGATCCTTCGAAGGTTCTTTTCAAACTTAATCACCAGCGGGAAATATTCGCGAAGAATAATCCGACGCTCGGGATCCAAGACGGCGACGAAATAGGCGAGTTTCGCCTCGCGTTTGGTTTCCGCCGGACCAAGCGCTATCCGCAACTCCAACTCGGCGCCCACCACGACTTTTTCCGGCGCCAATTCGCAAAACGCTTCGCCGATTTCCATTTCCGCCTGGAAGAGAACGCTGGTAATCGTGCCGATCCCGCCGCCCTTGAAACGAATCAACTCGTCGGGGCCGTCAAGGATCGCGACCTGCGGGCAGGCCAGTCCCGTGACCGGCTCGGGACCGAAGATACCGCTGCCGCCCTTGCCGCAGCCCGCAAGCAGTACCGCCGCGATCAGGACCGCCGGGCACCACCATCCGAAGGCCCGAGTCACAGTTTCGAATGCGTGCCGTCGCAGACCGGCGACTTCCCGGTACTCTTGCATCCACAGAACCATACCGTCTTGCTTTCCTCGGCGGCGAATTTCTCCGGCTTGAAATCCGTCCCTTTGTGGCTGCCATCGCAGAAAGGTTGTTTTTCGCTTTGGCCGCACGAACACCACCAATATTCCTCGCCGGCCTCGACTTCAACGCCGTAAGGCGATTTCTGCGCGACAACGGGATCCGTCATGGGCTTTTTCCTTCCTGGTTCAGGACGTAATATCTCGATCAATCGCCCGTTCCGGGCGGCGGCGATATTAGGTAACGCGCCGCCGCGCGACAAGCCGGCGCCGAAATGATAGAAGATCTTCAATCGGACAGGAGCTCGAAGACCTCGAAATGGCCGTATATACCGAAGTCTCCGACGAGGATCTCGACGCCTTCGTGGCCGAATACGACATCGGCCAGGTCTTTGCCTGCAAGGGGATCGCCGAAGGCGTTGAAAATACCAACTATCTGCTCCAGACCGAGCGCGACCAATACATTCTGACGCTCTATGAAAAGCGCGTGGCGCCGAAGGACCTACCCTATTTCCTCGATCTGATGGAACATCTCGCCACCGAGGGTATCCCCTGTCCGACACCGCTGCATGGCCGCGACGGCAAGGCCCTTCGTCGCCTCTGCGATCGACCGGCGGCGATCATCACCTTCCTGAAGGGTATGTGGCCGCGGCGTATTCAGCCCCACCATTGCACGGGCCTTGGCAGTGCCCTCGCGCAATTGCATCTGGCGGGGGATTCGTTTCCCATGCACCGTCCCAACGCCCTCACCCAACCGGATTGGCGGCCGCTTTTCGAAGCCTCCGCGGATCGGGCGGATACCGTGCAAGCGGGGCTGGCCGATGCCCTGGACCGGGAACTCGACTATCTCAAGTCACATTGGCCGGACGATCTTCCGGTGGGGATCTGCCACGCCGATCTTTTCCCCGATAACGTATTTTTCATGGGCGAGGCGGTCTCCGGCCTGATCGATTTCTATTTCGCCTGCAACGATTTTCTCGTCTATGACCTGGCGATCTGTCTCAACGCCTGGTGCTTCGAACGCGATAGCAGCTTCAACATCACCAAGGCGCGCCGCCTGTTGGCCGCCTATCGCGGCGACCGGTCGATTTCGGCCAGCGAGATCGACGCCCTTCCAATCATGGCGCGAGGGGCCGCGATGCGCTTCCTTCTGACCCGGCTGTACGACTGGCTCCATCGTCCGGAAGGCGCTCTGGTCAAGCCCAAGGACCCGCTCGAATATCTTTCGATCATGCAGTTTCATCAGGGTGTCGCGAGCGCCGGCGACTACGGTCTCGATTGATGCCGGGGGAGAACATCGTTGACATTTTTACCGATGGCGCCTGCAGCGGAAACCCCGGCCCGGGGGGCTGGGGCGTGGTGCTGCGCTACAACGGTGTGGAGCGGGAACTCTCCGGCGGCGAAGCCGAGACGACCAACAATCGCATGGAACTCACCGCCGCGATCGAGGGGCTGCGCGCGATGCGGCGCCCGGTTCGCGTTCGCATCCACACCGACAGCACCTATGTGAAGGACGGCATTACCGGCTGGATCGAGAACTGGAAGCGAAACGGCTGGAAGACCGCGCGAAAAAAACCGGTCAAGAATGTCGATCTCTGGCAGGCGCTGGAGACCGCATTGGAAGGTCACGAGGTCGATTGGCGCTGGGTCAAGGGACATGCCGGCCATCCCGAAAACGAACGCGCGGATGAACTGGCGCGAAACGCGGTCTCGCGCCCGGAAGTCGACTGATAGCGGATCGTCCGTGCCCGATCAGAGCGCCTTCAGGATCTCCTCGGCGCCCGAATGCTCCAACCCGCCGCCGCCCTCGAGCGCCAGATGCGTGACCACGCCGTCCTCGACCACCATCGCATAGCGTTCGGAGCGAACACCGAGACCGCGTTCGGTCAAGTCAAACGAGAGGCCGAGCTTCTCGGTCAGCGCCCCGGCACCGTCGCCCAGCATCGTTACCTTGTCGCCGACACCCTGGTCGTTCCCCCAAGCGCCCATGACGAAGGCATCGTTGACCGAAATGCAGGTGATCTCCTGGACGCCCTTGGCTTTCGGGGCATCCGCGTTGGTCACGTATCCCGGCAGATGCTTCGCCGAACAGGTCGGCGTGAAAGCGCCGGTCAATCCAAACATGACGACCTTGCGGTCCGCGAAATAGGCCTCGGTTTCGACCGCCTCCGGCCCGTCCGCCCCCATCCGGTAGACTGTCGCCGAGGGAATTTTGTCTCCCACTTGAATTGTCATGCCAGTCTCCCCTTTTCCATGCCGATCTTGGTTGCTTTCCATCACGCTTCTAGGTTGGGCCGACACCGTTTCCGAGGCCGCCCACTTCCCTGAAGAGTTAGGCGCCGCGGAAGCATAGTCCAGCGAATAATTCCTATTCGCATGAATAACAATACCCTCCGATCGCCCTCTATCGCTTCGCGACCGCCCCATCTTTTTGGAGCCGATCTGCGACGGCCATGGTCGCACCGCTGGTCAAGAGTTCCGGCAAAGCCACCCCTTTCGGCGCCTTCGGCGCATAGATCGCGTTGAAGGGGATGCCATAGCGCCCGAAGCTCGCCAGATAGGCCGCGATGGCGTCGCTCGGCCGGGTCCAGTCGGCCCGCATGCCCACGACGTCGTCGCGGGCCAGCCAATCGGAGACCGGCGGCCGTTCGAGGACCAATTGCTTGTTGACCTTGCAGGTCAGACACCAATCTGCAGTCACATCGACGAACACCGTCTTGCCATTCGCCGTCAGACGGTCGATCTCCGCGAGATCGAAGGACCGCCAGCCGGCATCCGCCCGAGCCGTCGACGGGCCATCGGGTCCTCTGGCCGCGAGCGCGATTACCGCGACCGCCAACACGGCCGCGATCTTGCCGGCATGCCGGCCGAGGCGCGAGTCGGGCAACCGCGCCGTCCACAAGACCGCGCCCGTCAATGCCGTGAGGACGCCGATCGAAATCGCGCCATCCGACCCAATCTGAACCCAGATCACGCTCACAAGCCAAATCGCGGTGGCAATAAGCGCCAATGCGAGGAGTCGACGAAGCCAGATCATCCAGGCGCCCGGCCGCGGCAGTCTTGTCGCCAGGGCGGGAAACGCCGCCACCGTCAAATAGGGCAATGCCAAGCCCAGCCCCAAACAAAGGAAAATAGCGAGGATATCGGCGGACCCGCGGCTGAGCGCGAAGCCGATCGCGGTGCCGAGAAAGGGTGCCGAGCACGGCGTCGCCAACAAGGTCGCGAAAGCACCGGTCGCGAAATGACCCGCCAGCGAATGCGATGGACCGCCACCGCCCGCAAGATCAGCGATTCGTCCTGGCAGTCGGATCTCGAAGAACCCGAGGAGGTTCCAGGCAAAGAGTGTCACGATCAATGTCATGACCGCGAGGAAAATAGGTTGCTGGAATTGGATTCCCCAGCCAACCGAGACGCCCGCGGCCCGGGCCGCGATGAGCGTGCCGGCCAAAAGAAGGAAGGAGAAAACGATGCCCGCCGCCGAGGCGATGAAACCGACGCGGACCGAACCGCCGCCGCCGCCGCCGTGACTAACCACGCTCAACAGTTTGAGTGAGAGTACGGGCAACACGCAGGGCATGAGGTTGAGAATCAGACCGCCAAGCAGCGCCAAGAGGAGGATCGTCGCATAGGACGTGGCCTCCGCCGGATCTTGGTCCGGTAGCGGGTGCTCGTCGCCTCTCGAATAGCTCGCCAGCACCGCCTTCTCCGCCATCCTGCCGCCATCGACGAGGGTCAATGTCAGCGGTACCGACTCGCCGGCGACGGGGTCCGTCCCGCCGCCCTCGATCGTGAGGTCGGCCGACAGACCGCCGGCGGTCAGCCGGACCCGGGGCCTGCCGAAATAACTTCCCTCCGGCCCTTCGACGAAGAGGTCCGGGGCAACGAAGGGGTCGGCCGCGCGGACCTTGACCCGAAGCGAGAAACCGTCCCCCGCGGTCGCAAGGGCGACCTTTTCGATGACGAGACCGTGCCGGCCGCTGGCATCGGGCACGCGATCCGAATATCGATTTATCAGACGAGCCATGGCCGACAGGCGCGCCGGCCCTTGCGGCAGTTGAAGCTTGAGTTGCGCGCTCTGCGGCACGCAGACTTCCTTGCAGATCAGGTAGTCGACCGACGCGGCGATCGCCGCCGGCGCGCCAGGCGTCGACAGTTTCGCGGTCAGCGGAAGGACCACCTCGTCCGTATAGCCGAGCGTTTCCAGATCGAAAATGCTGAAGCGCGTTGGCGCCGGCCAGTGAACCGTCACCGAATCGACATTCGTCGATTGCCGCCAATCCGAGCGCGGCGGATATCCCGCGTCGCCGGGCGATCGCCAATAGATCTTCCAACCGGGCCGCAGCTTGAAGTGCAAGCCGAGCGGCACCGTCGCCCGGTCGCCGACCCCGTCGATCGCGGCGACAAGGCGGACCGCGGCGAGGTCGTTCCGTGCCCAGGGACCGCTTGTCGCCGAGACGGGCCGGGCGACGGTCGTCACCGCCACGATCAGGCAACCAAGAACAACCAGGGTCTTCAACGCCAACCGCACACCGTTACTCCAGCTTGGGATGGACAGGTTATAAACAGCTTCGCCCGACACCGCCCCGCACGTTCGCTCACGATCCCGTGGCCGCCGCGGACCTGGACGGGCCGCTATATCCAAACGGCGTCAACGCCGGTATCATAACTTGGAAGGCTCGGAGCGTTCACGCACAAAGGGAGACCGGTGATGACCCTCGACGGTCGGCCCGCCGATTATTTGACGGGACAGTTGCTGATCGCCATGCCGGCGATGGGCGACCCGCGCTTCGAACGGTCGGTTATCTATATGTGCGTGCACAACGCGGAAGGGGCGATGGGATTGATCGTCAACAAGGTCGCTGATTCCCTCACCTTCCCGCATCTCCTGGAACAGCTCGAGATCGAAACCCTTGGCGTGGTGCGCAATCTGCCGGTCTATTTCGGTGGCCCGGTGGAAACGGGCCGGGGGTTCGTCCTGCATTCGGGCGATTATCGTCAGGACGACACGATCATGGTCGGCGACGAGATTGGGCTGACCGCGACGATCGACGTATTGCGCGACATCGCGGAGGAAAAAGGCCCGGCGGAAGTCCTTTTGGCGCTCGGATATGCGGGCTGGGGGCCGGGCCAGCTCGACGGCGAGATTCAACAGAATGCATGGCTGCACGTGCCGGCCGATATGGGTCTACTGTTTCATGCCGACGACGACGCGAAATGGGAGCGGGCAATCGCGAAGATCGGGGTCGACATCTCGCTTCTGTCGGGAGAGGCGGGTCACGCCTGAAGACGCCATTGTTTGACGACGGCTATCCGTTCGCCCGATTGAGCCTTGGGTCCGACCGAAGAATGCCGAAGGTTCGGTGATCCTGCCATTTGCCATTGATCTTTAGATACTGCCGCGCGAGGCCTTCCTCCGTGAAACCGACCTTGCGGAGGACCCCGGCGCTCGCCTCGTTGTCGATGAGACAGGCCGCTTCGACCCGGTGAAGCCCAAGCTCGTCGAAGGCATAGTCGAGCACCAGATCGACCGCGGCACTCATATGACCGCGCCGAACGTAAGGTTCGCCCACCCAATAGCCGATGGTGCCGCTCTGGGTCACGCCGGCCCGCAAGTTCGATAGCGTTATACCGCCGAGAAGATCATGCGATTCGCGATCGAACAGAAAAAAGGTATAGGCGGTTCCGGCAAGCCAATCCTCGTTAAAGCGCCGGAGGCGTCGGCGAAACGCGGATCGTTCGGTCGCGTCCTTGGGCCAAGTCGGTTCCCAAGGCTGCAGAAACGCCCGGCTCACCCTTCGAACATGAAGCCATTGCCGCTGGTCGCGCCGATGCGGCGGCCGGAGGTAGATGGTTTCGCCGCGGAGCGTGGTGCCTGGTGGCCGGCGGCCGAAAATATCGAAGATCATTACCTGCTCTACCCAACGTCCGGTTATGCAAGGAGTTCACCGGCCAAGGCGTCGTGATCCATCAACCCGTCGATCGGACCCACGGCGGCGATCGTGGGCGGTCCCGAAAATACCCGCCGCGCGACCTCGGCGATATCCTCTTCCCCGACCGCCTCGATACGCGCCACCTGCTCCTCGGTCGGCAACGGCCGGCCGAAAACAAGCATCTGCTGGCCCAGTTGTTCGCATCGGGCCCCGGTCGATTCGAGCGACATCAAGGTCGCCGCCTTCAATTGGGTTCGCGCGCGCTCGACTTCCTCGTTCCGCAGATTATCAGGCAAGAGTCGAATTTCCTCGCAAATCGCGGGAACCAATTCATGGACATCGCTTGGGCCCGTGCCCGCGTAAATTCCCAAGAGACCGCAATCGCGGTAGCAGGACGCATAGGAATAGATCGAATAGACCAAGCCGCGGCGCTCGCGGATCTCCTGGAAAAGGCGGGACGACATGCCGCCGCCAAGCAGGGTCGACATTGCCGTCATCGCGTAAAAGGCCTTGTCGTTATACGAGATTCCCGGAAAGCCGAGCAGCAAATGGACCTGTTCGAGATCGCGAGCCTCCCGATGATCGCCGCCTTGATAACATCCGAGCTCCACATCGACGGCTGCCTCCGGCGGTAAATCGGCAAACAGCGCCTCAGCGCGCTTGACGACATCCTCGTGATCCAGATTCCCGGCCGCAGCGACGATCATGCGATCGCCGCCATAGGATCGCCGCATATAGCCCATGATCGTATCGCGCGCCATCGAGCCCACGATCTCGGCCGAACCGAGCACCGGCCGGCCCAGCGCCTGGTCCGGAAAGGCCGCCAATTGCATATGGTCGAAGACCCGGTCGTCGGGGGTGTCGTGACACTGCCCGATCTCCTGCAGCACGACCGCGCGCTCGCGTTCCAATTCCTCGGGAGCGAAGGTCGCGTTCTGCAGAATGTCGGCCAGAATGTCGAGTGCCAGGCCAAGGTTATCTTTCAGAATCTTGGCGTAGTAGGCGGTTTGCTCGCGGCTGGTATAGGCGTTGAGATGGCCGCCGACGGATTCGATCGCCTCCACGATTTCCCGCGCCGAGCGCCGCTCCGTCCCCTTGAACGCCATGTGTTCCAAAAGATGCGCAACCCCATTGATCTTGGCCGGTTCATTGCGCGCCCCGGCCCCGACCCAGATGCCGCAGGAGACGGTCTCGACACTGGCCATTCGCTCGGTGACGACCCGCATGCCGTTGCCAAGCGTCGAAACCTCGATGGTCATGCCGCACCCGCCAGCGCCACGCGCGCGCGCACGAATCCTTCGACCGTGGCCAGATCGTTGGCCAGCACCTCGAAGCGTTCGGATCGGGCGTGGAGATCGGCCAGGTGCGGCGGCAGTTCGGGCGTGATCCCCGATGCCGCAGCGACCGCATCGGGAAACTTCGCCGGATGGGCCGCCCCTTGGGCGATCACCGGAACCGCCGGATCACCGGCCGCCATCCTGCCGGCCGCGATGCCGATCGCGGTGTGGGGATCGACCAATTCACCGGTCGTCCGATGGATATGCGCGATCTCTTTCTTTGTTTCAGTATCGTCGAAGCGATGGGCCGAGAAGACCTGCCCCGCCCCCCGCCAGCGATTGTCGCCGACACCGAGGGCACCGTCGGCCCGGAAGACTCGCATCGCTTCCTCCAGGGTCGCCCCGTCGCGGGCGTAGAGATCGAAGAGATAGCGCTCGAAATTGCTCGAGACCTGGATATCCATGCTCGGCGAGATCGTCGGCCGTACCTCGCCCATGGCAAGCTCGCCCGTCTCGAAAAACCGGGTCAGAATGTCGTTACTGTTGGTACCGATGATCAGACGGTCGATCGGCAACCCCATGGCGCGCGCGGCATAGGCGGCGAACACGTTGCCGAAATTCCCCGTCGGCACCGCAAAGCTCACCGGCCGGTCGGGCCCGCCAAGGGCGAGCGATGCGTGGACGTAATAGACGATCTGCGCCATGACCCGCGCCCAATTGATCGAATTGACCGCCGATAGCCGCATTTCGTCGCGAAAGGGCGCATCGTTGAACATTGCCTTCAACAAGTCCTGGCAATCGTCGAAAGTACCCTCGATGGCGATGCAGTGAACGTTCGCGGCGTCGACCGTGGTCATCTGCCGGCGCTGCACCTCGGAGACCCGGCCATGGGGATAGAGGATGAAAACCTCGATGGCGTCGCGGTCGCGGCAGGCCTCGATCGCCGCCGAACCGGTATCCCCCGAAGTGGCGCCGACGATGGTAACGCGCTCGCCGCGCCGGCCGAGCACATGATCGAACAGCCGCCCCACGACCTGCATCGGATAGTCCTTGAAGGCGAGGGTCGGCCCGTGAAAGAGCTCCATCAGCCAGAGGTTCCCCTCCAGCTGCTTGAGCGGTGCCGTCGCGGCATGGCCGAATTCGGTGTAGGCGTCCCGGACCAGAGCATTGAACGCCTCAGCCTCGATCCTGCCGCCGAGAAAGGGCGTCATCACGCGCACCGCAAGCTCGGGATAGCTTAGACCACGAAGCGCACGGAAATCGTCGGCCGACCATTCGGGCCAGCTCTCGGGCACGTAGAGGCCCCCGTCGCTTGCCAAACCGGCCAGCAGAACATCGTCGAATTCCAGAACCGGGGCCCGGCCACGGGTGCTGATATAACGCACGCTTACATGCTCCTCGAGAACGCGCTACCGTATCGCCCGTATTGAGGCCAAGCAAGCATCCGCGCCGGCCGCAAAGGGAGAGACCCATGACCCTGTCGCATCGCGGCCTGAAGGAGATCGACCTCGCGCCAATTTGCGCCTTCCCGCGAAATGCCGAGGAGTTGTTTCATTTCCATCCGAGAACCGATTTCCCGCTGACACCGGATGCCCTCGCACGGACGGTAGCGGACCGAGAGGCACCGACCGTGGTGCTGGATGGAAACGACATCGCGGGGTTTGCCGACCTCTATGGGGTCGTGCCGGGCGAGCGCTGCTGCATCGGCAACGTCGTCGTCGATCCCGAACGCCGCGGCCGCGGCATCGCCCGGCATCTGATGGCGGTGATGACGGAGATCGCCCGGCGCGAATTCGGGGCAAGCGAAATCGGCGTCTCCTGCTTCAACACCAATGTCGTGGGGCTGCTGCTCTATCCCAAGCTCGGTTTTGTCCCGCACGCAATCGAGGCCCGTCAGGATCCGGACGGTACGCCGGTCGCGCTGATCCATATGTCAAAGACGTTTTCGTCCATGGCCGGCTGACTACGGGCCGGCTGATTACAGAGGTGTCTTCGCCCCGATGAGATGCACGTCGCGCTGCGGATAGGGGAGATTACAACCAGCCGCCTCCAGGCCTTCCTTCGCGGCGCGGTTCAGCGCCAATTGCACGGCCGCGAAGTCGCCGGCGGCGGTCCAATAGCGAGCACGAAGATTGACCGAGCTGTCGGCGAGCGCCACGACATCGATCGCCGGGGCCGGATCGTCCAATATCCGCTCGTCCGCAACGATGAGACCTTCGAGAACCTTGATCGCCGCGCCGATATCGTCGTCATAGGAGATACCGACAATCAGATCGGATCGCCGCGTGTCGTTTCGGGAGAAATTCTTGATCGCCGAGCCCCAGATATCCGCGTTCGGCACGAAAATAAACAACCCGTCGCCGGTCCGGAACTCGCAGGTGAACAGACCGAGTTCACGAACCGTCCCCGCATGACCCGCCGCCTCGACGAAATCGCCCACTTTGAACGGCCGGAGGAAGAGCAGCATGATCCCCGCCGCGATATTCTGCAGCGTCCCTTGCAGGGCCAGGCCGATGGCAAGCCCCGCGGCACCGAGGACGGCGATAATGCTCGCGGTTTGCACGCCGAACTGGGCAAGGACGGCGACGATCGTGAAGATCAGAACCGCATATCGAACGAGGTTGGAGACCAGCGGCTTCAGGGTCTCGTCCATGGCGGGGTATCTCTTGAGCGCGCGGCGGACGCCGCGGCGGAGCCGGCCCGCCAGCCACCAGCCGACGACCAGGATCACCACCGCTTCCAGCAGGTCGAGACCGTAGTCGAGACCGACCTCGATGACGGTGTTGTAGATCTTGCGGAGCTCGTCGACGGTCTTGTTCATCATGCGCCTTCCAGATAGCGGCTCTTGAGATGCACCTTGAAGACGGTCGGGTCAAGCACTTGACCGGTCGCGCGTTTCAATATCTCGTCCGTGGTGTAGCGCGCCCCCTGGCCGTGAACATGGCGGCGAAGCCAGGTCATCAGCGGCCCAAAATCGCCCCGGCCGATCGCGGGTTGAATCTCGGGTTCGGCCGTGCGCGCGGCGGCAAAGAGCTGTGCCGCCGCCATCGCCCCCAGGGTATAGGTCGGAAAATAGCCCCACGCCCCATCATACCAATGGATGTCCTGCAAACAGCCGCGCCGGTCATCGGGCGGGACCACGTCCAACAATTCGCGCATGCCGTCGGCCCAGGCGCCGGGCAGCTCCGCCGGCGTCAGATCGCCGCCGATCATTGCCCGCTCCAAGCGATAACGAAGGATGACATGCGCCGGATAGGTCACCTCATCCGCGTCGACGCGGATGAAGCCGCGCGCGACCTGGGTTGACAGGAGGTGCAAGTTTTCGGGCGCCCAGGCGGGACCCGCGCCCTCGAAGGCGGCGCGGATGACAGGCGCCGCCCAGGCGAAGAATTCGCGCGAGCGGCAGACCTGCATCTCGACGATGAGGGACTGGCTCTCGTGCAGGCCGAGCCCCGGCGTCTCGCCGACCGGTTGGTGGCGCCATTCGACGGGCCGGCCGCGCTCATACATCGCATGGCCGGATTCATGCAGCACCCCCATCATCGCCTGACTGAAATCCGCCGGATCGTACCGGGTCGTGATGCGGCTGTCTTCCGGCACCCCGCCTGAAAAGGGATGCAGCGTCGGATCGAGCCGGGCACTCGCGAAATCGATACCGACCGCCTCGGCCATCCGGCGGCAAAGCGCCTCTTGGGCGTCCTCGGCGAAAGGTGCGTCAGGAAGGGCGGGTGCCGGCAGCGCGGCCTGCCGGTCGATGACACGGGCCAGAAAATCCGGCAGAAAGGCGGCGTAATCGTCGAAAATCCGATCGAGCCGCTGACAGCGCATGCCGGGTTCGTAGAGATCCATCAACGCTTCATAGGGCGGCAGATCGAAGGTGGCGCCCTTGGCGGCGGCGATCTCGCGGGTTAGCGCCAGCACGGTCTCCAAGGCCGGCCGTACGGATTTGAAATCGTTCCCGGGGCGCGCCGTCCGCCAAATCGCCTCGCAGGCGGCATGGGCCCTGGTCGCCGCCTCGACGAGGTCCGCCGGAACCGCAGTTACGTGCCGCCAGCGGCGGCGCATTTGTCGGAGATTATCCTCTTGCCAATCGTCCAGAACCTCGCCTTCGGCGCGGTCGAGAAGGCCGGCGAAATCGGGCGCGGCGAGGATTTCGTGCGCCAAGCGCTTGAGAAGTGCGATCTGCTCGGCCCGAACGGCGCTCGCCGAAGCGGGCATCATCACCGCCGCGTCCCAGCCCAACATCGCGCTGGCATCGCGCAGGAGCGAGAGCCGCCGGAAATGCCGTTCAAGCGCCGCGTAGGCGGAAGTCATTCGTCGGACGGTCGCGGCCGGCGATGGTAGAGGAAATAGATCACGACGAGCGCCACCGCGAGCGCGTACCAGGTAATGGCGTATTCCAGATGGGCGTTGTGCAGATTGACCTGCCAGCGATGGTCGATCGGATACCCGCCGACCGATTTGTCCCCGGCAAGGATAAAGTAGGGACCGACCGGCCCCAGCGCGCCAGCCGCCGCCATCGCCGGCGGATCGATATAGAACCAGGTGTTGTTGTGCGGTTCGTTCTTCGGCATGAACAGGCCCGGGCCCTTGGCGAGCCGGAAGATGCCCTCGACCTCGTGGGTACCTTTGACCAAGCCCGCCGCGCGGGACTCGCGCTCGCGGAGTTCGAACGGTGTCCAGCCACGATTGACCAGGACATCGGCGCCGCCGTCGGCGCGCGCCAGCGGGGTGATAATATTAAGACCCGGTTTTCCGGCCCGCGACCGGTTGACGAGATAGTATTCCTTCTTGTGACGAAACCGTCCCCGAACCTTCACGCGGCGATACTCGAAGTCGCCCGGATTGCCGATCTTGGCGGGTAGAGGAATAGGGGCGGCAACGCTCCGCGCCTGTAATTTCTCGATCAGCCCGGCCTTCCAATGGAGCCGCTGGACTTGCCAGGTCCCAAGCGCCAGAAGGACGATCACGGCCGGAATGGTGAAAAGGGTCGGCCACAAGGTCGGACGAAACGCCACGCTTCAGTCCTCGCCGTCGAAGGTATTGCCGCCGGTATCGCCCGCCCGGTGGTGATACTGCAGCGCGATCAACACGCCCTTCATCGGGCGCAAGAGACCGATCGACCCAAGCAGGATCAAGGGCGGCCAGAGGACCAGATGGAGCCAATAGGGCGGTGCCGCCGCCATCTCCAGCCAGAACGCAAGACCAACGGCGATCGGACCGACGATGAAAATGACGAAGACGGCCGGCCCATCGCCGCTATCGGCGGCCTTGAACCCCAATCCACAGGAATCACAGGTCCCGGCAAGCGTTAGATACCGCGCGAACATCCGCCCAACCCCGCAACGTGGGCACCGACCGCGCATTCCGGCCATAAAGGGCGAGACGGGCGGATAAGGCGTATTCATGCCGGCCGCCGCCGCCGCGCCGCGAGCCTAGGATCAGCCACCCCACCAATAGACACAGCTAAACAGGAACAGCCAAACCACGTCGACGAAATGCCAATACCAGGCGGCGGCCTCGAACCCGAAATGATGTTCAGGCTTGAAATGACCCTTCTTTGCCCGGAAGAAGCAGACGATCAGGAAGGTCGTGCCGATTATGACGTGGGCGCCATGGAAACCCGTCGCCATATAGAAGGTAGACCCATAGATCCCGTCCTTGAAACCAAAACCGGCATGGATGTATTCGTACGCCTGAAGGGCGGTAAACAGAATGCCAAGGCCAATGGTATAGGCGAGACCGCGGACCGTCTGGGCCTGCTTGCCTTCGCGTAGCGCGTGATGCGCCCAAGTCACCGTAACACCCGACAGCAGCAGGATTACCGTGTTCATGAAAGGTACGTCGAAGGGATCGAAGGTCTCGATCCCCTTCGGCGGCCAGACGCCGCCGGCGAGATCGTAAGGGAACTCCTTCGGGAACAGGCTCGACTCGAAGAAAGCCCAGAAGAAGGCGACGAAGAACATGACCTCCGAACAGATGAAGAGCGCCATGCCGTAGCGCATGCCAAGCTGGACGACCGGCGTATGATAGCCGTCGAAGGTCGCCTCCTGGATGACGTCGCGCCACCAGACCGCCATCGTGCCCAGAATAACGATAATCCCGGGCAAGAAGGCCAAGATACCGAGGGATTCGATCCCTTCCTCCAAGCCCTCGCCCAAAATTCCGGGATGCATGAACATGATCAGGCCGAAAGTCAGCAGAAATGCGCCCAACGCGCCGAGCGCCGGCCAGGGGCTCGGGTCCACAAGGTGGTAAGGGTGCTTGTGACCGTGGTGTTCTTCCGTGGTGGCGCTCATCTCAATTCCTCGCTCGTCGCCTTTTGACGTCGTTCAATTTACCGAACCAACCCCGCCGCGCCTTCGGCCGGAGGCAAGATCGCGCTGACCTTCCGTTCCTGATCCCGCGCCGAGTCACCTTCGGATGCGGGATAGAACGTGTAGGAAAGCGTGATCGTCTTGACATCGGCAAGGTTGGGGTCCTGTTCGATCGCCGGATCGACGAAAAATGCGACCGGCATATCCATCGTCTCGCCCGGCGCGAGACGCTGTTCCGTGAAACAAAAGCATTCGGTCTTGCTGAAATAGGCACCGACCTTCAACGGGGTTACATTGAAGACGGCGGTGCCGGTAACCGGCTGCTTCGATCGGTTCGTGGCGCGATAGAAAGCCAACGCATTCTCGCCGACCCGGATCTCAATCTGGCGGCGAACCGGCTGAAATGCCCAGTCGATGCCGTTCACCATCGAATCGAAACGTACTTTCATCACCCGATCGGTCGTAACGGCACTTCGCTCGGAGGCGACATTGGTCGTTCCGGCGTAACCCGTCACCCGGCAAAAGAGATCGTAAAGCGGCACCGCGGCATAGGCGACCCCCGCCATCAGAACCACGACGGCGGCGAGGCTCGCAAGCACCCGGTTATTTTTCCGCGCGATATCGGTCATGAACCGCCGCCGATACGCAAAATCGACACGACATAGAAGATCAGCACCCAAACCAAAAGCATCAGCAGCAATGCCCGGTTCTTCTTGTGCTGGCGGCGATGCATTTCGCTTGGAAAGCCGCGTTTGTCGTTTGGCTTGGTCATCGCTATATCCGTCATCGCACCGTCGCCCTAAACCATACCCGGATAGGCCCCGTCAATGACGAGGAGCGCGAACAGCGCGAAAAGATAGAAAATGGAATATCCGAACAAGCGCTTGGCGGCGCGATCGGTCCGATCAAACCAAAGGGTCACTGCCGCGGCGATAAAAACGGCGCCCAGTGCCGCGGCCGCCACGCCATAGGCCCAGCCCGCCAGTCCGAACAAAACAGGCGCCACGCCGAGTGGCGCCATGATCAGGGTATAGATCAGGATCTGCCGCTTGGTCTCGCGCCGGCCGCGGACCACCGGCAGCATCGGTACACCGGCGGCGGCGTATTCGTCCTTGCGAAAGAGCGCCAGCGCCCAGAAATGCGGCGGGGTCCAGAAGAAAATAATCAGGAAGAGGAGTACCGACTCCATTCCGATTCCACCCGTCGCGGCCGCCCAACCGATCGCCGGCGGAAAGGCGCCCGCCGCGCCGCCGATAACAATGTTTTGCGGTGTTCGGCGCTTCAGCCAGATGGTGTAGACGAAGACATAGAAAAGAACCGCCGTCGCCAAAAGAACTGCCGCCATGATATTCGTCGCGAGCCACATCAGCGTCACGGCACCGATCGCCATCATGACGCCGAAGACGAGCGCATCTTCCGGCGCCACGCGGCCCATGGGGATCGGACGGCGGCGGGTACGCTTCATCAACGCATCGATATCGCGGTCATACCACATATTGATCGCGCCCGCGGCACCCGCGGCCACGGCAATGCAGAGAACCGCGATGGCGCCGAGAACGGGATGCATCGATCCCGGCGCGACGACCAGGCCCGCGAAACCGGTAAACACCACGAGCGACATAACCCGGGGCTTCAAGAGGGCGACGTAATCGCCGACTTCCGCCACGGCGCCGACACCTAATTCTCCTGGTGTCGGAACGCTCTGATACGCGGTGTGAGCCACGCTAGATCCTCCCACGGCCCCCCGCCGCTACTTGATTTGCGGCAATTCGTCGTAGCTATGGAACGGCGGCGGCGACGACACGGTCCATTCGAGCGTCGTGGCGCCTTCGCCCCAGTAGTTCTCGCCGACGCGACGGCCCGCATAAATCGTATGGATCAGGACCACCAGGAAGAACATCGCCGAAATGAATGAAATGTACGACCCGATCGACGAAACATAGTTCCAACCCGCAAGCGCATCCGCGTAATCGATATAGCGGCGCGGCATCCCTTGCAGACCCGAGAAATGCTGCGGGAAGAAGGTCAGGTTGACGCCGATGAACGTCGTCCAGAAATGCAGGCGTCCCGCCCATTCCGGATATTGCCGGCCGGTCATCTTGCCAAGCCAATAATAGATGCCCGCGAAGATCGCGAACACCGCGGCCACCGACAGCACGTAGTGGAAATGCCCCACCACGTAATACGTGTCGTGCAACACCAAATCGACGCTGGAATTCGACAACACGACCCCGGTTACGCCGCCGACGGTAAACATGAAGATGAACCCCATCGCCCACAGCATCGGCGTATCGAAGCGGATCGAACCGCCCCACATGGTGGCGATCCAACTGAAGATCTTGATCCCCGTCGGCACCGCGATGACCATCGTCGCCAAGGTGAAATAGGCCCGGACATCGACGTCCATGCCGACCGTGTACATGTGGTGGGCCCAGACGATGAACCCGATGAACCCGATCGAGACCATCGCATAGGCCATGCCGAGATAGCCGAAGACCGGCTTCTTGGAGAATGTCGACACGATGTGGCTCATGATGCCGAATCCCGGCAGGATCATGATGTAGACCTCGGGATGGCCGAAGAACCAGAACAGGTGCTGGAACAGCACCGGCTCGCCGCCGCCCTCGGGCTTGAAGAAACTTGTCCCGAAGTTGCGGTCGGTCAGCAGCATCGTGATGGCGCCGCCGAGCACCGGCAAGGACAGCAACAGTAGAAACGCCGTGATCAATATCGACCAGACGAAAAGCGGAGTCTTGTGCAGCGTCATGCCGGGCGCGCGCATGTTGAAGATCGTGGTGATGAAGTTCACCGCGCCCAGGATCGAAGACGCACCCGCCAAATGAAGCGAGAAAATCGCCATGTCGACCGCCGGCGTGTCATGTCCATACCCGCCGATATTGGAGAGCGGCGGATACACCGTCCAACCGGTACCAGCACCACCACCGATCACGGCCGATCCCACCAGCAGAAGCAACGAGGGCACGAGAAGCCAGAAACTGATGTTGTTCATGCGCGGGAACGCCATGTCCGGCGCGCCGATCATCAGCGGCACGATCCAATTGCCGAAACCGCCGATCAAGGCCGGCATGACAACGAAAAACACCATGATCAGACCGTGCGCGGTGATGAAAACGTTCCACGCATGCCCATCGGGCGTGCCGTCCGCCAGCGTCATGTATTGGACGCCGGGTTCCATTAATTCCATTCGCATGTAAACGGAGATGCCGCCACCAATCACGCCGGAGATCGCGGCGAGGATAATGTACATCGTCCCGATGTCTTTATGATTCGTGGAATAAAGCCAACGACGCCAGCCAGACGGCGTGTGATCGTCGTGTCCATGCGCCTGAGCGGCGGTTCCTTCAGCCATGTCTAACCCCTTGCCTTATCGCCTTAGTGAACGGTTTTATTTTGGGCAACCTTGACGGCTCCCGATTCCGGCGCGGGCGCCGGCGCCTCGTCCACTTGGGCGAATTCCTTCTGCGCCTTCTTAACCCATTGATCGAACTCCGCGGGCGGCACCGCCTTGACCATGATCGGCATGTAGGTGTGGTTGACGCCGCAGAGTTCAGAACAGAACCCGTAATAAACACCGGGCTTGTTGATCTCGACCCAGGTCTCGTTGAGTCGGCCCGGTGTCGTGTCGATCCGCACGCCGAACGACGTGAGTGCCCAATTGTGGATCACATCCGCCGATGCGAACAGGAGCCTAATCTTCTTACCGACCGGCAGGACCACCGGTAGGTCGGTGTCCATCAAGCGTTTCTGCCCGGGTTTCAAGTCCTCGTCCGCGATCATATTGGCGTCGAAGGCGAAATTCCCGTGATCCGGATATTGGTATTCCCAATACCACTGATGTCCGATCACCTTTAGGGTCATATCGCCGTCCTCGATGCGATCGGCCATGTAGAGAAGTTTCATCGACGGCACCGCGATGACAGTCAGAATGATGATCGGAATGGCCGTCCAGAGGATTTCCACCAGCGTGTTGTGCGTCGTCTTCGACGGCGTCGGATTGCGGCTCTCGCGAAACCGCCAGCAGGTGTACATCAACAGACCCAGCACGAAAACACTGATGCAGGTGATGATCACCAGCATCATGTTGTGCAGATCGTGAATGCCTTCCGCGGTCGGCGAGGCCGCCGGTTGCAGACCCATTTGCCAAGGCAGCGGCTCACTCGCCAAGGCAGCGGCCGCGAACAATCCCGTCGCAGCCGCGAAAACTGTCACCAAAACCTTCTTCACGTTATTCTCTCCCCACGCCTTCGCTCGGTCGACCGCTGTCGATACAGGCGGAAACGGCGACGACCGAAATCAAGTTGACGCATACCTTTCCATCACTGAAATGGTGCGTCCGCGCGACAAAGACCACCCGATACGACGTCACGCCACTAAAAGAGTTACGGCGCTCTGTATAGCATCACGCCCAGTCGCGTGAACTCACCGCGACACTATGTCGCAAATTCAAGCGGATGGCCATCCCTTAGCCAAAATATCAAAATGGACGAATTGCGACCGTCGTGCTGGCAGAGATAAATTTGCGTGTATGCCCCCTTTAAATCTAATAATGTGATAGGGTTAACGTCGAAATTTTGAACACGGGCCTCGCGATGGACAGTATCGTGGCGCGCGGGGTGTTTGTGTGCGAGATCGAAAGGTACGGATGATGGCTGATCTGACGACGACCGACGATCTGTTTTTCAATCGCGCCAACCTCGATCAAACAAGGGTGGAGGGTATTGTCGCCGAGGCGCTGGACGGCGCCGACGACGGGGAACTTTTTTTGGAATATTGCCAATCCGAAAGTGTTTCCTTCGATGACGGCCGGGTGCGGAGCGCGAGCTTCGATACGACCCAAGGCTTTGGGCTTCGGTCGATCTCCGGCGAGGCCGCCGGTTACGCCCATTCGAACGAGCTCTCCGAGGCCGCGATCCGCCGCGCCGGGGACACCGTGAAAGCGGTTCGAACCGGCCATGGCGGCAGTTACGCTGCGGCACCCGGCGGCACCAATGCGCGGCTCTACACCGACGCCAATCCGCTCGGCGATGTCGACTTCGATGCCAAGGTTGCCCTGCTGTCGGAGATCGACGCCTATCTTCGCGCCAAGGATCCGAAGGTGAGCCAGGTAATGGCGACGGTTTCGGGGGAATGGCAGGCGGTTCAGATCATTCGGCCCGACGGATACCGCGCCGACGACATCCGCCCGCTCGTTCGCCTCAACGTCGCGGTGGTGGCGAAGGACGGCGAGCGGATGGAAAGCGGCAGCTACGGGGCCGGTGGACGTACCGGATACGCTTTCCACTTCGACCCCGACAATTGGCGGGATTATGCCGACGAGGCCTTGCGCCAAGCGTTGGTCAATCTCGAATCCGTGCCGGCGCCGGCGGGCGAGATGCAGGTGGTGCTGGGACCGGGCTGGCCGGGCGTCCTGCTGCACGAGGCGATCGGCCACGGGCTGGAGGGTGATTTCAATCGGAAGAAGACCTCGGCTTTCGCGGGTCTGATGGGCGAACGGGTGGCCTCGAAGGGGGTCACCGTGATCGACGACGGCACGATGGAGAATCGGCGCGGCTCGCTTTCTATCGATGACGAGGGGACGCCGGCGGCAAGCACGACCTTGATCGAGGATGGGATTCTCGTCGGTTATATGCAGGACCGTCTGAATGCGCGGCTGATGGATATGCCGGCGACCGGGAACGGCCGGCGGCAATCGCACGCCCATGCGCCGATCCCGCGCATGACCAACACCTTTATGCTGTCGGGCGACAAGGACCCGGACGAGATTATCGCCTCGGTCGACAGGGGCCTCTACGCGGTCAATTTCGGTGGCGGTCAGGTCGACATCACCAGCGGCAAATTCGTGTTTACATGCACCGAGGCTTATATAATCGAAAACGGCCGGAAACAGGCACCGGTAAAAGGCGCGACGCTGATCGGAAACGGACCGGACATCTTGACCAAGGTCGCCTTGATCGGGAACGACATGGCGCTCGATTCGGGCATCGGGACATGCGGCAAGGACGGCCAGGGCGTTCCCGTCGGGGTCGGGCAGCCGACCATGCGGATCGATGGCTTGACGGTTGGGGGAACGGCGGGCTGAGGATCGGATCGTGCGCGCTTTTCAAATCGGAGTCGCGGTCCTGCTGATGGCGGGATTGACGGCCTGCCTGGAGGAGGCGCCGAAAAAGTAGATCGGCGACGGACCGGCGCGCCTGTCGCTCGAAATCACCAAACTCAAATATGAATTCGTCGATGGCCGGCACAAGTACCACCATCTTCGCCGGTATACCGAAGCCGCCGGCACCGGCGTGACCCTGCAGGCCGGCAAGGTCTGCGTCGAGAATGGAAAGGCCTGCCTCAGCGCGCGGGTAAATTACCGCATCGACGCCACGAAAAGCTTGGAACAGCCGGACCATCATGTCGCGACCCGCCTCGCCAAGGACACGATTACCATCGAATACTGGGGCAAGGACGATGCCGGCAACGATGTGTCGGTAAAGAAGACGCTGACGGTCGCCGGCGAGAGCGTCCGCATCCAATAACGGCTGCGCCGACCGCGACACCGACACCAATATATCATGCCGTCTATTCGTTCGAATCCCGTGATCCGCGCCGCAACGGTGGGCGATCTCGGTTCCGTTCATCGGGTCGTCGCGGCGGCCTACGGCGTCTATCTGCCGCGAATGGACAAGCCGCCGGCGCCGATGCTGGACGATTACGCGCTTCGGATCCGCAAGGGCGAGGCGCATGTCGGAACCGCCGACGGTCGCGTCGTCGGTGTCCTGGTTCTGATCGACCAATCGGACCATCTCCTACTCGACAACGTAGCTGTCGATCCGGCGGCACAGGGCGACGGCATCGGACGTCGTCTCGTCGGCTTCGCCGAGAGGGAAGCGGCGCGGCGGGGCTATCGGGAAATTCGCCTCTATACCCATGTCGCGATGGCCGCCAACGTCGCGTATTACCAGCGGCTTGGTTGGTCGGAAACGCACCGGGCGACCGTCGACGGTTATCAGCGGATCTTCATGCGGAAGGAGATCGTACTCGGCACGGCGGTGCCCGAGAAACAGGCTTAATAGGCCAATTCTTCGTAGATTTGGTCGATATCGCCGTTCCAGCGGCCGCGATAAGCCTCAAGCAGATGCTCGGCCGGCGTGAGTCCGCTCTCGGCGATCATATCGAGTTCGTCGAGGAACATCGTCTCGTCCTCATCTTGGTCGTTGAGCCGCGCCCGTCGGGCTAAGCCTTCGCGGGAAATTGCAAGAATTCGTTTGGCGACCGCGCCCACCGTCTCGTTCCGGAAGGGGGTCGCGAGACCGGCCCGCGGGACCTCGTTGCGAAGGTATTCACGTTCCGCCTCCGACCAGTCCCGGCAGACTTGCCAGGCGGCGTCGAGCGCCGAAGCGTCATAGAGCAGGCCGACCCACAATGCCGGCAGCGCGCAAAGGCTCCGCCAGGGGCCGCCATCGGTGCCCCGCATTTCGATGAACCGTTTCAGGCGAACCTCCGGAAAGGGCATCGTCATTTGATCGACCCAATCATCGATTCGCGGCCGCTCGCCCTCGAAACCCTCGAGCCTGCCGGCCATGAAATCCCGAAAGGACTTGCCGCTCGCATCGACGTAGTTTCCGCCGCGATAGACGAAATACATAGGCACGTCGAGCACGTAGTCGGCCCAGGCCTCGAAGCCGAATCCATCGTCGAAGACGAAGGGCAGCATGCCGCAGCGATCAGGGTCCGTGTCGGTCCAGACATGGCTGCGATAGCTGAGATAGCCGTTCGGCCTACCCTCGCTGAAGGGCGAATTCGCGAACAGCGCGGTCGCGATCGGCTGCAGCGCCAACCCAACGCGCATCTTCCGGACCATATCGGCCTCGCTGTCGAAATCCAGATTGACCTGGACCGTGCAGCTTCGGGTCATCATATCGAGACCAAGATCGCCCTTGGTCGGCATATAGGCGCGCATGATCTCGTAGCGTCCCTTCGGCATCCAGTGGACATCCTCGCGGCGCCACTTCGGATCGAAGCCGACACCGAGCATTCCGGCGCCAATTTCCAGGCAAACTTCCTTCACTTCATCGAGATGCCGGTGAACCTCGGCGCAGGTCTGGTGAACGGTTTCCAGTTGCGCACCCGAGAGTTCGAGTTGGCCGCCCGGTTCCAAGGTGATCGAGCAACAATCCGGCTTGCGCAGCGCAATGACGTTCTCGCCCTCATGGACCGGCTCCCAGCCGAACCGGGTCATTCCGTCGAGCAGGGCCCGGATGCCGGCGTCACCGTCATAGGGCAGACGACTGAAATCACCGAGGTCGTATGGAAATTTCTCGTGCTCGGTACCGATCCGCCATTGCTCGCGCGGCTTGCAGCCGCCGGCGATATAGTCGACCAGCTGAGCCTTGCTCGTGATCGGTTCGCCGCCTTCATTTGATACCGCCATGAATTGCCCGGTTTTGTTATTCCTTGTGCAAAGAAACTAGGTTCGCACCCTCGGCTCGACCAGCGAGGTCGTCGGCGCCGCCCTGGCCCCAATCGCCCAATACCGCTTGCCAACATGACAAAGCCGCGATCGCGGCCGTTTCCGCCCGCAGGATGCGGGGCCCGAGACTCACGGCGGTAACATTGGGATGTTTCGCGAGAGCGTCAAGCTCCGACTTCGCGAATCCGCCTTCCGGACCGATCAGGACAGCCCATGGTTGATCATCGGTGGTGCCCTGGAGTGCCGTCATGATCGGTATCGCGGGACCCCGCTCGGCGCAGACAAAAAGCCGACGATTCCGGGGAAACGCTTCGAGAGCCGCCGGAAGGCGACGCGGCGGAGCGATCTCGGGAACCGTCAAACGTTCGCACTGCTCCGCCGCCTCTATCGCATTGGCCCGATGGCGGTCGACGTTGACCCGGGTGACATCGGTATGTTCGGTGATGACCGGCCATAACGCGGCAACTCCGAGTTCGACCGCCTTCTGAATCAGGAAATCGAGCCGTGCCCGCTTGATCGGCGCGAACAGAAGCCAGGGATCGGGTGCCAAGATTTGTGCCCGGGTCCGCTCGGTCAGCGCCACCGACCCCCAGCCCTTGCCGAGCGCGTCGATTTCACCCCGCCATTCGCCGTCGCGGCCGTTGAAGAGCGCCACCCCCGCACCCGCCCGCAACCGCAGGACATGCTTCAGGTAATGCGCCTGACCGGACTCGAGCCCAATCGACGCGTCCGCTTCCAGATCGGCTGCCACATAGAGTCTCGCGCGAATCGGCCCGCTCACCCGTGATCGCTCCTTTGCTTGAGCGCCGAGGCGCACTCCGGCTAGATTACCCCATGTCCAAGATCGCAGAAACCTTGGAAACCAAAGACGCCGGAGGGGGCAGCGATATTTCGCGTACCCATTGGGCCTATCGGTTCGCGCCGACGGCGACGCATCCCTATTTGACCCTTATCCGGATCGATCGGCCGATCGGCACTTGGCTCCTGCTGCTGCCGTGTTGGTGGGGTCTGGCGCTGGCCGGCGGCGTGGCCGGACTCAATCTCGGTACCGGTCTCGCCTACGCCCTTCTATTCGCCATCGGCGCCTTCGTCATGCGGAGCGCGGGATGCGTATGGAATGATATTCTCGACCGCGACTACGACCGACGCGTCGAGCGCACCCGGGAGCGCCCGATTGCGAGCGGCACCGTCTCCGTCCGCGGCGGGGCGGTGTTCATGGTGGGGTTGGCCCTGATCGGTTTGCTGGTTCTGCTGCAATTCAACCGTTTCACCATTTGGCTCGCTGTCGGCTCGCTCGGGCTCGTCGTCTTCTATCCCTTGATGAAACGGGTGACCTATTGGCCGCAGGCCTGGCTCGGTCTCACCTTCAATTGGGGGGCCCTCGTTGGCTGGGCGGCGGTGATGGAGGGGTTGGCACCGGCGGCGCTCCTGCTTTATCTGTCCGGGTTCTGCTGGACCCTCGGCTACGACACGATCTATGCCCACCAGGACAAGGAGGACGACCTAATGGTCGGAATCCGCTCGACGGCCCTTCTTTTCGGGGCGCGCACGAAGACATGGCTTGCCCTGTTCTATGGCGGTGCCATGCTGCTGCTGGCCGGGGCGGGATATTTCGCGGGTCTCGAGGCTTTGTTCCTCGTCGGTCTTCTCATTGGGGCGGCGCAGCTTGCTTGGCAGGTCCATGCCCTCGATCCGGAAGATCCGGGGGATTGTCTCCGAAAGTTCAAATCGAATCTGTGGTTTGGCCTGCTCGTCACGGCCGCGATTCTGGCGGCGGCGTCGTGAGTCCGGGCTGGGGCGCAATCCTGGGCGGGCATCGGCCTTCCGTCCGCGGCATCCGCCTGTTCACCGGACTCATCGCCGCCGCCTATGTCATCTCGCATCTGGTCAATCATTCGCTCGGCATCCTGTCGATCGAAGCCATGGACGCCTACCGGCGCGTCAACGGCGCAATCTGGCAAAGCCCGCCGGGGACCGTTCTGCTCTACGGCTCGCTCCTCTGCCATCTTTGTCTCGGCTTGCAAGCGCTCTACCGGCGCAGCCACCTCAGGCTGAAGCCCTGGGAATGGGCCCAACTCGTGCTCGGCTTGGCGGTTCCCTTCCTATTGATAGAGCACATCATCGGTGCCCGCATCGCCCCCTGGCTGATCGGGTTCGACGCGACCTACGGTTATGTCCTCTCCTTCATCTGGCTCGATCAACGCCAAGCGATCCTGCAGTCCCTGCTAATCGTGATCGTCTGGGCTCATTTCGCGATCGGTCTTCATTTCTGGCTGCGTTTGAAACCCTGGCATGCGCGGCTGGCGCCGATCCTTCATGTCATGGGCGTGCTCGTCCCGCTTCTGGCCTTGATCGGGTTCTCGCGCGCCGGCATGACGGTCGAGTCCCTGGCGACGGATCCGGCCTGGCTCAATGCCGTGCGGAAGGATCTCTATCAAGCGCCGCCGGAACTGATATCCGGCCTCGTTCGCGCTTTGCCGGCCACCCTCTGGGGGTTCGCCGGCTTGCTCGGCTTGGTGCTGGTCGGCCGACAAATCCGCCGATTGTTCCGCAATCGGCGGGGGACGATCCGGGTCGATTATCCGGGCGGCGAGTCGGTGGAGGCGCCGGTCGGCGCCACGATCCTGGAGGCGAGCCGCCTCGGCGGCCTGCCCCATGCCTCGGTTTGCGGCGGGCGTGGGCGCTGCACCACCTGCCGGGTCCAGGTCGTCGCAGGGCTGTCCGACCTCGAACCCCCTTCGGAATTGGAGGCCCGGGCATTGACCAGAATCAATGCGGAGCCGGAGGTTCGGCTGGCCTGCCAGACATGCCCGCGCCGCAATACTGGGGTCCTGCCGCTATTGCCGCCGACGGCGACGGCGCGCGACGGGCGCCGGCCGGGCGGCCTGCAGGGAAAGGAGCTCTCGGTCGCCATACTGTTCGTCGATCTTCGAGGATCGACCCGCTTGGGCGAGGCACGTCTACCCTATGACGTGGTGTTCATCCTCAACCAGTTCTTCGCCGAAATGGCCGACGCGCTGAAGGAGACGAACGGCCATTACGCGCAATTCAACGGCGATGGGCTGATGGCGCTCTACGGTCTCGACGGCGAATTCGCGGCCGGCTGCCGCGATGCCATCGCCGGCGGCCTGGAAATGCAGCGGCGCATGGGACGCCTGAATCGCGCCTTCGAGGCCGAACTCGGCCGCCCGCTTCAAATCGGGGTCGGCATCCATGGCGGCGATGCGATCGTCGGCTCGATGGGGCCGCCGACCAGCCCGAATATGAGTGCCATTGGCGATAACGTGAACCTGGCCGCGCGCCTCGAGGGGCTAACCAAGGACTATGGCTGCGATCTCGTCGTATCAACCGAAACCGCGCGACAAGCGGGTCTCGATCTTTCCGCCTATCCGCGTCACGACGCCGAGGTTCGTGGCCGCGACGAGACGATTGAGATTTTCGCGCTCCCGGCGACGTTGGAACTCCCCGACGATACCTGATGCCCGCCAATCGCGACTTGAAAAGCGGCCGCGCGCGACCGAAACTCCGACCGCCTTGAACCATGGGAGCGCCCGCTGACACGACATAGCGACATCGGTCCTTGGACACGGGTCGGCCGGTTGATCCGATACCAGCTGCTCGTGCCCCTGAAGCGTAGCCGCCACACGCCCGAGCACACCGCCCGGGGCGTCATGGTCGGCGTCGTCTGCGCGATGATGCCCACCGTCGGCATTCAGATGGCGATCGTTTTCGCGGTCTGGGTTGTCGCAAGGCGGTTGTTTCGTTGGGATTTCAGCCTGATCAACGGGTTGGCGTGGACCTGGCTCACCAACGTTTTCACCATGTTGCCGATCTACTACCTTTTCTATGTCACGGGCCAATTGATGCTGGCGCGCTTCGACGATGTGAGTGGCTACAACGGTTTCGTGGCGCTCTGGGACGTGGTGCTCGATCCAACGGTGGGGTTCTGGGACTCACTCGGCGAGTGGGCCGATATCATCGTTACTGATTGGGGTGTCGGCATGCTGGTCGGTTGCCTGCCCTGGGCCGCTCTCTGCGGTTGGGCCAGTTTCGTCTGGAGCCTCGCCTTCGTGCGGAAGCATCGTCTTCGCCGCGCCCGCCGCATGGCCGAGGCCCGGGCCCGCTATTTCCCCGACATTCGTTAAGCCTTCAATTCATAGCCATAACCGAAGGGCACGGCGTCCGCGGCGATCCTCGCCGTATGCCCCCGGCGATAGGTTTCGTCGTCGATCAGCCGCAGGATAAAGCTCTCGCCATCGGTCTCGGGCGCCACGCGCCGACGAACGAGATTCAGGACCTCGGCGGTCGACCGCGCGGGCTGAATTCGTCTCTCGGCCGCGATCTCCGCCAGGGGAACCGGCGCGTCGTCGTGCACCAGATGGCCTTCCCGACCGACATAGAGATGCACCGAGCGGGCCTCTTCACCGTCATCGAATGTGAGATCGATATCCTCGATCGCCGCGTAGTGATAACCGCCTTCGGTCAAATGCATAATCTCGAGCTGTGCGCCGTCGAGCCAGGTGACGGCGGTCTCGACGATCGTGCCCGGGGCATGCTGCAGCATCGCCGGCACGGCGCCGTATCGCGTCAGATGAGCCGCGTAGACGATGTCGAAATCTCGGAGCCGAACATGCTCGACCGGAATGGGAGAGTCGGTCTTGCCGAAATATTTACGGCTCAACTGATCGGGCGCGCGGTTCGAGCCGACCGCCAGAACAGCCGTCCGGTCCCGGATTTCATTGCGGTCGAACGCGTCCACCCGGCCCGACCGCCAGGTATAGGATCGGCCTGGATAGGGGTAGGGATAGTCCCGTGCACGGGCGAGTTTCGCCGCCGTATCGGTCATGGCGCCCTCAAGAATGGACGGGCCGGGAATATTCCCAGCCCCGGTGTAACGCCGAAAATTTCGGATCAATGCCCGATCGGATGATACCATTTCGGCAGCAGCACGATCAGGTTCAGATTCAAGCCGAGCTTCGAAAAGGTGTCGAGTTCGCCGATCCGCTTCTGGTTCTCGAGATCGATCACCGTCACCGTGCCCGAACTCATGCCGGGCAAGTTCATGAGGCTGTTCTGCACCCAGGCCAGCTTCTCGTCCGGCGTGATGCTGACGTGATGCGCGCCCTCGTCCGCCTCGATGGTCTTCAGCAGCTTCGGTTTCCGAAGATCACCACTGACGTCGAAAATGTGGAATTTCCCCGGCTTCGCCGTGGTGATGTACATCCGATCGCCTTTGCGATTGAAATAGATTTCGAGCGGAACACCCGCCTTGATCTTGTTGAAATCGAACGCCATCCCGCTGTCGAATGTCTTCTTGGCGGCATTCCATTGAAGATACCAAAGATGTCCGCCGAACATGTTGGTGACATAGGCGAGCGGCGGATTCGACCCCGCCTTGAACAGTACCTCGACCGGCGCCTCGCCGGCCGGCGAGGGCTTGTTCGAGACCTTGATCGTCCCCAGCGACTTGCCCGTGCTAAGCTCGATGACGCCGATGGTATCACCTGCGTCCCCGAGGTCGCTGGCGCGAACCGTATCGGTAACCAGCATCCGGTCGATTCCCTCATGGATATGGATACCGTGGGGGTATTTGACCGGCAGCTTGATCTCGCCGGTGACCGTGTCGTTCACGGCATCGCCGTAGACCACATTGCCCGAGCCCATACAGGTCAGATACCAGGTCTTGTTGTCCTGGGAGAAGACGACATCCTCGCCGACCTTGCATTGCGGAACCTCGACCTGCTTGATCCGGAAGGGGTTCTGTTTCAGGTCGATGACGTAGATGCGCGTTTTGCCGAGCGACGTCACATAGCCCTTGGAGTTGTCCTTGTTATAGAAAATGTGATGCGCGACGCTGTCGTTCGGCAGCGGCATGTCGACCAGCAGTTTACCGTAGTTCGGTGATTTGGGATCGACATCCACGATCGCGATGCCCTCGCGCCGGGCGCCAGTACCCGACATTTTCAGTTTCTTGAGACTTTGTTCCGGCTTGCTCTCGTAATTGAACATCGCGAGGATCTCGCCCGCGGCCAGGCCGGGCAGCAGCAAAGCCGCCGCGGTCGCGCCAACGATTAAAATTCTACCGAATATCATGGGTTCCCTCCCTTGTTCCGCGTGAATTCCTGTTTCTTCATGATAAGTATAGTGAAATGACCTACGTGAAAAACATTCGATTCCCTTCGGGAGGCATGTTGGCCGCCCGCCGAGGTTTTTGCGGCGGATTGCTTGCCGGCGCGGTCCTTTGCCTTGCGCGCGCCTCCTCGGCGGCCGAGACGAAATCCTTCACGATCGCCATCAAGGGCGGCAAGGTCGATCGGCGGCAGCGCACGATTCGGGTCCGGAAGGGCGACGATGTCCGGCTCACCGTGACCAGCGACAAATCGGCCGAGCTTCATCTTCACGGTTATGACCGCCGATTGAACGTGACCCCGGGCGCCGCCGCGACGCTCTCCATCGCCGCCGACCTCGTCGGGCGCTTCCCGGTGACCCGCCACGGCAAGGGCAAGGGACACGGTCATCATAGAACGCTCTTCTATATAGAGGTCCATCCGGATTAGGCATGGCATACCGGCTCGCCATCGCGCTGATCGCGATCCTTTGGGCCGGCCCGGTGCTGGCCCATGCGTTCGGCCAGCGTTATGACCTGCCGCTGCCGCTGTCGCTCTTCCTATGGGGGGCGGGGGCCGCCGTCGCCGTTTCCTTCGCGGTGGTGGCGCTCTCGGTTCGCGACAAGAGCCTTGCCTATCCCCGGTTAGATTTCATCACCGGCGCCGTGGGTCGCCTTGTCAGCCATCCAGCACTTCTGTTGCTGCTCCGGCTGATCGCGGTCGCGGTCTTTATCCTCGTCATCGTCGCCGGCTTCATCGGCATCCAGAACCAGTTCAAGAACATCGCGCCGACCCTGGTTTGGGTGCTCTGGTGGATCGGCTTCGCCTATCTCTCGGCGCTTCTCGGCGATCTCTGGCGGCTGGTCAATCCGATCGCGACCCTGTTCCGATGGGGCGAAGCGTTGGTTCCCGGCCTCGGGGGCGAACGGCCCTGGCCAAGCCGCCTCGGCGTCTGGCCCGCGGCCGGGTTCTTCTTCCTCTTCGCTTGGACGGAAATCGTCTGGCTCGGCGGCGAGACGCCGCGGACGCTCTCGCTTCTGGTCCTGACCTATGCGGTGATCGCCTGGGCCGGCATGTTAGTTTGGGGGCGCGAGACCTGGCTCGCTCATGGCGAGGCGTTTCAGCAAGTCTTCGGTCTTCTGGCGCGCTTTGCCCCCTTCGCCCACCGCCGGGAAGAGACGGGACGCGGACGCCTTGAGCTCCGCCCGCCGGCGGTTGGGCTATTGAGCCAGGATCCGGTATCGCCGTCGCTGATGGGCTTCGTGCTGCTGATCCTGGCGACGGTGACCTTCGACGGGTTCCGGGAGACGCCGCTCTGGGTCGACATCATGGATCTGGCGCTTGAGTCGAAGACTCTCCACCCGGTCCTCTTCCCGCTCCACCAGGCCGGCCTGAACATCCCGGCCCTGGTGACGACAATCGGCCTTATAGTTTTTCCCGTCCTGTTTCTCGGCGTCTATCTCGGTTTCGCGGCGCTGATGCGACTCTGCGCCGGTGAAGGGCCCGAGATCGGCGAGACCGCGCGGCGTTTCGTGCTCACCCTGGTGCCGATCGCGATCGCCTATCACCTGGCGCATTACATGTCGCTATTGCTGGTCGCGGGCCAGCTGGTGATTCCGCTGGCCTCCGATCCGTTCGGCTTCGGCTGGGACCTTTTCGAGACCAAGCTCTACCGGATCCGCCTCGAGCTCGTAAGCGCCAAGATGGTTTGGTACACGGCCGTGGTCGCCGTCGTTCTGGGTCATATCGCCGCCGTCTACCTCGCCCACCGGATCGCCTTTTCGGTTTACCGGACGGTACGGGCGGCCCTGCTCAGCCAGATCCCGATGCTGGTGCTGATGGTCGCCTACACCATGGTCAGCCTGTGGATTCTGGCCCAGCCGGTGGTCGAGCCGTGAGCGCCCTTGGTTGCCAATCCCGCCCCGACCGCTAGGCTAGCCCCATGCCCTACGACTCCTTGCGCGACTTCATCGAGCGGCTGGACCGCGAGGGCCGGCTGGTGCGCGTCTCGCATCCGGTCTCGCCGGCGCTGGAGATGACCGAGATCCAGACCCGGGTGATCGCCGAGGGCGGCCCCGCCATCCTGTTCGAGAACGTCGTCACCGAGACGGGCGCGCCCTACGGCATGTCGGTACTGGTCAATCTGTTTGGAACGGTGGAGCGGGTCGCCTGGGGCATGGACCGGGAGCCGGACCAACTCCGCGAGGTCGGCAAGACGTTGGCCTATCTCCGCCAGCCGGAGCCGCCGGGCGGGATCCGCGACGCGCTCGGGCAATTGCCGCTGTTGAAGACCGTAATGGCGATGAAGCCGAAATCGGTGTCCCGCGCTCCCTGCCAGGAAATCGTGTTGACGGGCGACGAGATCGACCTCGCCAAACTGCCGATCCAGACCTGCTGGCCCGGTGAGCCGGCGCCGCTCATCACCTGGCCGCTCGTGGTGACGCGGGGGCCCGACCCCGAGGGCCGAAAGGCCGACGCCTTCAATCTCGGTATTTACCGGATGCAGGTGACGGGGCGGAACACGACCTTGATGCGCTGGCTGAAGCATCGCGGCGGCGCCCAGCATTTCGCCCGCTGGAAGGATGAGACACCGGAACCGCTGCCGGCCGCCATTGTCATCGGCGCCGATCCCGGCACCTTGCTCGCCGCCGTGACGCCGGTGCCGGATACGCTGTCGGAATATCAGTTCGCCGGGCTGCTGCGGGGACGTCGGCTCGATCTCGTCGATTGCAAGACGATCCCGCTCAAGGTGCCGGCGGCGGCCGAGATCGTGCTCGAGGGCCATGTCTCCCTGACCGAGACGGGCCGGGAAGGACCCTATGGCGACCACACCGGTTATTTCAACGCGGTCGATGATTTTCCCGTTTTCACCATCGACGCCGTCACCATGCGCCGCGACCCCATCTATCTCTCGACCTATACCGGCCGCCCGCCGGACGAGCCCTCGATCCTCGGCGAGGCGCTGAACGAGGTCTTCATTCCGCTCTTTCAGCAACAATTCCCCGAGATCGTCGATTTCTGGCTGCCGCCCGAGGCCTGCTCCTACCGGGTCGCGGTGGTCTCGATAAAGAAGGCCTATCCGGGGCACGCCAAGCGGATCATGATGGGGGTCTGGTCCTATCTCCGGCAGTTCACCTATACGAAATGGGTCATCGTGGTCGACGACGACATCGACGCCCGTAAATGGACCGACGTCGTCTGGGCGATCTCGACCCGGATGGACCCGGCGCGCGACATCACGCTCGTCGAGGGCACGCCGATCGACACCCTCGATTTCGCCAGTCCGGAACCGGGCCTCGGCTCCAAAATCGGTCTCGACGCCACCAATAAATGGCCGCCCGAGGTCAGCCGCGCCTGGGGCGAAAAGCTCGCCATGACCGAAGACGTGATCGAGAAGGTCGACGCGATGTGGTCGGACCTCGGCTTGCCCGGCGGCGGCAAGAGTATTTGGAAGTGACATTTGTCGTCACCCCCGCGACGGCGGGGGTCCAGGTTGCGCGAACGGTTCGATTCTGGATTCCCGCCTTCGCGGGAATGACCAAGAAAGGACAGACACCATGCCCTCCGAAACCATCCTGATCACCGGTGCGAGCGGCCTTGTCGGATATCCCTTGAGCAAGCTGCTGGCGGCGCGGGGCGACCGGGTCGTTGGGCTCGATCCCGCGGACCCGCCGGCGGCGATCGATGGCGTAACCCATATCGGCGAAGGCTTCGGCGATTACGCGGCGATGCTGGCCCTCCTCCAGGAACACGAGATCGGGAGAATCGTCCATGCGGGCGGCATCTCGGGGCCGATGCTGGCGAACGACGCACCTCACCTGATTACCGGCACGAATCTCGTGTCGACCCTCGACCTGGCGGAGGCCGCCTATCGCACGGGCGTCGCCCGCTTCGTCTATTGCTCGTCCGGCTCGGCCTATGGCGTCACCCCGGATTCGCCCGTGCGAGAGGATACGCCCTTCCGGCCAACCACGCTCTACGGCGCCACCAAGGCGGCCTCCGATCTCGTGCTGATGGCCTACCGCGCGGAATACGGGCTGGACGCCATCGGCCTTCGCTATTCCTCGGTCTATGGCCCCCGCCGGACCACCGACTGTGCCATCCGCACCATGATCGAGGACGCGATGAGCGGGCGCGAGACCAAGCTCGATTGGGGGGCGGGCGAATTCTGGCCCTTCGTCTATGTCGAGGACATCGTGGCGGCCACCGCCGCCGCCGTTCACGCGCCGCCGACCTCGCAATACGCCTACAACGTCGCCGGTCCGGACATGCCCGCCGTGCAACGGATCGCCGAGCTCGTCTTCGAATCTTTCCCAAATGCCCTCGTTGAACTCGGTTCGAACCCCCGACGCGACAAACGCGAACGCTTCGACCTCTCGGCCGCCGAACGCGACCTCGGCTGGACCCCCGAATGGACCATCGAGCGGGGCGTCGCGGCTTATATCGAGTGGTTCTTGAGCCAAAGCCCCGGCACCGCCGGCGCATGACGGGCGAGCGGCCCTCCCGGCTTTGGTGGTCGGCGCGCCGCGGGATGGTGATGGGACTCCCGGGCGCCGCTGTCGTCGCGGGCCTGCTCTGGCACCTCGCCGATCTTCGCAATTACGCCAAATACGAGATCGGCGGTGTTGCCTTGACGGAGCCGGTTCTCCTCGCCGCCGCCGCCTTCACTTGGGGAAATTTCCTCATTATCGGCATGGGGCTTCACGTCTCCCGTCTCCACCGGCAACAATTCATGGGCACCCCGGCCCTCGACCGCCCGCTGTCCGACTGGCTCTGGCTCGCGGTCTGGCTCTTGGTGAACGCGGGCGGCGTCCTCTACATGCTCCACATCGGCGCCGAGATGGAGAAGAGCTTCGGGGCGATGGAAAACTTGATGAGGTAGCAGGCCAGCCGAAATCTTGATTTCTTGCCAGCCCCTTGCCTTCCCGACCCAATCGCGCCTAAACTCCGCGCGCTATGACGACTTTGACCACCATTCGGCTTCTTGGCCTTCGACTTACCGGCCCGGCGCAGTAACCGCGTCGGGGGCGCTCGGCTGGTGGCCGGGCGCTGGGATCGAAGGAAAAGTCGGAAGGGATGGTCGAAAAATGATCGTCGGGAATTCACGAAAAACGAAATTGCACGGGGATGAAGTCGGGTTCGCTCGAGGGATGTCCCATGGTGTCGTATCCGCCGAAATGTTGCGCGCCGGCCTTCGACTTAGCGGCGGCCATCGGGCCTGAGCGCGGCTGCCCGATGGCTGTATCCCGGCCGCTACTTCGAACCGGATATCAGCAACACGATCAAGACGACTTCAGGAGCAAGACCCATGGCCATCATGCCTGTCGAGAAATACAAACCCTTCACGCCGATCGACCTGCCGGACCGGACCTGGCCCGGCAATACGATCACCCAATGCCCGACCTGGTGCTCGGTCGATCTTCGCGACGGCAACCAGGCGCTGATCGAACCGATGGGGCCCGAACGCAAACTCAGGATGTTCCAAAAGCTCTGCGAGATGGGTTTCAAGGAGATCGAGGTCGGGTTCCCGTCGGCCTCGGAAACCGATTTCGAATTCTGCCGCAAGATCATCGACGAGAACCTGATCCCCGACGACGTGGTAATCCAGGTCCTAACGCAAGCGCGGGAAGAGCTGATCCGGCGCTCGTTCGAGGCCGTCGACGGCGCCAAGCAAGCGATCATGCATCTCTATAATTCCACCTCGACGACCCAGCGCCGGGTGGTTTTCAGCCTCGACATGGCGGGGGTTCAGAAGATCGCCGTCGACGCGGCCGAGCTGATCAAGGAGCTGGTGCCGAGCGTGCCGAATACCAAGATCATCCATCAATATTCGCCCGAAAGCTTCACCCAGACCGAACTGCCCTACGCAATGGAGGTTTGCGAAGCGGTGATGGACGTCTGGCAGCCGACGCCCGAGGACAAGACCATCATCAACCTGCCGGCCACCGTCGAGGCCGCGACTGCCAACATATACGCCGACCAGATCGAGTGGATGCACCGTAATTTCTCGAAGCGCGATTGCGTCATCCTGTCGCTGCATCCCCATAACGACCGGGGGACGGGCGTCGCGGCGGCGGAGTTCGGCGTCATGGCCGGGGCCGACCGGATCGAGGGCACCCTCTTTGGCAATGGCGAGCGCACCGGCAATGTCGACGTCATCACTCTGGCCATGAACATGGTGAGCCAGGGGGTCGATTCGAAGCTGGATATGCGGAACATGCGGGAATTGCGGTCGGTCGCCGAATATTGCAACCAGCTGCCCGTGCATCCGCGCCATCCTTACGCGGGCGATCTCGTCTTCACCGCCTTCTCCGGCAGCCATCAGGACGCCATCAACAAGGGGCTGAAGGCGATGGAAAACTCGAACAGCCAGGTTTGGGATGTGCCCTACCTGCCGATCGATCCCAACGATGTCGGCGCTTCCTACGAGGCGGTGATCCGCATCAACAGCCAGTCCGGCAAGGGCGGCATTTCCTATATCATGGAGACCGAGTTCGGTATCCAGATGCCGCGCGCACTCCAGGTCGAGTTCTCGAGTGCCGTCCAGAAGATTTCCGACCACACCGGCGAGGAGCAGACGCCGGAGGATATCTGGAGCGCCTTTGTGCAGGAATATCTCGGGGCCAAGTCGCCCTACGAGTTCGTCGAACACCAGACCCGGGCCGATACCCACGCCTCGGAGAAGCGGCTGCTCTCGGCGAAGATGAAGCGGGACGGCAAGGAGATCGAGATCGAAGGTACGGGCAACGGACCGATCGACGCCTATGTCGATGCCCTGAAGAAGGATTCGGGCCGCGACATCAAGGTGTTCAGCTATTCCGAACACTCGGTTGGCGGCGGCTCCGACGCCACTGCCATCGCCTTTGTCGAGACCGAGGTCGACGGCACCCATTTATACGGTATCGGCCAGGACCCGAACATCGTCTCGGCCTCGCTGATCGCCGTCACCTGCGCCGTCAACCGGGCGATCCGGAACGGCGGATGACGGGAGTCACCCCGGCCCTTTCCCGGTTGCAGGAGAGGGCCGGGCAACAGCGCGGTGCGAGTACTCTATGAACGATTTTCTCGCCTTCCTGCAGAAATACAGCTGGATCATCGGGACGCTGCTGGCGTTCGGCGTGCTGTTCGGGATTTTCCTGAAACGCCGTGATTTGGCCAAGCGCGCGACGCGCGCCGGGCGCGGCGACGATCCCGACGAACAGGTGACGCCGACCCAATTCGCCCGCGCCCGCCTGCAGTTCCTGATGACTCTTTTCCTGCTCGTCCTGCTGATCGTGATCTGGCGCCTGCAATCCTGAAGTGCTGGCGATTGGACAGGCGGGAGCGGGACGGCTACACCTGAGACCGAACAAAATTAGCGACGAGGACGCACGGAATGGCGCGCCAGGAAGATACGCTCGACTTGCTGGAAGACTTGATCCGAAAGGCCCTGGCAGCAGGCGCCGACGCGGCCGACGCGGTCGATTTCAAATCGATCGCGGTCTCGCATGCCGAGCGCCTGGGGGGCGTCGAGAAGATCGAGCGGTCGGAAACCCGCGATCTCGGGCTTCGCGTCTTCATCGGGCAAAAGCAAGCGGTCGCGTCCTCGACCGACCCGGCGGCGGCGGCCCTCGACGAACTGGTCGAGCGGGCCCTATCGATGGCAAAGGCGGTGCCGGATGATGCCTATTGCGGCCTCGCCGATCCGGCCGAGCGCCTGACCGGCGAAATTCCCGATCTTGCGATCGCCGACGAGGCCGAACCCTCGGGCGAGACGCTGGCGACGCGTGCGCACGATTGCGAAGCGGCGGCGCTTGCGGTCAACGGCGTCAACAATTCCGAAGGGGCCGAGGCTTCATGGTCGAGCGCCGATATCGCCCTTGTGGCCTCGAACGGGTTCGCCGGCGGCTACCGGACCTCGGGCCATGGTTTCTGGGTCGCGGTGCTGGCGGGCGAAGGCACCGGGATGGAGCGCGACTACGATTCGACCAGCGCCACTTTCGCCGAAGACCTGGAGACGCCGGAGATCGTCGGCCAAACCGCGGGCGAGCGCGCGGTCAGCCGGTTGAATCCGCGAAAAGTCGACACCCAGCAGGTTCCCGTCGTCTATGCGCCGCGCATCGCCAGCGGCCTGCCCCGACATCTCGCGAGCGCCGCCAACGGTGCCGCCGTCGCGCGCGGCACGAGCTTCCTGAAGGACAAGATGGGCGAACGGATCTTCGCCGAGGGCATCCAGATCATCGACGACCCGCGCCGGCTCCGGGGCCACAATTCAAAACCCTTCGACGCGGAAGGACTCGCCAACGAGGCCATGCATCTGGTCGAAGACGGCGTGCTGACCAATTGGGTGCTTGATCTTTCGACGGCGCGTCAGCTCGACCTTCCGAGCACGGCCCGCGCCGCGCGCGGCCCCTCCTCACCGCCCAGCCCCAGCACGACCAACCTGTACCTGGTCGCGGGCCAGGCGACGCCCGAGCAGCTCATCGCCGATATCGACCAGGGCTTCTACGTGACCGAGCTGATGGGCTTCGGCATCAACAACGTCACCGGCGATTACAGCCGAGGGGCGGCCGGTTTCTGGATCGAGAAGGGCGAGATCGCCTATCCGGTGAGCGAGATGACGATCGCCGGAAATCTGAAGGACATGTTTCTCAATCTGACGCCGGCCAACGACCTCAAATTCAAATACGGCACCGACGCCCCGACCCTCCGCATCGACGGCATGACCGTCGCCGGCAACTGACGCCGCGCCATCGCAGGCAAGTTTAACGGCATGGCAAGACCCATGAAGGAAACACCAGCATGACCGACGAGACCGGACTCCGACGCGGGTTGACCAATTACGGGGATCGGGATTTCTCGCTCTACCTCCGGCGGTCCTTCGCCAAGGCAATGGGCTACAGCCTGGAGAGCCTGGAGAAACCGGTCGTCGGAATCGCCGATTCCGGCAGCGGCTACAACAATTGCCATCGGAATTTCCCCGAGCAGATCGAAGCGGTAAAGCGGGGTGTCCTTGCCGCGGGCGGCCTGCCGATCGTCTTCCCCACCGTCTCGCTGGCGGAATCCATGCTGTTTCCGACCTCCATGATGTTCCGCAATCTGATGTCGATGGACACCGAGGAGATGATCAAGGCGCAGCCGATGGACGCGGTCGTCCTGGTCGGCGGCTGCGACAAGACGGTGCCGGCGCAGTTGATGGGCGCGGTCTCCGCCGGACGTCCGGCGATCCAGTTGATCGGCGGGCCGATGATGACCGGGATGTATGACGGCGAACGGGTGGGGGCGTGCACCGACTGCCGCCGGTTCTGGGCGATGTACCGCGCCGGCGAGTTGGGGGAGGGCGAAATCGAGAACATCGAATCCCGCCTTGCAACCACCGCCGGCACCTGCCCGGTCATGGGAACGGCAAGCACCATGGCCTGCATCACCGAGGCGCTCGGCATGGCCTTGCCGGGAACGGCGGCGATTCCGGCGGTACACGCCGATCGTCTTCGAGCCGCCGAGGAGAGCGGCAAGCGCGCGGTTGAAATGGCGGCCGCGGAGATCGCGCCGGATCGCATCGTGACGGAGAAATCGGTCGAAAACGCGCTTCGCGTCCTGCTGGCCATCGGCGGCTCAACGAACGGGATCATCCATCTAACCGCGATCGCCGGCCGGGCTGGGGTGGAAATCTCGCTCGACCGGTTGAACGAGATCAGCGACGAGACCCCGGTGCTGGTTAATTTGAAGCCGTCCGGCGACAACTACATGGAGGATTTCTTCGCAGGTGGCGGCCTCGGCGCCGTGCTTCGCGAATTGAAGCCGCTCCTGCATCTCGATACCGAAAACGTTGCGGGCGAGACGCTGGGGGACCGCCTCGAGGAAGATCCGGGCCATATCGACCGCAATATCATCCGGCCGATCGGTGAACCGCATTACCCGCTCGGCGGGTTGGTGGCGCTGTTCGGGTCGCTGGCGCCGAAGGGCGCCATCCTGAAGCGGGCGGCGGCGGACGACACCCTGTTTGAAAGCGAGGGCCGCGCCGTCGTCTTCACTTCCCCCGCCGATCTGGCCGATCGCATCGACGATCCCAACCTCGACGTCACCGAAAACGATTTTCTGGTGTTACAAAATGCCGGACCGAAGAGCGGCTACGGCATGCCGGAATGCGGCTATCTGCCGATCCCGGGCAAGCTGGCCCGGGCCGGGGTCAAGGACATGGTGCGCATTTCCGACGCCCGGATGAGCGGCACCGCCTTCGGCACCATCGTGCTGCATGTCACTCCGGAAGCGGCCGAGGGCGCGCCGCTGGGTCTCGTTCGCACCGGCGACCGGATCCGCCTTTCGGTCAAGGACCGCCGGATCGACCTCCTGGTGGAAGAGGAAGAACTAGCCCGCCGCCGTGCCGAGTGGAAGCCCGTGCCGGCGGAGCCCCGGGGCTATGCCAAGCTCTACCAGGACCATGTCTTGCAAGCGGATCAGGGCTGCGATTTCGATTTTCTCTTGGCGGCGGGTAAGAGCCAAGACGGATAGAGTCGCGCTGTCGTCGCCGGCGTCTATTGAAGCTTCGTCGGCAGATCCTCGATCGCCTTGTCGACCAGGGCCTCGCCCTCGGCGCCCGACAGGCGCTCCGCCAACAGCCGCTCGGACGCGGCGATGGCGAGATCGACCGCCATCTCGCGGACCTCTTGAACGGCGGCGGCCTCGGCCTGGGCGATCTTTTCCGTCGCCTGCTCTTCCTGTCGGCGCACCATTTCCGTGATCGCGTCCTCGGCTTCTGTCTTGTGGCGTTCGGCGTCCTCGCGGGCCTTCTCGACGATCGCCTCGGCATCCTGTATCGCCTGGCGTTGCTGGCGCTGGTAGTTGGCGAGCAGTGATTGCGCTTCCTCGCGCAGCTTCTCGGCGTCCTCGACCTCGCGGCGGATTTCGGCGATACGCGCATCCAACCCGCCGAGCATCGCCTTCTTGATCGGCTTGTAGACCGCGATCACGAACAGAATGAACGAGATCAGTACCCAGAAGGTCGGATCGTGGATCAAGGCACTCATCCCTCGCCCCTCCGCCCGGCCGCCTGGATCGCCGTTTCAATTTCGACTTCCCCGACCCTAGCACCAACCAGGCGTTCAACCGCCGCGCGGACCACATCCGCCGCGACGTTGGGAATGGTCGTTGCGGCACGGTCTTTCTCGCCCGCGATCCGTTGCTCGGCGGCCCCCGTCTCCTCGGCCAGCCTGGCGGCGACCTCGGCTTGCTTCTCGGCCCGAGCCTCGGACATTGCCTGAGCGGCTTCGCGGTGAATTCGCAACGCCTCCTCGGCCGCGTCGGCATGCGACTTCTCCAGAACCGCCAGCACCGTTTCGGCTTCCTCGCGAAGCGATTCGGCCCGTTGCAGATCATCCTCGATTCGGCGCTGCCGGCTGTCGCGCACCTGGGTAATTCGGGGCAACGCCATGCGCCACACAACGAGGAACAGGATCGCGAAGGTGATCAGCAGCCAAACGAGCTGCGTTGGATATGTCGACGGATCGAGCTGCGGCATCTGTCGTCGCCCAGTCTAGGGCGGCCGATCAGCCGAACAGGATCAGAAGCGCGATGACGAGGGCGAAAAGTGCGATCGCCTCCACGAGCGCGAAGCCCAGCATCGTCATCGTGAACACCTCGCCGCGAGCGGCGGGGTTGCGGCCGACCGCCAGAATGAACGACGAGAATACGCTTCCGATACCGATTCCCGAGCCGATCATGCCAATGACGGCAAGACCGGCACCGATGAGCTTTGCGGCATCTGCATCCATTTTTTTGTCCTCTTCCAGATAGTGTTGCTTCGTTAAACGGTTTTGGTTCGGCGGCCCCGCGCGATCCGCGTTCTAATGTAGGTGAATCGCGTCGTTGATATAGAGGCACGTCAGAATAGTGAAAACATAGGCTTGCAAGAAGGCGATCAGGATCTCCAGCCCGGTCAGCGCCACCACGAGGGCGAGCGGCAACACGCCGACCACCCCGAGGACTGCGATGAAACCGGCGATCACCTTGAGCAGCGTGTGGCCCGCCAGCATGTTGGCGAAGAGCCGCACCGAAAGGCTGATCGGGCGCGAGAGGTAGGAGATGATCTCGATCGGCACCAGCAGCGGCAACATCACCCAGGGCGTTCCCGGCGGCGCGAAAATGGTGAAGAAATGAAATCCGTGCTTCACGAATCCGAGGATGGTCACCCCGATGAAGACGACCGCCGCCATCGCGAAGGTGACGACGATATGGCTCGTAAAGGTGAAGCTGTAGGGCACCATGCCGAGCAGGTTGCCGAGCAGCACGAAGATGAACAGCGCGAACACGACGGGGAAGTATTTGCGGCCTTCCTGGCCGACCGTGTCGCGCAGCAAATTGGCGATGAATTCGTAACAGAGTTCGACGGCGACCTGCCAGCGGCCCGGCACGATGGCGCTGCGGCGCATGCCCAGCACCAGGAAGACCGATGCGAGCACGATCGCGATCATCATGAAAAGCGCCGAATTGGTGAACGAGACGTCGACGCCGCCGATTTCGACCGGGACGATGCGCTTGATGACGAATTGTTCGAGCGGGCTGTGTCCGCCGCCTGCTGCCATGGCTAAACCCTATTCGCTCCCCGAGCCTTTCTTGGTCGAATCTTTCTTGGTCGAACCGTAACCGGCGGCATAACCAAACCCGCTCATCACCCGAAACACGTTCAAAAACCCCGCGACACTTCCCAACAGGAAAAAGCCGACCAGAAACCAAGGCTTGGTCTCGAGCCAGTAATCCAGCAACAGCCCGATTACCACCCCGACGCCGATCGCGGAAACGAATTCGAGACCGACGCGCATCCCGAGCGCGAGACCGCTCCCGGCCCGGGTATCGCCTTCATCGTCTTTCGGTTCGGTCGCGCGCCGATGGGCGCGGGCGGCTTGCAGCTTCGCGTCGAGTTCGTTTAGCGAAGTAGAAGGGCGCTCGTCTGACATCCTCGCGTCGATACCGAATTGACGCCCGAAGCGGCGTCGAAGGCGGGCGCACCATAAAGGTCGATTTTGGCCAAGTCAAGCGGCCCGGATCGCCCCTGAAACCGCACTTTTCCGCCGTTTCCGGGCCTATGCCGTATCGCGCATGGCCGCCGCCTCGCGCAAATCAACCGAAACCAACTGGCTGACCCCGCGCTCGCCCATGGTAACGCCGAAAAGCCGGTCCACGCCGGCCATGGTCAGGCGGTGATGGGTGACGATGATGAACCGCGTTTTCCCGGAATGAGCGATTTCCTGGAGCAGCCGGCAGAACCGATCGACATTGGCGTCGTCGAGGGGGGCGTCGACCTCGTCCAGGATGCAGATCGGTGCAGGATTGGTGAGGAAGACCGCGAATAGCAGTGCCAGCGCCGTCAGTGCCTGTTCGCCACCCGACAGCAGCGACATTACCTGCAATTTCTTGCCGGGCGGGCTGGCCATGATCTCCAACCCCGCCTCGAGCGGGTCCTCGGCCTCGGTCAGGGCGAGATGCGCCCGGCCGCCGCCGAAGAGCCGTGTGAAGAGATCCTCGAAGTGTCGGTTGACGTTCTCGAAGGCCGCCAGCAGCCGCTCGCGCCCCTCGCGGTTCAAGGTCGAGATTCCCTGGCGAAGGCGGGCGATCGCGGCAAGAAGGTCCTCGCGTTCGGTTCGCATCGAATCGATCTGCGCCTCAAGCTCCTCCAGCTCGGCCTCGGCGCGGAGGTTGACCGGTCCCATATTGTCGCGCTCGCGAATCAGACGCTCGAGCTTGATTTCGACCGCATCCCGCTCGGGAAAATCGGTTTCGGGATCGATCTCGGCATCCGCCAGCAGGGTCTCGGGCGTGCTTTCCAGGCGTTCGGCGATTCTCTCGGCAATGACATTGCATTCGGCGGCGGCCTGTTCGACCCGGCCCTCGTCGCGCACCCGGTCCTCGCGCGCGGCGGCCAGCACCGCTTCCGCGCGTCGAAGCGCCGCATCCGCTTCGCCGAGCTTCTCCTCCGCCTCGCTCAGACGATCGGCCGCCGCATTCCGTTTCGTCTCGGCGGCCTCCAGACCGTCCAACAGGGCCGCCCGCTGGGTTTCGATTTCCGCCGGTCGGGCCGCCAGACGCGCGCGCTCTTCTTGCGTGGTCTCGCAGCGAGACTCGAGATCTGCGATGCGGGCCGTTGCACCCCCGGCCCGTTCGTCCCAGGAACTCTTCTCGCGATCGATCGCGGCGAGGCGCGCTTCGCGTTGCTCGGCAGCGGCGGCAATTCGATCATGGGCACTTCGCCGTTCGCCTTCCTCGGTGCGAAGGTTTCCGATCTCCTCGCGTACGCGCTCGATTTCCGCCCGCGTCTCGATGGGATCGACCAGCCGGGCGACCGAACTTTCGATCGCGACCCGTTGTTCCCGCGTCTCGGCCAGATCGCCGCCCAGCCGTTCCGCCATATCGGAAAGGGCGGCAAGGCGGGACCGCGCACTCGCCGTCTGATCGGCAAGGGCCCCTTGCTCCTTCCGCGCCGCGGCCAGGCGGTCATACGCCGCCTGCAGCGCCGCCCGGGCGGCGCGGTCGCTCTCCACCGCCGCCGCGACGGCCTCGCGGCTGGCGGCGTGGGCACGGCTCGCGGACTCGAACGCCGTCTCCGCGCCGGCGCGCTGTCCTTGCACCTCTTTCAAACGGTTCCGCTGGCTCAAACGGATCGCCGCCGGCGTCTGCGCCCCGGCCGTCACCGTGAACCCGTCCCAGCGCCACAAGCCGCCGTCCCGGCTGACCAAGCGCTGGCCGGGCAGGAGATCGCCCTGCAGGCGGTCGCCGTCGGCCGAATTCTCGATCACGCCGACCGCATCCAGACGACGCGCGATTACCGGCGGGCCGTTGACCAGCGCGGAGAGCGGCGTGGCGCCTTCCGGCAATGGCGCCATCGACGGAATCGGCGGCAAGGTCTTCCAATGCACCGGCGCGGCACTATCGAGCGGGGCGGAGAGATCGTCGTCGAGGGCCGAGCCGAGCGCCGCCTCGTAGCCGGCGGTCACGCCAAGCGCATCGATCAGCGGCGGAAAGAGGTCCGACTCGGCGCCCTTCAGGAGATCCGTGAGCGCGCTTTCCTCGGCCAGAAGCCGGTCGCGGACACTCTGAGCTTCCTGCATTTTTTGCCGTTGATCCGATTCGCCGGCTTCGGCGGCCGTCTTCGCGGCCTCGGTCTCGTCGGCGGTCCGGCGGGCCGATTCGAGTTCGGCCTCGACATCTGCGACCACGCGCGCCGCACCCGCCAAGGCGCCGTTGTCGTCGCTTTCCACGACAAGCGCCGAGCGTTCGGTTTCAATTTCGGCGAGACGCGCGTCCAAGGTCTCATGGCGCCGCGCCAATTCATCCCGCCGGTTGACCAAGGCGTCGCGGTTGGCTTCGGCGGCGGCGACGGTCTGGGTCAATTCGCCGAGCGTGGCCTCTCGCGCGCTCACTTGTTCGGTTATCTCGGCGAGGGCCTTCCGCGCGGCTTCTCGCCGCGCCGCCTCGCCCTCGCGCGCAGCCTCCAGTTCGGCCACCTCGGCTTGAAGCCGGCGGAGCGCCTCGGCCGCGTCCTCGCTAAGTGCTGCTTCCCGGGAGATATCCGATCCGATCTGGTTGAGCCTGTGATCGACCGCCGCCAAGGCCTCGACGATACGGCCTTCCTCGGCCTCGAGTTCGCGCTGAGCAACCAGCAGACGCTGGAGTTTGGCGGCGGCGATGGCCTCGGCTTCGCGAAGTTCCGGCAGCGAGGCGGCGATTTCGGCTTGCATCCGAGCGGCCTCGGCAGCGCCTTCGGTGTGGCGCGCGACCTCCGTCTCGGCCTTTTGCAAGGCTTCGCGCGCGGCCGCCAGCGCCGCTTGCCCCTCTTCCCAGCGGAGATGCAGCGCCATCGCCTCGTGGCGGCGGATATGGCCGCCAAGCCGGCGATAACGACCGGCCTGCCGGGCCTGGCGCTTCAAGCCCTGGAATTGCCCCTCGAGAGCGATGATTACATCGTCGAGGCGCTCGAGATTGGTCTCCGCGGCGCGCAGGCGCAGCTCCGCCTCGTGGCGTCGGGAGTGGAGCCCGGTGATCCCAGCCGCCTCTTCCAGAAGAGCGCGCCGCTGGATCGGCTTGGCGCCGATCAAGGCGCCGACGCGGCCCTGATTGACGATCGCGGTGGAATGGGCGCCGGTGGCGAGATCGGCGAACAGGAGCTGGACATCGCGAGCGCGAACGTCACGGCCATTGATCTTGTAGTTGGAACCCGACCCGCGCTCGATCCGGCGCATGACCTCGAGTTCGTCCGTATCGTTGAACTGGGCCGGCGCATCGCGGTCCGCGTTGTCGAGGAACAAGGTGACTTCGGCGATGTTGCGCGCCGGCCGATCCGAGGTGCCGCCGAAAATGACGTCGTCCATTTCGCCGCCGCGCATCTGCTTCGCGGAGGTTTCTCCCATGACCCATTTCAGGGCCTCGACGACGTTCGACTTGCCGCAGCCGTTCGGACCGACCACGCCCGTAACGCCGGGTTCGATCAAGATTTCGACCGAATCCAAGAAGGACTTAAAACCTGCGAGACGGAGTTTCTGAAAATTCACTGGGCCGGGCGACGATCCGTTGGACGATCCGTGTCGTTCACTTCACCTTCGATTTGAGGATTTTTTCGAATTCCTCGTAAGGCTCGGTGCCGACGAGCTTGTGATCATTATTGATAATAAAGGTTGGCGTCCTCGTTACACCAAAATTCTTCTCCCCATCAAGCTGCTTTTGGAGAATGCCATCGACGAGTGCCCGATTTTTGATACAGGAATCGAAACGGGCGCGGCTGAGGCCGGCCAGCTTGCCGAGACGGAGCAGGGAGTCGAGCGGATTCTCGCTCCGCGTCCACTGCGGCTGTTTCTCGAAAATCAAATTGACGAACTTGAAATAGAGATCCGGCCTCACACAGCGCGCCATCACGGCCGCGATCAGGGCCGCCTGGTCGATCGGAAAATCCCGGAACACGATCCGCGCCTTTCCCGTATCGATAAAGTTTTTCTTGAGTTTGGGCAGCACGTCGACGTGAAAGGCACGACAAGCCGGGCACGTCATCGAGGCGTATTCGATGATCGTGATCGGGGCTTTCGCGTCGCCCAAAATACGCTCCTTGAGCGCCGATTCGGTCGTCACCGAGCCCGCCGCCGCAAGCCCGGTCGATAGGATCAGGACGGCTGCTGCCGCCAGGTTTCGAATTCCAACCACGCCCATTTCCTCCGCATCTCAATCAAGGGCGGGAGTATAGAAAGACGATTGGGGCGGGAACAAGGCAAAGTCCACTCGGAGGGTCAATCCTCGCCTCTTGCCGCCGATTCGGCGAGGACCGCGGCCCCGAGTCGGTCAAGCGTCTCCCGCAATTCGCCGTCCTCCACATCGTCCAGCCGGCGGCGCATGGCCGCCAATTCGGCGGGGTCGGCCACGGGCGGCGGAGACGGCGGGGCCGGCGGCCCTTCGATCGGGATTTGCAGGAATTTAAGCGACTCGACCGCCGCATAGCCGAAATAGCCGTTGATCCGCTCGATCAGCCGGGGCGCGTCGTGTTGAAGTTCGATCGCAAGGCCCGGTGTCGCATGGAGATGCAGGGTTCCGCCGCTTCGCCGGCCGCGGGGGAAGCTCAATTTTTCCGGCCGGCAGCCGGCCGCGCGCTCGGCGCCCACGATGGTCGCCCAGTCGGCGAGAAGATTGGCTTCCGCGAGGCCGCGTTTGCCGAGCGCTTTTCGCGTCAACTTCGGCAATAGCCGGGCCAGCGGCTTCGGCGGTCCGCCGCGCCGGGTCGTCTCGTCCTTCTTATTCTGATCGCCTGCCACGCCGCCCGCATCCTCGATTCGCCGGAACCTGCCCTGGTCACTTATAGTAGCGCCCCATGGCCTCCGCCGATAGCGCCCATGACAACGCCGGCCGGCTGCTCGACTGGTACGATCGCCACCGCCGCCGCTTGCCCTGGCGATCACCGCCCGGCAGCCGGTCCGACCCCTATGTCGTCTGGCTGAGCGAGATCATGCTGCAGCAGACCACGGTCGTCACCGTCGGTCCCTATTTCGAGGAATTCCTCTCACGCTGGCCGACGGTGGAGGCCTTGGCGGCGGCCGAGCTCGACGCGGTGCTGCATTGCTGGCAGGGGCTGGGATATTACGCCCGGGCGCGGAACCTCCATAAATGCGCGGGCGTCATCGTGCGGGATCATCAAGGCCGCTTTCCCGAAAGCGAATCCGAGCTCCTGGCGCTGCCGGGGGTTGGCCCCTATACCGCCGCGGCGATCGCGGCCATTGCCTTCGACCGTCCGGCGGTCGTCGTCGACGGCAATGTCGAGCGGGTGATGGCGCGCTATTTTCGCATCGAGACCCCGCTACCGGACGCGAAGGCGGAACTGAAGCAACACGCGGCCGACCTCTCGCCCGATTTCCGGCCCGGCGATTACGCCCAGGCGGTGATGGATCTGGGAGCCACGATCTGCACGCCGCGAAAGCCGAACTGTCTGCTCTGCCCCTGGGCGGCGGGATGCCGGGGCCGGGATATCGCCGAGTCGTTGCCGGCGCGCCGCGCCAAGAAGGATAAACCGACGCGTCGCGGCATCGCCTTCTGGTTGGTGCGGCCGGACGGCGCCGTTCTGATGCGCCGGCGGCCGCCCGACGGCCTACTTGGCGGGTTGATGGAATTCCCGTCGACCCCGTGGCTCGACGCCGACATGCCCGATCCCAACGCAGCCCTGGCCGCGGTGCCGCTGGAAGGCACCGCCTGGTTCCTGATGGACGGCATGGTCCGCCATGGCTTCACGCATTTTCATCTGGAACTTAGGGTCCTGCACGGCCGGGTGAGCGACGGTGTCGCGGCACCCCGAGATTGCCTCTGGTGTTCGCTTGACGGGCTCGCCAATCAAGCCTTGCCGACCCTTATGAAGAAGGTGGCCGACCACGCCATCGGACGGAACTAGGAAGGCGCGACGGCGTCAGTTGAGTTCGGCCCGGAGCTTCTGGCGAAGGAGATCGATCGGCACCTTGCTGCCTTCCACATCCCGGCACCAGAAGGTCCAGCCATTGCAGCTCGCGGCACCCTGGACGGCGGCGCCCACCTGATGGATCGAGCCCCGATGGTCGGCCGCGATGACGGTTCCGTCGGCCCGGACCTTGGCCTGCCAGCGCGCGCACGGGCTGGTCAGGATGTCGCCGGGTGCCAGATAGCCCCGCTCGACCAGCCAACCGAAGGGAATGCGCGGCTCTTTTCGCTTCGACGGCGTCGTAAGGAGGCTCGGGTCGCCGGCCGCCGGAATGGTGGCGAGGCGGCGGTGGGCGATCTCAGCGTATTTTTCCTCGCGTTCGAGGCCGAGATATTTCCGGCCGAGCTTCTTGGCAACCGCCCCCGTGGTGCCGGTCCCGAAGAAGGGATCGAGCACGAGATCGCCGGGATCGGTCGCGGCCAGAATCGCGCGATGAAGGAGCGCCTCCGGTTTTTGCGTCGGATGCGCCTTCTCGCCGTTGTCGTCCTTCAGCCGCTCGCCCCCGGTACAGAGCGGGATCAACCAATCGCTCCGCATCTGCAAATCGTCGTTCAGCGCCTTCATGGCGTCGTAGTTGAAGGTGTAGCGAGACTCGGCCGACTTCGCGCACCAGAGCATCGTCTCATGGGCGTTGGTAAAACGCCGGCCGCGAAAGTTCGGCATCGGGTTGGTCTTTACCCAAACGACGTCGTTGAGGATCCAGAAGCCGAGATCCTGCATTGTCGCACCGACCCGGTAGATATTGTGATAGCTCCCGATGACCCAGAGCGTGCCGTCATCCTTCAAGACCCGCCGGCAGCCCCGCAGCCAGTCGCGGGTGAAGCGGTCGTATTCGGCGAAATCGTCAAACTTGTCCCAACTGTCGTCGACCCCGTCGACCCGGCTGTTGTTCGGCCGCCGGAGCTCGCCCGTCAATTGCAGGTTATAGGGCGGGTCGGCGAACACCATATCGACCGACGCTTCCGGCAACGAGAAAAGCAATTCGAGGGAATCGCCCAATAAAATCTCGTTCTCGGGAAGTAATGGTGAGTATTTTCTGTCCTTATTCATGTGCAAAAAATGATTCATTTGAATCATTTCGTCAACATGAAGAAATTTCCTATCTTTTTATTTTAGCTCTACTGCATATATGTGGGGTATTTGGGAAAATTACTCACAATATCTTGCGATTGGCTTGAAGCTTCGCCGATGCGCCGATGTGATGCCGAGACGCGCAAGCGCCGCTTTGTGTTCGGCCGTGCCATATCCGGCGTTCCGTTCCCAGCCATAGCCCGGATGCCGGCGGGCGAGCTCGGCCATATGCTGGTCGCGGGTCACCTTGGCGACAATCGAGGCGGCGGCAATGGAATAGGAGAGGCCATCCCCCTTGACGATCGCGCGCCCGGGACAATCGAGATCGGGCAGGCGGTTGCCGTCGACCAGGACCATCGCCGGTGCATCGGGAAGGGCGTCGGCGGCGCGGCGCATCGCGCGCATCGTTGCCTGGAGAATGTTGATCTCGTCGATCTCGGCCGGGGTCGCGAAGCCGACACCGATCGCGGCCACCGGCCGAAGCGCCTCCAGGAGTTCTTCCCGCACCGGCTTCGAGAGTTTCTTCGAATCATCAATCCGCGCCAACAGCGCCTCGCCGACCCTTAAGCGGTCGAGCACGACCGCCGCCGCGACCACCGGCCCCGCCCAGGGCCCCCGCCCCGCTTCGTCGATCCCGGCGACCGGCCCTGTGCAGTCATCCTCGAGGGAAAAATCAGGCACGAGGCAGTCTCTTCGGCGCATCGGTCTTCGCGGCACCTCGATCGCGGAAGCGGCGGCGCACCCGTTCGATCGCGATCTCGGCGCGTGTCAGCAGCCAGTCGAACGTGCCGATCACCGTCCGGCCGGCACGGCGCGTCCAGCGCCATTCGCGGGAATAGACCAATCGCAACACGCCGCCGATCGTCGTCGCCCGCCGGACCGCGCGATGCTGGACCCGCCGGGCGGAATGCATCCAGAGCGGGCTGGTGACCAGCGAGAGCACGGTGACCGCGACGACCAGACGGTGAAGATCGTGATCGATGATGCCGCGATCGATCGCCGCACTTCCCAGGATGAAAGCGAATTCGCCGATCTGTGCCAGGAAGAGTGAGGAGAGAAACGCGTGCTGCCAAGTCTCGCCCATGAGCCGGAGGACGCCGGTGTTGAGGGCGGTCTTGAAGATCGCGACGAAGGCCCAGAGGAGAATAACGAGGCCCAGATTTTCCCATAGGAAGGGCAAGTCGACGAGCAGACCGATCGACAGGAAGAAGACCATCAGGAGAATGCTTTCGATCGGCTTGGTCATGGCGAAGAGATCGCGGCGCTGGCGGCTCGCGCCCACGACGAGACCGGCGAGAAAGGCGCCGAAGGGGGCCGAAAGGCCGACCAACCCCGCGAGGGCCGCGCAAATGAAACACCAGCTCAACGCCACGAGCGGGGTCAGATCGAGCTTGCCGAGAACAAGGGCGGCAAAGGGAAGCGTGATCTTGCGCCCGCCCGACAAAACCCGAATGAAGACCACCAGAAGACCGATCGAAAGCGCCAGTTCGAACGGCACCAGAAGATCGAACCCATCGCCCGCCAGGCCGTCGACGAGGATCAACATCGGGGCGACCGCCAGGTCCTGGGCGATCAGCACGCCGACCGCGATCCGCCCGACTCTTTGGCGAAGTGCGCCCACATCCTCCAGCATCTTGATCCCGACGGCGGTGCTGGAGAGAGCCAGCACAAAGGCGAACAGAACCGCATGCGCCAAGGGCCAGCCGAGATAGTAGCGGACCACGATCATGGCCCCCAGGCTGACCGCGACCTGCAGCAGCGTCGTCAACACCGCGATCCGCCACATCCTCCGGAAGGCGCGCAGCGACAATTCCATGCCGATGACGTAAAGCAGCAAGAGAACGCCGAGTTCGGCCAGCACCTCGATCTGCGCGCGGGCACCGACGAGACCGATACCGGTCGGCCCAAGCAGAACACCTGCGAGGATATAGCCGACAATGGGCGGTTGATTGAGACGCGCCATCGCCATGCCGCACACCGCGGCGGCGGCGGCCACGATCGCGATTCCGGTCAGTTCGACGCCCTGTTCCATATGGGTTCCATCCGGGCTCCGGCCGAATTCCCTCCGGACCCCAAGATGAATCACACTTTGCCGCGAATTAGAAGAGGGGCCGCGAATTAGAAGAGGGTCAGTTGATCCCCGGCCCGGGCCGGCCGCTTGAATTGACCGCAATCGAGATCGAGACTGCGTTTGTCGAGTCCGAGCCGATTGATGGCGAGATCGAAGCGGCGATGCAGCAACTCGGCATAGGGTCCTGTCCCCCGCGCCCGCTTGCCCCAGCGCGAATCATAAAGGGCGCCGCCCCTTGTCTGTCGCAGCAAACTCAAGACATGCGCCGCCCGGTCCGGGAAATGCGCGTCCAGCCATTCCTCGAAAAGGCCCGCGATCTCAAGCGGCAGGCGAAGCAGGACATAGCCCGCCCCCGTCGCACCTGCCGTTGCCGCGCGCGCCAGGATCTTCTCCATTTCCATGTCGTTGAGAGCCGGGATCATCGGGGCCGTCAGCACGCCCGTCGGGACCCCAAGCGCCGCCATTGTGGCGATCGCGGCAAGCCGCTTTTCGGGATGCGGTGCCCTGGGCTCAAGTTTTCGCGCGAGGGCGGCATCAAGCGTCGTCACCGAAATCGTCACCGCGGCAAGTCCCTTCGCCGCCATCGGTTGGATGATATCGGCGTCGCGCAGGATCAGGTCGGATTTTGTCACGATAGCGAAGGGATGGTTAAACTCGGCAAGCACCTCGAGTATCCGCCGGGTCAGTTTCCGGCCCCGCTCGACCGGTTGATAGGGGTCGGTGTTGGTGCCAAGCGCCATAACATCGGGCTTATAATTCGGCCGGCTAAGTTCCTCGCGCAGGCGTTCGGGGGCATCGGGCTTGTAGAAGAGCTTGGTCTCGAAATCGAGTCCGGGCGAGAGACCGAGAAAGGCATGGGTCGGCCTGGCGAAACAATAGATACAGCCGTGCTCGCAGCCCCGATAGGGGTTGATCGACCGGTCGAAGGGCACGTCGGGCGAGGTATTTCGCGCGATAACGTTCCGTGCGGTGTCAATGGTCAGCGTGGTGCGGAGCCGCGGCGGCGGTTCTTCGGCCCCGCCCCAGCCGTCATCGGTCGGGATGCGCGTTTCCCGCTCGAACCGGCCGCTTTGATTTCCGATCGCGCCCCGGCCCTTTCGCGCGCGATCCGGCAACACCCAATCCATATTGACATTGTAAAGAACAAAAAGTGAACAATCAACAGGTCAGCTAAGCGGGTTCATGGCGTGGGTGCGGTAGGGAGCGCGCTCTCCGAGAGCGGCGTACCAGCGGTCGAGGTAGGGCATGTCGGGCCGGTCCTCGACCAGGCTGTAATATCGGAAAGCGGCGGCGCCGACCGGAAAATCGCCGGTGGTGAGGGTGTCGCCGGCCACGAAAATACGGTCGGCGAGATGGGCATCGAGGATTCCCCAAAGATCGTTCGCCTCCCCGATCGCGGCCTCGACCGCGGGCATATCTCGATCCTTGGGGGCGTGGCGCACCAAGTTCCAGAAGATCGTGGTCATCGGTGCATGGAGATGACCTGCATACCAATCCATCCATAGCTCCGACTTTGCCCGAGCGCCGGCGTCCTCGAGCCAGAGCGAGCCGACCCCGTAGGTGGCCGCCAGATAACGAACGATGCTGTGCGATTCCCAGAGCACAAGATCGCCGTCCTCGATCGTCGGCACCCGACCCATCGGGTTCTTGGCGAGGTATTCCGGCTGATCGTTGCCGCCGAAGGCGCCGCCGATATCGACGCGCTCGAATTCGAGGCCAAGCTCCGTGGCGCACCACAGCGCCTTGATGACGTTGACCGAGTTGTTGCGTCCGAGAATCTTCAGCATCGTCTCCTCAGCCTCCCTCGTCGATGATTTCGGCGATCTTCTGGCGCGAGAGACCGACCGATTCGCCGGCCGCCATAAGCGCCTCCCAGGTATTCTCCTCGATTTCGATGCCCGACGTCGTCATCGCCCGGCGCCGCATCGCCTCGGGCTCGCCCGCGACCAACACGGGAGCCGCCGGATCGGCCGCGGGCGAGGCCTTGGCATAATCGATCATCGCGTCGACTTCTGCCCGCATGTAGTCGTCGTCGACGAGGCGCGAGGGATCGACCACGATCGCGAACATATTGTTGATCGGCGTGCCGCTTCGGGGATTGCCCGGCTGGATCGTCCCACCGCCGGTCAGCATGCCGGCAAGCAACTCGCAGGCCATGGCCAGCCCGTACCCCTTATGATCGCCGACCGGCAATAGGGCACCGTGGTCTTCCGCATACATGATCGAGGGGTCAGTGGCGGGCTGCCCGTCCGGGCCGATGATATAGCCCTCGCCCAATTCGCGCTCCTGCATCATGGCGACCCGGACCTTGCCCATGGCGATCCGGCTGGTCGCCATGTCGAGGACGAAAGCCGGCCGATCGTCGGAGGCGGGGACGGCGACAACCATCGGGTTTGTCAGCATCCTGGCGTCGGAGCCGCCGAAGGGAGCAACGATGGGCGAGCGCCCGGTCACATTGACGAAATGCAATGAGATCAAACCCGCATCCACCGCCATCTCGCCATAGGTGCCGATCCGGCCGATATGGCAGCAGTTACGGAGTGCCAGCAGGACGAGGCCGACCTCTTTCGTCTTGGCGATCGCGCGTTCCATCGCCTCCCTGGCGGCCCGGTGACCGTAGCCCTGCCCGCCGTCGATGACGAGAAACGGCCCGTCGTCCTTGACCACCTCGATCGGCTGATTGGGCCGCAATCCGCCTTGGTGCAGCGCCTCGAAATAGCGTGCGATCATGCCGGTGCCGTGGCTCGGATGTCCCTTCAGATGGGCCTCGACGAGATGGTCGGCGACGATTTTAGCCTCGCCGGCGGCACTGCCGCCCGCCTCCAGGATGGCGCGCGACACCGCGCGCAGTTTTTCATGATCGATCAGCATCTTTATCGCCGTTCCCTTGTTACCTGTGTGGAGTGAGTCGACGGCGCAAGCATCACGCGCCGGGCGGAGGGGTCAAGCCTCATTCAGACGCGCAACGGCCGTTTCGTCCAGGCGAAATAAGGTGATCGGGTCGGCAAAGCCGCGAAGCGGCCGCTGCTCCGCTTGCGGCGGTACCGAATTCAAGACCGTCGCCGCGCCCGGATCGGCGACAATGTCGGCCGAGAGCACGATCTCGCCGCCCGCACTCTCGCCCTGGAGACGGGCCGCCATATTGACGGTGCCGCCGAAATAATCGAGCCGGTCGTTGAGCGAGACCGCGACACAGGCACCGGTGTGGACACCAACCTTCAGAATAATGTCGGCCGCTCCCGTCTCGGCCCGGTAATCCGCCGCCTTCGCCTGCATCGAAAGGGCGGCACGCAGCGCATCGGCCGGATCGACGAAGACCGCCATCACCGCATCGCCTATGGTCTTGACGATGGCGCCGTCGGCCTCGCGCACCGCCTCGGCCAAGAATCCGAAATGCTCGCGCACGAGCCGATAGGCCTCGACATCGCCGACCCGCTCGAAAAATGCGGTCGAGCCCTCGAGATCGGTGAAGACGAGGGCGACCCGGGTGATGTCGACCGCATCGCCGGGGCGAAGCCCTTCTTGCGGAAATAGGTCGCGAAAGCACTGCAGCGCGGTCGCCCGGTGGGCGGTTAGTGCATCGGCCGCCCAATCGCGGGACTCGATGATCAATGTGCGTGGCCGGTCCTCGCGATTGACGAGGTCGATCGAGCCCGCGGGCGCGCTCGGCCCCGCCCTGACCTCGCCCGCCTCGGCCTCCAGCGCGGGAAAGCCGTCACCATCGAATTCGACGTCCTCGGCGCCGCCGACCTGCAGCGTTCGAAGGCGATAGGGACCGGCCGGCAAGTCGAGGTCGATTTGCCGCGTCTCGTCAGCCGCCAGGGTCGCCTGGAGCTTGATATGCGGGGTCGTCATCGGACCGAACAGACAGAACTCCCCTTCGAGAATGCGCCGAATCGCCGGGTTTGGTTGAAAACTGAGCTCCACATTCCGTGCAAAGTCCCGGTCGTAGCCGATGTTGCAGGCGCCGCAATGGGCTTCCGAGGGCACCTGGTCGAGCGAGGTCGCGACGATCTTCGCCCCCCGGCAGCGGGGACAGAGAAGGTCCCAGCGAAGTTCCAGCAAGCCCGACTTCACCGCTTGCAGGCAAAGCTCGACGGCGGCACGGGGCGCCAGCGCCCAGTCGCGCGCCTGCATGGCGAGCCTTGTGAACAGCCGTCCCGCCACCGGGAAAAACCCGGTCCGGAGGATCAATGACCCGAGCGGGTTGGCGGCCTCCGCCTCGACCGTATAGTGGCCCGTCGATCCCCCGTTCGCCGCCGGCGCCAAGCGGAGGGTGGCGGTCAGCGACCGCAACGGCCCTTTAGAGAAAAGGCGGATGTGTCGGAAGCGTCGGCGGTCGACCCATTCGACGGGAATTTCCTCCCAGGCGAGCCGAACCGGTCCGACCCGGGCCTCGGCGAAGAAGCGAACCGTGCCGTCCGCCGCCTGAACCTCCTCGATCGCGTGCCGGGGCAGACCCGCCGCCTCATTGAACCGGGCGGTGTCGGCCAAGGCCGGCCACATCCGCGCCGGCGGCTGGTCGAAGTGCCAAATAAAGGTACGTGACCGGGTCCGGCTCATACGCCATCTCTCTTCGCCCATTGCACGCTGGCCCTCACCCTCCCATCGCTTGCGCGACGGGCCCCTCCCTCTCCCGCAAGCGGGCGAGGGGATTCAGAGCGCCGGCCGCCTAGCTCCCTCTCCCGCTTGCGGGAGAGGGTTGGGGTGAGGGCAAAGTACCGGCTCCCGTACGTCCAAACTCCGCCCCTAATGCGCGGTCGCCCAGTCGTCGCCGACACCGGCATCGACGACCAGCGGCACGTCGAGTGCGACCGCCGGCATCGCGGCCCCTTCCATCGCGGCGCCGACCGTCTTAATGGTTTTCTCGACCTCGTCCTCGGGCGTCTCGAACAGCAGCTCGTCATGTACCTGGAGCAGCATGCGCGACCCCAACCCGGCGGCCGAGAGCGCGCCCGGCACCCGCAGCATCGCCCGCTTGATGATGTCGGCGGCGGTGCCTTGGATCGGCGCGTTGATCGCCTGGCGCTCGGCGTAGTTCCGCTGCATCGGGTTCTTGGCGCCGATACCCGAGAGATGAAGACGCCGGCCGAACAGGGTCTCCACGTAGCCGGTCTCGCGGCAGCCGGCGACGGCGCCGTCCATATAGTCGCGAATGCCGGGGTAGCGCTCGAAATAGGCGTCGATATAGGCCTTGGCGTCGCCCCGCGAGATGCCGAGCTGGCGCGCCAGGCCGAAGGCGCTGATACCGTATATGATACCGAAATTGATCGCCTTCGCCTGGCGGCGGACCATCGGGTCCATACCCTCGACGGGGACGCCGAAAACTTGGGCGGCGGTCATCGCGTGGATATCCTGGCCGTCGCGGAAGGCCTCCAGCAGCGCCTCGATTCCGGCCATGTGGGCGAGCACGCGCAGCTCGATCTGGCTGTAGTCGAGGGAGAGCAGCTTGCAGCCGTCGCGGGCCACGAAGGCGCTCCTGATCTTGCGGCCCTCCTCGGTGCGGACGGGGATGTTCTGGAGGTTGGGGTCGGTCGAGGCGAGGCGCCCCGTTTGCGCGCCCGCCATCGCATAGGAGGTGTGGATGCGCCCGGTCTCGGGGTTGATCTGCTCGACCAAAGCGTCCGAATAAGTGCTCTTCAGCTTGGCGAGCTGGCGCCAGTCGAGAACGCGGATCGGCAGGTCGTGCCCCGCCGCCGCCAAATCCTCCAGTACGCGCGCGTCGGTGCCCCAGGCACCGGTCTTGGTTTTCTTGCCGCCGGGAAGCGACATCTTTTCGAACAGGATCTCGCCGAGCTGCTTCGGCGAGGCGATGTTGAAATCCTCTCCCGCCAATTCGAGGATTTCCGCCTCGAGACCAGCCAGGCGCTGGGCGAAATCGCGGCTGAGTCCACGCAGCTTGTCCGGATCGACGCGGATTCCCGCGCGCTCCATTTCGCGCAGAATGGGGATCAGCGGCCGCTCGATGGTCTCGTACAAGGTGACCATCTTCTCGGTCAGCAATCGCGGTTTCAGCACGTCATGCAGGCGAAGCGTGATGTCGGCATCCTCGGCGGCATAATCGAGGGCTTTTTCCAGCGGCACATAGTCGAAGGTGATTTGGTTCTTGCCGGTGCCCACGACCTCCTTGAACTTGATCGTCGAACGGCCGAGATGGCGCTCCGCGAGATCGTCCATCCCGTGGCCGCGCTGGCCGGTGTCGAGCACGAAGGAGAGCAGCATCGTGTCGTCGACGGGCGTCACCTCGACGCCGTGGCGCGCGAGCACGAGCGCGTCGTATTTTATGTTCTGGCCGATCTTGAGAACGCCCGGATCCTCCAACAGCGGTTTCAGCAGGGCGAGCGCATCCCGCATCGGGATCTGTTTGGGGGCGCCGTTCGCAACCGGGGCACCGCCGTCCGCCTCGCCGCCGAGATCGAGCGCTCCCTGTTCCGCCGGCGTCTTGTGGGCAACCGGGACATAGCAGGCCTTACCAGGCACGATCGAGAGCGAGAACCCAACCAGCTCGGCCCGCATGGCATCGAGCGAGGTCGTCTCGGTGTCGACCGCGACCCGGCCGGCCTCAGTCGCATCCCCGATCCAGCGCTCCAGCGCCGCCGCGTCCTGAACCAGCTCGTAGACCGTCTCCTCGGGCTCGTCCGCGCTGGCATCCTCGACCGGCCCCTCGACGCCCAGGCGGCTTTCCATCCGCGCTAGGATCGTCTTGAAGCCCTGTTCCTTCAGGAACGCCAACAATCGGTTGGGATCTGCCTCTTTCCGGATGAATTCCTCGATCGCATGCTCTACCGGCACGTCTTGTTTCAATGTCACCAACCGGTGGGAGACCCGGGCGTCGTCCGCATGCTCGATCAGGTTCTGGCGGCGTTTCGGCTGCTTGATCTCCTCGGCCCGCGCCAGCAGCGTTTCCATATCGCCGTATTCGTTGATGAGCTGCGCCGCCGTCTTGACGCCGATGCCGGGCACGCCGGGCACGTTGTCGACCGAATCCCCGGCCAGCGCCTGCACCTCGATCACCTTGTCGGGCGCCACGCCGAAATACTCGACCACCTGCTCGGGACCGATCTCGCGGCTCTTCATGGCATCGAACATCCGAACCCGTCCGCCGACCAGCTGCATCAGGTCCTTATCGGAAGAGACAATGGTCACCTCCATGCCCCGTTCTGTCGCCTCCCTGGCATAGGTCGCGATGATGTCGTCGGCCTCAAAGCCCTTCATTTCGATCGCCGGCACGTTGAACGCCTCGACCGCCTCGCGAATGATGTCGAATTGGGGCACCAGGTCGTCGGGCGCCGGCGGCCGGTAGGCCTTGTAGTCGGGATAGAAGTCGTTCCGAAAGCTCTTTCGCCCGGCATCGAAGATGATCGCCACATGATCCGCATCGGCATCGTCGAGCAGCTTGATCAGCATATTGGTGAAGCCGTAGACCGCATTCACCGGCACCCCGTCGGGCCGTGTCATCTCCGCTCGAATGCCGAAATAGGCCCGAAATATAAACCCCGACCCGTCGACGAGATAAAGATGTTCCTGCTTTGCCGACTCGGCCATGCCGGGCTCCCCGATGCGCTGTCGTCCCGAGTTCCAGGATGCCTAATCAACTGCGCGGCGGCAAGCGGGTGGAGGATAATCTCATCCGCCGTCGCGGATTGGCGACGACCAGGGACCATCGCCCCCTGGACCCCGAACGGACACGAGAAAACGAGAGGCATGAATCTTTTCCGAAGCGGCGAAGAAAGGATCGAGGACGAGCTTTTTTGCTTTTGCGCAAAGGGCTGCGTCCGGAAGAAATCGGTGTCCCGAAATTGCGTCCGAAGTTTGGGGCAAAGCGGAAGGAAATTCGGACCGCCAAGAATAGCCGCATTTGAGCCATTTCGGACATTGGGCTCGAATGCGCGGCGTCATCCAGCCGTCGTCATTCCAGCGGCGTTTGGCGCTCCCTATCAGATGCCGGTTGCAGGCCGAGCAGCATGGCCAGTTCTTTTTCCGGCTTGATGATATCGGCGATGGTGGCGCCGTCGAGCACGGTCAGGAACGCGGTCAACGCCCGGCCCATGGCAGAACTTAGGACGCAGGCCGATGTGATCTGGCATTGATTGCGGGCCGGATCGAAACATTCGACGATATTGAGGTCCTCCTCGGTGACGCGGACAACCTCGCCGACGGTCATATCCTCCGGCGCCCGGCCGAGCCGCATACCGCCACCGCGCCCGCGCACGGTCTCGATAAAGCCCTCCTGGCCCAGCTGATGGACGATCTTCATGAGATGGTTCTTGGAGATTTTGTAACGCTCGGAGATTTCCAGAATGGTGCAGGTGCGATCCTCGTTGATGCCAAGATAGATCAGGACGCGCAGCGCATAATCGGTGTAGCGGGTGACGTGCATGGGAGCCTCTACGGGATCGACAAAAAAATCTATATAAAGATATATTTTATATATTGCTTAAATGCAAGGCCGCTGTTACGATGTAAATATAATACATCTTTTAGCTTGAGACTCACGTCTCGGATACCCACCGTTTCAAGGAGATAGACAATGACAACCGCAACCATTCATCACGAACCCACCGATTTATCCGACCGCCTTGCCTTCGCCTTGGTTAAGGCGCTACGATTCGTCGCTGACCGGTTCTTTGCCGGCCGCTACGGACACCGAGCTGTTGTCCTGGAGACCGTTGCCGCCGTCCCGGGAATGGTCGGCGGGCTGCTACAGCACTTGAAGGCCCTGCGCTACATCCGTCACGACCAGGGATGGATCAAGGAGCTGCTTGACGAAGCCGAGAACGAGCGCATGCACCTGATGACCTTTGTCGAGGTTGCCAAGCCAACAATCCTGGAGCGGATCGTGATCATGCTTACTCAGGCCCTGTTCTACAATTTCTACTTCTTCCTCTATCTGTTTTCGCCGAAGACCGCACACCGCGTCGTTGGCTATTTCGAGGAGGAGGCCGTTGCCAGTTATACGAGCTACCTAGCCGACATCGATGAGGGCCGCCATCCCAATCCGCCGGCCCCGCTGATCGCCCGCAAATACTGGAACATGTCTTCCGAGGCCACTTTGCGTGACGTACTTCTGATCGTTCGCGAAGACGAGGCCGGTCACCGGGACCGCAATCACCATTTCACCGACGAACTTAGACACGGCAAACAACCGACGGGTCAGTTGGTGGCCGCGGAGTAGAGCGAACAGGCCCCAACAACGACGCCTTGTTCAGACCCGTCATGAGATGGAACAAATTGATGAGATACCTGCCTAACCACGATCTCCTCGATGTCGTTGCATTAGTGTGGTTTTTCCTTTGTTGGATCGGCTTCCCGCTTTATTCCGACCGAATTGGAAAGTCCCGCGGCAATCTGCTTGGGCTGATGGCGCAGCAGCGGGAAGACTGGATGACGCGGATGTTCGGCCGCGATAACCGGATGGTCGACATTGTTTGCCGCCTAAGCTTGGCGTTCGAGCGAGAGCACCCAGGTCTCGGCGGGTATTAATCCCGATCGCGACCGCCCTAGTTCGGTTATTGTCCGCGACGACGAAAAGACGGGAGGACCGTAAGATGACCAAACTGAACCGCGACGATCTGGAACGGATGACGCGGGCCTTCACCGAGACCTTCAACGACAACGACCTGGACGCGATGATGTCCTATTTCGCCGAGGAGGGCGCGGTCTACGACCAGCATGACGGCGCCGTGGCGGAAGGCCTGGAGGCGATCCGGGCCGCCTTCGATCCTCAATTCGCGGGCGATTACGGCGTCATGCGGTTCGAGGCGGAAGACCTAATCGTCGATCCGGACCAGGGAAAGACCATGATCCGCTGGCTCTGCACCTTCGACAGCAAGCGCGGCCGGGCCGGCTGGCGGGGTTTGGATATCCTGCATTTCGACGACGCGGGGAAGATCACCACCAAATTGACCTATGCGAAGGCCAAAACGCTCCGGCTTGACACCGTGACTGCCTAGAGCTGGCTAGTGGATCGTCGGCCGCGCCGCGTCTTTTTCCGGCTCGCCGACGGCGAACATCCGGCGGAGGCAAGACGCGTTTCGCGATCGACGATGACGCCCCAAGCACCCGGCTCCGGGTCGGCATGGGGTGTTACCCGGCGGGGGCGGCCGGGCTTTCCAGGTGGTGGAAAATAGAACATGTCCCTGTCGAACGGGTCCCAATAATACCGGCCCTTGCGGTTGAGGGTCGACCAGGCGCCTTTTGACCGCCTTTTCGTGACCGTGACGATACCGGCGCCGGGCGATACCGCGAATACCCAACGTCTCTGGTGTCCCGAAGTGACGTGCTCGGTGCAAGTGAGCGAGAAATCCTTTGTCGGGGCCTGGGGATCGTCTTCGCATCCGAACAGCGCGAAAACGACGGCCAAATGACCGCCGAGTGTTCCGAGTCGGCGCCAGGTGAAATGCCCCGTGAGCTTCGTGAACATGGTTCGCGGGTTCGTCCCGGTTGGTTGGACCGTCCGGCGGCATGATGGACCGGAAGGGAACCGGTATCCAGGTCCGGTCAATCGCCGCCGGAAACGCCGGTGGTGCCGACGGGCGTCAGCGGCTCGATCAGCGATTTGTGGCAATGGGGGCAGACGGTTCGCGCGGCGCGAAGCTGCCTGATTTCCGCCTCGATGATCTCGTCCGCCTCGATATTCTTGAGGCCGAGCTTCTCGCGGGCGGTCTCCAGCAGTACCTTCTCGTCGGTGGTGATGGTGCCGTCCTGGAGCGCGTCGTCGACCAGCGAGCGATACTCGCTCTCGCGCTGGTGAAGCTGTTTGGAGAACCCGGACGAAAGCAGGCCCGCCGGCAGGGCCACCATGCCGATCCCCATGATGCCGATCAGCGCGCCCAGCATCTTGCCGGCCGCGGTCACCGGGACGATATCGCCATAGCCGACCGTGGTCATGGTCACCACGGCCCACCAGGTGGCTTCGAACATGGAGCCGAACTTGTCGGGCTGCGTCTCATGCTCCGCCAGATAGGTGAAGCTGGCGGCGAGAACCGTCATCATCAGCAGGACGAAGAGGGCCGCCCCGATCGGCCGGGCCTCGTCGCGCAACACATCAAGCAGCAGGGTCATCGACGACGAGTATCGCGTCAGCTTAAACACCCTGAGGAGCCGCAACACCCGCAGAAAACGGAGGTCCAACGCCACGATGAAACTGAGATAGAACGGCAGGATCGCCAAGAGATCGATGATCGCCATCGGCGTCACCAGATAGCGGAGCCGTCCGGTGACGGGGTGTTGAAATTCCGGGCGCCGATCCTCGACGGTCGACCAAAATCGCATCACATATTCGATGGAGAAGACCGCGACCGAGAACAACTCGAACTTCTCGAACAATTCGGCATAGACCGGCCCGATGGTGGGTTCCGACTCAAGGAAGATCGCCAGGACGTTCAGCGAAATAAGCGTGATCAGAAACACATCGACCGACCGGCTGACCGGGTCGCTCTGGCCACCGGTGTCCAGGATCTCGTGGATCCGGGCGCGAAGCGTATGGATCATGTCACGGGGGTCTCCTGTCTGCGTTCCCTATCGGCTTTTTCCAACGCGGATTGCATCGCCGGGCAGATCGCCCGAACCTCGTCGAAATCCCTTCGCATCAGCGCGTAGAGCGCGCTCGGGGTGACGGCGCGGCAGGTCGCGGTGCGCGCTTCGCCGTGAAGCAGAGCCATCTCGCCAAAGAAATCACCCGCCATCAGGGTTGCCAAATCCTCCGCGGCGGCGCCATTCGTCGCCCGGGAGACACGGACGACGCCGCGGGCGACGAGGAAGAGGGTCTCGCCCTTGTCGCCCTCTCGGATGACCGACTCTCCGGCCGCGATGGTGCGCGGCCGCAGCCGCCGGACGATCCGTTCGAAGTCGGCCGGCAGTAGATCCTTGAAGAAATCGACCTTGCGCAACAGCTCCGCCGGATCGACCCGAAGCGGCGCGATATCGCCGCCGCGGAGACCGTGAATCTGATTGGCGAACTCATCGAGCACGGTCTTGCGCACATCCTCCGAGATCGAGCCCGCCCGCGCTTCGCGCTCGATGATTTCTGTCTCGGCATGTACGACCAGACGCTTGGCCAGACGCTCCTGCATCGCGGTCACGAATTCGGGGAACTGCTCGGTCCATCCGTCGATCCGATGCTCGGACGCATCCATCCAGATCTCGTATTGAGCCCGGACCTCGGCGACGATGTCCGCCGGCACCGCTTCCGCAAGGCCGAGCTCGTCGAATTCGGCAAGCAGCCTGGCGGCGGCCTGATGGCGGCTCCATGCGACCTCGTAGGCGGTCACGTTCTTGGAAAGACGGAACCTCTCGGCAAGCTTCGTGTCGCCATACCACCGCCTCATCTTGTCGAAGAACGGATTGTCGAGCTTGGCCTCGCCCCAGGCGTGCAGCGTATGGGTCGGCATCGCCCGGTCGTGACGCGCCGTCTCGGCCTGCAGATCGACCGAATGACAGACGTCCCGATAGGCGTTCTCGGACAGGTGCCCGTTGGCGAAGAGGTCGTAATAGATGGTCTTCTCGGCGGCAAATGTGCGGGCGAACAGGAGTCGGCGTTCCTGCACCGGATCCAGTTCGGTCCCGCGCAATCGATCGAGCTCGGCGTGCAGGTTCTCGCTCTCCTGCTGAAGTTGGTGCTCCAGCGAGGTGGCGATCCGGGACGAGAACAAGCCGCCGGAACGGAGTTCGGGAATGCGCTCGAGGCCGTGACGCTTGGCCCAGAGCAACGCCTCGACCCGCCCGACGCGATCAGCGAGCGGCGGATTGTCGAGCCCGAAGCGCTTAACGACCTTCCCGATCGAAAGTCCCTGGACGATCAAGGTGAACAGCACGGCGCCCATCACCAGGGCCACCAGTAGGTCGGCGGCCGGAAAATCCTTGAGGCTGAGAACGATGGCCAGCGCGATGGCACCGCGCAATCCGCCCCAATACATCACCGTGCGATAGCCGACATCGATCGGTTCCGCATTGGGCAGCCGGCCCACCAGCGGGATCAGTCCGTAGATCACCACCGCCCGCGCGAACAGCATGCCGACGATCACCCAAACCAGTATGTCGAGCGAATTATAGAGCGCCATGAGATCGACCCGAAGACCGACGAACAAAAACACCAGGGCATTGGCCATATAGGCCATGTATTCCCAGAAATGTTCGATGTGCCCCGCGACCGAGGCGGACAGTTTCGCCCGGCCCCAGCTTCCCATGGTCAAGCCGGCCGCCACCGTGGCCATGACGCCGCTGACATGGAACCCGCCCTCGGCGACGAGGAACGAAATATAGGCGAGGATGGTGGTCAGCGAGGTCTCGATGAAGGGGTCGCTCTCCACCGCGCCCAACATCCACCCGAAGAAGAGCGCCAGCACCCAGCCGACCAAGGCGCCGCCGAGGAAAACAAGGGTAATTTCGCCGATACTTCCCAGCGCCGCCTCGGGCGTGAAGACGTAGCCGCCGGCGGCGACGCCGACGAGAATACGCGAAACCACGATCGCGGTGGCGTCGTTGAACAGGCTCTCCCCCTCGACCAGCACGGTCAGACGCGAGGGCGCGCCGAGGTTCTTGAAAATCGCGATCACCGCCACCGGGTCGGTGGCGCTCAGGATCGAGCCGAGCAACAGCGCGGTCGGGAAATCAAAGGGCGTCGCCAGCCAGACCAGCGTGCCGATAATCGAGGTCGAGATGATCAGCCCCGGTATCGCAAGGGTCAGCACCGGGAGCAAATTCCGCCGCAGCTGCCGGGGGTCGAGATTGAAGGCCGATTCGAAGATCAGGGTCGGCAGGAAGACAAATAGGATCACATCCGGCGAGATTTCGTATTCAGCGAGCGGCCGGAAGGCGGGGGCCCGTGTTCAACGGCTTCGCGAAGGGCGATGCCAACCAAAACGAGCGCCACCGTGAAGGGCAGCTTGATCCGCTTGGTCAGGGCCAAGACACCCGCCGCAATCAGCAACAGCGCCGTGATCGTGGCAACAAGCTCGACCGTCAAGGATTCCTGGTGCATGCGCCATCCTTTCCAACGGCAATCTTATAGGCCTTGGGATGCAGCGCTGAATTGATTTCCCTCAAATCGGCGAAATTTAAAAATAGAATAATTTTCGCGCCAAGTCGCCGAAAAACTTAGGCAACCGCGACGGAGCAGCGAGATAACGCGATGGTCGCGCGCTCTCCAGTTTGGAGATGGTATCTAGTGGCCGGCGGCCGGTGACGCATTGTCGCCGAGGACGAACCGGCATCCGCAATACGGGCAATCGACCAGGCCGCCATCACCCAGATTGAGATGGATCCGGGGATGGCCGAGTGCGCCGCCGCCGCCGTCGCAGCTCACCCGCGTCTCGTCGACCTCGATTGTCTCCGGCGCTTCCATCATTTCCGTCCTCGTCGAATTCCAGGCTGGCCCGATGCCAAGTCGATTGACCCTCGGGATGCCCGGATGATACCGAAAGCGGGCCGACAATCAACAGAAGCGATCCCGTGCCCCCGATTTACGCGCACCGCCGAGCCCCGGCGACGGACCGACCCACGCGCCGCCGCCAGACCCGCCTAGCCCTACCGCTGGTGGCGGTCTTGGCGCTCGCTGCTTGCGCCCCCTGGCATATCCCGCCGGGCCCCGCGACCCAAAGACCGATCCTTGCCAAGGATCGGATCGTGGCAAGCGACGGCAGCGTCCTGCCGCTTCGCCGCTGGGGACCGGCCGAGAAACCAAGAGCGGTGCTTCTCGCGCTCCACGGGTTCAACGATTATTCGAACGCTTTCGCCAAACCCGGAGCCCGGCTCGCCAAGGCGGGAATCCTCACCTACGCCTATGATCAGCGCGGCTTCGGGGCTTCGGCGAATAAGGGCGCCTGGTCGAGCCTTGCGGGAATGACGGGCGATCTTCGCCAAGCCGCGCGGCTGATCCGCCGGCGGCATCCGGACACGCCTTTCTATATTCTCGGCGATAGCATGGGGGGTGCGGTGGTGATGGCGGCCTTCGGAGAGTCCGCGCCACCGCCCGCCGCCGATGGTTATATTCTGGCGTCCCCGGCCATTTGGGGCCGGTCCGTGATGCCGGCCTGGCAGCGTGTCGCGCTCGATTTCTTCGCCCATACGATCCCGCTTTTCACCATCACGGGGCAGGGCTTCAATCGGGTGCCGTCGGACAATATCGAGATGTTGCGCCGGCTTGGGCGCGATCCCCTGGTCATCAAATACACCAGGGTCGATGCAATCTACGGCCTCGTCGAGCTGATGGAAGCCGCCCTCCAGGCGACCCCCCGATTGCCGCCCCGGACCCTGATTCTGCTCGGCAAGAAGGAAGACATCCTACCAAAGGAAGCCATGGCGGCCTTCAAGGCGGGGCTGCCCGGCTGCGTTCGGGTCGCGCGCTATGCGGGTGGCCATCACATGCTGCTCCGGGACTTGGGTGCTGAGACCGTGCTCGCCGACCTTGCCGCCTGGCTCGAAGCACCCGACAAGGCGCTCCCGTCGGGTGCCGAGAGCGCGGGGAAAGACTCTGGCGCCGGCAAGCGCATTGCCCTAGATTGCCGCCCATCCAAGACAGCGCGCCCGTAGCTCAGCTGGATAGAGCGTCGGCCTCCGAAGCCGAAGGTCACAGGTTCGAATCCTGTCGGGCGCGCCATTTATTTTATGACATGATCGTCCGTGAACAAGCCGTTCCGCCGGACGGAATTTCGACCGCTCTTATTCGATGCGGGATTGGTGTTGCGACACCATTCGCCAGGCACCGTCGCTTCTGACATAGACGGTGGTCGATCGGGTTTCGCCCTCGACCGTCACCGCGCCGTCGATCGTTTTCGCGGCCGCCTTATAGATGAGGATGCCTGTGTCGCCGTAGATTCGGGTCGAGATATCGCTGGTCGTCATGCGTTCGACCCTTAAGGCGCCGGATTGAAACGCGGCGAATACCTCGGGTCTTGTTTGGGACTTGCCGAAGGCGGACACGTAAATCATGTCTTCGGCGACGACCTCGGCGAGCGCTTCCGTGTCGCCATCGAGCGCCGCCTTCATCCGCGCATGATGAGCCGCGATTAGGGAGTCGTGTTCGGCGCTCGTGCCCTCGTTCATCGCATTACCCTTTTCACAATTCATGTCTTTTTCATTTACCAGCCGGCCGCGTAAGCCGTGCGCCGGGGGTCGGCGCCGGCCTGCATCAGGCCGGTCTTTAAGTCTTTGCGGATGGTTGCGACGGAGCCGGCGGTCCATTGCCGGGAAGGCCAGGGTACCACCTTGTGACCCATACCTTCGAGCCGGCCCCCGACCGCGTCGAAGATCTCGGCCTCCAGGTTCAATTGACCCGGAAGATAGGTGTGGGGCAGGGCCGATGCCGGCCAGCTGTAGCTTGCGAAACGAGGGGCATCGACCGCCGCTTGCGGGCGCATGGCGAAGACGGCGATATTGAGAAACACCTGTAATTGGGCCTGGCCCAAAACCTCGCTGCCGGGCGAGCCGAAGGGCATGATGAAGTCGCCGTCGCGCCGGGCCAGCATGGGGTTGGCCGACATGCGCGGCCGTCGTCCCGGCCCGACCGCCGCCGCGTGGTCCGGGTCGGTATGAGCGCGCGAGCCCCACTGCGAGGCGGTCAAGCCCGTGCCCGGCGTCACCGGTCCGCTGGTCACGGGGTCGCTTGGTGTCGAGGCGAAAATGTTGCCGTCTCGGTCCATGACATCGAGGTGCGATGTCTCATGGCTTGGGGCGGCGGGCGCGGCGCCCGAAGACGGATCGGGGCGCCAGGGCGGCGGGGTCCGGTCGGCGGTCTCTCCCGCCGGCGGCATGTCGGGCCAGGCCTTCTTGGGATCCAGGAGACCGCGGCGACCCGCCGTATAGTCGTCCGACAGCAACTCCGCCATTGGCACTTCCATGAATGTCGGATCGCCATAATGAAATTCACGGTCGGCGGCCGCCAGTTTCAGCGCCTCGGTCACCGTATGGACGTAGTCCGCCGAATTATGCCCCATCGCCCGCAGGTCGAAACCGCTCAATATATTCAGGGCTTGCAGGATCATCGGTCCCTGGCACCAGGGGCCGCAGCCGAACAGATCGATGTCGCCGAACCGCGTGTGGGTCGGCACCTCGATCTCGGCCTGGAATTCGGCGAGATCCCGCATGGTCATCAATCCGCCGTGTTCCGACTGATGGCGCGCCATAGCACTGGCGATATCGCCTTCATAGAACGCCGCCCTGGCGGCGGCGAGACCCTCGCGCCGCCCGCCGCCCGCCGCCGTCGCTTCCTCATCCGCCATGTATTGCAGGCTGGCGGCCAAGTCGGTTTGCCGGAACAACGCGCCGACTTCGGGCAGCCGGCCGCCCGGCAGAAATATTTCGGCGGTCGAGGGCCATTGTTCGAAAGTCTCCCTGGCGTCCTCAACGCAATTTCTGAACATCGGATAAACCGGAAACCCGTCCCGCGCGAAACGGATCGCCGAGGCGGCGACGTCACCGAAGGACATCGTACCGAATTTCTCCAGGGCCAGAATCCAAATGGCGGGGGCGGCCGGAACTACCGTGTTCAGCAACCCGATGGGCACGCGGCCCCCATGGTGTTCGTGGAAAAATTCGCAACTCGCGGCCCTTGGCCAGGGTCCGACACCGTTGATCGTCAATACCCTGTCTTCCCGGGCCAGATAAATCAGGGTCGGCGCCACGCCCGAAAAGCCGGTGAACTGACTCTCGACGACATTCGTCGCGATCCCGGCCGCGACACCGGCGTCGATGGCGTTGCCGCCCGCTTCGAGAATCTGGAGTGCGGCTTGCGAAGACCAATAATGGCCCGACACCGCGACATGGTGAGCCGCCATGACCTCCGGCCGCGATAAGGACAACCTTTCCGCATTCGACATGTCGACATCTTCCTCCGAAGACTTGAAATCCGAACATCGTTCAAGTTAGGCGAGGTTGGGAAAACACCAATATGGACGCCGACGAGTCACGGGTTCGCATTCGGTCGGGTGAGCCGGCTATTCCCTACGGTGACGGCCTCCGGCTCAATCGTAACTCAGTCCCGGGAACCAATCCGCGCCGCGCCCGCCGGGCGTAAAGTCGAAGAAATTCCAGAGCGGCCAGAGGAGATCGATGTGGCGTGGATGCGCGGGCGCGGGCGCGAAGAACATTTCCGACGACCAGAAATGCCGGATCTCGTCCCCCCGCCTGCGGAACACCGAACACATGGGGAACTGGCTGCCGTCGGGTGATTCGGCGGCGTAGTCCTTGTTGTAGTCGTTGCCGGCCGACGACAGCAGTCTTAGATTCTCCCAGCCGCGCGCGGCGGCGACCGCGCGAAGCTTGTCCGGTTCCGCCCGCGCCGCCACCGCCAGATTGACGTGCTGAGTGATGTGCGGCGCCCCGCCGTCGAGATGATCGAGAAACGCCGTGCACATCGGGCAGGGCGCTTCGTCCTCGTTCTTGAACATGTAGCTGTAGAGGACGAGATCGTCCTTGCCGTCGCCGAAGAGTGCCGAAAGCCGGACCGGCACGCCGTCGGCCGCCGCGGCGAAGACGTAATCTTCCGGCACGGCACCGCCGGCCGGGAGGGCGCGTCGTAATTCCGCGACCGCCTCGGTCTGTTCGCGGAGCGCCATCTCGGCCTCGAGCAATCGGTCGCGGGCCGCGCGATAGGCGGCACTCTCGCTGGGAAAACGGATCTCGTGTTGGGATTTGGTCATGGGTCCAAGCTCCTTTGCACCTCGATGCGTTTCGGCCCGCCCGGCCTAATCCTCCCCAAATACGTAAGCATAAGCGGCATCCGTGACGGCGCCGCCTTGGTTGATCGGCATCTCCTTCGCGGCCTCCCGCTGGCGCAGTCGATAGGCGTATTCATGCGGCATCTGACCATAGGGGTCCGCGACGCCGAGCGCCTTCGCCGCATGGGCCGCCCAATCCGCGTTCCAGAGAAATTCCCGCGCGATCCCGACCAGATCGGCCTGGCCCGATTTCAGGATCGCCTCCGCCTGGTCGGGTTCGGTGATGCCGCCGACGGCGATGGTCATGATACCCGCTTCCTCGCGGACGCGCTCGGCGAATTTCGCCTGGAAGCGGGGGATGCGCGGCACCATCGGCATGTCGGTCTCGCCGATAATGCCGCCGGACGAGCAATCAACCAAATCGATATCCCGCGCCTTCAACTCGCCCGCCAGCGCCACCGTGTCCTCAAGGTCCCAGATCCCCCCTTTCCCATCGATGCTGGAGACCCGGAAGAAGAGCGGCTTCTCCGCCGGCCATGCGGCGCGAACGACCTCCGCGACCTCGAGCGCGAAGCGCATGCGCCCTTCGCGATCGCCGCCATAGGCGTCGTTCCGCTGGTTGCTCACCGGGGAAAGGAACTGGTGGATCAGATAGCCGTGGGCGCCGTGAATTTCGCAGATGTCGTAACCCGCCTCGAGGCTGCGGCGCACGGCTTCCCGCCAAGCGTCGAGCACGGTCCGGATATCGTCCCGGTCCATCGCCCTTGGCGTATAGCGGCGCGGCAATTGATCGAGCGCGCTCGGTGCCAGGCCCTGCCATGGGGGAAAGCCATCCTCGGCGTCCCTGTCCTCAAGCGGCCGCCACGCTTCCATCGCCGTGTGGCACGACGCCTTCCGCCCGGCGTGGCCGAGTTGGATCGCGGGCACCGCCCCTTGTTGACGGATGAAGTCGGTCAGCCGGCGGTATTCGGCGATGTGGCGATCGTCCCAGATGCCGGCGCAGGCATGGGTCTTGCGGCCGCGGGCCTCGATCGCCGTTTCCTCGCCGAAGATGATCCCCGCGCCGCCGACGGCAAGCCGCCCGAGATGCGCCATCTGCCAGTCGCCGGGGCCGCCTTCGACGGAATGATACTGGCACATCGGCGAGACCACGATCCGGTTCCGCGCGGTGACGCTCCGGAGTTTGATCGGCATGAACAAGAGAGGTCCGCCATCGGCGGAATGAATCGGATCGGCTGACACGGTGTTTTGGCTCCTCTAAGCGGATGGCGGCGTATAGACGACCCGCCCCTTGGCTTCCTTGATCCAGGCCTCCCGATAGGGCTGCAGCCGGTCCTCGCGGTTGAGGGTGTAATACACCGTGGCCCGGCCGCTCGCCCCATGGCGGAAGTGCTTGTGCAGCATGTCGAACACATTGCGATCGGCGCTCATGCCGTCGGGGTCCCCCTCCATCGGGATCGACCACCAGCGGAGCACCGGCTCGCATTTCAGTTTGTCGATCATCAGGGTGTTGGGATCGACGAAGCCGCCCGCCTTCTTGGCATAGGCGCCCTTGCCGGGACCGACCGATTCCCATTCGTCAATGCAGATCGGCTCGTTCGTCTCGGGGTCGACATACCAGCGAAGACTGAACCCCCAATCCGCCTCCTCGACGGCGGCGCGAAGGGCCTGGAGATGACCCGGATCCCACCAGTTGTCGTCGTCGAGATAGGCGATGTAGCGGCTGTTCGCGAGGTAGCTCAGGATCGTGCGCAAGGCACCGCCGTCCAAGGCCTCGTGCAATCCGCCATGGCGCACCGAGGTCGAGTAGCCGGGATCGAGCAGGGTGACGACGCAATTCTCTGGCTGGCTCTCGCTCAGGGCCGCGATCCGCTTTCGGTCGACGGTCGCGTTGTCGACGCCGATCAAGATCTGGATTCGTCCCGCCCCGTCCTGGGCGAAGATCGACTGGACCGCCCGCTCGAGCGTCGGCGGAAAGGTCGTCGGCATCACGACGGCAACGTCGAATTCGGCCTGAAGCCGGGCCCCCGCATAGCCAATATTATAGCCGATGACCCGACTTGCGCGTTGCCCTGCGCGATCGGACCCCGCCGCCGGTTCGTTTTCCGATCCTTTATCCGAGAGGTCGGACATCTCTTGCTTCCGTCCACATTGCCGATAACCGATCGCACGAGCGAAGGGGCACGCTCCAACAATCCGCGGGATCGGTCAAGCGGACGACCGGCAGAGGGGAGAAAACTGACCGCATCTGCGCTCTCCATGCTATGAAGACCCAGCCCCCGATGATTGGACTCAACCCGCCTCGTGACCCGGACCGAAAACCAACTTCAAGCCGCGCTCGATCGCCATCAGGCCGGCGATCTCGAGGATGCGGAAGCGCTCTACGACGAGATTCTGGAGGCCAACCCCGACCATCCCGAGGCGACCCATCTCAAGGGCGTGTTGTTGCGCGATCTCGGCCGGGTCGCCCCTGCGATCGACACTTTGACACGCGCGGTCGAGCTCGACCCCCGATCGCCCGTGGCGCGGTTCAACCTCGCGGGCGCTCTCGCCGCGGCCGGCCAACCCGATGCGGCCGAGGACGCTTACGGGGAAGCCCTCCGGCTGGCGCCCGATTTCGTCGAGGCGCATGCCGCCCTTGGCGCGCTGTTGCGCGGGCAGGGTCGGACGGCGGAGGCCCGCCAAGCTTGCGAGCGAGCGGTCGCGCTGGCGCCCGACATGGCCGAAGCGCATCTCGGCCTCGGCTTGGCCCTGTTCGCCGAGGGGAATTATCCCGGTGCCGCCGGACGATTCGCGGAAGCCGCCCGCCTCGACCCCACAAACCCGGAACCCTGCCTCTTCGAGGCCGAGGCCCACCGTCTGGTGGGCGACGCGACAGCGGCGATCACGGCTTGCGAAGAGGCGGTCCGGCGGGCACCCGATTTGGCGGAGGTCCATTTCACGCTCGGCAATGCCCGGCTCACCGCACTCGACCATGCAGGGGCGATTTCGGCATACGAACGGGCGACGGCGCTCGATCCCGAGCATGTCGGCGCCCATTGCAACTTGGGAAACGCCTATCGCGATCTCCGCCGGGTGGTCGAAGCCGGCGAATGCTATCGCCGCGCGATCGAACTGGCGCCCGAGATGGCCGAGGCTCATTCCAATCTGGGTATCACGCTGAAGGACCGGGGACGGATGGACGAGACGGTCGCCGCCTTCCGGAAGGCGCTGGCGCTCGATCCCGATCTCGCGGAAGCGCGGTCCAACCTGCTCTTCTGTCTCTGCTTCAAGGAAGACGAACCGCTCGACGAGGTCTACCGCGAACACCTTGAGTTCGACCGGCAGCACGCGGCCCCACTCCGACCCTTGATCGAGCCGCACGCGAATACGCCCGACCCCGACCGCCGGCTGAAGATCGCCTATCTCTCGCCGGATTTCCGTATCCATCCCGGCGGCCACTACAACCTTCCGGTCGTCGAAGGTCTCGACCGGGAGAACTTCGAGGTGACCTGCTACTACACTTATACCAAGGTCGATGCCTGGACCGAGAAGTTCCGTGCCGCAGCCGACCGCTGGCACGAGGTCGCCGCCTGGGACGACGAGCGCCTGGCGGCCCAAATCCGCGCCGACGGGATCGATATTTTGGTCGAGTGCGCCGGACACATGGCGGGCAACCGACTGCTGGCGCTGGCCCGGAAGCCGGCACCCATTCAGATCGCCCACCAGCTCTATCCCAACACGACCGGCCTTTCGACCATCGATTATCGGCTGATGGATGACCATATAGCACCCGCAGGCGCCGAGGCCTATCACTGCGAAAAGATCATTCGGCTGCCGCGCGCCCATGTCTGTTATCGCCCGCTGGAAGACGACAGCGCGCCGGCCCCGGAGCCCCCTTCGCAAAAGCGCGGTTATGTCACCTTCGGAAGCTTCAACAACATCATCAAGCTCGGCCGGGAGAGCGTCGAGGCCTGGTCGGAAATCCTCCTGGCACTTCCCGATGCCCGGCTGACGATGAAATGGCTGGAACTCGACCAGGGCAATCCGGAATGGTGGCTGGAGGATTTCGCCCAAAGGGGGGTGGCCGACCGGATCGACCTGGTGGGCTGGAGCGAGTCCCCCTATGCGCCCGACCGCGAGATCGATATCTGCCTCGATCCCTTGTTCGCGACCGGCGGCACGACGACCTGCGATGCGCTTTGGATGGGTGTTCCCGTGATCACCAAGGTCGGTGAGCGGCCCTTCGCGAGGGTCGGCCGCTGTCACCTCGCTAGTCTTGGGCTGACCGAACTGATCACGGAGACGGCGGCGGACTACGTTCGGACGGCTGTCGAGCTGGCGGGGAATCCCAAACGCTTGTCTGAACTTCGAAACGGGCTTCGGGAACATTTCCAGGCTTCCCCGATCATGGACGAAGCCGGGTACGTCACGAACTTGGAGAACGCCTTTCGAACCGTTTGGCAAGACTGGTGCCGGTCCCGAACTGATTAGATCCGCGACTTGCGCATAACGTACGCGTCGCTATGACTGACCCGAACAAAATCGACAATCGTCAAATCGGGAACGAATGACATGCTGCTCGAGAACAAGACCGCTCTCATCACCGGCGCCGCCTCGGAACGCGGCATCGGCTTCGCGGCCGCCCGCCTTTTCGCCGAGAGCGGCGCCCGGGTGGCGATCGCCGATCTTGCGGAGAGCGACCCGGCGGGGTTCGCCGCAAGGCTGGGGGACGGCCATCTTGGGATCGCCGCCGATGTCCGCGACGGAGAGGCCTGCCAAGCACTGGTCGCAGACGTGGCCCGTGAATTCGGCCGCATCGATATCCTGGTCAACAACGCCGCCGTCGTATACGGCACGCCCATAGAGGCGATCGACAGGCGCGAATACGACCACATCATGGACGTCAATCTCCGCGGCAACTTCCAGATGGCGCAAGCGGTGATCCCGCATATGCGCGCGCAGGACAGCGGCGCCATCGTTTGCGTTTCCTCGATCGCCGGGCGGCGGGGCGGCGGGCTCTTCGGTAGCGTCCATTATTCGGCGACCAAGGCCGGCATCTTTGGCCTGACGCGCGCCTTGGCGCGCGAGCTCGCGGGCGAGGGCATTCGCGTCAACGCCATTGCCCCGGGCGTGATCGACAACGACTTTACCAAGGGCGACATGACCGACGGCCACAAGGCGGAGATCGCCAAGACCGTGCCGATGGGCCGTCTCGGCACGCCCGACGACGTCGCGGGAGCGTGCCTCTACCTTGCCTCGGACCTTTCAGCCTACGTGACCGGCATCGTCCTCGACGTCAATGGCGGCCTGCAGATCCAATAACGGAAAATTCACCGCCGCCGACGGCCGGGGCGGCTATGATCGGCGGATGACGCGACGCCTGCTGATTTCCGCCGTCCTGATGCTCGTCCTGCCGGGCGCCTTCTGGTTCGAGTCGATATTCGCGCCGAAGCCCGACCCTTGGCCGCGCTGGGAGGCCTACGAGGCCGAGGCAACGGGGGTCATCGATCACGACGCGTGGAACGATCTGCTGCGGACCTATGTCGTGCCCGGCCCCAACAGCGTCAACCGCTTCGCCTATAGCCGGCTGGCGGCGACCGACGTCCGCCGCCTCGACGCTTATGTCGAAGGCCTGGCGAACGTTCCGATCAGCCAGTACCGGCGGACAGAACAGCTCGCATATTGGATCAACCTCTATAACGCCCTCACCGTCCATGTCGTCGTCAGCCATCTGCCAGTGGCGAGCATTCGCGACATCAATCTCTCGACCGGCTTGTTCTCGGGCGACGGCCCCTGGGACGGGAAGCTGGTCGAGGTCGAGGGCGAGGCGCTTAGCCTCAACGACATCGAGCATCGGATCCTACGCCCGGTCTGGCGGGATCCGCGTATCCACTACGCGGTCAATTGCGCCTCGATCGGCTGTCCCAATCTGCGGCGAGAGGCCTATCGCGGGGCCACCGTGCACCGGGTACTGGAAAGCGCGGCGCGCGACTACGTCAACCATCCGAGGGGGGTTCGCATCGAGGGCGGAAAGCTCCTCGTCTCCAGCATCTATGTCTGGTTTCGAGACGATTTCGGCCCGGACGATGCCGCCGTGATCGCCCATCTTCGCCGCTATGCCGGTCCAACCTTGGCGGAAAAGCTCGCTGCCGTCGGCGAAATCGCGAAACACCATTACGACTGGTCGCTCAACGACACCGACGCGGGACCGGACCGTTAATCCCTGGCTGAGTTGTATAGACGCGCCAGTCGATCCGGCGAAACCCCGAGATGAAACAGCGCGTGAATCTTGAGCCAGCCCCAGACGATCTCCCCCCGCCGGCGCCCATGAAACCGTCGCGACGAGGTTTCGAGCGGCGGGTCCTCAATGCAAATTGTCGGCCCGAACGATTCGAGCCGCCGAATGAGATCGTAGTCCTCCATTAGCGCAATCGGACGAATACCGCCCAACGCCTCAAAGACCGCGCGGCGCAGGAAGACGCCCGAATCCCCGTAATAGACGCCGCGGCGGCGAATCCAGGCATAGAAGCCCTCCAGCCATCGGCTGAGGTCGTCGTTGCCGTCGAAAAGCAGATGAAAATTGCCGCCGACGATCTCCGGTGCCGTCCCGAGCCGGCCGGCGATGGCCCCGAGCGCCCCCGCCGGCAACGCGGTGTCTGCATGTAGAAAGAAAAAGATTTCACCCCTCGCCGTCCGCGCCCCCGCCGCCAGCTGCCGACCCCGTCCCCGATGGGAACAGAGGAGACGCACCCCCGCCCGCCGGGCGATTTCGACCGTTCCGTCCCGGCTGCCGCCGTCGACGACGATCGTCTCGTGGTCGAGCGCCTCCTCCGCCAGCACGCCCAGCAAGGCTTCGAGGCGGGAGGCTTCGTTCAAGGTCGGAATAATCACCGAAATCATCCGGACGCCCTCAATGCCGGTACCGACGCCGGTAAAATGCACCGCCGGCAACACCATGTTACATTCGGGCCATGAACGATGCCGAGAAAGGAACCCGGTCCACGCCCGACCGCGCGAGCAACATCACCCGCGGCGTGATGCGTCATTTCACGGAGCTGGATCACAGCTGCCTCGTCGAGTTTCCGCTCGGCACCGGCCGGCGAGTCGATGTCATCGCCCTCGACGGCAAGGGCAAGATCACCATCGTGGAAGTGAAATCCTCGCCGGCCGATTTCCGTTCGGACCGAAAGTGGCACGAATATCTGCCCTTTTGCGACCGGTTTTATTTCGCCGTCGATGCGGATTTTCCGGTCGAGATGCTGCCCGCCGATTGCGGCTTGATCGTGGCCGACGCCTATGGCGCGGCGGTGGTTCAGACCGCGATCGAGGGCGACCTAAACCCCTCGCGGCGGCGCGCCCTCACACTTCGCTATGCCCGGACGGCGGCACGGCGCCTCAATCCATTCGCCGATCCGAACTGGCTGCGATAGGGCGTCACGCGCCCGTTCTTCGGATCATTTCGGTCGTGCTGTGGCCGTCGACAATGTCGGCGAGCACGACCTCGCCACCCCATGATTCGACCTCGGACGCGCCGACGACCTGGTCGCGGGTATAGTCGGCGCCCTTCACCAGTACCGCCGGCTTCAAGATCTCGATCAGCGAGAGCGGCGTGTCCTCGTCGAAGACCACCACCATATCGACGTCGGCGAGGGACGCGAGCACGGCGGCGCGGCTGGCCTCGTTCTGAACCGGCCGGTCCTCGCCTTTCAGACGCCGCACCGAACCGTCGCTGTTGAGCCCCACGACGAGCCGGTCGCAATAGGTGCGCGCCTGCCGCAGCAACGCGACATGGCCCGGATGCAGCAAATCGAAGACACCGTTGGTGAATCCAATGCGGAGCTTACCGCGCCGCCACGCGGCGACCCGTTCGACCGCGCCGTCGCGGGTCTCGACCTTAGTCTCGGCGGCGAGAAAATCGCTCTCATGGGCGGCGGCGAGCAGTTCCGCGGGATGGGCCACCGCCGTTCCCACCTTTGCGACGACAATGCCGGCAGCGGCGTTTGCGAACCGGGCCGCATCGGCGAGATCGCTTCCCGCGGCCAGTGCAGCCGCAAGCGCCGCCGCGACCGTGTCGCCGGCACCCGAGACATCAAAAACCGCCTGTGCCCTCGCTGGAAAATGATGCACGGTATCGCCGTCAACCAGAGTCATCCCCTGCTCACTCCGGGTCGCCAAGACCGCGCCGATGCCGGCCGTCTCGATCACCCGCCGGCAGGCCGCCTCGACCTCCGCGTCGGTTCCGACGGGCATTCCGCTCGCCAAAGCCAGTTCCTGGCGATTCGGCGTTACCAACCGGGCCCCCCGGTAGCACCCGTAATCATCCCCCTTCGGATCGACGATGACGGGACGGTCCGCGGCTTTGGCGGCGGCGATCAAGCGGGTGATCAGATCCTCGCCCAAGACACCCTTGCCGTAATCCGAAAGAAGCAAGACCGCCGCGTCGGCCAGCGCCACCGTGGCCGAGTCCAGGATCGCCTCCCCATCGGCCGCTGCGAGTTCGGCGACGGTCTCGCGGTCGGCCCGCAGCATCTGCTGGCCCGCCGCAACATAGCGGGTCTTGATCGTCGTTCGCCGTCCGGCAACCGCGAGCAGCCGGGAGTCGGCGCCCGGCGCCGCCGCCACCATCGCCTCGACCTCCCCGCCCGCCGGATCGTCGCCGACGGCCGCGACGATGGTACAGGCGGTCCCCAGAGTCGCGAGATTGCGCAAAACATTTCCGGCCCCCCCGAGCATGGTGGTCTCATGGGTGACCGCGAAAACCGGGATGGGCGCTTCGGGCGAGATCCGGTCGACCTCGCCCTCGACGAAGCGGTCCAGCATGATGTCGCCCACGACCACGACACGCGCACCCGAGAGGCGGCCAATCAGGCTGGACATTTCGAACGGTCGGTTCATGCGTCCTCGCTTCTATATCCGCCCGACTTCACGTCCGGAATATCTTGCGTTCGGCACCGTGGAACACCATCGCGGTCAAGCGCCCGCTCCAAACCGCGCCGGTATCGAGGTTGATGCGGTTGTCGCGAATTTCCGGGCGCCGGACCGGGGAATGGCCGTGCACCACCATATAGCCATGATCCGCTTCCGAATCGAGAAACGACCGCCGAATCCAGAGTAGATCGTCCTCCGTCTGCGCCTCCAGCGGGCGTCCCGGATAAACGCCCGCATGGACGAAGACGTAATCGCCTTCCACATGCTGGAGCGCCAGGGACCGATAGAAGTCGAGATCGGCGGGCGGCAGACGAGCCCGAAGCCCCTCTCGCAAATCCTCGAGATCGAGCAGGGGCAGAGTCATCTTGCCGACGCCACGGGCCACGCCGTAACTTTCCAGGGTCGGGCCGCCGCCGTTGAACAACCACATCTCGCCGCTTTCCTCGCCGACCAGGAACCGCAACAACATATCCTCGTGGTTGCCCTTCAGACGGATGCATTCGAACCCCTCGCCCGGTCCCCGCCGCACGCGCTCGACGACACCCACCGAGTCCGGCCCCCGGTCGATATAATCGCCGAGATAGATCACCATCTTTCGCGACTCGGCCGCGCGTGCTGCATCGGCGCGGATCTTCTGGTGCAGCACGTCGAGGAGTTCGGCGCAGCCATGGATATCGCCGATGGCATAAAGCCGTGTGTCGGGCGGCGCCGATGGCCTTCGTCCCGCCCGCGACCGCATGGCGCCTCCTAATCGTCCCCCTCCACCGGTATTTCGCCGAAACCGCGCCATTCCTCGCGCCCGCCCCGATTGTCGATGTAGTTGGCGAGCGCCGTGATGACCCGGCGATCGAACTTCTTGCCGACATCCTCGAACAGGAATCCGGTCGCCTTGTCGAATTCGAGGCCGGACCGCCACGACCGGGCACTGACCATGCCGACGAAAGCGTTCGCCACCGCGACGTTCCGCGCGGTGATCGCGATCTCCTCGCCCGAAAGCCCGTCCGGCATGCCGCTGCCGTCGACGTTTTCCTGCAACTGGCGGAGCGTTTCGGCGACATTGCCGTCGAACTCGATCTCGTTCACCAGCTCGGCGCTGGTGAGAACGCTCTGACGGATCATGTCGAATTCCTCGTCCGTCAGCTTGTCGGTCTTGGTGAGGACGTCCTCGGGCACGGTAATCTTACCCAAATTCATGAGGTTGCCGGCGATCTCCGCCGTCTCGACCTGCTCCTGTTCCAGTTCCATCTCCTCGGCGACCGCTTTCGAGACGACCCCGACCCGGGTGGAGTGGTTGGCGGAATAGGGATCGCGCCGATCGACGACACTGACCAACGCGCCCACCAATTGCTTGAGGACGCGTTCCCGACGCTCGCGCTCGCGGATCGAATCGGTGATATCCTGCGACACCATCAAGACGCCCGCCGGCATGTCGTCGCGTGCCTCCAGCGGGATGAAATCCGACCGGTAGATCAGATCGTCGCGGCCATCGAAGGCCATCGCATGGGTGTAGTTCATGTGCTCGAACTTGGCGACGCTCTCCTTGATCCAGCCCTCGACGCGTTTGCCCTCAACCGGCCCCAGAACGGCGGCGATATGCTTGTCGAAGAGATCGCCGCGTTCCATGCCGCTGAGATCGAGCGCCACTTGGTTGAACCACCGGTAATGCCCGCCCTCGTCGAAGACGACGATCGAGTTCGGCTGGCTGTCGGTCACCAGATGCATGAAATTCCGCTGACCCTGGAAGCGTTGCGAGAGCGCCTCGAAGCGTGTCGCGGCCTCGGTGGCGCGCCGTGACGAGCCGTAATACCAGACCGCGATCAAGCCGATGAACACCAGCACGATGATGCCGATGAAGGCGATCACGATGGTGCGGATGCGGTTCTCGGCCTCGGCCAACGACTCCTCGGTGTCGATCTTGTACATCAAGGTCCAAGGCACCTGACTGAAGGCCCGGACGGTCAACAGGACTTCCTTGTCCCGATAGTCGGTCCTGATACCAAAGCCGCCCGGGGTCGCAAGCGCGAAGGCCGCCGCCAGATTGGGCGTGTCGAAGGACAGTTTCTTCTTCAGGGGCGGGCTGCCGTCATCCAACGGCGAGATGTAGTCGATCGATGGTCCCTTGCGGCGAACGATGACCGCTTCCGCCGTCTTGTCGATGTTCCCGGGCTGTTTGAGGAGCGGATAGAGTTCGGCGCCGACTTCCTTGATGCCGACGATCACGCCGATCTGGGACGACGCGTCCTGATCGCCGTGGACGGCGAATACCGGCACCAGAAACGCCATCGACGGCTTGCCGCCGGTGCCGAGGAACATATCGGAGACCGCGCGTTCGCCCTTCGGCGTGGCCGCGACGAAGGCGCGCAAGGCGCCTTGAACGGGCGGCAGGCCCGGGCTGGCGACGAGAACATTGCCCTCGGCATTCAATAACCCGATGCCGGCGACGCCGACGCGTTCGACATTGGCCTGGACGGCCGCGCCCTGCACTTCGGCGCTGAATCCCGCGCGCTCGGCCACCACGGTAAGGAGGTTCTTCAGGAATCCGGCCTCGGCCGAATCCGCGGCCGCTTCACCGGCGTCCTCGATGAGACTCATATAAAGCTGCAGCGACGCGTTCTCGGCCAGCGCCGTTAACTCGCCCAATTGCCCATCGATCCAGCCGTCGATATCGGCGAAGCGGCTGTCGGCGACAATCCCAAGACGGATCTGCCATTGTTTCAGTTCGCGCGCCCGTTCGTCGGCCGCGAACTGGAAGGTGAAGAACACGCCGGCCCCCGCGATCGCGATCAGGACAACCGCGGTCAACACCATCTTCATCAAGGCGCCGCCGCCGGATTTATCCTCGCTACTGCTGGATGTGTCGCTCACGGATTATCCTCCAACCTTGTGTTGTGCGGCCCGAACCCTTGTCCCGCAAAGACCCACGAAATCGCGTGTCCGCCATCACTGTACCTGTTTTCACTTTCATATTATATACGAGGTGTGGTGCTGTGACAGCGCCGCGGCGGATTGTTATGCTATAGGTCCACTGACGAAACGCGGATAGCTATCATGAATGCGTTGATGCGAATGCCAACTTCGGTTCGCCTCTGGGCGGGAGCGCTGGCGATCGTGCTTTCGATTTCCGGCGTGCCGGACGCCGACGCCGCCAAATTGAAGATGCTGCCTTCCATATTCGGCTCCAAGGAAATTCGCTCGTCACGCCTCACGAAGTTCAAGAAATGGGTCGGCGTACTGACGCGGTACACCAAGGAGCAGCCCGGCGAATTGAAGGTGTGCCGACCGACGCAGACCAATCCCTGCCACGTCGCGCGTTGGCGAATATTCCTCAAGCAGATCGCCCAACTGCCGCCGAAACAGCAGTTGGTGCAAGTCAATGCCTATCTCAACCGGTGGCTCTACAAGGTCGATCCGGTGATTTACAGCAAGAAGGACTATTGGGCGACGCCGTTGCAATTTTTTTACAAGAACGGCGATTGCGAGGACTACGCGATCAGCAAATACGTCTCGCTTCTACATCTAGGTTTCAAGCGGCATAACTTGCGGATCGTGGTATTGCAGGATCTGAATTTGAAGGTGCCGCATGCGATCCTGGTGGTCTTCGTCGACGGACAGCCGCTCGTCCTGGACAATCAGATCAAGCAGGTCGTCCATGCCAGCCGGATTCGGCATTACAGGCCGATCTATTCGATCAACGACAAGAATTGGTGGCTTCACCGCGGTTAGCGTCGCCGGCCGGCTTTATATTTTCCGCGATTTGATATAGTTGAGGATAGCGTGGTCGGCGCCGTCGAGACGGTCGGCGACGCGGAACATCGCGCCGGCAACATATAAGGCGAACACATGGAACGCGAAGCCTCCTCCAGTAAAGCGTATCTGCTGCTCGACTTCGCACAGCGATTGGAGCGCAATCGCGAGGGCCGTCGCGCGGTTCACATCCATCTATCGCAGTTGAAACCTCAGAATAAGCGCGAGCATCATCTGCGTATCGCCGAGAATACGTTCGACGAATTCGTCAAGCAGTTCGACGGCCAGACCTTCGTGATGCAGAACGGGGACATCATCTTCGTCTGCCGCGAAACCAGCCTCGCCGATATGGACGAGGCGGTGAACCGCCTTCGGGTCCTCTTCGGCGATGACCCCCTGACGCAAACCATGGACACCGGCGCCGACGATCTTTTCTGTACCTATTACAGCCTTGAGGGACAGTATCCGAAATTTCTCGAACTGGCGGAACAGCTCTACAACGACGAACAGAAACGGCTGCGGCGCCTACAAATGGCGGCGGAACAATCAGGCGAAGCCAGCGCGACCGAGCGGGTACCGCTCTCGCCGGAGCAGCTCGGCCGATTGATCGAATTTCTCGGCCGGGCCGATCTGTCGAGCGCCGATCGGTAGCAGTCGATCTGCGCCGTCGCGTCCGGCGATACGCCGCGGCCTGTTTTCAAGGAACTGTTCATCTCGATCGCCGAGCTCGCGCAACAGGTTCTGCCCGATGTCGAACTCGCCGCCAATCGCTGGCTGTTCCAGCACTTGACGGAGACTCTCGATGTCCGCGTGTTGAAGCTTCTCACCCAGGCCGACGACCGGGATTTGCATTCCTCGTTCAGCGTCAATCTTAATGTCAACACGCTGCTGTCGCCGGAATTCAACGAATTCGACAATTCGCTCCGCAGCGGCGGGCGGGGCACCATTGTCGTCGAGCTTCAACTGATCGACATCTTCGCCGACGTCGCCGGCTACATGTTCGCCCGCGATTTCGTGCGCGAGCGGGGCTACCGCATCTGCATCGACGGCGTCACCCATCAGAGCCTGCCGCTGATCGACCGTCAGGCGCTGGGCGCGGATTTGATCAAGCTCGCCTGGCTGCCGGAACTCTCCGACGGCGTCTCCGACGAAGTTCGCGAGAAGATCCACAAACTGGTGGAGCAAGCGGGCTCGTCACGCGTGATCCTCGCCCGCTGCGACGATCCCGCGGCGATCAGACTCGGTCAGAATATGGGGGTCGCGATGTTCCAAGGTCGCTATCTCGACAATGTGCTGCAGGACAACGCGCGGCGCCGTGCCGAGCGCGGTCCCGAACGGCGTCAATTCCAGGCGATCGAGGATGCCGCCGAGGCTGAGGAATCCGAAGAACAGGAAAACGCGGGGCGTTAGCCCGTATTCGACATTCAACGACGGGCTAACCGCGCGGCGCGTGCTTATTGAGAATTCGCTGCAATGTCCGCCGGTGCATTTTCAATCGGCGCGCGGTCTCCGAGACGTTCCGGCCGCATTGTTCGAAAACGCGCAGAATGTGCTCCCAGCGAACCCGATCGGCCGACATCGGATCCTCGGGCGGTCCCGGCAGCGGCCGTTCAGTCTCCAGCAGCGAGGCGGTGATGTCATCGGCATTCGCGGGCTTCGGCAGATAGTCGACCGCACCCGCCTTGATCGCCGCGACCGCCGTGGCAATGTTACCGTATCCGGTCAGCATGACGATGCGGCTGTCCGGACGGACGCGGCGGATCGCTTCCACCACCTCGAAACCGTTGCCGTCGTCGAGACGGAGGTCGATCACCGCATAGGCCGGCGGATGATCGGATGCCAGCTCGATCCCTTCGGCGACGGTCGCAGCCGCGGCAACCGTGAAACCGCGGGTTTCCATTGCCCGGGCGAGACGATTGAGCAAGGGCGCATCGTCGTCGACGATAAGCAGGCTGCGATCCGCCGATGGGGGTGTTGAGGATTCGCTCAACCGTGACTCCTCCGCCGATAGTCCATCTATTCGTCCACCGGAAACTTGTGTCCGGCGGTCCCTGGTTCAAGACTACCTTGTGGCCAGGAGATGACAACCTCCGCGCCGCCGCCGCGATTTCGGAACCGGAGCGTGGCGCCAGATCGCTCCAACAGGGTCTGCGCGATGAAGATGCCGAGGCCCATATGTCCGTCGGCTTGAGCGCGGGTTGAAATATAGGGTTCGCCGATCGCCGCCAGAACCGCCGCCGAGAATCCCGGACCGTCGTCCCGAATGGAAATTCGTGCCTCCGTGGTGTCCCAAACCACACGAAGTTTGACTTCGCGGCGCGCGAATTGCCTGGCATTCTGAATCAGGTTGCCAAGTCCACGCAGAATTTCCGGCCGGCGCGCGACCATCGGTTCGGCGGCACCCCGCGCCGCCCGTACCCTGACCACCGCCGCGCCCGCATCGGTCTCTTCAACGGCGGTACGAACCAACGCCGAGAGGTGCAGCGATTCGAAGGCCTCGCCGCCCCGATCCGCGGGTTGGGCGGCGATGTCGGCGAGAATTTCACGGCATTGCTCCGATTGGCTCAGCAGCAACGCGATATCCTCGGAGATCGGATCGTCGACGGAGACCTCGCGGGAAAGCTCATTCGCGACCACGGCGATCGTGGCCAGCGGCGAACCCAGCTCATGTGCCGCGGCCGCCGCCAGACCGTCCAATGCCGAGAGCTGCTGCGAGCGCGCCAAGGCGGCTTGGGTCTCGGACAATGCTTCCGACATCCGGCGGGCTTCTTCCGCCACCGACCAGACATAGGTCGAAATGAAGACCGACGCGACGGAGAGCGCCGTCCAAATGCCCAGGAGATATATCAACGGCAGCTCGAATGCATCGGGTGCCCAGGGGAGCGGCAAGTTGTTATAGGCCAGCCCGGTGGTCACCGCGACCGCGAGACCGGTCAAGGTGATCGTGGCACCCCGAGACAGGATCGTCGCCGACACCAGAACGGGTGCCAGAATCAAGATCGCGAAGGGATTGGTCAGTCCGCCGGTGAGAAAAAGCAGGGCCGCGAACTGCACGAGATCGAACCCGAGCAGGAGAGCCGCGTCGCGGTCGGCGAGACGCATCCGGCGCGGATCGCGAAACGAGAGCAGCACGTTCGACAGCGCCAGCACCGAAATGGCGGCAATACACCAGGTGAGCGGCAAGGGATACCGCAAACCGAAATGCACCGTGAGGACGGTGACAAGCTGCCCCGCCGTCGCAACCCAGCGGATGAGCACAAGGGTTCGAAGACGGAGCGGAACGCTCGGCGGCTGTCTGGCATTCCTCACGTCGCTCATGCGACAAGGCGAGCACGCGCCGGGCGGCGGCGCAAGACCCGGGCGAATGGCTTGCCTCGGATGTCGGAATGACGCACATAATCGCCCGCCAATTGGATTGGACAAACGAATGTCGAACGAGACGCGGTGGTGGTGGATCAGGCATGCGCCGGTCACCGTCAACGAAGGACGAATTTACGGCCAACGCGACCTGCCCGCCGACTTGACGCAAGGGGGCGAGGTCGTCGCGGCCCTGGCCGAACGTCTGCCGGCGAACGCGGCGCTCGTCACCAGCGATCTCCGCCGTGCCACCGAAACGGCCGATGCCCTCGCGGCCGCGGGGGCGAGCTGGCGGCAAACAGGGCGGGACCCGGCACTCCGAGAGCAGAGCTTCGGCGATTGGCAGGGCTTGTCGGGTGAGGAATTCTCCAAGATTCGGGACACTCTGCCGCATGGCGGTTGGCTTGCCCCCGCCTTCGAGCGGGCGCCGAATGGTGAAAGTTTCGCCGACGTGGTGGCCCGCGTCGTGCCGTCGATCATTCGCCACACCGCCGCGTTCTCGGGCGGGGATATCGTCGCGGTATCGCATGGCGGCACGATCCGCGCGGCACTTGCCTTCGCGCTCGGATTGGATCCCGATTCGGCGCTTGCCTTTTCGCTGGAGAACCTCTCCCTGACCCGGCTCGACCATATCGACACCGGCGGGGATGGGGGCGTTTGGCGAGTCGTTCGGGTTAACCAAACCTTTGAAGGCGAATCCGCCGACCTAGTCGGCGAAGCGTCCGACTGTTAGGTTTCTCTCATGGAACTTCCGGCCTCCCTTCAAAGCCTTGGCGGCATCCTCATGCTGGCGGTCCTGGCCGGCTTGTTCTGGATGGTCTTTCGCCGCCGGCCCGAAGCCGGCGTCATTCGCAAGCTTCCGGAGCAGGGATTCGCTTACGAGTGGGTCGCAACGCCGCTCGAAAAGGCGAAGCCGGATCTGCTCGGGCGCTTCCCCGAATTGGAGACGGCTCTGGCCTCGACCGCCACGGACAGCATTCAACTGATTCGTTTCGGTATTTTCAACATGACCGAGACGGGCTTCGACAGAAGCGCCATGCACCGGCCGGTGACCGTCCAGTTCCCGGGCACAGTGGATATTTTGTCCGTGGCCTACGGCGAGTCGCTCAAGACCGAGCCCAATATCGAGGAAGACCCCGTCGTCGAGTCGGGCCGGGTCACCCTGCCGACATTTGGCATGGCCGGCCGCTCGACGGTGATCTTCAACTTCATTCTGCGCGGAGAGGCCGGCCCGGTCGGCGTGACGGGCGAAGTCGAGGGACCGGGAATTCTGCGCCGAATTTCCTAGCCTCGCGGCATCGAATATTCAAGGGAAACCATATATACTGCGGTATTCGAGATATGGCATAATATATAGTGTGTCATTGTGGCATCAACCGTTCCAATCGGCTCTTCATCCGGGAGATCGATCCATGTTTTTTCACGCACGCGGGGTCATCGGCCTCGTAATCCTTACCTGTCTTTTCGCCGCACGGCCCGCGGCGGCTATTTCCGATCAGGAAGAGCTGGTTCAAAAAGCCAACATCACGGTGCAGAAGGTGCTTCAAAACGGCGAGATCGGACCGACCGTCGCCACCCTGTTGAAACGGGCCAAGGGCGTGATGGTTTTCCCGGCGATCTACAAGGGTGCCTTTTTTATCGGCGCCGAGGGTGGCAGTGGCGTCATGCTGGCCAAGGGATCGAGCGGCGGCTGGAGCTACCCGGCGTTCTATTTTCTCGGGTCGGGAAGTTTCGGCCTACAGATTGGCGCGCAAACGGCGGAGATGGTCCTCCTCATCATGACCGAACGCGGCCTGACAGCGGTCCTCAATCAGAAGGTCAAGCTCGGCGCCGACGTCAATGCGGCGATCGGTCCCTTTGGGATCGGCGGCGAAGCCGCGACGACGATCAATTTCGGCGCCGATATTCTGACCTACTCCTTGAACCAGGGCGTCTTCGCCGGTTTCAGCATCGAAGGCGCGGTGATCTATCCACGCGAGGAATGGAACACGGAGTATTATGGCGATCTCAATGCGAAACCCGAATCCGTCATCATCCAGGGCAAATTCCGCAACACTCACGCCGATCCCCTTCGCACGACCTTGGCGCGATAGGACTCCGATGCCGACGCGCCGGCTCAAAGCGCGAAATTGATCGCCGTCAGGCAAGCAAAAACGACGCCATGCAGAACGCAGGCGAAGCCATGGAGCATCAGCGCCCGGTGGGCGTCGCGAATCTCGGCTCGCGGCGTGCCCTCGCCAATCCATGTCGCCGTCTCGCCATCGACGACATTGGCGCCGCCGAGTTCGAGACCAAGGGCGCCCGCCATCGCCGCCATGGGGCAGCCGAGACTAGGCGTCGAAACCCCGCGGGCCTGGCGATGCAGCACCCGCCACGCCCGCGCGGGGTTGGCGGTCGGCGTGAAGATCGCCGCGAACACCACGAAGACCCCGGCAATTCGCGCCGGAAGCCAGGTCAAGAGAATCTCCAGCCGCGCCACGGTATAGCCGAACCCCGCGCGGCGCGCGTCGCCCTTGGCGATGACCCGCGCGGTCGTCGCCACCGCCACATACATCAACAGTCCGACAAGTCCGAGAAGGAAATACCAAAACACCGGCGCCACCACCCATCGCGCGAGGCCGCGCGACAGCTGCTCGATCGCCGCGCGACAGATGCCGTGAGCGTCCAAACCCGCGGCATTGCCGTCATGAAACGCGGAGACGACATCGCGCGCAGCGGCCGGCCCCTCGCGAGAGAGCGCCCGAACCGCCCGCGAGGCCTCGCCGTAACTGCCCCGCTGAGCCAGGAAAAGCACCAGCACCACGACCTCTATCCAGCCGCCCCCCGTGGCCAAGCCGGTGGTCACCGAGGTCAACATCGCACCGAGTCCCGCCGCCAGAAGAAGCTGGAAGACGGTCACGATCGCGCCTCTTGCGAGCACCGCTCCGGCTCCCCGGCGCGCCCGGTCGAGACGTCTTTCCAAGCCTCGGGCGATTCCGATGAAAAGACGCGCGGGGTGCGGCACCACGCGAAAGAACCAGGACATGCGCCCGACCACGGCTTCGATCAGCAAGGCCAGAAGAATGACCACGAGCCTGTCTTGGTCGAAGGAAAGATGTTCGAAGAACGGAGGCATTCGCGAAGAATGGGGCCCGCGACGTCATCAGGTCAATTGCCGGCCGGCCGGTCAACGCGCTGATCGGACAAACTCATGCCATTGTTTGACAGCTATCTGATTGTTGATTGGAGCGCCGCCAATGTGCCGACGCGCGGCCGCGACAGCATCTGGATCGGCCTTACGGAACGGCGGCGAACCGGACTGACCCTCGCGCGGTTGGAAAATCCCGCGACCCGCGCCTTGGCCGCCCAGCTGATCATCGAACTTATCGCAGGGCGCGTCGCCAAGGGCCGGCGGGTCCTGGCCGGTTTCGACTTTCCCTTCGGTTATCCGGCGGGAACCGCCCGCGCCCTCGGGCTCGCGGGGCTCCCTTGGCGAAATACCTGGTCTTTTCTCGACGACTGGCTTCGCGACGAGGCGGACAACACCAATGATCGGTTCGACCTCGCCGAACGCATGAACGAGAAGCTGAGCGGCGAGGCCTTCCCGTTTTGGGGCCTTCCGCGAGAAGAGCGTCGGCCCTTTCTTCTCCGTCGGGGCCGCCGGCCGCATGGGCCGAGCGATCTCAGCGAACGCCGGCTCTGCGAGCTTCGGGTGCGAACGACCCAGCCGGTCTGGAAACTCGCCGGCGTCGGCGCGGTCGGCGGCCAGGTCCTGACCGGCATTCCGCGGCTCTGGCAAATCCGGCGAGACCCGCGCCTCGCCATGACCTGCCATATCTGGCCGTTCGAGACCGGGTTGATCCACGATCCCCGCCCGTCGGTCATACTCGCGGAGGTCTATCCCTCGCTGGTACCGCCACGCGATTTGCCGGTACGCCCGAAGGACGCCGGTCAGGTCGCGGCTATCGGTCGTCGTTTCGGAGAACTGGATTCGGACGGTCTTCTGGCCCCGCTGTTCGAGGGCGATCCGGATCTCGATGCGGTCGAGCGTCAGGTTGTCGAGACGGAGGAAGCCTGGATCTTGGGGCTTCGGAAAGACGTGGCGCTTTAATCGCGCGCCCCGGCCCTCTCCAGCATCCTGGCGACGCTCGGATCGCGACCATGACGCGCCCAGCCGAGCGCGCTCCGGCCGGTGTAATCGCGAAGGTTCAGGTCCGGCGACCGCGTCAGTAGAATCTCCAGATGATCCGGTCGATTGTCCTTGGCCGCGAGCATGACGGGGGTCAGCCCCTGTCGATTGGCGATATTCGGATCGGCGCCCGCCTCGAGCAGGATCTGGGTCAGGGCAAACTGATCCTGAATGACCGACCAGCTCAGCGCCGTGTTCCCCTGATTGTCCTTCATATCGAGGTTCCGGGAAGCCCCGATCAGCATCTCCGACATCTCGGTAAATCCGGCGACAATGGTGATCATCAAAGGCGTCTGGCCCCGCCTGTCGCGTATTTCCGGGTTCTCGCCCTGGGCCAGCAATTCGCGGACATGGTCGATATCGCCCGTTCGCGCGGCGATGATGAAGGGGTGCTCGAAGATCAGTTTCGATCGTTGTGCCAGCGCCCTCTCGGGATGCGACACCGCGACCAACAGAACCGCCGCCACGGCGACCGCCAACATCGACATGGCACGACTTCCGACTTCCGCCCGACTGCGCATGGTCCGTCCCCCCGCCGTCTTCCTGGCGATACCTACAGTCTTCTCGAATCATGACCGCGCTTGTCAAGCGCCGAGATCGCGGACCGGGCTCTTTCGAAGGCAATCACACTCGCTTAGAGTGGGCGGCGCGATGGAGTGGATGACGCTACATGTGATCGCGGCCGTGCTGACGGCGGCGGCTTTCGGCGGCATGTTGTTTTTCATGACATGTTTCGCGCCGACGGTCTTTCGCACGCTTGAGCGCGCGGAAGCGGCACGTCTCATGCGCGCGATCTTCCCGCTCTATTACGTCACCCTCGCCATCGTGCTCGCGGTGGCGGGATTATCGCTCTTGCCGGCGAAAAGTTACGGGTCGGAATTGACGCTCCTTGCAACGGTCGTGGTTCTGTTTCTGCTGCTGCGATTTCTGCTGCTGCCGCGGATCGACCGGGCGCGCGACCTGGAGGACCGAACCACCTTCGGCCGGCTTCATCGCCTCAGCGTCGTCGTTAACTTGATTCAGTTCATGGCGGTCGCCGTCGTGCTGGTCCGGCTTCTGCAATGAGCGGCCCGGCCTTCTGGAAGCAAAAGCGCCTCGACCGGATGACGCGGGAAGAATGGGAGTCGCTCTGCGACGGCTGCGGCAAGTGCTGCCTGCACAAGCTCGAGGATGTCGACACCGGGGAGATCGCGATGACGGACGTCGCCTGCGGCTATCTCGATCTCGAGCACTGCCGCTGCACCGACTACCGGCGGCGTCAGAGCAAAGTGCCGGATTGCGTCAAGCTGACGCCCGCTAATATTACCCAACTGCCCTGGCTGCCCGAGAGCTGCGCCTATCTCCTCGTTCATCACGGCAAGGACCTGCCGCCCTGGCATCACCTCGTCTGCGGCGATCGCGAGGCGATCCACTACGCCGGCAAATCCGTCCGGGACCGGGTCGTCTCGGAAAACGAGGTGAAGGATCTCGAAAGCCATGTCACCGATTGGCTGGAGGCGGGCGGCGATCCCTGGTTTCACGTCCCGGCACCGAATGGGACACCGCCGCCGCGAGACAAACGGAAATGAGGATCGCCGGGGTCGATGACTTCTAACCATTTTACGAAACCGCCTCAGACATTGATAATTTTGGTTTTAAGATGATCGCCGCAGCCCTATATTAGCGTCCATGACGACGATCCGCCCGTTCACCCAAGTCCTCGACCGGCTGAAATCCGCCGGGTTGAGACCGACCCGCCAACGCTTGGCGCTGGCCAAGCTACTGCTCGAATCGGGCGATCGGCACCTGACGGCCGAGCAACTTCATGCCGAGGCGCGGCAAGCCGGCATCCAAGTCTCGCTGGCCACCATCTACAACAGCCTCCATCAATTCACCGAGGCGGGACTCCTGCGCGAGGTGGTTGTCGACTCGGGCCGGTCTTATTTCGACACCAACACCACCGACCACCACCATCTGTTTCATGTCGACACCGGAGAACTCTCCGACATTCCGCGCGGTATGATCTCGATCGCCAATGTGCCCGAGGCGCCCGACGGCACAAAGATCGACCGGGTTGACGTCATTGTCCGAGTTCGAGAGACGTCAAATTAATTTATTTATTTAATCCAGTAATATAAATTATTTTTTATAATTGTTCTAATTTGTTGACAGATACTCCGACTTGCGCCATATAACTTTTCTGAGGGAAACCTATACGGGGTTGCGTCGTCCCGGCGCGAAAAAACACAACAACAAGGTTTGAGGAGAGAGTCACATGCCGTCCCTGAAGGACACCAAGACAGAGCAAAACCTGAAAGATGCCTTCGCCGGCGAGAGCCAGGCGAACCGCCGCTACCTCTATTTCGCGCAGAAGGCCGACATCGAGGGATATAATGACGTCGCCACCGTCTTCCGCTCGACCGCCGAGGGCGAGACCGGTCACGCCCATGGCCATCTCGAATATCTTGAGGAAACCGGCGATCCCGCGACGGGCGAGCCGATCGGCCCCACGGCGGACAATCTGAAGGCCGCCGTCGCCGGTGAGACCCACGAATACACCGATATGTATCCGGGCATGGCGCGCTCCGCCCGCGAGGAAGGCTTCGACGAGATCGCGGATTGGTTCGAGACCTTGGCGAAGGCCGAGAAGAGCCATGCGGGTCGGTTCCAGAAAGCGCTCGACCAGCTCGATTCCTAGTCGCGGACGTCGCGAGACGATTGCGCAAAGGCGACGGGGGTCCGGCATCCCCGTCGCTTTCAATTCCGCCCCTTGAAACCGGATGAACACCATGCGAGAGGGCAGCCTAGAGGCGCCTGAACGACGCCCCATTCCATGGAAGGACCCGGCGTTCCATGACGCGGCGGCGCTCGACGCCGAACTTCGCCGCGTCTTCGATATCTGTCATGGGTGCCGGCGTTGCTTCAATCTCTGTGACAGCTTCCCGCGATTGTTCGACCTGATCGACGAGTCGGAGACGGGCGAACTCGACTCGGTGGACAGCCGGGACTTCAAACCCGTCATCGATGCCTGCACGCTCTGCGACATGTGCTTCATGACAAAGTGCCCCTACGTGCCGCCGCACGAATTCGATCTCGATTTTCCCCATTTGATGCTGCGCTACCGCTCGCTGGAGCACAGCCGAGGCGAAGTCGGTTTCGCCGACCGGGAACTCGCCAAGACCGATCGCAACGGACGTCTTGCGGGCGGCCTCGCGGGACTCGCCAATTGGGCCGCAAAGCGGGGGAACCCGCTGACCCGCCCCGCAATGCAAGGCGTGGCCGGGATCCACCGCGATGCCGAACTGCCGCCGTTCCAAGCCAAATCCTTCGAGGCGCGCGCGAAAACGGCACCACCCGATCGTGTCGCCACGGCGCCCGCAGCCGACCGCAAGGCCGTCCTGTATGCGACCTGTTTCGCCAATTACAACACGCCGGAAATCGGCATTGCGGCCCAGGCGGTTCTGGCCAAGAACGGGGTCGAGACGGAAGTCCTTCATCCCGGCTGCTGCGGCATGCCGCAACTCGAACAGGGCGACATCGAATCGGTCGCCGAGCGGGCCGCCGCGACCGCCCGCGATCTGTCGCCGTGGATTGAAAAGGGGTACGACATCGTCGCTCTGGTGCCGAGCTGTGCCTTGATGCTGAAGTTCGAATGGCCGCTGCTGCTGCCGGATGACAAGGCTGTGGCCAAGCTCGGCCAGGCGACCTTCGATATTTCCGAATACGTCGTCGACATCGCCAAGACGGAGGGCCTGGCCGAGGGGCTGAACGCCCTTCCCGGTGGTGTGGGGATCCACTTCGCCTGTCACGCGCGGGCCCAGAACATGGGGGCCAAGGCGGCGGAGATGATGCGCTTGCTGCCGGAGACCGAGGTCGAGATCATCGAGCGCTGCTCGGGCCATGGCGGCTCCTGGGGCATCAAGACCGACAACTTCGAGACCGCCCTGAAGGTTGGCCGCCCCGCGGCACGGCGCGCGCTGGAATGCGGCAAGCGCCATATCGCCTCGGAATGTCCGTTGGCGACCCTTCACATCGGCCAGGGAATGGAGCGGTTGGCCGAGGCGGACACACCGCCCGTCGAGACAGCACCCCACCCCATCGTCCTGTTCGCCCGCGCCTACGGTCTCTCGGTGTAAGACGAATGGCCCTGAAAACCGAACTCTCGCGCAACGACATCATGGCGATGCCGGAATACGCCAAGATCCGCATACAGCGGCGGAAGGAGATCGTGGCGGCGAAGCGGAACCGGCGGATGGAGATCGGCCCGGTCGCGGTCTGCCTCTTCGAGAGCTACGAGACCATGTGGCATCAGGTCCACGAGATGCTTTATATCGAGCGCGGCGGCGAGGCCCAGATCGAGGACGAACTCGCGGCCTATAACCCACTCATTCCGAAGGGCCGGGAACTGGTCTCGACGGTAATGTTCGAGATCGACGATCCCGTACGTCGGGGCAACTTCCTGGCGCGTCTCGGCGGGGTCGAGGAGACGATGTCGCTGCAATTCGCCGGCCGGACCGTGCACGGCGTCCCCGAAGCCGACGTCGACCGGACCAACGCCGACGGCAAGGCCTCCTCGGTGCAGTTCATCCATTTTCCCTTCACCGACGAAGAGGTCGCGGCTTTCCGGCCGCCGGATACGCAAGTCGTGCTCGGCTTTTCGCATCCCGAATACGGCCATATGGGGGTGATGCCGGAAGCGGTGCGCGCCGCACTCGCCGAGGATTTCGCCTAAGCGGAAGGCGGCTCGAAATTAGGGAACGCGCTCGCCGGGACGCACCCCCCAAATGCCGTCGCGCTTGATCCAACCTTCGTAATTTCCGACATCGATCAGACACCAGGTCTTGGAACATCGGTCGAGCTCGGCGACGACGCCACGCGTCAGCCGGGCCACGGCCGGAGAATCCTCGGCCGCCCGGCGGCGCAGCGTCTTGGTCTTGCCGATCACGATGATGCTGCGCTTCCTCGCCAGCATCGCGCGATGCACCCAGCCTTCGGCACCTTCCCAATCGCGGATCTTGCGCCAGGTGTCGTATTCCTGAATCACCTCGACCGGCATCGCCTTCTGACGGAAAACCCATTTCACCGGATAGCGCACGCCGGGGCCGACCCGGACGTTGACCTCGTCCGAGCGGAGCGAGGCGAAACGGCGGGTGGTTCCGCGTTTTGGTTTCTGGCGGAGCGGGTCCCTCGCCTGCGCCAACTGAACCGATTTGCCCCACTCCCCGGGCGACATCGCGACGGCCATGGGAGCCGTCGTCGCGACGGCGAACAGAACGGCGGCCAGGAAGACCTTGCGGATCACGCGGGCCAACGCCCCGGCGGGCTGGACAAGCCATGCCCTCGCCGTCTAAATGCGCGGAGATTGAGTTCACCGGATTCGGTCATGGCCACGCAAAAACCTCTCATCATCGTCACCCGAAAACTACCCGACGTCATCGAGACGCGGATGATGGAACTGTTCGACACGCGACTCAACCTCGAGGACGCGCCGATGAGTCGCGCCGCGCTGATCGAGGCAGTCGCGACGGCCGACGTACTGGTACCGACCGTCACCGACCGGATCGACGCCGAGATATTGTCCGAGGCGGGCCCGAAGCTCAAGCTCATCGCGTCGTTCGGAACCGGTATCGACCATATCGAGCTTGCCGCCGCCAAGGCCCGCGGCATCACCGTCACCAATACGCCGGGGGTGCTGACCGAGGACACCGCCGACATGACGATGGCGCTGATCCTGGCGACGCCGCGGCGCGTCTCCGAGGGCGAGCGCCGGGTCCGCGCCGGACAATGGATCGGCTGGAGCCCGACCACCATGCTGGGCGCGCGAATTTGGGGCAAGCGCCTTGGCATCATCGGCATGGGCCGGATCGGCCAGGCGGTAGCTCGGCGCGCGCGCGGTTTCGGCCTCTCGGTCCACTATCACAACCGCAATCCGGTTCACGCCGAAATCGAGAGCGAACTTGAGGCGACCTATTGGGAGAGCCTCGACCAAATGCTGGCCCATATGGACATTATCTCCGTCAACTGCCCGCATACGCCGGCAACCTATCATCTCCTCTCGGCACGGCGGCTCAAGCTGATAAAGCCGCACGCCTATATCATCAACACCAGCCGCGGCGAGGTGATCGACGAAAACGCCCTGACCAAGATGCTGATAGACAGCGAGATCGCCGGTGCCGGGCTGGACGTCTACGAAAATGAACCCGCCATCAACCCCAAACTGCTGCAAATGGAGAATGTCGTCCTGCTGCCGCATATGGGCTCCGCCACCCTGGAAGGCCGGATCGACATGGGCGAGAAGGTGATCGTCAACATCAAGACCTTCAGCGACGGCCACACGCCCCCGGACCGGGTCTTGGAGACAATGTTTTAGGGCCTGTCACCCCGACGACGGCGCCCAATCGTATATGTGCTGCAAGGTGCCGCCCATCAGCGCCGCGCGCTCGGATTCGGAGAGCCGGTCCGTCAGGCGAAAGGGTTCCACACCCTGTTCGTAGGTCAACAGATTGACCGCACGGGTCCAGTCGGTGCCCCACATGCAGCGGTCGAACCCGAAGGCATCGAAGACCCGGCCGAGCGGATCCCAGAGATCGTCGTAGGGATACGGTTCGTGCGACAGCGTGCAGGCGCCGGAAATCTTAACCGCGACATTCTCGTGGTTCGCCAGCTTCAGAAGTTTCGGCAATTCACCGAAGGGATTCGCCGGCGCCGGCGGTTCGAACGGCTGATGTAAACCGAGATGGTCGACGACGAGCCGGGTGTTCGGGCTCCGGGCGGCGAATTCCTCGACCCGGTCCAGATATCCCCGGCAGGACAGGTTGACGGGAATCGAATGACGGGCGGCCTCGGCCAGGACCCTGTCGATGCCCGCATCGTCGAGATCGACCGATTCTCCATGTGACAACATGATCCGAACCGCCACGGTGCCGTCCATCGCCGCCCAGTCCGAAACGATTTCCGCCACCGTAGGATCATTCGGATCGACCGGCTTGATCAACCCGAATCGGCCGGGATGGGCCGCCTGTACGTCGACCGCATAGCTGGCATCGTAGCGGTACATGGCAAAGACCGAAACCAGCAGCGCGCCATCGACGCCGACCGCGTCCATGGCCGCCACCATGTCGTCGCCCGTGACCTCGGGCGGGCCGGCGAGAACCGAGGTCCAGGGGCGCTCCGGGCGATCCTTCTCATAGGCGTGGACCTGTGCGTCGATCTTCAACAACGGTTGTCCCCTATTCCGCCGCCGCGGGAAGGGCCGTGATACTTGGCCGCGCGCCGCAAAGCGCACAATCCGGATCCGGTTTCACCTTCAAGGTCCGAAAGCCCGAACTGAGCGCATCGTAAAGCAGCAATCGGCCCGAATGGCTCTCGCCCAATCCCAGCAGTTCCTTCAGCACCTCGGTCGCCTGAAGCGTCCCCAGGACACCCGCGACCGATCCGAAGATTCCCATCTGTTCGCAGCCCTGAACGAAGTCCGGCGCCGGTGGGTGGGGAAAGAGGCAGCGATAGCAGGGATTGTCGCCGTCCTCATACGCCTTGATCGTCGTGAGCTGGCCCTCGAAGCGGAGCAGGGCCGCCGAGACCAGCGGCCTCTTCGCGAAATAGCAGGCATCGTTGACGAGATAGCGGGTGTCGAAGTTATCGCTGCCGTCGACCACCAGATCATACGCCGAGACGAGATCCAAAACGTTATCCGGACCAAGGCGCGTCGCATGGGCGACGACCTCGATCTCGGGGTTGATGGAGGCCAGACGGTCGCGCGCACTCTCGACCTTGGGCCGGTCGATATCCTCGGTGCCGTGGACGACTTGGCGCTGCAAGTTGGTGATGTCGACCGCATCAAAATCGACGATGCCGAGTGTGCCCACGCCGGCCGCCGCGAGATACATGAGCGCGGGCGATCCAAGACCGCCGGCCCCGACGACCAGGACCTTCGATTGCAGCAGGCGGGCCTGGCCTTCCTCGCCGACCTCCTCCAGGACGACATGGCGCGCGTAGCGCATCAATTGGTCGTCGGTGATCTCCAGCATCGGCTCCTCATAGCTTGTCGAACAGCGGCGTCGACAGGTACCGCTCGGCGAAGGACGGGATGATGACTACGATCCGCTTGCCTTTCATCTCGTCGCGTTCGCCGACCTCGAGAGCGGCGGCCAGGGCCGCGCCCGCGGAAATGCCGACCGGCAGTCCCTCGAGCGCCGCCGTCCGGCGGGCCATTTCGAACGCCGTCTCGTTGGCGATCGGAATAATCTCGTCGATCAAATCCCGGCGCAGGATCGATGGCACGAAACCAGCCCCTATCCCTTCGATCATATGGGGACCGGGCCGCCCGCCGGTCAAGACCGCGCTGTCCTCGGGCTCGACCGCGATCATCCGGAAGTCGGGGTTGCGTTCCTTCAACACCTCGGCGCACCCGGTCAGCGTGCCGCCGGTGCCAACACTCGCGATCATCGCATCGACCCGGCCGCCGGTGTCCCGCCATATTTCCTCGGCGGTGGTGCGGCGATGAATGTCGGGGTTGGCGGGGTTGTCGAACTGTTGCGGCATCACGGCATCCGGCAGCGACTTCACCAATTCCTCCGCCCTGCGAATGGCGCCCCGCATGCCTTCCTCGGCGGGGGTGAGTTCGAGCTCCGCGCCCAGCAGCAGCAGCATGCGGCGGCGTTCCATCGACATCGACTCGGGCATGGTCAGGATGAGACGATAGCCCTTCGCGGCCGCAACGAAGGCAAGGGCGATCCCCGTATTGCCCGATGTCGGCTCCACGAGAACGGTCTTTGGCGACAGCTTTTCCTCCGCCTCCAGCGCCTCGATCATGGAGAGCCCGATCCGGTCCTTGACCGACCCCAGCGGATTGAAGAACTCGAGCTTGGCGAGGATTTCCGCGTCCACTTCCGTCGCCGCCGACAGCCGCGAGAGGCGAACCAGCGGCGTCCCGCCGATGGTGTCGAGGATGCTGTCGCAGATCCGTTCGGTCGGCCTATCGCCGGATGCGTCCATTCGAGTTTTCACCTTCGGCCGTCGCCATTAAATCGCGAAGTCGACCTCCGCGCCGATCCCGTCGCATTCGACGCCGGACGCGCGGGCACGGGCGCAAAGATCTTCGATGCTGATGTCGTCGAGCCGGGTCAGCGCCTCGTCCTGCAGATCCTGCCAGATCGGCCGCAGCACCTCCCGGCCGAGTTCGGAGCCGGTCGAGCTTTCCACCGGATCGGTCGTGTTCTCCATCGCCGCCACGATCCGGGTGATCTCGCCGAGGGTGACGCGCCGCCGTTCCCGCGCCAGGCGATAGCCGCCCCGGGGGCCGCGAACGCCGCGCAAGACGCCCGCCTTGACGAGGCGCTGCATGACTTGCTCCAGATAGCGGCGCGGAATGTCCTGGCGGGCCGCGATGTCCTTGCTCTGCACCGGTCCGTCGGCTGCGTTATAGGCGACGTCGACGACCGCCTCGATTGCGAACATGAGTTTTCTGGATAACCGAATCATGTTTGCACCGCTCCCTATCTTCCGTTCGTTCCGGTCGACCCGAACCCGCGGGCACCGCGGTCGCTTTCGGCCAGTTGGTCGACCTCGCGCCAGTGAAGCCGCGTCACCGGCGCCACCACCATTTGGGCGATTCGCATGCCGCGGGTAACCGTAAAGGGGTCCCGGCCCAGATTGGCCAGGATTACGCCGACCTCGCCGCGATAATCCGCGTCGATTGTGCCGGGACTATTCAGGAGGGTGATTCCGTCCCTGAGCGCCAGACCGGAGCGCGGCCGCACCTGCGCCTCGTGGCTCGGCGGCAGCGCGATCGAAAGCCCGGTCGGCACCAAGGCGCGACCACCCGGTTCGATGACCAGGTCGTCGTCGATCGCCGCCAGCAAATCCATGCCCGCGCTCTCCGTCGTCGCGTAATCGGGAAGCGGCAGATCGGCGCCGTGCGGCAGCCGGACAACATCGACGGTGATCCCGGTCATTCGGCGGCTTTCAGGTGTTCGGCAATGCGCTGTGCCAGCCGGTCGGCGACCGCCTGCTTGGTGAGCCGCGGCCAATCCTCGATACCGCCCGCATCGACGAGATGAATGGTGTTGGCGTCGCCGCCGAAGGTGCCGGTCGCCGGGGAGACGTCATTTGCCAAAATCCAATCGCAGCCCTTGCGGACGCGTTTTTCGGTCGCGTTGGTCTTGACGTTCTCGGTCTCGGCGGCGAACCCGATCACCAGGGCGGGCCGCTTGTTGCCGGCGGCGGCGAGCGTCCTCAGGATGTCCGGATTTTCAGCCAGTTCCAGCGACGGCGGACCGCCGCCGTTCTTTTTCAGTTTCTCGTCGGCCGCCGTCTCGACCCGCCAATCCGCCACCGCCGCGGCGCAGACCGCGACATCGGCCGGCAGAGCGGCTTGGCACGCGGCAAGCATGTCCCGGGCACTCTCGACATGGATCACCTCGACTCCCGGCGGGTCCGCCAGTGCCACTGGCCCCGTCACGAGCCGTGTCTCGGCCCCCAGCCCCGCAAGAGCCATCGCAATGGCATGACCTTGCTTGCCCGAGGAATGATTCGAGAGATAGCGCACCGGGTCGATAGGCTCGCGCGTCGGGCCGCTGGTCACCAGCGCCCGGCTGCCGGCCAGCGGCCGGGCGGAGAGGTCCGAAACAGGGGCGGCGCTAAAAAAACTTTGGATCGCCTCCGCGATCGCTGCGGGTTCGGCCATTCGGCCCAAGCCATGCTCGCCGCAGGCCATATCACCCGCATCGGGACCGATCCGAAGCACGCCTCTCGATTCCAGCGTCGCGATATTGGCCTGGGTCGCCGGATGCTCCCACATCCGGACATTCATCGCCGGCGCAATCATCACCGGCTTGTCGGTCGCGAGCAGTGCCGTCGTCGCGAGATCGTTGGCGATGCCGGCCGCCATTCGGGCCATGATGTCGGCGGTGGCGGGTGCCACGACCAGGAGATCCGCGTCGCGCGAGAGCTGGATATGACCCATTTCCGACTCGTCGGTCAGCGAAAAGAGATCGCCATAGACCTTGTCCTCGCTCAAGGCCGAGAGCGATAGCGGGGTGACGAACTGGCCGCCCGCTTCCGTCAGGACGCACCGCACCGCCGCCGCCTTGGCCCGGAGAAGGCGAATCAGTTCAAGGCATTTGTAGGCGGCGATGCCGCCCGAGACGATCAACAGAATGCGTTTGCCCGCGAGCATGGCTCGGTTCCTTGCGGATGGGAATATATTACACGTGCCAAACTGTATTTAATGCCCCGGAACCGAAACGGCAAGGGGGGGCTAAAACGGCAAGGGACGGGGCACGGGAAATTCAGACGGCGAGCGCGAGAATGAGAAGTCCGAGGGCAACCAGTGCCGCCAGCCGCCAGCCGCTGCTTCGATTTTCCTCGCCCCGTAAATCGCGAATGGTGTCGGGATGGAGGCGGAGACCGTCGGCCGTAACCATCGCCGCCAGATCGTCCGCTTTGGCCAGCAGGGCGGGCAGGTGTTCGACGCGCCTTGCGATCTCGCCGGCGGCCTCGCGGAGCCGTGCCTCGGGGCTTCTGTTTTCGCGCATCCATTCCTCGATCAACGGCTCGGCCAGGATCCAGATGCTGGTCTCGGGATCGAGCCGCCGGCCCACCCCTTCGGCCACCAGCATCGTCTTCTGCAGCAGCAGCAGCTGGGGTTGCGTTTCCATCTCGAAGGTGCGGGTGACATGGAACAACTGCCCCAGGAGGCGGGCGATCGAGATCTCGTGCTGCGGCTTCCCGAAGATCGGCTCCGCGATCGCCCGGCTGGCCTGCATGAAGGCATCGCGCGACTGGTCCGGCGGTACGTAGCCGGCAGCGAAATGAACGTCGGCGACGCGCCTGTAGTCCCGCTGTAGGAACCCCAGGAGCATATCGGCAAGAAAGTTCCGCGTTCGGGAATCGAGCCGCCCCATGATGCCGAAATCGACCGGGGCGAGGGTGCCGTCCGTGGCAACGAACATGTTCCCAGGGTGCATGTCGGCATGAAAGAACCCGTCCCGGAAGACCTGTTTGAAGAATATCCGCGCCGAGCGGGCGAGAACCTCACCGGGTGCGATGCCGGCCGCCTCGATTCGGTCGATCTCGTCGATCGGAATACCCTCGACCCGGGCCAGGGTGAGAACGCGGCGCGCCGTTCGTTTCCAGTCGACGGCGGGGACCTCGAACTCCGGGTCGTCGGCGAAGTTCTCGCCAAGCTCGGAGGCCGCCGCCGCCTCGAGGCGGAGATCCATTTCGAGATCCACCGTCTCTTGGAAATTGCGGACGATCTCGACCGGTTTCAGGCGCCGCATCTCGGGCCGCCAGTATTCGATCCAGCGCGCCAGGGTATGGAAGAAGGCAATGTCGCGCGCAAGTTCCGCCTCAATTCCCGGCCGCAATACCTTAACGGCCACGAATTCGCCCTCCTGCGTCTCGGCGAAATGGACCTGGGCGATCGAAGCGGCGGCGACCGGTTCGTCCTCGAAGCGGGTGAACAAATCGCGAATGGGCGCATCGAGTTCGCGGGCGACGATCGTTTTCGCAATCTCCGAGGGAAAGGGCGGCAAGCGGTCCTGGAGGGCGGAGAGATCTTCCGCCATGGTCTCGCCGATCAGGTCTCCGCGAACCGCCAGCGACTGCCCGAATTTTATGAAGCTGGGGCCGAGCGACTGCAACGCTTCGGCGAGGCGTTCGCCGGGCCGGGTCGCCTCGTCGTCGGGCGCAAGACGGCGCAGGGCGGCGACCGCCCAAGGCGGCATCTCGAGCCACTCGAGCGGCAAGGTGGCGCCATGGCGCGCAAGAGTCCAAACGACGCGCAGAAGCCGAATGAGATGGGCTAGATCACGGAACATGTCGCGGGCGCCGACCGATCAAATCCGCCAACCGGAATGAATGGCGGCGACCCCTTGGGTCAGGTTCCGGAAATCGACCCGCTCGAAGCCGGCCTCGCCGAGGGAAGCCGCCAAACTCGCCTGATCCGGAAACTGCCGGATGCTCTCGGCGAGGTAGCGATAGGCATCCGCGTCGCGCGCCACCAGCCGGCCAAGCGCGGGCAGGACGTTGAACGAATACCGGTCGTAGAGCGCGGCGAGCGTGGGCCGGGCCACATGACTGAATTCGAGACAGAGAAACCGGCCACCCGGCCGCAACACCCGGTGCGCCTCGGCGAGGGCGGACTCGATATGGGTGACGTTCCGAAGGCCGAAGGCGATGGTGTAGGCATCGACGCTGGCACTTGGGAGAGGCAGCGCCTCGGCATCGCCGACGATCCAATCGATCCCGGTCGTCAGGTTGGCGTCGATCGCGCGGTCGCGGCCGACCCCGACCATCTCCGCATTGATATCGCAAACGGTGACCGGCCCGCCGCCGGCGCGGCGAAACCGAACCGCGATGTCCCCGGTGCCGCCCGCGACATCGAGAAGCCGCATGTCGCCTCGCGGGCGCAGCTGGTCGATCAGGGTCGCCTTCCACAAACGATGCACCCCACCCGACATCAGGTCGTTCATCAGGTCGTAGCGCCCCGCCACGCGATCGAAGACATCGCGAACGAGTCCCGCCTTTTCACCGGCCTCCACGTCGCGAAACCCGAAATGGGTTCGACCGGTGTCACGCTGATCGCTGGGCGATTCCATGATCGAGACGATAGCGCAGGCGCCTTGGCTTTGCTAGAACGGCCCGTCAGACCAAAGGTCCTTGAAGATGCCGGAACTGCCCGAAGTCGAAACCGTTTGCCGGGGGCTTCGCCCCAAACTCGAAGACCGCGTGATCGCGGGCGTGGCGCAACGCCGCGCCGATCTTCGTTTCCCGTTCCCGGCGGATTTCGCGGCGCGGTTGGAGGGACGCCGCATCGAGGACATCGCGCGGCGCGCCAAATTCATTCTCGCCACCCTCGACGACGGCTGGACCTTGATGGTTCATCTCGGCATGTCGGGCCGGATGCTGATACACGATGGAGACGTGCCGCCGCCGGGTCGCCACGACCATGTCGACATCGTGACCGACGAAGGGGCGACGGTGCGCTATAATGACGTCCGCCGCTTCGGCTTCATGGATTTGGTCGAGAGCGCGGCGCTGTTCAGCCATCCAATGTTGAAGGACCTGGGCCCGGAACCGCTCTCGAATTCGTTCTCGGCGGAACTGCTGGGGGCGGCCCTTGAAGGCCGGCGAACGCCGATCAAGGCGGCCCTGCTCGACCAGAAGACCGTTGCCGGCCTCGGCAACATTTACGTCTGCGAGGCGTTGTTTCGGGCCGGCATCTCACCCCGGCGGAGCGCCCACACGATCCGCGGAAAGCGCGCGGCGCGATTGGTGCCCGAGATCAAGGCGGTTCTCGAGGCGGCGATCACGGCGGGCGGATCCTCGCTCCGCGATTACGTACGGGCGAGTGGCGAGCTCGGCTATTTTCAGCATAATTGGCGGGCCTACGGCCGTGAGGGAGAGGCGTGCGGGCAGGCGGGATGCACCGGCGTCATCCAGCGCATCACCCAATCCGGCCGGTCGACTTTCTATTGCGGAAAGCACCAGCGATGATCAAAGTGCCGCCCGTCATGCGTCTTCGATTCATTTCGGCCCTCATTGCCTGTCTTTTCGCCGCGCAGGTTTTGGCGGAGAGCTTTCTGCCCGGCTTCGAGGATCTACCCCTGATGGACGGCCTCCGCGTGTTGGAAGACCGGGGGCATGTTTTCGATTCGCCCGGCGGCCGGCTCGTCGAAACCCATGCCGCGGGCCGCGTCGAGAGCGCCAGGCTGCGCGCCTTCTACCACGAGACCTTGACGGCGCTCGGCTGGCATGCGAGCGAGGCCGGAACCTATCACCGCGACGGCGAGAAACTGACCATCGAGGTGACCGATGGCGGGTCGGAGCTCGTCGTCCGCTTCAAATTAACACCGCGCTGAACGAATTTCCTTGGGAGCAAGCGAACATGGCTTATGAACACATCATCGTCGATACGAAAGGGCCGGTCGGCATTCTCACGCTGAACCGGCCGAAGGCGCTGAATGCGCTTTGTGCCGATTTGGCGAAGGAAATCGGCGCGGCGCTGGATGATTTCGAGGCCGACGACGACATCGGCGCGATGGTCGTGACCGGGTCCGAAAAGGCGTTTTGCGCCGGCGCCGACATCAAGGAAATGGCGGACAAGACCTATATGGACGTCTATCTGTCGAACTTCATCAGCACCGATTGGGAGCGTCTGGCGACCTGCCGCAAACCTGTGATCGCCGCGGTCGCGGGATATGCGCTGGGCGGCGGCTGCGAGATCGCCATGATGTGCGACTTCATCCTCGCCGCCGATACGGCGAAATTCGGCCAGCCGGAAATCAACATCGGCACCTTCCCGGGCGCCGGCGGCACCCAGCGTCTGGCCAAGTTCATCGGTAAATCGAAGGCGATGGAGATGATCCTGACCGGCCGCATGATGGATGCGGAGGAGGCCGAGCGCGCCGGGCTCGTCAGCCGCATCGTCCCCGCCGACGAACTGGTCGAGGAAGCCGTCAAGGTCGCCGCACAGATCGCCACGTTCTCGCGGCCCGCCGTGATGCTGGCCAAGGAGTCGGTCAACCGCGCCTATGAGACGACACTTTCCGAAGGGGTCCGCTTCGAACGGCGGCTCTTCCACTCGACCTTCGCGACCGAGGATCAGAAGGAAGGCATGCGGGCCTTCATGGAAAAACGCGAGGCGAAATTCCAAAATCGATGAGACCGCGCGGGGGTTCGATTTTGACTCCGAGTCGCACATCGTGGAGGGAATCGATTAATTGGCCGAAGCGCGCGGAATTTAAGGGTTTCCGGGCTTGACCCGGTCGCCCGCCCCCGATATAACCCGCGCGCCCGACACCTTGAGATGAACGGAAATCGATATGCCCAATACCCGAACCGCGAAAAAACGCGTCCGCCGCACCGAGCGCCGGTCTGCCCTCAACGGGGCCCGACGCAGCCGGGTGCGGACCTACCTCAGGAAGGTCGAGGAAGCGATCGCGAGCGGTGATAAGAGCGCGGCCGAAGCCGCTTTCAAATCGGCCATGCCGGAGCTTCACCGCGGCGTTCAAAAGGGCGGCATGCACCGCAATACGGTCGCCCGCAGGCTTTCCGGATTGTCGCGGCGCATTCGCGCGATGTGATCGACCCCGGAAGATTGCCCTAGACCGGGCCGCGCCGCGAGACAGCGACGCGGCCGTTTTCTTTTCCGGTAAATGAGGACCGTCCACGCCCGATTCGTCCGCTGTCAATCGAATTATTTTCGCTGTTCTCCTTTCGGTCCCGTTGCGGGCGACCGCAGGCCTCGGTAGATTTGAAACCGTTACCGTCGTCTGGGGAGACGCCGCGCCAAGGTTTCGGAGGCAGTTCTTAAATATTAAACCGCGCAATATTGTAACGGGAAAAACAAATCACGAAACCTTATAGTAAATAACTGTTATTTACTTAGGTTTTACGTGGCCCGTTTCTTGTCGTGGTTCAGAGTTCCGCCACCGGAATAACCCGCGCCTCGCGCGTTGGGAGGTTGTGCTTTTCACTTTTGGCGACCAACACCGGAACCGCGTCTCGTCGGTCGGCGCGCGCGGAACATTTGAATGGGGTGGCGTTCGCGATGAACGATCGAATCTCGGCTCAATGGGCGCGCATTAGGGGGCGGTTGCGCGCCGAGTACGGGGAAGCCGCATATCGCAGTTGGTTGAAACCGATGACCATGCTGGGCGTCACCGACCGGCGGGTTCGGATCTCGGTCCCGACACGATTCATGCGCGATTGGATCGAATCGCAATATGGCGACCGGCTGACCGGGCTTTGGACCACTGAATCGACCTCGGTCGAAGGCATCGACATCATCGTCGCCGGTGGCGAGGAGGAGACCGAGCGCGCTCATGAGGTTCCGGCCGCGGGCCCGCCGGCGCCGCGCCACGACGACATCAGCGCCCCGCTCGATACCCGCTTCACCTTCGAGAATTTCATCGTCGGCAAGCCCAACGAGTTGGCCTTCGCCGCCGCCCGGCGCGTCGCCGAAGCCGAGACCGTGCCTTACAATCCGCTTTTCCTTTATGGCGGCGTCGGCCTCGGCAAGACTCATCTGATGCATGCCATCGCCTGGCATCTGCGCAAGACGCGGCCGGAACGGCGCGCGGTCTACCTTTCGGCCGAGAAGTTCATGTACCAGTTCATCCGGGCGCTGCGCTACAAGGACACGATGGCCTTCAAGGAACAATTCCGCTCGGTCGACGTCCTGATGATCGACGATGTCCAGTTCATCGCCGGCAAGGACAGCACCCAGGAGGAGTTCTTCCACACCTTCAACGCGCTGGTCGATCAGAACCGGCAGATCGTGATTTCCGCCGACAAGTCGCCGAACGACCTGGAAGGCATGGAGGAGCGGATGAAGTCCCGCCTCGGCTGGGGCTTGGTCGCCGATATTCATCCGACCACCTATGAGCTCCGCCTCGGAATTCTGCAGTCGAAGGCGGAGGAGCAGACCGTTGCGGTCCCGGAAAAAATCCTCGAGTTCCTCGCCCACAAGATCACCTCCAACATTCGCGAGCTGGAAGGGGCACTGAACCGGATCCTCGCCTATGCGAACTTGGTCGGTCGGCCGCTCACGCTGGAGACGACCCAGGAAGTCCTGCACGACCTCCTGCGCGCCAACGACCGCAAGGTGACGATCGAGGAAATCCAAAAACAGGTTGCCGAGCATTTCAATATGCGTCTCTCGGAAATGTATTCCTCGCGTCGTGCCCGCGCGATCGCCCGGCCGCGTCAGATCGCGATGTATCTGGCGAAGCAGTTGACCGCCCGGTCTCTGCCCGAAATCGGCCGGAAATTCGGCGGCCGCGACCACACCACGGTGATGCATGCGGTCCGCCGGGTCGAGGAGTTGAAATCGACCGATGGCGGTTTCAACGAAGATGTCGAGTTGCTGCGCCGAATGCTCGAGAACTGAGCGCCGAATCACGCCGGAATCGCCGGATTCGGGCCGAAGGCAGACGACAAATTATCGACCTCGGAGCCACTAAATAAGTCGCGGATTCCAATCGCGCATGCTATAAATTGTGTCTCCTAGAGGATAACGATCATACGCAATCAAATGCCGTTCGATGCCACGCTTTTTTCACCTTGCCGGGCGGCTTTCATAAAGATTCCATACGGTAAAAACGACAATCATGAAAATTACCATTGAACGCGCGTCGCTCCTACGATCTCTTGGACATGTACAAAGCGTCGTCGAGCGCCGCAACACGATACCGATACTCTCAAACGTTCTCCTGAACGCGGCCGACGGGCGGCTCAGCCTGACCGCGACGGACATGGACCTCTCGATCGTCGATTCGGTCGAGGCGGTGACCGATACCAGCGGCGATGCGACCGCGCCCGCCCATACGCTGTACGATATCGTGCGAAAGCTGCCCGAGGGCACGCAAATCGAACTCGATACCAGCGGCGGCGACGGGCAGATGGTGCTTCGGGCGGGACGCTCGGAGTTTACCCTTCAGACCTTGCCGACGGACGACTTCCCGCAAACCAACAGCGGCGAGTTGCCGCACCGTTTCGTGCTGGCCGCGGACGAACTGCGTTCGTTGATCGACCGCACCCGGTTCGCGATCTCGACCGAGGAGACGCGCTATTACCTCAACGGCATATTCCTCCACACGACAGAGGGCGAGAACGGCGAGGTGATGCGGACCGTCGCCACCGACGGCCATCGCCTGGCCCGGGTTGAAATGCACGTGCCCGACGGCGCCACCGGAATGCCGGGCGTGATCGTGCCGCGGAAGACCGTCAACGAACTCCGCAAATTGATCGACGAGGTTTCCGACGACATTCGGATTTCGCTCTCGGACACCAGCGTCGAATTCGCCTTCGACGATGCCGTCCTGTCCTCGAAATTGATCGACGGGACGTTCCCGGATTACGAACGCGTCATCCCGACGGGGAACGACAAGTCGCTCAATGTCGACTGCCGCGATTTCGCCAATGCGGTCGACCGCGTGGCGACGATTTCGACGGAAAAATCGCGCGCGGTGAAACTCGTCGCCGGCGACAATAACTTGGTGTTGACCGCATCGAGCCCGGACAGCGGGAGTGCCCGCGAGGAAATCGAAGTCGATTACGCCAACGCGTCGATCGAGATCGGCTTCAACGCGCGCTACCTGCTCGACATTACCCAACAGATCGAAGGCGAACAGGCTGAATTCGTCGTCGCCGACGCGGCGTCGCCGACGATCGTCCGCGATTCGGCCGACGATAGCGCGCTCTACGTCTTGATGCCCATGCGGGTCTAGGAGGACGCATTCTAGCGAACGCGACATCGATAAGTACCGGTGTCGCGGCCACATTGGCCGTGACCAGGTTGCGATTGACCGAGTTTCGAAATTACGAGGCACTAGGACTCGATTTGGAACCGAGCCCGGTCGTCCTGACCGGACCGAATGGTGCCGGCAAGACCAATCTTCTGGAGGCCGTCTCCTACCTGGCGCCGGGACGCGGGCTGCGGGGCGCCAAGCTTTCAGAGATCGACCGCCGGCCGAGCGCCCATACGGGCTGGGCCGTCGCGGCCACGGTCGAGACCGCGGACGGCCCCATTGAAATCGGGACCGGCCGCCAGCGAGCGGAGGAAAAGCGACTCGTGCGGATCGCCGGCGCGCCCGCCAAGAGCCAGGCGGCGCTTGCCGATTTCGTCAGCGCGGTTTGGCTGACGCCGCGCATGGACCGGCTGTTTTCGGACGGCCCGGCCGGGCGGCGGCGGTTTCTCGATCGTTTGGTGTTCGGATTCGATCCGGCCCATGCAGGTCGCGTCAGCGGGTACGAGAACGCCATGCGCCAGCGCGGCCGCCTGCTCCGCGACGGAGCGGGCGATGCGGTATGGCTCGACGTTCTTGAAGGCACGATGGCGGAACGCGGCGTCGCCATCGCGGCGGCCAGGCGCGACATCGTGGCGCGGCTCAACAGGGCCTGCGCCGCCGCCGCGGGCCCCTTCCCGAAGGCGGGCTTGTCTCTCGAGGGAGCGATCGAGGGGTGGCTCGAGAAGGAGCCGGCCCTCGCGGTCGAGGAGCGGGCGCGTAAGCGCTTCGCGGAAGGTCGTACCCGGGACGCGGAAACCGGCGGGGCCGGGATCGGTCCCCATCGTACGGATTTCCTGGCGCGCCATATCGAAACCGACCAGCCGGCGGCACTTTGCTCAACCGGCGAACAGAAGGCGCTGTTGATCGCGATCGTCCTCGCCGATGCGCGGCTGCGCGCGGCCGAACGCGGAGCCGCGCCCTTGCTGCTGCTGGATGAGGTCGCGGCACATTTGGACGCAAGCCGGCGCGAAGCGCTGTTCGAGGAGATCTGCCGGCTGCGGGCACAGGTCTGGCTCGCGGGAACGGATCGCGCGACCTTCGATGGGCTCGATGGCCGGGCCCAACATCTCGCCGTCGCGGACGGCGCCGCTACGTTGAACTGATGAAAGATTGTGAGAAACATAGATGAGCGAATCGATCGCCGAGACACCGTCGGAAGAGGAATACGGCGCTGATACCATCAAGGTGTTGCGCGGACTCGACGCTGTCCGCAAGCGACCCGGTATGTATATCGGCGACACCGATGACGGCACCGGCCTGCACCATATGGTCTTCGAGGTCGTGGACAACGCCATCGACGAGGCCATGGCGGGCCATTGCGACAGCGTCACGGTTCAGCTCAACGGCGACGGTTCGGTGACTGTGACGGATAACGGTCGCGGCATTCCGGTGGATATTCATGCCGAGGAAGGCATTTCGGCGGCCGAGGTCATCATGACCCAGCTTCACGCCGGCGGAAAGTTCGAGAACGATGCCTATAAGGTTTCCGGCGGCCTGCACGGGGTCGGCGTCTCCGTCGTCAACGCGCTCTCCTCGGAACTCGGTCTGACGATCAAGCGGGACGGCAAGACGCATTTCATGCGCTTCCTGGACGGCGATGCCGAGTCGCCGCTCGCGGTGATCGGGGATGCGGCCGAGGAGACGGGGACGGAAATCACCTTCATGCCGTCGGACAATACCTTCGGCAGCACGGAATTCGAGTTCACAACCCTGGAACACCGGTTGCGGGAACTAGCCTTCCTCAACCCGGGTGTGCGGATCATCCTGACCGATGCCCGCAAACCCGACGCGCCGACCGAGGCATTCCATTACGAAGGCGGCCTCAAGGCCTTCGCCCTTTATCTCGACCGGTCGAAGTCGGCCTTGTTCGATCAGCCGATCACGTTTCACGGCGAGCGCGACGGCGTCGTCGTCGATGTCGCGATGCAATGGAACGACAGCTTCCACGAAACCATGCTGTGTTTCACCAACAACATTCCGCAGCGCGACGGCGGTACGCATTTGGCGGGCTTCCGGGGCGCCTTGACCCGTCAGGTCAACGGCTATGCCGCGGAGACCGGCATCGCCAAGCGCGAGAAGACCGCGATCACCGGCGACGATGCCCGGGAGGGTTTGACCTGCATTCTCTCGGTCAAGGTGCCGGATCCGAAATTTTCCAGTCAAACCAAGGACAAGCTTGTTTCCTCCGAAATTCGCCCGATCGTCGAGTCGATCGTGGGCGAAATGCTCGGTCGATGGTTCGAGGAACACCCGAGCGAAGCCCGCCTGGTTGTCCAGAAGGTGTTCGAGGCAGCGGCCGCGCGGGAAGCCGCGCGGAAGGCCCGGGAGCTGACCCGGCGGAAGGGTGCGCTCGACATCGCCAACCTGCCGGGCAAGCTCGCCGATTGTCAGGAACGCAATCCCGAACTGTGCGAGATTTTCATCGTCGAGGGCGATTCGGCGGGCGGTTCGGCGAAGCAAGCCCGCGACCGCCGCCATCAGGCGATCCTGCCGCTCCGCGGCAAGATCCTGAATGTGGAGCGCGCCCGCTTCGACAAGATGATCGGCTCGGCCGAGATCGGCACGCTGATCGCCGCCCTCGGCACCGGCGTGGGCCAGGAGGATTTCGACCCCGACAAGGTGCGCTACCACAAGATCATCATCATGACCGACGCCGATGTCGACGGCAGCCATATTCGGACCCTGCTGTTGACGTTTTTCTATCGGCAGATGCCGCAACTGATCGAGCGCGGCTTTCTCTATATCGCCCAGCCGCCGCTATACCGGGTGCAAAAGGGGAAATCGGAGGTCTATCTGAAGGACGACCGCGCGATGGAAGATTTCCTCCTGAGAGAGGCCCTCGACGACTGCGCCCTGGTGTTGGGCGACGAGAGCCAAGTCGCGGGCGAGGAGTTGCTGGAGATCCTGGAGGCCGCTCGTAGTACCAAACATCTGTTGGAACCCCTGGCGCGGAAGGCCGGACATCTCGGCGTGGTCGAACAAATGGCGATCGCCGGCGCCTTGAACGAGGGCATCCTCGAGGACCAGGAAAGTGCAGAACAGGCGGCGATATATATCGCCCGGCGGCTCGACGCGCTAGCCGATCCGTTGGAGCGCGGCTGGTCCGGCGGCCGATCGAACGAGACGGGCAACCTGGTCTATACTCGCACACTGCGCGGCGTGACGCAGAGCTTCGAGATCGACAGCGCCCTCATCCATAGCGTCGAGGGCCGGCGGCTCGACCGGATGGCGAGCGAGTTGCAGCGCCACTACGAGCACTATCCAACGCTCCGCACCAAGGACAAGGACATCCTGATCGCCGGGCCGATCGCCCTGGTCGACGAAGTCATGGAGCTTGGGCGCAAGGGCATCGGCGTGCAGCGCTACAAGGGCCTCGGCGAGATGAACCCGGATCAGCTGTGGGAAACCACCATGGACGAGAATGTTCGGACCATGCATCAGGTGAAAATCAGCCACGCGGACGAGGCGGGCGAGCTGTTTTCGACCCTCATGGGAGACCTGGTGGAACCGCGCCGGGATTTCATCCAGGCGAATGCCCTCAAGGTCGAGCATCTCGATGTTTGACGGCGATCCGATCAGGCGATTGTCTTCACCGTCTTCCTGCGATAAAGGTAGCTCGAATGAATGAAGTGGCCTCGGATAAGGATAGCGGCGTGACCTTCACGAGACAGAGCAGCTATAGCCTGGAAGACCTTCTGGAATGCGGGCATGGACGGCTTTTCGGCGAGGGAAACGCACAGCTGCCGCTGCCGCCCTTTCTGATGCTGGACCGGATCACCCAGATCAGTGCCGAGGGCGGCGACCACGGCAAGGGCGAGATATCCGCCGAGATGGATATCAAGCCCGACCTCTGGTTCTTCAAATGCCACTTCGAGAACGATCCGGTGATGCCGGGGTGTCTCGGCCTTGATGCGATGTGGCAACTGGTCGGCTTTTTCCTTGGTTGGCTCGGTGGTCTCGGCCGCGGCCGGGCGATAAGCGTCGGGGAAGTGAAGTTCTCCGGCCAAGTGCTCAACACGGCCAAGAAGCTGTCATACCACATCAACATGAAACGCGTGATCATGCGAAAGCTGGTCATGGGCATTGCCGACGGCGTGATGAAGGTGGATGGCACGCCGATCTACGAGGCGAAAGATATCCGCGTCGGCCTGTTTTCTCCCACTGAACAATCGTGACGGTGACATCATGCGACGAGTTGTCGTAACCGGGCTCGGCATTATCTCCTGCATTGGCAACGATAAGGAGGAAGTGCTCGACTCGTTGAAGGAAGGCCGCTCCGGCATCGAGTACTGCGACAAGTACGAGGAGCTCGGCTTTCGCAGCCACGTACACGGATCGATCAAGCTTGATATCGAGGAGGCCCTCGACCGCAAGATCCGTCGCTTCATGGGTGACGGCGCCGCCTACAACTATATCGCCATGCAACAAGCGATCGACGATTCCGGCCTCGAGGAAGACGATGTCTCGAACGAGCGGACCGGCATGATCATGGGCTCGGGCGGCCCCTCGACGCGGAACTTGTTGTGGTCGTGGGATACGCTGCGCGAGAAATCGGCGAAACGCGTCGGGCCCTACATGGTGCCTCGGACCATGTCGAGCACAAACTCGGCGACGCTCGCGACGCCGTTCAAGATCAAGGGCGTCAACTACTCGATCACCTCGGCCTGCTCGACCAGCGCCCATTGCATCGGCAACGGCGTTGAAATGATCCAATGGGGCAAGCAGGACATCGTCTTCGCCGGCGGCGGCGAGGAGCTGCACTGGACGATGACGCTGCTCTTCGACGCCATGCCCGCGCTGTCGTCTAAATATAACGACCGGCCGACGACCGCGAGCCGGCCCTATGACGCGAACCGCGACGGATTCGTGATCGCGGGCGGCGGTGGCGTCGTGGTCCTGGAGGAGCTGGAACATGCCAAGGCACGCGGCGCCAAAATCTACGGCGAAGTCGTCGGCTATGGGGCGACGTCCGACGGGTTCGACATGGTCCAACCGTCCGGCGAAGGGGCGTTCCGCTGCATGAAGCTCGCCCTCGGCGGCACCAACGATCCGGTTACCTATATCAACACCCACGGTACGAGCACGCCGGTCGGCGATATTTCCGAGCTCGATGCCATTCGCGAGGTGTTCGGCGACAATCTGCCGAAGATCAGCTCGACGAAGTCGCTCACCGGCCATTCGCTGGGCGCCACGGGTGTCCATGAGGCGATCTATTCATTGCTGATGATCAACAATGGCTTTATCGCCGCGTCCGCGAACATCGAGGACCTAGATCCGGGCGCGGAAGGCTTCCCCATCGTTCAGGAGCGCGAGGACGACGTCGAGTTCGATTGCGTCGTCTCCAACAGTTTCGGCTTCGGCGGCACCAACGCCACGTTGGTGCTCCGGCGGTTCGACGGCTGACGCCGGCGCCAGGGCGAAGAGGTCAATCGCGTGTCCGACGACCCGAAATCGATCCAAGACATCGGCGCCGCCGCGCAGCCGCTCATGGCCGGAAAACGGGGACTCGTCATGGGGGTCGCCAACGACCATTCGATCGCCTGGGGAATCGCCGAGATGCTCGGCCGCCACGGCGCAGAACTGGCCTTCACCTATCAGGGCGAATCGCTCGGCAAGCGGGTCCGACCGCTCGCCGATTCCGTCGGCTCGTCGCTGGTGACCGAGTGCGACGTGGCCGATCCGGCGAGTCTCGATGCGGCGTTCGATCATGTCACGGAAACCTGGCCCACGCTCGATTTCGTGGTCCATGCCATCGCCTATTCGGACAAGGAGGAGCTGAAGGGACGCTATATCGATACCTCTCGGGAGAATTTTCTGCATACACTCGATATCTCCTGCTATTCCTTCACCGCGGTGGCTCGGCGGGCGGCCCGGATCATGCGGCCGGGCGGCAGTCTCTTGACCTTGACCTATGACGGTTCCCAACGCGTCATGCCGAACTACAATGTCATGGGTGTCGCGAAGGCGGCACTTGAAGCGAGCGTTCGATATCTTTCGGCCGATCTCGGCTCGGACGGCGTGCGGGTCAATGCGATCTCGGCCGGCCCGATGCGCACCCTTGCGGGATCCGCCATCGGCAGTGCCCGGTTCGTTTACAAATGGCAGGGCGAGAACGCCCCCTTGCGGCGCAACGTCACCCTCGACGATGTGGGCGGCGCCGGTCTGTACCTGCTATCGAACCTCTCGAGCGCGGTCACCGGCGAGGTTCTATACGTCGATTGCGGCTACAACGTCGTGGGCATGGCGGCGACTCCCGCCTGACACCCGTCCGACTTTGGACCCAAATGAAACGCGGCGGCCCCGAGGGACCGCCGCATCGCATGTTCAGACCTATTGGTGACCGGCTCAATCGCCGCTCGCCGGGGCCCGGTCGCGCCGCGGCCGATCACGCCGCGGTCGATCGCCGCGAGGGGCGCGCGGTTCCACCGCAATCTCCTCACCGGTTTCCTGATTGACCGCCCGCATGGAGAGCTTCACCTTGCCGCGATCGTCGAGGCCGATCACCTTGACCTTAACCTCGTCCCCGACATCGACAACGTCGCCGACCTCGCGAATGCGCTCCTGTTTCATTTCCGAGATGTGAACGAGACCGTCCCGGCTGCCGAGGAAGTTAACGAAGGCACCGAAATCCATGATCTTGACGACCTTGCCGTTGTAGATCGTGCCGACCTCGGGTTCCGCGACGATGCTCTTGATCCAGTCGATCGCACGCTGGCCCGCTTCCTGGTCGACGGCCGCGACCTTAATCGTGCCGTCGTCCTCGATATCGACCTTGGCGCCGGTCACCTCGCAAATCTCGCGGATGACCTTGCCGCCGGTCCCGATGACCTCGCGGATCTTATCACGCGGAACCGACATCGTGGTGATGCGCGGCGCGTTGTCGGAAACGCTCTCGCGCGCCGCCTCGATCGCACGATCCATCTCGCCGAGGATATACAGGCGCCCGTCCCGCGCCTGGGCGAGGGCGATGCGCATGATTTCCTCGGTGATCGACGTGATCTTGATGTCCATCTGCAACGAGGTGACGCCGTCCGACGTTCCGGCGACCTTGAAGTCCATGTCGCCGAGATGATCCTCATCGCCGAGAATATCGGAGAGAACGGCGAAGTCGTCGTCCTCCTTGATCAGACCCATGGCGATGCCGGCAACCGGTTGCTTCAAGGGCACACCCGCGTCCATCAGCGACATCGAGGACCCGCAAACCGTCGCCATCGACGAGGAACCGTTCGACTCGGTGATCTCGGAGACCACGCGGATCGTATAGGGAAAATCGTCCTTTGCCGGCAGCAGCGGCCGAACGGCCCGCCAGGCCAGCTTGCCGTGTCCGATTTCCCGTCGCCCGGGCGAGCGTAGGAACGAGGCCTCGCCGACCGAATAGGGTGGGAAATTATAGTGCAGCAGGAAACTTTCCCGATATTCCCGATCCAGCGCGTCGATGATCTGTTCGTCCTGGCCGGTGCCGAGCGTGGTCACCACCAGGGCCTGGGTCTCGCCACGGGTGAAGAGCGCCGAACCATGTGCACGAGGCAGGGGTCCGACCTCACAGGAGATCTGTCGCACGGTCTTCGTGTCGCGACCGTCGATCCGCTGACCCGTCTTCAGGATACTGCCGCGAACGATGTCCTTCTCGAGCTTCTTGAAGGCGTTGCTTCCTAGTTCGAGATCCAATTCCTCCGCGGCCAGCGTCTCCATCGTCTCGGTCTTGGCCGCGCCAAGGGCCTCGACACGGTCCTGCTTGACCATAATACCGTAGGCCGCCCGCACCTTTTCCTCGCCGAGAGCCTTTACGCGATCAGCAACGGCATCGTATCCGGCCGGTGCCTCGGGAAGATCCCACGGCTCCTTGGCGCAAGTTTCGGCCAGGCCGATGATCGCGTCGATCACCGCCTGCATTTCGCGATGACCGAACATGACGGCGCCTAGCATGGTGTCTTCATCGAGCTCATGGGCTTCCGACTCGACCATCAACACGCCCTCGCGGGTCCCCGCGACCAAGAGGTCGAGATCGGACATGTTCAATTCGTCCGCCTGCGGGTTGAGCACGAAATCACCATCGATCCGACCGACACGGCAGCCGCCGATCGGTCCCAGAAACGGTACGCCCGAGATCGTCAGCGCGGCGGACGCACCGACCATGGCGACAACATCGGGATCATTCTCGAGATCATGCGCGAGCACCGTGCAGATCACCTGGGTTTCGTTGCGGAAACCGGCTGGGAAAAGCGGCCGGATCGGCCGATCGATCAGGCGCGAGGTTAGGGTTTCCTTCTCCGAGGGCCGCCCTTCGCGCTTGAAGAAGCCGCCCGGAATCTTGCCGGCGGCAAATGTCTTCTCCTGGTAGTTGACGGTCAGCGGGAAGAAATCTATGCCCTGTCGGGCTGATTTCTGCGCGACCGCGGTGCACAGCACTTGCGTACCGCCATAGGTCGCGAGAACGGCGCCATCCGCCTGCCGCGCGATGCGGCCGGTTTCAAGTATCAGCGGTCGGCCGCCCCATTGAATTTCCTTACGTGAAATATTAAACATTCGTCCTTCCTTCATATCGGCCGCCGGCTGCTCCGCTTGATCAGCTGCGGCTGTTCGCGACCGGGCCGTCCCGGTCGTCGCTTCTACATTCATGAATCGATCGCGTATCGATCGGTTTTCATATCAACCAATGCCCAGCGGAGCGGGCCGGCCGCACAATCTCGCGGCCGCCTCTATGGCGTTTCAATTCGCCCTCTGCCTTGAATCGTCTTCAGCGCCTTATTCCAAGCCGCTTGATCAGACCTTCGTAACGATCATTGTCCTCGCGCTTCAAATAATCCAGCAGGCGCCGTCGCTGGCCAACCATGACCAGCAGCCCCCGCCGCGAGTGAAAGTCCTTCTTATGCAGTTTCATATGCTCGGTCAGATTGCCTATGCGTTCCGTGAGGATCGCAACCTGCACATCCGCCGAGCCCGTGTCGTTGGAATTCTGCGCGAATTCCTTGATCAGTTCTTGTTTGCGTTCAGCCGTTACCGACATCGAAATCTCCGAACGTTCTAAAGGTTCAACACGCGCACGGGCCGGACCTCGCCTGCACTGAATTGCGTAAGTGCCACAGGTTTGCCCAAAGCGGTCGCCAATACCGTTTCGCCTTCCTCCAGGTCGGCAATGCGGTCAAGATCGACCTTGCGCAACAAGGAAACCGCCTGTCCATTTCTGAGGCGGCCCGCCTCCTGCTCCGTCAGGGCCAGCGCCGGGATGTCGTCCAGCGCGGTCTCGACGGGAAGCAAATACCCGGAGGCGGCCGCACTCTGCATAAAAGAGGTCAGTTCGTCCAGCGAAATCGCATCGTCTTCGCGAAACGGCCCAACCGCGATTCGGCGCAAGGAGACGATATGGCCGCAGGTCCCGACGGCTCGGGCAATATCGCGCGCCAAGCCGCGCATATAGGCCCCTTTGCCGGAGATCACGGCAAACTCGGCGTGATCGGCATCCAGCATGGTGGTCAGTTCGATCTTCTCGATGAAGATCGACCGCGGATGGAGAACCACCTTATCTCCCCGGCGCGCGATATCGTATGCCCGCTCGCCGGCGATCTTGACGGCGGAATAGATCGGCGGGACCTGTTCGATCTCGCCCGTGAAATCTTCGAGACAAGCCCGCAAGGCTTCTTCGGTGGGCCGCGCCGCCGATTCCTCGATGACCGCCCCTTCCCGATCGTCGGTCTCCGTCGCGATACCCCAGCGGACCGTGAAGCGGTAGGCCTTCCGCGTATCGACGACATAGGGCAAGGTCTTGGTCGCCTCGCCGAGGGCGATCGGCAAGACCCCGGTGGCAATCGGATCCAACGTTCCGGCGTGTCCCGCCTTGGCCGCATCGAGCGCGCGTTTGACCGCCTCAACCGCAGCCGTCGAGGTCATGTCCGCCGGCTTGTCGAGAACGACCCAACCATGGACCGGCCGGCCGCGCCTTCTACGCCGCGCCATCTTCCGATTCTCCATCCGCGAGATCGCGCATCACATCGGGCCGCCGCAACAAATCGTCGATATGGGTGGCATGGGCGAACCGATCGTCGAAGGCGAAGCGAAGTTGCGGCGTGAATTTGAGCCGCAGGGCACGGGCAAGCTGGCCCCGCAGGAACTTGCCGGCGCGTCCCAAGGCGTCGAGGATCGCCTCATCCTCTTCGACGCCGAGCGGTGTCACGAATACCGTGGCCTGTTTCAAGTCCGGACTCGCCCGGATTTCAGTGACCGTCAGCGTTATTCCGCGCAGGACCGGGTCCCGTAGCTCGCCCCGCGCCAGAATCTCCGCCAGGGCATGCCGCAATTTCTCGCCAACGCGTAGCTGACGAACGCTGGGTGCCTTGTTTCTCGCCATGTCCCGCCTTCACATCGCGGCGGCCCCTCAGAGGCTGCGGGCCACTTCTTCCGTTTCGAAACACTCGACGACATCGCCCGCCTTGATATCGTCGTAGTTTTCGAACGCCATGCCACACTCGTAGCCCTGCTGCACCTCGCGGACGTCGTCCTTGAAACGACGGAGGGATTTCAGATTGCCCTCGTGGATGACGACCTCGTCGCGCAACAACCGTATCTTGTTGCCGCGCTTGAAAAGACCCTCGGTGACCATGCAACCCGCGGCCCGGCCCGCCTTCGAAATGCCGAAGACCTCGCGAATTTCGGCGTAGCCGACCTGCCGCTCGCGCAGCTCGGGCGCCAGCATTCCCTCCATCAACTGCTTCATGTCATCGATCAAGTCGTAGATGATCGAATAGTAGCGGATGTCGACCTTGTCGCGATTGGCCATTTCCCGGGCCTGCGGATTGGCCCGCACATTAAAGCCGAGCGCGATCCCGCCCGCCGATTTCGTCAGCACGATGTCGGATTCCGTAAGACCGCCGATGGCCGAATGCATCACCCGAACCTTCACCTCGTCGGTCGATAGTTTCTCGAGCGCGCCCGTGATGGCTTCGATCGAGCCTTGTACGTCGGCACGGATGACAATGGGCAGTTCCGCCGCCTCGCCGGCCTGAATCTGATCGAACATCTGCTCCAGCGTCCCACGGGCACCAACCGCGTGCGATTTCTGGCGATCATCACGCACGCGATAATCGGCGATCTCCCGAGCCCGTGTCTCGTCCTCGACCACGATGAAATCGTCGCCCGCCGAGGGTGCGCCCTGGAGGCCGAGGACCTCGACCGGCAACGACGGTCCCGCCGACTTGACGGTTTGACCGCGATCGTCGACCAGGGCCCGGACCCGGCCCCACTCCTTGCCGGCAATAAAGACATCACCCTGGCGAAGCGTTCCCCGCTGAACCAAGACGGTTGCCACCGATCCCCGTCCGCGTTCGAGTTTCGCCTCGATGACGGCGCCTTGGGCCGCCCGGCCCGGATTGGCCTTCAGTTCGAGGATTTCCGACTGCAAGAGAATCGCTTCCTCGAGTTTGTCGAGATTGGTCTTTTCGGTGGCGGATACCTCGACGTCGAGAACATCGCCGCCAAGACTTTCGACCACGATCTCGTGACTCAAAAGTTCGTTGCGAATCTTAGCGGGATCGGCATTGGGCCGATCGATCTTATTGATCGCGATGATCATCGGCGCGTCCGCCGCCTTCGCGTGGGCGATCGCTTCCGCGGTCTGCGGTTGAACGCCGTCATCGGCCGCCACCACGAGAACCACGATATCGGTGACCCGCGCGCCCCGCGACCGCATCTCCGTAAAGGCCTCGTGGCCCGGCGTGTCGATAAAGGTGATGCGCTGGCCATCCGACAGCGCCACTTGATAGGCACCGATATGTTGCGTGATTCCGCCGGCCTCGCCGGACACCACATCGGTTTCCCGCAGCGCATCGAGCAACGAGGTCTTGCCGTGATCGACATGGCCCATGACCACGACGACCGGCGCGCGAGGCAGCATCTCGGTCTCAGAGTCCTCGACACCCTCGATCCCGATCTCGACATCCGCCTCGGAGACTCGCTTCACGTTGTGACCGAATTCGGTCACGATGAGTTCGGCGGTGTCCGCCTCGATCGTTTGATTGACATTTTCCATAATATCCAGTCGCATCAATGCCTTAACAACATCTACGCCCCGTACCGCCATTCGATTCGCGAGGTCGGCGACGGTGATCGTCTCCGGGACCACGACATCGCGGACAATCTTTGTCGCCTCGCCGCTCGCACGTTGCTCCTTGGCGCGTTGCCGCTCGCGGTCGCGCGCACGGCGGAGGGCGGCCAAACTGCGAACCCGGTCCTCCTCGACGCCGTCCGCGGCATTCAGCGCTTGGGCAATGGTGAGCTTGCTGGTGCGGCGGCGCGGCTCCTGACGCGAGCGCGGCGCCGGACGCTCCGCCTCCTTGCGACGGGCGGGCGCCGGCTCGGGCTTCTCCGGCACGGCGCGCTTCGGCTCGGGCCGGGCATCCGCCTCCCGCGGAGCCGGAGGTGCCGCGCGGCGCGCTTCCTCTTCCGCTTTTCGCCGGGCCTCTTCCTGCTCGCGACGTTCGGCTTCCTCCTTCGCCCGGCGGGCTTCCTCCTCGGCTTCGCGTTCGAGACGCTGAGCTTCCTCCGCCTCGATCAGTTGTCGGCGCTCGTCGTCATGCGCGGCGCCCTGAAGGGCGCGCATGCGGGCCGCACGCTCCTCCTCGGTCAACCCGCTGATCTTGAGGTCGACGTCCTGGGTTTCGCTCCCCTCGACCCCCTGGGTGGCCAATTCGGAGACCGCGCGCATCTTGCCGCTGGCACCCCGCTCAAAGGTCCGCTTCTTCTTGATCTCAACGGTCACCGCCTTGGTACGGCCGTGGCTGAAGCTCTGGCGCACCTGCCCCGTCTCGACGGTCTTCTTCAGTTCGAGCCTACCGGGACGACGAATCGTTAGTTTGTTTTCTTGCTCGTTTTTTTCCGTCATGCTCCGCTCCACTGACCCGCCGGCGTCCGAAACCCGCGCAGGCGTTCACCATCCGTCAACAGCCGTTCCATCAACCCACCGCCGCGCAATGCGACATGCACCGCGCGCGCGCGCCCGAAGGCGACGGCAAGCTCCGCCGCGCTCATAACATCCAGAACCGGACATCCGCGCGCCGCGGCCGCGATCTTGTCCCGACTTCCATCGGCGCCGTCGGCGGCCGCGACGACCAACCCCGCGCGACCTTCCAAGAGCCAGCTCCGGACTTTCTCAAAACCGGCCACCGCTTGGCCAGCCCGGCGTGCCAAGGCGATAAGGTCGATACAACGCTTTGTCAACAGCGCCTCGACCCGGGCAACCAAATCGGGCGCGACAGAGACGTTCTTGCGGGCGGACCGGTTGAAACAGTTCCGGCGAATCGCGGTCTCGAGGCTTTCGCGCCGCGCACAGACCCAATGGCCACGCCCCGGCAGCTCTTCCAAGATGTCAGGCGTCAATCGGTCTTCGGGATCGACGACGAAGCGGATCAACGATTCCCGCGCCATGGCATTGCCGCAGACAACGCAGCGCCGCGTCGTGGCCTCGGCCTCGACGGTCATTTCCCGATCTTCCCGCGCAACAGCCATTCGCATCGCGCTTTACGCTCTCCTTAAACACCGGCCGGATCGGCGGCGACACTCTGCTCACCGTCTTCGTCGCCTTCTCCGGCCTCGGCATTCGCCGCCGCCAACTCCTCCGCCGTGAACCATCCCGCGGCAACCCGCGCCGACATTATCAAATCGTTCGCCGAATCCGAACCAATATTGTATTCCCGAAGCAGTCCTTCCTCGGGATCGGTCAACTCGTCGGCGGCCAAATCGGCGAAATCCTCAAGAGTCTTTATACCGCCCTCGCCCAGCGTCACCAGCATGATGGCGGACAGGCCCTCAGTGTCAGCGAGCGCATCCTCGACACCCAGCGAACGCCGTTGTTCGGCGAGACGCTCGCTCTCCGCCTGAAGGAAGTCGCGGGCGCGCATTTGAAGCTCCGTCGCAAGGTCTTCCTCGAAGGATTCGATCGAGATGAGATCCTCCAGGGGCACGTAGGCGACTTCCTCGACATGGCTGAAGCCTTCGGTAACCAGGAGGTGCGCCAACACGTCGTCGACGTCGAGGGCCTCCATGAAGCGGGCGCTACGCTCTCGCCGTTCCTGCTGGCGACGTTCGCTTTCCTCTTCCTCGGTCAGGATATCGATTTCCCAGCCCGTCAACATCGAGGCCAATCTTACATTCTGACCGCGGCGACCGATCGCCAGGCTCAGCTGCTCGTCCGGCACCACGACCTCGATCTTGTGGGTATCTTCGTCCAGCACGACCTTGGCAACCTCGGCGGGGACCAGCGCGTTGACGACGAACGTCGCGGGGTCCGGCGACCAGGGGATGATATCGATCTTCTCGCCTTGCAATTCGGCGACAACGGCCTGAACCCGGCTTCCGCGCATGCCGACGCAGGCACCTACGGGGTCGATACTCGAATCGTGCGACACCACCGCGATCTTGGCACGACTGCCGGGATCGCGCGCCACCGATTTGATCTCGATGATATTGTCGTAAATCTCCGGCACTTCCTGGCCGAAAAGCTTGGCCATGAACTCCGGATGGGCGCGGGAAAGAAAAATCTGCGGCCCGCGGGTCTCGTTTCGCACATCGTATATGTAGGCGCGCACGCGATCGCCACGCCTAAAATTTTCACGCGGCAGAAGCTCTTCGCGCCGCAAAACCGCCTCGCCCCGTCCAAGATCGACGGTGACGTTGCCGAATTCCATTCGTTTAACCAAGCCATTCACGATTTCGGTGACCCGATCCTTGTATTCCTCGTATTGCCGCTCGCGTTCGGCCTCGCGGACTTTCTGGACGATCACCTGTTTGGCGGTCTGCGCGGCGATGCGCCCAAAATCGATCGGGGGCAGCGGATCGACGATGAATTCGCCGACAACGGCGCCCGCCTGTCTACCTTGCGCGTCGCCGACGGTGAGTTGTGTCACTTCGTTTTCGATCTCGTCGACGACCTCGATGAACCGCGCCAGCTGAATTTCGCCGGTCTTGCGGTCGATGGTCGCGCGAATATCGTGCTCTTGACCGTATTTCGAACGGCCGGCCTTCTGAATGGCCTGTTCCATTGCCTCAAGCACCTGCTCGCGGTCGATCGCCTTTTCGCGGGCGACCGCATCGGCCACTTGAAGCAGTTCGGTCTTTTGAACAATCGCTGTTTCCATGATCTCAGGCCTGTCCTTGCTTCGCCTGCGCGGCCGTTCCGGCCGCAAGCAGGTCGTCGGTCATGATCAGTTTGGCGTTCTGGATTTCCTCGAACGGCAATGCCCTTTCGCCGTCCTGGGTGTGGATCGTGACGATCCCGTCCGCATGGCCGCCGAGACGGCCTCGAAACCGCCGTCGGCCCTCGAGCAGCCGGCGCATTTCAACCCTGGCCTCGAAGCCGGCGAATCGCTCGAAATCGCGCGCCCGTACCAGCGGTCTGTCGAGACCGGGGGAACTCACTTCCAGCATATAGGCACCCGCGATCGGATCGTCGACATCGAGCAACGCCGAGACGGCACGGCTGATCCCGGCGCAATCATCGACCGTCATCGCCGCCTCATCTCGCCTTTCGGCCATGATTTGCAATGTCGGTCGCCCTTCGCCCATCATCCGAACCCGCACTAACTCGTAGCCCAAATCCTCGAGCGTGGGCGTAATCAGGGTTTCGATCGCAGCTTGGTGTTCGTTCCGCATTCTCGCCAACTAAAAAGGGCGGGCCCTTGGCCCACCCACTCTACCAACGCCGTCGAACCTCGACGGAGCCATATGGGACTTCTTTTCCGGATATGTAAGTGATTTAGGAGTCTCGAACAAGGGATTTTTGCGGGTCCGCCATGATCTCCGCTCGCGGAAGACGGCGGAATTCGAGAAACGCCGGAATTCGGCCCTGGGCGCGGGCCTTCGCCTCGTATCTCGTGGGCGGCCAGTCCGCGGGTCGTTCCCGCCAATCCGACGGCCGTCGCGCCGTCCAGGCGAACGCCCGATGCCCTTGCAGCCAGCGGAGCGTCCAACGGATATAACCCATTTCATCGCTCGCTATTCGCAGAATGCCGTGATCCCGCATCACCCGGGAGAGTTCGTCGAGCGGAGCCTGGTTGACGAAACGGCGATCCCGATGCCGGCGCTTCGGCCAGGGATCGGGAAACAGCAGAAAGACGCGATCGACGGAAGCGTCCGGCAGCCGCGGCAGAAGCATTCGCGCATCGCCGGGAAAAAGCCGGACATTCCGTAAAGTCCGCGAATCGATATCGACCAGCGCTCGCGCCACGCCATTGATGAAGGGTTCGCAACCGATCATGCCCGTGGTCGGATGCGCGGCGGCTTGGGCAACCATATGCTCGCCCGCCCCAAATCCGATCTCGAGCCAGAGACCGTCAATCGGATCGTCGAATAGAGCCGCTGGATCCACCGGTTCGGGCGCTTCCGGAATTTCCAGTCGCGGCAGCAACTCCGCCAGCAACCTCGCCCGACCGACGCGCAATCTCCGGCCCCGCCGCCGGCCGTAAACACGAAGGGGAGGTTCATGTGACATTCGGCCTCCCGACATTCCCGACGAGTTAAGTCAGCGCGGCCTTCAAGGCCTCGACCAGATCGGTTTTTTCCCAGGAAAACCCGCCGTCGGATTCCGGATCTCGCCCGAAATGTCCGTAGGCGGAGGTGCGCCGGTAAATCGCCCGGCCGAGGTTCAGATGCCGGCGAATACCGCCGGGGCTTAAATCCATCGCCTCTTGGATGGCGCCGGATAGTTTGCCGTCGTCGATCCGGCCGGTACCCATCGTATCGACATAGACCGAAAGCGGCTTCGAAACACCGATCGCGTAAGCGATTTGTAGGACGCATTTATCCGCCAAATCCGCGGCCACGACGTTCTTCGCGACGTATCTCGCCGCATAGGCGGCGGAGCGATCGACCTTGCTCGGATCCTTACCCGAAAAAGCACCGCCGCCGTGGGGCGACGAACCGCCATAGGTATCGACAATGATCTTTCGTCCGGTCAGGCCGGTATCGCCGTCGGGACCGCCGATCACGAACCGGCCGGTCGGGTTGACGTAAAATTCCGCCTCTTCGCACATCCAGCCGTCCGGCAACACCGATTCGACGTGGGGACGAACGCATTCACGGACCTCTTCCTGGCTCATTTCCTCGGCATGCTGGGTGGAGACCACGACCGAGGTCGTCCGCACGGGCATGCCGTTTTCGTACAAAACGGTTAGCTGGCTTTTCGAATCCGGGCCGATGCCCGGCATTCCGCCCGCGTGCCGCGCCGTCGCCATGCTTTTCAGGATGCCGTGACAGTAGTGGATCGGCGCCGGCATGAGGATCGGCGTCTCGCGACACGCATAGCCGAACATTAGCCCCTGATCACCGGCCCCCTCGTCCTTGTTGCCCGCCGCATCGACACCTTGGGCGATATCCACCGATTGCGCGTGGACGTGGCAATCGACCGCCATCTCGCGCCAGTGAAAGCCGGTCTGCTCATATCCGATCTCGCGCACGCAATCGCGCGCAAGCTGCGTCAGGGTTTCGTGGGTGATCGTCTCCGATCCACGAACTTCTCCCGCCAGGACCACGCGATTCGTCGTCGCCAGGGTCTCGACCGCGACACGGGCTTCGCCGTCGGCGGCAAGATAGGCATCCACCACCGAATCGGAAATCCGATCGCAAATCTTGTCCGGATGGCCTTCGGAAACGGATTCGCTGGTGAAAAGAAAATCCCCGTTGCTCAACTTCAACCCCACTATGACAGTTGTTCGAATTCCCCGCGCGCGCGGCATTCGAGGCGGCCGATCTTATGGCCGTCTTTATCCGCGCCGTCAAGAATCATCGCCGGTCTTCTCGGGGAAAAACGTTGAAACTCAATCCTCGCCGTCGGTCGCGCTGGCAAGCGATTTCGCAAGCTCGAACAACCGCTTCCGAACACCGGGATCGGTGATTCGATAGTAGGCGCGTACCAGTTCCAAGGTCTCGCGCTTGGCCAAAGGGTCGGGCACGTATGAGTCGGCCGGGACTTCCGAGAGGCCGACGCGCAGCCGCGGTGCCTGTTCCGCCGTGCTCGCGTCCATGTCGTCGAAAAAGAACGAGACCGGGACATCAAGGACCCGCGAGAGGTCGAACAATCGGCTGGCACCGACCCGGTTGGCCCCCCGCTCGTATTTCTGCACCTGCTGGAAGGTCAGGCCCAACGCATCGCCCAACTTCTCCTGGCTCAAGCCCAGGAGAGTCCGCCGCAACCGCACACGGCTGCCCACGTGAATGTCGACCGGGTTCGGGATACCGGTTCGACCAGCGGAAGGTTTTCGCCCAGGGCGCGCTGCCATTCAATCGACCCTTTGTGAAGGATTGCGGTTAATTTTGGTGTAATCTAACACAATTTTTAATAATCCACCATCGTCCGGTACTGTCAAGAATTTGTACCGTCCCTCGAAGCGATATCGGTCCCGACGCGAATCCGGAGAGCGATTCCCGACAGTATTGCCAAAAACAGAAACAATAGGTCTCCATGGCGCCCATAAAGCGGCGCGGGATCGAGCGCGGCCGGCAATCGCACGTCGAGAAAACCCCGTTCGTTCAACCCCAATCGCGCGGTCACCCGGCCATACCCGTCGACCACCGCCGAAATACCGGTATAAGCGGACCGAACCAGAGGCAGGCCTTCCTCCACCGCCCGAAGGCGGGCAATGGCCAGGTGCTGATATGGCCCGGCGGAGAGCCCATACCAGGCATCGTTTGTCAGATTGAGAAGCAGGGACGGCCGGTCCCGCGGGTCCACGACCGCGCCCGGAAAGATCACTTCATAGCAGATCAGCGGGCTCAGCGGCGGCAGGCCCGGAAGGCGAAGCGTGCGACGCCCGGCGCCCGGTGTATAACCGGCCGGCCCACCCGAAATGATCCCGATCGGCAGTAGCTCGGCAAGCGGCACGTATTCGCCGAAGGGTACAAGATGGGCCTTGTCGTAGGTCGCGATCACCTCCCCTTGACCGTCGAGGGCAACAATCGAGTTGTGGACTTGGCGGGGCGATTTTCGCCGGCGCGGCGTGCCGGTGATCAAGGCACCCCCCCGCGGCACCGCGGGCGCGAAGGCCCGTCGCGCGGCACCCGATTCCTCAAGATAAAGCGTCGCCGCCATTTCGGGCCAGATAACGTGGGTCACCCATGCCGGGCGGTCGGCGAGACTCAAGCGATAATGCAGTCCCAGATTCCGATCGCGCAGCTCGCGCCGCCATTTCTCGCGCTGGGGAATATTGGCTTGCACCAGTCGAAGGCCGACATTCGCGACCCTCTCGTCGCGGGCGCCCGCAAGGCGGAGGCTTCCGCCGATCCAAACCCCGGCCAAGATCGAGAATCCGATGGCGGCCGCCACCAGGCGGGCCCGCCTTGATCCTTCGATCAACCCCGCCGGCAGGGCCGCCGACAGAAGGGCCGCCAAACCGAGACCATAGACACCAACGAGGGCGCCGGCTTGGATCAATGCATCGTGCCCCGCCCAGGCATGGCCGAACAAATTCCAGGGAAACCCGGTAAGCACATGGCCGCGCAGCCAATCCATAACGGCGAGCGCCAGCGCCAGCGCGATCGCGCGTCGCACCGTCCCCGCGAAAAAACCTGCGGCCAGCGTCGCGGCACCCGTGAAACAGGCCAGAAAGGCGGGAAGACCCAGATTCGCGAAAGGAAGCAGCCAAGCATGCTTGTCGGCGAATGTCAGCAACGCGTTGCCGAGCCAATAGAGCCCGATCACGTAATAACCGAATCCGAACCACCACCCGGCGAGAAAGGCGGTGACCCGCCTCCCGGCCCCGACCGGAACCAGCCAGACCAAGCCCGGAAGAACGAGATAAACCAGGGGTAGGAAATTCAACGGCGGCAACGCCAGTGTCGCCGCCGCGCCAAGCCCGAAGCCCAGCAGCGCGCGGCGCCAGCCGGTTGTCGCGGCGACGCGCGCGGCGGTGCCCTCAATTTTTGCGAAGACCGCGCCGAAAGGCGCGGCCGGATCAGCCATTGACCGACGTTGGGAGATTACAAACGCGAACCCGGCGGATCCGCCGGGCGTCGGCGTCCAGTATTTCAAATTCGAGACCGGAAGAATCGTGTCGTATGACCTCGCCCCTCGTGGGCACCCGTCCGGCAAGGGCGAAGACCAGGCCACCGATCGTATAGGTATCCTCTTCCCGTTCCTCATCGGTCAGAAAGGCGGACACATCGGTCTCGAAATCATCCAGGGTCAGTCTGGCGTCGACCACCAGCGCCCCATTGCTCGCCTCCGAGATCATCGGCCCTTCATCCACATCGTGCTCGTCCTCGATCTCGCCGACGATCTGTTCGACCAGATCCTCGATCGTCGTGATCCCGTCGATGCCGCCATATTCGTCGACGACCATCGCCATATGCGTCCGGTCGAGGCGCATCTGCAGCAGCAGGTCGAGCACGCGCATGCTCCCGGTCACGAAAAGAATCTTTCTCATGAGCTTGCGAATGTCGAAGGTCTCGCCGGCCGCGAGCGACGCCAGAACATCCTTGATGTGGACCATGCCGATCACCTCGTCGAGCGTCTCGCGGTAGACCGGCATGCGCGAATGCGCTTCCGCCGCCATCAGATTGACGAGAGCATCGCGCTCGATGGTTTCCTCGACGGCAATGATGTCGGCCCGCGGGATGCGCACGTCCGAAACGGTGAGCGCACCTACCGTCAACACCTTGTCGATCATCGCCCTCGCAGTCGGATCGACCGACGAGTCGTTCTCCTCATGCTGTTCGATAATCTCCTCGAAGGTTTCGCGAAGTGTTGGATCGCCGTTGCGGCCATTGCGCAGGTTTTTCACGAAATTCCTTATGAACCCCGGCGGTCGGGATTTTTCCGGCGTTGGAGCCGGAACGGATTCTCTTTCGGAGGAAGGTTGCTCGTCACTCATGTCCACTTACTCCGCCGCATCCGGGATCGCCGCATAGGGATCCGCGAAACCCAATTCCGTCATCGCCCCTATTTCAAGCGCTTCCATGGCGGACGCTTCTTCGGCGCTCTCATGATCATGTCCGAGAAGATGCAAGATGCCATGGATCACCAGGTGGCTGACATGCGCCGAAAGCGATTTCCCATCACGCTTGGCCTCTCGGCGCACCGTCTCGAAGGCCAGGACGACATCCCCGAGAAGACGCGTCTGATCCGGTTCGGGTTCCGCATCAAGCGAGAAGGAAAGCACGTTGGTCGGTTCCGACTTTCCGCGATAGGTGGCGTTGAGTTCGGCAACGAAGGCATCATCCGCGAAGACCAGGCTGAGTTCGGCCGAACCCGGGCCGGCACTATCGCCGGCCGCGCGCCAGGCCTCCTCGGCTGCCCGCCGGGCCACCGTCATGATATCGCCGAGGGCGCTCTTCCAATCACCTCCCGCGATCCTGATTTCGACCATCACGCCGGCGGTCATTTCTTGTCCTTCCCGCGCCCCGCGTCACGCGCGTCATAGGCGCGAACGATACGCGTCACCAAATCGTGACGGACGACATCGGCATCGGTGAAGCGAACGAAATGGGCGCCCTCGACATTGCCGAGAAGCTCGACCGCGTCATGCAGGCCGGAGCGTTCGCCGGGTGCCAGATCGATCTGGCTCAGATCGCCAGTGACCACCATCCGACTGTTTTCGCCGAGCCGGGTCAAAAACATCTTCATCTGCATCGGCGAGGTGTTTTGCGCCTCGTCGAGGATGACGAAGGCGTTCGAGAGGGTTCGACCGCGCATGAAAGCGAGCGGCGCCACCTCGATGTCGCCCGAATCCATTCGCCGCATCACCTGCTCGACCGACAGCGTGTCATAGAGTGCGTCATAGAGAGGACGAAGGTAGGGGTCGACCTTTTCGCGCATGTCGCCGGGCAAGAATCCCAGACGCTCCCCGGCCTCGACGGCGGGCCGCGAAAGCACGATTTTTTCGAAGGTGCCGGCGATCAACATGGCAACCGCCGAACAAACCGCAAGATAGGTCTTTCCGGTTCCCGCCGGCCCCAATCCGAACACCAGATCGTACTGCGCCATCGCCTCTATATAACGTGCCTGCGCCGGCGAGCGCCCGGTGATGCGCTTCCGCCGGGTCTGGATCGCCGGTTGCTCGTCGCTCGAAAGATCAAATCCGCCGCTTGCCATTCGGACCGCGGCATCGACCTCGGCGGAGTCGACGGGATCGCCTTGCGATAGTTTTCGGTAGAGCGCGTTCAATGCCGACCGCGCCACCGCAGCGGAATCCGGCGGCCCGGTGATCGCAAGGTGATTGCCGCGACTGATCAAGGAGACACCAAGCCGATTCTCGATCTGTGTCAGATGCTTGTCATGCTCGCCATAAAGCAGGGAGAGCAAACGATTGTCCTCGAAATTCACATGTAAGGCGGAATCGTCGTTGATTTGAGCATCGGAACTCACGCGCGGATCCCCTCTTCGGTTTCGGGACGATACCGCCCGGCCTTGGCGGCGGGTACGACCTCGCCACGCAGACTATTGGCGAACACCTCGACGATTCTCGTCATCGCGATCTCGCCGATGCGATGTGGCGGCGCGGCGAGATGGACCGGTTGCAGGAAAGGCGTTCGACCGACCAATTGGCCGGTTTCGCGGCCTTTTCCCTCGAGAAGAACCGGTAGAACGCGGTCCAGCTGGGTATGGTTGAACGCTGCCTGCTGGGCTCTGATCAACTGCTGCAGACCGTCGAGGCGTGCCTGGCGGACCGGGTCCGGCACCTGATCGGCGGCATCAGCCGCGGGAGTCCCTGGACGCGGGCTATATTTGAAGGAAAAGGCCTGGCTGAATCCGATGTCGTTGATCAAGCCGAGAGTCGCCGAAAAGTCAGCATCGGTTTCCCCCGGAAATCCGACGATGAAATCCGACGAGAGCGTCAGATCCGGCCGCGCGGCGCGCAGGCGGTCAACCAGCCGACGGTAGTCATCCGCCGTATGACGGCGGTTCATCGCCGCCAGGATCCGATCCGATCCCGATTGGACGGGCAGATGCAGAAACGGCATCAGCCGCGGGATATCGCGATGGGCCGCGATCAGTTCATCGTCCATATCCCGCGGATGGCTCGTCGTATAGCGGATCCGCTCGAGCCCGTCGATCTCGGCAATTCGGCGGATCAAGCGGCCGAGCCCCCATTCGGCGCGGTCGGGCCCAATACCGTGATAGGCGTTGACGTTTTGGCCGAGAAGCGTGATTTCGCGGCTGCCGGCGGCGATGAGCCTCCTCGCCTCGGCTTCGATCGCCGCCACATCGCGCGATTGTTCGGCGCCTCTGGTATAGGGAACGACGCAGAAGGTGCAGAAGCGATCGCACCCCTCTTGAATGGTGAGAAAAGCGGAGACCCCTTGTGCCGCGGCCTCCTCGGGCAAGTGGTCGAACTTGTCGCCGACGGGAAATTCCAGGTCGACGATCCGCCTGGTTTCGTCCGCCGTCACGTCCTCCACCATCTCGGCCAGCCGATGATAGGTTTGCGGACCCAGCACGATATCGACACAGGGCGCGCGCGACAGGATTTCCTCGCCTTCCGCCTGCGCGACGCAGCCGGCGACCGCGATCAGCATGCGACCGCCGTCATGGCGTTTCCGTTCCTTCAAGCGCCGCAAGCGGCCCAGCTCGGAATAGACCTTTTCGGCCGCCTTCTCTCGGATATGGCAGGTATTGAGCAGGATCATATCGGCGTCCTCGGCCGCATCGACCGGGGCGAATTCCAATGTTGCCAGGACGTCCGCCATACGCGCGGAGTCGTAGACGTTCATTTGGCAGCCGAATGTCTTGATAAAGAGCTTCTTGCCCAACGTCAGACTCTCACGGTCTCGACGGTGGGGCTTACTCTCTCGTCCATCAATGCAAAAAAGCGATCAACGCCAGAGGTTTCCACATGTTGCTCCCAAAGCCTAACACCGGACCACCCCCGCTTTCAAGCGGCGGTCACCGGCAGGCGGCCCGCCATCAAATCGGAAAAGCCGCGCGTCACCACGGCCTCGCAATGACGCGCCAGCGCCTTGCGAGAGCCGAACTGATCGCTTGTCACCGGTTCATGGACGACGATATCCACCTGCAACCGGCCAAATCCCATATGGCGCCACAGATGCGCCGCGAACGTCATATCGCCGTACCAAGCGAAGAGCGGCCTCAATAGCCGGCCGAGCGGAAATCCGTCGAGCCGCGTATAGGCGATCGAGATCGGCTGCACCGGCACCTTCGCCGCCGCGAACTCCGCTTCCGCAACACCGAAGAGCGTGCTCTTGAACGGCAGCACGTTGTTGCCGTCGCTCGACGTGCCTTCGGGAAAAAGGATCAGCCGATCACCGGCCGACAGCCGCGCCCGAATGGCATCCATCTGTTGAAACGCGAAGCGCGGACGACGATCGACAAATTCAGTCCGTTGCAATGTCGAAAGATAGCCGAAGACCGGCCAGTCGCGGAGATCGGCGCGCGCCACGAAACTCGCATTTATCACCGAGCCGAGCACACTAATATCAAGGTACGAAATATGGTTGGTGACGAAGAGCGCCGGCCCCTCGACGATGTCCCGGCCATGGACGACCGCATCGATCCCGAGAATCCGGCGGCAGATGCCAAGCCACCAGTGCGGCAACCGGTCGGCAAGATCAAGCCGGAGCGCCATCGCCGGACGTTGAACGAGAATGATCGCTGGCACCGCGACCAGAAGCTGCGCCGCGCGTAGGCATGCGAGAATGGGCGACCGCATCATGATGGATATTCTATGGCTCTTCTTTCTTTTCGAGCGGGACGGCGTAAAGTTCCAGGCGATGATCGATCAGCTGGTAGCCTAGGCTCCTCGCGACCTCTCTCTGGAGCTCCTCGATCTCGCTGTTCTGAAATTCGATGACCTCTCCCGTCTCCACGTTGATCAGGTGATCATGGTGACTCTCTTGCATCTCTTCGTAACGCGCGCGGCCTTCGCCGAAGTCGTGGCGCTCGAGGATACTTGCTTCCTCGAAGAGCCGGACCGTGCGATAGACCGTGGCGATGCTGATTCGGGGATCAATCTCGGTCGCGCGACGATAGAGCAGTTCGACATCCGGATGGTCGGTTGATTCGGACAGTACTCGGGCGATGACTCGACGTTGCCCGGTCATCTTGAGCCCCTTCGCGAGACACAGTTTCTCAACTCGGTCCGGTTCGGTCACGCCACCCAACTCGTCACTGCGCTACTCCACCCCTCCAAAACAATCCCACGCCGATGATCACGGGCGCCGTTCTAATCCCGCCGCCGACGCGAACGGGTGCCAAGACCAATCTCTTTCGCCAACTGGCTGCGTTGCCGGGCATAATTCGGCGAAACCATGGGATAGTCCGGCGGCAATCCCCAGCGTTCCCTGTATTCCTCGGGCGTTAGATTATAGGCAGTCTTGAGGTGGCGCTTCAGCATCTTCAGCTTCTTGCCGTCCTCGAGACAAATGATGTAGTCCGGCGTGACCGACTGTTTCGCCGGCACCGCCGGCACGGGACGATCGACACGCGTCTCCCGATCCGATCCCACGCTTTCCAGGCTCCGATAGACGCGTTCTATCAAATCCGGCAGGTCACCCACGGCGACGGTATTGTTCGAGACATGCGCGGCAACGATTTCCGACGTCAGCCCGAGCAGATCGTCGCGCTTCCGGTCCTCTTGCAAAGGTTCCGACATTACGTGCTTCCCGTCTCCCAAGCGTCATTGGATCAAGCTCAGATCATCCGGAGACCCAAGAAGAATTCCCAACGACATTGTATTCATTTCTTTATACCGATTATTACTTAGTAATCGGTTTCCCAACACTTTAGCAAAGACAAGATCGACTCATCAAGAATTTTAAGCGGCCGGCGATTATTGGATTTTATTCCTGAGGATTAATCGATCGGCTCATTAATAGCGCGGCCACGCGCGAACGGTCGGCCCGGCGGTAATAATCCGGGCGGCGGCCGACGGTCTCGAATCCGTGCGCCAGGTAGAGCGCGACCGCGCCTGGATTGTCCTCGCCCACTTCGAGATGCACCACGCGGGCGCGCCGACGACCGGCTTCTGAAATTACCTCCGTCAAGAGCGCGGCCGCCACGCCGCGGCGGCGGGCCTCGGGTCGGGTACCGATACTCAGAACCTCTGCCTCATTCAGAATCGTTCGTGCGATCGCAAAGCCCGCCGGCGCCCAGGTTTCACCAGAGACCAGCCCCGCCAAACGACACCAAGCGCCGGGCGTTTGCAACAGCGAGACGACGACCGGTTCGGGATAGGGTTCTTCGAAACTCTCGCCGTAAATCCGCGAAATCTCGGGCAGATCGGCCTGATTTATTTCATGAAGAACGATGTCGCTCACTTCGGCCTCGCCTTTGGCGGGCCCACATCGGGCGGGCGAAGATACAAAGGCTCGGGCGGCGGCAAGGTCGCGGTCTCGGAATAGCAATCCGCCGCGACCTCCGCGACAATTGCGGCATCGGGGTGCGGGGAGCCATCGAGCGCTCGCGTTCTAACGCCGGCGTCGACCAGCGCCGCTGCGGCGCGCGCCGCCGCGTCCCCCGCGACAAGGGGTGGAATGACCGGAAGGGCGCCGGCCAAATCCTCCGGCAACACGCTATCGGGATCCCCGATCGGCCCCCGGCCGGGATCGAAAAGCTGGATATAGATGTCGCGGCGTTTGGTCTCCAAGGCGACGAGCATGGCCTCGGTCTGCCTACCCTGGGCGCGCGCGACCGCCTCCAAGGTGGTCACGCCGACGAGCGGAAGACCGGTCGCGATCGAGAGTGCCCGCGCGGCCGCCAATCCGATCCTGACACCCGTGAAGGCGCCGGGACCGACGGTGACGGCGATCAGGTCCAGCGCCGGAAAATCGAGGCCGGCTTCCGCCATCACCTCGCGCACCATGATCATCAACGACTCGGAATGTCCGCGCGCCATTTCCTCGAAGCGGCGCGCAACCAAATCATCATCGCGTCGGATCGCGGCCGAACAAGCGGCCGTCGCGCAATCCATCGCCAGGACGTTCATGATCCCTCACGCAAATCCGCATACATCGTCAAAGCCGAACCGCGGCGGCCGGTCCGACAAGGTCGAATGATCGCCGTGGCCAAGCGTGCAAATAAAATTCGATCTGACCTTGGTGTCGCCGAAAAAGGCGGTATCGACGGCGGCGTTGTCGAAACCCGACATCGGTCCGCAATCGAGCCCGGCCGCACGCGCCGCCAGGATGAAATAGGCGCCTTGCAGGGTACCGTTCCGAAAGGCCGTGCTTTCGATCAGCGCATCGTTGCCCGTAAACCAAGCCCGGGCGTCGGCGAACGGAAAGAGAGTCGGGAAATGTTCGTGAAAATCGAGATCATATCCAATGATCGCGGTCACCGGCGCTGCCTTGACGTTCTCGAAATTGGTGCTGGAAAGACACGGTTCAAGCTTCTTCCGGCCCGCCTCGGTGCGGACGAACACGATCCGCATCGGCGAGCAATTGGCGCTGGTCGGACCCATTTTCGCAATGTCGTAAATCCGGCGCAGCGCCGCTTCCGAAACCGGCCGGTCCAGCCAGGCCCGATGGGAACGGGCCTCCCTGAAAAGCAAATCAAGCGCGGCATCGTCCAGCATATCGGTCATTCCATCCAAACTCCTGGCCAAGTCGTGTTGGGCTATTCCTCTTGTGGGGCGGGTTCCGGCGGCGTTAATCTAGGTACCGTGCTGACGTCCTTTCCGCAACCACGCCCGGGTGGCAAACGGTCGCGCATGTCGCTTTGGACATGCGCAATCCTGATGTGTTGTCTCGGCGCGGGCGCGGCCCGGGCGGCCGATTCGGCCGTGATACTGATGTATCACCGTTTCGGCGATAGCGATCACGTGCAGACGAATGTTCGGATCGAACAGTTCGAAGCCCACTTGGCCGAAATCGCCGCGGGCCCGTATAAGGTGTTGCCGGTACCGGAAATTCTCGCCCGGCTGCGGGCCGGCGAGGCGCTTCCCGAGCGAACCGTCGGAATCACCATCGACGACGCCTTCCGATCGGTTTACACCGAGGCCTTTCCACGTCTGCGCAAGGCAGGGCTGCCGTTCACGCTGTTCGTCGCGACGGCCGCCGTGGATCGCGGTCTCGCGGATTACATGAGCTGGGATCAGATCCGCGAATTGCGCGACGCCGGCGTCGTGATCGGCAGTCAAACGCACACCCACCTACATATGGCGCTTCGAGGCGGCGGCGCGAGCCGCGCCGATATCGAGACCTCGAACCGTCGGTTCGAGAAGGAACTCGGCAAGGCGCCCAAACTATTTGCCTATCCTTACGGCGAAACCAGTTCCGCAGTCGTGAAAGCGGTTCGGAATGCCGGTTTTAGCGCCGCCTTCGGCCAACATTCCGGGGTCCTGCATCGAACCAGCAACCCGTTTTTTCTACCCCGCTTCGCCTTCAACGAAGTCTACGGCGACATCCGGCGTTTTCGTTTGGTGGCCAACGCCCTGCCGTTGCCGGTGGACGGGATTACGCCGTCGGATCCCCTGGTGCGGCACAATCCGCCCGCCTTCGGTTTCACCGTCAACGGGTCGATCCCCACGCTCGATCGGCTGGCTTGCTATCATTCGACACAGGGCAAGATGGCCCTCGAGCGCATTGGCGAAAGACGGGTGGAAGCGCGGTTCGCGGCACCGTTGCCGACCGGTCGCTCGCGGGTCAACTGCACCCTGCCCGGACCGGATAATCGCTGGCGCTGGTTCGGCGTGCAGTTCTACACGCCCTGAGGCCGGTCCAGTCCGTCAACTGCTTCACCGTCAGACGTCGGGCCTCGATCCTTGTCCGACCGGCCGCAGTTTCGCGGAATCCAACTGGCCGAGGCGGTTGCGAACGATCACGGATTGGATCAAGCGGACGTAGTCCTCGCCGTCCTCGGCATATGCGGAGAGCGCCCCGATCAATTTCATGCTGTCGAGGGGCTTGCCGGCCGCCCGCATCGCGCGGCGACGGCGGCGAAATTCGAGATAGGCACCATGCGTGTTGATGTTTTGAATATAGGATTGGGCCGCATCAAGAAGGTGCGAGAAGGTCCTGACCTTGTAAGTCTTTCCCTCGGGCCGCTCGCGCGGAACGAGCCCCTTGTATGTGGCCGACGTCCATTGACCGAAGGGCGCGTTGCCCTCGCGCGTGAATCGTGACGTGCCCCAGCCGCTCTCGATGGCACTTTGTGCAAGGGCGATCGAAGACGGCACTTCGTCGACCCGCGCCAGGAGAACGTCGAGGCGTTTCGATCTGACTCTATATTCGCGAAACAGCGCTTCGAGACGTGCCCCATCGGCGGCCGCAGGCACTTTCCCTTTCGCGCGCCGACTGGCGAGCGCGAGAAGCCAGTCTCGCTGGCTGCGAACCCTTGCGTTCGCTTCCAGCACCAACGGCAGCATCATGGCAATGAAGACCTGCTTGCGTTCCGCCGGGTGGCCGATCCCGCTCAAACCTTCCGGCACCGCGGCGAGAAACAGGCGGGGCACCGGGCGCGTGCCCGCCCGCACCGCCTCGAGGTCGTAATCTATTTCGGCGAACAGCTCGCGAAGTTTCGCGACCGATGTGACGACACTGATATCCCGCGGCTTGACGAGCGGCGCGGTGGTCCGAGCCGGCGGCGCGGTGGTCGGAACGCGCGGTGCCAGACCGGCCCAAAAAACCAGCCAAAATCCGCAAATTCCAACGGATAGCCATCCCGGCCACCCGGCACGCAAAAGCGCGCTGAAACCCATACCCTCGCCCCTCTTCGGGTCTTCCCCACGTTTGGTCGATCGGCCGCGGCCACACGATTACATTGCGGCGCGAACCTCGACGACTTCGGGGATATAGTGCTTGAGCATGTTCTCGATCCCCATCTTCAATGTCATGCTCGAGCTTGGACATCCCGCGCAGGCACCGCGCAGTTGAAGATAGACAATCCCTTCATCGAAGCCCTGAAAGACGATATCGCCGCCGTCCTGCGCGACCGCCGGCCGCACCCTGGTTTCGATGAGTTCCTTGATCTGGCCGACGATTTCGCCGTCTTCTTCCGCATTCGTCTCGTGCCCGTCCCCCACATCCGACATCACCGGCAACCCGGCGGTCAAATGCTCCATGATCGCCCCCAGGATGGCCGGCTTGAGAAGATACCATTCCTTGGAGGGGGTCTTGGTCACAGTGATGAAATCGGCACCGAAGAAAACCGCCGCGACGCCATCAATGGCGAAAATCCGCTCGGCAAGGGGCGATTTTCCCGCCGCCTCGTCCATGTCGGTAAAATCCGCCGTCCCCGACCCCATCACCGGCCGGCCCGGCAGGAACTTCGAGGTCGCCGGATTAGGCGTCTGTTCCGTCTGAATAAACATCCTTGCTCTCCTTCGAGCTCCAACATGTGCCACGCGAACCTACCCTAAACGTGGGAATTTTGAAATCTCATTCAAGGTCAAGTGATCGCGTTGATATCTTCCTCGCTGAGCGACCCCGGAATGATCGTGAGCGGAACCCGCAGCCGCCGGACGCCTTTTGTCATGATATGGCTGATGATCGGTCCCGGACCCGCGGAATCGGTTCCCGCCGCAAGGATCAAAATCGAAATCGACGGCTCTTCCTCCATCAATGTCAGCAACACCTCGCTGCGATTACCCTCTCGAATATAGAGGATCGGCACCTTGCCGGTCTTGCTTTGCACTTCCGTCGAAACTCGCTGCAACAACTCCTCGCCAGCTTCGCGGGCTTCCTCGCGCATCAAGTCGCCGACCGCCATCCAGTGTTGGAAATCCGCGTTCGCCGGAACGTAAAGAAGCGCCACGCGTCCATCGTTTCTGATCGCGCGGCGGCAGGCGAAATGAAGTGCCAGCGCCATCTCCTCGCTTTCGTCGACGACGACGAGGAAGACACGCTCATCCGGTACAACGCCCGGTAATACGGAGTTTGATTCGGCTTCGGACATTAAGCCCCCCTTAACCCAACCATCCTGCCATCGAACCAGTGGTCGGCGCAATGGAAGCGGCCGGGCGGACGGCTAGGTTAGGAACCCAACCGTGTCGAACACCTCGGCTATGACGGGCGCGGAGAGCGCGCAAGCTTGTTCGCCGCCGGCGGCCAAAATTCCGTCTATTTCGGCGGGATCCGCCATCAATCGCTGCATTTCGGTGCCGATGGGACCCATCGTGGACACGGCGACGTCCGTCAGGCGCTGCTTGAATTCGGAGAATTGCAGCCCCCCGATATCGGCCAGGGCTTCCTCCGCGGTCCGATCCGAGAGGGCGGCATAGATGCCGACGAGGTTTTCCGCCTCCGGCCGGCCCGCCAAACCCGCCGTCTCGCTCGGCAGCGCGTCGGGATCAGTCTTGGCCTTGCGAATCTTCTGCGCGATATCGTCCTCGCCGTCGGTGAGGTTGATTCGGCTATAATCCGAGGGGTCCGATTTCGACATCTTGTTGGCGCCGTTCCGAAGCGACATGACCCGGCTCGCCGCGCCCAGAATGAGCGGCTCCGGCAAGGGAAAGAGTTCGCAATCGAAATCGGTGTTGAACTTCTGGGCGATGTCACGCGCCAACTCCAAATGCTGCTTCTGGTCGTCCCCGACCGGCACATGGGTCGCCTTGTAGGCCAGAATGTCGGCCGCCATTAAATTGGGATAGACGAAGAGACCGACGGAGGCGTTTTCTCGATGTTTGCCCGCCTTCTCCTTGAACTGGGTCATCCGGTTGAGCCAGCCGATGCGCGCCACGCAATTGAACACCCAGGCGAGCTTCGCGTGATCGGGATTTCGGCTTTGATTGAAGATCAGGTTCCTCGCCGGGTCGATACCGGCCGCGATCAGTCCCGCCGTGACCTCCCGCGTGCTATGGCGCAATTCCTCCGGATCCTGCCAGGCCGTGATCGCATGCAGATCAACGATGCAGTAGATGCATTCATAAGAGTCCTGCAGGCGGACCCAATTGCGGATCGCCCCCAGGTAATTTCCGAGATGCAGGTTTCCGGTCGGCTGAATACCCGAGAAAATACGGTCCATGGCTCCCACGCGTTGAATATTGGGCCGAAAGGCGCGGTGTTATCGCCGCTGCCGGGTCAAGGGTCAAGGTCGGATGCGTCGCCCGGCTCGCGGCGCATGAATTCCTTTATTTCACGCCAACGGACGGCGCCGAGAAGATGGGCAACCGCCCAAAAGGCAAACTTGCCGACCAAAATCAGTGCCACGAGCGCCGCGATTCGAGCGCCGAGACCACCGGCAAGGTAGGGGGCCAAGGCGTCGGCGAGAAAATAAAGGACAGCGGCCATTACCAGGGCGGCGGCGGCAACGCGCGGTACCCGTCGTCGCAGCCTTTCATCAAGATCGAGATCGCCGCGCCGTCGCAAGAGCCAGCCGAGCGCCGCAGCATTCAGCCAGGCGGAAAGCGCCGTCGCGAGGGCAATGCCGACATGCGCCAAGAACTGCATCAGGATGATCGCGAAGAGAACGTTCAGGACCATCGCACCGGCCGCGACCTTGACCGGCGTGGCCGTATCCTGGCGCGCGAAGAAACCGGGTGTCAGCGCCTTGATCAGAACGTAGGCGGGAAGCCCCAGCGCGAAGGCCAGGAGCGCGTTCGCCGTCGCCGTGGAGACGGCGGCCGTGAAGGCGCCGCGTTCGAAGAGGACGGCGACGATCGGCTGCGCAAGCACTACCAGAGCCGCGGCGGCAGGCAGGGTGAGAAGGAGGGCGAATTCGATGGCCCGGTTCTGGCTCTCGCGGGCCCCTTCGGTGTCGCCGGCGCTCAATTGCCGGGTCAGGAGCGGCAGCAGGGCGATCCCGACCGCGACCCCGACGACGCCGAGCGGCAATTGGTTCACCCGATCCGCGTAGTAGAGATAGGAGACCGAACCCTGGGGCAGGGTCGAGGCGAGGATCACGTCGATGACGAGGTTGATCTGAACGACGCCGGCGCCGACGAGACCAGGCGCCATCAGCCGCAACAATCGGCGCACGCCCGGGGTCAGCCGGGGCCGCGGCAGGCGCGGCATCAACCCGGCCCGACCCGAGGCCGCGACCAACCAGAGAAACTGACCGATCCCCGCCGCCGCAACCCCCCATGCGAGCGCCCGACCGGGCGCGGACAGCAGCCCGGTCTTAACCAGAACGAGGGCCGTAATCAGCACCACATTCAGGAATATCGGCGCGGCGGCGGTCGCGGCGAAGCGCTGCAACGTGTTCAACATGCCGCCCAGGAGCGCGATCAGCGCCATGAACATCAGATAGGGGAACGTCAAACGGGTAAGTTCGATCGCAAGCGCGAACTTTTCGGGATCGGCACGAAACCCCGGCGCGATCAAATGCATCAGCGCCGGCATGAACAGAAGCGCCAGAACGGTGAACAGAAAGAGCGCCGTCACCATCAAAGCGGTGATTTCGGCCGCGAATTGCCGCGCCGGCTCGCGTCCCTCTTGCACCAAACGCTCGCCGAACAACGGCACGAAAGCCGCATTGAAAGCGCCCTCGGCGAAGAGCCGGCGGAAGAAATTGGGCAGCTTGAAGGCGACGAAGAAGGCGTCGGCGACCATCCCCGCGCCGAGCACGCCGGCGATCAGGATATCCCGGACGAACCCCAGCACGCGACTGCCCATGGTCCAGCCGCCAACGGTCGCGATCGATCGCAAGAGCGCCATGAAAAATACCTACCCGTTCAATCGGGCGGAAAAAGGGCCGCTTCGGGGCACTTCACTCGGCGGCCGCCCGGCCATCGTCGGGTGTTTCGGGCGTCGGTTTCGCGACCTCCAAATCAACAGGTGCCGCGCGACAAGCCGGATCCTCGAGCGCGGCCAACAGGCGGGCATGGACATCCGCCAGCTTGCCTTCATGCAGCACCTTCATGCCGAAAATGTCCTTCACGTAAAAAACATCGACCACTTGCTCGCCAAAGGTCGAGATCTTCGCCGAGGCGATCTGCAGGCCGAGATCGGTCAGGGCCCGCGTTACGTCATGGAGCAGCGCCGGGCGGTCGCGTCCGTTCACTTCGATAACCGTATGGGTGTTCGACGCCTTGTTGTCGATCAGCGCGCGCGGCGCCACCTTGAAGACCCGGGTCCGGTTGGGCGGACCGGCGATCTTGGCGAGCTCGATGTCGAAACGAAGCCGGCCCGACAACGCGCGCTCGATGTTGGTCCCGAGCTTTTCCAGCTTGTCCGATTCTTGGAACGCCCCGCTCTCGTGACTTTGAATCCAAAAGGCGTCGAGCGCCATGCCATTGTTCAGGGTGTTGATGCGGGCGTCGACGATATCGGCACCCGATACGGCAAGCGCGCCGGCGATCGCGCTGAAGAGGCCCGGATGATCGGCTGAATAGATCGTCACCTCGGTCACCGCCCGGTAGCTGTCAACACGATGCTCCAAGGCAAGGGCGTCGCCGCGATCCTCGGCGGCGCGAATGAAATGCGCCTGGCGGGCCAAGGTCTCGTCGTCGAAGGCGAGCCAATAGCCGGGCGGCCCCAGCGCGCAATGCGCCTCGAACACCGCATCGTCCCAGTCGCCGAGCTTTTCGCGGAGCGATTCCTGCGCCCGTGCCACAACCTGATCGCGCCGATCGGCCGCGAGGCCGCCGGTCAGAACCGCCTCCGTCCGGTAGTAAAGTTCCCGCAGCAAGGCCGCCTTCCAACCGTTCCACCGGCCGGGACCGACGGCACGGATATCGGCCACCGTGAGACAGAGCAGCAGGCGGAGACGCTCCGGCGATTGCACGAGCTCGGCGAAATCGTCGATCGTCTTCGGATCCGAGAGATCGCGCTTGAAGGCGGTATCGCTCATCGAGAGGTGCTGGCGCACCAACCAGGCCACGGTTTCGGTCTGCTCCGGCGAAAGACCGAGACGCGGGCAGAGGGTCTGCGCCACCTCGGCCCCGAGCTTGGAGTGATCGCCGCCCCGGCCCTTGGCGATGTCGTGCAACAAGACCGACATGTAGAGAACTTCGCGAGAGAGTACCTGGTGAATGATCTCGGTCGAGAGCGGCAGGTCCTCGGACAGGCTTCCGACCTCGATCCGATTGAGAATGCCGATCGCGCGAATGGTGTGCTCGTCCGTCGTATAGACGTGATACATGTCGTATTGCATCTGCGCCACGACCCGCCCGAAATCGGTGATGAAGCGGCCCAGCACCCCCGCCTCGTTCATCCGCCGCAGGGTGATTTCGGGATCGTTCCTGGACATCAGGATGGCCATAAAGGTTTCGTTCGCCACCGGATCCTCGCGCAGCGCCCGATCGATCCGTCCCAGGTTTCGTGTGATCAAACGAAGTGCATCGGGGTGAATATCCAGCTCGGCGCGCTGCGATACCTCGAACAATCGCAACATGTCGGCGGGCGTGTCGGCGAAATGCGATTCGCTTTCGACGTTCAGCCAGCCACCCTCGACCTTGAAGCCGTCGATCTCGCGTTTGAACAGCGACAGGCTCGGCAGACGGAACCCGCGCTTGCGCTGTTGCCGCGCCTCGAGGGCGGCACAGAAAATCCGCGTCAGATCACCGACATCCTTCGCAATCAGGAAATAATGGCGCATGAAACGCTCGACGCCGGGCGCGCCGGGCCGATCGGCATAGCCCATCAGACGCGCGAGTTCAGGCTGCATGTCGAAGGTCAGCCGCTCCTCGGCCCGTCCGACGAAATAATGCAGATGGCAACGCACGGTCCAAAGGAACTTCTGCGCCTTGTCGAAGCGCGCCAGCTCGCGCCGCGAGAACACATTCTCCTCGACGAGCTGTTGGATATCATCGCTGCGGTAGAGGTTCTTCGCGATCCAGAACAGCGTGTGAAGATCGCGCAGCCCGCCTTTGCCGTCCTTGACGTTGGGCTCGAGCACGTAGCGGGTGTCGCCCATTCGCTGATGGCGCTCGTCGCGCTCCTTCAGCTTGGCCTCGACGAAATCGCCGCGACCCTTGACGACATCCTTGAAGAACCGCCCGCGAAGCTCGTTGTGGAGTGCCTGGACGCCCCAGATATAACGCGATTCCAGGAGCCCGGTGCGGATCACCATGTCGGATTGCGCCTGGCGGATGCAATCGTCGACCGACCGCGTTGCGTGACCGACCTTGAGACCGAGATCCCAGAGCGTGTAGAGCACATGCTCGATGATTTGTTCCGAGCGCGGCGTCGGCTTGTAGGGCAGCAGGAACAGCAGGTCGATGTCGGATTTCGGCGCCAGCTCGCCCCGGCCATAGCCGCCATAGGCGACGACGCAAAGCCGATCTGCGGTCGTCGGATTGGCCGCGGGGTAGAGCCAATTGACGCCGATATCGTGAATAACACGGATTACTTGATCTATCAGGAAGCACTGTCCCTGAACCGAGAGGGCGCCGTTCTGGTCGGCCTTGAAGCGTCGCCAGATTTCGTCGGTTCCAGCGTCGAGCGCCGATCGGTAACAGTCGAGCATCGCCGTCCGGCGCTCGCTTTCCGACAGGTCGAAACATGCCTCGACCGCCGCCTGCAGCTCGACCCGGTGAATAATCTCGCGTTTCTTGCCCAACCGATCCATCGCGGAAAGCTTCACCCGCGACAATTCGAATTGCAAGGGTAGCGGGCTACTCGTCGAGCGCGGCGCGAAGCCGGTACAAGGCTTCCAAGGCCTCGCGCGGCGTCAACTCGTCGGGATTGAGATCGCCGAGCAGAGCCAGCGCGGGGGACTCCGGCGGCGGCGGCGCGGCGGGCTCGGCGAGTGTCGCGAACAAGGGAAGATCGTCAGCGAGCCGCGCGATGGCACCCGATTGCTCGCCTTGCTCCAAGGTTTCCAACACCTGCTCGGCTCGGGTAACGGCGGCCGCCGGGAGCCCCGCCAACTGCGCCACATGGATCCCGTAGGACCGGTCCGCGGCACCGGGCGCCACCTCATGCAGGAAGACGACGTCGCCCTGCCACTCCTTGACCCGCATCGTGTAGGGCACGCAGGCGTCGAGGCGGGCGGTCAGCGCCACCAGTTCATGGTAATGTGTCGCGAAAAGGGCGCGGCACCGATTGGTCTCGTGCAGATGCTCGACCGTCGCCCAGGCAATTGAAAGACCGTCGAAGGTCGCCGTTCCCCGACCGATCTCGTCGAGAATGACCAACGATCGCGGGCTTGCCTGGTTCAGGATGGCCGCCGTCTCCACCATCTCAACCATGAATGTCGAGCGACCACGGGCCAGGTCGTCAGCCGCCCCCACACGGCTGAAGAGCCGGTCGACGACCCCGATATGCGCCGCCTCCGCCGGCACATAGCAGCCGATCTGCGCCAGGATCGCGATCAACGCGTTCTGGCGGAGGAAGGTGCTTTTGCCGGCCATGTTGGGGCCGGTCACGATCCAAAGCCGCCGATCTTCCGCGAGATCGCAGTCATTGGCGACAAAGGCGCCGTCGGCCGCCTTCAACACGGCGTCGACGACGGGATGGCGGCCGCCGGTGATCTCGAAGGCCAACGAGGAATCGACGCGGGGGCGCGTATAGCGGCGCTCGCCCGCCAGACTGGCAAACCCGGCCGCTAGATCGAGCCGCGCCACTGCGCGCGCGGCCGTCGCGATCTCGCCCCCTTGCGCCAAAACCGCCGCAACCAGCTCGTCGAACAATTCGAGCTCGACCCCCAGCGCCTTATCGCCGGCCTCCGAGATCGCACGCGCCAGATCGGCGAGCTCGGTCGTCGAAAAGCGGACCGCGTTCGCCATCGTGGTTCGATGAATAAAGGGTTCGCCGATCTTCTCGGCATGCCGGGCAGTCACCTCGACGAAGTAGCCGAGCACGTTGTTATGTTTGATCTTGAGGGTATCGACGCCGGTTTCCCCGCGATATCGGGCCTCTAGATTCGCGATCAGCCGGCGGCTTTCGTCGCGGAGCGCCCGCAGCTCATCGAGTTGAGGGGCAAAATCGGGCGCGATGAAACCGCCGTCCCGCGCCATCAACGGCAGTTCGGCCGCCAGGGCCCGCGTCAATCGGTCGACCAGCGCGTCATGTGATCCAAGATCATCCCGTGCCGCGACAATCCCGTCGGGCGGCGGCATCGATCCCTCGGCAAGGACCACCCGCAGCCGGTCGGTCTGGCGAAGGCCGTCGCGGATCGCCGCCAGATCGCGCGGGCTGCCCCGGCCGAGACCAAGACGCGAAAGGGCGCGTTCCAGATCGGGGGTTTCCCTCAAAACGTCCCGCAAGGCCTCGCGGGTGTCCGGCAGTTCGTGGAAAAACCCGACCTTGTCGAGCCGCTTCTCGATTCCCGCCGGGTCGGTCAGGGGCGCGGCGAGACGGGTGGCGAGGAGACGGGCGCCAAGCCCGGTCACCGTCCGGTCGATCACATGCAGCAAGCTGCCGGCCCGTTCGCCCGACAAGGTTCGCCTGAGTTCGAGATTGCGCCGCGTGGCCGCATCGATCTCCATCAGAGCGCCGCTTGGCAAATGTCGGGGCGGCGCCAGACGCGGCAGTTTTCCGACCTGGGTCAATTCGACATAATCGATCAAGGCCCCGGCGGCGGCCAACTCGGCCCGGCCAAAGGCGCCGAACCCGTCGAGCGCGGCGACCCCGTAAAGCGTCTCAAGCCGCCGGCGGGCGTTGTCCGAATTGAATCGCGGGTTGGGCAGCGGCGTCAATGCATCACCCCAATCCTCGAGCGGCCCGCGATAAGCCGGGCGCTCCAGGAAACGCTCGGGCAGCAGAATCTCGCCGGGGGCGACCCGCGCCAGCGCGGCGCCGATTTCGCCGGATGCCAGAGGTTGGACCATGAAGTCGCCGGTCGACATGTCCAGCCAGGCAAGCGCGGTCTCGCCCGCCGCCTCGGCGAGGGCGGCCAGATAATTGTGCGTGCGCGCGTCGAGCAGGGTCTCCTCGGTCAGCGTGCCGGGGGTCACGAGGCGAATCACGTCCCGGCGCACCACCGCCTTGGCGCCACCGCGCCGCTTCGCCTCGGCCGGATCTTCCATCTGCTCGCAGATCGCCACCCGGAACCCCTTGCGGATCAGGCGCTCCAGATAACCGTCGACGGCGTGGACCGGCACGCCGCACATCGGCACGTCCTCGCCGTTATGGCTCCCGCGCTTGGTCAAGGCGATGTCGAGCGCCGCTGCCGCCTCGACCGCGTCGTCGAAAAACATTTCGTAGAAATCGCCCATGCGAAAGAATAACAGGGCGTCCGGATAGGCTTCCTTGTTCTGATGAAATTGAGCCATCATCGGCGTGACGCCGGCGGCGGCCCGTCGCTTCTTGGGCTCCGACATGGCTCGGGAAATTAGCACGCCCGCGGGCCGCCGTCACAGGGAACCGACGGGATTTCAGTTTTTATCGCCGGGAGAAGTTGATAAACCGCAAGCAATGCCGGATGCTGGCGCTAATAAACACTGGCAATTAAAAAATTTGGCACGGGGACCGATGGCGATGGCCGATGACAAGCAACTGAGAGACGACGCGCTGCAATTCCATGTCGGCGGTCGGCGCCGGGGCAAGATTGAAATCAGCCCGACCAAGGCCCTGACCACGCAGCGCGACCTGTCGCTCGCCTATTCGCCGGGGGTCGCCTATCCCTGCCTCGAAATCGAGAAGGATCCCGCCAAGGCCTATGATTATACGGCTAAGGGCAATTTCGTCGCGGTCATCTCGAACGGAACCGCGGTACTGGGCCTGGGCAATATCGGGGCGCTGGCCTCAAAGCCGGTGATGGAAGGAAAATCCGTTCTTTTCAAGCGCTTCGCGGACGTCGACGGTATCGACCTCGAGGTCGCGACGGAGGATGTCGACGAATTCATCACCTGCGTGAAACTCATCGGCAACAGCTATGGCGGCATCAATCTGGAGGATATCAAGGCGCCCGAGTGCTTTCTGATCGAGGAGAAACTGCGCGAGATCATGGATGTGCCGGTGTTTCACGACGACCAGCACGGGACCGCGATCATCACGGCGGCCGGACTGATCAACGCGCTGCATCTCACGGACCGCAATATCGAAGACGCAACGATGGTCGTGAACGGCGCCGGCGCCTCGGCGATCGCCTGCGTAGAGCTGGTCAAATCCTTGGGCATGCGCTCCGAGAACATCGTCATGTGCGACAGCCGCGGCGTCATCTATCGCGGCCGCGAAGACGGCATGAACCAGTGGAAATCCGCCCATGCGGTCGAGACCGACGACCGCAGTCTGGCCGACGCAATCAAGGGCAAGGATATTTTCCTCGGCCTTTCGGCGAAGGATGTGGTGAGCCAGGACATGGTCAAGTCGATGGGCTTAAATCCCATTATCTTCGCGATGGCGAATCCCGACCCCGAGATCACGCCGGAGGCGGCGAAGGCGGTTCGGGAAGATGCCATCATGGCCACCGGGCGATCGGACTATCCCAATCAGATCAACAATGTCCTCGGATTTCCCTATATTTTCCGGGGCGCACTCGACGTCCGGGCGTCGCGGATCAACGACGAGATGAAGATCGCCGCGGCCGAGGCGCTTGCGGAGCTGGCCCGCGAGGACGTGCCGGACGAGGTCGCCGCCGCCTATGGCGGCCAGCGGCTGTCCTATGGGCCCGACTATATCATTCCCGCCCCTTTCGACCCCCGTCTCATCGTCGCCGTTCCAGCCGCGGTGGCGCAGGCGGCGATGGACAGCGGCGTCGCCCAGCAGCCGGTCGAGGACATGGAAGCCTATCGCCAGGAATTGTCAGCCCGACTGGACCCGACGGCGGGATCGCTTCATTCCATTCTTGAACAGGTGCGCGCCCGGCCGCGCCGCGTCGTCTTCGCGGAAGGCGAGGAGGACCGCGTCATTCGCGCCGCGCTGCAGTTCAGGAGTGCGGGCTTCGGCGAGCCCGTTCTGATCGGCCGCGAGGCGCGTGTCCGGGAAACCATGCAGAAGCTTGGCGTCGATGGTGCCGATCTTGAAATTCATAACGCCCGGGTCAGCACCAAGAACGTGGAATACGGGGAATTCCTGTACGGCCGGCTGCATCGCAAGGGCTTTCTCGCGCGCGATTGCCAACGCCTGGTAAATCAGGACCGCAACGTCTTCGCGGCCTGCATGGTCGCGGCCGGAGACGCGGACGCCATGGTCACCGGCATCACCCGCGTCTTCAGCGTCGCGTTCAACGAAGTGAACCGGGTCATCGACCCGACCGAAGGCGAGCGTCTGATGGGGATCACTTTGGTAGCCGCGCCCGACCGGTCGGTCTTCATCGGCGACACCAGGGTTCACGAGGTGCCGGAAGCGGAAGAACTAGCCGACATCGCCGAACAAACCGCGCGCTATGCCCGCGGCTTCGGCCACGAACCGCGCGTGGCGCTACTGTCCTATTCGACCTTCGGCCAGCCGATGCGGCCGCATATGGAACGGATTCGCAAAGCGGTTCAGATCCTCGATTCCCGCAATGTCGATTTCGAATATGACGGCGAGATGCAGGCGGCGGTGGCGCTCAACTACGACCTGATGCAAGAGGTCTATCCGTTCTGCCGGCTTTCGGGCCCGGCCAACGTGCTGGTGATGCCGGCCCTGCATAGTGCGAGCATCAGTTCGGGCCTGCTGAACGTGATGGGCGGCGGGACGGTGATCGGGCCGATCCTGGTCGGATTGTCGAAGCCGATCCAGATCGTCCCCATGGGTTCGACGGTGAATGATCTGGTCAACGCCGCCGCCTTCGCCGCCCACGACGCCATCGCCAATAACACGCAGGCGGCGCTGCCCGGGGTCTAACGGTCGAGCGCGCCCAGGGCTTCCCGGTGCGCCTCGGTAATTTCGGCGCCGAAGCAACAGAAGATGACCTGCTCGACGGCATCGGTTTGGTTGAGAAACGCCGCAACCGTTTGAACCGCGATTCCGGCCGCACGCCCGATCGGAAAGCGATAGACACCGGTCGAGATGGCCGGAAACGCGACGCTTCGGACGCTGTTTTCAACCGCCGCCTCGAGCGACCGGCGATAGCAGCTTTCAAGCAGCCCGTCTTCTCCCTGGCCGCCGCCATGCCAGATCGGCCCCACCGTGTGGATGACATAGCCGGCCGCCAGATCGAAACCCGGCGTGATCTTCGCATCGCCCGTGGGGCAGCCGCCGAGCTGCCGGCAGGCCTCCAACAGACGCGGTCCGGCAGCGCGGTGAATGGCGCCGTCCACCCCGCACCCACCCAGGAGCGTTTCGTTGGCCGCATTGACGATGGCATCGACCCTCAATCGGGTAATATCGTCTTCGACGATCTCCATTCTCTCGACCATGCCGTTGCTCCCTAGTCCGATGCCTCGGGCGGCGGAAACCGCCGGATCAACCATATCAGAATTGCCAGCCCCGGCAGCGCCGCGACCGTCGTCAACACGAAGAACGATATCCAGTCCATCTGATCCGCGAACCAGCCGGCCGATGCGGAAAGCACGGTCCGCGCCGCCCCCATGACGGAGGTCAGCAAGGCGTACTGGGTTGCGGTATAGGCCTGGTTGCAGAGGCTCGACAAATAGGCGACGAAGGCGGTCGTGCCCATTCCGGTGGCGAGGTTCTCGGCCGCGACGGTCAGGGTCAACGCGCCGAGGTCATGGCCGGCCCAGGCCTGGTAGACGAAAACGAGGTTCGAGACCGCCTGCAGCACGCCGGCGAAAAGCAGGCTCCGCAGCAGGCCGAACCGCGCCACCAGAAGGCCGCCTATGAGTCCGCCCGCCACAATCGCCGCAAGACCGACCCCTTTCTTGATTCCGGCGATCTCGGGTTTGGTAAATCCCAGTTCCAGAAAGAACGGCGTCTGCATCATCGAGAGCACGGCATCGCCCAGCTTGTAGAAAACGATCAACGCCAGGATCATCAGCCAGCCGGGGCGCCCGGCGAAATCGGCGAGCGGCGCCACCACCGCCCGCCGAAGCCAGATCGAGGCCCGCTCCATTGGTGCGATTTCCGCGTCCGTCGGCCGCGCCGGCGCCACCCATTCCGGCTCGGGGTTCAGCAGGATCGCCACGATCCCGATCGTCACCGCGACCGCAAGAACGAAAAATGCGGCGGCCCAGCCGAAACCGGTCGCCACCAGAAGCCCGACGGCCCCCGCCCCCACCTGACCGAGCCGATAGCCAAGCACGATGGTCGCCGCGCCGGCGCCAAGCTGATGCTCGGGTAGGATTTCGACCCGGTAGGCATCGATCACGATGTCCTGGCTGGCGGAGAGGAACGCGATTGCCAGGGTGATCAAGGCAATCGCTTGAATGTCCGTCTCCGGTCTGACAAAGCCGAGCGATGCAATGGCGAGCAGGAGACCAAGCTGGGTCGCGATCGCCCAGCCGCGGCGGCGTCCGAGCCGGGTCGTCAGCGGCGGCAGCGAAAGGTGATCGAGCAGCGGCGCCCAAAGAAACTTGAAGGAATAGGGCAGGCCCGCGAGCGCGAACAGCCCGATCGTGGTCTTGTCGATGCCGTGCTCGACGAACCAGGCGGTCAGCGGCTCGCCGAGGACTCCAAGCGGCAATCCGCTCGAGATGCCGAGAAAGGTAATCGCCAGGACGCGTGGATCGCGATAGACGCCGGCGGCTTCGCGCCAGCGGGCCGCGCGCTCGGCGAAACGGGACAAGCGGCGCGCCTAGAGCGAACTTTCGACCAACCCGGCGAGGTCGGTCGCGGGCCGCGCACCGACATGGCCGATGATCTCGCTCGCGGTGATGGTGGCGATCCGTCCGCAAGTCTTGAGATCCATGCCCTGGCTGTAGCCGTAAAGAAAACCGGCGGCATAGAGATCGCCGGCACCAGTGGTGTCAACAACCGGGTCCACCGGCAACGGATCGATAAGATGGATTTCCTCGCCGGAGAGGACAACCGAGCCTTTTTCGCTCCGGGTCAGGCAGGCGATTTCGCAGTGGCCGCGCACGCGCTGCAATGCGTCGTCGAAGTCATCGACCTCATAGAGCGCCTTGATCTCATCCTCGTTGGCGAAAAGAATGTCGGTGTGGTCCGCGACCAGCATCTGAAAGGCATAGCGGTGCCGGTCGACGCAGAGCCGGTCGGAGAGCGTGACCGAAACCTTGCGGCCCGCCGTGTGGGCGAAACCGGCGGCGGCGACGAACGCGCTCTGCGCCTCCTCCGGATCGAAGAGATAACCCTCCATATAGACGACCTTGGAGGATTGAATGATGTCGGCGTCGATGTCGCGCCGAGTCAGATATGTCGCGGCCCCCAAATTCGTGCACATTGTGCGTTCCGCATCGGGCGTGATCAGAACCAGGCAAGATCCCGTCGGCGGCCCGTCGATGGCGGCCGGGGTGATGAAGTCGACACCGGTCGACTGCAGATCGTGTCGAAACACCTGGCCGAGCTGATCGTCCCGCACCTTGCCGATGAACGCGCCCTTGCCGCCGAGCGAGGCGAACCCCGCCAAGGTGTTGCCGCAGGACCCGCCGGAGACTTCCTGCGCCGGCGGCATGTGATCGTAGATCGCCGTCGAGCGTTCGGCGTCAACCAGCATCATGGTGCCCTTCTCCACCGCCTGCTCGGACAGGAAATCGTCCTCGACCCGGGCCAGCACATCGACCAGCGCGTTCCCGATGCCGACCACATCATAACCGCTCATTGCTCTTCTCTCCCCCACGCGCTCGGGCGAATCCGGGCGACCCGGCCGAGTATAGCGGCGGCGCATCGCCCCGCAAGCGGCCGCGCTTGCGGCGGGCCGGGCGTATGCTTACATGTGTCGCGGGCGACCAACTTCCAACGACGGGGGAATCCTTCATGTTGTCGCATCTTTCGAAGGCGGTGGCGCAGCTTGGCGATCCCCGGTTGCGCCGCGTCCTTGTGATCGGGATCTTGGGTTCCCTGTTTCTGTTTGTTCTCCTTTCGGGTGCGATTTGGGTCTCGGTGACCCAGTTCGACTTGTCGGACGTCCCCGTTCTTGGCTGGTTGCAGGGCCTATTGGGCTGGGCCTTCGATCTGATCGCGGGATTTCTTCTTGGTGGCACGCTTCTCACCGTCTCATTGCTGCTTTTCCCGGGTGTCGCCACCATCATCGTCGGATTTTTTCTGGAAGAAGTCGTGACCGCGGTCGAGGACCGACATTACCCGACCGAACCGCCGGCGCGGCCGCAGCCGACCGGCGAGGTTTTCGCCTCCACGGTTAAGTTCGCGGTTCTGGTGATCGGTTTGAATATATTGGTATTGCCGCTCTATCTTCTGTTGTTCTTCGCGCCGCCCTTTAATCTCATTTTGTACTATCTTCTGAACGGCTATCTCATCAGTCGGGAGTATTTCGAGCTCGTCGCGTTTCGCCGCATGGAACCGATGAGCGCCGGCGCCATGCGGCGGCGCAATCGGGGCCGCGTGCTGATGGCGGGCATTCTGCTGACCTTCTTGCTGACCATTCCGGTGGTGAATTTCTTGACGCCGGTTCTCGCGACCGCATTCATGGTGCATGTCTTTCACGGACTGCCGGGCCGCCAGGAGATCCTGCCGGCTTGACCACAAAGGCGAAATGTCGTTTTTCGCTTCGGTCGCCGGTGACTTCGTGTAAGCTAGCGGCCGCGACGGAGCGCGAATCCGAGGAGAAATCATGGCCGACTATTCGAACTCAACACCGCAATTCCCGCCCGATCTGGGTAAGCGCGTGGTCAACATACCAGGACCGGCGCGGCCCGAGCGCCTGCCGAGCGGACCCAGCGAAAGCCGCCGCCTGACCGTCGGGCGCGAGATCTGCCTCTCGGGCGAGATCACCGCCTGCGACACCCTGGTGGTGGAAGGCAAGGTAGAGGCGACTGTGAACGAAAGCCATCGGATCGAAATCACTGAAAGCGGCCATTTCAAGGGCAAGGTCGACATCGACATCGCCGAGATCAAGGGCAAGTTCGAAGGCGATTTGATTGCCCATGAACGCCTGCTGATCCGAAAATCGGGCGAGGTGTTGGGCAATATTAAGTATGCGGAACTGGAGATCGACCGCGGCGGCCAGCTTTCGGGCGACATTCAGGTCATCGAGCCGCCCCAAAAGACCGCCGAGACGGGAAAATCGAAGAGCGAGACGTCCGATACCAAGGCATAGTCGCCGCATTTGGGTCGGCGGAGTTCTCTTCCTGGCTGCCTGTGCCGCGGATCAAACCCCGGTGACGATCCCGCCGGCCAAAACGGACGATATCCCGAAGACCGGCATCCAACAGGTCAAACTAGCCGCGGAAAAGCGCGCCGCACCGAAGAAACCGGCGCCAGCCGTCGCGGTCGCCGTCCCAAGGACGCCACCGGAGCCGCCGGCGATCAACGACGATCCAGACCAATTACTGGGTCTGGCACCGACAAGTGTTGCCAAGCGTTTGGGCTCGCCGGGCTTTGTTCGCCGCGACGGTCCGGCCGAGATTTGGCAATATCCGGCGGAGGCCTGCGTGCTCGATATCTTCCTCTATCGGACCGGCGAGACGCTTGCGGTGGCTTATGTGGAATTGCGGGGACGCGGCGCGGCGACGACCTCCCGCCGCGCCTGTTTCGTCGAACTCCTGAAACGCGGCGCCGGAAAATCGAGCGGAGCGGGTTAGAGAACCTTCGCCTTATAGCGACAGAGATCCGCCACCGGACAAACCGGACAGTCGGGCTTCCGGGCCTTGCAGACATAGCGCCCATGCAGGATCAGCCAGTGGTGCGCGTGCAGCTTGAAGCGATCCGGCGTTGCTTTCTCGAGTTTCTTTTCGACCGCCAGCGGGGTCTTGCCGGGCGCCAGGCCTGTCCGATTTCCGACACGATAGATATGCGTATCGACGGCGATCGTCGGCTGTTGAAAGGCGATGTTGAGGACGACATTCGCGGTTTTGCGCCCAACGCCCGGAAGCCTCTCCAAGGCATCGCGGTCTTGCGGCACTTCGCCGTCATGCTCGGCCAGAAGCATCCGGCTCAGCGCGATGACGTTCTTCGCCTTGTTGTTATAGAGACCGATTGTCCGAATATAAGCCTTCAGCTTCGCCTCGCCGAGGGCGATCATTCCGTCCGGCGTCGTCACCGCTTCGAAAAGCGGCTTCGTCGCCTTGTTGACGCCGACATCGGTCGCTTGGGCCGAAAGCACCACGGCAACCAGAAGCGTATAGGGGTTCTTGTAGTGAAGTTCCCCTTTGGGCGCCGGGCTAAGCGATTCGAGCCGGCCGTAAAACTCTTCGATATCGGCTTTTTTCATAACGTCCGAGATTAGCCCGGCCGTCCGAGGGGGCCAAGGGCCGACACTCTGGACAGGCGAATTCGAGACCGCGTATTGTTCTTTCATGGACACGACGGGAGCACGCCTGGGCCAGGTGTTTTTCGATGCCGTCCTGCATCCGCACCGGAGCCTCCATCCGATCGGATTTCACCTGTTGATGGGGATCGTCACGGTGTTCTTGCTGGCGATCGGCACCGTCTTTCTTCTCCTTGGCGCCTGGCCGGTGATGGGATTTTGCGGTCTGGAACTGGCGATACTCTACGGCGCCTTCCGTATGAACTATCGCGGCGGCCGCGCCTATGAGTGGGTGCAATTGACCGAATCCGGCCTCTTCGTTCGCCGGGTGGCGCCGGATGGCGGCCGGGGCGAATGGCGGTTCGAGCCAACCTGGCTCAGGGTCGATATGGACGATCCGCCCCGTCACGAAAGTCGCCTCACCCTGGCAAGCCACGGCCGGGAGTTGGTCATCGGCGCGTTCCTGACACCGGAGGAGCGTCTCGACCTCGCGCACGCCCTCAAAGAGGCCCTTCATCTTTACCGTACTCGCCCGCCGAGCCCCGCCTGATCGAAAGCAAAAAATTCTGGTTGTAGGTTTTACAATCATAAGTAATTAGCATGCGTTGACCGCGCGAATTTGACGCAACGGCTCGGTGGTGGGAAATTCCCCGGGAGAGTGAGCATTAACTAAATCTCCATCCTTTCCGCCGTAACCTCGGCCGAGGAATATTATTTCTAGCTCTATGCAACGACCGAGCGAGAGCGCCTTGCAAGTGAACGCGAACAGTCGAGCTGGCGACGAGGGTGCACACCAACCGATTCGGTTGGGCGAGGATCGCTTGCGCGCGATCGTCGAGACCGTGGTCGAGGCGGTGATCACCATCGACGAGAGCGGAACCATTCAGTTCGCCAACCAGGCCCTCCTCGGAATGTTCGGCTACGCGCCGAACGAGGTCATCGGTCGGAACGTCCGCCTTCTGATGCCGGAACCCGATCACGGCAAACACAACGAATACATCCAGCACTATCTCGAAAGCGGGAACGCCAAGATCATCGGCATCGGTCGCGAGGTCGTTGGCCGACGAAAGGACGGTTCGGATTTCCCGGCGGAACTCGCCGTCAGCGAAACGCTCATTGGCGATCGACACTATTTCACCGGAATTCTGCGCGATATCACCGAGCGCAAGGAGGCGGAAGGGCGCCTGGCGGACCATGCGAAGCGCCTCGAGGCCGCCAATGATATGCTTTCGGAATTCGCTTATGCGGTCTCCCACGACCTGAAGGCGCCATTGCGGGCGGTTCGAAACTACGCGGATTTCCTCGACCAGGATCTTGGGAAGACGCTGGACGCGGAACACCAGGATTATCTCCAGGGCCTTTTGAAGGCGACGGCGGAGGCGGACGACCTGATCGACGACCTCTTGAGCTATAGCGAGGTGAGCACCGGCAGGCCGCAAGTCGAGGAAACCGATCTCGGCGCGTTGATCGACGACATTCTTCTCGGAATTTCGATTCCTGAAGAGGTCGAAATCACGACCGCGGACGATTGGCCAACAATCGTGACGGCCCCGACCTTGGTGAAGCAAATCGTCCAGAACCTCGTCTCGAACGCCGTAAAGTTCGGCCCGAAGACGAAAAAGAAAGTGGCGATCGGCTGGCGGAAGATTGATGATGCGCAGCTCGAGCTTCTGGTCGAGGACAACGGAATCGGGATCGAACCGCGCTTTTACGAACAGATCTACGAAATCTTCAAACGCCTGCACACGAGAGCGGAATACGAAGGTACCGGGATCGGTTTGGCGATCGTGAAGAAGGCCGCCAACCGATTGGGCGGAACGGTCCGCGTCGAGTCGGAACCCGGTAAGGGCAGCACCTTTGCCGTCTCGCTTCGCCCCGGAGACATGGAGAAATTCGAATGAGCGACGATGTGTCCGTCATTCTCCTCGCCGAGGACAACGAGCATGACATCGTTGCCACCCGGCGCGACTGGAAGATGCACAATATTATCAATCCGTTGAAAATCGTGCGCGACGGCGAGGAATGCCTCGACTACCTGCACCGCCGAGGCGCTTTCGCCGCCGCCCGGGAAGCCCCTCGCCCGAAAGTGTTGTTGCTCGATCTGCAGATGCCGAAAATCGACGGCTTGGAGGTTCTGAAACATATCCGGGAGGACGAAGATCTGAGGACCTTGCCGGTGGTCATCCTGACGATGTCAAAGGCGGAAGAAGATCGCGTCCGCGGCTACGATCTCGGCGCCAACGCCTATGTCGTGAAACCCCTCGGCTTCGACAATTTCGCCGAGGCCATTCGTGCCATCAACCTGTTTTGGCGATTGGTCGAATCGCCGGAGTAGCCAAGCGCCCGATTGATTCAATGAGCGAAAACCTACATACTGAACCACTGCGCGTTCTGCTTGTCGAAGACAATGAGCACGACCACCGCGCCTTCGAACGTGCCTTTGCGAAGCAGGACCCCTCGGCCGAAATTTTCCATGTCCACCGCGCCGAGGAGGCACTCGAACATATTTTCGAAGATGGCGCCGACTTCGATATCGTGGTCAGCGATTTCAGCATGCCGGGCGTCTCGGGCGTCGACCTTTGCCGAGAACTGATAGACCGACGGGCTCGCGTCCCGCTGGTCATCTTGACGGGCACAGGGTCCGAACGCATCGCGGTCGAGGCGCTCAAGGCCGGTGCCTACGACTATATTCTCAAGGACCCCGACGGGGGGTATCTGGAATTGTTGCCGCTCGTTGTCCGCGAGGTCGTGCAGCGCCACGCCGACCGCCAGTCGCGCGAGCGGACCGAGGCGGCGCTTCGCGAAAGCGAGGAGCGATTCAAGGATTTCGCAGAGGCGGCATCCGATTGGCTCTGGGAAATGGATGCGGATCTTCGCTTCACCTTCTTCTCCGATCGACGGCGCGAGTTGATCAGCCTTCCCGCGGACGAAAACATCGGCAAGACCCGGTGGGAACTCGCGGATGCCGATCCCGACGAGGACGTGAAATGGGGCGCTCATCGGGCGACGATGGAAGCGCACGAGCCGTTCCGGGACTTCGAGTTCGATCACCTCGCCGCCGACGGCCGGCGGTTGCATATGAACGTCGGCGGCAAGCCGGTTTTCGACCAGGCGGGTAATTTCACCGGCTATCGCGGCACGGCAACCGACATCACCGCCCGGAAGAATGCCGAGGAAGCGCTGATTACGGCGAAACTGGTCGCGGAATCGGCGAGCCGCGCGAAGTCTGAATTCTTGGCCGCGATCAGCCACGACCTACGAACGCCCCTCAACGCCATTCTGGGATTCGCCGAGATCCTGAGCAGCGAGTATATGGGTCCGATCGGCGCGGCGAAGTATCTCGAATACGCCCGCGACATCCATGCCAGCGGATCGCATCTATTGGCGCTGGTGAACGACATTCTCGATTTATCAACCATCGAGGCCGGCAAGCTCGCTCTTGCCAAGGAAAATCTGCCTGTCGAAGAGGTTGTCGCGGATTGCCTAAAAACCGTTTCCCGGAGCGCCGAGGAAAAGCACATCGACTTGGAATTTGATCCCGAGGAATCAACGGCCAATGTTTACGCCGATGGGCGAGCACTTCAACAGATTCTCCTCAATCTGCTATCGAACGCGGTGAAGTTTACGCCGAAGGCCGGCCGGATCTTGTTGTCAGCGAAAGCCGAGGCCGGATCGACGATCTTTGGGATCGCCGATTCCGGAGTCGGGATACCGGCAGAGAAAATTCCCGACCTGACCGACCCCTTCATGAAGGGCGGAAACAGCGCCTATTTAAGTGAAGAAGGATGGGGGCTGGGCCTGGCCATCACCCAATCCCTGGTCGACCTTCACGGCGGCATGATGAAGATCGAAAGCGTGGTCGACCAGGGGACAACCGTTACGGTTTCGTTTCCGAACAAACCAGATTGAGGCGGTGATCCCCTTGCCGCGGGATCACTCGAAACCGAGAACGTGGCGCATGTTGTAAAGGCCCGGCGCCTGGCCCTTGGTCCATAGTGCCGCCCGGATCGCTCCAACCGCGAAGACCTGCCGGCTCGACGCCTTGTGCCCGAGAATCAAGCGTTCGCCCTCCGCCGCGAATATCACGTCGTGATCGCCCGCGACATCGCCGCCGCGCAAGGTCGCGAAACCGATATCGCCCGGTGTCCGGGCCCCGGTATACCCGTCGCGCACCGCCTGCTTGACGTCGTCGAGAACAACCCCCCGACCCTTCGCTGCCGCCAGACCCAGTGCCAGTGCCGTGCCGGACGGCGCATCGACCTTGTGGCGGTGGTGCATCTCCAGCACTTCGATGTCGTAATCGGCGCCAAGCGCCGCCGCGACCTGCTCGGTCAGCGCTGAGAGCAAGGTGATCCCCACACTCATATTGGCGGCACGGACGACCGGCACGTGATGGGCCGCCTTCTCGACCGCTTCCTCGTCCTCGGGCGACAGGCCGGTCGTCCCAGCAATCAGCGCCGCGCCCGCCTGGGCGGCGAGGCGGGCATGCTCGACGGTTGCTTCGGGCACGGTGAAATCGATCACCACGTCGACCTCCGCGATCATGGCCGCCGGATCGTCCCCGATGATCACGCCGAGCGCGCCGACCCCAGCCAGGGTGCCCGCGTCTTCGCCGACCGACGGATGGCCCGGCCCCTCGGTGGCGCCCGCGACGACGCAGCCTTCCGTCGCCGTGACCTGGCGGATATTCATTTGACCCATTCGCCCGGCACCGCCGACGATTCCGACCTTCAATTCATCCGGCATCCCGCTCACTCCCGCATGGTTGCGGCATTGGTTTTAGCCGATGCATCGGTTATGGGAAAGATTGGGTATCGGTTCGGGGTGGAATCGGCCCCAAGGATCACTCGGTCAGGTCTTCCCAGAATTCCTTGACCTTGGAAAAGAATCCCTCGGATTGGGGGGAGTGAATTTCCTTGCCGCCGGCAGTGTCGAATTCCTGCAACAGGTCCTTTTGCGTCTTGGTCAATTTGACCGGGGTTTCGACCAGCGCCTCGATATACATGTCGCCCCGTTGTTTCGATTGCAGCACCGACATGCCCTTGCCGCGGAGGCGGAACTGCTGTCCCGATTGCGTGCCTTCGGGAATGTTCACCTTGGCGCGGGACCCGTCTATGACCGGCACCTCGATGGCGCCGCCGAGTGCCGCAATGGTCATCGGGATTGGCACTTGGCAATAGATTTCCGCCCCATCGCGCTGGAAGAAGGCGTGATCAGCAATGTTGAGAAAGATATAGAGATCGCCGACGGGCCCGCCTCGGAACCCGGCTTCGCCCTCTCCGGCGAGCCGGATTCGCGTGCCTTCGTCGACACCGGCCGGCACATTGACGGAGAGTTTCTTCTCTTTCCTCATCCGTCCCGATCCGCTGCATTTCCGGCACGGATTCTCGATCACCTGACCTTGACCCTGGCAGGCGCCGCAGGTTCGCTCGATGGTAAAGAAGCCTTGCTGCGCGCGAACCTTGCCCATGCCTTGGCAGGTCGGACAGGTCGTCGGCTGGGCGCCGCCTTCGGCACCCGTGCCATCGCACGAGTCGCACGCGATCGTGGTCGGAACATTGACCTCGACCTGGCGTCCCCGGAAAGCGTTCTCGAGCGAAATCTCGAGGTTGTAACGAAGATCGGCCCCGCGAGTGGCGCTCCGCCGGCCGCGGCGACCGCCGCCCCGATCCCCGAACATTTCGTCGAAGATATCCGCGAAACCCGAGGCGAAATCGAAGCCGCCGGCGCCCGGCCCCGCTTGTCCCCCATTCTCAAAGGCGGCATGGCCGAAGCGATCGTAAGCCGCGCGCTTCTGATCGTCTTTCAGGACCTCGTAGGCCTCATTGACTTCCTTGAACTTGGCCTCGGCCTCCGCATCGCCGGGATTGCGATCCGGATGGAGTTTCATCGCGGCGCTGCGATACGCTTTCTTCAGATCGTCGGCGCCCACTTCGCGCCCGACACCCAGCGTCTCGTAATAATCGGCTTTCGCCATCAACCACCCCCGGCACGAGGACCGGCGCGCCGCGGCCCCGTCGTGGGCCGCCTAACTCGCGCGCGCCGCCTATTTTTCCTTGTTGTCTTCCTCGACTTCCTCGAAGTCGGCGTCGACGACGCCATCATCGGCGCCGCCGCCGCCGGTCTCGTCGCCGGCACTTCCACCACCGGGCTCTTCCGATCCCATGTCGGGGGCCGCGGCCGCCGCTTCCTCCTGGCTGGCCTTGTACATCGCCTCGCCCAACTTCATGCTGGATTGTCCGAGCGCCTCGGTCTTGGCAGTGATGTCGGCGGTATCCTCACCCTCGAGGGCTTCCCGAAGGGCGGCGATATCGGACTCTATCGCGGATGTTTCCGCCTCGCCGATCTTGTCGCCAAATTCCTCCAGGCTCTTTTCCGTCGAATAGATCAAGCTGTCGGCGGCGTTCCGCGCCTCGACCAGTTCCTTGCGTTTCTCGTCCTCGGCCGCGTGCGATTCCGCGTCCTGGACCATCTTTTCGATCTCGTCGTCGTCGAGCCCGCCCGACGCCTGTATGCGGATCTGCTGTTCCTTGCCGGTCGCCTTGTCCTTGGCGGAAACATTGACGATGCCGTTGGCGTCGATGTCGAAAGTGACCTCGATCTGGGGCAAGCCGCGGGGCGCCGAAGGAATGCCAACCATGTCGAACTGGCCCAGCACCTTATTGTCCGAGGCCATTTCCCGCTCGCCCTGGAACACGCGGATGGTCACTGCGGTCTGGTTGTCCTCGGCAGTCGAGAAGGTCTGGCTCTTTCGCGTCGGGATCGTCGTGTTGCGATCGATCAGACGGGTGAAGACGCCGCCGAGGGTCTCGATGCCAAGCGACAGCGGTGTCACATCGAGGAGCAGCACGTCCTTGACGTCGCCCTGCAACACGCCGGCCTGAATGGCCGCACCCATGGCAACGACCTCGTCGGGATTGACCCCGCGATTCGGTTCCCTGCCGAAGAATTGTTTCACGGTCTCGATGATCTTCGGCATCCGGGTCATGCCGCCAACAAGGATAACGTCGTCGATCTCGCTCGCCTTCAACCCCGCGTCCTTTAGCGCCTTGCCGCAGGGATCCACGGTTCGCTGGACGAGATTGTCGACCAGCGCTTCCAGCTTGGCCCGGCTCAGTTTCATGTTGAGATGCTTTGGCCCGGCTTGATCGGCGGTAATGAAGGGAAGATTCACGTCCGTTTCGACGGCACTCGACAGCTCGATCTTCGCCTTCTCGCCCGCTTCCTTCAGGCGCTGCAGCGCCAGCCGGTCGGTGCGGAGATCAATGCCGTTCTCCTTCTCAAACTCCTCGGCCAGGTAATCGATGATCTGTTGATCGAAATCCTCGCCGCCGAGAAAGGTGTCGCCGTTTGTCGACTTCACCTCGAAAACACCGTCGCCGATTTCGAGAACCGAAATATCGAAAGTTCCGCCGCCGAGATCATAGACCGCGATCGTGCCGCTGCCCTTCTTCTCGAGCCCGTAGGCAAGGGCCGCAGCGGTCGGCTCATTGATGATGCGCAAGACCTCGAGGCCTGCGATCTTGCCCGCGTCCTTGGTCGCCTGACGCTGGGAATCGTTGAAATAGGCCGGAACGGTGACGACCGCCTGCTCGATCGATTCTCCAAGATAGTTTTCCGCCGTCTCTTTCATTTTTTGAAGAATGAACGCGCTGATCTGGCTCGGCGCATAACTTTCGTCGCCGCAGGAAACCCAGGCATCGCCGTTTTCGCCCTCGACGATCTGATAGGGAACCAATTCCATATCCTTCTTCGTCTCGTCGTCCGAGAAACGACGGCCGACCAGACGCTTGATCGCGAAGAACGTATTCTCGGGGTTGGTCACCGCCTGGCGCTTCGCGGAGTGACCGACCAATCGTTCGTCGGATTCCGTGAAAGCGACCATCGAGGGGGTGGTGCGAAACCCCTCGGCGCTTTCGATCACCTTCGGCTGCGACCCCTCCATTACGGCGACGCAGGAATTGGTGGTGCCCAAATCGATACCGATTACCTTGCTCATAATGCTCGACCTTTAATTTTCCATTCGCCCGACGGGGCCGCTCGGTCCGTTTTCGGCCCCCATTTCTCGAATTAGGGGGCAGGCCTCCGTCAAGGTGTTTCCACGCAGGTTTATTGTTCAGCTTTCGGCTATATAAGATCGGGTTGCGCGATCCGCAAGCTCCCGCCCGCCCGGTTTTTGTTCAGGCGTGCATCAGGCCGTCTCCGTGGGGAAACGTTGGAATGATCATTTCCGCGAGCTACCGCACCGACATTCCCGCCTTTTACGGCGATTGGTTCATGGCGCGCCTCGCTGCGGGCCTCTGCCGGCCGGTCAATCCGTGGAACCGGCAACCCTACGATGTTCCACTGATGCCCGATAATCTCGACGGGTTCGTTTTTTGGACGCGTCACCTCCGGCCGTTCATGGGCCGGCTCGAGGAAGTGGCCGCCGTGGCGCCCTTTTACGTCCACTACACCGTGACGGCCTATCCGCGCGCCTTGGAACAGCGTGTCGTCGAGCCCGCCCGGGCGACGAACGATCTGCATGATCTCGCCGCCGCCTTCGGGCCACGCGCCGCAGTCTGGCGATACGACCCGATCCTGCTCACCTCGCTGACGCCGCCGGATTGGCACGTGGCGACATTCACCCGCCTCGCTGCGGAGCTTTCGGGCACGGTCGACGAGGTCGTGCTTTCCTTCGCTCACCTCTATCGCAAGACGCGCCGCAATCTCGATGCGGCGGCGCGAGATACGGGTTTCACCTGGGAGGATCCGCCCGCCGCGACCAAAAAAGATCTCGCCCACCGGCTGATTGGAATTGCGACCGCGCATGGGATGCGCGCCACATTTTGCAGCCAGCCCGAATTCCTGGTCTCCGGCGCCGGCGAGGCGCGCTGTATCGATGCGATACGTCTGTCCGACATCGCCGGCCGGCGGATCACGGCGCCGAGGGCGGGCAATCGCCCCGACTGCCGGTGCGACCGCTCGCGCGATATCGGTGCCTACGACACCTGTCCCCACGGCTGCGTATATTGCTACGCCGTCGCCAGCCCTGCCGCGGCACGGCGACGGCACAAGGCTCATGACCCGGCAGCGGCGGCGCTGGGAGAAGTGCACGAAGAGGTTCGGAGCTGAGGATCAGGCGGTGGTGTCGACCGGCGCCACATCCTCGGGCGGTTCCTCGGATGCAGCCTTGGCGACCGCGACCATGGCGGGACGCAAGAGGCGATCGTGCATGACATAGCCCGGCTGCAGGACCTGGGCCACGGTTCCGGCGGAATATTCCTCGCTTTCGATCTCGAACATCGCCTGATGGAAGTCATGGTTGAAGAGCTCGCCCAGTGGGTCGATCTTCGTGATTCCATGGCGCTCGAACGAGCTCAGCAATTCCTGCTCGACCATCTCGATGCCGGAGACGAGGTTGCTGGACGCTTCGCCCGAATCGCGTAGCTCGTCGGTCACGGAGTCGAGCGCGCGCCGCAGATTGTCGGCGACGTTCAGCAAATCCTTGGCGAAATTGCTGGCCCCATATTTTCGGGAATCCTCAAGATCGCGCGTAGCCCGGCGGCGCGTGTTCTCGACATCGGCGAGCGCGCGAAGCAAGCGGTCTTTCATCTCCGCGACCTGTTCTTCCGGCGTCGGCTCGGCCGCGGGTGTTTCCTCGAGCAACGGCTCGTCCGCCGAGGAATTTTCACTTTCCATGTCGGCGTCGGCCATCTGTCGTGCCGCCTCGGAAATTTCAACAGCCTCAATGGGATCTTCCGCGGGCCGCTCCTCTTCGTTGGCGGCCTCTTCGATCTTATCGTTCATTCCGTTACATTCTCCTTAGCCGAGCAGCCGCCCGACCAGTTTTGCCGTGTAATCCACCATGGGAATTATTCGCGCGTAATTCATTCGCGTCGGCCCGATGACACCGATCGCGCCGACGATCTGCTCCTGGCGATTCTGGTAGGGCGATATGATCATCGAACAGCCGGACAGCGCGAACAGCTCGTTCTCGGCGCCGATAAAAATTTGCACGCCATCCGCCGTATCCGTCAGTTCGATCAGCCGGATCAACGTCTCCTTGGTCTCCAGTGCCTCGAAGAGCGCGCGTATCTGTTCGAGATCGGCGAGTGCCGTGATATCGCCGAGCAGGTTCGATTGACCGCGCACGATCAGCACGCCGCCGTCGCCCCCCGCATCCGACCAGGTCGCCAGACCCGCTTCGATGACCTTTTCGGTCAACGCGTCGAGTTCGGCCCGGTGTTTTTGGATCTCGGCGCCGATTTCGCGGTGCGCCTCGGCCAGGGTTCGCCCGACCAGTTTCGCACTGAGGAAATTGCTCGCCTCGATCATGGCCGATGGCGGCATGCCGAGCGGGATATCGATCACCCGGTTCTCGACCATGCCGCTGTCGCTGACCAGAACGACGAGTCCCCGGCCGGGCCCGAGCGAGACGAACTCGATATGTCGGAGCGTCTCCTCATGGGTCGGCGCCACCACCAAACCTGCACAGGAAGAGAGTCCGGACAGCAGGTTGGAAGCCTCCTCCAACACCTGCTGCGGGCTTCGCCCCATGGCGGCGCATTGGCTTTCGATGTGGCTGCGGTCGCCCTCGGCGAGATTTCCGATCTCGAGTAGGCCGTCGACGAACAGGCGCAACCCCGCCTCCGTCGGCAGCCGGCCCGCCGAGGTGTGCGGCGCGTACAAAAGACCCAGCTCCTCCAAGTCGGCCATCACGTTGCGGATGGTCGCCGGGGATAACGGCAATTCCAACCGGCGCGAGAGCGTGCGCGAGCCGACGGCGGTGCCGGTCTCGACATACGCCTCGACGATCTGGCGCATAATTTTGCGCGAGCGCTCGTTCATCTCGGTAATCATCTTGCCGGGAATGTAGTGAGCGCGTCATGGAGCGTCAATGTAAGCGCCTCGCTGGACCTTCACCGCGTCACTGGGTAGCTTCCCTCCGGACCCAACGATTGCGAGAGAGTCATGCGCCCATCCGGCCGCGCTTTTGACGAACTCCGGGCGGTGAGCCTGGAAACCGAAGTCTCCAAATATGCCGAGGGCTCCTGCCTCGCTAAATTCGGCGACACCCATGTTTTGTGCACCGCCAGCATTGAGGATTCGGTGCCGCCTTTTCTGCGCAATACAAAACGCGGCTGGGTAACGGCGGAATACGGCATGCTGCCGCGCGCCACCAATACCCGTAACAATCGCGAACGCACGCTTCGGACGGGCCGTACCCAGGAGATCCAGCGGCTGATCGGGCGAAGTCTGCGGGCGGTCACCGACATGGAAGGCTTCGGCGAGCGGCAAGTCCGGGTCGATTGCGATGTCCTGCAGGCCGATGGCGGGACCCGGACCGCCGCGATCACCGGCGGTTTCGTCGCCCTCCATCTGGCGTTTCGGCATCTGGCGGGGATTGGCGTCGTGAAGGAAATTCCGCTCAGCGACCACGTCGCCGCCATCTCCTGCGGACTTTGGCAGGGAAAGGCCGTGTTGGACCTCGACTACGCCGAGGATTCGACGGCGCAGGCGGACGCGAACTTCGTGCTAACCGGGGCCGGCGGGCTGGTGGAAGTTCAGGGGACCGCCGAGGCCGATCCCTTCCAAAGAAGCGAGTTCGACGCCCTGCTGGACCTGGCCGAGGCCGGCATCGCGAGTTTAGTCATCGCCCAGCGCGAGGCGCTCGAGACCTGACCCCCCATAATCGGAGCCGGTTATGCCGCGCCGCTTCACCGAACCTCGCCTCGTCATCGCCAGCCACAACACCGGCAAAATTCGCGAGATCGGCGACCTGCTGCAGGACTTCGACATCGAAATCGTCTCGGCCGGCGCGCTCGACCTGCCGGAACCCGAGGAAACAGGTACGACATTCGTCGCCAATGCCCGGCTGAAGGCCGAGGCGGCGGCAACGGGGTCGGGCTTGCCGGCGCTCGCCGATGATTCCGGGCTGGCCGTGGCGGCGCTGGGCGGCGCACCCGGCATCTATTCGGCGCGCTGGGCCGGCGAGACCAAGGATTTCGAGGCGGCAATGCGCCAAGTTCACGACAAGATCGGGGACGATACCGATCGCGGGGCTGAATTCGTTTGCGCCCTGGCGCTTGCCTGGCCGGATGGGCATGTCGAAATCTTCGAAGGCACCGTCGACGGCGATCTCGTTTGGCCGCCCCGGGGCGAGAAAGGATTCGGCTACGATCCGATTTTCGTGCCGAAGGGATACGACCTCACCTTCGGCGAGTTCGAGCCATCGGACAAACACCGGATCAGCCACCGCGCCGATGCCTTCGCCAAGCTCGTCGCGGCCTGTTTCGCCTAGAGTGTTCAATCATGTCCGATTTCGGTATCTATCTGCACTGGCCCTTCTGCCTCTCGAAATGCCCTTACTGCGATTTCAACAGCCATGTCCGCGACGGCATCGACCAGGATCGCTGGCGCACGGCTCTGCTCGCCGAAATAGACCACGCCGCCGAGGAATCGGGAGACCGGACCGTCACCAGCATTTTCTTCGGCGGCGGCACGCCCTCCCTGATGCCGCCGGAAACGGCGTCCGCCATCCTCGACCGAATTGCCAAGCGATGGCGCCTGGGCCCGTCGATCGAGGTTACGCTCGAGGCTAACCCGACTTCGGTCGAAACCAAGCGCCTCGCCGCCTATCGGACGGCCGGTGTCAACCGAGTGTCATTGGGCGTCCAAGCGCTCGACGACGCAGCGCTGTCATTTCTCGGACGCGGGCATACGGCGGCGGAGGCACTATCGGCGGTGGAGGCGGCCGCCAACTTATTTCCGCGTTACAGTTTCGATTTGATTTATTGCCGGCCGGAACAGACGCCCGCCGCCTGGCGGGCGGAGTTGTCCCAAGCCCTTGCGCGCGCCGGCGATCATCTGGCGCTCTATCAACTGACCATCGAGCCCGGAACCGTTTTTCACGGAGAGGCTCGTCAAGGGACACTTCGAATGCCGGAAGAAGACGTGGCGGCGGACCTATACGAGACGACGCAAGACGTGATGAACGGCGCCGGGCTGCCGGCTTACGAGATCTCCAACCACGCCGCGCCCGGGGGCGAATGTCGTCACAATCAGCTTTATTGGCGCTATGGGGATTATGTCGGCATTGGTCCCGGTGCCCATGGTCGTATCGCCCGGGGTCGCCAAAAATTCGCGACTCAGCGCATTCGCCGTCCCGAACGCTGGCTCGAAGCCGTCGAGCGATATGGTCACGGTCTCCGCGAAAGCGCAGTGCTTTCGCCGGAAGACCGTGTCGTCGAAATGGTCATGATGGGCCTCCGCACCGCGGAGGGCGTGCCCGCGGATCGCTTCGAACGCGAGGGCGGACGGACGATGTCCGAATTCATCGATCCGGAGGCCCTGGCCGATCTGATCGAGGCTGGATGGATTTTATCCGATAGCTGGGGCCTTCGCGCGACCGGTCCGGGTCGTCAGCGGCTCAATTCCATCCTCGCGCGGATATTGGTGTAATGAAATACAGGCTCAGCTCCCGGCCCCCGGAAAAACGTTCGGGGCCGGCCGCAGGGTCGTGAAGCCCTCGCGACGAACTTCGCGGATCTCGAATACCCGTTCGGCGACGCCAACGGGGCGCAACCGAAACAACCCATCGACCCCGAGAAAACCGAACGGCTGAGTCAGTCGGGCGGGAGAAAAGTCGTTTGGCGATTTCGGTTGCGAAAGGATGACCGCAAGCGCCGTTGCATCATAGGCAAGTGCCGCGATCGCCGCCGGCGGGCGCCCGAAGGCGCTCTTGAATCGCTGCGAAAATTTTTCCCGTTCCTGGCGCGGCGGCGCCGCGAACCATCCCTTGGCGAGCGATGGCTCGGTTGCGATCTTATCGGTTTCGCCCCAATTACTGAGGCCGAGAAGACGTACCGCCGGTCGATCGACATCGTAATAGGCCAGAAGTGAAGCCAGTGCCTTCAGCTGCTGTCCCCGCGCCGGCAACAGAACCGCGCCGAAATCCACTTCGCCGATGGTATCGAGTTTTTCCAGCCTTTCCAGGGCCTGGCGGGAAGCTTCATCGTCGCGCGCTTCCAGTTTCGCGCGCTGCTCCAGCAAGGCCCGGCGGCGGCGGTTGTAGTCGGCGATGATTTTCGCGGGGCCGCTAAAATCCGTTGCCGCGGGATCATAGAACTGGACCCGAACGACCTCGGCTTCGCGCGCCCGCGCGGCCCGTCGAAAGGCGTCGATCACGGTGCGGCCATAGGCGTCGTTCGGCGCCAGCGCGGCGAACCGAAAAATACCCTCGCTCACCGCATAGTCGACCACTGCATGGACCTGCTGGGACGGCACCAGACCGAGGATGAAGACGCCGTTGCCAGCCACACCGCGCGAGTTGGAAAACGCGACGACGGATACACCCGCGCGCCGCGCGACCGGCCCTACCGCCTTTGCGGAGGTCGCGAGAACGGGGCCAAGAATCAGTTTGGCACCCCTGGCGAGCACGGTCTCGGCGGCGGCGGCGGCGCCGGCGGCGGTTCCCTTGGTATCCACGGGAAGGAGTTCGAAAGTCCCGTCGGCGAGTTCGAATAGCGCCAATTGCGCGGCATCGAGCAATTCACGGCCAAGACGCTCGCGAGGTCCCGACAACGGCAGCAACAGCCCAACCTTGATCGTCCCACGCGCGCCATCCCGCGCTTTCGGTTTCGACCTTGCGGGTTTTGAATCGACCGTTTTCGGTACCCGCTTTTCCGGCCTTTCGATGGCGAGCGAAGCCGATTTCGTCGGCCCCGTCTCAATCGCACCGGCCGGCCGGCCTGCGGTCGTCGAAGAGGCCGGTGAGCGGGGCGTCTTCGCCGGTAGATGGGTGGGCGCCGCCGGCCGCGTCGAGACCGCGGCTTGAGGTGCCGGCGGCGTGTCCGTTAACCTGAGGGTCTGACACGCCCCAAGAGCGAGGCAAATGAGGAGAAATGCCGGGGATGTTGCACGGCGAGATACGGTTCCGCTATCCATTGTTCGTCGCACGATCCGACCTTTCGCCCGCCCATGCCGAGGTTGGAGCGAAGCCTAGCGACGCAGACCGGCGAAGTAAACCGGGGGCGGAGCGCGCTATTCGTCCGGCCCGGAGACGTCAATGACGGGTACGCGACGGCGGCGCGCGGAACGGTTCGGTCGCTGGGCCGAGGCCTGTTGCGCTGGCCAACTTCGCCTGCTCGGCTACCGAATTATCGACCGTCGTCTGAAGACGCCGGTGGGTGAGATCGACATTGTTGCGCGCCGCGGACAAAGCCTTGCCATCATCGAAGTGAAGGCGCGGCGACACGGCCAGTCGGGGATCCTGGCGATCACGCGACGGCAGCGCCAACGCCTGCAAAGAGCAACCGAGTGGCTTCTCGCCGGACGTCCCGCCCTGGCGGATCTGGAGATTAGGTTCGATGTCATGCTGGTGGCGCCCTGGCGACCACCGCATCATATGCGCGACGCTTGGCGTCCCGAGTAGTAGAGTAATTCCGCGAACTGGAAGCACCGCGCCTTACGGACTATGTTGAACGGACTTGAAATGCAGCATTCCTCATCATCCTTTTTGGCAATTGTTCTTATCGTCGTCGGCCTGGCGCTCGGCGGTTGCGGCGCCGCGGTGGGCGCGGGTGCCGCGGCCGGCACGGCGGCGATGGAGGAGCGCGGGCTTGGCGCCGCGATCGACGACACGGTCATTCAAACCAAGCTGAACGCCGGCTGGCTCGACCATGACGCCAAGTTATTCGTGAACCTGTCGAGCGAAGTGCATGAAGGCCGGGTCCTGCTGACCGGGAACGTCCAGCAACCCCGTCACCGGGTCGATGCGGTCCGGCTGGCCTGGCGGATCGATGGGGTTCGCGAAGTCATCAATCAGGTTCAGGTCAACGATCAAAGCGGACTCTTGGACTACGCCCGCGACGCTTGGATCACGACGAAACTCTCGGTCAAGCTGGCGATCGACAGTCGGGTCAAGGCGATCAACTATTCGATCGACACTCTGAACGGGCACGTGTTCTTGATGGGAATCGCGCAAAACAAGACGGAATTGGCGCGGGTCAAATCCTTGGCCCGGACCGTCAGCTATGTCCGCCGCGTGACCAGCTACGTCGTCCAGAAGAACGATCCCTCGCGTCGGCTCAAGGTCACGCTGCCGCGGGCGGCTCCACGGAAATGAATACCCGCGCCGAGGCCGAGGCAACGCTTCGCCGGTTCGGGGAAAACCCCTCCAAGAAACTCGACATCGCGGAAGGCGCCTTGTGTCTCGCATTGCTCGATTCACCCCGCGCCGATCCCGCTCAATACCGGGAACATATCGCCCGGCTTTCGCGGGATGTGGCGGTTCGGGCAAGCGACGGCGATGGCGGCGATCAAGCCGCGACGCTCGCGGACGTCATCAGCGGCAGGCACGGCTATCGCGGCGACGATCAGACATATGATGATCTGCAGAATGCCAATTTGATGCGGGTGATCGACCGGCGCATGGGACTGCCGGTGGCGCTCGGGATCCTCTATATTCATGCCGCCCGTGCACAAAATTGGACGGCGTTCGGATTGAATTTTCCGGGCCATTTTCTGATCGCCGTCGAAGGAGCGGGCCAGCGCGCGATCCTCGACCCGTTCCACGAGGGCCGGCAACGAACTCCACCGGAGATGCGCGAGCTTCTAAAGGCGATGGCGGGACAGGATGCGGAGCTCGAGGCCGCAATGTATGCGCCGGTCGGCGATCTCGCGATCCTGCTCAGGCTGCAAAGCAACGTCAAACTCCGCTTGCTGCAGATGGGCCGGATCGAAGGGGCCGCCCGAATCGTCGATTCGATGCTGATGTTGATGCCTCGTCACGCGGGTCTCTGGCGCGAATCAGCACTTCTCTTGGTCCGCCAAGGCAAGTTGGCCGCGGCGACCCAAGCGCTCGAAACGGCGATCGAGCATGAGACCGGCTCGGAGCGCCGCCATGAATCCGCGGCGTTGCTCCAGGATTTGCGGCGGCGGATAAACTAATTTCATTCCGCTTCTTGGGCCCCGGCGGCGGATGCGTTAAATAGTGGCGCGGCGGGTGCCGACCGCCGTTGGATGGGAGAAAGATCCGAGATGAGCCTCGCCGTTGCAATTCAAATGGACCCGATCGAATCGATCGATATTGACGCGGACAGCACCTTTGCACTTGCGCTCGAGGCGCAATCGAGACGGCACGCCCTGTTCCACTATTTGCCGGAATCGCTTGTTTTCCGCCAGAATCGGCTTTATGCCCGCGCCCGTCCAATGGAGGTTCGGCGTGAAGTCGGCAACCATTTTTCACTGGGCGCGGCGGAGTTGCTCGATCTCGCGACCATGGATGTGGTGTTGATGCGCCAGGACCCGCCCTTCGACATGGCCTATATCACCGCGACTCATCTTCTGGAACATGTTCACCCGCAAACCCTGGTGGTAAATGATCCCGCCGAGGTGCGAAACGCGCCCGAAAAACTCTTCGTCACCCGGTTCAGCGAGCTGATGCCGCCGACCTTGATCTCCAGCAGCCGCGAGGATATCGAGGCCTTCCGACGCGATTACAAGGACATCATCGTGAAACCGCTGTTCGGCAATGGCGGTGCCGGCGTGTTCCACGTAACACCCGAAGACGAGAACATGAGCGCGCTTCTCGAACTCTTCACCGAGTTCTATCGCGAGCCCATCATCGTCCAAAAGTATCTGCCGGCGGTCCGCGAGGGCGACAAACGTATCATCCTGATCGACGGCAAGCCGGTGGGCGCCATCCTTCGGGTGCCGCCGCCGGGCGAGGCCCGCGCCAACATGCATGTCGGCGCCACGCCGATGAAGGTCGAGATCAACGCTCGCGAGCGCCAGATCTGCGAGGCGATCGGGCCAAGCCTGTCGGAAAAAGGCCTGATCTTCGTCGGGATCGATGTTATCGGCGACTTCATCACGGAAATCAACGTGACCTCGCCGACCGGTATTCAGGAGATCGATCGTTTCGACGGGGTTTCGCTCGAGGCGGATATCTGGGACGTCATCGAAAGCCGGATTACCGCTCATCCAGCACTGGATTGACCGGACCGAAAGGCGGGGCGCATTTAGACCGATAGATCGAAGAAGGACCCGCTCTGGCTAACGAAATTATCGATGGTCGTGCTGAGAACGCCGGAATCCTGGAACGACGGTGTCGTCTGTAGGGCGCTCGAAAACAGCAATTGCTGGCGTTGGGCCGCGAATTGGGCCTCGAGCTCCTGACGCAATTGCTCGGACTGAACCTTACTTACCAGTTTCTCGTTTTCCTTGATCAGATTGGCGACCTGATCGCGGCGCGCCCGAACCCGGCCGACGAAACCGTCGAAAATCCCGCTCATGAACCGCACCGTCTGGGTCGCCGCATCGACATCCGAGAGCGCCTCGTCCAGCTCGTTGTCGTCGAGAAAATGCCCGTAGAACGGCGAGAACAGAACATCAAGGCCCTTGCGTTCGAGCGTACCTTCGAGGGTTGGCGATCCATCGCCGCTGCGAGTGATGGAAACGGCCCCGGTATCATTGTCGAGGGACACCGTATCGTCATCCAACAGCAGAACGCCGCTGTCGATATCGGTGTTGATATCAATGGGCAGCGCCTGGACCCGTGATCCGAAGATATCCGGCACGTAGACATCGCCGGTACTGGTCTCCGTGATGGTAAAATCGCTGCCCGCGAAAAGCCCGGTGATGCTGTCTTCCTGCAAGCTGTTCGGACGTACCGGGAAGGAAATCGTATCGGCCTCGAAAACGTCCCGGAATCGGCTGCCGAGAAGATTGTTCCCGAGCGTGCCGAAATTCCGCACCTTGATGTTGATCAGACCCAGCTTCTGATCGAAGACGCTTGCTTGGGTGCGCTTTTCGTCGTCGTCGGCGCTCGCGCTCTGAGAGAGCTCGACGGCCTTCCGCATGTCGACGAGGAGCAGGCGAATCTCATCGAGCTTTTCGCGCGCGCGCTCGACGGTTCGGGTCACGGAATCGAGCTTGGTTCTGATTCGCCCCAGGCCCCTCGCTTCCTGTTCGGACCGCCGGGCGGCCAGCTCAAGGGATCGATCAATGCTCGGCGGTTCTATGCGCTGACGTTTTTGCGCGGCAGCGGCCACGCTTAATCCGCGCGCGGCGGCGGCATCAGGCAAAAGGCTGAAAAGCTCGAAACCGACCTTGCTGAACGCGCTGCTGAGGGCGGACACGCCGCCCCCGCCACCGAGTGATAGGACCATGGGTCTTCTAACCCTTGTATTTCAACGTCAATTCTTGACGCAATTATCATACCACAACTTCCTGCCGGAATTGAAGAAAAAACCGGGATTTCCTACCCGGTCTTTCCATAACCGTCGGCGAACCAACTTCGGTCCGGGAGGGGAACCGTGAGCAATGCCCGCGTCAATACTGTCGCCTTTCAGGGAATTGAAACCCTGAATATCGACGTTCAGGTACAAATGGCCAATGGATTGCCGGCCTTCACCGTCGTCGGCCTGCCGGACAAGGCGGTCGGCGAAAGCCGCGAACGGGTCCGCGCCGCCCTCGGCTCGATGGGGCTCGGTCTGCCGCAGAAGCGAATCGTCGTCAATTTGTCGCCGGCCGACGTGCTCAAGGAGGGCAGTCACTTCGACCTGCCGATCGCCCTCGGCCTGTTGATTGCCATGGATGTCCTCGAGGAAGACGAGATCAACGGTTACACGGTGTTGGGCGAATTGGCGCTCGACGGCACCCTTTCCCCGGTCACCGGAGTCCTGCCGGCCGCCATCGGCGCCAACGCCGAGGGGCGGGGAATTATCTGCCCGGATCCGAGCGGCGGCGAAGCCGCCTGGGCGGGCGACATGACGATCCTCGCCCCCAGCGACCTCGTCGCCCTGATCAATCATTTCAAGGGCAGCCAGGTGCTTTCCCCGCCGACCCCGAAGATGGCGGTGGAACCGGTGAACGGCCTCGATCTCCGCGACATCAAGGGACAGGAAAGTGCTAAGCGCGCATTGGAAATCGCGGCCGCGGGAGGCCACAACCTGTTGATGGTCGGCCCGCCGGGTGCCGGAAAATCGATGCTCGCCGGCCGCTTGGCCGATTTGCTGCCGCCAATGACACCGACCGAAGCGCTCGAGGTCAGCATGATCCACAGCGTGGCCGGCCTACTCGACGGCGGCAAACTGACCCGCCGGCGACCGTTTCGCGATCCGCACCATTCCGCCTCCCTGCCCGCACTGGTCGGCGGCGGGGTTCGGGCTCAACCGGGCGAGATCTCGCTGGCCCATAGCGGCGTTCTTTTTCTCGACGAATTGCCGGAATTCGCCCGCCCGACCCTGGAAGCGCTGCGCCAGCCGATGGAATCGGGCCGCGCGGTGATCGCGCGGGCCAATCGTCATGTCGAATACCCGTCGCGCTTCCAATTCGTCGCGGCGATGAACCCTTGTCGCTGCGGGCATCTGGACGATGCCGCCCTTGCCTGCTCGCGCGCACCCCGCTGCGGTCTCGATTATCAAGCCAAGATCTCGGGCCCGCTGTTCGACCGGATCGACCTACATGTCGAGGTCCCGGCCGTCCAGGCGAACGACCTGACCCTGCCGCCGCCGGCCGAGGGCAGCGAGGAGGTGGCGTCCCGCGTCGCCGCCGCACGCTCGCTCCAGCGCCGGCGCGCCGAGGCGCTCGACACCCCGACCCCGCCCCGCGCCAATGCCGAAGCGGACGGCAAGATCCTGTCGGAAATCGCAACACCGGACCCGGAAGGCCAGCGCCTCTTGAACGAAGCGGCATCTAGGCTTCGCTTGTCGGCCCGGGGGTATCACCGCGTCCTTCGCGTCGCCCGCACCCTCGCCGATCTGGACGATTCGGAGACCGTCCGCCGGCTCCATGTCGCCGAGGCGCTTTCCTATCGCCGGGCCGGTAAGTCCGGCCGCTACTTATCGATCGGCTTGATCATTCGGCCGAGATTCTTGCCGGCAAAAAGATGAAGGTGGAAATGCGGCACCTCCTGGTGGCCGTCATCGCCTTGGTTGGAAAGAATACGACTACCGTTTTCCAGCGCGCCGCTTTGCCGTCCGACCTCGCCGACCGCCCGGAAGAATCCGGCGATCTCGGCATCCGACGCCTTCGCGGAGAAGTCGTCATAGGAAACATAGGCGCCCTTCGGGATCACCAGAACGTGGATTGGTGCCTGCGGATTGATGTCGTTGAAGGCGAGCGCATGGTCGTTCTCGTAGACCTTGTCGCAGGGAATCTCGCCCCGAAGGATCTTGGCGAAAATATTTTGGTCGTCGTAGGCCATGCCGGTATCCCTTATTTCCTTTGAATTAACCTATTTCGCCTTCGGCCGGGCGGCTTTCTCGGCGATCCCGGAGATGCCGAAACGCTCGGCCAAAACCCGCCAAACTTGCTCGGGTCGAATTCCCTGATCGGCCCAAAGAACGAGCAAATGATAGAGTAGATCGGCGCTTTCCTCGGCGAGCGCGTCCGGTTGCCCCTGGATCGCCTCGATCACCGTCTCGACCGCTTCCTCGCCCAGTTTCTGCGCGATCTTCGGCGTGCCGCGTTCGAACAGGCGCGCCGTGTGGGACGTTTCAGCATCCCCGCCCCGGCGGCTCTCAATTACCTCGTAAAGCGCGTCCAAAATAGCCGCCTCGGCGGCGGCGCGATCGCATTTCTGGTCCTCAGGTGTCGACATGGGCCAAGCCCTAACAGAAAAATTCCGGCCTGTCAGGGCCGAACGGCGACCCCGGCGGTGGCCATGTGGGTCTTCGCCTCGGCGATGGTGTATTCGCCGAAATGAAAGATCGAGGCCGCGAGCACGGCCGATGCGTGGCCTTCGGTCACTCCCTCGACCAGGTGGTCGAGGGTGCCGACCCCGCCGCTGGCGATCACCGGCACCGGCACCGCATCCGAAATCGCCCGGGTCAGGGCCACGTCGAATCCGGTCTTGGTGCCGTCGCGATCCATCGAAGTCAGCAGGATTTCGCCCGCGTCGGATGCCATTCGCTGGGCCCATTCGACGACGTCGATCCCGGTCGGATTGCGCCCGCCATGGGTGAAAACCTCCCACTTTCCGGGCGCGGTCAATTTTGCGTCGATAGCGACCACGATGCACTGGCTGCCGAAGCGAGCCGCCGCCTCGGCCACGAATTCCGGGCGGTGAACAGCGGCGGTGTTGATCGAAACCTTGTCGGCACCGGCCAGCAGGAGCTTTCGAATGTCCTCGACCGTCCGCACCCCACCGCCCACGGTGAGCGGCATGAAGACCTCCTCCGCGGTTCGGCCGACGACGTCGTAGATGGTGTCGCGCGCCTCGTGCGAGGCGGTGATGTCGAGGAAGGTCAACTCGTCGGCCCCCGCCTTGTCATAGACCCGCGCTTGTTCCACGGGATCCCCGGCATCGCGGAGATCGACGAAATTGACGCCCTTCACGACCCGTCCCGCGTGAACGTCGAGACAGGGGATGATGCGGATCTTCAACATGTGCCGGACCTGCCCGTCCCCAAGCACTTCAAGGCGGCGGCGAGGTCGATCCGGCCGTCATAGAGGGCCCGGCCCACGACCGCCCCGGCGATGCCGGGCGTCGATGCTAGGGTTTCGAGATCGCTTGGCGAGGAGACTCCGCCGCTCGCGATCACCGGTGTGGAGACCGCGTCGGCGAGCATTCGCGTCGCCTCGACATTCGGGCCCGAGAGAACCCCATCCCGGTCGATGTCCGTGTGGACGATCGCGGCCACGCCGGCATCCTCGAACCGAAGCGCCAAATCGGTCGCCGCGAGGTCGGCCGTCTCGGCCCAGCCCTCGACCGCGACCTTGCCGGCGCGGGCATCGATCCCGACCGCGACGCGGTCCGGCCACCTGCGGCAGGCCTCGCGCACCAAGTCGGGGTCCTTGACGGCAACCGTACCCAAAATCACCCGGCGAATGCCCCGAGACAGCCATGTCTCGATCATGCCGAGATCGCGGATGCCGCCGCCGAGCTGGATCGGGAGATCGACGGCGGCAAGGATCGCCTCCACGGCGGCACCATTGACCGGCCGGCCCTCGAAGGCCCCGTTGAGATCGACGAGATGCAGCCATTCCGCGCCGACGGCGGCGAACGCGCGGGCCTGCGCCGCCGGATCGTCGTTGAACACGGTGGCCCGCGCCATGTCCCCTTGTTGCAGGCGGACGCATTGGCCGTCCTTCAGATCGATCGCGGGGTAGACGATCACGCGGGATCCTCCAGCCGCAAGTCCTTGTAATAATAGTAACCCTTTATCCAAGCGTCGCCGACGCGGGCATAGTTCGGATGCTCGCCCCAGCGCATGTAACCTTCCCCGTCGTAAAGGGCGATCGCCGGCGCCTGGGTCTCGCGAACGTCGAGATTGAGAATGTGATAACCCTCCCCGCGGGCCGCATTCTCGACGGCCCGCGTCAAACCGCGAGCAAGACCATGTCCCCGCGCCCAGGGAGCCACGAAGTTCGTCGTCAGCGTGGCGGCCTCGGCCTGCGCCTCGTTGTTGCGGGTCGGCCTAAGGAGCTGGCCCGAGCCTGCGATCACCCCGTCGAGCCGGCCGATGAATAAGGTGCGTTCGGGCACCAGGAGGACGCCCCGCCAGAAGGTCTCGAGGGTGGCGCGCGGCGGCGGGTCGATCCAGCCGAATCCGCCGCCCTCCTCGATCGCCGCCTCGGCGGCATCGCAGAGATCATGCATATCGTGGCCGTCCAGCTTTTCGATCCGTTCGATGGCGGTCTCGACCATGGCTCAGGGGCTCCACTTCAGGAAATTTTCGATCATGCGCAGACCCACTTTCTGACTTTTTTCCGGATGAAATTGGGTGCCGATCAAATTGTCACGGCCGACGATCGCGGTGCGCGCGCCGCCGTAATCGGTCGTCGCGAGAAGCTCGTCGGCCACTTGAACCTCAAGCTGGTAGCTGTGCACGAAGTATACATGGTCGCCCGTGGCCACGCCGTCGAGCACTGGATGCTTGCGACATATGTCGAGCTCGTTCCAGCCCATATGCGGAACCTTATATTCGGCACTGGTGAAGGTCATCGCAGCAACCTCGCCGGCGATCCAATCGAAGCCGTCATGTCGGCCCCGCTCCAGCCCCGTCGTCGCCATCAGCTGCATACCGACACAGATCCCGAAGAAGGGGCGCCCCTTGTCGACGACCGATTCTCGAAGTGCCTCGACCATTCCGTCGACAGCGGCAAGCCCGGCGAGGCAATCGCCGAACGCCCCCTGGCCCGGCAAAACGATGCGGTCGGCCGCGGCCACGTCCGCCGCGGCGGCCGTCACCACCACCGGCTCCGAGGCAAAGCGCTCGAAACCCTTCGCGGCGGAGCGGAGATTGCCCGACCCGTAATCGACGATGGCGACGGTCATGGCCCTAAAGCGATCCGCCGAGGACGCCCTTGGTCGAGGGCACCGCGTCGGCCTTCCGGGGATCGATTTCGATCGCCTGACGAAGCGCCCGGGCCAGACCCTTGAAGCAGGACTCGACGATGTGGTGATTGTTCTCGCCGTACAATGTCTCGACATGGAGCGTCAATCCGGCCGACTGCGCGAAGGCCTTGAACCACTCCTGAAACAGCTCGGTATCCATGTCGCCGAGCTTGGGCCGGGAGAAACCGACCTTCCACACCAAATAGGGGCGATTCGAACAATCCAGCGCCACCCGCGTCAGGGTCTCGTCCATCGGGATGAGGGCGGCGCCATAGCGCGCGATACCGGCGCGATCGCCGAGCGCCCGGCTCACCGCCTCGCCGATCGCATAGCCGGTATCCTCCGTCGTGTGGTGAAAATCGATATGGAGATCGCCCTTCGCGCGCACGGTCAGGTCGATCAGGCTGTGGCGCGAGAACTGCTCCAGCATGTGATCGAGAAAGCCGATTCCGGTGGAGACATCGTAATTCCCGCCGCCGTCGAGATCGACGGTGGCCTCGATTTGCGTCTCCTTGGTATTGCGCTCGACACTCGCCTGGCGCATGACGCGTTCTCCCGTTGCAAAGGCGCGCGTCTTTTAACAGGAAGTACCGCCGGGCGCCACCCGAAGCGGTCCCGCCCTTGACCCGGCGGCCCTTAGTCGCCAAATGGGGCGATATGGAAGCGGATTGGAACGCAAGATGAGCGAACCCGAAGTCTGGCACGGCACGACGATTCTCTCGGTCCGGAAGGGCGGCAAGGTGGTCGTCGTCGGCGACGGCCAGGTCAGCCTCGGCCAGACGGTAATGAAGGCGAACGCCACCAAGGTGCGCCGCTTGGCCGACGGCAAGGTGATCGTCGGGTTCGCGGGCGCCACCGCCGACGCCTTCACCCTGTTCGAGCGGCTGGAGGAGAAGCTGGAACAATATCCTTCCCAGCTCACCCGAGCCTGCGTCGAGCTGGCCAAGGATTGGCGGACCGACCGGTATCTTCGACGGCTGGAGGCGATGCTGGCGGTGGCCGATGAATCGGTCTCCTTGATCCTGTCCGGCACCGGCGATGTGCTGGAGCCCGAAGACGGGCTGATCGGCATCGGCTCGGGCGGCAATTTCGCGCTGGCCGCAGCCCGCGCCCTGATCGACCGCGACGATTTGGATGCCGAGGCCGTCGCCCGGCGTGCCATGGAGGTCGCGGCCGGCATCTGCATCTATACCAACGACCAGATCGTGTTGGAGTCCCTATGAGTAGTTTCAGTCCGCGCGAGATCGTTTCGGAACTCGACCGTCACATCGTCGGCCAAATGGACGCCAAGCGCGCCGTGGCCATTGCCCTTCGCAACCGTTGGCGCCGCCAGCAACTGCCCGAGGAGCTGCGCGAAGAAGTCCTGCCGAAGAACATCCTGATGATCGGACCGACGGGTGTCGGCAAGACCGAGATCGCGCGGCGCCTCGCCAAACTCGACAAGGCCCCCTTCATCAAGGTCGAGGCGACGAAGTTCACCGAGGTCGGCTATGTCGGCCGGGATGTCGAGCAGATCGTCCGCGATCTCGTCGAGACTTCGATCTACATGATCCGGGAACAGCAACGAAAAGACGTCGTCTCCAAAGCCGAGATCGAGGCCGAGGAACGGGTCCTCGACGCGCTGGTCGGCGCCCAGGCGAGCCAGAGCACGCGCGACAGCTTCCGCCAGAAGCTCCGCACCGGCGAGCTCGACGACCGGGAAATCGAACTCGAGGTCGCCGATACCGGTTCGATGGGCCTACCGACATTTGATATCCCAGGCGCGCCAGGCGCGCAGATGGGCATGATCAACCTCAACGAAATGCTGGGGAAGGCATTCGGCGGCCGAACGCGGGACCGGAAGATGACGGTCTCGGAGTCCTATACCGTGCTGATCGAGGAGGAGAGCGACAAGCTTCTCGACGAGGACAAGATCGTCCGCGAGGCGGTCGAGGTCGTCGAGCAGAACGGTATCGTCTTTCTCGACGAGCTGGACAAAATCTGTGCCCGCGCCGAGCGCCACGGCGCCGATGTCAGCCGCGAGGGCGTGCAGCGGGATCTGCTGCCGCTGATCGAGGGCACCACCGTCTCGACCAAGCACGGGCCGGTGAAGACCGACCATATCCTGTTCATCGCGTCCGGCGCCTTCCATATCGCCAAGCCGGCCGATCTCTTGCCGGAGCTGCAGGGCCGGCTGCCGATCCGAGTCGAGCTCCGCGCCCTCACCGAGACCGATTTCGCGCGCATCCTACGGGAGCCGGAGAACAGCCTGATCACCCAGTATTCGGCGCTTCTCGGGACCGAGAACCTGACCCTCGACTTCACCGAGGACGCGATCGACGAACTCGCGCGCCTGGCCGCCGAGATCAACGAGAATGTCGAGAACATCGGCGCAAGGCGGCTCCACACGGTGATGGAAAAACTCCTGGAGGAAATCTCCTTCACCGCCACCGACCGCTCCGGCGACGCCGTCACCATTGACGCGACTTATGTCCGCGAGCAGGTCTCCGAACTCGCCAAGGACGCCGATCTCAGCAAGTTCATTCTTTAGGGCAGATACTTCCCGATCAGCTCCCGCGCCCGTACCGTCGCCTCTTCGGGGATGGTATGGCGGGCCGGGAAGTCGGCGTTGGCGCGGGTGGCGTCGATGATCATTTTCGCGGTCAGGCCGTCGTGGTTCGAGGGGTCCAGGATGGCGCCCATGCTGTTCTTCAGGATATCGACGTCGGTGTCCGCCTGCATGCGCGTGCAGATCGCCCACATCACGTCCTGGTCCGAGGTAATATCCACATCGTCGTCGACGATGACGACCAGCTTCAGGCTGAGATCCTCGCCAAGCACCGTGGCGGCGGCATTCTTCGCCTGGCCGGGTGCGGGATCGCGCATCGCGACATAGGCATGCATGCGGCAGGTGCCGGATTTCGGCATCGCGACGCCGGTGACATTGGGGTAGTTCTGGCGCAGCACCTTCAGCAGCCGAGCCTCCATCGGCACCGCCAACAACCCGGTATGCTCGTCCGAAATGCCGGCCACGATATCCTGATAGATCGCGTCCTTGCGGTGCAGAATGGCGGTAATGTCGATGGCATGCCGCGTCGAGCGGTGCGAGGCGTAGCCGGTAAACTCCGCAAAGGGCCCTTCATCCTCTCGCTCGCCGGGCGGGATATGGCCTTCGAGCACGAACTCGGCGCGGGCCGGCGCCTCGACCGGGACCGTCACTCCGTCCACCAATTCCAGCGGCTGGCCGAGAAAGCCCCCGGCGACGGCGTATTCGTCGACCTCGATACCGCCCTTCCAAAGCCCGCTGCCGAAGGCGAACAGCGGATGCCCACCGATCACGATCGAGACCGGGATCGGCTCGCCCAGTTCCTCGGCGCGCTGGGCGTAGGTCCAAAGATGCCGGCGACTGTGCAGGCTGGTGCCGAAGCGGCGTTTCCCCATTACCTGTAGGCGGTGATAGCTGGCGTTCCGAATACCCGTTTCCGGATCCTTGGCGACGACGATGCCGTTGGTCACATAGCTGCCGCCGTCTTCCGCGAAATGCTTCATGATCGGCAGATAGCCGAGATCGACCTCGTCCTCCGTCAGCACGACATCAAGGACGGGGCCGGATTCCCGCACCACAGGCTCGATCACGGTGTCGCCGAGACGCGCCCAGGCCTCGGTCAGTTCTTCCTCGGCCACGCCAAGGGCGCGGGCGTAGCGGCTTCGCGATCCGAAAAGGTTGGTAACCACGGGAAACGGCGAATTGCCGACGCTCTCGAACCAGAGGACGGGCGACTTGCCTTGTCGCTCGAGCTCCATCGCCACCGCAGTGACGTCGTAATCCATGGCGATGGGCTCGGTGATGCGGAGGATATTCTCCGGCTCGGCGGCTTCCAGTTCGGCCAGAAAATCCCGCAAGTCGAGGTTTTTGTCGTTGGAAGTCTTCATTCGTTCAAGCCGCCACCGGCCGGGCCTCGTCGCGCACCTGGGTCCGGTGCATGAGGCGGCGCATTTCGGGGTTTAAGGTGTTGCGACGATGCAGGGTACACCGATTGTCCCAGAGGACGAGATCGCCGACCCGCCATGCTTGCGCCCAGGCGAAATCACCGCCCTCGATATGGGCCCATAATTCATCCAGAAGCGCCTCGCTCTCCGCGTCGCTGAGACCGACGATCCAGGCGTTCGGACGGCGGCCGAGAAAGAGCGCCGATTTACCGGTCACCGGATGGCGGACCACCAGCGGGTGGACGGCGCCGGGACGCGCCTCGTTGGTGTAGCGCTCCTCGTAGCCGTGACGAAGCTCGCCCGACGACGTTCGGGTCGCATCGTGCTTGCAGCTCAATTCGCCAATTCGGGATTTGAGATCGTCCGGCAACGCGTCATAGGCGGCGTAGGTATTGTAGAAATACGTCTCTCCGCCCGCCGCAGGGACCTCGATCGCAAGGAGCAAACTCGCCTTCGCCGGAATGTCATTGTAGGACATGTCCTGGTGCCAGACGAGTTCGCTATTGCCGAGCCCGCCCATCGGCTTGCCGTCCTGGACGATGTTGGAGAGCACCGTGATTTCGGGACGGCTCGGATCGAAGGGGGTACCGCCGCGCCCGGTGGGCGCCATGTCGAGCGTGCCGAAGCGCTTGGAAAATTCCGCCAGCGCATCGTCGTCGAGACTCTGCCCGCGAAACCGCAGAACCAGATGTTGGCTCCAGGCATCGAGAATGGTCTGGAACGTCGCCGTGTCGATCTCGCCCCGAAGATCGACTCCGACAATATCTGCGCCAAGCGCACATCCCGTCGGGACAACTTGTATGGAATTGGACGGCTTCTCGGACATTCGCGTTGGGTCCCCTTTTGATTTACGGGCGCCAGTGTCGTCCGTCCGCCGAAGGCCTGTCCAGCCCGGATCGCGTTTTCGGCCCGCTTCAGCCTTGTTCGCGCTCGCCCCGTAACAATTTCAGCACGGTCTCGATTTTTCCGACATCGAGGTCACCGACCTGTTCGGCCAGCCGGTTCGCGAGCTCCGTGGCCTCCGGCGAGAGGCCGCCGGTGTCAATGGTGACCTTTGGGTGGGAGAGTTCGGCGAGGCGTTTCAGCTCGTCGGCCTCGTCCCAGATGATGTCGAAATAGGCGCAGATCTGGTGCAGGCGGATGACGCTCGGCCGGCCGCGGAGGCCGTGTTCCAAGGCCGAAAGATAGGCCGGCGTCACGTCGAGGGCCGCCGCCATCTCGGACTGGGTGACGCCCTTTCGCGCGCGAAGGTCGCGCAATTTCCGGCCGAGCGGGGTCATCGTCCGTCTAGCGCTTTCGCTTCAAGAGCACATAAAGGGCCCCCGCCCCGCCGTCCCGTTGGCGCGCATAGTCGAAAGCCAGAACCTTCGTTCGGGTGGACCCCTCGTTCAGCCAGCGCGGCACCATCCGGCGAAGGACACCGCCCCCTTCCTGGCCGCTTCCCTTGCCGGTCACGACCATCACGCAACGCTTCCCGGCGAACCATTGGCGATCGACGAAGGCGGTCAGGGCGCGGTGCGCCTCGGTCTGGGTCATGCCGTGAAGGTCGATCCGCGCCTCGACCGGCATTTGTCCGCGGCGCAGCTTTTGGCCGGTCCGCCGGTCGACCCCGGCCACGGTGCCGTGTTCCAGATCGGGCGCCTTCGGCCTTGGTCGTGGTCTTGGTGGCGGTGCCGCGGTCCGGGGTTTGCCCGGCTTGGTTTGCTTTCTTGGAGCGGCCGACGTTTCGCGGGCTTCCGGTACCGCCGGCGGCTCACCGCTTCGGCGCGGCTTCCGGTTGGCGAGCGGTTTCACGTCGGCCATGACGGCGCGGAAAAGATCGCCGTCGGATTTATCCCTTGGCGGTTTCGTCATCCTCGACCACCACGATATGCATGCGCCTCGGGCCGTGCGCGCCGAGGAAGATCGTCTGTTCGATGTCACCGGTGCGCGACGGGCCGGTGATGAAATTGATCGTGCGCGGCATCTCGCCCTCGCGGATTTGGTCCCAAGCATCTTCGTAGGCGCCAACGATCCGGCTTTTCCACAGCACGACGATATGGGTGTCGGGCAGGAGATTGAGCGTCGTCGGATGTTCGGGCCCGGAGCGCATCATCAGCGTGCCCGTCTCGGCGATGCCGGCAAAAGCGCCCGTCAGGCCGACCTCGTGGCTGCCATCGGTCTTGCCCTTGCTGACGGTCAGGGTCGGACGGTTCGACCAGGGCACGCCGTCGAGGTTTGGGTCGGGGGCGACGCGGAGTTCGGCCGGCAGGTTTTCGCGCGCGAGATAGTCGGCAACCACATCCGGCACCGCGTCCATCGACGCAACCCGGTCGACCGATATGTCGACGGCCTCGGCATATTCGACGAACATGTCGGCGAGTTCATCCGCGCCGCGATCGATCCGGGCGGGACGAATGCCGCGCGCATGTGCCTCGATACGGGCCTCGACGGCCGTTTTTTCCGCCTCGCCCAGCTCACCGCGGCCGAGCCCTTGGCGAATCCGACCGAGGATTGCATCGCGCGCACTGCTCATTTCGCCCGCTCCCGGGTACCGCCCGCCGCCGACCAGCGTTGTTGAAAGGTTCCGCCCTCGGGCACCGGGAAATCGCGATGCTTGGTCCAACCCCGGGCGAAGGGCAGGCTTCGAAGTCGCCCCTTGCCGCCGCCGAATACCCGGAGCATTCCGGTCGCCGCCCGGCTCATCATCCGATAGAGGGCGGGCCTTTGCGCAAGGAAGGCCCAGATCCGGATGCCGCGCCGCGAGCCGGCGGAGCCCAGGTTCCGTTCGAATTCGCGCTCGCGGAGATGGCGCATCATCTTCGGCAGCGGGATGCGCATCGGGCAGACCGCCTCGCAGCGGCCGCAAAAACTGGAAGCGTTCGGCAGATGCCCGGCTTCCTCAACGCCGATCAGCGACGGGGTCAGGACCGACCCCATGGGCCCCGGATAGACCCAGCCATAGGCGTGCCCGCCGATCGACCCGTAGACCGGACAATGATTGAGGCAGGCACCGCAGCGAATGCATCGCAGCACCTCCTGGAATTCCGTCCCCATCATTTCGCTGCGACCGTTGTCGAGCAGGATCACGTGATACTGCTCAGGCCCGTCGACGTCGCCGGGGCGCCGGGGGCCGGTCGAGAAGGTCGTGTAAACCGAATATTCCTGGCCCGTCGCCGAGCGTGCGAGCACCCGGGTGATCGCGGAGGCGTCCTCGAGCGTCGGCACCACCTTCTCGAGGCTGGCGATGACGATGTGAATCTTCGGGATGGTCTGCGTCAGATCGCCATTGCCCTCGTTGGTGACGATCACCGAGGTGCCGGTCTCGGCGGCCAGGAAGTTGGCACCGGTGATGCCGACATCGGCGTCGATGAATTTCTGGCGCAGCACCTCGCGCGCCTCGTCCAGGAGAGCGCGCGGTTCCTCCAGCGGCCGGTCGGGATCGAAATCCGTGTGCTCCTCGTAAAAGGAATCGGCGACCTGATGTTTCAATACATGGATCGCGGGGGCGATGATATGGCTCGGTGGCTCGTTCCGAAGCTGGATGATGTATTCGCCGAGGTCGGTCTCGATCGGTTCGATATCGTGCGCCTCGAAGAATTCGTTGAGGCCGATCTCCTCGCCGATCATCGATTTGCCCTTGGTCACGGTCTTGGCGTCGACGCTTCGACAAATTTCGAGGATCGTCCGGCAGGCGTCCTCGGGTGTCTGGCACCAATGCACGTGACCGCCCTGCTCGACCGCCTTCCGCTCGAACCGTTCGAGATAATAATCGAGATGTTCCAGGGTATGGTTCTTGATGTCGCGGGCCTGGTCGCGAAGCGAGTCGAACTCGGGCAGCCTTTCGGCGGCCTCTCGCCGGCGGTCGACGAAACCCGTCTTCATCTTGTCGAGCGCCTGCTGCAGATTGCCGTCGTCGAGGGCCTCGCGGGCGTTGTCGATAAAGCGGCGGGTCGTCGTTTGCGGCATGGCGCTAGGTCTCCCTCTCGCCGATGGCGGGGCCGTCGGTCATCCCGGCCAGCACCTCCGCGACATGGCGGACCTCGACCTCGGCGCCGCGCCGTTGGAGCTTCCCCGCGATGTTGAGAAGACAGCCGAGATCGCCCGACAGCACGGTCCCCGCCCCGGTCGCGGCAATATCATCACATTTGTCCTCGACCATCTTGTTCGAGATGTCGGGATATTTGACGCAGAAGGTCCCGCCGAAACCACAGCAAACCTCCGGCGACGCGATCTCGGAAAGCGTCAACCCTTCGACCGATTGCAGTAGGGTCCGCGGTTGCGTCTTTACGCCGAGTTCACGCTGACCCGTGCAGGAATCATGGTAGGCGACATCTCCGTTAAAGGCGGCATCGACCCGGCACATGCCGCGGATATCGACCAGGAACACGGTCAGCTCGTAAGTGCGCCGCGCAAGATCCCGCGCCCGTTCGGCCATCGCCGGATCCTCCGCGAAAAGGCCCGGATAGTGTTCCCGCAGCATGCCGGCACAGGAGCCCGACGGCGCCACGACATAGTCATACCCCTCGAAGGCTTCGATGGTTCGGCGCGCGAGGGCCGCCGCATCCGGCCGGTCGCCGGCGTTGTAGGCCGGCTGCCCACAGCAGGTCTGCGCCGCCGGCACCGACACCCGGCATCCCGCCGCCTCCAGCAGTTTGACGGCGGCGAACCCGACCGAAGGCCGCATCACATCGACGAGGCAGGTAACGAAAAGCCCGACTTCCGTTTCCTTGGCGTCGTTCGCCGTCATCTTGCCTCCGAGAGTAGCCGGGAATTCCGATCGCTTCGGACCATGCCTCAGCTTTCGGGAATCCGCAAGACCGCCCCCTTGGGCAGCAAAACGTGATAGCGGCCGCGGCTTTTCATCCGTCCCGCCAGTGCCAAGGCCTCGGCCCCATATCCCCAAAAGAAGTCGCCGCGAACGGGTCCCTTGATGGCGCCGCCACTGTCCTGCGCCACCATCAAACGGCGAAGGCCGCGATCGACCTCGCCGGGATATTCGCTCTCGAGCCAAAGCGGCATGCCAAGCGGGATGAACCGGGGATCAACGGCGAGACTGCGCCCCGGCGTCAGCGCCACACCCTGCGCCCCGATCGGCCCCTCACCTTCAATTTCGCGGAAGAAGATGAAGCGCGGATTCTCCGCGAACAAAGCGGGCGCCGCCTTGGGATGCGCCTCGACCCAGCCACGGATTGCCCCCCACCCGGCGCGCCCGGCGGTCAATTCGCCGCGCTCGATCAGCCGCCGCCCGATCGAGGCATAGGCATGTCCGTTGTGCCCGGCAAATCCAATCCGAAGCACACCGCCATCCGGCAACAGGACCCGGCCGGATCCTTGCACTTGCAGCAGATAGGCGTCGATCGCATCGTCGACCCAGACCAGGACTTCCGCCGCGCCGTCGAGCGCGCCCGCCTCTATGGCGCCGCGCCGGTGGTAGGGCGCCAGGCGGCCATCGACGACACGGCCGACCAAGGGCCCAGCCCGCCACTTCTCGACGAACTTTCCCGGATCGACCGTGACGTGGTCTCGGGGCAGGCCGTAGAGCGGCACGCCGTAGACCGGCGTTCGAATGCGGGAGCCGCGCAACTCGGCCTCGAAATATCCCGTGAAGAGACCGTCCGGGCCATTCGGACCGGCGACGGCGTGCGGCCGGAACCAGGTTTCGAAGAATGTTCGGGCGCCGGCATCGGAGTTCGTGGCAACGGTTTCCGCGGCATTGCAGATCTTGGCCCAATCGACGCCGCCGAGATCGATCCATCGGTGCCCGATCGTCGTTCTTGCTAACAGTCGAGGACAGGATCTTCGAAAGGTCGCAAGTGCGTGAAAATGGCGATCGCCTGACCACCCGCGGAGGGTCTCGAACCGCGCGGGTTCCAGCCTGACGGCGGATCGTTTCTCCGTCTTTGGAGCGCAACTCGTGGCCAAGGCCGCCAGCAGCCCCACCAGGAACAGGCCCGGCCAACGACACCGGGCGTTCTGGCCGAGGGGGCGCATATCGGAGCGAATCAATTGGGGCTGCGCGTCGCCACCAGGGTCCAGTTCGGATCCGACGAGGAGACGTCGCGCGCAAAGGTCCAGATATCGGTCACGGTCACGACGGCGCTTGGATCGCCCTCGACGACCTCGCCCGTCGAATCACGGGTCGCGTTGACTTGCTCGCTGACATATTTCAGCGTAATCGCCGCCATGCGGCCATCCATTGAGGCTTCGATCGGCTCTGCTACATCAATCCCGACCAGGGTCGATTCATGCTGCTGGTTCCGCGCCTCGCGATCGTTGATGGCGCTGGCGAAGTTCTCGTAAACCTCGTCGCTGAGGAGCCGGCGGAGCACATCCGTATCCCCTTCACCGAACGCGATCACGACCATCTCGAAGGCGGCCCTGGCGCCGTTCTTGAATTCCTCGAAATCGAAATTTTGGTCGGCTTTTTGGATATCGGCGATGCCGGCCTCGAGCGGTGTTTCCGGAGGTCGCGGTTGTTCGGGTACCTCGGCGGCGCGGTCGGGCAGTGCAATGACGTTGTCTTCCGAAACGTCCTCTGGCTGCGGCGGGCCGGCGAACATATCGGGCTGCTTTTGCTCATGCCCGGTTCGCTTGCCAAGGACGCTTCCAAGACGATAGATCAGGAACGCGGCCAACATCGCGAAGATGATGATATCGAGAAAACCTATCCCGCCGCTCATCGAAGGCCCTTTCATCACCACGGGGCGGCGCCGCCCCGTTGCGAAGTGTCCCACCGAACCCTAGGTTAGGGGCGAATGGATTCGGCTCACGCACCCGGCAACATTTCCGGAACACCTGTAAACCCTTGTTAGATAGGCGGTTCGGCCCCAAAGAGCAAGCATGCCCCTTGTGATTCTTACTGTCTTCATCGGGGTGCCGATCATCGAGATCGTCATCTTCATCGAGGCTGGCGGCTATATTGGCCTCGGCGCGACCCTGGCGCTCGTGATCCTGACCGCGATTATCGGCACGGCACTTCTGCGCGCCCAAGGGATGCGGGCCCTTCACCGCGCCCAGGCCCATCTCGATCGCGACGAGCTGCCGGTCGACGAGGTGTTCACCGGGCTTTGTCTCCTGCTCGCGGGCGCTCTTTTGCTGACACCGGGATTCTTGACGGACGCGGTCGGTTTCGCGCTATTTCTTCCTCTCGTTCGGGGTTTTATCGGTGGCCGCGTAATCGCCGCGCTTTCCCGGCGGGGTGGAATTTCGGTGAACGGACGTCCCGTCGGGGGCGAAGGCGATGCGGGCAATGGGGGGCCAGGCACGGTGATCGAGGGCGAGTACGCCGATCTTTCGGGCAATGGCACGGCATCGCCGACCCCTCGCCTGCCCCTTGCGGATCGACCGGAGGATATCGAGAAGACATGATCCTGATTCGCCACGGAGAATCCGAATTCAACGTCGTTTTCAAGAAAACGCGCGTCGATCCCGGCATTCGCGACCCGAAGCTTACGCCGGCGGGCCGGGCGCAAATCGAAGCCGCCGTCGCTCAGCTTCAGGGTCGCCAATGCACCCGCATCATGACCAGCCCTTATGCGCGAACATTGGAAAGTGCTGTTATTCTGGCGGCGGCGCTCGACCTTCCGATCGCCGTCGACCCCACGATCGGCGAGCGCGCGGCCTTTGCCTGCGACGTGGGCAGTCCGGGCTCGGACCTTCGAAAGCGTTGGCCGGATTTGGCCCTGCACCATATCGAGGAGACTTGGTGGCCGCCGCTCGTCGAGAGCGATGAAGCGCTCGACACCCGCTGCCTCGCGTTTCGAAACGGCATGAACGATGCCGGGGATTGGCGGGGAACACTCGTCGTCTCCCATTGGGGATTCATTCGCGGCCTGACCGGACACCGGGTCGAGAATGCGCAGCTGGTCGAATTCGATCCGACCGCCGCGCATCCCGGCGGCGGCTCTGTTGTGTCGTCCGAAAGACCGTGTTAGGCGGTGGCGCGCGAAACTCCGAAGCGAGGCGAAGATGTCTGAGGTTGGCGAGAACGAGGGAAACGGGGCGGATGACGAAGAATCAACGCCGCTGCTAATCACGCACCAATACTTGAAGGATCTTTCCTTCGAGACGCCGAGCGCGCCGGGTATCTATCTCGATCCGCCCGAAGGCGAACCCGATGTGAGTATCGATATCAACGTGCGGGCGGAGCGGCTCGGGGATCGTGTCTTCGAGGTCGTCCTCCATTTCGAGGCGCGCGCCAGTCAAGGGGAGGCCGTTTTCTTCATCGTGGAGACGGATTACGCCGGCATCGTCGAGGTCGGCAACGTCCCGGAAGAGCACATTCGTCCCTTGGTCCTGATCGAGGCGCCACGGCTCCTGTTCCCGTATGTCCGCGCGATCATTTCAACGGCGACACGCGACGGCGGGTTCCCGCCCCTGATGCTCGCGAATGTCGATTTCGTTGAAATGTACCGCGCCGGCACCGAAACGGAGTCGGCGGAGGCTTAATCCCGCCAAACCGGATCGGTCAATTTATCCAAGAAAGCTTCATGCGCCTCGAGCTCCTCGGCGGTCGGCGCGTGGGGCCGTGCCGGACGAGCTGGCCCGCGCTCCGCGACCGATGTTTCCGCTCGGGCGCGCTTGGCGGCGAGCGCCAGATCCGGCTGGCGGCCGCCGATCAATTCGAGATAAACCGCCGCCAGTAATTCGGCGTCCAGCAAGGCGCCGTGCTTCGTCCGTTCGGAGAGGTCTATTTCGAAGCGTCGGCAAAGCGCATCGAGACTGGCTTGAGCGCCGGGATATTTCCCGCGCGCGATTTGCAGCGTGTCGATCGCGCGGCCCTTGTCGATCGGCGGTTGGCCGAGCCGGGCAATCTCGGCGTTGATGAATCCGAGGTCGAAGCTCGCATTGTGGATCACGAGATCGGATTCGCCGATGAATTCCAGAAAGGCACTGGAGATTTCGGCGAAGACCGGGTGTTTGGCGAGAAACGCTTCCGACAGGCCGTGCACCGCATAGGCGCCATCCGGCATGTCACGTTCAGGATTGATATATTGGTGATAGGTGCGCCCGGTCGGAACGTGGTTTTCCAACTCGATGCAGCCGATTTCGACAATCCGATCGCCGCCGCTCGGATCAAGCCCCGTCGTTTCCGTATCGAGAACGATTTCGAGCATGGCGCTATCCCGATTTCCGGGGTTGGACCAGCTTGCCCCCACGCGCCAGTTTGACGATGCGGGAAAGGGCTTGCAAGGTCGCCCGGCGGCCTTGTCCCGACGGCACCACGAAATCGGAGCGGCGGCGTTTTTCCGCGTCCGGCATCTGGCGCCCGCGGATATCGGCGAGTTTTTCCGCCGTCATGCCGGGGCGCGCCAGAACGCGGGCCGCCTGCACGAAGGGCGGCGCCGAAAGCGTAATGGTCGCGGCACAACCGGCATCGCCGCCGGTCTCGAACAACAGCGGCACGTCGACCGCCACCACCCGTCGGCCGCGCCGGGCGCAGCACTTCATGAAGCGGTCGCGCTCCTGGCCCACGAGAGGATGAAGGATCGCCTCGAGCCGCTTCAGCGCCGCCGGGTCGCCGAAGACCTGCGCACCCAACGCCTTTCGGTCGACCGCGCCAGCCTTGACCGAGCCCGGAAAGGCCGCCTCCACCGCCGCGACGGCGGTGCCGCCGGGGCCAATCAGCTTATGTACATCGGCATCGGCGTCGTGGACCGGCACGCCGAGGGATCGCAACATCTCCGACGCCGTGCTCTTGCCCATGCCGATCGATCCGGTAATGCCGAGTGTGATCACGGGTTGAGATCCTCCATAACGAATTCGCGAAGTTCCGGGGTTACCTCGGGGCGGGTCCCGAACCAGGCCTCGAAACCGGGCCGCGCCTGATGCAACAACATGCCCAACCCATCCACCACCGGATTGCCCCGCGCTCGCGCGCGCGCCAGTAGATCTGTTTCTAGCGGCACATAGACGATGTCGTTGACGACCGCCGTTTCCGGCAGGCGATCGAGAGCAAGATCCAGGGGGGGCTGGCCGGCCATGCCGAGACTTGTCGTATTGACCAGTAAGAGCGCGTCGGCAAGTGCCGATTCGGCGTCCGCGAGATCGACCACGCTGACCGGCCCCTCTAGATCCCGCGCCAAGGCCTCGGCGCGGGCCGCGGTTCGATTGGCGAGCCGGATTTCCGGAACACCCGCATCGATCAGCGCCGCGACAACGGCCCGCGCCGCGCCGCCGGCGCCGATGACCATGGCCGGTCCGTCGGAGGGCGTCCAAGCCGCGCCGGCATGAATATTCTCGATGAACCCGAATGCGTCCGTATTGGTCCCGCGAAGCCCCCCGCCGGGGTCGCGAATGATTGTGTTGACGGCCCCAATTCGCCGGGCGATTTCATCGACCCGGTCACAGATGTCGAGCGCCGCCTCCTTATGGGGAAGCGTCAGATTGACACCCTGAAAGCCGAGCGGTCCCAGCGCCGCCAGCGCGGTTGGAAGGTCTTCCGGCCGAACGGCAAGCGGGAGATAGGCGCCGTCGATATCCAGCGAATCGAGCCAAAACCCATGCAGCCGCGGCGAGCGCGAATGCGCGATCGGCCAGCCCATGACCCCGGCGATCTTGGCGTTGCCCGTAAGCGTCATTCGTCGATAAACCCGTGGGATCTCAAGAAGGTTAGAAGCGGCAACAAGGGTAGGCCTAGAATCGTAAAGTAATCGCCTTCGATGCGATCGAAAAGCTGCGCGCCTCGGCCTTCCAATTGATAGACGCCGACGGAGAGATAGGCGTCGTCGCCGATTGCATCGAGATATCGATCGAGAAAGCGGTCCGAAAAATCGCGCATCCAAAGCTTGGCCCTTGTCGTCTGGTGCCAGATTCGGCGGCCCTGTTCGGCGACGCAAGCGCTGGTGACGAGCTCATGCGGGCGGCCGCGGAGGTCTTGAAGCTGGCGCCGCGCCGATGACGGCGAGTCCGGCTTGTCGAACCACTCGCCGTCACAATCCAACATCTGATCCGCGCCGATGACGAAGGCGTCGAGACGCCGCTTGGAAATTCGAACCGCCTTCATTTCGGACAGGGTCTCGGCAACGCTTTCACTGGGGGCGCCGTCGGCGCGCATCGCATCCTTGATTTCAGATTCGTCGACCGCGGCGGGAACGGTCTCGAATTCGAGTCCCGCGGATTCCAGGATCCGCGCGCGCGATTGGCTGGCCGAGGCAAGGATAAGCGGTTTTCGATCCGTCATCTCAGGCGGTTTCCAGCTGGCGCCGCTCGTAGATCTGCATGATCGTTGCCGCCGTTTCCTCGATCGATCGGCGCGTCACATCGATGACCGGCCAATTCCGTTCCGAAAACAACCGCCGCGCGGCGGCAACCTCGCCGCGAACCGTCTCGGGATCGACGTAATCGGTATCCGCGTCATGCTCTAGCATCCGAAGGCGATTCCGCCGAATCTGCACCAGACTGCGGGCGTCGTTGGTCAATCCAACAACCAAGGGACCCTCGGATTCGCGGAGCTGGTCGAGATCGACCGGCAGGGGCACGTTCGGTACGATAGGTACGTTCGCCGCCTTCAATCCGCGATTGGCGAGATAGATACAGGTGGGGGTCTTCGAGGTTCTGGAAACACCGACCAGCACAACATCGGCTTCCTTGAGATTATGGGTCGATTGACCGTCGTCGTGATTCAGGGTGAAAGTCATCGCGTCGATACGATCGAAATACTCGGCATCAAGCACGTGCTGGCGTCCCGACTGGCCGCGACTTTCGAGACCGAGATAACCGGTCATCGCGTAGATCACTGGATCGAGCACCGAGATACAAGGAAGGTGTAGCCGGATACATCCGGCCTCCAGCGCCTCACGTAGTTCCGGTTTCACGATGGTAAACAGAATAACGCCGGGATTGGTCTCAATTTGCCGCAGGATCTTCTCGATCTGGCCGATCGTTCGTACCAGCGGCCAATGATGTTCGATCGGCTCGATTCCCTCAAATTGAACGAAACAGGCACGCGCCACGCTATGGACGGTCTCTCCGGTGGCATCCGAAACCAGATGAAGATGAAACTCTTTCAAAACGCCTGTCCAAAAGCTGTGGAAAACGAGATGTTATACACCGTCGCGATCGATTGAACGGAACTTCTCCCCGAACACTTGATCCAAATCGGGGTTTATCGGCATCGGGATAAGTGTGTCCTTTTTAGCTCCGTCAACGCGATCGTCCGGAATTTATCCACCGAGGGGTATATCGATCGACGTATGATTTTTTCCATTTGTTTCGGGATTTGAGCCTATGTTCCCGAACTTATACAGAAGCAATAATTTCTCTCCAAATACAAGAGATCAGCGTGCTTGAAAGGCGGTGATCCCCGAAATCCCACGGACTACAACTACATCCATCTTTTTTTATGATTCTTTAGACTGTATTGAGAGCAATAACTTTGTTCCGGTTCAATTTCGCGAAATGAACAGCTATGCCGAAACCGCTACTTAATGTTTTGGATGGAAATCGCCGTAATCCGCCACCGATTTGGCTGATGCGACAGGCGGGTCGCTACCTTCCCGAATATCTCGCCCTTCGAAAACAAGCCGGTAGTTTTCTTGATCTCTGCTATACGCCCGAGTTTGCGGTCGAAGTCACCTTGCAGCCGATCGACCGATTTGGTTTCGACGGTGCGATACTGTTCTCCGATATTCTCGTTATTCCGGATGCGTTGGGGCAGGACGTTTCGTTCAAGGAAGGAATTGGTCCCGTCCTGGCGGCGATCAACGATGAAAGCGACATCGCGAATTTATCGCTCGATGGCGTCTTGTCGCACTTATCGCCTGTTTACGAGGCGGTAGGCATGATTCAAGATCGCCTTCCGGACGAGGTTGCGCTGATTGGATTCGCCGGCGCGCCCTGGACGGTCGCGTGCTACATGATCGAGGGTGGAACGACCCGCGATTTTCATCGCGTAAAGCGAATGATGTTCGAGACACCGGCGTGTTTCGCCAGGTTGATCGACCTTCTGGTCGAGGCCACGATTACACACTTGGTGGCCCAATCTGCGGCGGGGGCCGAGGCTCTCCAGATTTTCGAGAGTCATGCCGGGGTCATGCCGGCCGATCAATTTCAAACCTGGGTGGTCGAACCGATTCGTCGAATTATTCGGGGTGTTCGGGAAATGGCACCGGAAATACCGATTATCGGCTTTCCGCGCGGTGCGGGACCGCTCACGCCATCCTTCGTAGAGGCCACGGGGGTTCATGCGGTTTCGCTCGATACGGCGGTCTCGCTCATCTGGGCGGATGAGACGCTGCCAAAGGGTATCCCGGTTCAGGGAAATCTCGATCCTGTATTGTTGATGATCGGCGGAGCGCCGATGTATGCCGCCGTGGATCGAATTCTGGCAGAAACCGGTGATCGGCCGCTGATATTCAACCTTGGCCATGGGGTCGATAAGACAACGAATTCGAAAAACGTGGCCGATTTAGTCTCTTATTTAAGAAATGTACCGTCTTAAGTAGGTTTTATGCCTAATAAAGACCAAAATATCGCGGTTATCCTCCACAATCTTGGGGGACCGGATGATCTCCGCTCGGTTCGACCCTTCCTCTTCAATCTTTTCAACGATAGGGCGATCATTAATGCGCCACAGCCGATACGTTGGTGTTTGGCGCGGCTGATTTCGAGCCGGCGCGCCCCGGCCGCATTGAAAATCTATCGCGAGTTGGGTGGTGGCTCGCCATTGCGGGCAAATACCGAGATTCAGGCCGCGGCATTGACGACGGCCTTGTCCGGCCGATCGGGCCCGGTGACATTTCGATGTTTCATTGCCATGCGGTATTGGCATCCGATGAGCGGAGAGACCGCGCGCCAAGTGCGGGATTGGGATCCCGACGGGATTATCCTGCTGCCTCTCTACCCGCAATTTTCCTCGACGACGACGGGATCGTCGTTCGCGGCTTGGCGCCGGGCCGCGGATCGCATGGGGTTGGTGAAAAAGACCACGGCGGTCTGTTGCTATCCTCAAATGGGCGGGTTTATCGATACCTTGGCTCGAAATACCGCGGCGGCGCTGTTGGCGGCCGGCGGAACCGCAAAGGCGCGGGTCTTGTTTTCGGCGCATGGATTGCCGCGAAAGGTCATCGCCGGGGGCGATCCCTACCAGATACAGGTCGAGGCGACCGCCCGCGCCATCGCGAGTGCCCTCGGCGAACCGGACCTCGATTGGGTCGTCTGTTATCAAAGCCGGGTCGGGCCGCTTGAATGGATCGGGCCCTATACCGAGGACGAAATATCGCGTGCGGGCGGGGAGGGGAAGTCGCTGGCGGTGGTGCCGATTGCCTTCGTCTCGGAGCATTCCGAAACCTTGGTCGAACTCGATATCGAATATCGGGCACTGGCCGACACCGTCGGCGTGCCGTCTTATGTACGAGCGCCGACCGTCGCCTCCGATCCGGCATTTATCGATGGTCTGGCCGATCTCGTCGAAGCGGCGATCGGCGGCGGCCGCCCGATGATGAATAACGCCGGTCAACGGATTTGCCCGAGCGATTGCGGACAATGCCCGCATCCCGAATAGGAACGAATGATGGAATTGGTACTTTGGTTGAAAGCGCTTCACGTCATTTCGGTCATCGCTTGGATGGCGGGGCTGCTCTACCTGCCGCGGCTTTTCGTCTACCATGTCGATGCGGCGGCGGGGTCCGACAAGGCGGAAACCTTCAAGGTGATGGAGCGCCGCCTGCTGCGCGCGATCATGACGCCGGCGATGCTGGCCTCATGGGCCTTTGGTCTTTGGCTCGTCCTGTTGCTCGAGACCGTCGACGAGGGCTGGTTTCACGCCAAGCTGTTTCTCGTGCTCTTGCTTTCGGGTCTTCACATGGCCATGGCGAAATGGCGGAAGGATTTCGAGCGTGACGGAAACGCGCGGTCGACGCGGTTCTATCGCATCGCGAACGAAGCGCCGACCCTGCTCATGATCGCCATCGTCATCCTGGTCTTCGTCAAGCCGTTCTGAGGCCCGCTGAAATATCGCTTGTGTCCGCGAACGGGGACATTATATGTTGGTGGCGTGACCGCGACCGAGTCGTCGGTCGTGTACAAACGGTAAGGCCGCAACGGGCAGTTACCAACCTCCCTCCTCAAAGTGACGGTAAATCCGCCCGACCGTGGCGGTTTGATTTGAAGCCCATTCGATGGCGTGGACCGTCCGAACCCTTCCAAGCGATGGCGACATGACCGTAGAAGAAATCCACCTACAAGATCTGAAGAAAAAAGCACCGGCGGACCTGTTGGCGTTCGCAGAGAAACTGGAAATCGAGAACGCGAGCAGCCTGCGCAAGCAGGACATGATGTTCTCCATTCTGAAGCAATTGGCGTACGACGAGGTGCCGATCGTCGGCGATGGCGTCCTTGAGGTGCTGCAGGACGGGTTCGGCTTCCTGAGGTCACCCGAGGCGAACTACCTGCCGGGACCGGACGATATCTACGTCAGCCCGAGCCAGGTGCGGCGCTTCAGCCTTCGCACCGGTGACACGGTGGAGGGCGAGATTCGCGCACCCAAGGACGGCGAACGCTATTTTGCGCTCCTTAAGATCAACAAGATCAATTTCGACGATCCCGACAGCGTCCGCCACCGGATCAATTTCGACAATTTGACGCCGCTCTACCCCGAGGAACGACTTTGCCTCGAGGTCGAGAACGACGAGGGCAAGGACAAGACCTGCCGGGTCATCGAGCTGGTCTCGCCGCTCGGCAAGGGTCAGCGCGGCCTGATCGTGGCCCAGCCGCGAACCGGCAAGACGGTGATCATGCAGAATATCGCCCATTCGATCACCGCCAATCATCCCAATGTCTATCTGATCGTCCTTTTGATCGACGAACGCCCAGAGGAAGTGACCGATATGGCGCGTTCGGTGAACGGGGAGGTCGTCAGTTCGACTTTCGACGAGCCAGCGACGCGCCACGTCCAGGTCGCCGAGATGGTCATCGAAAAAGCAAAACGACTGGTCGAGCACAAGAACGACGTGGTGATTCTACTCGATTCGATTACCCGCCTGGCGCGCGCCTACAACACCGTCGTGCCCAGTTCCGGCAAGGTGCTGACCGGCGGCGTCGACGCCAATGCGTTGCAGCGGCCGAAGCGATTCTTTGGGGCGGCGCGAAATATCGAGGAAGGCGGCTCCCTCACCATCATCGCCACCGCGCTGATCGACACCGGCAGCCGGATGGACGAGGTCATCTTCGAGGAATTCAAGGGGACCGGCAATTCCGAAATCGTGCTTGATCGCAAACTGTCCGACAAGCGAACCTTCCCCGCGATCGATATCCAAAAATCGGGCACGCGGAAGGAAGAACTGCTGGTCGATCAGGGCATGCTGTCAAAAATGTGGGTTTTGCGCCGCATTCTGACGCCCATGGGCACCGGCGACGCAATGGAATTTCTGCTCGAGAAACTAAAAGACAGCAAGAACAACTCCGATTTCTTCGATGCGATGAACCAATAGCCGGCGGACGTCAATCGAAGGACGTTTCCCGCACATTAGGCAGCAAACGTAATTTTAGCGTAAAATTCGGTGTCGGACGGGTTTTCCGAACCGTGGTCTCGTTGACAATTAGGCAAGAAATCGACTTTCGCTTTTTGCCAGGCAATCGAAATCGAACGCAACACCGCAAGCACGGTGACTGCGAATGTAGTCGGCGCCGCCCGAATGGTGCCGGATTCGGTTCGGTCGTGGAATGAACGGTCTTTCTATACCGTCAAAACGGTCGATCCCGTGGTTCGGCGCTCCTCGAGGTCGATATGCGACTGGACCGCGTCTGAAAGGGCATAGCGCTGATTGACCTCGATCTTGACGCCGGCATCGACCGCCGCAAACAACGCCGCGGCACTCGCTAGCAGGTCGGCCCGTTTCGCCGTATAGCTCATCAAGGTCGGCCGGGTGAAGAAGAGCGAGCCCTTCGCCGCCAACAGGCCGGGATTTATCGGCGGAGTGGGGCCCGATGCATTGCCGAAGGACACGAAAAGGCCGAGCGGGCTAAGGCAATCGAGCGATCCCTCGAAGGTCGAGGCGCCGACCGAGTCGTAGACCACGGGAACGCCTTCGCCATCGGTGAGTTCGCGCACGCGCTCGGTGAAGTTCTCCCGGGTATAGACGATCGGATGATCACAGCCATGGGCCTTGGCGAGTTCCGCTTTTTCATCACTGCCGACCGTACCGATCACCGTGGCGCCGAGTTGCTTCAACCACTGGCAGGCGATCAGGCCGACGCCGCCGGCCGCCGCATGGAATAGGACCGTTTCGCCGGCCGACACTTTGTAGGTGCGCCGGATGAGGTATTCCGTCGTCATGCCTTGCAGCATCATCGCTGCGGCTTGTTCCTCGCTGATGCTGTCGGGCAGCGGGACGACGTTTTCGGCGCCGATCAGACGTAGCTCGGTATAGGAGCCCGGACCGCCGCCGGCATAGGCAACCCGGTCGCCGACGGCGATGTCGGAGACGCCCTCGCCGAGTGCTTCGACGACGCCCGCCGCTTCCATGCCGAGCGTAATCGGCAAGTCGAGCGGATAGAGGCCGCTTCGATGATAGGTATCGATATAATTCAGCCCGACATGGCTCTGCTGGATTCGGATCTCGCCGGGGCCGGGATCGGCGACCGTGACCGATTCCCATTTCATCACCTCGGGACCGCCGGTTTCGTGCATGCGAATCGCATTTGTCATGGAGGGACTCCCTGTTTTTTCGTGGCGCCGCGAAGGGGCGCGATATGGCGGGTCGGAGAATAGGGGAGCGAGTGTCCCTTTGTCACGGCGCGTGACGGGACTCGAAGTTCAAGATTTGTACTTTCGTCGCGACGCCGTCGCCCGCCGAGAAGCCGCCGAGGGCGCCGCCCGCCGCGAGGACCCGGTGGCAGGGCACGATAATCGGCAGCGGATTTCGTCCGCACGCCTGTCCGACCGCGCGGGCGGCGCTGCCGAGATCGCGGGCGAGGTCGCCATAGCTTCTGGTTTCACCGTAGGGGATAGCCCGCATGGCTGCGCGGACGCGACGCTGAAACGGGGTTGCGGCGGGCGCAAGCGGAAGATCGAAATCGTGCAAGGTGCCGGCGAAATAAGCGCTGAATTGGCGCGCGGCGTCGTCGAGGAAAGTCGTTGTCGCCCTTGTTGGCATCGACCCACCGAAACGAACGCGGCTCAACGTCTCGCCCGTCGTACTTTCGAGGACGATCGGGCCGAAGGGTCCGTTGATCCCGATTGCCGCCATCGTCAATTTTTATCCCATGTGTTTTCGAGCGCGTCGGCCAGATCGGCCGCGGTGTCGACCGGCGGTCCGCAGACCGGGCCCCGGCAAATATAGACGGTGGCGCCGCCGTCGATCATTGTTTTGCCGGCGGCGGGATGCGCGGCCGGTAAGGGTTCGGGACCGGGCAGAACCGTCAGAAGGCGATTGGGCAGCGACGTTTGGTGGATTACGCCGAGCAGGGCCTGGGTGTCAGCCGCATCCGCTTCACCGATCAAAACGATTTGGAGAGGCGCCTCAAGCAGCTCGTTGTTGTTTATCAAAGTTGCGAGCGGAAAGAAGTTGCGGGCGATCTCGCCCGAAAAGGTCCGAACGATTTCGTCCGCGCGGGCTCGATATTCGTCCTTGCCGGTGAGGTGATGAAGGCGGGCCAGGACGCCGACCAAGGTCCCGTTTCCGGAAGGAATGGCACTGTCGTTGGCGGTCTTCGTTCGTTGGATGAGAAAGGGTGTGTCTTTTGCGGTGAAGAAATAGGCGCCGTCGGGGTCGCCGAATTCTTCCTCGATGACGGCGGCCCAGGTCTCGGCGTCGGCAAGGAAGGCGATTTCCTGGGTTGCTTCATGAAGGGCAAGTGCCGCGCGGGACATGTTGGCATAGTCGTCGAGCGTTGCCGGGTGGCGCGCCTGGCCGTCGCGCCAACTGTGATGAAGGCGGTTTTCCTCGGCCGCCATTTCGGACTTAACGAAGGTATAAGCGCGCCGCGCGACCGCGGTCCATTCATGGCGCCCGAATGTCTGGCCGGCGAAAGCAAGGCCGGCGATCATCAATCCGTTCCAATCGGCCAGCACCTTGTCGTCCTTGCCGGGCCGGATGCGCAGAGCGCGGATCTCAAGAAGCCGGGCGCGATCGGTCCGAAGCGCGGTCTCGGTGTCGGCGTCGAGAAATTCGACTGACCGAAGGCGGTTGAGGATATTGCGACCTTCCCAATTGCCGTCCGCCGAGACGCCGTAGACCTGTTTGAATGTGCTGGAATCGGGACCGAGAATCTGTTCGATTTCGGCTTCGTCCCAGACGTAGAACTTACCTTCCTCGCCCTCGCTGTCGGCGTCGAGGCTGCTCGCGAAACCGCCCTCGGGCGTGATCATTTCGCGGGTCAACCATTCCACGGTCTGGGCAACGCGTTCCGCGTATAGGGGCGATTTGGTCTCCTGCCAAACAAGGGTCAGAAGAGCGATCAGCTCGGCATTGTCGTAGAGCATCTTTTCAAAATGCGGGGCCAGCCACATTTCATCGACCGAATAGCGCGCGAAACCGCCACCGAGGTGATCGTAGATACCGCCTTGGCAGATATTGTCGAGCGTCGTGAGGACGGCTGACTTGAAGGTCTCGTTTCCGGTCCGGCGCCAGGCCCGCCAGAGCTGCTCGAAAATTCCCGGCTGCGGGAATTTCGGGGCCCCCTTTATGCCGCCGCGAAAAGTGTCGACCTCGGCGGCGAGACGTTCCGCGACCTGGTCGGTCGAGGCCGTCGTGATGCCGTCGCCGCCAAGCGGGCGCGAGAGCTGTGCCAGACCGTCTCGAAGGGCGGCGACGTTCTGTTGAACGCGGTCCGGTTCGGCCCGATAAGACTCGGCCACGGCGCGGACGACATCGGCGAAGCCCGGACGGCCGTAACGGGCCGTCGGCGGGAAATAGGTCCCACCCCAAAAGGGCTCGCGGTCCGGCGTCAGGAACATCGTCAGCGGCCAACCGCCGTGTTCGCCAAGCATTGCGAGGGCGGACTGATAGATCGTGTCGACGTCGGGTCGTTCCTCCCGGTCGACTTTGATGTTGACCATGAGGTCGTTGAGCAGGGCCGCCGTCGTGGCGTCCTCGAAGCTTTCATGGGCCATCACGTGACACCAATGGCAGGCGGCGTAACCGATCGACAGGAGGATCGGTTTGTTTTCGGTCCTTGCGCGTTCGAAGGCCGCCTCGCCCCAGGGCATCCAATGCACGGGGTTTTCCCGATGCTGAATGAGATAGGGGCTGGTTTCGTGACGAAGAAGGTTTTCCGACATTGGCGGCGGCCCTCGGTCGACGGCTTGGTTCGCTGTTTGTATAACTTGTCAGGAAATCAGCGCTGGACAACAAATATTTTTGTTTGACGGGCGTTTGCACGATGTGTGTGGCGGAGGGTGAATTTGGCGGGCGGAACGTAGGATGAGTGAGACGATCTTTGCCCTATCGAGCGGCGGCGGCCCGGCGGGACTTGCGGTGATTCGGGTATCGGGGCCAGAGAGCCGGGATCTCTTGGCGGCGATGACCGGGCGCGAGGCCTTCGAGCCGCGCCGCGCGGTACGGGTTGCCGTGCGCGATCCGGCGACCGGCGAGATCATCGATGATGGGCTCGCGCTCTGGTTTCCGGGGCCCGGGAGTTACACCGGGGAGGATGTCGCCGAGTTTCACATCCATGGGGGTCCGGCGGTCATCGAGGCGGTGTTGCGGGTGATGGGAACGTGGCCGGGGCTGCGCCTGGCGGAACCGGGCGAGTTCACCCGCCGGGCCTTTCAGAACGATAAGCTGGATCTAGCGGAGGCGGAAGGTCTGATTGATTTGATCGAGGCCGAGACCGAGGCCCAGCGGCGCCAGGCCCTTCGGCAGGCGCGTGGCGCTCTCGGCGAGCTGCAGGCGGTTTGGCGCGCCCGGTTGGTGCGCGCCTTGGCGCATCTGGAGGCGGTGATTGATTTTCCCGATGAAGAGATTCCCAATTCAGTAAACACGCAGATTAAAATGGATATATCGTGGCTGGCGGATCAAATCACACAATATATAGAACGAAGTAAGGTGGGGGAGCGGGTGCGTTCCGGAATTCGGGTGGCGATTGTCGGACCACCGAATGCCGGCAAGTCGAGTCTCCTGAACTTGTTGGCACGGCGGGACGCGGCGATTGTCGCGGAAACCGCCGGCACGACGCGCGACGTGATCGAGGTTGAGATGGACGTCGGCGGCTTTCCGGTGGTGCTGGCGGACACGGCCGGCCTACGCGAGACCGGCGAAGCGGTGGAGGCGGAAGGCGTACAGCGGGCTCGAAGCTGGGCGGAGGGCGCCGATATCAAGATCGCCGTGTTCGATGTTCGCGAGGGCGTTGATGGCGATGTCGTTGATTCCCAGACCTTTGTTGTTTTCAATAAGATGGACCTTTGCGAGAAGTCGATAGATTGGTGCGGGTCGGGACTTGGTGTTTTTCGCATTTCGGTTAAGACCGGAGCCGGAATTGGGGCGCTGTTGGACGCGCTCGCGGGGGTGGTGAGGGCCCGGTTCGAAACGGCCGGCGCGCCTGTTTTTACGAGGGCACGTCACCGGACTGCTTTGGAGGGGTGTCTCGCGGCGTTGCGGAGGGCGGCGGATGCCGCGTTGCCGGAGTTGATGGCGGAGGATCTCCGCTTGGCGGTGCGCTCGCTCGGACGGATCACGGGAGAGGTCGATGTGGAGGATCTGCTCGACATCATTTTCTCCGAGTTTTGTATTGGTAAATAATGTTTCACGTGAAACATCGGCGCGCGGGATGTCTTGTCAGAGGGCGGGTGCGTTCCTAGATTGCGGATCATGACACCAGCAAAAGCAAACGAGTGGGATGTGATTGTCATCGGCGGGGGCCATGCGGGCGTCGAGGCTGCCGCGGCCGCGGCCCGATGGGGCGCCGTCACGCTGCTGTTGACGCATAGGATCGAAACCATCGGCGAGATGTCGTGCAACCCCGCCATCGGCGGGCTGGCCAAGGGACATCTGGTGCGCGAGATCGATGCACTCGACGGTCTCATGGGGCGCGTGATCGATCAATCCGGCATTCAGTTCCGGATGCTCAATCGCTCGAAGGGTCCGGCCGTCCGGGGCCCGCGCGCGCAGGCCGACCGCAAGCTTTATCGGCTGGCCATGCAATCGGCGCTGGCGCTGGTGGAAGGCCTTGAGATTCGTACCGGCGCCGTCGAGGATCTTGTTCTCGATAGCGAGGGTCGGATCGAGGGCGTGGTGACGGAGGCGGGTGAGACGTTAAGGGCACGGAAAGTCATTCTGACAACCGGAACCTTTTTGCGGGGGGTCATTCATATCGGCGAGAAACGGGTGCCGGCGGGGCGGGCGGGGGAGGCGGCGGCCGTGGGCCTGTCGCATACGCTCGAACGGCTCGGGTTCAGGCTTGGTCGATTGAAGACGGGAACGCCGCCGCGGCTTGACGGCCGGACCATCGATTGGGCGGGGTTGGAAGAACAGGTGGGCGACGACCCGCCGGAGCCATTCTCCTATATGACGACTCGCGTCGAGGTCCCGCAAGTTTCCTGTCACATCACCGCGACGACGCCGGCGGGGCACGCGATTATTCGTGAGAACTTAGCGCGTGCGCCGGTATTTTCCGGGCAAATCGAAGGGACTGGGCCGCGTTACTGTCCATCGATCGAGGATAAGATCGTTCGGTTCGCCGATCGCGGGCACCACCAGATTTTCCTGGAACCCGAGGGTCTCGATGACGATACGGTCTATCCGAACGGAATTTCGACCTCCTTACCGGAAGATGTTCAGCGCGCGCTTTTGAAGACGATACCGGGGCTCGAGAGGGCGGCTATGTGGCGGCCCGGCTACGCGATCGAGTATGATTTCATCGATCCGCGCGAGCTTCGGGTGACCCTGGAAACCAAGCGCGTGCCGGGGCTGTATCTCGCGGGTCAGATCAACGGTACGACAGGATACGAAGAGGCTGCCGCACAGGGCTTGATGGCGGGCTTGAACGCGGCGGGCGCAATCGGGGGGGAAGACCCGGCGGTGCTTGATCGCGCCGAGGCCTATATCGGTGTTTTGATCGATGACTTGGTCACGCGCGGCACCACCGAGCCCTATCGGATGTTTACGTCCAGGGCGGAGTATCGGTTGCGCTTACGGGCGGACAACGCGGATCAGCGCCTGACACCGCGTGGCCTGGCTTTTGGCTGCGTAGGGCCGGAGCGTCGCGCCGCTTGGCTCGAGAAAGCGCGGGAATTGGCGGATGCGCGGGCCTTGGCGACGAGCTTGAGCGCCACGCCCAGCGATCTTGCCTGCCATGGTATCCAGGTGAGTCGGAACGGGATATCGCGCTCGATTTCGGATCTTTTGGCGATGCCGGGCGTGGATATTCGACAATTGGCACCGATATGGCCGGCACTTTCGGGGCTTCGGTCCGAGATCGCGGCGCAGTTGGAGGTCGACGCACTTTATGCCGGATACCTAAATCGACAGGAGGCCGACATCGCGGCGTTTCGGCGCGACGAGGCCCTGGCGCTTCCTTCCGGAATTGATTATTCGACGGTGGGCGGGTTGTCGGTCGAGGTTCGCGAAAAGCTTGACCAGGCGCGTCCGGCGACCCTGGGGGCGGCCTCTCGAATTTCCGGGGTGACCCCGGCGGCGATAATTGCTATTCTTCGGCACGTGAAAAGCAAATCAGCGACGCTTCGTGCCTAAAATTCTTTCGTCCGCGGACGTTGCGCAAGCGCTGAATGTTTCACGTGAAACATCCGAGCGGCTCGAACTGTACGTCGAATTACTTTTGAAATGGCAACGCGCAATCAATCTTATCGGGGCCGGCACCATCGACGATATTTGGCGACGCCATATTCTCGATTGCGGGCAGCTCTGGCGATATCTCCCGAAGCGGCACGCACCACTCGTCGATATCGGGACGGGTGCCGGCTTGCCTGGACTCGTTCTGGCGCTTCTCGGGGCGGAAGACGTTCATCTTGTCGAGGCCGATTCACGAAAATGTCAGTTTCTCCGCGAAGCGGCACGTCTGACCGGGACGCCCGTGGAAATTCACAATGCGCGATCGGAGACGCTTCAAGAGTTGCCGGCCAGGGTCGTCACGGCTCGCGCGGTCGCGCCGATGGGTAAATTATTGAATTACGCCGAACCACTTATAAGGCCTGATACAATCTGTTTTTTCTTTAAAGGAAAGGGTGTTAATAAAGAATTGACCGATATAAAAAATAATTGGATTATGGAGATCGAAAACCTTCCCAGCGTCACGGAGTCGGCTGGAGGGATTGTCAGACTGGAGGCCGTAGCGCGTGTCGACAAGTATAATTCTTGAGGATGAAGTCAGGCCGCGCGCGCCGGAGGCTGAGCGCGCCCCCCATATCATCGCCATCGCGAACCAAAAGGGCGGGGTCGGTAAGACCACGACGGCGATCAATCTCGCCACGGCGATCGCCGCCGACCACCAGAACGTCTTGCTGGTCGATATCGATGCTCAAGGTAATGCCTGCACTGCGCTCGGCGTTGATAAGAACATCGATCGGCCGACGACCTACGACGTGCTATTGGGAGAGGCGGCGCTGGCCGAGGCCATCGTCGAAACCGACGTGCCCCGGTTGAGCCTGCTGCCGGCGTCGATGAATTTGGCCGGTGCCGAGATGGATCTGCTGGAAATGCCTCGGCGCGAGTATCGGTTGGCCGATGCGTTCGAGGGGCTCGGATTCCGCTTCGACTATGTTTTGATCGATTGTCCGCCGACGCTCGGCTTGTTGACGCTTAACGCGCTTTGTGCGGCGGACGGGGTCATGGTGCCGGTCCAGTGCGAATTCCTGGCGCTCGAAGGACTGACCCACCTCGTTCGGACGATTGAACGGGTTCGCCGCAACCTCAATCTCGACCTCGAGATCGAAGGCATTGTCTTGACGATGTTCGATCAACGGAACAATCAATGCAAAGCGATCGCCGCCGACGTGCGCGCGCATTTCGGTGACAAAGTGTTCGAGGCGGTCATTCCACGGAACGTCCGGGTGTCGGAAGCGCCCTCCCACGGCAAGCCGGTCTTGCTCTACGACTGGCGCTGCGCCGGCAGCACCGCGTATATCCATCTCGCCGGCGAAATCCTGCGGCGCGATCGGGAGAGGGTGGGCTGATGCCGGCGGAAGACCAGAAACGACGCAACATGGGTCGCGGACTTTCCGCACTATTCGGGGACGAGTCGGTGGACTATGCCTCGCTTGATCGGATGCGCGACACGAAGACCGTTCCGACCGAGCACCTGCAGCCGAGTCGGTTCCAGCCGCGTCGGCGTTTCGACGAGGAAGCCTTGCAATCTCTCGTTGATTCCATTCGTGAGAAGGGCGTCCTCGAACCCATTCTCGTGCGACGCCATCCCGAGCAGGCGAATGCCTTCGAGATCATTGCCGGCGAGCGTCGCTGGCGGGCCGCGCAGACCGCGGGACTGCACGAGCTGCCGGTCGTCATCAAGGAAATCGATGACAAGGACGTGCTGGAAATAGCACTTGTTGAAAATATCCAGCGCGAGGACCTAACGGCGCTCGAGGAGGCCGAAGCTTATCAGCGCCTGATCGATCAGTTCGGCCACACCCAGGACGCGTTGGCCAAAACGATCGGAAAGAGCCGAAGTCATATTGCCAACACGCTCCGCCTGCTCTCCTTGCCGGAGCCCGTAAAGGACCGGCTGCAGGACGGGAGCCTTACCGCCGGCCATGCGCGTTCCTTGCTCGGTACCGACGATCCCGCGGCGCTCGCCGAGGATGTCGTGCGAAAGGGCCTTACGGTTCGCCAGACCGAAAAGCTGGCGCGCGGCGGCTCCAAGGCGGGCCGGCCGCCGAAAGGGCCCAAGGATCCGAACACGGTGGCTCTCGAAAGAGACCTCGGCAATCTCCTCGGGCTGCGGGTGGAGATCGAATCGAAGGGCGAGATGGGTACCCTGAAACTCTTCTATTCGAAACTCGAACAACTCGACGATGTCCTCCACCGCCTTACGCGAAGCGGCGAGGAATCGTAGATCGGATCAGCGGGCGCGCCGACCCCGTCGTGCCAGGCTGGCGATCTGCAACAACCCGCGGCCGCAAATACTGGAATCCGGCATGCCCGTCGATTTGCATTGAACCTCGGCCTCGAGAGTCAATTGCAGCGCCCGCGCCAGCGCCGCCGGCGTCCAGAGCCTCGCCTGGCCCCGAAAGCGCCCCGCATATTTAAAAAAGACCGGCGGCCGCAAAGCCTTCATTCCCGTGTCGATGTCCGCGCCCGTCGACACGCGTCCGACGACCGTACGGAGCCTCATCAAATGCCCGGTCATCGCGCGCAAGACGCCGACCGGCGACGCGCCCTCTTGAAAGCAACGCGTCAGAATTCGGTCGATATTTTCGGCATCGCCATCCGCCGCCGCGAAGACGAGATCATCGACCGATCTGTCGGCACTGTCCCCGACACAGGCCATCGCGTCGTCGATCTCCACCCGACCGCCGGAGCCGACGAAGAGCGCCAGCTTTGCGAGTTCGCTCCTTGTTACACCCCGATCCGCACCCAAGCGATCCGCCAGCCAACCGGCGGCGTCTGCACTCACCTCCACGCCGTCCTCTGCCAGCGATTCTCGAATGACCTGGTCGAGACTCCGCGCATCGTCGACATAGCAGGGCAGGGCGGCCGCATCCTTTGCCTTCTCCGCAAGTTTCCGCAATGGCGACCGCGGGTTCAGCGGACCCGCCATGAGGATCGTCAGGGCATCGCCCGGTGTCTCATTGAGAACGGATTCGACGATCGGCGCAATCGAATCGGCGCATTCCCGCACCCGAATCAGGCGCCGCCCCCCTGTCATGGCAATGGCGGACACTTCATCGGCGAGCCGCGCCGGGTCGTTATTCAGGGCGGCGCCCTCCAGCTCCGTCACTAGGAAAGGGTCGGAGAGGTCCTCGACAACCGTCTTGCCAAGCGCTTCGGCGCGCTCGCGAACCAAACCTTCGTCGGGTCCGTAGACAAGCACCACCCGGACCCCGTCGGGCGGGGCCTTTAGGAAGGAATCAACCCGATTGGCACTCACTTTCAACGGCGGTCAGGACCCTTTCCGGGAAAAATAAATCTCGAGGCGGGATTTGATTTGGTTGCTGATCTCCCGCGCCGCGCGGTTGGCGGAATCGGCCTCGGCCGTCACCTTCGCGTATTGGGAATTCGGGATGTTATAGCTATTGATCGACCGCACGTTTCCCTTCAGAAGTACCCGGCCCGAACGATCGTCGGTCAAAACGAAAGAGGCATTGAGTGATAGTTTCGCCCGTGTCGCAACCTCGTTGATCTGGAGCCCAAGTTCGGACGTGCTCAAACCGGTTCGAACGGAAAGCGTATAGCGCGGCGCGGCCGGGCGGCCTCTCGGATTTAGACGGTCCAGAAGAAGGTTGTGTACTTTCTGGCCGATCCGCTCTTCGATGCCCGCCACCCGAATGTGAGCAATCTCTTCGCTAACGACCCGACCCGATTCGTCGACATAAAGCGGCTCGAACCCGCAGCCAGCCAGCACCAGCAGATAGGCAATACCCAGACATCTGCTAAACGACGACATTGATCACCTTATTCGGCACGACAATGACTTTCCGCGGCAGCGCCCCCGAGGTTGCCCGCTGCACATTCTCAAGCGCCAGCGCCTCGGCCTCCGCCACCTCCTTGTCGACATCCACCGGCAGGTCCACGGTCCCGCGAAGCTTGCCGTTGACCTGGACGGCGATGGTGACGGTATCGTCCGATAGGTATGCCGGGTCGGCCTCCGGCCAAGGCGTCATGGCCACGAGTTGTTCGTGCCCGAGCGCCTTCCAAAGTTCCTCGGCGAAATGCGGCATGACCGGCGCGATCAACAATGTGGCGGCCTCGAAACCTTGGCGCCGCACCCAGCCCGCGGCCTCGCTATCGCCTTCCAAGCCGGAGATAAAATTGATCAGTTCCCGAATGCGCGCCACCGCGCGATTGAACCGGAAGGCCTCAAAATCCTCGCCCACGGCGGCGATGGTTTTGTGAACCGCCCGATAACAATCAAGCGCGGCACTATCCAGCGACGGCTCGGAAACGCCGCGCGCGCCAATCGGCGACTCGGGCGCAGAAACCAATCGCCACAAACGGTTGACGAACCGCCAAGCCCCTTCGATCCCGGCCTCGGTCCATTCGAGATCCCGTGCGGCCGGACTATCCGAGAGCATGAACAGCCGAGCCGTATCCGCCCCGTAGGTATCGATGATCCGCTCGGGATCGACGACGTTCCGGCGCGATTTGCTCATCTTCTCTGAGCGGCCGAGAGATACCGCCGCTCCCGTCTCGACGTGCCGAGCACCGGTCGATTCCCGCACTACTTCTTCGGGAAAAAGCCAACTACCCTCCTCATCTCGATAGGTCTCGTGACAAACCATGCCCTGGGTCAATAAACCCGTAAAGGGTTCCCGCACATCGAAATAACCGCAATCCGTAAGTGCCCGAGTGAAAAACCGAGAATAAAGCAAATGAAGGATCGCATGCTCGATCCCGCCGATATATTGGTCCACTGGCATCCAATAGTCCGCGTCCTCGCGCGCGAACCGTCGGTCCTGATCGCTGGCGCCAAATTGGACGAAGTACCAAGAGGATTCGAAGAAGGTATCAAAGGTGTCGGTTTCGCGCTCCGCCGGCGCGCCGCATTTCGGACAGTCCACGTTTTTCCAGGTCGGATGCCGTTCCAAGGGATTGCCCGGCGTATCAAATTCCACGTCCTCCGGCAGGGAAACCGGCAAGTCGTCATCGGGTACCGGCACGATCCCGCAATCGCCACAGTGAATAACCGGCACCGGGCAGCCCCAATAGCGTTGCCGCGAGACCCCCCAATCCCGCAGGCGATAGGATATCGTCGCCTCGCCCGACCCTTGCGCGACTAGCACCTCGGCGACCTTGCGCTTGGCCGCCTCCACACTTAATCCATCCAGAAAATCGGAATTGATCAGGATTCCATCATCGACGAACGCCTCCTCGCCGATCTCGAACTCTGCGGCCTCGGCGCCTTCGGGCGCCACCACGGGCAAAACATCGAGACCATATTTCCGCGCGAACTCCAAATCTCGATGATCATGCGCCGGACAGCCGAAAATCGCCCCCGACCCATATTCCATCAAAACAAAATTGGCGACATATACGGGCACCGTTCGGCCCGCGATAAAGGGGTGCCGCGCCTCGAGCCCCGTCGCCATGCCGATCTTTTCGGCTGTCTCGATCGCCGCCTCGCTGGTCCCCAACCGATTGCATTCCGCGATAAACGCGGCAAGTTCCTCATTCGTCTCCGCGAGTTCCATCGACAACGGATGATTTGCCGCAAGTGCGCAAAAACTCGCTCCGAACAGCGTATCCGCGCGAGTCGTGAAGACTTCAAGCCGGTCCTCGCGGCCCACCAACTCGAACCAGACCCGCGCGCCCTCGGAACGATTGATCCAATTCGCTTGCATGAGCCGGACCTGATCGGGCCAGCGATCCAAATCGTCGAGAGAGTCGAGCAGGTCATCGGCGTATTCGGTAATCTTCAGGAACCACTGCGCCAATCGGCGCCGCTCGACTAGCGCACCCGACCGCCAGCCGCGGCCATCGATGACCTGTTCATTGGCCAGCACCGTGTGTTCCACGGGATCCCAGTTGACCCACGATTCCCGACGATAGGCGAGGCCGGCCTCGAGCAGGTCGAGAAACATTTTCTGTTCGTGCCGGTAATAGGCCGGCTCGCAGGTCGAAAGCTCGCGCCGCCAATCATAGGACAAGCCCATCGAGTGAAGCTGATCCCGCATCGCGGCGATATTCTCGCGCGTCCATTTCGCCGGATGGACCTTGTTCTCGAAGGCGGCGTTTTCGGCCGGCAGACCAAACGAATCCCACCCCATCGGATGCAGAACGTTGAACCCGCGCGCGCGCTTGTACCGCGCCACCACGTCGCCGATCGTATAGCACCGGACATGACCCATGTGGATGCGGCCGGAGGGGTAGGGAAACATCTCCAGCACGTAGTATTTCGGAAGGGCCTCGTCGCGCTCGGCGGCGAAACAACCCTCCGCCTCCCAGCGCGCGCGCCAGGTCGCCTCGGCTTGCTTGAAATTATATCGATCCATTCCCCGTTCCCATGAGGCCGCCGCAACGGTGATCCTCAACGAACCGCGACCGGCCCGTCAACCTCTCACATATCTTATTGAAGCTTGACGCGCATCTGCCGTGCCCGCTTCAGGATCGCGTTTTCCATATTCGTGCCGGTGTCCTTGTGAACCGCGGCATCAAGCCAAACGCCATTCCGGTTCATCCGCTGGCGAAATACCGAAACCCGCAACCCGTCTGCTCTGAGCTCGCTATCGAGGATATAGATATTGACCTTGAACCGCTCGTCGCGAGTCTCGGGCGGTCGATACCAGTCGGTCAGGATTATGCCACCAAAGGGATCGGCCTGTGCCAACGGCATGAAGGAAATGGTATCCAGCGCCGCCCGCCATAAAAAGCCGTTTACGCTGATTCCGCCGCCGTTCGGCCGGTCGGCCCCGCCCCCCTGCTCGTTGAGCCCGAACCAAGTATTCAGCAGCCCCTTGTCAGGCGATTTCGATCCCGTGGCGACCTGCTTCGTCCCGGTTCCGTTGTCGGTGGATTTCTTCTCGTCGTCGAATACGGAACAGCCCAGCAACAGAAAACCGGTGAGGAAAATAACGATCATCCGACTTGGACACACATTCATGGGCGCTTATATGCGAAAATTAGCTGAGGATTTCCAGCGGATTCTTATTATGGAGACCGCCGACTTATGGAGAGCACCGATAGGAAAGGAATGCCATGACCGTCGAAAGCACCGAATTGGATGTTGGGGCAAACTTGTCTCGTGTCAGGGGCGAAGTCGACGCCGCCGCTCGAATGGTCGAACGTGATCCGAAGACGATAACGGTCTGTGCGGTCAGCAAGACACACGGGCCGGCAAGAATTCGCGATGTCATCGCCGCCGGGCATCGTGTCTTCGGCGAGAATCGCGTCCAGGAAGCCGAATCGAAATGGCCCGAACTGAAGGCTGAAACCGCTAATATCGAACTTCATCTCATCGGTCCGCTACAGACGAACAAGGTCCGAAAGGCATTGGCGCTTTTCGATGTCGTCCAGACCGTGGATCGTCCGAAGCTGGCGCGCGCGCTCGCCCGGGAGATGGCCCGTCTCGATCGGCGCATTCCTTGTTACGTCCAGGTAAATACCGGTGACGAGCCGCAAAAGGCGGGAGTCAGGCCCGATGACGCGGACGCCTTTATCGAGACCTGCCTTCGCGAACATAATTTGCCCATTTTGGGGCTAATGTGCATTCCGCCCGCAGCGGAAGAGTCCGCCCTTCATTTTGCCTTGCTGCGCGATATCGCGGATCGTCACGGCCTGACCCGGTTGAGCATGGGAATGAGCGCCGATTACGAAACGGCGATAACCTTCGGTGCCACGATCGTTCGTGTCGGGACCGCCATCTTCGGTCCGCGCGCGTCGCTCAACGCGACGGCGGCGGCTTGACGTGCAGGCGGTCCTCCGCGCGGCAATTGGTTAAGAACCCTTCGAGGTCCGACCGCGCCAAGGCGACGCAGCCTTCCGTCGGTCCATAATCCGACCGCGCCACATGCAAGAAGATGGCACTTCCATGTCCAGGCTGGGCCGGCGAATCATTGTGTCCCAAAACTACCAAGAGATCGTAAAGCGCGTCATCCCGCCATAGCCGTTCATGACTGGCCGGATGAGGCAGTGCGATCTGGCGATTGTAATCGGCATGGGCCGGATCATCGCACCATCCGTCCTCCGGGCCTATCGCATCGGTTTCCAAATCGCATTGGGGCGGGGTGACGCGGTCCGGGCGATAGAGCAAGCGGCGCAGCGCGAAGCTGCCGACGGGCGTGGCGCCATCGCCTTCGGTCTTGTCGCGGCGAATGCCGCCGCGACCGAGCGCGCATCGCATCACGCGTCCGTCTTGGATCAGCACGCCACTGGAATATACGAAACAATCCATGTCGGGCCATCCTGCCACCAACGACACGTCAGTTGTCGGATTCCGGTCCGGGATTCGGTGTCGCCGCGGCGCGTTGCTTCATCAACATTTCGTATTTATCCAGCGCGTTGGTCATGGCGTTCGGCACCATCTTGTTCGGCACAATGCTGGCGCTGGCGGCCCGCCGCCGCGTCGCGGTCGCGCTCGGCATGGTGCCGCGGGCGGGCGGCACGCCGCGCTTGCCGGGAATTCGGGCTTGTTCGGCCGAGCCCTCGGCGCCGGTCGATGCGGCGGTGCTCGCCGCAAGCGAAACCTCCCGCGACAGCATCGGTGCCGTTGCTCTGTTAACGCCGTGCGGCTTGGTGTTGGCGCTGGTCCGGATGTCAGCGTAAGTCGGTGTCTTTCGGAAGCCGCCCAAGCCCGCGATCGAACCCGCCGGCGGTACCGCGCTTCTGGCCTTCAAGACGGCCTCGACCGCGTTCGGCAGATTGTCCGCCGTCTTTCGCGGCGGCGGGTTGTGGCGAGAGCTTGCGATTTCGCCGGTGTTCAGCGTCGTGCTCGACGTATCGGCCGGTAGGAGGCGAAGCGGCCGGGAAACCGATGTCGTTGGTGCGGCCGGCGCCATGGTGGCCGGCGCGACCTTTGCCGGAGCTTCGGCCAGTTGCGGCGAAACGATGTCCTCGCCGGTCAGGAACGCCACGACGTTGCCGCCGATATCCTTCCCGGTCTCGGCCTCGATAACGCCGTTTATCACGGCACCCGCGAAGCCGAAGACGCCGCCGAAGAGGGCGCCGCCCGCAAGGCGCGAGGCCGGCGAGATCGTGTCACCGGTCAATTCCCGATAGATCGTCGAGAGGATGGGGATATGCTGCAAGGGGTTAATGGCGTCGAGAAAATCCTCGAACCCAAATCCGTCCTTGCCGAAGAATCCGCTCTCCGCGTTGTCGTTGTCGCCTTCATCATTGGCTGCGATCTGTGTGGTAACGAGGCCGGTCGACTCCAGTTCGGATTCGTTCAAATCCTCGCCGGTATCCATCATCTCGCCCTCATAGACCTCTTCGTGTCTTGTCGGTCTCGGGGCGTTGAAGTTTACAAGCGACGCGGTTTGAAGCTCGTCAGCGTCCAAATCCTCGCCGGTATCCATCATTTCGCCGCTATAAACTTCGATCGGCCGCGACGGAGAGGCGGCGGCAAGTGCCAAAAGCGCGTTTGTTTGAATCTCGTCGGGGTCCAAATCCTCGCCGGTATCCATCATTTCGCCGTTGTAGGGGATGCGGGCGCCCTGTTCCGGCGATGTCAGCATGCGGGCAAACGTGTCGTTGAAGTACTGTCCCTTGTAGAACGGCTCAATCCGCCGCGCCGCCGGCGTTGATTGGCCCGCCGTATTGTTCGGCGGTGTGAAAATCTCCATGGTCATGGTCGTGGGTCCTCCTCGGGAGAGGAGATGTGCAAGGGTGATGCCAAGAATCAAGGGCCGAAACCGCCGAAATTTGGACGTTTTCGCGGCGATCGACCCTTACAGCGGAATCATTTGCCGTTCGAATGGCCGAAACTGCCGCCGAATAGCCTTGGACAAGGCCTTTTGTTCGTCCCGATCGATGCCTATTCTCCGGCCGTCGCCGCGTGTGATTCGCCCCTGGCCGGTTCGTCAAACCGGCGCGAGGGTGCTAGAGTAACACCGTTCGGCCGGGGCGACGGGCAGGTGTAAGAGGTTGAGGCGATGGGAACGAAAATATTACTGGTTGACGATGACGAGGAATTGCGGGGCTCGCTCGCCGAGCAACTCCAACTCCACGAGGAGTTCGAAACGAGCGGCGTCGGTACCGCCACGGAAGGGCTGGAGCTGGTAAAACAGGACTATTTCGACGTGATTATCCTGGATGTCGGGCTGCCGGATATGGATGGTCGCGAGGCCTGCCGCCTGATGCGGCGGGGTGGCGTCAAATCGCCGATTATCATGCTCACCGGCTCCGATACCGATGCGGACACGATTTTAGGACTCGATGCCGGGGCCAACGACTATATCGCGAAACCGTTTCGACTAAGCGTACTTCTCGCGCGTATTCGGGCCCAAATGCGCCAGCACGAGCAGAGCGAGGACGCGGTCTTCTCGATCGGCCCTTATACCTTCAAGCCCAGTGCCAAGATGTTGATCGACGATACGACCGAGAAAAAGGTCCGGCTGACGGAAAAAGAGACCGCCATCCTTAAATTTCTTTATCGGGCGAACGACAAAGTCGTTGGTCGGGACACGCTCCTTGGCGAGGTTTGGGGATATAACGCGGGCGTTACGACCCACACGCTCGAAACCCACGTCTATCGGCTGCGGCAGAAAATCGAAATGGATCCGTCGAACGCCGAAATTTTGGTTACCGAGCCGGGCGGGTATCGACTGGTTCCCTAGAGAATTGCGCCGCACGAACCAAAAATTTGGGTCGTGGCCGGTTCACGTTGGTGAATCAACGGGGTATGATCGGCCTTGGCGAACTGGATTGGGTGGCGGGTGACTATCCGATTAATCACTCGACTTACTTGGCCGCGCGGCCTAAGAGGTCACGGTCGATCGGATGACGCGAAATAGGGGCAAGGCGTTGCATGGCTGAAGACAACGCTTTTTCGGTTGAGTTTTGGGGCGTTCGGGGCAGTGTCGCGGTTCCGGGGCCGAAGACCGTGCGCTATGGCGGCAACACCTCTTGCCTTGAGGTCCGTTGCGGCGAGAAACTCCTGATTTTCGATGCCGGAACGGGGATTCGGGATCTCGGCCTGAAACTTGTCGGCGCCGGCGCGGTCGACACGAATTTATATATCACCCACACCCATTTCGATCATATCTGCGGTTTGCCTTTTTTTGTACCTCTCTTCATTCCGGGCAATCGGATCACGCTTTGGGCCGGCCACTTGTTGCCCACCTACAGCTTGGAACAGGTCCTTGTCGACATGATGATGGCGCCGCTGTTTCCGGTGCCGCCGGGCATCTTCCAGGCGGATGTGGAGTACAAGGACTTCAAAGCCGGCGATGCCCTGAATCCACACCCCGGCATCACGGTGAAATCGGCGCCGCTGAACCATCCGAACCAGGCGACGGGCTATCGCATCGAATACGACGGCCGCTCGATCTGCTATATCACCGACACCGAGCATCCCGAGGCGGGCCGTGATCAATCGATCCTAGATCTCATTCGAGGCGCCGATCTCGTGATCTACGATTCCATGTACAGCGACGAGGAATACCCGAAATTCAAGGGGTTCGGCCATTCGACCTGGGAAGAGGGCATTCGTTTGATGGAGGCCGCCGAGGCCAAGAAATTCGTTATTTTTCACCACGACCCCACCCATGACGACGATTTCATGGACCGCCTCGCCGAGGAAGCCGAAAAGCGGCGGCCGGGTGCCGTCGTGGCGCGCGAGGGCATGAAACTCTCTCCGTGAAGGCCCCAAACCGCTCCTGGCGCCGCCTTTTGTTAGGTTTGGGCAAGCTGTTCGGCCGTCATCCCCGCGGATTCTTCATCCCCCATCGTCTCGCCGGGCTCGCTGCACGGGAAAAGTATACGGCTCTGGAGTCCCTGTTCGACGCGGCGCTGCCCGAAATGCGGGCTTGGATCGCCAGACTCTCCCGCCATGAAAAAGCCTTCCTTGCAATCGGATCCGCGCCCCCGCCCGAGCCCCGCTGGGATCAGGACTGGTTTCCCCGCCTCGATGCGGCGATGGCCTATGCGATGGTCCGCGAGGCCCGGCCCCGCCGCATCGTCGAAATCGGCGCCGGTCATTCGACCCGGTTCATGGCGCGCGCGGTTCGGGACGGCGGGCTGGCGACAGAAATCCACGCCTTCGATCCGGCGCCTCGGGCGGTACTCTCGGAGCTCTCATCGGTTCGGCTCGACAACCGGCCGCTGCAGGCCGTCTTCGGGGATCTTTCCCTCGCGCCGGGCGATCTGTTGTTCGTCGATTCGAGCCATGTTCTGATGCCCGGCACCGATGTCGATATTATCCTGAATGATCTGTTGCCGGCCACGCCTCCTGGATCGCTGGTGCATTTTCACGATATCTTTCTGCCTGAATCCTATCCCGCCGAATGGCACTGGCGCGGCTACAATGAGCAGGCCGCCTTGGCCCCGCTCCTGGCGGGAGGGGGCTGGCGGATCGAGTTCGCCTCCCATGTCGCGGTCGCGCGATTGGCAAAAGAGATCGCAGCCTCGCCGCTGGCGCGCCTGCCGTTGCCGGCGGGCGCGCATGAAACAAGTCTCTGGCTGCGGCGTCTCTAGGCGCGCGACCGGGTCGACCGGCGGGATCCATCGTTGTAGATTTGGGGCGGACCCAACACAGTGATGCTGGCCTGCGAGGCGTTTCGAACCAAGGAAGTATGACCATGACCATGGCGGCGACTCTCAAGGAACCCTTCGACTGGCCGCAGGACGGTGTCACGCGCGTGCCCTATCGCGTGTTTTCCGACCCCGAAATTTATGCCCTCGAGACCGAACGGATTTTCCGCGGCCCGGTCTGGCATTTTCTCTGTTTGGAAATCGACATTCCAAAGCCGGGCGATTACCGGACGACGTCGGTCGGCGAGATTCCCGTCATCGTGACCCGGGACCAGGAAGGCGCAATTCACGCAATGGTCAACCGTTGCGCCCATAAGGGGGCGTTGGTCTGTCATCGCGAGCGCGGCAACGGCGAGGCGCTGACCTGTCTCTATCACGCCTGGACCTACAATCTCGACGGCGGCCTGAACAGTGTCGCCTTCCGCCGCGGGGTGCGGGGCAAGGGCGGCATGCCGGACGATTTCGATCCCAAGAAACACCGGCTCGAGCCGCTCCATGTCGAGGTCTTCTGCGGCCTGGTCTTCGGCACCTTCAGCGACGAGACGCCGTCGCTCGAGAGCTATCTCGGCGTGCCCATGCGCGCCAGTATCGAGCGCAATCTCGGACGGCCCTATCGATTGATCGGGTTTCACAGCCAGATCATCCACAACAACTGGAAACTCTACGCCGAGAACATCCGCGATTCCTATCACGCGACCTTGCTGCACACCTTCTATACGACGTTCCGGATCAACCGACTCGACATGGACGGCGGCATCCAAATGTCGGAGGACGGCCGCCATCACATCAGCTACGCCAAGCGCAACACATTGGAGGTGGCCGAGGAATACGCCGACGCCAAGGTTCATTCCGCTCAATACGACTCGCAGCTTTCCGGTCCCGAGATGCTGAATTCCTGGCTCGAATACGAGGACGGCATTACCCACTCCATTCAGGCGATCTTCCCGACGCTCGCGGTCCAGCACATCTTGAATTCGCTCGCGGTCCGTTTCTTCGTGCCGCGCGGCGTCGACGAGACCGAACTCTTTTGGATGTATCTCGGTTACGAGGACGATACCGAAGCCGAGACCCGAATGCGCGCGATGCAGAGCAATCTAACGGGAGCCGCGGGTCTGGTTTCGCTCGAGGACGGTTGCATCAACGAATTCGTGCAGCGCGGCACAAAGGGCAGCCCGACCCATAACGCCTTCATGGAAATGGGCGGGCGCGACATCGCCTCCAGCGAGGGCTCGCGCGCGACCGAGACCGCGATCCGCGGGTTCTGGCGCGGCTATCGCGATCTCATGGGCTTCGACTGAGGGGCCGGCCGTGAACGAAACGACGATCAATCCCGATGACCTCGACGCGGCGACCGCCCGGCGCCGGATTGAGGACTTCCTGACCGACTATGCGCATACGATCGATGACGGTGCGCTGGAGGACTGGCCGGGATTCTTCACCGAGGACGGTTTCTATCAAATCATCTCGCGCGAAAGCTTCGAGGCCGAATTGCCGGTCGGCCTGTTGTCCTGCGAGGGACGCGGCATGATGGTGGATCGGGTACGGGCCCTTCGGGAAGCCAATGTTTTCGAGCCCCATGTCTATTGCCACATTCTCGGGCCGGCGCGGCTCGAGGCGGTGGAAGGCGGATATGACGTACGCTCGAATTTCACCGTCATCCGCACCATGCAGGACGGCGGCACCGAAACCTTCGCGGCCGGAAAATATCTCGACCGCATCGTCTTCGAGGGCGCGGTGCCGAAACTCAACTCGCGGCGCGTCGTCCTCGATTCCCGCCGCGTCGATATCCTGCTTGTCCTGCCGTTATAGGGCGCGCCAAGTTGGTTTGGCTCGGCGCCGTCATTCCTCGACGAAATCGCGGGGCGCCTTCGAGAAATAAGTCTCGCGCGCGATCTGCGTGTTGGGGCTCTGGCTCGCATAGGCCGTGGCGGCGTGGTCGTGATGCTGGATCGCCCGGTCGAGGGCGCGCGCATGCGCATTGATCGAGGCCTTGGTCGCATAGACCGGAAATGGCGGCTGATTACAGATGTCCTGGGCCAGGCGTTCGGCCGCCGGGATCAGGTCGTCGTCCTCGACCACCTCGTTGACATAGCCGATCTCCAGCAGGCGGTTCGCGTCGTAGGTCCGGCCCAGGATGATCATCTCCTTCGCGCGCGCCGGACCGACGAGCTGGATCACCGCGGGGATCGCGTTCCAGGTCAAATTCACCCCGATGCTGTTCTCGTTGATCGTCAGCGAAGTGCTCTTGGCGGCGATCCTGAAATCGCAGAAGGCCGGCAGGACACCTCCGCCGCCGATACAATAGTTGTGCAGGCAGGCGATCGTGATCGGCGCCATGCTGGCGAGCATGTCCGCCATCCGCGTCCCCGCCCGCGACCGGTCGATCGAATCGCCGGCCGGGACGCCGAACGGGCGGTCCTTCAAATCGGCGCCGGAGCAAAAGCTCTTGCCCTCGCCGCGAAGAATGACGACGCGGAGCCCCTGCATGGTATCGAGCGCCATGCAGGCGGCCGTCACGTCGGCCACGAACTGCCGGTTGATCGCATTGTGGACATGCGGTCGGTTGAGGACGAGGTGCCGCACCGGGCCGTCGCCCTCAAGGCGGATGGTCTCGAAATTCATATCTTGTCTCCTTTGCCGCTCAGCCCTCGGTGACCTGGCGCGGCTGGTAGATCGCGGTGTGATCGATTTGGGTAATCGGCGTCTCGCCATTGGCGACGACGAGGACGTCGGCTTCGACGAAGCGGTGGCCCTTATGGGTGTATTCCTTGGTGACGGAAGCCCGCGCGGCCAGCCGGTCGCCGGCCCGGGCGACGGCGTGGTTTTGAATCTTGCTGCCGACGTGAATCCAGGGGCCGAGACGAACATTCTCCGCCACCGCCCGATTGGCCAGTCGCAGCAGATAACCCGGATGCGCGATCGTGTCCCTGGCGTAGAGCGGGCCGTCCTCGCGCACGTCCTCCAGGTATTGCGCCAGCAGATCCGCCTTGAGGTCGAGCTCATAGGTGCCGAGCACCGCGCCCGGTACGATCGACTCCGGCGAGGCGACGGGCCGTGTCGCATGGTCGGGGAGGGGGGCGGTCGGGTAATCCGCCAGCGCGGGCGCGGCCGGCGGGTCGCCATCGAGGCGCGCATGGCCGGTGGCGCAAAGCACCCCGTCCGAGGTCACCCGGAGCGAGAGCCCGCCATCCCCCTCGACGACACCGAGCACTGTGGCTTTCCGCCCGTCATAGACCGGCTTCATGAAGCGGCACTCGGCGCCGCCGGCGCCGAGCCAGTCCGGCCCGAAATGCCGAACCGCGAGCGTCGTCATATAGGCATAGACCTCGACCCCCGGCACCAGCCCGCCCTCGAACCCGAAACGCCGGGCGACCTCGTCGTCATGGATCTTGTTCTCGGATGCGGCGGAGAGGTTATAGGCCTCCACCACATGCTCCAGCGCGGCTGTCATTTTTGGCGAACTCCCTAAAGGCGACGCGATTAAGTGTCTAAGAATGGATATAATGGGCGGCGAAGCGTCGCCCACTGGCCGCGATGAGGGCTATCTACCGTGTGCTCCTGTCCATTTTCTTCGGGTGGACCGCGTCGGGGTGGTCGCGGATAAGGTAAGATTTGTCCTTCGCTTTGGTATGCCCGTTTTTCTTCGGTGTCTTTGGTAAGCACATTCGGCAATTCGGGACGCTATTCCAATATGGATGAATCTTGGCTACCATCGCCAAGGCCAAGAGCGTTGCCGGGGAAATATTCCTTGAGGCGGATTCGGATGCGCGCACTACCGATCCCATTTTAGATCGTTTTGGATTTTGGCCGCCGCCTGTTTTGTCGCCGGATGCGCGGCTACAGACGGCGCTTATTCGACGATATCCGAGGTCGGCGCCGAGAATTCCCTGTTGCGATTTTCCACCAAGGCGGTGAAAGGGGGCGCAGTGCGACGCGTCGCATACGCGGATCCTTGGGAATATGAGGAGTATGCTGACTTTCGAAGCGATGAACTGCGGTTCGAGGTGTTCTATATTCACAGAGTCGGCCGAGGAACGGCGGTCGAATATCCCTTCGCGATACCGACGATGATCGATACTTGGAACTATAATTCGGGCGCGGGAAAGACATGGCGAAAGAAGGGGCATGTCGACGGCGCGGTCGCGACGATCTGGTATCAACGATACACGCGGCTCCCACGACAAGAAGCCTGCATCGGATTCCAGGCCGAATGGGCGCATTCCACATACGATCCGACGGCCCGCCCCGGCAAGCTCCTCTTTGGCTATCTCTGCGCGGCCCCGGGCAAGACGCTCAGTGACCCGGCCGTCGGCGACTTTCTCGCGAACATAACCGTTCGCGACCTCGCGGCGGCGCACCTCGCCTTGAACTTTGGAGAGACCTCGACGGTTCCGCCGCCGGCCCGCAGAAAGGCGCTCGCCATCGCCCAAGGCGGGCCAAAAAATCTCTCCGGCAACAAGCGGTTTCCCTTCGGATTCGTCGTCACCAGCGACAGCGCCACGGCCGGGCCGTAAGCCTTCCACCTCCCTGATCACACGCAACGGCAAACACGCCGCTCTGGCCGTCATACCATCATACGCGGCTACCACGGCCTCAACGGCGGCGGACCTGCAAACGTTTTGGGGCCTGTTTCTTCAAGATGAAGCAAAAGGGTTTGGCGCCTGCGGACATAGGGCGAGTCTTCGCAGCGGTTACGGCGTTGTTACCTGGCTCCACTTCATCACTCAACCAAGCACGGAAACGGCATCCCCCGCGCTTACCCAATGCTTACCCGAGCAAGCCTCAGCCTCGCTGGCAAGCGAGCCGGAACGGCGAAGTTTTTGAAAAGCAATGGTGCCCCCGGAGGGAATCGAACCCCCACTCCCTTACGGGAAGCAGATTTTGAGTCTGCCGCGTCTGCCAATTCCGCCACAGGGGCAGCGGTGCGAAAGTGCGGCCATCATAGTCGGCGCGCTCGCGCGGTCAATGTCGGATAATGGCTGGCGATAAGGCCGGGTGACGCCCGAAAGCACTTGCCGCCCGGCGGGTGCGGGATTATCAAACGGCGGGCATTTCATTTCACTGGAGGGACGGTATGCGCGACGGGCGCGCCGAGGCACGGCTTGCGGTCGATATCGGGGGCACCTTCACCGATGTCGTGTTGGAACGGGGCGACCGCCGTTGGACCGCGAAGGTACTGACGACACCTGCCGCGCCCGAGGCCGGCGTGATCGAGGGCGTCGGCGCGGTGCTGGCCGAGGCCGACTTGGCCGCAGACGCGGTTACCCTGGTGATCCACGGCACCACCCTCGCCACCAATGCCATCATCGAGCGGAAGGGGGCGCCCACCGCCTTCGTTACCACCGAGGGTTTCCGCGACGTCCTCGAAATCGGCTATGAAAGCCGCTTCGACCAATACGACCTGATGATCGAAAAGCCCGTCCCCCTGGTGCCCCGCCGCCATCGCCTGGCGGTCGCGGAACGGGTCGATCTTTCGGGCCGGGTGCTGACCCCGCTCGACGAGACGGCGGTCGCGGCGCTGCCGCCGATCCTGGATGCGGAGGGGATCGAGAGCGTCGCCGTCGGGTTTCTTCACGCCTATGCCAATCCGGACCACGAATGCCGCGTGCGCGATATCCTGTTGGCGGCGCGGCCCGATCTGTCGGTCAGTCTTTCGTCCGAGGTCTGTCCCGAGATACGCGAGTTCGAGCGCTTCACGACGACGACGGCGAACGCCTATGTGCGCCCCATGATGGCCAGCTACCTGGCGCGGCTGAAGGACCGGTTCCAAGAGATGGGCCTGACCGGCACGGTGTTGCTGATGACGTCGGGCGGCGGGCTGACGACGTTGGAGAACGCGATGCAATTCCCCATCCGCCTGGTCGAATCGGGGCCCGCGGGGGGCGCTATCCTGGCCGGCCGGATTGCCGCCGAGATGGAACTCGAAAAGGCGTTGTCCTTCGATATGGGCGGCACCACCGCGAAAATATGCTTGATCGAGAAATTCCGCCCCGAGAGCGCGCGCGAATTCGAGGTCGACCGCGCGGCCCGCTTCACCAAGGGAAGCGGCCTGCCGCTCCGCATACCGGTGATCGAAATGGTCGAGGTGGGTGCGGGCGGCGGCTCAATCGCCCGGCTCGATGCGCTGAAGCGGATCACCATCGGGCCCGATAGTGCGGGCGCCGATCCGGGCCCGGCGGCCTATGACCGGGGCGGAATGGCGGCGACCATCACCGACGCCGATATCACGCTCGGGCGGATCGACCCCGCGGCCTTCGCCGGCGGCAAGGTCCGATTGGAGCCCGAGAAGGCGGCCGCCGCGATCAGCCAGGATATTGCCGGTCCCTTGGGCCTGGGCGATGCGGGAATCGCGGCCTACGGCGTTGCCGAGATGGTCGATGAGACGATGTCGAATGCCGCGCGCGTCCATGCGGTCGAGCGGGGCAAGGTGGCGCGCGACCACACCTTGATCGCGTTTGGGGGTGCGGCGCCGTTGCATGCGGGCCGGCTCGCCGAGAAGCTCGGCATTGACCGGATCGTCGTTCCCACCGATGCCGGTGTCGGCAGTGCGGTTGGGTTCCTTCGGGCCCCCATTGCCTATGAGGTGGTGCGGAGTCGCAACATGCGCCTGAAGGCCTTCGACACCGATGCCGCCAATTCATTGCTGGCCGAGATGCGCCGCGAGGCCGAGGACGTGGTCCAACCGGCCGCGCGGGAGGCCGAAATAGAAACCCGGCGCGTCGCCTTCATGCGCTACGTGGGCCAGGGGCACGAGATTACCGTCGACCTGCCGGACGGCGATTTCGGCGAGGGAACCCGCCGGACGATCCAGGATGCCTTCGACCGCGAATATGCGCGCTATTTCCGGCGCACCTTGCCGAATGCCGAGGTCGAGGTGCTAACCTGGGCGGTGGCGCTGTCGACGAAGACGGCCTTGCCGTTCCCGTCCGGCACCGCCACCGATTCGACCGCACCGATCGCTTCGGGCACTCGGCCGCTTTATGATCCGCAATCCGGCGAGATGGAAGACGTGCCGGTCTTTCGGCGCGTCGATTTGGCGCCGGGCGCGCGTCTCAAGGGGCCGGGCCTGATCGTCGAGGACGCGACCTCGACATATGTGCCGGGCGGATTTTCCGTGGATGTCGCGGCGAACGGCTATATCGTGCTGAATCGAGGGGAGGCGGGTAAATCATGAGCACCGACGGACTGGACACCATCCGCCTGCAGATCATGTGGAACCGCCTGATCTCGGTCGTCGAGGAACAGGCGCAGACCCTGATCCACACCGCCTTCAGCCCGATCGTCCGGGAATGCGGCGATCTCTCGGCGGGCGTCTTCGATCGCGACGGCCGGATGCTGGCCCAGGCCGTGACCGGCACCCCCGGCCACGTCAATTCGATGGCGGAATCGGTCAAGCACTTCATCCGCCATTTCCCGCTCGAGACGATGCAGGCCGGCGATATCTACATCACCAACGATCCCTGGATGGGGACCGGGCATCTCAACGACTTCGTGCTGACGACACCTTGTTTTCGGAACGGCGCGCTCGTCGCCCTCTTTTCCTGCACCAGCCATCTGACCGATATCGGCGGCCTCGGCACCGGCACCGATGCGAGCGACGTTCATATGGAGGGAATCTATATCCCGATGCTGAAGCTGGCCGAGGGCGGGGTGATGAACGAGACCCTGCTGGCGATGATCCGGCGGAACACCCGCCAGCCGGTCGAATCGGAAGGCGACGTCTATTCCCTCGCCGCCTGCAACGACATCGGCTGCGAGCGCCTGGTCGAGATGATGGACGAATTCGGCCTCGATGACCTGGCATCGCTCGCCGATTATATCTGCGATACCTCGGAGCGCGCGGTCCGCGATGCCATCGCCGAGCTGCCGAACGGGGAATATCGCAACAGCATGACCATCGACGGGCTCGGCGATTCACTCGATCTCGTCGCGCGTCTGACCATCGCCGACGACCATATCACGGTCGATTACGACGGCACTTCGCCGCAATCGCCGCGCGGCATCAACGTGCCGCTGGCCTATACGCTGGCCTATACCTGTTTCGGCCTCTCCTGCGTCGTCTCGGGCGACATTCCGAACAATGCGGGCTCGCTCGCCCCCTTCTCGGTGACGGCGCCCGAGGGGAGTCTCCTCAACGCGCCCTATCCGGCCGCCGTCTGCTCGCGCCACGTGATCGGCCAGATGCTCCCGGACGTGACCTTCGGCTGCCTCGCTCAGGTCGCGCCCGACCGGGTCCCGGCCGAAGGCGCATCATCGCTTTGGAACCTGACCTTCCGGGGCTCGACCGACCGGGCCGCGAACGATATGCGGCTCTTCGCCGTGACCGCGGTCACCAATGGCGGCACCGGCGCGCGGCCCGCGAAGGACGGGCTCTCGGCGACCGCCTACCCCAGCGGCGTCAAGGGCACGCCCGTTGAGATCAATGAGACGGTGGCGCCCTTGATCTTCCACCGGAAGGAATTTCGCCCGGATTCCGGCGGCCCTGGCGCCCAGAGAGGCGGGCTGGGGCAGGTGATCGAGATCGAATCGGCGATCGGCGCCGATGTCGAACTCCTGGCCTCCTTCGACCGCATCGACCACCCGGCGCGGGGGCGCGCCGGCGGCGGGGCCGGCGAGGCAGGCGGGGTGAGACTGTCCTCCGGCGACCGCCTCCGGGCCAAGGGCACCCAAACCATCCCGGCGGGGGCCCGCGTCATCTTCCACACGCCGGGCGGCGGCGGCCACGGCAGTCCCGCCAAGCGCGATCAGGCGGATCTGGAACGGGATATCGAGAATGGGCTGGTGACGGCCGAGGCGGCGGCGCGGGACTATAGGGATTAACGGCCGCTCGGCTCCACGAAATGGATCACCAGCCCGCCGCCGAAATTGGACGGATGGACGAAGTCGATCCGGGAGCCCCGACCGCCGGGGCGGCCAACGACGCCGATCATCCGCCAGCCCTCATCGGCCAACTTCGGGAGCAGGGCGTCGAAGTCCTTTGTCGCGAAGGCGACATGGGCGAGGCCGGGGCCGCGGCGGGCGACGAATTTGGCGATGGCGCTTTGGTCGCCCTTGGTGTTGCCCGTCTCCTCGCCGGGGCGGGCTGCCGAGAGACGGTGATTGAGGCACATCAATGAAGCCGCGCGGGGCGGCGGATACCCTGCGCAGGTTGGCGAAACCGAAGGGGGTGCGCCGTGAGCGAGATCGTGGAGCAATTGCGCCGCGAACATGCGGATATGGGCCGGCTGCTCGATATGCTGAACGCCCAGATCGAGGTGTTCAACACCGGCGAGGTGCCCGACTACGACCTCCTGCAGGAGATCGTCGACTATTGTCTCGATTATCCGGATGCCTGCCATCACCCGTTGGAAGACGCGATCTTCGAGCACGTCCTGGTGCGGGCGCCGGGGCCGGCCGAGAAGGTCCGGGAAATTCTGACCACTCATGAAACGTTGGGCCAATTGACGCGCGGTCTATACGACACCTTGGATCAGGTGGTGCGGGACGAATCCCTGCCGCGCGACCAGCTGGCCTCCGTCGTCGATCATTTCATCGGCCAGTACCGCGACCACATGTCGATGGAGGAGGAACACTTCTTTCCGCTCGCCGAACGCGTCTTGACCGAAGGGGATTGGGCGACCGTCGCCGATCGTCATGGCGCCCGCATCGATCCGCTCTCAAGGACCTCGCCGGACCGGCGGTTCGGTCTTCTGCGGGAAAGCATTCTGGGCGTCGCCCCGGACGCCGCGAACCTCTAACGCCGCCGGCGCAAGCATCTTTCAAAGCCCGGCGCCCGCGTATACTAACTGACGGAACGAATTTCACGCATGAGGCGGACCGGGCTTGTGTCACGGGACGATCCATCAGACCTGACCGCGACGTTGCGCCGGGCGGCCGATCAAGAGGCGGCGGGCGAATTCGCGGTGGCGGCCACCATCTACGAAGAGGCCCTGGCGGCGGCTCCGCTCGAGCCCGAGCTTTGGTTTCGTCTCGGTGCCTGTCTTCGCGGGAGCGGCGCGGCCGAGGCGGCCCTCCAATATCTCGAAAAGGCCGCGATGCTGGCACCCGAATCGGTGGATTACGCCCTGGAACGCGCGATGGCGCTACAGGATTTGCGGCGCCTCGAGGAGGCGGTCGCGGCTTACAACGAGATTCGCACCGCCCATCCCGACAACGTCTCCGCCTATACCAATCTAGGCGTCGCCTTGAATGAAGGCGGTCATCTGGAAGACGCCATCGGGACCCTCGAAGTGGCGCGAGAGATGGCGCCCGAGGATCCGGTCGTGCTGTCGAATTATGGCGCCGCGTTACTGAAGGCGGGAAGGGTGGAGGACGCACTGCCGCATCTCGAAGCCGCGACCCGGCAAGATCCGAGTGCCGCCGAAGCGTGGAGCAATCTCGGCTTCGCGCGCCAGGAGACGGGGCGGCTCGAAGCGGCGCTCGCGGCGCATGAACGCGCCGTCGAGTTGGCGCCCGAGGCGGCGGCCCTTCACTGGAACCTGGCGATGACGCTGCTGCTGACAGGCGATTATGCTCGAGGTTTCCGGACCTTCGAGCATCGCCGCGGAATGCCGGATCGAAAACCCCGCGATTTCGATGCCCCGGAATGGACGGGCGAAGGCCCGGCCGGCCTAACGATTCTGGTGCATGCGGAGCAAGGCATCGGCGATGCGATCCAATTCGCGCGGTATCTGCCGATTCTGGCGGCAGACGGGGAGGTCGTGCATTTCGCCGCCCATACGGCATTCGCCACGCTTGCCGAAACGCTGGATGGCGTGACGTCGGTGGTTGCGGGCGACGACCCGCCGCCGGGCCATGATTATCAAATCCCGCTTCTTAGCCTCCCCCATCGGATGGGAACGCTCTTGGAGACGGTACCGGCGGCGTGCCCCTATCTCCGCGTGCCGGAAGGTGTCGTCTCGCCCTTTGGGTCCGGCGACGGCCGGCGGCGGGTGGGGATTGTGTGGGCCGGCAATCCCAATCACGCGAACGACCGCAATCGCTCGATCGACTTCTCCCGTCTGACGCCCCTCTTCGCGGCGGCGGGGATCGAATGGGTCGGGCTTCAGGTCGGGGTCCGCGCTGGCGATGCGGCCGGTACCCCGGTCGTCGACATCTCCCGCGACCTCACCGATTTCGCGCGGACGGCGGCGGCCATGGCGGAGCTGGATCTGATCGTCTCGGTCGATACCGCGGCGGCGCATCTCGCGGGCGCCCTCGGCCGGCCGGTTTGGGTATTGCTGCCCCATGTGCCGGATTGGCGCTGGGGCATGACGGGCGATGCGACGCCTTGGTACCCGACCGCGCGGCTTTTCCGGCAGGCATCGCCCGGCGACTGGGCCGGCGTTATCGAGGCGGTCGCCGCCGCCCTTCGATCGACGGGGAAGAACGCATGCTGAGGCGACTCTACGATCGCACCCTGGCGCTTTCGGAACATCCGCATGCGATTTGGTGGCTCTTTCTCGTCGCCTTCGTCGAAAGCTCGGTCTTCCCGATCCCGCCCGACGTGATGCTGATCCCAATGATTCTCGCGGCCCGGGCGCGGGCGTGGCGGATCGTGGCCGTCTGCACCCTGGGCTCGGTTCTCGGTGGGCTCGCCGGGTATGCCATCGGATACTTCTTCTATGAGTCCGTCGGCGCTCACATCGTGGCGTTTTACGGCTACGACGAAAAATTCGCGGCGTTCCGGGAGTCTTACAACGCGCATGGCGGTTGGATTGTCGCCGGAGCCGGCCTGACGCCCTTTCCCTACAAGGTCATTACCATTGCGAGCGGTGTCTTCGCCCTCGATCCGGTGATCTTCACGGTCGCGTCGGTCTTGAGCCGGGGGCTCCGCTTCCTGGTCGAGGGGGCGCTGTTATGGAAGTTCGGCGCGCCGATCCGCCGCTTCATCGAGCAGCGGCTCGAGATTCTGAGCATCGTCTTCTTCGTGATGCTCGGCGGCGGATTCCTGCTGTTGAAATTGCTCTAGGGTTCGGCGGGCGGGATCGCGTATACAGGGCCTATGTGGATCGACTCGCTTCTCGCCGGAAAAACCAACCAGGCCCGCCTCTCCCTCGCCCTCGGCGGGGCCGGGCTTGCGGTGGTCGCTGCGGCCAACGCCTTCGAGCATCTGGCCGGGCTTCGGCCTTGCGCTCTTTGTCTTTATCAACGCTGGCCCTGGTGGATCGCGGCGGCGTTGGGGTTGATCGCCTTCCTGTTGCGAGATCGTCCGAGGGTCGTGATTCTGTTTCTTCTCGCGGGCGGGCTCGCCGTTCTGACGGGTGCCGGCATCGCCGTCTTCCATGTCGGCGTCGAACAGCATTGGTGGGCGGGCCTGGCGAGTTGCGGCGGCGGCGATCTACCCGATACCGTCGCGGCGCTCCGCCAACGACTGCTGAATGCGCCGATTGTCCGATGCGACGAGGTTGCCTGGTCGCTCTTCGGCATCTCGATGGCCGGATATAACGCGCTTTTGTCCGTTATTCTCGGGAGTGGCCTCTGTTTCGCCGCCTGGCGGCAATGGGTGGACCAAACCCGATGAGCGAGACAAGAAGACCTGGTCCGGCCTATTTGCCGGGCGATCCGGCGGAGACGACGGAGGCCATGATCCGGGTCGATCATGCGGGCGAATACGGCGCGGTCCGGATTTATGCGGGCCAACTCGCGACCCTTCGTCCCGGTCCCGCCCGCGACGCGGTCGAGGAAATGGCGGCGCAGGAAGCCGAACATCTTGAGACGTTCGAGCAACTAATCGCCGAGCGCGGCGTTCGGCCGACCGCATTGTCGCCGATCTGGCGGGTCGCGGGTTATGCGCTGGGTGCCGCCAGCGCCCGCCTCGGGCCCGAAGCGGCGATGGCGTGCACGGTCGCGGTCGAGGAGGTGATCGATGATCACTATGCCGAACAGACCGAACGGTTGGGTGCCGACGATCCTGAACTGAAAGCGGTGATCGAGAAGTTTCGCGCCGATGAGATAACCCACCGCGACACAGCACTTCGGCATGACGCGGAAGCGGCGCCCGCCTATCCGCTGCTGACGGCATTCGTGAAAGCGGCCTCTCGAGGCGCGATCTGGCTTTCGACGAGATTTTGAGCGCCTAACCGGCGTCGAGTTCGGCATCCCAGTAGAGGAAATCCCGCCAGCTCTCATGCAGGAAATTCGGCGGGAAGAGGCGCCCGTTCTCCTGCATCCGCCACACACTTGGCTGAACCGGCTTTCGCTTCGGCACCAGGCCCCGGCCGTTCGGCATCCGCCCGCCCTTGTTCAGATTGCAGGGCGCGCAGGCGGTCACCACGTTTTCCCAAGTGGTCCGGCCGCCGCGTGAGCGCGGCACCACATGATCGAAGGTCAACTCGTGCGACGGCAGCGCCTGGCCGCAATACTGACAGGCGAAGCGGTCGCGCAGGAACACGTTGAACCGGGTGAAGGCCGGCTTTCGCGCCGGCCGCACATAATTCTTCAGGGAAATGACGCTCGGCAGGCGAAGCTCGAAAGAGGGCGAGCGAACGACCTGATCGTATTCGGAGACGACGTTGACCCGGTCGGTCACCACCGCCTTGACCGAATCCTGCCAGTTCAACAAGGACAGGGGGAAGTAGCTGAGCGGCCGGAAATCGGCGTTCAGAACCAGGGCCGGACATTCCTTCGTACCCCAAACCACGACGTGATCTCCCTATCGCTATCGTGTCGGTTGGCAGAGGTCTGATAGCCGAATTCCCGATTCCGCACAAGATTTAGTGGCCGACTCGGGAAACTATTTGTGTGAGCCGTCATATATAGGGGTTTGGGCTGAGGCATGGATTTCGGGCAAGTAGCCGGCGGCGAGCACACGGCACGCGGTGAGCGGCGTCAGGACCCGGGCGGTCCCGGTCGGCCGGGCGATTGCGGTGTCATAACCCACCGGCGACCACGGCAGAAGCAGTTCATCACAAACCAGATGCGCCTGCCCGCCGAGGAGAACGAAGGCGCCCGCCGGAAGGTCGTCGAACGGGGTCGACCAGAGGCGGGCGGTTCGGGTCTTGCGGTCGACGCGTTCCCGGTGAAGCCTGGCGTCCATCTCCGGCGCGCTCGGCTGTGCCGAATTGCCGGTTGCTCGGCTCCAAGCCACGCGCCAGGCCTCATAGGCCGCGCGGCGGCACTCATAGCAGGGTCGGTGGCCGGCGGCGATCGCCACCGCTTCATCGAGAAAGAAGAGTTCGGTATAGCGCCGCGGCGTCATCACTTGGCGATGGCGGCCGCGAAAGGCGATGCGGCAGATGATCCAGGCCTTGTGTTTCCATCGGCTGCGACCGAGCCGCCGGCGGTCGTCATGCAGGATGCCGCGATTGCCCATAAAGGTGCCGCGCGCTGGATCGGCGATGATCTCGCCCGCCGGCGTCACCCGGTTTTGCAGCGGCATCGGGCGTCAGACACCGAATATGGTGCGCAGGAATTGGGTGCCCTGGACCAGTCCCTCCTCGTCGATGCCATGACCGAGATCGGGGCGCACCAAGGTCTGCACCGGGACCTCGACGGCGGTGAGGGCCTCTTCGGCCGCTTCCATGCATTGGATGGGCAGGAGGGGGTCCATGCCGCCATGGGACAGGAAGACGGGCGGGCGGCATTGAATTTCGTCCACCAACAGGTCGGGCCCGATCAGTCGACCGGAATATCCCAGCACCCCGGCGACCGGTTCCGGGCGACGCAACGCCACATAGAGGCTCATCATCGTTCCCTGGCTGAACCCGACCAGGGCCAGCTCCGCCGCCGACAGGCTGGCCGCGGCGAGCTCGCTGTCGATGAAGCGGTGCACGAAGGGGGCCACCGATTGGACCCCGTTCAGGACCTTCGACTCGACCCGTTCACCGCTGCTGAACCATTGATAGCCGGAGAGGCCTTGGTCATAGCGATAGGGCGCGTTCGGGGCCACGAAAAGGGCGTTCGGTAAGACCTGGCCCCAATGGGGGGCGACCTCCAAGAGATCTCGCCCGTCGGCGCCGACGCCGTGCAACAGGATAATAAGCTGTTCGGGTGTTCCGCCCGCGACCGGACCGAAGCGGGGACCATCCAGTTCTTGGGGTTCGTCGGACATGGTTTTCGTCCCTCTCGTTTGTGGGTCTACGGGGCGCCTTTGTAATAATGCCAGAGAAAGAGCGCCGCAACGCCGCGCCAGGGCCGCCACGGGTGCGCCACCTTCTCCAGGCGCTTCCGATCGGGGCGTTTTCGCATCCGTTTCAGCTTCTGGGTTGCTACTTGGATCGCCAGGTCGTCGGCCGGCCAGATATCGGCGCGGCCGAGGGCGAACAGCATGTAGATCTCGGCGCTCCAGCGTCCGAGCCCGCGAATGGCGGTCAGCGCCTTCATGACCTCCTCGTCATCAAGGGTGGCCAATCGCTCGGTGTCGAGCTCACCGGTCAGCATGGCCTCTGCGAGCCCGCGCCCGTATTCGACCTTGCGGCCGCTGAGACCGACGCCGCGGAGTGCTTCTTCCGAAGCGGCCAGGAAATTCTCCGGTGTCATTGGGTCGATCGTCGCCTCGAGGCGCTTGCGAATGGCAGCGGCGGCGAGGGCGGAGACCTGTTGGCCCAAAATGATGTTGATCAGCGCGCCGAAGCCGGGGGCCCGATCGCGGGGTTCCGGATAACCGACCTCGTCCAGGGCCAGGGCGATGTCGGCGTCGCGTTCGGCTAGCTCGCCAAGGGCGGTTCGGATGAACTCGGGCGTCATGCCAATTGACTTAACCCAGGGCAAAGGCTAGGGCCAGGATGATGAGAGATCGTGTTACCCGCTTCGCGCCGAGCCCGACGGGGCGTCTGCATCTGGGCCATGCCCATAGCGCGCTCTTCGCGCGGCAAGCGGTCGGCGGCGGGCGCTATCTCCTTCGCATCGAGGACATCGACCGGGGCCGTTGCCGCCCCGAATTCGAAGCGGCGATCTACGAGGATCTGGCTTGGCTCGGCATTGAATGGGAGACGCCGGTGCGCCGGCAATCGGACGGTATGGCGGCGTATGCCGCGGCCTTGGCCGCGCTCGAGGCGCTTGGCGTGCTCTATCCTTGTTTCTGTACGCGCAAGGAGATCGCCGCCGAGATCGAACGCGCGGGATATGCGCCGCATGGGCCGGAAGGCCCACTGTATCCGGGGGTCTGCCGCGGGCTGACGACGGCCGCGCGAGCGCGGCGCCTGGCGGAGGGGGCCCAGCACGCGCTCCGCCTCGATGCAGCGCGAGCGACGGACCTGACGGGTGCGCTCGAGTTCAGCGACCGAGGGTGTGGCCGCGTTGCGGTCGAGCCTCGGCTTCTCGGCGATGTGGTGTTGGCGCGAAAGGACATCGGCACCAGCTATCATCTCGCCGTCGTGGTCGACGACGCGCTACAGGGCGTCACCCTGGTTGCGCGGGGCGAGGATTTGCTGCCCTCTACCCATGTCCACCGGGTCCTGCAGGCACTGCTCGACTATGCCATGCCGGAATATCATCATCACGGATTGCTGACGTCCGAGGCCGGGCGGCGGCTCTCCAAACGGGACGGCGCCGCGACGCTGGAAGCACTTCGCGCCGAAGGCGTCCCGCCGGCCGAGGTTCGAGGAATGGCCGGATTTCCCGACCCCGATTAATCCTCCGCGCCGCCGCGACCTTTTCGGCCGATGAACCCGAGGATGCCGGCAAGCACGAAACCGCCGATGAAAACCAAGAGAACCGCTTCCCAAAACGGCCGCAACAGCATCGGCAGGACGAGCTGATCCCAAAGCTCTGGATGCAAATAGCGTTGTATGATCACCTGCGACAAGTTGAGCGATTCCAAGTGGAACGCATACCAGATCTCGCCGGCGGCGCGCGTTACGTTCGGTTCCGTCAGCCAGATCCAGGCGCCGAATCCGAGCAGAAGAAACGCCAGCAGGAAAATCAACCGGGCCAGGAGGCGGAGAAGGATCATCGATCGGGTCCCAAGTTCGCCGGATCGGCGGCCAAGCATAACACCCCATCCAACGCGGCCACACCCCTTGGTGTATGGCCGAACAATGTATTCGACCCGGCCTCGCTTGCTCTTGACGAGAGCGTCCTTTAAGTATCGCCGGTCCGGTCGGAGGGATGGCCGAGTGGTTTAAGGCGCACGACTGGAAATCGTGTTCACCGAAAGGTGTCCGGGGTTCGAATCCCCGTCCCTCCGCCAGCCTGCTTCGCGTTTCGCACTTCGCAGGATTTGCTCCAAACGGGAGTTTCCATGTCCTCCACCGCCCGTGTCGAACAAGCGCTCGCCGAACGCGGCGAGTCTGCGCGGATCGTCACATTCGACCAAAGCACGCGAACCTCCGAGGATGCGGCGGCGGCGATCGGGTGTACCGTCGGACAGATCGCGAAGTCGCTGATCTTCCGGGCCAAGGCGAGCGATCGCCCGGTTCTTGTCATCGCTTGTGGCGACAATCGGGTAGATGAGAAGAGACTTCGGGCCGCACTTGGCGAGAAGGTCGGCCGGGCCGACGCGGACTTCGTGCGCGACCGCACCGGTTTCGCCATCGGCGTCGTCGCGCCCGTCGGCCATGTCGAACCCGTCCCGACCATTCTCGATGCGGATCTTTGGCGGCACGACATCGTCTGGGCCGCCGCCGGGGCGCCGAACGCGGTCTTCGAGACGACGCCCGACGCGCTGCTCGCCATGACCAGCGGCGAAAGGGCGGATATCGCCAAGGGCTGAGCGTAACCTGTTCGTCCGCGCTGGTCTCGCGGGCAGGGGCGACTATTGTTAGAGCAAAGCCATGCAGCGCCGCGATCTCGATAATCGACAGCTCATCCGGCTCGCCGTCGCGGCGGCGGCCGCGATCGTGGGGTATTTCGTCATTTTGCCGTACCTGCCGCTTGACTGGCGCACGCCCGGCAGTCCGCCCCTCTATCTTCTGGGTGTTCTGGGGGCGGTGCTGCTTCTCGGCTCGGCCGGGTTTCTGGTCGCCAAACGAGGGCGGCGGGAGATCTCGCCGACCTATTGGTTCTCGGCGCATGTATGGGCCGCCTGTCTTGGGACGGCGGCGGTCTTGGTGCATTCGGTAGGGCATTTCGGGCGGCCGCCGGCGCTCATGATCCTGGCTCTCATGGGTCTCGCCGCGCTTGGCATTTGGGCGCGGCTCGATGGGGCGCGAAAAATGGCGGCGACTCTTGGCCGGCAAACCCGTGGCTTTGCGCCGCCGGACCCCGCCTTGCGGGCGGCGCTCGAGGCGGTTCTGGCCGCGAAGGTGGCGGTTCTGGCGCGCCTGCAGCCGGGGGCCGAGGAGGCGCTCTTCTCTCCGACGCTCGCCCATTGGCTTCGCCGGCCGCTTGATGCCGTTCGCTATACGCGTCTGGCGGCAGAGGAAGCGCGATTGATCGGGGTGCGAAGCGGTCTTGGTCCGAGCCAGGCCTTCTGGCGTCCGCTGCATATGCTTTTGGCACTGCTCTTCGTGCTGGGGGTGGTCATACATGTCGCGACGGTGACCTTTTTTGCGGGCTACGTTGCCGATGGCGGGGAGGTCTACTGGTGGCATCTGACCCAATGGTGACCGACGCCATTGCGGGGCGGCTCTCGCTTGCGATCGATCTCGAGCGCTGCATCGGTTGCAAGAGCTGCGAGGTCGCCTGCAAGCAGGAGCACGGCCTCGGTCCCGGGGAATACCGGAACCGCGTGGTCTGGCTCGGCGGCGCGGCGGGCCCGGCGCTCGATTTTCTGACCGTGGCCTGCCAGCATTGCGACCGGCCCGCCTGCCTCCGGGCCTGCCCGGTCAATCCGAAGGCGATCTCCAAAGACCCCGACACCGGCGTGGTGGCGGTCGAGGAGTCGCGCTGTACCGGATGCGGGGAATGCATCGCCGCCTGCCCCTATGGTGCCATGGGTTATGACGCGGCCGGCCATCACGCGGTGAAATGCGACCTTTGCGCCGATCGCCGTGAAGCCGGGGCGGGTCCCGCTTGTGCCGCTGTTTGCCCCGGCCACGCGATCGAATTCGGAACGCGGACCGAACATATCGCCCGAGCCGAAGCGGAAGGACGGACGATCCGCGATCATGACGCTTTTCTGCTGGGTCCGGCGACGGTTTATCTCGACCGTTTGGAGCCTACCGAGGCACTGGCGACGCGGCAGGCGTCCGCCGTCGCCGATCCGCCGGAGGCACAAACCGCATTTCGGAAACTGGGCGCCGAGTTTCCCTATGGTCTCGCGCGGGAAGAACGCACGCCCGACCGGGTTGTCCCCGGCGGCTGCACCATCTGTTTCAATTGCTGCAGCGTTCATTTCCATTTCGCCGGCGATCGTCTGGTCAAGGTGACGGGTAATCCGGACGATCCGCTGTTGAAGGGCAAGGTCTGCCCGAAATCGCAGATGACGCTGCAGATGTATCACAATGAACGTCGCCTCGACCGGCCGCTAAAACGCGTGGGCGAACGCGGTGAGGGGAAATTCGAACCGATCAGCTGGGACCAGGCGCTCGACGAGATCGCCGGGAAGCTGCGCGCGATCCGCGATGCGGCGGGCCCTGAGGCGCTTGGAATCTTCTGCGGCACCCGAACGGGTCTTCTTGCCATCCGCGGCTATGTGCGCCTGTTCGCCCAGCTTTGGGGCACGCCCAATGTCGAGACGACGGATCCCTTCTGCGCGGCCGGCAAGAACCTCGCCTATTTCATGACCTTGGGCGCCAGCGGCTGCGGCAACAGTTATACCGAGGACGATATCGGCAGCGCCGAACTCTACGTCTTTATCGGGGACAACCAGGCCGAGACCCGGCCCGTCTATTTCGGCATGGTCAACGACTGGCGGGTCAAAAAGCGCATCAAGATGGTGGCCGTCGACCCGCGCCTCACGGTGACCGCGAGCAAGGCGGACCGTTGGCTCGCCATCCGGCCCGGCACGGATATGGCGCTCGGTCTGGCGCTGGCCCACCACATTCTCGCCGAATCTCTGCACGACCAGGCCTATTGCGAAAGCTGGGTCGAGGGCTGGGAGGCCTGGCGGGATTTCCTCTTCGAGAAGGGCTATACCCCGGACTGGGCGGCGTCGATCACCGATATCCCGGCCGACGAGATCCGGCGTCTCGCCGTCGAAATCGCGCGTGCCGACGGGTGCGTTCTTTTCGCCAGCCGGGGCGTCAATCAGCACACCTATTCGACCCAGCTGAACCGGGTCCTGATGTTCGTAATCGCGATTACCGGCAATTGGGGCCGCAAGGGCGGAGCCTTTCAGAACATGTCGGCCTCGCCGCCGCTGTTCGCGAACGCGCCCGAGGCCCGCCGAGCCCCGGTCGGGAAGCCCGCCATCCGAAAGAGCCCGGTCGGCTGGAGCGAGGCGATAAAGGCCAACCGGCCCTACGCCTTGAACGCGCTCATCTCCTCCAGCAATCCGATGGCCCAATGGCCGGACCAAGAAGCCGCGCGGGAGGCCTTGAATGCGCTCGATCTGCTGGTCCATATCGAACTCTTCGCGAACGAGACCACGGCCTTCGCGGATTACGTCCTGCCCGCCGCCGCCGCGATCGAAAAGGGCGAGATCGGCCGCGCCAACGATGACCGCCGGATCGTCTGGACCGACCGAATGATCGATCCGCCGGGCGAAGCGAAACCCGACGGCTGGATCTGGATCGAGTTGGGGAAACGCCTCGGTTTTGAGGATGTTCTGAAGGAAGAATACAAGGACACCGCTCATTTCTGGGATGCCGAGCTGATCGACCACGATGAGCTCCGCGGCGTCACCCAGCGCCGACTCCACGCCACGCCGTGGCGCTGGGTTCGTTTTCCAGTGGCGGCCGAGGAGGCTCCAGAAACGGAAACGCTTTATCTCGAGGGGACGACGGCGCCGGGGGCGCCGACGGGTCATCGTTTCCCGACGACAAGCGGCAAGTTGGAATTCCATACCCCCGAATTGGAGGCCAAGTTCAACACATTGGGGCTGTCGGCGCTACCCGAATTCTACGGCGAGCGGACGCATTTGATCGATCTCCCCTTTATCGACGCGTTGGAGGGAGATGACGGCGACGGCGTGCTCTCGCCCTTCTACCCGAACACCCTTGCGGTTCCCGGCCGCATCGTGACTCCCGGCGAGGACGCGCCCGGAGCCCGCCTTCGGGCGGCGGGTTTCGACACCGAGCTCGTCACCGGCCGCCCGCCCGCCCCCCATTTCCACAGCTGGACCCATTACTTCTGGCAATCGCAGGAGATGTGGCCCGATCTCTACGCGCAGATTCATCCGGAAAAGGCGGCCACGCTCGATATCGCTGACGGCGATCGCTTGAAGATCGAAACGCCGAAAGGCGCCGTCGAGGCGCGCGCCTGGATCACGGCGGGTATTCGGAAGTCCGCTATTTTCATACCGATCGGCTGGGGCGAAAAACAACCCTATCATCCGTGGCGCTCGGTCAACTTCCTGACCGACAAGACCCAGCGCGATCCGGTTTCGGACCAGACGAACCTCAAGAGTCTGCTCTGTCGCGTGACGAAGGCCTGAATCGGGTGCCGGCGTTCGACATCGCTACTCTGGCCGGTGTCGGTTTCTTCACCGCAGCACTGACGACCATCACCGGCACCGGCGGCGGCGTTATCCTGCTTGCCACCATGCTGCAGTTTCTGGCGCCGGCGGCGGCGATTCCCGTGCATGGCGCGGTTCAGCTCGTCACCAACGCCTGGCGTCTTTGGCTGTTGCGCGGCGGTCTCTCCTGGCCGCTGATCATTCGCTTCGGCCTGCCGATGCCGTTTGGGATCGCACTTGGTCTCTGGCTGTTTCAAGGGTTGAGCAAGGAAACGGTCCAGATCGCGATCGGCGGTTTTATCCTGTTCACGCTCTTTACCCGGGGGCTTCGCGCGCTCCGCGATTGGGAATTGCCGCTTTCGGGGTTCATTCCGCTCGGGTTTGTGGTGGGCACGCTCAATGTGATTGTCGGCGTCGTCAATCCGATCCTCGGCGTCTTCATGATCCGAAAGGACCTCGATCGCGAGGGCGTCGTCGGCACGATGAGTTTCTTCGCCTTTCTCGGCCATACCTTGAAGGTCGCCGGGTTCAGCCTCGTCGGCTTCAGCTTTGTAATTTATGGTCCATTGATCGCCGCCATGATTCCGGCGGTCTTGGCGGGCACCTATGTCGGCCGCCAATTGCTCGGCCGGTTCAGCGAACGATTATTCCAGACCTTGTTGAAAGTGACCCTGACGCTGCTCGCGCTGAAGCTCATTCTATGGGACGGGCTTGGTCACCTCCTCTGACGGCTATCGGACTGTTCCAGCGACGGCCATTCGTGCTCTTATCGCGGCCGTATCGAGAGTGCCGATAGGGGAGCGCCGCCATGACGACATCCGGCAAGAAATGGGTCGCGGTTACCGCGACGGACGATTTTCCCGTGACATTACCGCCGGTCCGGAAATCGTTGCGGGGAATCGCTTCGGTCAAGGTGGTGGCCTTGCCGTTCCGGCCGATCAGCGCGACCGAGGAGAAGAAATTCGCCAAAGCGCTTCAGGGGGCGGCCGGCATGCTGCTTCGCCCCGGCTATATCACGCCGACGCTGCTCGACCGGCTGCCCGATCTTCGCATCGTCGCGGTTCATGGGGCGGGTTACGACCAGGTCGATGTCGAGGCCTGCACCGAGCGTGGCGTCCTGGTCACCAACGCACCCGGAGCCAACGCCAATGCGGTGGCGGAACTGACGCTCGGGTCGATGTTGAGCCTGCTGCGGCGCATTCCCGAGACGGCGGAGCGCGTGCGCCGCGACCGGGTCTGGGGCGAGGCCCGGCACACCGGCGGCGAGCTTCGGGGCAAGACGCTGGGTCTCGTCGGTATCGGCCAGATCGGCGGCCGCGTGGCCGAGCTCGCCAAGGCGTTCGGGATGAAGGTCGCGGCGCACGACCCCGGGATCGCGAACAAGGACATTCGCGCGTGCGGGATCAAGCCGATGGCCTTCGACGCGCTCCTCGGCGCCGCCGATATCGTCTCGCTCCACGCACCGCAGATGCCGGCGACCCATCACCTGATCGGCCGGCGGTCGATCGGCAAGATGAAAAAGGGCGCGTTCCTGGTCAATCTGGCCAGGGGGCCGCTGGTCGAGGAGGTGGCGCTGATCCGCGCCCTTGAATCGGGTCGGCTCGCAGGGGCGGCGCTCGATGTTCTCGAAGGCGAGCCGCCCGATCCCCAAAGCCCGATCTTCGAGGCGCCGAACGTCATTCTGATGCCGCATATGGGCGGCTCGACCGAGGAATGCCTGGAGGCCATCGCCGGCGTTGCCGGCGCGGACATCGCGCGGGTCCTTCGCGGGACGCGTCCGAAATTTCCAGTCAATAAGCCACGCCGGAGGCGTTCGAAGTCATAGAGATTCCAATGGATTACTAAAAAGAAGAAAAAGTCATGGACGTTATTCCCGCGAAGGCGGAAATCCAGTGACTCGCTGGGTTTTCTAGATTCCCGCCTACGCGGGAATGACTGGGAACTTACGGTATCGACTTTGGTTTGCGATTGACGACGCCTACTTCGACGTCATCACCCAGACGCCGTCCCAATCCTTCGGGTTCTTCTTCTTCAGTAGCTGGCAACGCTCGATATACATCTTCGAGACATGATCGCCCTCGTTCAGCTTGAGCGCTTCCTTGAAGGCCTTGATGGCCGGATCCCAATTGCCGACACGGTATTTCTCCAGCCCGTCCTTGAAGTGATTGAGGACTTCCATGACGTTCGGGAAGGTCTCGGCGGTGTGGAAATCGAGGATCTCATACACGCCGACCGGCTGGGTTTTGCCCTTCACGACGACCCTGTCGACTTCGCGCGAGCGGTAGACGCCCTTCAGCTTGTCGTGGGTGTATTCGCTGATCAGGATGCGGGCCGCGTATTGCTTACAGGCCGATTCGAGCCGCGCCGCGAGATTGACCCCGTCGCCGATCACCGTGTAATCCATCCGCTTCGGCGAGCCGATATTGCCCGACACGACGGAATCCGTGTTGAGGCCGATTCCCATATCGACCGGCATCAAGCCTTGCGCCTCGCGCTCGGTGTTCCATTCCCACAATCGCGAAATCATGTTGATGGAGGCGCGCAAGGCCTTGTCCTCGTCTTCGCCGTGGCTGACCGGAATGCCGAACGCGGCCATGATTGCGTCGCCGATGAACTTGTCCAACATGCCGTCCTGCTCGGTGATGCAGTCGACCATGATGGTGAAGTAGTCGTTTAGCAATTGGACGGTGCCCTGGGCGCCCAATTCCTCTGTGATCGTGGTGAAGCCGCGCACATCCGAGAACAGAATCGTCGCTTCCGTGGCCTGACCGCCGAGAATATCGTCGCCGCCCTCCATGAGCTGGTCCGCGAGGCCCGGGTCCATGTAGCGCGACATGGTGGATTTCATTCGTTTCTCGGAGCTGATGTCCTCGATCAGGACCATGGCGCCGAGCATTTCCTCCTCGCTGCTGCGCAAGGGTGTGATGGTTGCATTGACCGACAAGGTCTCCTCGCCCGCCTGCAGTGCGGCGTCGACCAGGGTGGCTGTTTCCTGCTCCTCCTCCACCCGCTTGATCCGCTCCATCACCCAGGCGTTCTCTTCGACGAAGAACTCGTCCGCCTGTTTCTTTAAAATGTCGTCCGCCTCGACTTGCATAATACGCAATCCGGCGGCGTTGCAGGTGACGATCTTGCCGTCCTCGTCGAGGGTGATGACGGCCGATGACATGCTCTCCAGAATGCTCTCGTTGTAATTCTTCATGTTCTGGACATCGTTGAAGAGCTGCGCGTTCTCCAGGCCGACGGCGATCTGACCGGTGAACGCCTTGAGGCGCTGCTCGTCCTCGTCGCCGAAGGGGCCGCCGCGCTTGTTCAGGACCTGCGTCACGCCGATGACCTTGCTGTCCTTGTTGAAAATGGGCACGCAGAGGATCGAGCGGGTGAAATAGCCGGTCTGCTTGTCGAAGGCGGGGTTGAAGCGAAGATCGGCATAGGCGTGGGGAATATTGATCGTCTCGCCCTTGACGAAGACCGTGCCGGCGATGCCGAGATGGTTGGGGAAGCGAATTTCCGTTGCCCCGAGCCCCTCGCCGACCTGGGACCAGAGCTCGTTGGTCTTCTCGTCGTTGAGGAACAAGGTCGAGCGGTCGGCCTTCAGCATGCGCGTGGCTTCGCTCATCACCTTTTGGAGCATCGCGCCCAGGTCGATCTCCGAGGTCACGTCGGAGACGACGTCGAGGAACTGCATTTCCTCCTCGCGCGTCTTCTTGATGCGTTCGACGAATTGCGTGCTCTGAAGCGCGATGCTGGCCTGCTCGGTCATCGACTCGAGGAGATCCATGTCCTCCTTGTTGAACCGCCCCTTCTTCTTGTTCAGGACCTGGGCGGCGCCGATGACCTCGCCGCGCAGCGTCTTCACCGGCACGCAGAGAATGCTCTTCGTCTCGAAGCCGGTCTGAGTGTCGACCGTCCGGTTGAACCGCGGGTCGTTATAGGCTTCGTGGATGATCTCGCTCTTGCCCGACTGGAACACCGCTCCGGCGATACCGGTCGAATTGAGAATACGAATTTCCCGGAGATGAGTGCCTTGGGCGAAGCGGGAATAGAGCTCGCCCGTCTGGATATCATTGAGGAAGAGCGTGCCGCGTTCCGCACCGAGCTCCCAAGTGGTCATTTCCACCATGGTGGCGATGACTTCATCGACCGACTCGATGACCGCGACCTTACGCGAGATGTTGAGCAACATCTCGGCTTTTTCAAGCCGTCGAACCTCGGTGGCGGCGAGGCCGTTGCCCTTGCCGGCACCGGCAGACCCGTTCTTCTTCGACGTCTTCGACGTTTTCGACGTCTTCGCCGTTTTCCGGCGGGTCGTTTGCCGCTTGTTTCCGCCCGTGTCCGTCGACGGCAGCGCGGCTTCGCCGTTACGCGCCAACTTGTCTCTCCAGTTCTCCGCGCGCCGCCTCTCCCTTGAACGCGAGGCGGCGGGCCGATCTCAAATTTTTCACGATCGTTTCTATTTTACGATTGCCCATAGTTTACCCCGAGTCGGGCCGGCCGTCGACAAAATCATGGTATGGCGTCGAATCGAGCCCTATTTCTCCTCCAACTTGTCGCGCAAGACGCTGATCGTGTCCGTCAGTTGGGCTTTTTCGTCCCCCGCCGAGCGTTCCATCTCCATGATCTTGTCTTCGTAATGAATTTGCTGCGATTCGAGCTGGTTGCGAAGGTCCTGGATCGTGTTCTTTAACTGCGAAACCTCGTCCGCGCCGTCGACGACGGCTTCCTGGACGGCGCGGTCCTTCTCGAAGCGGAGATCCTCATACTCGTCGCGCAGGGAGGATGCCGTGTTCCGCAATTGCTCGATCTCGTCGCTGGCGCCGACGACCGCCTCCTGGACCTCGCGGTTCTTCTCGAAGCGCAAATCCTCCATTTCGTCGCGCAACGCGGCGGCCGTGTTCTTCAGCTGTTCGATCTCGTCGCTGGCGGCGACGACGGCTTCCTGGACCTCGCGGTTCTTCTCGAAGCGGAGATCCTCCATTTCGTCGCGTAATGCGGCGGCCGTGTTCTTCAATTGCTCGATCTCGTCACTGGCGGCGACGACGGCCTCCTGGACGGCGCGGTCCTTCTCGAAGCGCAAATCCTCCATTTCGTCACGGAGCGCCTGGGCGGTGGTCTTCAACTGGCGTATTTCGTCGGCCGAGTTCGCGACCGCCTCCTGGACCTCGCGGTCTTTCTCGAAACGAAGATTCTCCAGCTCGTCCCGGAGCGCCTGGACCGCCTCCAGGGTTTGGGCCATGTCTCCATGATTGGCGACGACGGCTTCCTGGACCGCGCGATCCTTGTCGAAACGGAGGTTCTCGAGCTCCTCGCGCAGCGCCCCGGCCGTGTCGCGCAGCTGGACGATTTCGTCATGGGAGTCGGCGCGCGCGGTCTGGACATCCTGCTCAGTCCGGTAGCGCTGCGCCTCCAGCTCCTCGCGCAGCGCATCGATCGTCAACCGCAACTGCCGGAGCTCCATCTCCGCCTGATGCAGCGGGTCGTCCTCCCGCTCGATTTCCCTCGGTTGCTCGCTCATGGCGGCCATATTATCGCGTGCGACCGTTTCTGTCCCGTCTCGCGGCCGTGTTACCGAGGTTTGCGTTTCCGGGGTCGTGTGCCGTATGGTAACCGGGTCAGGCTGGGGTGCCGGCAAGGGCCGGCTGAGAGCATACTCATGGAACCTGATCTGGGTCGTACCAGCGCAGGGAGTCCGACGTGAAGCGTCCGACCACCTCTATTTCGAATCAGCGCATCGCGATAATCGGTGCGGGTGTCTGCGGTCTCGGAATCGGCTGGCGGCTGGCGGAAGCGGGCCGCGAGGTCGATGTCTACGACCGCGGCAAAGCCGGCCGGGCCGCGAGCTGGGCGGCGGCCGGGATGCTGGCCGCGCGGGCCGAGGTGGAACCCGGCGAGGAGGCGCTGCTCGGCCTGAATTTGAAGGCGCAGGAGATGTGGCCCGAATTCACGGAAGCGCTCGAAGCCGCCGCCGGCCGGGACATCGGATATCGCGACGAGGGGACCCTGATCGTCGCCCGGACACGCGACGATCTGGAGCAGCTCCGCTTTACCTATCAACTCCAGAAGCGCCTCGGACTCGATGTCGAATGGCAAAACGGGGCCCAGGTTCATCGTCGGGAGCCTTCTCTGGCGCCCGGCTTGGCCGGCGGCGTCTTCAGCCCCGGCGATCATCAGGTCGATAATCGCGCGCTTTCGTTGGCGCTCCGCGATGCCTTTCTCGCCGCTGGCGGACGGCTTCACGAGGAGACCGCGGTCGATGGCGTCGATCTCGGTGACGACGGTGTCCGCGGCATTGTGATCGCGGGCGAACGCCGGCCGGCCGAGACGGTCGTGCTGGCGGCGGGCGCGTGGTCGCGCGATCTCGACGGTCTGCCCGAGGCCGTCCGCCCGCCGGTGCGTCCCATAAAGGGCCAGATGATCGGGGTTCGGATGGACCCGAAGGCGCCGCTGCTCCGCCATGTCGTATGGGCGCCCGAGGGCATCTACCTGGTACCGCGCCGCGATGGCCGGCTGATCATCGGCGCCACCGTCGAGGAGAAGGGATTCGACGAAGATTTGACGGCCGGCGGTATTCTGCATCTTCTTCGCGAGACCTGGGAGGTCCTGCCCGGTATCGAGGAGCTGGCGATCGACGAGACCTGGGTCGGATTTCGTCCGACGAGCCGGGACGATGCGCCGATTCTGGGACCAAGCTCGGTCGACCGCCTGGTCATGGCGACGGGACATCATCGCAACGGAATTCTTCTGGCGCCACTTACCGCCGATGGGGTCGCCAACTATATTCTGACGGGGGACGTCATCGAGGAAATGAAACCCTTCGGGCCGGCGCGATTTGATCGCCGCGACGATGAAGCGGCCGAGATGCGCCCGGCGGGAGCGGCGGAATGACGGATTTGATATCGGTGAACGGGGAAAGCCGGTCCGTCGCGGCAGCGACGGTGACCGAATTGTTGCGTCTGGAGGAGGTCGATCCGAGCGGCCGGTTTCTTGCCGTTGCGGTCAATGGCGCCGTGGTGCCGCGCTCTTGCTGGGACGAGACCCGGATCAATCCCGGGGATGCGGTTGAAATCGTTCGTCCGGCACCGGGCGGCTAGCGGAAAGACGAGGTAACCATGAGCAATTCAGGGACATCGGGAGACACCTTCACCATTGCGGACAAGACCTTCGAGTCCCGCCTTCTGATCGGTAGCGCCACCTATCCGAACCATGACATCATGCTGCGGTCGATCGAGGCGAGCGGGGCGGAAATCGTGACCGTGGCGATTCGCCGCATTTCGCTCCAGGGCGAAGCCGAAACAGTGCTCGACGTGCTCGGCGACGACTATCTTATCCTGCCGAACACGGCCGGTTGCTATACCGCCAAGGATGCGGTGCTGACCGCGCAGCTGGCGCGCGAGGCCTTGGAAACCAATTGGATCAAGCTCGAGGTCATCGGCGATCGCGAGACACTCTATCCCGACGCCGAGCATCTCTTGCGGGCGACCGAGGAACTCGTCAATGACGGTTTCACGGTTCTTCCATATTGCACCGACGATCCCATTCTTTGCCGCAAGCTGGCGGATTTCGGATGCGCTGCGGTGATGCCGCTGGGCGCTCCGATCGGCTCCGGCATGGGCGTGCTGAATCCCTACAATATCGAGATCATTCGCGCGCAATTGTCGGTGCCGGTGATTATCGACGCCGGAATCGGCACCGCCTCGGATGCGGCGCTGGCGATGGAGCTCGGCTGCGACGGTGTCCTGTTGGCCTCGGCGGTGGCGAAAGCGCACGATCCGGTCGGCATGGCGGTGGCCATGCGCCATGCAATCAAGGCGGGTCGGCTGGCCCATATGGCGGGCCGGATTCCCAGGAAACACCATGCCGAAGCGTCGAGCCCGACGCGAGGCGTTGTCGGCTCTTGAGACTCCCGGCCCCGCCCCTGCTTCTGATCACCGACCGGTCCCTGGCGCGGTCGGCCTTGCCTGACGTCATGACGCGGGCCTTCGACGGCGGCTGCCGGTGGGTGATGGTACGCGAGAAGGATCTGGAAGCGCCGGCTCGGCGGACCCTCGTCGAACAGATCATGGAGGCCGCCGCACCCTTTGAAGCGAAGGTCGTCGTCAATTCCGATCTGGCCGCGGCCGAAATTGCCCATGGCGTCCATCTACCGCAGGGGCAGTCCTGCACCAATGCGCGGAAGCAACTAGGTCCCGACAAGATCATCGGGGTTTCCGCGCATACGGCGGGGGAGGCGGGTGCCGCCGCAACCGCGGGTGCAAACTATGTCACAATGAGCCCGATCTTTCCGACCCAGAGCAAACCCGGCTACGGACCGCCGCTCTATCTTGAGGGTTTGCGGGATATCGCCAAGCGGGTGCCCGTTCCGGTGATTGCACTCGGCGGCGTGACCGCCGCCACGGCTCGCTCTTGCCAGGACGCGGGTGCCGCTGGCGTCGCGGTGATGGGGACAATCATGCGGGCGAGCGATCCCGCCTATCCGATCTATGACATCCTCAGTCAATTGCGGACGGATGCGGTGTCGGGAGGCACCCGTGCCCAAACGTCGGGCCGGCGTTAGATGTCGTATTGCGGGACCGGAGGTTCGGTTTCGGCGGCGGCGGCCCATTCGATCAGAAACGGATGCGACCAGACCGCTTCCACATAGTCCCGCCCGGTCGGATCAAGGGGAATTTCATAGGTCCGGAAGCGCGAGACAACGGGCGCGAACATCGCATCCGCGATCGAGAAGCGGCCGAATAGAAAGGCACCGTCCGCACCGAATTGGACCCGGCAATCGCGCCAAATCTCGCAGATTCGCGCGATATCGGCATCGACGTCTTCCGAAATATCCAGTCCCGGCCGAATGCGGCGGAAGTTCATCGGCAAACTCGATCGAAGGGCGGTGAATCCCGCATGCATCTCGGCACTGGCCGCGCGGGCGGTGGCGCGGCCCGCTTGATCGGCTGGCCACAAACCCGCTTCCGGGTGTCGTTCCGCCAGGTATTCGGCGATCGCCAATGATTCCGGAATCGCCAAATCGCCATCGAAGAGAACCGGCACCAAACCCGTCGGCGAATGGCGGCGGATCGCTTCCGATCTGTCCTCGCGATCGAATGTGATCACGATCTCCTCGAACTCGGCGCCGGTCTGTTTCATCGCCAGCCAGCCGCGAAGCGACCAGGAGGAATAGTTCTTGCCGCCGAGAACCAACCGATATTCGGACATTGGAGCCTCGCTTGCGAATCGGGAACCGCAGCCTATACATAGGCGCAACATCGACGAAATGACCAGCCGCCGTGAACAGGTGGCCCGGACAAGGAGATCTCGACGTGCCCCATAATCTCGTTACCCGAAGCACCGCCAAGACGTTGTCCCTTACGCCGCTGACGGAAGACGGCCTCGGTGGCTGGCTCAACCGACGCGCCAAGGCGCTTCGAGATTGGGTTCGGGAAGCGGATTTTACCGGCACACCCGGCGAAACGCTTCTGCTGCCGGCAGCGGGGGGCGGCGTCGGCGGCGTCCTGCTAGGTGTCGAGGGGCAGGACGATATCTGGTCCTGGAGTGCCGCAGTCGAACGCTTGCCGGCCGGCCGCTACGCGGCGCCGAAGTCGCTGGGCGCGGGTGCCGCTACGCGGGCCGCACTTGGCTGGGCGCTCGGCACCTATGTGTTCGATCGGTATCGGGAGAAGGTCCGGCCGTCGGCGGAACTCGTCTGGCCGGCGCGGGCCGACCGGGCGGCGGTGCTGCGCCGCGCCGGCGGTGTCGGGTTGGTCCGCGATCTCGTCAACACGCCGTCTGCCGATATGGGACCGGCGGAGCTGGCGGCGGCGGCGCGTAAGCTGGCGCGGGAATTCAAGGCGCGCTGTGGCATCACCGTCGGCGGCGATCTCCTGAAGAAGGGTTATCCGATGATCCATGCCGTGGGCCGGGCGTCGGACCGGGCGCCGCGGCTGATCGATCTAACCTGGGGTCGGCCGCGTGATCCCAAGGTGACGCTGGTCGGCAAGGGAGTGTGTTTCGATTCCGGCGGTCTCGACCTCAAGGGCGCCCAAGGCATGAAACAGATGAAGAAGGACATGGGGGGTGCCGCGCAAGTCCTGGGGCTCGCGCGCATGATCATGATGGCGGGGTTGCCGGTCCGTCTTCGCGTTCTGATCCCCGCCGTTGAGAACAGTGTCTCCGGCAACGCCTTCCGGCCGCTCGATGTGCTGAAGAGTCGCAAGGGCCTAACCGTCGAGATCGGCAATACGGATGCCGAGGGACGGTTGGTGCTGGCCGACGCGCTGGCCGAGGCGGTGAGCGAAGCGCCGGATCTGGTGCTCGATTTCGCAACCCTGACGGGCGCGGCCCGGGTCGCCCTCGGGCCCGGCCTGCCGGCCATGTTCTGCAACGACGACGCGCTTGCCGGCGAATTGGAGACGGCCGGGCGCCGGGACGCCGATCCGGTCTGGCGCATGCCGCTGTTCGAGCCCTATCGCCGCACGCTCGAGAGCAAGGTCGCGGACCTCAACAATATCGGCGACATGCCGCAGGGCGGTGCCATCACCGCCGCATTGTTCCTGGAGGCCTTCGTCGCGAGCGACATCCCGTGGGCGCATTTCGACGTCTATGCCTGGAATGCCGCAAGCCGGCCGGGGCGCCCGGAGGGCGGCGAGGCCATGGCGATCCATGCCGCCTTCGAGGTGATCGAGAATCGTTTCGGCAAATCGTAATTTTTCCGCAATTAATTCGCGGTCGTTCCGGCAAAAGCCCCTTGCCGCTCGGCATTGGTCGCGCTACGGTCGATTCGCAACCGGAATAAAGATGAACGGGCCGAAATGACCATCCAGCCCAATCAGGCGCTCGATCTTTGGCGACGAAGCGTGGTACGCAGTGTCCGAAACGATTCGCCCGATTTCTCGGCCCGGCAGATGGCGGTCCTCCTCAGCGTCTACCTGACGCCGCCGCCGCATACGGTGCGCGGCTTGGCGGTGGAGTTGAATGTTTCGAAGCCGGCGATCACCCGGGCTCTTGATCGTCTGGGGGAATTCGGGCTCGTCCGCCGAAAGACCGACGAGAACGACCGACGCTCGATCGAGGTGCAGCGAACCGTGAAAGGCTCGGTCTTTCTCAGCGAATTCTCGGACATGGTCGTCCGCTCGGCCGACGAGGCACTCGACGGCTGAGGCGTATTTAGGCGTCCACGTCTCAATATCCAACCTTACGATCGACAATGTTGTGCGGCGGTTCCCCGGCTTCGATGCGACGGATGTTCGAGGCCACCTCCGCGGCTCCCGTCGACGGGCTCGATATGCTGGCCATGTGCGGGCTGACGACGACACGGGGATGCGTCCATAGCGGGCTCTCCGGCGCCAACGGTTCGGTCTCGAAGACATCGAGCGTTGCCTCCGCGAGGCGGCCGCTCTCAAGGGCGGCGAGAATATCCGTCTCGACCTGCAATCCGCCGCGCCCGGCGTTGATCAAACAAGCACCCTGCGGCAGACGATCGAAGAGCGACCGATCGAGGATACCGCGGGTGTCCGGCGTGAGCGGCAACAAGGCCACGAGAATCTCGGTCCGCGCGAGAAACTCGTCGAGACCGGCGGGCCCGTGAAAGCTGGTGACGCCGTCCATCGACTTCGGTGTCCGTGACCAGCTCGCGACGTCGAAGTGAAGCGCCGTCAGGACCCGCGCCGCATCGGCGCCGAGCACACCCAAGCCCATCAACCCGACCCGCCGGGCCGGCGCCAGAGGGGTCGGAACGACGGCCCAAACCTTGTCCCGCTGCTGGTCGGCGAGCTCGCGCTGGCGGCGATGATGGCGCAGCACGTGGAGGGTGACGAACTCGGTCATGCCGACGATCAACGCCTCTTCTACCATGCGCACGACCGGCGCTCCCTCGGGCAAGCTGGGATCGGCGAGCAGGGCATCGACCCCGGCACCCAGCGAGAAGATGTATTCGAGGTTGGGGAAACGGTCGCGCAATTCACCCTCGGGCGGGCGCCAGACCAGCGCGAACCGAACCGCCGCGTCGTCGCCCGAGTCCTCCCAGTGGCGGAGGTCGAGATCCGGCAGCTCGCGCCGAAGGGCCGGCGCCCAATCTTCCCAAGGGTCGCTTTTGGAATAGAAGATCAATGACATGGGGTATTTCTCACTCGTTGATGACGCCCGCTTCAATCGCCGCTTCGGAGGTTTCCAGATCGAAGGCGGCGGCCATCAATGCCTTGGTGTAGGGATGGTCCGGCGTCTCGAAAATTGATTGCGCCGGACCTTGCTCGACCACCTGGCCGGCACGGAGGACGACGACATAATCCGCCAATGCGCGAACGACCTTCAGGTCATGGCTGATGAACATATAGGCCAAATCATGGTCGCGCTGGAGACGACGGAGCAGATCGACGATCTGGGCCTGAACCGAGCGGTCGAGCGCCGATGTGGGCTCGTCGAGCACCACGAATTTCGGTTTCAGAACAATGGCGCGCGCAATCGCGACGCGCTGGCGCTGGCCGCCCGAAAACTCGTGCGGATAGCGGTGCCGGCTTTCGGGGTCGAGCTCGACTTCGGCCAAGGCATCGAGCACGAGCCGGTCACGGGCCGCGGCATCGGCGCCGATCTCGTGTACCTTGAGGCCTTCCTCGATGATCTGCCCGATCGACATGCGGGGACTGAGACTGCCGAACGGGTCCTGGAAGACGACCTGCATCTCGCGGCGGAGCGGGCGGAGATCGCTCGATCCCAAACCCTGAATGTCGCGGCCCTCGAAGAGGATGTCGCCGTCGCTGCCCTCGAGCCGCAGCAGCGCCATGCCGAGCGTCGTCTTGCCCGAGCCCGATTCGCCGACGACACCCACCGTCTGCCCCTGCTGGATGCTGAGTGAGACACCGTCGACCGCCTTGACGTAATCCGCCGTCCGCCGCAGCAGTCCTTTCTTGATTGGAAACCAGACCTTGACTTCCCGACCCTCGACGATCGCCGGCGCGCCGGCTTCGGGGACGGGTTTCTCGCCGCTCGGTTCCGCCGCGAGAAGCCGTTTGGTGTAGGCATGTACCGGGTTGCGGAAGACCTCCGACGTGGGGCCGGTTTCGACGATCTCGCCTTTGTTCATAACGCAAACCCGGTCGGCCAGCTTGCCGACGATTCCGAGATCGTGAGTGATGAACAGCATCGCCATGCCGAACTCGGTCTGCAGCGATTTCAGCAGCTTCAGGATTTGTGCCTGGATCGTGACGTCGAGCGCCGTCGTCGGTTCGTCGGCGATCAGCAGGTCCGGTTCGTTGGCCAGCGCCATGGCGATCATCACACGCTGGCGCTGGCCGCCGGAAAGCTCGTGGGGATAGGCGGTGAGGCGCTGCGCCGCGTCACGGATGCCAACGAGTGACAACAACTCGAGCACGCGGGCCCGGGCCGCCGCCGGGCCGAGCCCTTTGTGCAAGACCAACACCTCGCGAATCTGTTTCTCGATGGTGTGAACCGGATTGAGCGAGGTGATCGGCTCCTGGAAAATCATGCCGATACGGTCGCCGCGAATGCGCTGCAGGTCGTCCGCGCTCGCGCCCACCAGCTCTTCGTCCCGGAACCGGATCGAGCCGGTCGGATGGCTGGCGATCGGATAGGGCAAGAGCTGCATCACCGAAAGGGCCGACACCGATTTTCCCGACCCCGACTCGCCGACCAGCGCCACCGTCTCACCGCGCGCGATATCGAAACCGACATTTCGGACCGCATGGACCGGTCCGCCGGGCACGTCGAAATCGACCGAAAGGTCGTGGATCGAAAGTAGGGGTTGGTCGTTCGTCATCGCTGCACCTTGCGCGGGTCGAAGGCGTCGCGCGCCGCCTCGCCGATAAAGACCAGAAGGGAGAGCATGATGGCAATAACGAAAAAGGCGGTGATGCCGAGCCAGGGCGCCTGCAGATTGTCCTTGCCCTGCTTCAGGAGCTCGCCTAGCGACGGCGAGCCGGGCGGCAATCCGAAGCCGAGAAAGTCGAGCGAGGTCAGGGTCACCACCGAGCCCGAGGTGATGAAGGGCAGGAAGGTCAACGTCGCAACCATCGCATTGGGCAGGACATGACGATACATGATGACGCGGTTCGAAACGCCGAGCGCCCGCGCTGCCTTGACGTATTCGAAGTTGCGGGCGCGCAGGAATTCGGCCCGGACCACGCTCACCAAGGCGGTCCAACTGAACAACAACATCAGCCCCAGAAGCCACCAGAAATTCGGTTGCACCACGCTGGCCAGGATGATCAGCATGAAGAGGACCGGCATACCGTTCCAGATCTCGATCAGGCGCTGGCCGAAAAGGTCCGTCAGACCGCCGAAATAACCCTGAACGGCCCCAACGCCGACACCGACGATCGAACTCAGGATCGTCAGCACCAAGCCGAACAGAACGGAAATGCGGAAACCGTAAATGAGCCGCGCCGTGACGTCGCGCGCCTGATCGTCGGTGCCGAACCAATTCAGCCCCGACGGCTCATGCGGCGCCGCACCGGGCAAATCGCCGATATGGGTGTCGAAGCCATAAGGAATCGGGGCCCGCAGGAGCCAGCCCTTAGCCTCGATCAGTTCGATCAAATAGGGATCCGTGTAGACCGCCTCGGTCTCGAAGTCGCCGCCGAAGTCGGTTTCCGAATAGACCGTCAGGAAAGGAAAATAGAAGGCGCCGTCGAAGCGGATGACCAGCGGTCTCTCATTCGCGATTAGCTCGGCGAAAAGCGAGAACCCGAACAGAACCAGAAAGATCCAGAGCGACCAGTAACCCCGCTTGTTGGCCTTGAAGTTGTCGAGCCGCCGCCGGTTGAGCGGGGTCACCTGGAAGCAAAGGAATTTTTCGGTCGCGACCACCGGATCAGACCTCGCGGCTTTCGAAGTCGATCCGGGGATCGATCAGCGTGTAGGTCACATCGCTGATGATATGCAGGATCAGTCCCAGCAGCGTGAACATATAAAGGGTTCCGAACATCACGGGATAGTCGCGGTCGATCACCGCCTCGAACCCGAGAAGCCCCAGCCCGTCGAGCGAGAAGATCACCTCGATCAACAGCGAGCCCGTGAACAACATGCCGATGAAGGCGGCCGGAAAACCGGCGATCACGATCAGCATCCCGTTGCGGAAGACGTGGCCGTACAGAACGCGCCGCTCGCTCAACCCCTTGGCCCGCGCTGTGGTGACATAATGCATGTTGATCTGATCCATGAAGGAATTCTTGGTCAGCATGGTCAGGCCCGCGAAGCCGCCGATCACCATGGCGAGGACCGGCAGGGTCATGTGCCAAAGATAATCCATGATCCGCATCGGCCAGGAGAGATCCGACCAGTCGTCGGAGACGAGCCCGCGCAAGGGAAACCAATCGAAATAGCGCCCGCCCGCGAAGAGCACAATCAACAGGATGGCAAAGAGGAAGCCCGGGATGGCGTTGCCGAAAATGATCAAACCGCTCGACCAGATATCGAAGCGCGAGCCGTCGCGGACTGCCTTCATCACGCCGAGGGGGATCGAGATCAGATAAACCAGCAACGTGCTCCAGATACCGAGCGAGATCGAGACCGGCATCTTTTCCAGGATCAGATCGACCACCGGCTGGTCGCGGAAGAAACTGCGGCCGAAATCGAACCGGACATAGTTGCCGATCATCAGGGCCAAGCGCTCATGAGCCGGCTTGTCGAAGCCGAACTGTTTCTCAAGCTGGGTGATAAATTTGGGATCGAGGCCCTGTGCACCGCGATACTTGCTGGTCGCGGTATCGCCGGCTGTGTTGCCGCCCGCCTTGCGGCTGCCCGCGACCTCGCTGCCGACATTGCCCGAGATGCGCCCTGCCGCCTCCACCGCCTCGCCCTCGATTTCGGCGATCAGGCGCTCGATCGGGCCGCCGGGCGCCACTTGCACGACGACGAAGTTGACCACCATGATCCCAAGCAGTGTCGGGATCACCAAAAACAGGCGGCGGAGGATATAGGCGGCCATGGGAACGCGGTCACTTCGCCTTGCGGCTTTTCGCCAACGCCGCCGCCAGCGCGGGGTCTATCCACCAGGCATCGGTCGCGGCCCCGGTGGTCGGGATGACTTTTGGTCGGCCGAACTTGTTCCAAAATGCGATCCGATCGTAGGGAAGATGCCAGTGCGGGACCACGATATGGCTCCATTGCAGCGCGCGATCGAGGGCGCGCGTCCGCGAAACCAGACTGGCCCGGCTCGGCGCGGCGATAACGAGCTCGACCAGCTCGTCGATGGCGGCGTTCTTCAAGCCGGTCAGGTTCCGGCTTCGCGGCCGATCCGCCGACTCGGTGGTCCAGTAATTTCGCTGTTCGTTGCCGGGCGAGAGCGACTGTCCCCAGCTGCCGACGATCATGTCATAGTCGAAGCCCGTCAGGCGTTCCCGATATTGCGCTGTATCAACGGTCCGGACCGCGACATCGATGCCGAGCCGGGCGAGGTTCTTCCTGAAGGGGAGGACGATCCGTTCGAAGAGCGGGCTAATCAATAACACCTCGAAGGCGAATCCGGCGCCGGACTTAGCGTGAACGAGTTTTCGAGTCTTCTTGTCGACCTGCCAGCCGGCTCCTCGCAACAATTTCATTGCTTGTCGTAGATTTGCGCGGTTGTTGCCGTCGCCAGCCGTCTTCGGCGTAGTGTACGCGGTCGTCAACACTTCGGGCGGCAGTTTTGACGTCAACCGCTCCAGGATCTCCTTCTCCTCACCCGAAGGAAGGTCCCGGGCCGCGAGTTCGGAATTGTCGAAAAAGCTACGCGTCCGCGTGTACATGCCATGGAAGAGCGCCTTGTTCGACCATTCGAAATCGAAGGCCAGGGCAAGGGCGCGCCGCACCATGCGGTCCCGGAACAACGGGCGCCGGAGGTTGAAGACGAAACCCTGCATGCCGGCCGTTCGGCGGTGTTGAAACTCCTCTTTTCGGATCAGGCCGTTGCGAACCGCCGGGAAGTCATAAGCGGTCGCCCAGTTCTTGGCGACGTTCTCGAATCGAATGTCGGTGTCGCCGGCCTTGAACGCCTCGAGCGCCACCGTCGTGTCACGATAATATTCAAAGCGGAGCGTGTCGTAATTCGAAAACCCGCGCTTCACCGGCAAATCCCTGGCCCAGTAATCCTTGACCCGTTCCAACACGACATTGCGGTTGGGCTCGAAGGATTTGATCCGATAGGGGCCGGAGCCGAGCGGCGGCACCAGCGTCGTGGCCGCGAAATCCTTGTCCGCCCAATAATGTTTCGGCAGCACTGGGAGCTGACCCAGAATCAGCGGCAATTCCCGGTTCTCGCCCGGCTTGAAGATGAACTTGACGGTCCGGGGGCCGGTCTTCTCGACCTTGGCGACGCCACCGTAATAGAATCGATAGAAGGGCCGGCCCTTGGCGACCAAGGTCTGGAAGGTCCAGATCACGTCCTCGACCGTGACCGGTTTGCCGTCATGCCATCGCGCCGACTCGCGCAGCGTAAAGGCGACCCAGGAACGGTCGGCGGGTGTTGCCACCGTCTCCGCCAGAAGGCCGTATTGCGAGAACGCCTCGTCGGCCGCGCTGGCCATCAGCCGGTCGTAGATGCTGAAGCTTCCCGCCGCCGCCCGGCCCTTGATGACGAAAGGATTGAAGGTGTCGTATCCGCCGATTGCCGCCTGGCGAACCTCGCCGCCCTTCGGCGCCATCGGGTTGGCGTATTCGAAATGCTTGAACCCGGCCGGATACTTCAGATCGCCATGCATCGCGAGGCCATGGCCGCGATAGATCTCCGCAGCGGTTGCAGGCGCGCCGAACGCGAGCGCGAGCAGGAAGACGAGGAGAAACGTCGAGACGGATTCTAATATTTTCATTCCCGAGGCCTTGGCGGTTTAACGCGACGGAAGAGTTTAGCCGATTAGATTGGTGACGCCACCTTCGCGCTCAAGGAGAATAACGGCCGCTCGCGATTTTTTGACGAGCGCCCCCGCCCCAGCCTAGACTCGTTTCCGGTACCATCGACGAGGGGCGAGATGTGGCCGCCACGACCTGGATCGCGAATTACATCTATGCCACGCCGGCCGGCGAAAGCCTGACCCTGACCAAGGAGATCAGGGCCGAATCCCATGCGGCGGCGCGCGAATATGCGGCCCGCGTGGCGCCGGCGGATGAGTTCGTGCTCTCCCTGCACCCCAAAAGCGATGAGCAATCTCTGGGCGCCGTCCGTCATTCGGCGGCCAATCTGACCGACAAGACCCAGGACGGCGACCAGATCGAGCAATTATATGACGACGAAGAGGACGATGAGGGCGAGAAGGAAGATCTCTAGCCGTTGAGGGTGTCGAGCGCCGCTCGGTGCAGGCCCGGGTCGGCGGCGGCCAGCACCGTTCCGTCATTGTCGAGCCCAAGCGGCGCGCCCCGCCAGTCGGTGATGACGCCGCCTGCCTGTTCGACCACCGCGACCACGGGCAAATAATCATGGATTTTCATCTGTGCCTCCGCGATCAAACGGACGTGGCCCGAGGCGAGCAGACCGTAGGCATAGCAATCGGTGCCGAAGCGCCGATACCGTGCCGCCGAGGCAAGGCGTTCGAAGCGCGCGGCGTCATTGCCCTCGAACATCTCGGGCGTGGTCGCGTGTACCGCCACTTTCGGGAGTTGCCCGCCCGCCCGTGTTTGCACCGGCGATCCGTTGAGCGTGGTCGGTCGGCCCGCGGCACCGACCCAGCGCTCACCGAGGATCGGCTGGTCGATCAACCCCAGGATCGGCCGTCCGCTTTGGAGAAGCGCCAGCAGCGTGGTAAATACGGGAATGCCCTCGGCGAAGGCCTTGGTGCCGTCGATCGGGTCGATCACCCAGGCAAATTCCGCGTCGTCCCGCACCGCCTCGAATTCCTCGCCGAGGATGCCGTGGTCCGGCACCTCGCGTGAAAGAATGGCCCGAATCGCCGCTTCGGCTTCCCGGTCTGCGGTGGTGACAGGGGTTTCGTCCGCCTTGTCCTCGATCGCGAAATCGCCGCGAAAATAGCGGCGTGTGACGGCAGCCGCGATATTGGCCAGGCGTTCCGCGAGTTCGACGAATTCCTCGGGACAAGTGTCGCTCATGATGGGTGACCCGCAATCAAAAAGGGGCGGCCCGGCCGCCCCTTCGATTAACCCCTTGGACCATGTCAGGGCAAGGGTTTCGGATTGTCGCTCAACGATCTCAAATAGGCGATCATGTTGGCCCGGTCCTTGGCCTTCTTCAACCCGGCGAAGGACATCTTGGTGCCCTTGACGTAAGCCTTCGGCTTAAAGAGGAACTTGTTCAGTTCGGCATAGCTCCAACTGCCCGCCAGGCCCTTGAAGGCGCCGGAATACTTGTAACCGGAGACACCTGCCTGCTTCGCGCCGACCATGTTCCAGAGATTGGGTCCGACCTTTTTCGGCCCGCCCTTCTTGAAGCTGTGACACGCCACGCATTTCTTGGCGCCCGACTTTCCCGCCGCCGCATCGGCGCCGGCCAGGAGGCCGACCACGGGCTCCGGACCGGCGGGCGCTTTCGCCGCCGCCGCCGCCGGCGCCGGTACCGCCGCGGCAATCGCATAGGCCGGTTTGGCCAGAGTTTCCGGCTGATAGATTAAGTGCGCGATGAAACCCGTCACTATCGCCAACAGGGTGGCGCTCAATATCGCACCGGCAATCTTATTCATTAACAGCGGATCGTTATTCATCGAACCGGACCCTCCACCGCTCAAATACCTCGACCGGGCCATAAAATGCCGGATTTCAAAACGTCTGTACAGTCTCGCATCTGGCGCGGTGCTTAATTTGCGGTTCCAGGGCCGACCGGGGCGGTATAAGCTGCGGTCCAACTGAATTGAGCCGATCCCAACGCCCTAGCGGGCCCGCCGGCCCCTTCCGAAAGACGGATGAGCACGCCCACGAACCCGATAATCCTAATTCCGGCCCGCCTCGGATCGACGCGCCTTGCCGACAAGGTCATGCAGGAGATCGCCGGCGAGCCGATGATCGTCCATGTCTGGCGTCGGGCGCGGGCGGCGGAGGTCGGACGGGTCGTCGTCGCGGCGGCCGAACCGGTGATCAGAGATGCGGTCGCCGGCGCCGGGGGCGAGGCGGTGCTGACGGATCCGGATCACCCTTCGGGTTCGGATCGCATATTCGAGGCGCTGCAACGGGTCGATCCGGAGTGCAGCCATGACGCGGTGGTCAACGTGCAAGGAGATCTGCCGACGATCGAGCCCGAGACGATTCGCGCCGCCCTGGCACCGCTTTCGGAAGAAGACGTCGATATCGCCACCATCGCGGCCGAGATCGTCGATCCTGAGGAACGATCCAATCCGAACGTGGTGAAGGCGGTGGTGGGATTGGCGGAAGGTGCTCGCAGCGGCCGAGCGCTTTATTTCACTCGCGCGACGGCGCCCTCGGGCGAGGGGCCGCTCTACCATCATATCGGGCTCTATGCCTATCGCCGGGCGGCCCTCGAACGCTTCGTCGCGCTCCCTCCCGGTGTTCTCGAGCGCCGCGAGAAACTGGAGCAGCTGCGCGCGCTCGAAGCCGGGATGCGGATCGATGTGGCGCTCGTTGACACGGTTCCACTCGGTGTCGATACTCCGGCCGACCTCGCGCGGGCCCGCGCGATCCTTCAAGCTTGAATTCGGACGCCGAAGAGATGACAGCGGATAAGAAGATTGCCTTTCAAGGCTTGCCCGGCGCCTATTCCGACATGGCCTGCCGGGCGGTCGATCCATCCATGGAAACAATGCCCTGCGCCGCGTTCGAAGACGTCTTTCAAGCCGTCCATGAGGATGCCGCGACACTGGCGATGATCCCGATCGAGAACTCGGTCGCGGGGCGTGTCGCCGATATCCACCATCTGCTGCCGAATTCCGGCCTGCATATCATCGGCGAGCATTTCCAGCGGGTAAACCACCGGCTTCTGGCGCCGAAAGGGGCCACGCTGGAGAGCCTGAAGACGGTTCACAGCCATGTTCATGCACTCTCGCAATGCCGACGCATGTTCCGCGAGCATGAATTCACCCCGGTCGTCCACGCCGATACGGCGGGGGCGGCAAAGGAGGTGAGCGAGCTCAACGATCCGACGCGCGGCGCCATCGCCTCCGAGCTCGCCGGTGAGACCTATGGCCTGGTGTCGCTCCGCCGCGATGTCGAGGATGATGCCCACAACACCACCCGGTTCCTGATCATGGCGAAGGAACCGATCGATCCTGAAGCCAACGACGGTCCGGTGATCACCACCTTCATCTTCCGGGTCCGCAACGTGCCGGCCGCCCTTTACAAGTGTCTTGGCGGCTTCGCGACCAACGGCGTCAATATGACCAAGCTCGAATCTTATATGGTCGGCGGCGCCTTCGTGGCGACGGAATTCTATGCCGATATCGACGGCCACCCGGATCACACGCCGGTACGGCTCGCGCTCGAGGAACTCGGCTTCTTCAGCCGGGAAGTGCACATACTCGGCGTCTATCCGGCCGACCGGCATCGCTGGGACGGCGCGGAAAGCTGAGGGGAATGGACGATGACACGGACGGTTGAGCAGATCCTCGGCAAGAAGGTCGTCGCGGCGGTGCGACGGCCGATCGAGACGGCAAGGGGGTTGCCGGGGGCGGCCTATACGAGCCAGGAATTTTTCGAGCTCGAACAGGAACGGTTCTTCCCGCGCACCTGGATGGGGGTGGGTTTCGAAGCCGACATTCCCAAGCCGGGCGACGCGATACCGATCACCGTCGGCAAGCTGCCGATCATCCTGGTGCGCAACAACAAGGGTGAGATCAAGGCGTACCACAATGTCTGCCGCCACCGCGCCTCGACCGTTCTGACTCGGCCGGAGAAGGGCTTGAAGTCGTTGACCTGTCCGTATCATGCCTGGGCTTGGGATCTCGACGGCGACCTCATCTCGATCCCCTTTTTCGACGGTACGAAGGACGGGCGCGACACGGATCTGGACCGGTGCAAATTCGGCCTCGCGCCGGTGCGCTGCGCGGTCTGGCATCATTGGATCTTCATCAATCTCGACGGCAACGCCTCGCCCATCGAACAGCACGTGAAACCGTTCGCGGATTTGATCGAGGGCGCCGACCTAAGTGCCACCGGAATCAACAAGCGCGTTGACTGGGAATTCAAGGCGAATTGGAAGCTGCAGAACGACAATTGGGAGACCTATCATCACATTTGGGTCCACAAGGGTATCTTCACCAAGATGTCGGACGATCTGGAACTGAAGACCGGGCGGCCGTGGACCGAATCATTGCAACAAGACAGCTTCGTGACCCTGAAGGCGCGGAAGGGCCGGCCGCCGCGCCGCAACAGCGGCGGCAAGGGCGACGTTAAACATGCCCTACCGCAGATCCCGATGGCGCCCGGGGCCGAGCGGACGTTGTCGACAAGCGTCCTTTTTCCGAACGTCACCGTGACGGTGATGGACAACTATTTGGCATCGGTGATTATCGACCCCATCGCGCCTGACCGCTCGATCGCGAAACTCGGCTTCTTCTTCGTCGGGGACGCGGTGAAGGGCCGGAAATATGCCCCCGCCCGCAAGCAGGTATTGGATCGTTGGCTCGGCAAGTCTCGCTCCTCGACGGGCCGGGACGGCATTCGCAGCCAGGATTTCTGGATCTGGGAAGAGCAGCAGATCGCCCGTCACTCGCCGGTCGCCGACGACGTGGTGTTTTCGCCGGTGTGGGAGAGCAACGTCCACCATTTCCAAAAGCAGCTCCTGGACACGATGCAGGACTAGGCCGCGCGCCGCGGCGGGTGCTGTCCGGACAGGCTTTGGCACAATCTGCTGGACTTCCCTCGATCCAACGAGATCATTGCTAGGAATAACAGGGCTGGCCCGGCTCCGCCGGACGGATTTGGTATCTGGAGACGATCATGACGATGACTGCCGCGGAAACATTCTCGGCGCCGCAAGCCTGGACCGCATCCGACATCGAAAGCGTCGAGGACATTTCGTTTCATTTGACCCCGGCGCATTTGGCCGCTTTGGAAGAGTGCCTCGACTCCGTCAAGCGAGACGGCGTCGCGCTTGCGGATATCAAGCCGGAACACTTCCGGCATCCGAGCTTGGACGCTGATTTCGCCGAGATTCTGGAAGAGCTGATGTTTGGGCGTGGCGTGATCGTCTTTCGCGGCTTGCCCGCCGATCGCCTTGATGCCGATGATATCGCGAAGATGTATTGGGGCATCGGCACGCATTTCGGCGTCGCCTTGTCGCAGAGCGCGCTGGGCGACGTGCTGGGGCATGTCGTCGACCTCACCAAGCCCGGCGAGGAAGAGATCGCGCGCGGCTATACCACGGCGCGGTCGTTGCGGCTGCATACGGACATCGCTCAGGTGGTCGCACTTCTTTGCTACCGGCCGGCGGCTGCCGGCGGCGTGTCGCTCATCGCTAATGCTTTCGCCATTCACAACCAGATCGCCGCCGAAAATCCTGAATACTTGCCCATTCTATATCGAGGATTCCACTATCACCGGCGCGGCGAGCAGGCGCCGACGACGGAACCGATCACACCGCACCGAATTCCAGTGTTCTCCAAACAGGATGGTCATCTCAGCATCTTCTATGTGCGGGAGATTTTGCAATCGGCCGTGGAAGAAAGTGGCATTCCGTTGAGCGCGGATGAACTCGCCGCCCTTGACACGTTTGATGCCTGCGCTCGCGAGCAAAGCTGCCGGTTTCGTCTAGAACGGGGCGATGCGCTTTTCATGAACAACCGGACCACCTTGCATGCCAGAACCAAATTCGAAAACGGCGAAGCGGGGCAGGACCGGCGGCATCTCATGCGCCTGTGGCTCGACGTACCGAATAAGCGACCCGAAGTGAAGGAACTTCAGATCTATGAGAATGAAGGCGGCCGCGGCGGCATCGATGGGCAGGAAGGCCGCGAACGGGCCGGCGTCCGCTATCGTACCTTGAAAATGGCAGAGTAGGATTTCTTCGGGAACGGGGATCGGGCCCCGGAATTCGTCGGCTCTGTTGTGCACATTGGCCTCAATGCAGCGAAATCCATAAAATAGCCGCGACCTGACGGGAGCCGACACATTCGATGACTGATGACGGGCGGCAAAGACGGCTATCGGCGATCCTGGCGGCCGATGTCGCGGGATATACCCGGCTCGTCGAACAAGATACGGAAGGCACCGTTGCGGCATGGAAATCCGCGCGGACCGACATTATCGACCCCGCGATCGCCGACCATTCGGGGCGGATCGTAAAGCACACCGGCGACGGTTTCCTCTCCGAGTTCCCGACGGTCCAACAAGCGGTCGAGTGCGCCATCGACATGCAGGAAGGTCTGGCCGCGAGCCCGCTTGATTTTCGTATGGGCATAAATATCGGCGACGTAATCGATGACGGGGAGGATATCCACGGGGAAGGCGTCAATATAGCGGCGCGCATCGAGGCGCTGGCCGATCCCGGCGGCATCTCTATTTCAGGCGGCGTCTACGACCAGGTGCGCAACCGGCTCGACCACCAATTCGAGGATTTGGGCGAGCATGAGGTCAAGAACGTTTCGGCGCCGGTGCGTGTTTACAAAGTTGCCATTGTGCGGCCAACATCGGGACAGCCGAAGGGCGATACAACGGAATTGGTTCTCCCCGACAAACCCTCTATCGCGGTTTTGCCATTCGATAATATGTCGGGCGATCCGGAACAGGAGTTCTTCGTCGACGGTGTGGTCGAAGACATTCTGACGACCCTATCCAAGATTCGTCATCTCTTCGTGATCGCGCGGAATTCAAGCTTTGTCTACAAGGGCCGATCGGTCGACATCCGCGCGGTGGGTGCCGAATTGGGCGTGCAATACGTACTGGAGGGCAGTGTCCGCAAGGCCGGCAACAATGTGCGCCTATCGGCGCAGCTGATTGATTGCGAGGACGGACATCATCTTTGGGCCGAGCGCTACGACGGGCAATTGGATGACGTGTTCGAGCTGCAAGATCGAATTACCCAGAAAATCGTCACCGCCTTGGAGGTGGAACTTGCCGAGGGCGAGCAAGTCCGCATCTGGCGCGAACGGTCCGGCAGTCCGCTTGTCTACGAGCATTTTCACAAGGCGCGCGATCTCTATTTTGCCTTCGCCAAGGATACCAATCAGCAGGCGCAAGCCGAAGTCGAACGCGCTTTGTCGATCAACCCCACTTACGCCCCCGCGCTGATCCTGTTGGGCTATATCCATGCGGATGCGGCCCGGTTCGGTTGGACCGATGATCTGGAGGTGTCGAGAGTGGAGTCGCTTGATTGCGGCCGCCAAGCCATCGACAGCGATCCCGAATCGGGAGAAGCTTATGCCCATCTGGGCTATCTCCATTTATTCATGCGGGACTATGAGTCGGCCCTGGAAGCCGCTCAAAAGGCCGTCGCGCTGAGCCCGAACAGTTCGGACGCCTGTCATACGGCATCGATGATCCAGCTCTATGCCGGAAACGCGGCCGAGGGCGCGCGTCTGGCGAGACAGGCTTTGCGTCTCAACCCCCTAATGCCGACCAATTCGCAACTCATCCTGGGCCAGGCCCTGATTCACGTCGACGAATGTGAAGAGGCGATAAGTGTCTTGGAATCGGTGGCGCGTCGCCGCCCGAGATGGCTGACGGCGCGAACGATGCTGGTCGCTGCCAGGTCGCGAATGGGCGAGACCGACGAAGCCAAACGGCTAGCGGCGGAAGTCCTGCGGATCAATCCGCGTTTCACGGTCGCCCGATGGGGCGATCGGTTTCCCTATCGGGATCGTGGGGAGCTGGATGCATTGATGGCCCCACTGCTGGAAGCGGGCTTGCCGAACGACTGAGGGGATGGCGCTCAGCTGGTCTTGCGCGAAGGTGATTCCCGCCCGCCATTCGTCTCGTCGCGGAGCCAATCGACGAAGGCGCGGAGCCGCGGGTCACGCGCCCGGTGCGCGGGATAGACCAGATGGAAGGGGCGCCGCGAGGTCCGGGTCGGGCCGAAGGGCCGGACAAGTCGTCCTTCCGCCAGGTCCTCGGCGACCAGCGCGCCGACCGCGATGGCGACGCCGATGCCCTCAACCGCCGCCTGAAGCGATAGGTTGAGGCTGTCGAAGGTCAGGCCGGTGCCGGCGTCGATGCCGTCGACGCCGGCGAAGTCAAGCCAGCGCCGCCAATCCTCGGCCCTCGGGAGGCCGTGCAACAAGGTGTGGCGCGCCAGGTCCGCCGGCGCGCGTAGTGCGTTCGGGCCGTCCACGAGTGCGGGGCTGCAAACCGGATAGAGTTCGACCTCGATCAGCCGGATCGCCTCCAACCCGGGATGGTCATCCCAATTTTCACCGACCAGGACCGCCGCGTCGAAATCGCCGCGCTCGAAATCAACCGGCTGCAGCGAGGTCGTGATCTGCACGTCGATGTCCGGATGCTTGTCGTAGAACCGGCCCCAACGCGGGACCAGCCAGCGCAAGGCGAAGGTGGGGTAACTACAGATCGCGATCGGTCGGCTGCTGTCCTGTTGCAGGGCGCGCTGGGTGGCCTGGGCGATGCGTTCCAGGGGCTCGCTAACTGCATCGAGATAACCACGGCCGAGCGGCGTCAGCGTGACCTGCTTGTGGCGCCGCCGGAACAGCGGCGCGCCGATCCATTCCTCAAGCGCCTTGACCTGGCGGCTGACCGCGCCCGGGGTCACGGATAGTTCCTCCGCAGCGTGAGCGAAACTCATGTGCCTTCCAGCGGCTTCGAACGTCCGGAGCGCATTTAGCGGGGGAAATTTGATGGCCATGATGGCACTTGATTGATTAAAGCTCACTCAATCATACGGATTAATCGTTTGCGACGCAAAGCGACCGGACGTAGGATGGTGATCGTCCGAACCTGGGAGACCCGCCATGAACGAAGTGCTGATCGCCGATGTCCCGCCCGTCAAGCAAAGCGCCGACGACTGGATCGCGCCGGATTGCCATGGGCTGAACTTCTTCGATATCGACCAAAGCCTGCGGGGTCTCTTGGAAATCCACATGCCGGAGGAGCTGCGCCGGCATATGACGCCGCATTACCGGCGTCTCGGGGAGATCGCCGGCGGCCGACTCGATGACCTGGCCCGAATGGCCGACCGTCACGACCCGGTACTGCACCACCGCGATCCGTTCGGGCGCGACGGGGACTGGCTCGAGTTCCACCCGGCCTACCGGGAGATGGAGCAGATCGGCTACGGGGATTTCGGTATTCACTGCATGTCGCGGAAGAACGGCGTGCATGGCTGGCCGGAAAAAATTCCGCCGGTCGCGAAATATATCTTCCAGTACATCTTCGTGCAGTCCGAGTTCGGCTTGATGTGCCCGATCTCGGCGACCGACACCTCGGCGATGCTGATCGAGCGTTACGGAGACGAGGCGACCAAGGCGAAGCTGCTGCCCGGCATGTGGAGCCAGGATATGACGAAAATCCTCAAGGGCGCCCAGTTCATGACCGAGAAGACCGGCGGCTCGGACGTCGGCAATATCGAGCTCGAGGCGCGCCAAGAGGACGGTGTCTGGAAGCTCTACGGCGAGAAATGGTTCTGTTCCTGCGCCGATGGCGATGTGGCGCTCTTGCTGGCGCGGCCCGAAGGCGCGCCCGACGGCAGCCGCGGCCTCGGCCTCTTCGCCCTGCCGCGACACCTCGAGGACGGCAGCCGCAACAAGTACAGGATCGTGCGCTTGAAGGACAAGCTCGGCACCCGTTCGATGGCCTCGGGCGAGATCATCTTCGAGGGAGCCACGGCCTACGCGCTCGGCGACTACGGCGCCAAGCCGAACAGCGGCCTGAAGCAGATGATGGACCAGGTCAACATGTCGCGCCTGTCGCACAGTGTCCGCGCCGCGGCGATGATGCGGCGCTGTCTCAACGAGGCGATGATCGTCGCCCGGAACCGAGAGACCTTCGGCGAGACCATCATCGACCACCCGCTGATGCGCCGCCAGTTGATGAAGATCATGCTGCCGACCGAGCAGGCCCTCTCCGGCTTCATGTACGCGGCGCGCACCATGCAGCAGGCCGATGCCGGCGACGCGCGCGCCACCGATGTCTTGCGGATCATGACGCCGCTGCTCAAGTTCCGCACCTGCCGCGACAATATCACCGTGGCGACGGCCTCGATGGAGGCGCGCGGCGGCAACGGCTACATCGAGGATTGGGTCAATTCTCGCCTGGTGCGCGATGCCCATCTCGGCGTGCTCTGGGAAGGCACCTCCTCCATCAACGCGCTCGACGTCACCGGTCGCGCGGTCGCCAAGGTCGGCGCGCACGAGGCGCTCGGCGAGGCGCTGCACGAGATCGTCGAGGGCGCGGACCGCGTGCCGGGCCAGTTCCGGGGCGAACTCACGGGCCTGATCGACCAGTCGGTCGCGTTTGCCGACGAGGTCGCGTCCAAGCCCGAAAACGAACCCTTCTCGCGCCAGGCGACCGACGCACTCTATCATGCGAGCTGTGCCGCGCTCTTGGCGGAGGAAGGGGCGGCCTTGGCGGAGACCACCGGCGATGCCCGCCGGCTCTTGCTGTCGCGTCTGTTGATCGACCATCGGATGCGGCCGCGCGATCCGATGAGCCTCGCCGATGGTCCCTTCGAGGTCCGCGCCGCGGAGCTGCTGCTCGCCGACGATCCGGCCTCGCTCGACGAGGTGACAGCGGCGCTGGCGCTTTAGCAGCCTCGGATCAGGCGGCGACGGTTCCTTGATAAAGATGACTGTTTTGCGGGATTACCAAATCCGTGCCGCGGCGATATTCCGAGACCCCATCGAGGATATGCTCGACGATATTTCGCATCGTTTCTGCCCCTTTTTCGGCGACCAGCGGCCCAACCGGATTTCCCATGATCTCGAGTGACATCGAGGTCTCCGGACTAGAGATCACTCGGTCGATTTCAAGCTCTGTCCGGGAGACATCGGCGAACCCCGATGCCGACAATAGCCCCGGGAGCGTCTCCCGACCTTTGTAGGTAAATGGAATAAGTAGTTTTTCGGCGGTCTCGGCGTCGACAAACTTGGCGAGTGCGTCCGCCATCACCAAGAACAGAATATTAAGCCCGCTCCAGATCGTCATTGCCAGGACGCCGCCGGGCCGTGATACCCGTCTCATCTCCCGTAGCGCGGCCGCCTCGTCGGGAAAGAATTGAAATCCCTGTTGGCAAAAGATTTTGTCGAAGGCGCCATCTTCGAAAGGCATCTCGCCCACACCGGCGACATGCCATTCGCAGGATCGAGATTGAGGGTCCGCCAGGCTTCGGGCCATGGCGATCATGCCTTCATTGAGGTCCGCGCCGACGACTCTGGCGGCCGGTCCAGCCCGCTCCCGAGCTTTTCGCGCCACGATTCCCGTGCCGCAGGCGACATCGAGGATGGCATCGCCGGCCGCCAGGGGAACCGCGTTCAAGGTCGCGTCGGCCAAAGGACCGAACATCGCCGGAACCTTCAACTCTTCATATAACTCGGCGGCGTTGCCCGATAGTTGATATGTTTCCTGCGACATTCCGCTCTCCTCTCCGCGCGCCTCGACGTGTCCCCTTCGGCCGACAAGGCACCGCCGCTACAAGCCCAATATCGCCTTCGCCACGATGTTTCGCTGAACCTCGGACGAGCCGCCGGCGATGGTTTTCATGCGGTTGCTGAGATACATCGGCATGAGGGTGATCCCCTCTTCCGGGCCGATCGGCGGCATGTTGGCGCCGATCTCCAGCGCTTCGGGCTGCGAGGGCGCGGCATAGTATCCCAAGACCTCCACCCCCAACATATCGGCCCGTTGCAGCGTTTCGGCATGCTGGGCGTTCAACAGGGAGGAGATCGGTCCCGGCGGGTTTCCCGCGGTCAGACTGGAGAGCACTCGTTGTTCCGATGCCTCCAATACCGATGCCGCGATCTTGAGCTCCGCCAGTTTTCGCCGAAAATCCGGATCCTCCGCCAGGATGCCGCCGCCCACCGGCGTCGCCTCCGCCAGCGTCTCGATCCGGCCGAGGGTCCGGCGAAGCTCCACCGAGCCCATGGAGAACCTCTCGAACTCCAAAAGGTACTTTGCGACCGACCAGCCTTCGTTTTCCTCGCCGACGCGGTTGGCCTTGGGGACGCGCACGTCGTCGAAGAATACCTGGTTGAGTTCGTGTACCCCGGCGATATTGATGATCGGCTCGACCGTAATTCCCGGTGACGTCATGTCGATCAGGAGGAACGAGATGCCCTGCTGCTTCTTGCCGTCCTTGGAGGTGCGGACAAGGGCGAACATCATGTTGGCGTGCTGGGCGTAGCTGGTCCAGATCTTCGTGCCGTTGACGATATAGTCGCCGCCGTCGCCGATGGCGGCGGTGTTGAGCGAGGCGAGATCGGACCCCGCCCCCGGCTCCGAGTAACCCTGGCACCAGATGTCCTCGCCGCTCAGGATGCGCGGCAGATAGTGGGTCTTCTGGGCATCGGTCCCATAGCCGATCAACATCGGTCCGCACATCTTGAGACTCATCGGGATCAATGCCGGCGCCCGGGCGCGGACACTTTCCCGGGCGAAGATGTAGCGTTGCACGAGCGACCAGTCCGTGCCGCCGTATTCGACCGGCCAATCGGGCGCGGCCCAACCCTTCCGATGCAAGATGCGTTGCCAGGCCATGGCGGAGTCGAGGTCCTGCCAGAGGCTGGTGCGCTTATCCGCCGCCCCCCGCAATTCCTCGGTCAGGTTTTCGTCCAGAAAGGCCCGGATTTTGGTCCGGAAGGCGTCGTCCTCGGGGGACAATGCAAGATTCATCCGTCAGCCTTCCGCCGCCCAATCCTCGATCAGGCGGCGCGAGATCGAATCGGGACGGGGCAGCCGGAAATCGTCGTCGTTCGGACAGTTGGCGATTTCGTCGCGGGTGAACCAGCGCGCGCCCTCCAGCTCCTCGGTGTTCACGTCGAGCTCGGTTTCGGTCGCCCGGCCGTAGAATCCCAACATGATCGAAGACGGAAACGGCCAGGGCTGCGAGGAGTGATAGGTCACGTCGACGATGGGAACGCCGGCCTCCTCCTGGACTTCGCGGGCAACCGCGTCCTCCAGGCTCTCGCCCGGCTCGACGAAGCCCGCCAGGACCGAATGCTGGCCCTTCCGCCACACCTTCTGGCGGCCGAGGATACAGCGGTCGCCGCCGTCATGGATCAGCATGATGACCGCCGGGTCGGTCCGCGGGAAACAGAGGAACCCGCATTCCTTTTTGGTGCAGGCGCGGACGTGCCCCGCTTCCTGGCTTTCGGTCGGGCTGCCGCAGCGGCCGCAATAAAGATGGCGGCGCTGCCAGGTCGTCATGCCGCGCGCATAGGCGAGCAGGGCCCCCTCTTCGCGCGCCAGAAGCGGGCCGACTTCGCGAAGATCCCGATAGGCCCCGTGTTCGGTGAAGGGCGGCGGGTCGTGCCGCGAGACGTCGATTGCGAAATAGGCCGTCTCCTCGCGAAGGCCGAGGAAGACCGTCTCGCTAGCCGTCGCGATCTCGGCGGCGGGCATCGAGACGAAGGCGTGCACGGGATCGTCGCTTTCGGTGACCAAGTTCATGCTGCGCCAAAGCGGCAGCAGCCGCGTCTCCGGATTGGCCATGCGATCTTGCAACCAGTTTCGGTCGCGGCGCAGATCGCCGACCCGGTCGAATTCCTCGGAGGCATAGAAATTTGGTTGTCTCATGGGTGCGAAACCTTGCATGTGGACTCCGATTTTTCAACGATTGAGGAACTCGGACTTGTGTTTTTCCGTGCCGGTCTTGATATATTCAGGTTGGAAGGTTGTCGGATGGACGGACGCCTCGCCAACCCGGTCAGATCCGGAAGGAAGCAGCCGTAACGAGTTTTGTCCGGGTCGTCCGGTCAGCCTTCCACCCTTTTCACGGCAAAGCCGCCGGGCGACCGGCGCCGGGTCATGTCAGAGTCCACCGACGCCAGCGAATATCGCGTTCTCGCCCGCAAATACCGGCCGGAGAACTTCGAGCAATTGATCGGCCAGGACGCCCTCGTGCGGACGCTGACCAATGCGATCGATAGCGGTCGGGTGGCGCATGCCTTCATGCTGACCGGTGTACGGGGTGTCGGCAAGACGACGACGGCCCGGATCATCGCGCGCGCCCTCAACTGTATCGGGCCCGACGGCGAGGGCGGTCCGACGACCACACCCTGCGGCGAGTGCGAGAACTGCCTCGCCATTCGAGAGGACCGGCATGTCGACGTCATCGAGATGGACGCGGCGAGCCGCACCGGCGTCGACGATATCCGCGAATTGATCGAGGGGGTGCGGTATCGCCCGGTCTCGGCGCGCAACAAGGTCTACATCATCGATGAAGTGCACATGCTCTCGCGGAATGCCTTCAACGCGCTCCTGAAAACCCTGGAGGAGCCGCCGGAGCACGTGAAGTTCATCTTCGCCACGACCGAGATTCGGAAGGTGCCGGTGACCGTGCTGTCACGCTGCCAGCGCTTCGACCTCCGGCGGGTCGAGACGGAGCTGCTCGGCGATCATTTCGAATCGGTCGCGAAGCAAGAAGGTGTTTCGGTCGAGGCGGAGGCGCTGCGCCTGATCGCGCGGGCGGCCGACGGCTCGGTTCGGGATGGCCTTTCGTTACTCGACCAGGCGATCGTGCCGGGCAAGGACACGGTCACCGCGGCCGACGTCCGTGACATGCTGGGGCTCGCCGACCGGGCGGTCGTTTTCGATCTCTTCGATCTGATCATGGCGGGATCGATCGCCGAGGCGCTGGACCGTTTCGACACGATGTACCGTGACGGCGCCGAACCGCTGATCGTCCTCCAGGATCTGCTCGACGCCGTTTTTTGGGTGACCCGGATCAAGACCGCCCCCGCCGTCGCCGAGGCCGCCTATACGCCCGAAACAGAACGGCTTCGGGGCGGTGAGATGGCGGGAAAGTTGGCGATGGCGTCACTGACCCGGGCCTGGCAATTGCTCTTGAAAGGGGTGTCCGAGGTGCAAATGGCGCCCAATCCGCTGCAGGCGGCCCAGATGGTGCTGGTGCGGCTCGCCTATGCCGCTGAACTACCGCCGCCGGCGACACTGGTGCGGCAGTTGAGCGAAGATGGGGCGGCCGCCGCCGCCGCTCCCGCGGCGCCAGCGCCAACGCGAACGGATGGGCCGGCGAGCGCCGCCGTCGCCGGAAGCGAGACCATGGCGCAACCGGCCCCCGTCGCGGCGCCGGCGGCGGAACCGGATGCCGAAGCCCCGCAGCCGACCAGCTTTAACGAGGTTGTCGATCTGTTTCGCCTTCGCCGCGAGATGATCTTGCATTCAAATCTCGTCAACAACGTGCATTTGGTGAAGTTCGAGCCGGGGCGGATCGAGATTCGTCCGACCGAGCATGCGCCGCGCGATCTCTTCAGTCGGGTTATGGGCATGCTGAACGAATGGACCGGGCGGCGCTGGATCGTCAGCGTCTCGAGCGCCACCGGCGAGGCGACACTCGGCGAGCAGGCGGCGGCGGCCGAACGGCAACTTTACGACGAGGCCGAGTCGGACGAGATGGTTCGAGCCGTGAAATCGGCTTTCCCGGGCGCGCGCGTCACCAAGATCACCCCGCGCGAGACGCCCGAGATCGATGATCCGCCCGAGGAAGACGACGACGAGGAAGAGGAGTAGACGATGAAGAACCTCGGCCAGCTCATGAAGCAGGCGCAGGAGATGCAGGCCAAAATGGCCGAGATGCAAGACTTGATGGGCACCATCGAAATCGACGGCATCTCGGGCGGTGGCATGGTTGCGGTTACCCTGAACGGCAAGGGCGAGATGTGCCGGATGCGGGTCGATCCCAGCCTGATCAAGGCGGACGAGGCGGAGATCCTCGAGGATCTGATCGTCGCCGCCCATAACGATGCCAAGTCCAAGGTCGAGGCCCGGGTCCAGGAGGAGACGCAGAAGTTGATGGGCGGGCTGCCTTTGCCGCCCGGCATGAAGCTGCCTTTCTGACGGCGCCAGGACAGCCATGACCGAGATCGAGCAATTGATCCAGCTTCTGGCCCGCCTGCCGGGGCTGGGGCCGCGGTCGGCCCGGCGGGCGGCACTTCATCTCGTCAAGCGCCGCGAGAGCCTAATGGAACCCTTGGCCCGGGCGCTGACCACGGCGGCCGATTCGATTCAAGCTTGCGGGCAATGCGGCAACCTTGCGACCAGCGATCCCTGTCCCATTTGCGCCGATCCGGCGCGCGAGGCGACGTCGATCTGTGTCGTCGAGGATGTCGCCGATCTATGGGCGCTCGAGCGGACGGCGTCCTTCAAGGGGCGCTATCACGTCCTCGGCGGTCGGCTGTCGGCGCTCGACGGCATCGGGCCGGAGGATCTCAATATCGCGACCCTGGTCGAGCGGGCTGAAACAGAGGCCGTCCGCGAGATTATTCTGGCGACCAACCTCACGGTCGACGGACAGACGACGGCGCATTATATCGCCGAGCGTCTCGCCGGGGCCGGCGTCACCATCACCCGGCTTGCCCATGGGGTGCCGGTCGGCGGCGAGCTCGATTATCTCGATGACGGCACCCTGGAAACGGCGCTCCGTGCGCGGCGATCGGTGGAGAGTTAGTCCTCGCCGAGTTTCGGCGTGGGTTCCGGCAGCGGCAATTCCGCGGCCTCGCCCTGGATGACGGGCTCCTGCTCGGTATCGATGAATTCGTAAAGCGGCAGGCGCTCCAATTTCTTCTTGCCCTCGACCCGGACACCGAGCGTCTCCAGCGCCTGGGTCGCCGGAAGGAGACGGGCATTTACGGATTTCGACCAGTCGACGTAGCTCTTGACCGCCGCCCGGAGGCCCTTTCCGACATCGCCCGCATGTCCCAGCATGGTCGCGACCCGGTCCAGCAAAACGCGGGTCGCGTCGATGATATGTTCCTGGTTCTCGGCCTGCTGACCAAGATCGATCTCGACCCTGGCGAAGGCGATCATGGCGAGGAGGCCGGTTGGGCCGACGATCGTGATGCCGCGCTCCGCCGCCTCGTGGACGAAGGTCGAATCGATTTCCGCGACCTTTTCCACCGCTCCCTCGTTCGGGAGATACATGACATTGAGGACCCGGCGCAGCTCGCTGGCGCGCCCGGCCTTCCGGTATTCCGCCTGCACCGCCCCCAGATAGGCCTTGCCGGCAAGCGAGCGGAGGTGTTCCCGCATCGTCCGTTTCAGATTTTCACGCGCCTCCTGCACCGCCGCCTCGTCCTCGGCGGCGGCGAGGTCGAGCAGAAACTTCGAAGCCTTGCAATCGACCACCAGCACCGAATCGAAGGGCAGGAAGACCACCGCGTCGGGGCGGACCTTGCCGCCATCGACCCCGTCCAGCGTCTGCTGCACGAAGAAATCCCGGTCCGGCCGGAGTCCGAAGGATTTCAGGCTGTTCTCCAAGCCGATCTCGGCGAACTGACCGGCCCCGCCGGGACTGGAGAGCGCGCGGTGGATGGTATCGACCGCATCGTCGTTCCGCCCGACCCGGTCGGTCAGCGAGGCGACAGAGTTCGAGACCGCCTCGAACTGCTTGAAAAGCTGTTCGGTCGCCTGCTTGACGCGTTTTTCGGACTCTTCCTTTTCCGCCTTGGCTTCGCGCTTGTGGTCCTCGAGGAGCTTGTTGGAGACTTTCGCGGCCGTATCCACCAGCGCCTTGTTGGCGCCGGTCATGAACTGTTCCCGCGCCGCTTCCCAATCCTTCAGCTTTTCGTTCAACAGGTCGATTTCGACCTTGCGCGCTTCCGCCGTCGTCCGGAGATCTTTTTCCGATTCGCGAAGCTCGTCGCGCTCGCGGGCCGTCAGCTCGATCTGCCGGCGGGCCTCGTCGAGCCGGGTTTCGGCTTCCGTGGCGCGGGTCCGGGTCTCGTCGAGTTCGGCGCGGAGGTCGCCCAGCTCGGAATGCATCGTTTCATCGGGCCCGGCGCCGCGTTTCGTCCAGGCGAAATACAATGCCGCCGCCGCGACGGCGGTGGCCACGATTGCAAGGACGAGTCCAGGTTCCATGGGCGGGGCCTAGCAGACGATCGGGGGGTGCGAGCCCCGGACTTGACGGACGTTCGGATGAATCATACCTACGGGATGTCTCTAACAGATCAGCGGCCTCTTGCCCATGGCGGTTCTGCCCATCATCACTGCGCCCGACAAGCGTTTGAAGCTGAAATGCATGCCCGTCGAGACGGTTGACGCGGACATCGCCCGGCTTTTGGACGATATGCTGGATACTATGTATCTGGCCCCCGGCGTCGGTCTTGCCGCCCCACAGGTCGGTGTCACGAAGCGCCTCCTCGTGGTTGACGTCTCCAAGGACAAGGACGCCCGCGATCCACACCGCATGGTCAATCCGGAGCTGCTTTGGACCTCGGATGAGATCGTCAATTACGAGGAAGGCTGCCTCTCGCTGCCCGATCACTATGCCGAGGTCGAACGGCCGGCCAGGATCAAGGTTCGTTTTCTCGACGAAACCGGCACGGCGCGCGAGCTAGAGGCCGAGGGTCTGCTCGCGACCTGCATTCAGCACGAGATGGATCACCTCGAGGGCGTGCTGTTCGTCGATCATATCTCCAACATCAAGCGCAACATGATCCTGCGGAAGCTGCGAAAGGCGAAGAAGCAGGACGCCGTCGCGGCGGAATAACCGCGCGTCGCGCTGCCATGGGCACGGAATCAGAATGACCCGATACCGCCTCGCCTTCATGGGCACCCCCGATTTTGCGGTGCCGGGCCTTGCCGCCCTTCTGGAGGCGGGCCACGATGTCGCCGCCGTCTATAGCCAGCCGGCGCGGCCGGCCGGGCGCGGACGGAAGACCCGGCCGTCCCCGGTGCAGGCCTTCGCCGAATCACGCGGAATCGATGTGCGGACGCCGGGGACGCTCCGCGACACTGAAACACAGGACGCCTTTGCCGAGCTCGACCTCGATCTCGCTATTGTCGCGGCCTATGGCTTGATCCTTCCCGAAGGGATCCTCGAAGCACCCCGGCTCGGTTGCCTCAATATCCATGCGTCGCTGCTGCCGCGCTGGCGGGGCGCCGCCCCCATCCAGCGGGCAATCCTGGCCGGCGATCGGGTCACCGGGATTTCGATCATGCGGATGGAGGCGGGTCTCGATACCGGTCCTGTCTATCTCGCCGCCCCGACACCGATCGAGCCCGGCATGACAGCCGGTGAATTGCACGACCGTCTCGCCGCTCTCGGCGGCAAGCTGATCATCGAGGCGCTGGCCGGCCTGGTGGCCGGCGAACTGCAGCCCTGGCCGCAAAATGACGCCGACGCCACCTACGCCAAGAAGATCGAGAAAGCCGAGGCGCGGATCGATTGGTCGCGGCCCGCGGCCGAGGTCGCCCGCCAAATACAGGCTTTCGCGCCTTGGCCGGGGGCCTGGTGCGACCACGACGGTACCCGTCTAAAACTGCTCGCGGCGGCGCTCGAGGAACCTGAAGCGCCCGGCGGATCGCCGGGGGAGGCGCTCGACGACCGACTCCTGGTTGCCTGCGGTTCCGGCGCCCTTCGGGTCACCCAATTGCAGCGCGAGGGACGGCGCCTTGCCGACGCGACGGAATATCTCCGCGGCCATCCGGTGACCAAGGGTATCCGGCTCACCTGAGTGCTCATGGCTGGGATCGACTGGCGCCTGGAAGTTTGATTCGATAGGACTTGGCCATGACCCGCTGGAAGATCATTGTCGAATATGACGGCGGCCCTTTCGTCGGCTGGCAGCGCCAGGAAAATGGGCCCTCGGTTCAGGCAGCACTTGAGCGCGCGATCGAGGGTTTCGCCGGCGAGGCCGTCACGGTCCATGGGGCGGGGCGGACCGATTCGGGCGTCCATGCGCTCGGTCAGGTCGCGCATTTCGATCTTGAGAAGGCGACCGACGGCGACCGGGTGCGAGACGCGCTGAACCATCACCTGAAGCCCAACCCGATCGCCATTCTTGCGGCGGCCGCGGTCGACGAGGAATTTCACGCCCGGTTCTCGGCCACCGAACGGCACTATCTTTACCGCATCCTCGATCGCCGGGCGCCGCCGGCACTTTATGCGGGCCGGGTCTGGCACGTGCCGCGCGGGCTCGACGCCGGGGCGATGCACGCCGCCGCCCAATGCCTGCTCGGGAACCACGATTTCACCAGTTTCCGGGCGGTGCAGTGCCAAGCCGACTCGCCGGTCAAGACGCTCGACCGGCTCGACGTTCGCCGCGCCGGCGACGAGATCCACATCGAGGCGCGGGCACGGTCCTTCCTGCATCATCAGGTCCGGAACTTCGTCGGCACCTTGAAATGGGTCGGCGAGGGGAAATGGATAGCGGACGATGTCGCGGCGGCGCTCGCCGCCCGCGACCGGGCCGCCGCCGGCCCGACGGCGCCCGCGGCCGGGCTGACGCTTGTCGCCGTCGTCTACCCGCCGGACGTCACGCCAGCACCCCTTGCTGCAGACCCAGAATGATTTGGTAGAGCACGAATTTGAAAAGTGCCAAGGCGACGGCCGGGCCGATGGGGAGCGCCAGTGCCGTCTTCAGAATGAAAATGTGATAGAGCAGCACGATGGCGACGGCGAAAATGGTGAGGAAATGCACCATGCCCGGCGACAGCGTGAAAACGGCCGCCCATAGAAAGACCGCGAGCCAGAGACCGGCTTGGATCACCATCGACCAATTATAGGCGGCGAGGAAGCGGGGATAGTGAATACCGCGATCGAGCAGCCCGGCGGCGCGGTTCATCACCAACGGCCAGACGGTCCAGATGTAGACATAGAAGGCGGCGTGGATCGCCACGACCTCGGGCCACGGGCGCGGGCTCGCGACCGCATCGGGGCCGACCGCGACCAGGAGTGCATAGACGGGCAGCGTGGTCACGGCGGCGATGAAAGAACGCCGCACGCCGGCCGGGGAGGCGTCGAAATCGGCGATCGCGGTGCCGTCCCGAAGGAACAGCCGCCAGGCGGCGGGAACACCCTCGAAATAGCGACTCCCGCTCACATCAGTACCGAGTTGCGTACGCCAAGGACGATTTGGCTGAGCACGAACTCGAAGATCACGATCGCGATGGCAGGCCCGGTTTGGACGTTCAAGGTCACCCGCAGGATGAACATGTGGTAGAGCAGCAGCACCGCGAGCACGATCAGATCCGCCATGAAACGGAGGCCGTCCGACATGCTGACGACGGTTCCGATGGCGTAGGCGAGGACCAGAAATGCCGCCTGAACCCCGGCTGACCAATTATAGGCCACGATATAGAGCGGGTACTGTGCATCGCGATCGAAGGCGGGCGCCGCATGGGCCGTCAGCAGCGGCCAGAGGACCCAGCCGATGACATAGAACTCGGCGTGAATGAGCACCGTCGTGACCAAGCCGCGCGACGGTTCGGTCGCCGCTGGGCCGATCCAGGCAAGCAGGAAATAAACCGGCAGCACAACGACGGCGGCGAAGAACGATTTCCAATAGCCGGAAATCGAATCGTCGAACAGCGCCACCGCCGAGCGGTCCCGAATAAACAGCCGCCAGGCGCCGTAGAGTCCCTCGAATACTTCCTGTCGCCTAATCATTTTCGGCGGAAGTACGCCTCCAGCATCGCGTGATAGATTTCCGTTAGGTTGTTAATGTCTTCCAGATCGGTGCGTTCGTCCACCTTGTGCATGGTCTGGCTGATCAGGCCGAACTCGGCGACCGGACAATGGTTCTTGATGAAGCGGGCATCCGAGGTGCCGCCGGTGGTGCTCAGCTCCGGGCGCCGGCCGGTCACCTTCTCGATCGCATCCGAGATCAGGTCGGAGAGCGCGCCCGGCTGGAAAATGAAGGATTCGCCGCTCACCCGGACCGAAAGATCGTAGCTGCCGGTACCCTCGGCCACCCGGTCCAGGGTCTCGCGTATCCAAGCCTCCAGCGTCGCCGAGCCGTGCATGTCGTTGAAGCGGATGTTGAAGCGGCCCTCGGCCCGGCCCGGGATCACGTTCTCGGTCGGATTGCCGATATCGATACTGGTGATCTGCAGGCTGGAGGGCTGGAAATGATCATTGCCCGCATCGAGCGGTTCCGCCGTCAGCGCGTCCAGCATCTTGACCAGGCGATGGGCGGCGTTGTCGGCCAAGTGGGGATAGGCGACGTGGCCCTGGGTGCCCTCGACCGTCAGGATCATGTTCATGGAGCCGCGCCGGCCGATCTTGACCATCTCGCCGAGCGTGGTCGGATTGGTCGGCTCGCCGACGACGCAGATGTCTAATTTCTCGCCGGTCTCGTCGAGCCAGTCGAGCATCTTCCGGGTGCCGTTGATCGCCGGCCCTTCCTCGTCGCCCGTGATCAGGTAGCTGATCGAGCCCGCGAAGGCGCCATCGCCGATGAACCGTTCGGCGGCCGCGGTGAAGGCGGCGATTGCCCCCTTCATGTCGGCCGCACCCCGCCCCAGGATCCCACCGTCCTTGATCTCGGCGGCGAAGGGATCGGCCGACCACTCCGTCACGGGTCCCGTCGGCACCACGTCGGTATGCCCCGCGAAACAGAAATTCGGCGCCGCATCCCCGAAGCGGGCGTAAAGATTGTCCACATCCGGCGTGCCCGCCTCCGAGAACGGCAGGCGATGGCATGCGAATCCGAGGCCCGCGAGGGTCTGTTCCAGCAGGTCGAGAGCGCCGCCTTCGGCAGGGGTGACGCTGGGGCAGTGGATGAGGTCGGCGGTGAAGCGGACCGGGTCGATCGCCATGGCGTCAGTCCTCTTCCGTCGCAAGGCCGGTCGTCGGCAGGCGCGGCAGGCCGTCCCCGTCTTCCATCCACGGCAGGTGTTCCGCCCAGTAGACGTGGCGCTCGGGCGTCACCGAGGCCGGGTTCTCAAGGGTGGCGGCGAGTAGATGCACCTCGTCCGGCCAGCGCGCGCCCTCATAGGTCAGCGAGGTGCCGCAGGCGGGGCAGAAGCCGCGGCGCACCCCTTCGGAAGAGGCGAAATAGGCGGGGTCGCCCTCGGGCCAGGTGACTTTGCTTCGGTCATAGCCGGCCCAGGTGACCATCGGCGCGCCCGCGGCCCGGCGGCAGCTGTCGCAGTGGCAATGGGCGACCCAGCGGGGATCGCCGATCGCCTGGTAGCGGACCTTGCCGCAAAGACATCCCCCCATCCGGTCTGCCATCACGCTCTCCTTGCAGGCAAACAACGAAGGTCATTCCCGTTTTCCCGGGAATGACGGTCGAGAACGAGAATCATAAACGTATCCGGGTCAGTCCCGAAGCAGTTCGTTGATCGAGGTCTTGGCCCGGGTCTGGGCATCGACCTGTTTGACGATGACGCAGCAATAGAGGTTCGGCCCGCCCTTCTCGCTGGCCATCGACCCCGGCACCACGACCGAATAGGACGGCACCCGGCCCATATGAATTTCGCCGGTCGCCCGGTCGACGATTTTGGTCGACTGGCCGATATAGCAGCCCATCGCCAGCACCGCGCCCTCCTCGACGATGACGCCCTCGGCGACCTCGGAGCGTGCGCCGATGAAGCAGTTGTCCTCGATGATCACCGGATCCGCCTGCAAGGGCTCCAACACGCCGCCGATGCCGACACCGCCCGAAAGATGACAGTCCCTGCCGATCTGGGCACAGGACCCGACCGTGGCCCAGGTATCGACCATGGTGTTGCTGTCGACATAGGCGCCCAAATTGACGAAGGACGGCATCAACACGACGCCGGGCGCGATATAGGCCGAATGGCGCACTACCGAGCCCGGCACCGCGCGGAAGCCCGCCTCGCGGAACCGGTTTTCGCCCCAGCCCGCGGTCTTCAGCGGCACTTTGTCCCAGAACGGTGCCTCTGCCGGCCCGTCCATCGGCGACATGTCGTTGAGCCGGAAGGACAGCAGCACCGCCTTCTTGAGCCACTGGTTGACGGTCCACCCGCCGCCCGATTTCTCGGCGACGCGGGCCTCGCCCGAATCCATCAGTTCCAGCGCCGTCACGACGGCATCCCGCGCCTCGCCCTTGGTGCTTGTGCTGATCTCGTCGCAGTTCTCCCAAGCGGCATCGACGCTCACTTGCAGGTCGCCATGGCTCATGATTCTGTCCCTAAAATTTGGTCGGTCCGGGTCGTCGAAAAACGGCGGCGACTTTGGGCGAGGGAACCGGGTTCGTCAAGCGGGCACCGCCTGCCCCTCCAGCCACGGCACCAGATCTTCGATCACGTGGTGGACATGGGGGCCGTCGGCGCCCAAGGCCGAGTGGTCGTGGCGGGAGCGGAGCCAGACCGTGGCCATGCCCATCTCGTGAGCGGGCGCCAAATTGCGGGCGATGTCCTCGACCATGACGGCGCGGGTCGGCTCGACCTCGTGGCGGCGCACCATCTCGTCATAGGCGGCTCGATCGGGCTTGGGGCGGAAATCGGCCGCGATGATGTCGAAGACGCCCTCGAAATGATGCTCGATACCAAGCCGCCGCGAGACGTTTTCCGCATGTCCGACCGAACCGTTCGTGAAAATGAATTTTCGCCCGGGCAATTGGTGCAGCACCGCGTCCAGGGCCGGGTTCGGCGGCACCGGTGTCACGTCGATGTCGTGGACGTAGTCGAGGAATTCCTCGGGCGCCATGCCGTGATTGTCCATCAGTCCGCGGAGCGTCGTCCCATGCTCGCGGAAATACTGCTTCTGGACGCGATGTGCTTCTTCGATATCGACGCCGAGCAACCGGCCGATGAACTCCTTCATCTTGATATCGATCTGTTTGAAGAGGTCGCAGTCGCGGGGGTAGAGCGTGTTGTCGAGGTCGAAGATCCAGAAATCCACGTCGAGACGGGGGGCGGCATCGGTCATGGACGCTCTAGCCCCGTCGGATCAAGGTACCCGAGCCGTGCTCGGTGAAGATTTCCAGAAGCACCCCGTGAGGCTCGCGGCCGTCGATGATCACCGCCGCCTCGACGCCCTGGTTGACGGCATCGATGCAGGTTTCGATCTTCGGGATCATGCCGCCGGAAAGCGTGTCGTCCGCCATCAGGGCGCGGCAGCGCTCGATGGTGAGGTCGGTCATCAGGGTGCCCGACTTGTCGAGCACGCCTTCGACATCGGTCAGCAGCAGGAGGCGTGCCGCGCCCAAGGCCCCCGCCAGCGCTCCCGCCACCGTATCCGCATTGACGTTGTACGTCTGGCCGTCGGGGCCGAAGGCGATGGGGGCGACGACGGGAATGACGTCGGAATTATGGGTTGCCTCGATGATATAGGGATCAATTTGCTCCGGCTCGCCGACGAAACCGAGGTCGATGACCTTCTCGAGGTTCGAATCGGGATCGCGGGTGGTGCGGCTGAGCTTCTTGACCCGGATCATGCCGCCATCCTTGCCCGAAAGGCCGACCGCGCGGCCGCCGGCGGCGGTAATCTGCGCCACGATCGATTTATTGATCTGGCCGGAGAGCACCATCTCGACGACATCGACCGCTTCCGCCGTCGTCACCCGGAGACCGTCGACGAACTCGCTCTTGACGCCGACCCGGTCCAGCATGGCGCCGATCTGCGGGCCGCCGCCATGGACGACCACGACCTTGATCCCGACCTGGCGCAAAAGGACGATATCGCGCGCGAAGGCGGCGGCGAGCCCGTCGTCGCCCATCGCATGGCCGCCGTATTTCACGACCACCGTGCGCCCCGCATAGCGGCGCATATAGGGCAGGGCTTCCGTTAGAATGTCGGCCTTGGCCAGCCAATCCCGGCGCTGCTTTTTAGTCGTCTCGTCCATGGTGAAACGCCTTCGGTTCGCTCGCGCGTCTTTTAACGTAAAGGTGCCGCCGCCGCCAGAGCCGCCAATTCGGCGCGCAAGGCCGCGATGCCCTCGCCCTTCTGGGCGCTGGTGGCGAGGACGCGCGGCATGGCGGCGGCAAAGGCGGTGATCTCGGCTTCGGTCTCGCCGATTAGTGCCTCGAGGTCTTTCGCCTTGTCGGCCTTGGTGAGGATAATCTGGAAGACCACCGCCGCCGCCTCCAGAAGTGCCATCAAGTCGCGGTCGGCGGGCTTGAGGCCGTGGCGCGCATCGACCAGGAGGCAGAGCCGCCGCAAGCCGACCCGCCCGCGCAGATAGTCCCGGACCAGGTCGGTCCAGGCGGCGATCTCATGTTTCGGTGCCTTGGCGTAACCGTATCCCGGCATGTCGACCAGCATCAGCCGGTCGCCGAGATTGAAATAATTGAGCTGACGCGTCCGTCCCGGCGTATTGCTTGTCCGGGCCAGGGCCTTGCGGCCCGTCAGCGCATTCAGGAGGCTCGATTTTCCGACATTGGAGCGCCCGGCGAAGGCGACCTCGGGCAGGGCATCGGGCGGCAATTGCTCGAGCCCGGCCACGCCGAGGACGAAATCGCAGCTCTGGGCGAAGAGCAGCCGACCGGTTTCGAGCGACTCGGCGTCGGGCGCCGAGTCGTCGCCGATCAGGTCTTGCCCGCGGTGACTTTTTTCATGATGACCCATTGCTGGGCAATCGACAGTACGTTGTTCCAGGCCCAGTAGATTACGAGTCCCGCCGGGAAGGGGGCCAGGATAAAGGTGAAAATCAGCGGCATGAAGGCGAAGATTTTCGCCTGGATGGGATCGGCGGGTGTGGGGTTGAGCCGCTGCTGCACGAACATGGTGAGGCCCATGATCAGCGGCCACAGGCCGATATTGACGAGGTCGAGCGCGGCCGGAACGTTCCAATCGAACAAACCGAAACCGGTCAGCAGACTATAGGGATCGCGCGCGGAAAGGTCGTCGATCCAGCCGTAGAACGGCGCCTGGCGCATCTCGATGGTGACGAACAGCACCTTGTAGAGCGAAAAGAACACCGGGATCTGCAACAGCATCGGTAGACAGCCCGATGCCGGGTTGACCCCCTCTTTCTTGTAGAGGTCCATCATCGCCTGGTTCATGCGCTGCTTGTCGTCGCCATGGCGCTCCTTGATTTCGAGCATCTTCGGCTGCAGCGTCTTCATCTTGCTCATCGAGCGATAGGATTTGTTGGCGAGCGGGAAGAACACGAGCTTGATGACGACGGTCAGCGCCAGGATCGCCAGGCCGAAATTCCCCAACAGCCCGTTGAACCAGCGGAGCATGTGGAAGATCGGTTTGGTCAGGAAATAGAACCAGCCCCAATCGACCGCCTTGTCGAAACCTTCGATCCCCAGGTCCTCGGCATAGCGATCCAGGAGATGAACTTCCTTGGCGCCGGCGAATAACCGGTCTGTGCGCTCGATGGCACCGCCGGGCGGCACCGTGAGCGCGGTGCCGAGAAAGTCCGTTTGATAGACCGGGTCGGTGCCGCGCAAACCGGCGTTGAAACTTGTCTGCACCCGCGACGACTTGTCCGGAACCACCACCAGAAGCCAATACTTGTCGGTGAAGCCGATCCAGCCGCCGGTGGTCTCCTGGGTGATCGGCTTCTCGACCTTGCCCTCGTCGATCAGGTCGTCGTAATCGACTTCCTTCAGGGTGCCGTCGAAGACGCCGAGCGGACCTTCGTGAAGGATATAGAAACCGAGGATATCCGGCCGTCCGGTTCGGAAGGCGAGGCCGTAGGGGGCCAGCGACACCGTCTTGGCACCCTTGTTGCGGACCCGCTGGGTGATCGACAGCATGAAATTTTCGTCGATCTCGAATTTCTGTTGGAATACCAGGCCGGCTCCGTTGTCCCAGGTCAGGGTGACGGGATTGCTCGGCGTCAGGGCGCCGCCGCTCGGCCGCCAGACGGTGTCGCCGTTCGGGGTCTTCACCCCGGTTCCGAGCCAGCCGAACTCGGCATAGTAGGGCTTGCTCGATTTCACCGGCTGCAGGAGTTCGATCTGGTCGCTATTGGTGTCGAGCGAGACCCGGTAGTCGCGCAGGATCAGATCGTCGATCCGTGCCCCGGTGAGCGAGATCGACCCGCTGACCCGCGGCGTGTCGATCACCACCCGCCGCGTCTGTTTCAGGGCGGCATCGCGGGTCTCCTTCAGTTGCGGCGTCGCCGTCGGGCTCGGCACGACGCCGAGCTTTGGCGCCGCTCCTGGTGGGCCGGCGGGTTGCTGGCCGGCGCCGGCCGTCGGCGGTTGGCCCGGCGTCGCGGTCTTCGCCGCCTTCGCGGCCGCCCTTTGCTGTTGCTCGTGAAGGGCGCGTTGTTTCTCCAGCTTTGGCTGCTCGATCATCACGTTCCAGGCGATCAGGATGGTGATCGAGAGTGCCACCGCGAGCAGAAGATTCTTTTGTTCGCCCATTAGGCCTCTCCCCGCGCGCCTTGGGCGTCGCCGTGATCGCAGTCGGAGGTGGGTACCGGATCATGACCGGTGCTGCCCCAAGGGTGGCAGCGGGCGATGCGTTTCAGTGCCAGCCAGCCGCCGGTGAGCGCGCCATGGCGTTCGATCGCCTCCATCGCATAGGCCGAACAGCTCGGCGCATAGCGGCAGCTTCCCGCCGTGAAGTAGGACAGAGTCAATTGATAGGCGCGAACCGCCCAACGCATTACCGAGGCCGCAGCCGTCATGTTGAATTCCGTTTTATCTTTCGCGCCAAACATCCAGACGTTTCAGCGCCACCGCCAGATCGTTCTTCAAGGCGTCGTAAGGGCGCTCCAAGGTCGCCGCCCGGGCGATCACGACGTAGTCGTGGCCGGGCGCGGCGTGGAGAGGGATAACCTCCCGGACGGCCGCGCGCAAGCGTCGGCGCGCGCGGTTCCGTTCGACCGCGTTGCCCACCTTCCGGCTGGCGGTGAATCCAACGCGCGGGCCGGGCACGGTGTCGTCGCCGCGCGCACCCGCTTGAAGGACCAGCCCCCGCGTGGCGGTGCTGTTTCTCAGGCGGGCCACGCGCAGGAAGTCACGCCGCCGCTTCAAGGTATCGACGGCCTCGGTCATGGGTGTCACGCCGAGAGGCGCTTGCGTCCCCGGGCGCGACGACGCGCTAAGACGCGGCGACCGGCCTTGGTTGCCATGCGACTGCGAAAGCCGTGACGACGTTTGCGTACGATACGGCTCGGCTGAAATGTCCGTTTCACGGTGGGTCTCCATCCGGCGTGGAAAAACGCGCCGCTGTATAGAAGCTTGCCCGGTGGAAGTCAATGCGGTTGGCGGGGTGCCCGCGCTCGCGTGTTTCACGTGAAGGTGAGTGGTTCGTGTGACCGACATCGGTGTAGGAAAAAAGCCCGTATGGAAATAGGATGTCGGAATCGCGTCGCCGACCGTGAAACGACAAAATGCAATTGAACGATAATAAAAAAGAAACGGGGTCCGTGAGCGGTTTCGCGATCGGTCGGCTGCTGCCGGTGGTTCTGCTGCTGGCCGGACTGATCCTGTTTTTCGTCCTTGATCTCGATCACTATGTCACCTTCGAGACCATCCGCGAACAACGCCATTGGTTGACCTCGCAGGTCACCGAGTTCGGCATCTTTGCGGTGATGGTCTTCGTGGTGGCCTATGGCGTCGCGGTGGCGTTCTCATTGCCGGTGGGCTTGCTGTTTTCATTAACCGGCGGGTTCCTTTTCGGCGAATGGCTGGGCACGCTCTACAGCGTGATCGGGGCGACGCTCGGGGCCACCGTTCTTTTCATGGTGGCGCGCTCGGCGCTGGGCGATCCGCTGCGCGAACGGGCGGGACCATGGCTTTCGAAGGTCGAACGCGGATTCGCCGACAACGCCTTGAGCTACCTCCTCGTGCTGCGTCTCATCGTGGTCTTTCCTTTCTGGGTCGTGAATCTGGTCCCGGCGTTTCTCGGCGTGCCGCTCGGCACCTATGTTCTCGGCACGTTTATCGGCGTCATTCCGGGCGCCTTCGTCATCAATCTCGCCGGGGCGGGCCTCGGCGCCATATTCGACACCGGGGAGGCATTCTCGCCGGCAAATGTTTTCACGCCGGAAATCATCGGGGCGTTGGCCGGTCTGGCGATCCTGGCGCTTTTACCGGCGCTTCGCGGCCGGTGGAAGGCGCGCCGCCGGGACCTCTCCTAGCGGGCGTGGCGCCGATATATTAGATTATGCGCGGAGATCGTCGCCCCAATGGGCGGGAGCACGCAGATGGACGGATATGCATAGCCTTTCGGCTCGATTGCTTGTTCTGACGATATCCTTCGTCATGCTGGCCGAGGTTCTGATCTTCGGGCCGTCGGTGGCGCGGTTTCGCGTTGCCTGGATGGAGGAGAAGCTGGGTGCCGCCCATCTCGCCGTTCTGGCCCTCGAAGCGACGCCCGACGGCATGGTCGGCGAGATGCTGCGGGACCGGCTGCTCGACCATGTCGGCGCGATCGCGATCTTCGTCCGTCGCGGTCCGTCGCGCCTCGTCCTGACCCGCGACATGCCGCCGTCCGTGGATGCCACGGTCGATCTCATGCATGCCGGTTGGCCGACCTTGATCGGCGAGGCTTTCGCGGCGATCGGACGGACCGAAAACCGCGTGCTTCGTATCATGGGCCATTCGCCGAAGGACCCGAACGTCATCATCCAGGTCCTGGTCAACGAACGCGATTTGCATGTCGCTCTCGTCGACTTCGCCTGGCGCATCTTTTGGCTCTCGGCGATCATTTCCCTGATCACCGCGGCCTTGGTCTATTTTGCCCTGCAATGGCTGTTGGTTCGGCCGATGCGCCGGATTACCGCCAATATCGTCGAGTTTCGCGACGATCCCGAGGACGCGCGGCGATCCATTCGGGCCAGCGATCGGAGCGATGAAATCGGGATCGCCGAACGCGAACTCGCCGATATGCAGGAAGATCTGCGGGGCGCGCTTCGCCAGCAATCGCATCTCGCCGCCTTGGGCACGGCGGTTGCCAAGGTCAATCACGATCTCCGCGGTATTCTCTCCTCCGCACTTCTGGTCTCGGATCGTCTCGAGACCAGTGCCGATCCCGACGTCAAACGGATAACGCCGCGGCTCGTAACCGCGATCGAGCGCGCCGTCGCCCTCTGCGCCGAGACGCTGAACTATGTCGGCAAGGAACAGCCGGCTTTTAAATCGGAGCGCTTTTCCTTGCATGCGCTGATCGTCGATATCGAGGAAAACCTGATCCTACCCGAGACCGCGGAAGCGACCCTCGACAACGCGGTCGCGGAATCTCTGGAAATCGAGGGCGACCGTGCGCAACTTTACCGGGTCGTGAGCAATTTGGCGCACAACGCGGTGGAGGCCGGCGCCACACACATTGTTCTCTCGGCTCGGGAGAACGGGCAAAACATTGAAATCGACGTTCGAGATAACGGGTCCGGCCTGCCGCCGCGGGCGCTCGAAAATCTTTTCAAGCCGTTCGACGGTTCGGTGAAGGTGGGCGGCACCGGTCTCGGTCTTGCGATTTCGGCCGAATTGATGCGCAACCACGGCGGTTCTTTGAGCCTGGTCGAGACCGACGCCAACGGAACCTGTTTCCGCGCCAGCCTGCCGCAACTTTAGTCAATCTCCCATTGCCCGGCCTTCGCGGCGGGGATCGGCCGCGCCGACCCAGCGGTCGTCGTCGCGCGAGATGATGTGAAGGCCGCTCGTCATCGACCGAAATTTTATCTTGTGGCCGAGCGCCTCCAAGGCCGGTTTCAAAGGCGCCAAGCTCGTGCCGGCCTCCAAATAAGTGGCCGGCCGGTTATGGGCGGCGTAGTGCGGGGCCGCGACCACGTCGGCCAATTCGAGATCCCAATCCAGCACCCCCAGAATGGCTTGCGCGACATAGGGAATGATGTTCGAACCGCCCGGCGAGCCGAGCACGAGTTTGAGTCTTCCTTCCGAATCGAAAACCATCGTCGGTGCCATCGAGGAGCGCGGGCGCTTGCCGGGTTCGACGCGATTGATCGTCGCCCGGCCGTTCCGTGCCGGCGTGAAGTCGAAATCCAGCATGTGATTGTTGAGCAGGAATCCCCCGACCGAAACATACGAGCCGAAGGCATAATTTATCGAACTCGTCAGCGCGACCGCGTTGCCGGCCCGGTCGACGATCGAGATATGGGTCGTCGAGGGGGACTCGGGCGCCGCGCCGCTTGTCGGTCCGGTGCCGCTCAATCCGGGTGCGGCCCGGCCCATCGATCGCGCGGGGTCGATCTGTCGCCGACGGCGATCGAGATAGGCGGGGTCCAGCAAACGCGTCGCCGGCACGACGGATAAATCGGGATCGGCCATGTACGCCGCGCGATCCGCATAGGCGAGACGACTGGCTTCCGCGAAGAGATGGATCGCTTTCGGTTCCCCGGGATCGAGACGTCGCAGATCGAAGCCTTCGAGAAGGCCGAGTATCATGGCGATGGTGAGCCCGCCGCTCGACGGCGGCCCCATCGAACAGACCTTGTGGCGGCGATAGGTCGCACATGGGACCTTTCGCCGCTTCGCCCGATATGCCGCGAGGTCGGCCGGATCAAGCGTACCTGGCTCATTTAGGTCGTCGCCGACGGCCGCCGCGATATTGCGCGCGAGGGGTCCCGTGTAGAACGCTTTTGCCCCGCCCCGAGCGAGCAGACGAAGCGTCTCGGCGAAGGCACGGTTGGTCAGAAGATAGCCGACCGGCCATGGGTTGCCTTTCGAATCGAGGAAATATCGCGCCGCCGCCGGAAATTGCCCAAGCCGCGAGGCCCGGCGCAACAGGCCGTGAAGGCGGGGGCTGACGGCGAAACCCCTCTCGGCAAGACGAATTGCCGGCAGAAATAAATCGTGCCAAGGAAGGCGCCCATGGTCGCGATGCGCCGCCTCAAACATGCGAAGGAGGCCGGGTACTGCAACGGCGCGTCCGCCACGCGCCGCCGCGCGCCGCCGCATCGGCGTGCCGCCGGCGTCCAGGAACATCTCGGGCCGCGCAGATTGGGGCGCGGATTCTCGTCCGTCATAGGAGGAAAGACGGCGGGCGCCCGCCTGCCAATGCAGCATGAACCCGCCGCCGCCGACGCCAGAGCTCTGCGGTTCGACCAAATTTAGGACCAATTGGACCGCGATCGCGGCATCGACCGCGCTGCCGCCCCGCCGCAGGATCTCGACACCGGTCCGCACGGCATGCGGATTCGCGGCGGCGACCATGAACTGCTCGGCGCGGTGAACCGGACGAGGCGCGAATCCGGTGGCGCTCTCGGGCTCGCTCGCGGTCAGGGTCGTACAGCCGGCGCCAAGCAAGCCGAGAAGCCCGGCTAGAAAAATTCGTGTTCTTATGGGAAACAGGTTCGGCATCGCCCGCGCATCATAGGGGTTGGCGACACCATGCGCGATGCGGTTCTAGGGAGTGCTCAGGGTCTTGCAAAGTCCGAGATGCTTAACGTCGTGTCCATGCGCCTGAAAGGCACGCAATAGTCCCGAATCGACCTGATTCTCGCCGATCGAGCGGTGCGGCAGGTTGACGTGTACCGCGCCGCATTCGAATCGCGCCGCCAACTCATCCATGGTGGTCAGCAGACATTGGGTGACGCCGAGCCGATTGGCCATGTCGAAAGCGATGAAATTGTCGACTTCGAGCGCGCGGCCGTGGCGCAAATGGCGTTCGACCATGTAGGAGTAGAGGCCATGTATATAGCCCCGCGTCGATTCGACCGAAATCACGCCCGCCGACCCTTCCGGCATCTGGGCCTCCCGTCCGAGGTCGTCGACGAATCCGACCCATTCCGCCAGCGACATCTCCGGCAGCACGAACTGAATGAGCGGGTAAGCCTGTTGGACCCGACTTTGTTCCAACGATCTTGCCTGAAGCTTAGCCTCCATTCTTGGACGGCTCCCACGGTATTGACGATGATCGGGCACCATGCCCGGAAGTCGCTCGACGAGTCTTTGACCTGTATCAAGGTTCCTCATTCAACTGGGGCTAATTGTCGCGGTGGACTTGAAACCGGCTCCATCGCTTGCCAAATCATATGTTCCTATGCATGATTTATGCGGGACGGTCTGCATGTTGGGGCTTTGTTAATGTCGAATGTCGATCTTCGGCCCGCGCAGAAGCGGCCGATCGATTTGGATATCAATCCTTGCGCTGCTTGCAGTATCCGCGAGATGTCGATCTGCGCGGTTCTGGACGGCGGCGAATTGTCCCGTCTTGCCTCGATTGCCCGGACCATGACCTTCGATCCGCACCAAGCGATCGTCGACGAAGCGGAACCGGCGACGTTTCTCTTCAACATTACCGGCGGGGCGGTGAAGCTCTACAAGCTGCTCCCGGACGGGCGTCGTCAGATTACTGGATTTCTGTTCGAGGGCGATTTTCTCGGCATCGCCTTGAATGACAGTTATGCCTATACCGCCGAAGCGATCGGGCAGGTCACCCTTTGCCGGTTTCCGAAAGAAAAATTCGAGGGCTTGCTGGACGAATTTCCGAAGCTGGAGAAACAGCTTCTCGAGGTCGCGTCGAACGAACTGGCCCAGGCGCAGGATCAGATGCTGCTACTTGGACGCAAGACGGCCCGCGAGAAGGTCGTCTCGTTCTTGCTGTCGCTCGGAAGCCGGGCCGAACGCCGCGGCGCGCCGTCATCGCCGGCGGCGCTGCCAATGAGTCGCTCCGACATCGCCGATTATCTCGGCCTGACCACGGAAACGGTGAGCCGCACCTTCACCGCGTTGAAAAGCAGCGGGGTCATTCGTTTGCTTTCCGGGAACATGGTCGAGCTCAAGGAAGTCGAAGCGCTCGAGGACCTGGCCGACGGCGCGTGAGCGCTTCCCACCGCGGGGATGAGGATCTTTACCACTTTTCGGATACCGGCGAGGCCGGGTCTTGGACTCGTTTTGAGCCGCGAGACGGCTTGACGCCCGCCGGAAGGCGACCCAGATATGTGGCGCCGCGAAATTTCTGATTGATCCGGCCCCAGGCGCGCGAAACGGTGATCGGCGATGAGTGACAATAGACCGGAAGTGGTTCGCACCGTGGCGGCGATGCGGCATCGGGTGGGCGGCTGGCGGCGGGCCGGCGGTAGCGTGGGTGTGGTCCCGACCATGGGTGCGCTTCACGATGGGCACCTGGCCCTCGTGCGCCGGGCAAGGGCCGAATGCGATCGCGTGATCGTGACGATCTTCGTCAATCCCACCCAATTCGGCGAGAACGAAGACCTAACCAGTTATCCCCGCCAGGAAGCATCCGATCTCGCAAAATTGACCGAACTGGAAACGGATCTAGTGTTCGCGCCCGACGCGGCCGAGATGTATCCCGGGGGCTTTGCGACCAAGGTCAACGTCGAGGGAATCTCGGAGGGGCTTTGCGGCGGCGGCCGCCCGACGCATTTTTCGGGCGTCGCGACGGTGGTCTCGAAGCTCTTCATCCAGGCCGGCGCCGACCGCGCCTATTTCGGCGAGAAGGACTACCAACAGCTCCAAATCGTGCGTCGCATGGCACGGGACCTCGATATACCGATCGAGATCATCGGCGTGGAAACGGTGCGCGAGGCGGACGGTCTCGCGATGTCCTCGCGGAATGCGCATCTGACACCCGATCAGCGGCGGGTCGCGGCGTCGCTCTACCGGGTAATGCGCGCGGTGGCGGCGCGGCTGGCCGCCGGCGATCCGACCGTGGCGGCGGTTGCCGAAGGTCGCGCAGAGCTCGAAGGCGCCGCCTTCGACCGGGTCGAGTATCTCGAGCTTTGCGACGCCGAAACATTGGCGCCGGTCACCACGCTGGCGCGATCGGCGCGGCTGTTCGTGGCCGCCTATCTCGGTCAAACGCGGCTTATCGACAATATTCCGGTGTCTTGATTAGGGCCTAACGGCCTTCGCGGATCGGCGGCGTATAAACCAGGCTGACGTCCCAGGGGAACAGGATCCAGGTATCCTGGCTGACCTCCGTGATGAAGGTATCGACCAGCGGCCGTCCGGCCGGCTTTGCGTAGATCGTCGCGAAATGTGCCTTCGGCATCCGATCGCGGACGATCTTTGCCGTTTTTCCCGTATCGACGAGATCGTCGATAATAAGCCAGCCCGTGCCGTCGCCGACATCGGCCGGCTTCAGGATTTCCGCTTGGCCTTGGGTCTTGTGGTCATAGGAGGCGATGCACACCGTGTCCAGTAGACGAAGATCGAGTTCCCGGGCCACGATGGACGCGGGTACGAGGCCGCCCCTCGTCACCGCGACAATTCCCGAGAATGGCCCGAGCGACAGCAACCGCCAGGCAAGGGCACGGGCGTGGCGGTGCAACTCGTCCCAGGAGACCGGAAATTCCTTGCCCTCGGCGGCCATGGTTCGCTCCTAATCCGTCCAAGAATTCGCGCGAATTCTCGCCCGGCCCGCCGGGCACCGCAAACGAAACCGGCGCCCCTCGGCGCCGGCTGTATCAATCCGAAATGTCGGCGATCCCCGCTAACGCACGAAAAGCCGCACTTCGTTGTTGTCGGTTTCCTTGCTGGTGACCGCCGACAAGCTGACCTTGTGGCCCGGCAGGCCCATATCGGAGAGCGAGCGGAGCACGTTTTGCGCGTTGCGTTTCGCCGCCGTCTTGTTGAGGGCGGTGCGCGCCGGCGAGCCGCCTTGCGGGCTGACCGCGACCAACTCGAACGTGGCGTCGGGTTTGCGGTCGAGGGCACGGCTTACCGCCGTATAGAGAGCCCGCTGGAAGGGGACGTCCGGCCGGTCGAAGCGAATAACCACCAGCGGCCGCTCGTTGGGACGGACGCCGGCCTCGGATTGAACCTTTGCCGCGACCCGGGCCTGCTGTTGGGTGAAGGACCGGTTCGTCAGGCTCGCCCCGTAGAGTTCGCCGTTCTTGATCGCCAGCGACATGAGTTGAAGGTTGTGGCGTTCGTTGTTCACATAAGTGGTCTGGCGGCTGACATCGGAGCTGAGTTCGTTCAGCAGGCGGTCGATCAGCACAACCCCTTGGCTGACATCGTCCTCAAGGGCGCGCAACCTCGTGTGATCGAGATCGACCGCGCCGCTTAGCGTGTAGGTGGCGCGAACGCTGTCGAGCAGCCAACCCGCGGTTCCCGCCTCGGAGTCGACGTCGTTCGAGAGCGAATTCATCTTCGCGATACTCTCGGCGATCACCTCGATCTGGCGCTGCCCTTCCTTGAGCTGGTTCAGGAGGGTCGGATTGCCGGGGGTGGTACCGGTCTGCAGCTTGGCGTTCATCTGTGCCACGAGGGCGTGATAGCGCTGCGAGGCGGACGCGGTGTCGGCCCGCATCGACCGCAGTTTGCCGTTCAGGCCGTCGATGCGTTTCCGGAGCTTGCCGAGATCGCCGCGCATCGCCGCGACCTTCTTGCCGACGAAGGTTCCGGTGGCCCCGCTCGTGGATTTGGCGGCCACGGTTTCGCGCGGCACGGCGGCGCGCGCGGTGGCCTGGCGAAGCGGTGAGGGCCGGGCCTTGCGGACCTTGCCGGCTTGAACTTTTTCCACGCTCGCAGGCGGAATGCTGATCCGTTCGCGCGGCGCTGCGGGGTCGTCCGAATCGAGCGACGGCCACATTTCCGCGCAGCCCGCGGCCAGAAGACCGCACACAATCGGCAAGACGAACTTGTTAACTGCACTCATAATCGGCTGCCACCCTGCAGGACCATTATTATAATTCGGACCTATACTATTGTGAATACACGCCGAATTTCAAATCTTGTCAACGAAAACTACGCCAAACCGGTGAATGACATCGGATTCGGCTACCACCGCGACCTCGATGAAACCCCCTCCCAGGCGCGCGGCATACTAGGCGAGGCGGCCATGGGAGACAAGCCGTACAAGGGATTCCGGGCGCTTGGGCGATGATGCTTGTCATCCGCGCCGGCCTTAAGTAGTGTCCCGACCCGCCGCGCGCCCGTAGCTCAATTGGATAGAGCGTCTGACTACGGATCAGGAGGTTGGGAGTTCGAGTCTTCCCGGGCGCGCCAAATTTCTTCCGGAATTTAGTTGTATTTCGTCTCGGCTATTGGAGACCGCTGCCCTCCGCGAGCGTGGCCATCGTGGTCGCGAGGACCTTGGTGCCGGCGGCGAAATCCGCGAGATCCATCGTCTCCGCCGGATTATGGCTGCCCGCCTCGTTGCGGACCAAGACCATCGCCGAGGGGATGCCGGCCCGCGCGAAGATCGACGCGTCGTGACCGACGGTCGCGAAGGTGGCACGGGGGATATCCAATTCGTCCGCGCTCTTCTCCAACAGGCCGCGAAGGGCGGGATCGAGCGGGGTCGGGTCCGAGCCGACATTCTCGCCGAGTTCGAAGCTCACCCGCCGCGCCGCCCCGATCTCGCGGGCGAGGGTCTCCGTTCGAATTCGGCAATCCTCGAGAAACGCCTTGGTCGTGCCGCCAAAATTAAGCGTGAAATCGGTCCGTCCTGCCACCTTGGTCATGGCGTGCTGGTCGGCCTCGGTGAACAGCTTGCCGACGGTAAAGACCGTATCCGGCACGCTGGCGGCATCCTGTTCGATCCAATAAGTCTCGAGCGCTTGCACCAATTCGACCGTCGCCAGCAAGGCATCTTCGCGATAGGCGCGCGGTGTCGCCGCGGAGTGATCGTAGCGGCCTCGGCAGCGGGCATAGGGATAGCGGAGATTGCCGCGGATCACGGTTGGGACGGCGACCGGCACAGCTTCGCCGACCAAGATCGGCCCTTGCTCGATGTGCAGCTCCAGGAAGGCGCGGGTGTTGGCGGGCGTGATCGCGGGTGCGGCGGTGCTTTTGAGAGCCGCGACATCGAAGCCGAGTTCGTCCATATGGGCTGCCAATGTGCGGCCGGTGTCGCTTCGCACCAACCGGTCCAATTCATCCGCGGGAAGCGCCCCCACCGCGAGACGGCTGCCGAGATAGGCGACACCGAACCAAACGCTTTCCTCGGCCCGCGTTCCGATCATGGTCAGATCGCAAGCCGGCACCTGTCCGGCGTCGCGAATGGCGGCCAGGGCGACGAGCCCGGCCATTGCGCCCGCCAGGCCGTCATAGTTTCCGCCGACCGGCACTGAGTCGAGATGCGAGCCCGTTAGAATGCCGGGGATTTGGCGATCCCTCCCCGGCAAGGTGCAAAGCAGGTTTCCCGCCGCATCGAACCGGGTCTCGAGGCCGATCTCCCGGGCCGCCGCCGCCAGGCGCGCGGCCGCCGCCTGGTCGGCGGCACTCCAGGCCGGCCGGGTGACTCCTTCGAAATCCGCCGTTTCCGCGCGAATGGCCTCGAAAAGATCGGCCGCGAAAGGCATTCGGCCTTCTACGTTTTTCGCAAGGTCGGCGGCGCTTGTCTCGCTCATCTTCGCGGGCCTCGTCAATCGGACTCAAAAATCATGTTGGCCTTAACCCGCCGCCAAAACCAGCCTACCAATATGGGTCGCACGCGATAACATGGTTAGATCGATACGTCTGAAATCGAGTTAGGGGATCGGCGTGCGACGAGTTTTATTTGCCGGTTTGTTGATTCTGTCGGTGTCCGTAACGGCGAGGGCGGGCGATAAGTCGACTCCGGGCCATGTCTTCCGGGATTGCGCGGCTTGTCCTGAGATGATCGTCATTCCGGCGGGCAGCTTCCGGATGGGCTCCAGCGAGACGCTGACCGAACGGGAAGGGATCACCGCCAAGCGCGGTGCGCGGGAGCGGCCGATCCACGAGGTCTCATTCTCGCGGCCGTTCGCGATCGGCAAGTTCGAGGTGACACGGGGCGAATATGCCCGCTTCGTCGCCGCCACCAACCGTACCGGCGGCGCCGGTTGCAAGTTCTACACGGGGAGCAAATTCGTCGTTGATCCGACCAAGAGCTGGCGCGATCCCGGCTATCCGCAGACCGACCGCCACCCCGCCGCCTGCATCAGTTGGGAGGACGCCAAGGCCTATGCGGCCTGGCTCGCGACCGAGACCGGCAAGCCCTATCGCCTCCCCAGCGAGGCGGAGTGGGAATATACCGCGCGCGCCGGCACGGCGACGGCCCGGTTCTGGGGCGACGACGCGGCCGGGGCCTGCCGCTTCGCCAATGCCTATGATCGCATCGGCGCCCGGACCAAGGAATTTCCCAATATGACGCCCCATGATTGCGCGGACGGCCGCGAGCGGACCGCCCCCGTGGGGAGCTACCGGGCCAATGCCTTCGGTGTCCACGACACGGCGGGTAATGTCTGGGAGTGGCAGGAGGATTGCTGGCATAAGACCTATGAGGGGGCGCCTTCAAACGGCAGTGCCTGGATCGGCAGCGGCCGATGCAGCCAGCGGATTCTCCGCGGCGGCTCCTGGATCAGCACGCCGCGCTATGTCCGCTCCGGCAATCGCAGCAAGTTCAACCTCGACGCCCGGGTCTATCGCAACGGCTTTCGCGTCGCGCGGTCGCTCGAACCCTAGCCCGGACCGTCGATGAACGAGATTGGTCAATCGCGGCGCCGGATCGAGGATGGCCCGCTGCTTCGCGGACAGACCCGCTTCATCGACGATATCGCCTTTCCGAACCAGCTCCATATGCGCGTCGTTCGTTCGCCCGTGGCCTATGGCCGGATCGTTGGCGTCGACACCCGCGCGGCGGCGGCGCTCCCCGGCGTGGTCGCGATTTGGACGGCGGACGATGTCGCGAACGTCAATCCCATTCCTTTCCGCCAGATTCACCTGGAAGGGATGGAGCGGTTCCATCAATACGCCCTGGCGCGCGGCTATGTTCGATATGTCGGCGATCCCCTCGCCGTCGTCTTCGCCGAAGACCCGTACCTGGCGGAGGATGCCGCCGCTTGCCTGGTCGCCGAAATCGAGGAACTAACGCCTTGCCTGTCAGCAACCGATCCCGACGCCGAATTCACGCCGGGCGTTCCGGCCGAGGCGGGGGTGATCGAAAAGGGCTATGGCGACCTCAAGGCCGCCTTCGCCGCCGCCGAGCGCGTCGTCTCGCTCGACCTCGAGGCGGGGCGCCATGGGGCGGTGCCGATGGAGCCGCGTGGGTTGATCGGGGTTCACGAGACGGAGAGCGATACCCTCCGCCTTTATGGCGCCGCCAAGATTCCCCATCGGAACCGGCTGCTCCTATCGGAAATCCTGGATCATCCGGCGGAGCGCCTGCACCTCCATGAAGGTCATGTCGGCGGCGGCTTCGGGGCCAGGGGCGAGATCTATCCCGAGGACCTGCTGGTGCTGGTTGCGGCAAAGCGTCTGGGGCGCCCGGTCAAATGGATCGAGGACCGGCGCGAGAACCTGATGGCGACCAACCACTCCCGCCAGCAAACCCATGCCATTCGCGCCGCCATTGACGGACGAGGCTATATTCTGGGCCTCGATGCCGAGTTCTGGCTCGATCAGGGGGGCTATGTGCGCTCCCATGGGGGTGCCGTGACCGATCTGACTTCGGCGATGTTGCCGGGGCCCTATGTCGTCCCGGCCTATCGCTGTGTCGGGCATATCCGGCTCACCAACAAGACGCCCTGCGGGACCTACCGGGCACCCGGTCGCTATGAGGGCTCTTTCGTCCGCGAGCGCCTGATCGATGCGATCGCCAGAGAGCTCGATCTCGATCCGATCGCGGTCCGGCGGGTCAATCTGATCCCCGAATCGGCGCTGCCCTTCGATCGCAAGCTGACCGCGCTGACGACACACGTCACCTACGATTCAGCCCGCTTCGAGAACTTGCTCGACCGGCTTCTCGCGGAAGTGGACCATGACGCGCTGAAGCAAGACGTCGCGAGCCGCCGCGCGGCCGGAGAGTGTGTCGGTCTGGGCTTGGCGTATTTTGTCGAGAAGAGCGGCCTCGGGCCGGTCGAGACCGCGCGTTTCATCCTGGAGCCGGACGGCGGCGTCGAGATCGTCACCGGGGCGGCCTCGGTCGGCCAGGGATTCGAGACGGTGATGGCGCAGATCGCCGCCGAGGCCTCCGGCGTGCCCTTCGAAAACTTCCGCGTGACCCACGGCCAGACCGACCGGATCCCCCACGGCCTCGGCGCCAGCGCATCCCGGGCCACCACCATGTCGGGATCGGCGGTCTTCAACGCGGGTCACGAATTCGCCGAGACACTGCGCGATGCCGCCGCCGGCGTGCTGCAGCGCCCGGCCGCGGAGTTGATCCTGCGCGACGGATGGGTCGGCACCGCGGAGGCCGAGGGCCCGTCGATTACCTTGACTGAATTGGCTCAAGAGAAGGGCGCCTTGGAAGCCGAGGGCAGCCACGAATCGCGGCATATGGTCTACCCCTATGGCATTCACCTTGTCGTGGCGCGTGTCGATCGCGAGACCGGAGGAGTGACGTTGGAGCGCCTCGTGATCGCCTACGATATCGGCAAGGCGGTCAATCCGATGCTGATCCGGGGACAATTCGCGGGCGGGGCGGCCCAGGGGATCGGCGGCGCCCTGCTTGAGGAATTCGTCTATGACGAGGCGGGCCAGCCGCTCGCCGCGACCTTCGCCGACTATCGGATGGCGACGGCGGGCGAAGTGCCGCCGATCGAGCTGCTGCTTCGGGAAGACGCGCCGAGCCCGCTCAACCCGCTCGGCGTCAAGGGCGCCGGCGAGGGCGGCCTGACCGGACTCGGCGCCGCCATCGCCTCGGCCGTCGACGACGCGATCCAGGGCAAGGGCGCCATCGACCGCCTGCCGATCACGCCGGTGCGGTTGAAAGCGATACTAGACGGGTTGGAGACCTAAGCCGACGCGCCGCCCGGTCCCGCGAAGAGCAGGGATTTGATGATCAAGGGGACGACCCGGGTCTCGGGGATCATCGCGCCGATATCGACATAATCGAATTCGCGGAGCTGGACGTTGTCGACCGAGATCACCTCGCCCGGCACGTCGAGTTCCCGGACCAGGATATTGCCGAGGGTGCGGCCGGCATCACCGTCCATCACCACGACCAGCGGATGCTCGGCCGCGCGGACGGTTTCCGGAAAAGCGTCGTGAATGCCCTTGGCGAGCGCGAAGAGTCGGGCATGGAGTGGATCGCCTGCCCATGCGAAGGCCACCGCGATCGCTCCCCCGCCTTCCTCGAAGTCGAGACGTTCGAGCGCCGCCGCAATGGCACCCCGGACCGCGTCCGACGTGAAATCGCCCGAGAGGTCGAGGTCGAGATGGGCGACGGGAACGTTGCGGATCGGCAGGCTCTCGGGTTCCGAGATGAAGATCGTGTTGCCGCTGACCTGGACCGAGAACTGCGAGGCGCCGACCACGGTGGCGCGAATACCCTGCTCCAGATCGTAGATCGGATAGGGGAGGCGCTTGTGGCCGATCTGGTGGCGGATCTCATGTGCCAGCGCTCGGCCCAAATCGCCGTGGTCGTCGGTTTCGCGCTGGTGGATGTATTCCGAAACGCCGCCCGAGAAGGTCACGGCCTCTATCTCGGGCGTCTCGGGGAGGGGTTCGGTCAACGCCAGCTTGCGGCAGAGATCGTCTTTTGGCGCCCGGTTCGCGAAAGTCAGGATTACCTCCACCATCCGCTTCACGAGCGCCTTTCGGTCTGTCTCATCGAGCGGCTCGCCAAGCGTCAAGGTGAGGCCGATATCTCTGCCAATCGTCTTCGCCGGCTCCTCGATCCGGACCATCCGGCCGGCCTCGTCGAGTGCGACGAGCCGGCCGCCGACGGCAAAGGCGGAAGTGGCGAGCAGGCGACCCTCTTGCATCAATCCGAGCTTCACCGTTCCGCCGCCGACATCGATGTTCAACACCGTATTTTCCGCCTGGCGCGAGAGAACCACCGCGCCGGAGCCGTGCGCCGCCATCAGGGCCTCAAGATGGTGACCCGCCGAGGCGCAGACGAACTTTCCGCTTTCCTCGGCGAAAAGATCGGCGATCGCCCGCGCATTGACGCGCTTCAACGCCTCGCCGGTCAGGATCACCGCACCCGTGTCCACGACGTCGGGCCTCATCCCGGCGCTCTCGAAGGCGCCGTCGAAGAAGATCTTCAAGGCGTCGGCATCGATGGAATTGTCGGCGCGGTAAGGCGTCAGCAGGATCGGCGAGCGCCAAAGAATCTCCCGGTTCACCACCACGAAGCGGCTCGAGAGCCCTTCCGAAAGGCGCTGCAATTGAATTTTCGCGAACATCAAATGCGAGGTCGAGGAGCCGACATCGACGCCGACGGTGGTGAGCTCGACATTCTCCTGCGACCAGATGACGTCGGTCATCCACGCCTTGTCCTCGGGCGTGATATGGAAGTGGTCGAATCCGACGTCGTGGGGCATGGGTCTACAACTCGCCCTTCTTCTTCATTTCCTCGACGGCGGCATAATAGGGCGCTTCGTCGATATATTCGCCCATATCCGAGACGACGCCCGCCTTCTCGCATTCGATCAGGAATTCGAGATGGCAGCGGAACGGCTGATCGTAATACTCGATCTGGGCCCCGCCGTCCTTGTAGCTGATGTCGTTGCCGCGATAGCCCGCTTCCTTCTGGTCGGAGAAGGGATAGCGGAGATTGCCAAGCGCGGTTGCGGCATAACGACAGGGCTCGTCGCTTTTGTTGAAGTGGAGGTGGAACATCATGTCAGGCGGCGCGAAAACCCAGCCATGCTTCCAGTCGAAGCGGACATAATCCTCCTCGTCGTCGCCCTCGTACCAGAAGATCGAGAAGCCCTCGCCGCTGACGCTGAAGACATGGAAGTCGGGGCCGTGCCGATGGCCTTTCTTATAGGTGCCGACCGGCATCTCGGAGGTGTGCGCGTGCATGGTGCCGTCGGCCATCACCATCATCATGTTCGAGCAACCCTTGCCGCGCGCCTCCCATTCCTTCAACTCGAACTGGCCGAGGTCGGGGATGAAATTGGTCTCCCAGGTGTGCCGTCCCGGCTGGCGCGGCGTCAACTCGCCTTCGCCCCGATAGAACTTGTCGAGACCTTCGCGATCGAGAAAGCGGAACGGGTTTTCGAACACGAAAGCGTCGTTATGAAAGAGTTTCAGGACCATCGGCAAGTTGGTCGTGGAGGACAGTCGCGCCGTCTCTTGGCCGCTGCCGTTGAAGAGCTGGTAGGGGCTGTTCAGGGGCACCGAGAAAAGACTCCTCGGGCCCCATTCGAAGCTATGTTTGGCCCCGTCGGCCAAGGTCACCGTCGTGGCGCCGTGGCCTTCCAACACATAGAAAATCTCCTCGAAACAATGCTGCATCGGCCGGGTCTTGGCCCCGGGCTCGATCTCGTGGACGAAGACCGATACGAAATCCCCGCGACCATGAAGGTGCACGAGCGAGCCCTTGGCCTCGGTGAACCCCCAGGGTTGGACCTCGACCGCCAGCATGTCGACGCCGAAATCCTCATGTATCGGGATATTCTGTGTCCGGGCCCAATTGTTGTAGGGATTGACCAGGAACTTGTCGTCGGATTGAAGTCCGCCCTCGGTACCGACCGGTTCCGCCGTATTCATGATGTCCCTCCTTCATTTCGTACGCCCGCGAAGGCGGAGTTTAGGGCTTATCGGGATTGATTGCACCGGCCCGCCTCGATCGCCGCCAGAATATCGGGCGGGGTCAGCGGGGTCCGCGTCAGATGCACGCCGAAGGGCGAGAGCGCGTCCTCGATCGCCGAGATGATCGCCGCGGCCGCCGGCATCACGCCGCACTCGCCGACCCCCTTCACGCCGAGCGGATTGAGGGGTGTCGGCGATTCGTGATGGATGACCTCAACCCGGGGCATTTCCGTCGCCGTGACCAGAAGGTACTCGGCCAGCGTGGCGGTCAGCGGCTGGGCCCCCTCGTCGTAGCGCATCCATTCAAAAAGTGCGTTGCCGATCCCGTGGGCGACGCCGCCCCGCATCTGGCCCTCGACCAGGGCCCGGTTGATGATCCGACCGCAATCCTGCGCCATAACGTAGTTCAAGATGGTGACGCCGCCGGTCTCCACATCGACCTCGACCTCGACGACGGTGGTGCCGTTGGCGAAGGTCTTCTCGTCGATCACCAGCGTCTCGGCCGCTTCCATGCCGGGTTGGACCCCGCCCGGCAGCGTGAATCCGGGCGTCCCCACCACCGCATGGGCAATCTCGCCCAACGTCACCTTCATCTCCGGCACGCCCTTGACCCGGACCTCGCCGTCGACGATTTCGAGATCGCTCTCGCCGGCTTCCAGCATATGGGCCGCGACCTTGAACGCCTTTTCCCGCACCTTGATCGCGGCGACATGGGCGGACGATCCCGCCATCACGGCAAGACGGCTGTTCGAGGTGCCGATGCCGAGCGCGATGGCGGCGGTGTCGCCGAGGGTGACGCTGATGTTCGCCATATCGCCGCCCAACTGTTCGGCGACGATTTGGGCCAGCATGGTGCGCGTGCCCTGGCCGATCGCCGTGCCGCCGCAAATGACATGGATCCGCCCCGAAGTGCCAATGCGGACCGTCACCGCTTCGAAGGGGCCGCGCCCGGTCCCCTTGACGTAGTTGGAGAGCCCGATGCCGATATGGCGGCCCTCGGTCCGGGCGGCCGCCTGGCGAACCGCGAATCCCTCCCAATCGGCGCGTTCGAGAGCATCCGCCTGTATGCCGGGATAATCTCCGGTATCGAGCACGATGGGCAAGCCGCTCCGCGCCGTCAGCGGTTTTTCGTATGGCATGTCCTCGGCCGCAATCAGGTTTCGACGGCGCACTTCGGCCCGATCGAGCCCAAGCTCGCGCGCGATCCGGTCGAGGAGCCGCTCCATCGCGAAGGCGGATTGTGGGTGCCCGGCGCCGCGCACCGGCGTCACCGGCACCTTGTTCGTCAGAGCCACCTTGATGTCCATGGCATAGGCCGGGACCTCGTAGCCCATGGTCAGCGCCTCGCCCGAATTTTGCGCGAGGTTGATGCCGCGCGCCGTGTAGGCGCCGTGGTCGTGGATGATCTCGCCGCGAATACCGAGGACGCGGCCTTGTCCATCGGCCGCGATTTCGATCTCCCAATACTGGTCGCGCTCCTGGGTCGTGGCCACGAAATGCTCGCGGCGATCCTCGATCCATTTCACCGGCCGGCCGAGCATCATCGCGGCGATACAAACCGAGACGTCCTCCGGATAGACCACCAGCTTGGGTCCGAAGCCGCCGCCGATCTCAGGCGTTACGACGCGGATTTGGTTCTCGTCGCGGCCCAGCATGTCGACGAGAACGCGCAGCGTGGCATGCGGCATCTGTGTCGACGACCAAAGGGTCAGAAGATCGGCGCGGCGGTCGAACTCGGCGACCACGCCCCGGCATTCGATCGAATGACTGCCGCCGCGATGCTGCCAGAGCGATTCCCGAAACACGTGATCCGCCGTGGCGAAGGCGGCCTCGACATCGCCGTAACCCATACCGAAGGACGCCAACAGATTGTCGGGACCGTCCTGATGGACTGTCGGCGCGCCGGGGGCGAGGGCGTCGCGGCAGTCGGCGATCGCGGGCAAGGGCTCGTAGTCGACCTCGACCAGGGCGGCGGCGTCCTCGGCGACAAAGCGGTCGTCGGCGACCACGATGGCGATCGCCTCGCCGACATGGACCGTCTCGTCGCCCGCAAGCGCACGCCGGTCGCGGTGTTGGCGATAGGTCTTGCTCGGCAGGCCGACGACCAGTTTTTCGTTGATAAGATGCGGCCTTAGATCGTCGAGCGTCAGCACCGCATACACACCAGGCAAATCGAGGGCGGCCCTTTTGTCGACGCTGCGAACCGCCGCATGGCCGTGGGGGCTCCGAACGAACGCCGCTTCCAACATGTTCGCCGGCGAGAGATCATCGATGAACGAAGCCGCGCCCCGCAACAGGTCCGGGTCCTCCAGGCGGTTGGCGCGGCCTCTTTCCCTCAATTCATCCATATGCGGTATTCGTCTCGAATGATGGCAATCGGCGGCCGCATTATCCAAGGCGAGGATCGAAGGGTACAGGCGAATGTGGGGTGTTCGCCGCCCGTGAGGTCATTCGAGACAAGCCGCCCGGAGCTGCGCCAGGGTTTCGGCGTTGGCCCCGACACAATCGCGAATATAGGCGTCGACCGAACCGTGCGCATTCTCCACCGCCTCGAAGGCTCCCGCGATGTATTCCTCGCGGGCGGAGAAAATCATCGCCGTGGTCTCGGCGTCCATGCCGGGTTGTTCGCGCCCGCCCCGATCCCAATACCGGTTGGTCAGAAGATAATCCGCCAGAACCGATTCTCGGTCCACGCCGAGGGCCGAGAGGATGATCGCAGCGGCGAATCCCGCCCGGTCCTTGCCGGCCGTACAATGAACCACGAGTTTTCGGCCGTCGGCGAGGCGCTCAATGATGGTCCGATAGGCAGGGGCGTACATGAACGGGTATTTTCGATAATTCTCGGTCAGATACATGCGAGCGGCATCGGCCGCATCGTCCTGCGTCTCGAACGAGTCGAGAAACGAAGCCTCGGGTCGATCGTCGAAACCGAGTTCCAGCACCTCGACCGATGTCGTGTCGAGAAACCTCGAGGGCTCGCGCACGCGCTCATCGCCGTAGCGAAGATCGCAGGCGGTATCGATTCCGAGATTGCCCATTGTCGACATATCATGGTCGGTCAAGCCGGCGGGAGTATCGGACCGGAACATGGTTCGCCATCTGGTCTGTCGGCCGTCGGAGGCCGGGTATCCGCCAAGGTCGCGAAAATTCGAAAGACCCTCGAGTTCGATACGTCGTTCCATTCAGGTGACCTTGTGCGTATTGGCGGAGATCGTCGAAAGCCGAGCTTGCACCGGCGGCGGCGGCGGGCCAGCATAACCGCAATCGGGACAAGCGGAAAATCCTCCTTCAATTCCATGACTCGCCACATCCATGAATGAATCGAGTCCCATCGACGTGATCGTTATCGGTGGCGGGCTGCATGGTTCGTCGACGGCGCTTCACTTGGCGCTCCGCGGCCAACGGGTGACCGTGATCGAGAAGCGTTTTCCAGGAAGGTTCGCCTCGGGCGTCAACGCGGGCGGCGTGCGGCGCCTCGGCCGCCATCCGGCGGAAATCCCGCTTTCGGTCGCCGCGTTGGAGGTTTGGCAGGATATCGAGAACTTCCTTGGCGACGATTGCGATTTCCATCCCGTAAGCCAGGTGAAGATCGCCGAGAGCGCCGACGACATGGCGATTCTCGAGGCGCGGGTCGAGGAAGTGCGCGGCCTCGGCTTCGAGCACGAGGAACTGATCGGCGGCAACGAGCTTCGCCGCCTGGTGCCGGCGGCGGCGGATCATTGTATCGGCGGCATCGTCTGCCGCGACGACGGGGCCGCCAACCCGATGCGAACCACCCGCGCCTTCTGGCGCCGGGCCGAGGCGGCGGGGGTGACCTATCATCTCGGCACACCGGCGGGCGCGCTCGAGCGCGTGGGCGACCTTTGGCGCGTGACCGTGGGCGAGCGGGACTTCGAGGCGCCCATCTTGGTGAATTGCGCCGGGGCGTGGGGCGATAAGATCGCCGCCGATCTCGGTGATCCCGTACCCCTGACACCCGCGGCACTGACCATGATGGTAACCGAGCGCGTGGGGAAATTTCTGGAGCCGGTCTGCGGTCTGGCGAGCGGCACGCTCTCCTTCAAGCAAACGCCCGAGGGCACCGTGCTAATCGGCGGCGGCCATCGCGGTATCGCCGACCGCGACGCGGAAACCGCAGAACCCGACCCTCTCGCCATGGGGCGGAGTGCCCGCACCGTGGCGCGCGTGTTCCCGCATATGAAGGACGTGCCGGTGGCGCGGGTCTGGTGCGGGCTCGAGGGCAAGACGCCGGATGAAATTCCGGTCGTCGGCGCGAGCCCGGCCTCGCCCGGCGCCTATCACGCCTTCGGGTTTTCCGGGCACGGGTTTCAATTGAGCCCGATCGTCGGACGGCTGTTGTCGGAGTTGATCCTGGACGGCCGATCCTCGCTGCCGATCGAGGCCTTCTCGGCCGCCCGTTTCGCGGCGGAAGAGAGCGGACAACAAGCGGAGGAATCATGACAGCGCTGCTTTCCGACATGTCGGTGGTCGAGGTCTCGGCCTTCATCGCCGCCCCCTTTGCGGGGCTGACCTTGGCGCAAATGGGCGCCGAGGTAATTCGGATCGATCCGATCGGCGGCGGACTCGACTACAATCGCTGGCCGGTCACGAAAGACGGCAAGAGCCTCTATTGGGTCGGTCTCAACAAGGGCAAGAAATCCGTCACCCTCAATGTCCGAGACGACGAAGGGCGCGAGTTGGCGCATGCCCTGATGACCGAAGCCGGGCCCGGCCGGGGCTTGGTGCTGACCAATCTTCCGGCACGGGGCTGGCTCGATTTCGACGGCTTGAAGGCGCGGCGGGACGACGTCATCATGGTCAACATCGTCGGCCGCCGCGACGGGTCGGTGGCGCTCGACTATACGGTCAATGCACGCGCCGGATTCCCGCTCGTCACCGGGCCGGCGGCGGGCGGCGGTCCGGTCAATCACGTGATGCCGGTCTGGGACGTCACCACCGGTCTCTCGGCGGCCAACGCGATGCTGGTCGCCGAGCGTCATCGGCGGGGCGGCGGCGAGGGGCAGTTCGTCCGCATCGCGCTGGCGGACTCCACCTTCGCGACGCTGAGCCATCTCGGCTACGTGGCCGAGGTGGAGATCAATAGCGACGACCGGCCGGCGATGGGCAATCACGTCTACGGCACCTTCGGCTGCGATTTCGAGAGCGGCGACGGCCGCCGGGTGATGATCACCGCCTTCACGCCGCGCCATTGGTCGGCCCTTCAGAAAGCGACCGACACCGAGGGCCGGTTCGCGGAAATCGAGAAGGAGACCGGGCTCGACCTGGCGCGGGAAGAGAATCGTTTTGAGTTGCGAGCCCGCATCGAAGCCGTGCTGGCGCCCTGGTTCGAGGGCCGGCCGCTGACCGAGATCGCCACCGCGCTCGACGCCGCCGGGGCCTGCTGGGGACCCTATCAGAGTTTCCGACAGGCGGTCGAAACCGATCCCGACCTGTCGCTCGACAATCCGATGTTCGAGGAGATCGACCAGCCGGGGATCGGGCGCCATCGGGCGGCCGGCAATTTCGTCGATTTTACCGGCACCGGACGACTTCCCGTCGAGCGAGCGCCCGTGCTCGGCGAACATACCGACGAGGTGCTGGCCGAGCGTCTCGGCCTCTCCAGCGGCGCTATCGGACGGCTTCACGACAAGGGTGTGGCGGCGGGGTCGGAGGCCGATTGATCGAGCTGGGTCGATTCCCGCATTTTCCGCCGCGCCTTCCTCTGCTAAATCTTAAGACATGGAAAATAGACAGTACGACGACCCCCTGACGGTGACGGAGCTATTGTCCGCTGCGGGAAAGCGCGCGGGGGACCTGACGGCGATCCATTACGAGGATCGCGAAATCAGTTTCTGCGCCCTCGAGGCGGAATCGCGGCGGGCGGCGGCCGGTCTCGCGGCGCTAGGCGTCGAGGCGGGGGACTGGGTGGCGTTTTGGCTGCCCAACACGCCCGCTTATCTGGCACTTTATTTCGGCTGCGCCCGGCTCGGAGCCATCGCGGTGGCCGTCAATACGCGGTTTCGCGCCGGAGAGGTCGAGGACCTGCTGGGGCGAACGGCGGCGAAGATCCTGGTCATGTGGCCCGGTTTTCGCGGTATCGATTTTCCGGGCCTTCTCGAGGGCGTCGACCGGGCGGCGCTTTCGGCGCTGGAAAAGATCGTCATATATGACGAGAGCGGAACCGAACCGGAAATGCTCGCGTCCGACAAGCCGACCGTGGCCTATCAGGATCTTCTCGGCCATGGCGAGGTTGCGGAAGACCGTGCCCGGCACGACATCGCGGTCAACAGCTTCTCGACCTCCGGCACCACCAAGGCGCCGAAATTCGTGCTGCATTCCCATGCCAGCATGGCGGGCCACGCCGCCGAGGTGGTAAGGGATTTCGACCTCGCCGGACCCGACAAGGTGATGCTGATGGAGCTGCCGCTTTGCGGCGTCTTCGGCATGACGGGGGCCCTTTCGGCGTTGGCGGCGGCCCGGCCGATGGTGTTGACCTCCGCCTTTGAGGCGGAACGCTCGGTCGACCTTCTTCGGCATCACGGGATCACCCATTTCGATGCCAGTGACGAGATGATCGATCGGATGTTCCAGGTCACCGACGACGACGCGCCCTTCGCCAAGGTCGGCTTCACGGGCTATGCGATCTTCAATTCCTATCTCGATGACATCGTCGAGCGAGCCGACGCACGCGGTTTGAAGCTGATCGGGCTCTGGGGCATGAGCGAGATGCAGGCCCTGGTGACCCGGCGCGAGGTCGATGATCCCATTCCGATCCGCAAGAAAGGCGGCGGCCGGCCGGTATCGCCGAGGGCGACGGCAAGGGTCCGCGATCCCGAAACCGGAATCCTCTGCAAGGAGGGCGAGGCGGGCGAGATCGAGTTCCAAGGGCCCAGCATGATGATGGGCTACTATCAAAATCCGGAAGCCACCGCCGAGGCGATGACCGAGGACGGCTATATCCGAACCGGCGATCTGGGGCGGATGGAGCCGGGCGGCAGTTTCGAATATCTGACCCGAATGGGGGACGTGTTGCGGCTCGGCGGATTCCTCGTCAGCCCGGCCGAGATCGAGGCGGAAGTGCAATCCCATCCGTCGGTCGCCGCCGTCCAGGTCGTCTCCGCGCCGATCGAGGGCGCCGACCGCGCCGTCGCCTTCGTGGTGCCGGACTCCGCGGCCGCCTTCGATCCCGAAGCGGTCAAGATGCAATGCGCTGCCCGCCTGGCGCGCTATAAGGTGCCGGCCCATGTCGTCGCCCTTGATGCATTTCCGGTAACAGAGAGTGCCAACGGCGTCAAAATCCAGCGCACCAAACTGCGCGAGATGGCATCGGTGCTCGGCCGGAAAGACGGGCGCGCCGCCGAATGACGCTCCCGGCGATGTGTCCAATCGTGACTCGCGCGGCGCCCCGCGCGCGCTAGAAAGAGCCCGCGGCGGGGGTGTCGCCGCCAGACCGGAGGTTCCGTGGTCGACGCTGACCTTGAACGCAAACTGACCGCGATCTTCTACGCCGACGTTGCCGGCTATAGCCGGTTGACCGGTCTCGACGAGGCCGGCACCCATCGCCGGCTGAGCCGTGATCTCGACTATATGACGAGCACCATCGAGTCGGCTGGTGGGCGCGTCGTTCATCTGGCGGGCGATGCGGTTCTGGCCGATTTCGGGAGCGTCGTTCGCGCGCTCGACTGTGCAATCCAAATTCAGGACGAATTGCAGGCGCGGAACGCCGAAGTAGAGGCGGACCGGCGTCTCGCCTTTCGCATCGGTATAAACCTCGGCGAAGTGATCGTCGACCGGAACGAGATATACGGTGACGGCGTTAACGTAGCGGCGCGTTTGGAGAGCCTGGCGCCGCCCGGCGGAATCTGCATTTCGGCCTCGGTGCACGACCAGGTACACGACCGAACCGACGTTACTTACGAGGATATGGGCGAGCAATCGGTCAAGAATATCGAGCGGCCGGTGCGATGTTATCGGGTGCGCCGGGCGGACGAAGCGGCGATACCGACCGGCGGCGGCCGCTCGCGGCGTCTCGCCGGCGGCCTCGTTGCGGCGGCCCTGGTATTGGCGCTCGCGGCGGGGGCGGCCTGGTGGTGGCGCCAGGGACCTGGAACCGATACGGCCTCCGAAACCCGCATGGCCCTCCCCTTGCCCGACAAGCCCTCGATCGCCGTTCTCCCCTTCGCCAATATATCGGGCGATCCGAAGGACGCTTATTTCGTTGACGGCATGACCGACGATTTGATCACTGACCTCTCGCGCATCTCCGGCCTATTCGTGATCGCGCGGAACTCGGTCTTCACCTATAAGGGCCGGGCGGTGAAGATCCAACAGGTTGCCGAGGAGCTCGGGGTCCGCTACGTGCTGGAAGGCAGTCTCCGCAAGGCGGGCGACCAGGTCCGCATCAACGCCCAATTGATCGATGCCATGAGCGGTACCCATCTCTGGGCCGAGCGCTACGACCGCAAGCTCGACGATATCTTCCAACTGCAGGACGAGGTGGTCGGCAAGATCGTCGCAGCCCTTGCCGTCGAATTGACGGCGGCCGACCTTGCCCGCGGCAATGCGCGGAAGGGCACGGACGACATGGTCGCCTACGACAAGATGCTGCGCGGATTGGAGTTGCGGTCGCGCTTCAAGTGGAAGGATTTTGCGGCCTCGCGCGCTTTGTTCCGCGATGCCATCAAGCGTGATCCCGGTTTCGCGCGGGCCTATACCGAACTTGGTAATTTTCATTACCAATCCTGGCGCATCTGGGGTGAACCGAAGCAGAAGAATCTCGAGAAAGCGGTTGTCTTCGCCGAGCAGGCCGCGGCGCTTGATCCGAGCGGCGCCCATTCCCAGGTCGTCATGGCGTTGGCCCAAAAATTTCTCGGCAAGCACCGGGAAGCCGAGGCGGCCGCGCAAAAGGCGGTGGCCCTCAATCCGATGCATGCGGGCACTTTGGCGGCGTTGGCGGATTATCTCCGCCTCTCCGGCGAGCCGAAGGAGGCAATCGAGCTGCTGCAGAAGGCGATGCGGCTCGATCCCTATTTCCCGGCCTGGTACCTCGCTTGGCTTGGGCATGCCTATTTCATGACGGGTCAATACGACAAAGCGATCCCGACGCTTCGCCGCGGGATCGAGCGCGATGCGAGCTACGTCGCCTTCCATCTCTTTCTCGCCGCGAGTTATGCCGGGAAGGGTGACGAGGCGGCGGCGAAGAAAGCCGGCGCTGAAGTGCTGAAACTGGCGCCAGGATTTACCCTCGCCCGGTACAAGAATTTTATCGGCCACAAGGACAAGGCCGACCTGGAACGCGATCTCAAGGCCCTGCGAATAGCCGGCCTTCCAGAATAACGACCCTTGCTGTGCGCCGGGTCCGAACGCTATGAACCCCGGTGGTTTCAATTGTCCGCCGGGGAGACATGTCCGAAATCGATAACGACCCGTCGCCGCAGCGCGTCCGCGAGCTTTACGCCACGATGTGCCGGATTCGCGCTTTCGAGCGAATGGTGGTCCGCGGCAATGACGAAGGTTTGGTAAATGGGGCGGCACATGTCTCTATTGGCCAGGAAGGGGTTGCGGCGGGTGTCTGCGGGAATCTCCGCCAAAGCGACGCTGTCGCCAGCAACCATCGCGGCCACGGACACACCATCGCCAAGGGGGCCGATCCCGAGGCGATGATGCGCGAACTCTTCGGCCGCCTCGGCGGAGTCTGCGACGGCAAGGGCGGATCGATGCATATCGCCGATTTCTCGATCGGCATGCTGGGATCGAACGGGATCGTCGGCGCGGGAATTTTGATTGCGGTGGGGGCCGCGAAGTCGAAACAGCTTCTTGGCAACAACGATATCGTCGTGTGTTTTTTCGGCGATGGTGCCGTCAATCGCGGACCCTTCCTCGAAGGCCTGAACTGGGCGCGCATCTTCGATCTGCCGGTACTGTTCGTCTGCGAGGACAATAAATTCGCGGCGACAACGCGGACGGAACATTTGACTGGTGGCGCGGGTCCCGGTGCCAGGGCCGAGAGCCTCGGCATTCCGGCACATCGGGTCGACGGCAACGACGTGCTTGGCCTCGATCGGTTGGTCGGCGATCTGGTGGCGGAGATCCGCCAAGGCGGCGGCCCCGCGTTCATCCATGCCGAGACCTATCGCCATATGGGCCATACCTTGGCCGACCCGGCCACCTATCGGGACCCGGCTGAACTCGATGCTTATTTGGCGCGCGATCCGATCGAGCGCGGCCGGGCTTATCTCTTTGGGACCGGGGTCCCGGCCGCCGATCTCGATGCCATCGCCGCCGAGGCCGAGCGCGAGATGACGGTCGCGTATGAGGGCGCACGGGATGCGCCCTGGCCGGAGCTGCCGCTCGCCACCGCCGACGTACAAGACATCGGCGGTCCGGTATGACGCAAATGTCCTATAGCGACGCCGGCAAGGCCGCCCTTGCCGAGGCGATGAAGGGCGATCCCACCGTTTGGGCGCTTGGCGAGGATCTTGGAAGGGGCGGCGTCTTTGGCCAGTACATGGGACTCGAGGACGAGTTCGGCCCGGAGCGGATCGTCTCGACGCCGATCTCGGAGGCGGCGATCATGGGGTCTGCGGTGGGGGCCGCCCTGACCGGCACGCGGCCCGTTGTCGAGCTTCGCTTCGCCGATTTCGCCCTTTGTGCCGTCGACGAGATGGTGAACCAGGCGGCGAAGGCGCGCTATATGTTCGGCGGCCAGGCCAAGGTGCCGCTGGTGATCCGTCAGCCGAGCGGCATGTGGCGCTCCTCGGCCGCCCAACACTCGCAAATGCTCGAGGCTTGGTACGCTCATATACCGGGTCTCGTGGTCCTCATGCCGGCGACGCCGGCCGACAATTATGGGCTCCTCAAGGCGGCGATCGACTGCGACGATCCGGTCGTCTACATGGAGCACAAGGATCTCTGGAGTCTGGAAGGCGCGGTGCCGGAAGGCCACACGGTCGAGATCGGCAAGGCCGAGCTTGTGCACGACGGCGGCGATGCGACGGTCGTGACCTGGTCGTTGATGCGCCATACCGCGCTTGAGGCCGCCGAAATCGCGACAAAAAACGGGGTTTCGCTTGAGATCATCGATCTTCGAAGTCTCTGGCCCTGGGATGTCGAAGCGGTTCTTGCCTCGGTCGCCAAGACGAAGCGGCTGATCGTGGCACACGAGGCGGTGCAAGTCGGCGGTTTTGGCGCCGAGATCGCGGCCACCGTCGCCGAGGCGCTGCCCGGAACACCCATCCGGCGGCTTGGCGCGCCCCGCATTCCGATCCCCTACGCGCCGCCCTTGGAAGAAACGGTCCGTGTCACCGCGGCCGATATCGCCGCCGCGGCGGCCACCTCATAAGCCCAATCAAGGAAGCCGAACGATGAGCAATGACAAATCCGAAAATTATGCCCGCCCGATGAATGGCGGCCAGGCCATGGCCGAGATGCTGAAGGCGCACGGGGCCGAGGTGATGATGGGTATGGGCGGGTTTCAGCTCCTGCCGTTCTATGGCGCCGTGAAGGCGGCCGGCCTCGATCACAATTTGATCAACGACGAGCGTTGCGGCGTTTTCATCGCCGATGCCTATGCCCGGGTGACCAACCGGCCGGGGCTCTGCGACGGGACGCTGGGGCCGGGCGCCACCAATCTCGTCACCGGGCTCGTCGAGGCACTCAACGCGGGCATTCCGATGGTCGTCTTCGCGGGCGACACCAATCGCGGGCATGCCTGGAAAAACATGACCCAGGAATGCCGCCAGGTCGACATCTTGGCGCCCGCGGTGAAGGAACTGATCCGGGTCGAGAAGGGTGAGCGGCTGCCCGAATTGATCCGCCGCGCCTATGCCGTCGCCACCTCGGGTCGACCGGGTCCGGTGCTCGTCGATGTGCCCGAAGACATCTGCCACGAGGATTACGAATTCACAGCGGATGATTTCTGGGTCGATCCCGCGACGACCCGCATCCCGGCCCGGCGCATCCGCCCGACCGCGGACGATAGCGCCCGCGCGGCCGAAATGATCGGCAAGGCAAAACGGCCGCTGGTCTTGGCCGGCGGTGGGATTCATCTGTCGGCTGCTTGGGACTCTCTCCAGAATTTTGCCGAGGCGCTCAACATTCCGGTCGCCCACACGATGAGCGGAAAGGGCTGCATTCCTTGCGTTCACGAGTTGTCGGCGGGGCTCTTCGGGCGCTATTCGCGGATCGCCAACGACCTGATCGAGAGCGCCGATTGCTTTCTCGTCGTCGGCTGCAAGCTCGGCGAGATCGCGACCAAGCGCTATGCGTTGCTGCCGCGGGAGGTGCCGCTCATTCATCTCGATGTGTTGGAGGAGGAACTCGGCCGGACGACCCGCGCCGAACTGGCGCTGTGGAGCGATGCGGGTGCCGGGCTCGACGATATCCTGGCCGCCGTCGGCGACGACGCGGCGCGACAGAAGGCGGCCCGCGCCGACTACGTGGCCGAGATTCCACCCCGCATGGCGACTTGGCGCGAGGAAGCGGCCGACCGTCTGCTTTCGACCGAGCGCCCGGTACATATGGCGCGGCTCGTCCAGACCTTGAACGACATCATGCCGGCCGATTCGGTCCTGGTTGCCGACGGCGGGTTCGCCGGGCATTGGACCGGCCTCCTGTACGACACCAAGAAATCCGGCCGCACCTATATCGCCGATCGCGGCCTGGCCTCGATCGGCTATGGCCTGCCGGGGGCGATCGGGGCCCAGCTTGGGGCGCCCGATCTGCCGGTCGTCGGCGTGACCGGCGACGGCGGCTTCAACATGGTGATTGGCGAATTGGAAACCGCGCTCCGGATGAAGGCACCGGTGACCATCATCGTCGTCAACAATGCCGCGTCTGGCTACGTCAAGGCATTGCAGCACACGATGTTCGGCGGCGAATACCAATCGAGCGATCTGGTCGAGATGAACTACGCGACGATCGCCGCCGCCTTTGGCTGCCAGGGCATCCGGGTCGAGGATCCGGAAGACCTGGCGGGCGCGATCAGGAACGGCCTAGGCGAACGCGATCGCCCGACCGTGATCGACGTCGTCGTCACCCGCGATCCGGCCCGCATGCTGCCTGCCGTCGACAGCCGCATTCTCAAGATCGAAAAGGGCGATCGGCCGGTGTGACCGCTGTCACTGAATTGGCACGGCGTTTGCTGCAGTATCCTCGGAGGTTGGCAGAATGCCTATCGGAGGAGAGCAGAAATGACCCATTACGATCCGAACCGTTTCCAGAGCTGGAACGACGACGAACAGGAATATTCAAGAGATTTCAGTGAGATGAACGAGATCGACACGACTGCCGTCGAAGCGTTGGTCGTCCATCTCGGCAGCGAACGGCTCTTGCCGGGGTCTTACGAGTAAGATTCGTCCGACGGCGATTTCGACCGTGCCTATGGTCTCGACCGAGGCGACGGGCACCTAAATTCGGCCCAAATCGACAGATCGGCCGCGGGCGTTATTCCGCGGCCTTTTTATTTTCCAATTCAGCCAGGATCTCGTCCGTATGTTCGCCATGGCGCGGCGCCGGACGGCGAACCGCCCCTGGTGTGCTCCGCAATTTGATGTGGACGCCGAGTGTCCGTGTCTTGCCGGCACTGGGATGGTCGATCTCGGCGACCATCTCGCGCGCCTTGGTCTGCGGATCGTTGTAGAGCTCCACATAGTCCATCACCGGCCCACAGGGAATGCCCTCGGCGTCGATCAGGGCGAACCAATGATCGTTTGTGTTGGTCTTGAAATAGGACGCCATGATCTCGTTCAATTCGTCATTGTTGGCGACCCGATCCGTCTTGGTGGCGAAACGGGGATCGTCGATTAGCTCCTCGCACCCCAGCACCTTGCAGGCCTTGGCCCAGAACCGATCGGCGGCAGCGCCGATGCAGAAATGGCCGTCCTTGGTGGGATAGATCTGGTAGGGCGCGCTGCCGCGATGCTTTTGGCCGAGCTTCGGCGGCTTATTGCCTGTCGCGAAATAATAGCCGGCCTCGTAGACGCCGAGCGCGATGCCCGATTCGAACAAGGAGACATCGACCTGCTGGCCGACACCCGTGCGCTCGCGCGCCACCAGCGCCGTCAACACGCCGATGCAGCCGTTCATGCCGCCGCAGAGGTCGGTAACGGGGATCGGCATCCGGTGGGGGCCCTCGTCCTCATGGCCGGTGATTGAGGCCAGGCCTGTCATCGACTGGCTAATGAGGTCGAAGCCGCCGCGCGAGCTGTAGGGGCCGGTCTGCCCGAAGCCCGAGATCGAACAATAGACGATGCGGGGGTTGATGGCCTTGATGTCCTCGTAGCCGATGCCGAGCCGGTCGGCGGTGCCGGGCTTGTAATTCTCGACGATCACGTCGGCTTCGATCGCCAGGCGCTTCAGGGTTTCGATCCCCTCCGGCGTCTTGAAATCGAGGATCAGGCTCCGCTTGTTGCGGTTCCAGATCATGAAGGGCGAGCTTTGGTCGCCGACGAAAGGCGGGGTCACGCGCATGTCGTCGCCGATCTTTGGCCGCTCGATCTTGATGACGTCCGCTCCCTGGTCCCCCAACAGCATCGCGCAGTAGGGCCCCGACAGGTTGGAGGTGAGATCCAAGACCTTGATATGTGACAGCGCCGTTTCCATGATCGTATTCTCCCGTTTAATCAGTCGACGACCTTAACATACCGGCCGCGCAACTTTAAATCTGTCGCGCACCCGCCTTCCGGCAAGCCGCTTCGACGGAGTCATCGAGTGCGCGAACCTCGTACCAATCGGCCCGGCTCAAACCACTCGCTTTTCCCTGAGCTCGGCGATCTCCGCGGCGCCGTAGCCGAGTTCGGCCATAATCCGGTCCGTGTGCTCGCCGAGGATCGGCGCCCGGTGGCGGATTTCGCCGGGCGTCTCCGATAGCTTCACCGGCGTTTGCGCCAAGGGGGCCGGCTTGGAGGTGCCTGGAAAGTCGACGGGCTGCAGGAACCCGGTGGCTTGGATATGGGGGTCGTCGAGGGCTTGTTGCGGTGTATAGAGCGGGCCGGTCGGAATCCGCGCCGCCTCCAGCGCTTCCACGGCCTCGGCCGGGGTCCGCTCCGCGCACCATTCCCCCATGCGTTTGGAAATGATTTCGCCGTTGTCGCCTCTTGCATCGTCATTGGCGAAGCGAGGATCACTCTGCCAGTGGTCCTCGCCCATCAGGTCGGTCCAGCGTTTAAACAGCGGTTCGCCGATCGTCTGACAGATGATCCAGCCGTCCTTGGTCTTGAAGATGTCCGAAGGGCCGCCGTTGTAACCCCGGTTGCCGATCGCCTCTCGGTTCTTCTGGGTCAGGGCCTGCTCCGCCAGCATGGCACTGTGGAAGGTGAGCGCGGTCCGCAGCAACGCCCCCTCGACCATTTGGCCGCGCCCACTTTTGCCGCGCTCGAGAAGCGCCGCCAAGGTGGCGAAGGCGGAGAGCGACGCGGTGCCGAAATCGACCCAGGGCGCTTCCGATTTGATGGGCTGGCCCGGCAGGCCGCCGAGATAGACCGAACCGCACATGACCTGGGCGATGCCGTCGAAGCCGACCCGGGTCGAATAAGGGCCCTCGGACCCGAAAGCGGAGACCGTGGTCAGGATGATGTCTTCCTTCACCGCCCGCAGGCTGTCGAGATCGAGCCCCATGGCCTGGAGCGTCTCGAAGGGCAGATTGGCGACCACAACATCGGCGGTGGCGACCAGCTTCTTCACGATCTCCTGCCCCTCCGGTTTCATCGGGTTTAAGGTCATGCCGAGTTTGTTCCGGTTCATCTGCATGAACATCGCCCCCTCGCCGGTTTCGGCGACCGGCAGGATATAGCGATCCTCGCTGCCGTTGAGCTTCTCGATCCGAATGACCTCGGCGCCAAGATCGCCCAAAAGCGTTGCGCAATAGGGGCCGGCGATATAACGACCGAAGTCCAGTACGCGAATTCCTTCCAATACCCCAGGCATGAGCTCTTACTCCAAAATTGAACGACGCGCGAAGCCGTTATCTGAAATAAACCACGCTGGCGAAAATGGAAGTTCCCGCAAACGCGAAGCGGCCGACCCGTTTCCGGGTCGGCCGCTTCGTGCGGTTTTCCATAAAGACCACCTAGGTGATGGTGGTTACCATCACACCGGTCTCTAATATCAAAATGACACGCTGGAACCGACGGTATTAGGCAGCGAGGCTGCTATCCCGCCAGGCCGAAGTGCTCTTGCATGATTGGCAAACGCGCTCGCCGTAATGGCTCGATGTGAACTTCTGATTGCACATCAAGCATTTCCGGTCTTTCTGCTCATGTTTCCGATCTGACGTCGGTTTTTTGTAGTTGGATGACTGGGATGCCATTGTCTTCTTTCACCTGATCTCAAAAAGAGCCGGGAAGATATAACAACTAATTTTTCGCCGCAACAAAAATCACACATTTTGGTAACAAAAATGTTCCAAACACGCCGGAAAATAGCCGATTTAAGCAGATTCCGATCAGGCTGCGGGAATTTCGGTCTCGGTCCTAAGCCAATCGTTCTTCAAGTGCCGTGATGATTTCCCGCGTCATCGATTCCATGCTGTGTTGCGGCGCCCAATCCGGATAGTGGGATTGGAACCGACCGAGGTCGCTAACGTACCAGATATGATCTCCGGTCCGCGCGGTCTCGGAGAGCGTCCAAGCCATCTCGCGGCCGGTCAGCGATTGGCAGAGGTCGATCGCTTCGAGGACCGAGCAATTGGCATAGGTGCCGCCGCCCATATTGTAGATCTCGCCCCGTCGCGGGGCCTGGAAGACGGCCCAAAGGGCCGCGGCGAGATCGTCGCTGTGAAGATTGTCCCGGACCTGCTTCCCCTTGTGGCCGAAGATCGTATAGGGCGTGCCGGTGACCGCGCACCTTGCTAGATAGGCGAGAAACCCGTGTAGCTCGGCCCCGGAATGGGCGGGTCCGGTCAGGCATCCGCGGCCAGGGTCAGGCGGTCCCCCGCCGTTGTCAGCGGCAGGGCCGCAAGTCCGGGGATCGAATAGACCCGGCTCGTGGAGATGAAGATCAGCTCGCCGCCCTGCCGGCGAAGGTGCTCCAGGCAATTCAGCGCGCCGGCGAGATCGGTATCGAGGAGATAGTCGGGACTTTCGCCCCGGCATGCTCGACGCCCGCAAGTACGCTCGCCTCGGCCGAACACTCGATCAGGCAATCGACCGGCCCCAGGGCCTCGATATCGGCCTTGATCCGGATATCGCCATGCCGGAATTCGACACCTGCCGACGCGAGCCGCGCCAGCGCGGTCTCACTGCCGCGTCGCTTTAAATTGTCCAGCGCCACGACCGTCGCCTCCGGGCGATCCCGTTTGATCGCCACGGCCAGATTCGCGCCGACGAAGCCGGCGCCGCCGGTCACCGCGATGCGTCTGGTCATGCCGTCTCCATGATCATCTCGATATCACGCGGGTCGAGGGGATGCCAGCAACGGGACAATCGGGGCCGACATCGTCTGCCGCCGTGGTATAACCGCCACGGCGAAACGACCGGACGAGGAGACGACATGGCGATGGGTAAGACACGGAGCCTGGTGACGGGCGGGGCCGGGTTTATCGGTTCGCATCTCTGCGAGCGCCTGATCGAGCGCGGCCACGAGGTCGTCTGCGTGGACAATTACTACACCGGGACGAAGGGCAATATCGCGCATCTCTTGTCCGACCCCTTTTTCGAGCTGATTCGCCACGACGTGACCTTTCCTCTCTATATCGAGGTCGACGAGATCTACAATCTGGCCTGTCCCGCCTCGCCGATTCACTATCAGCGCGATCCCGTTCAGACGACCAAGACGAACGTCCATGGCGCGATCAATATCCTCGGATTGGCGAAGCGCCTGAAGGTGCGGGTGCTGCAGGCGTCGACCAGCGAGGTCTACGGCGATCCCGAAGTGCACCCCCAAACCGAGGACTATCAGGGCAACGTCAATCCGGTGGGCCCGCGGGCCTGCTACGACGAGGGCAAGCGCTGCGCCGAAACTCTGTTCTTCGACTATCACCGCCAGCACGGCCTGCCGATCAAGGTCGCGCGGATCTTCAACACCTACGGTCCCCGAATGCTGCCGGATGACGGGCGGGTGGTCTCCAACTTCATCGTCCAGGCGCATCGCGGCGAGCCGCTCACCATCTACGGCGACGGCACGCAGACGCGCTCCTTCTGCTATGTCGACGATCTCGTCGAGGGGCTGATCCGCCTGATGGAGTCGCCGGAGGAGGAGACCGGCCCCATAAACCTCGGTAATCCCGTGGAGATACCGATCGCGGAGCTGGCCGAGCGGATCGTCGAGATGGTGGGGGCCGGCGGGTCGATCGAACGACAGCCTCTGCCGGCCGACGACCCGATGCAGCGCTGTCCCGACATCACCCGCGCCAAGGCGGCACTCGACTGGACGCCTAGCGTCGACCTGGCGACGGGCCTTGCCCGCACGATCGCCTATTTCAAGGAGACGCTTTAGCCGCAACCTCTCGCGAAGTACCCCACGTCATTTGTGTCACCCCAGGGATTGACTCCCGCGCCGTATCTCCGGCAGCCTTATCGCCGACTATTTGCTTCCGCTTCGCGTTGATCGGGTAGGGGTATACCTGATGAATATCGGACGACGTATCGCCGCCGGTTTGGTTCTAACCCTCTGCATCGGCTGGACAGTGCCGGCCGATGCCGCCAAGCGCGTCGCTCTGGTCATCGGCAACAACAACTACGCCACCCTCCCGGACCTTGCGAACGCCCGGACGGACGCCGGGGGCATGGCCGCGAAGCTCAAGTCGCTCGGCTTCGATGTGATCCTGAAGCGGGACGCCACCCGTCGCGATATTTCCCGTGCCTTGGCTGAATTCGAAAGCCGAGCGTCGAATGCCGAAGTCGCTCTGGTATTTTATGCCGGGCACGGCATTCAAGTCGGCGGGACGAATTACCTGGTACCCTCGAACGCGGAAATCGAGGTCGAGGACGACCTTCGTTTGGAAGGGGTGGGTGCCGACCAGTTTCTGCAAGCGATGAAGCGTGCCGGGACGCAACTCAACATCGTCATTCTGGATGCGTGCCGGGACAATCCGTTGCCGCAAAGATCGCGTTCGGCCGCGCGCGGTCTTGCCGTCCCCGTCGTTCCAAGCGGCATCAAGGGAACGGCCATTGTGTATTCCGCCGCGCCGGGGCAAACGGCGCAGGACGGCCCGAAGGGCGGGCATGGCGTATTCACGGGCGAATTGCTGAGAGTGTTGGGGCAGCCCGGTCTCACATTGGAGAAGATCTTCAAACTAACCGCGACGCGCGTATCGGCAGCGACCAACGGCAAGCAAGATCCTTGGATCAATTCGTCGGTGAAGGGTGACTTCTACTTCCGTTCGGCGGGCGGTCAGGTGCGCAAGCGAGTGACGCCGACCGCGCCGGCGGAACCGAGTGGAAAGACGATGGAGCTGACCTTCTGGCAGTCGATCAAGGACAGCAAGCAAGCTGGCGATTACGAAGCCTACCTGGCTCAATTTCCGAACGGAACCTTCGCGGGCTTGGCGCGGAGCCGTCTTGCAACCTTGAAACCACAGAAGGTCACGTCTCCGAAACCGCCGACATCGACCCCTAGGATGCCCACTCAAACAACCGCCGCCACGCAGGAAACCTTGTTTTGGCAGTCGATCAAGGGCAGCTCCAATCCTGCCGATTACCAGGATTACCTTACGGCCTTTCCGAACGGGACATTCGCTCGTCTGGCCAAACGCCGGGTCAGTGAGTTGAACCGAAAACAGGTTGCGGTGCGTTCACCGAGTCCGGTTCGCTCGCGGCGAATTGAGAAACTGCGCGGATACAATATTTGGGTCCAGACTAAGACCAGTTCGCTCGGCAAAAAGTATTGCAATCTTCTGAGCGAGGCGGGGCTGGTCGTAAGATGCAGTACCTACAAAGACAAAAATCAAAACAAGATATATTTAAATTGCGGGACGCTTCCGTCGGATACTCCAGAGATCATTCGAGACTTCTTGGGCATGCGAAATTTGGTCGTGAGAGATTGGCGCAAGCATCCGAATTATGGTGCGAAACCCGAGTACTGCAATGAGTTTGATGCGATTAATTTGGAAGCATCCAACTGACGCTAAATCCAACTCTCTGTCATTGATTCCCCGCACCCAAACCATCTACGGGGACAAAATGCTAATTGCAAAATTGCTTTCAAGATTTCGCGGATTGGATCCGTGCGTGTTCAGCGCTTACCCGTCGCCCAGAGGCCGCGGCGCGAGGTTCGGGCGTCGTCTTCGTCGACGATATAGCGATTGGTCTGCTTTCGCGCGGCTTTCGCCCAGCCACTTCTTACCATCGTCTCGTTGATGTCCCGCTCGCCGACATAGCAGGTCGCGTAAGAGCGACCCTTCGGGGTCTTCAGCTCGATATCGCAGGAGAGATGCCAGCCATCCGCCGCGCGGACCAGTTCGGCCCAGGCGACGACCCCGCATTTCATCTTGGCCCCGTCGACCAGGCAGATCTTCTTGAGGCGGGGGGCGTCGACGCCGAAGAGGTGGATGACCCGTTTGCCGATGGCGATCTGGCTGCCCGAGCGAACCGAGGCGTAGCCGCGAATTTCCTCGCTCGCGACGCCCGCCACTCCGGCCAGCCAGAACGTCGCCGCGAGAAGTGCCGTCATGCGATGCGACTGTCTCACGGGTCGTCGCCCGCCCGGCGACCCTCGGATTGGGGCCGGCATATCTCCGCGCCGTCGCAACATGGGGCGATATTGGTCTTGCAGTTGAGGCACTGCGCGTGGCCGTGGACGTAATCCATCGGCGTCGATACGCCGCACCAGGGACAGATCAGTGATCCGGTCTCCAGCATGGAAACCAGTCTATCACGGTTCTTGACCCGCGTGTACCGGAGGGATCACCCGACGAGCGAGCCGACCCGTTCGAGGCTTTTCGGCACGGCAACGTCGTAGGCGTCGCAATAATAGCCGATCAGCCGCGCCACCTCATCCCGCCCGAAGCCGTCCATCGCCGCACAGGGCGCCTTCCCGAAGCGAAGCGCCAAACCCGCGCCCATGTCGATATCCGCGGGTGTCGCGATCGCTTCGTCCAACTCCTGCAGGACCGCGAGAAAGGCGGAGCCCCAGAGCCGATCCGCAATGACCTTGTCCGCCGCGTCGTCGCCGGCGGCGTCTTCGCCGATTTCCCAGGTGCCGTTTTCGCCGCCCATTGCCTTCACCTTCTCCGTCGGCGCGTAGAAGGGGCCGTGCGAGGCCAGGTTTTCGCAGGCATGCGCCATCGTTTGCATGCCAACCAGATTCATCACCAGGAACGGCCCGGCCGCCACACTCATCAGGTCGTGGGCGACTCGGTCGATCTGGGCCGGCGAGCCCAGGCCTTCCTCGAACAGCCGGACCGCCTCGTTCGAATAGGGGCAGAAGAACCGATTCAGGGCGAAGCCGTAACTATCCTTGCAAAGGAGCGGCTTCTTGGCGGTGGCGCGGCAATAGGCCAATGCCGTCTCGATTGCCGCCGGGTCGGTCTCCTCGCCCTCGACCACCTCGACGATTGGATTGATTGCCGCCGGATTGAAATAATGCAGCCCGAGGAAGCGGCCCGGATGATCGATATGCTGGGCCAGACCGCTCACGGTTAGACAGCTGGTGTTGGTCGCGACCAAGGTTTCCGAACCGACGATCGGGTTCAAGCGGCCGAGAAGTTCGGCCTTGAGGTCGAAGCGTTCGAACACCGCCTCGATGACCAGATCGACATCCGCGGCGGCGCCGAGATCGTCGCCGCCCGAGACCCGGGCCGCGGCGTCGGCCGCGTCGGCTTCGCTCATCCGGCCTTTTTCCGCATTGCGCGCATAGAACTTCGAGACGGTGGCGACCGCGGCGTCCGCCGCATCGCGCGAAATGTCGATCAAGCGGGCCTCGACCCCCTGCTGGCCGAGATTGGTGGCGATGCCGGACCCCATGGTGCCGGCTCCGATGATCGCGACGGTTTCGATGCTCATGACGGTGTTCCAGGACGGTTTGTGGCAAAGGCGGTATATGGCGGCGGGATGCTAATGCCTTGGATGCGGGACGCCAATAGCCGATATCGACGTGTCGCGGGACGGCGAGAAACTTGTTCCATAAACCGGTCGGACCGCCTAAGTATCAACTTGGAAGGGCAGGCCTAATTGGCGCAACCGACACGAAGGATCGCGGAATGAAGAATTTTATGACGGTTATCGCGGCATGGGTCTTTTTGGCGGCGGGACCGGCGCTGGCCATGAGTTCGGACAGCTCCTCGAATTCGACCGAGTTGAAGGAAATGCGAACGGCGCGAGCAATGGTGAAGGACAAGAACTATTCGGGGGCGGTGCCGCTCTTGAAGGCGGTGGTCAAGGCGCAGCCGCAAAACGCCGATGCCTGGAATCTTCTGGCCTATAGCGAACGCAAGACCGACAAGCTCGACGATGCCATGGTGCATTATATGAAGGCCCTGTCGATCGATCCCAAGCACCGTGACGCACACGAATATATCGGCGAACTTTATCTCCGCCTCGGCGATCTCGAGGGCGCCAAGAAGCATCTCAAACGCCTTGACGACATCTGTACCTTCGGCTGCGAGCAATTCGACGAATTGAAGGAAGCCATCGAAGCCCATGGGAAATAGATTGGCCGATCCGACGGCCGCCGTTGGGAATATCTCTTGTAAATCCATGAAAATTAATTAAATCGGGCGTCGTGCAATGGCCGACGGGGCCGAACACGAAGAAGATCAACGAGGAATACCATGATCGAAATCGATCATCTGACGAAGCAATTCGGCCCGATTACGGCGGTCGACGACATCAGCTTGTCCGTCGAACGGGGAGAGGTTCTCGGGTTCTTGGGACCGAACGGGGCCGGCAAATCGACGACGATGAAAATGGTCACGGGCTTCCTGCGGCCGACCGCCGGTACCGCGCGGGTCGTCGGCTTCGACGTCTTGGAAGACTCGATCGAGGTCAAGCGCCGGGTCGGTTATTTGCCCGAAGGGGCGCCGATGTGGCCCGACATGACGCCGACGACCTTTCTGCAATTCATCGCCGGGGTGCGGGGCTATGACGGCGCCGCGGCGCAGGAGCGGATCGATCGCTCGGTCGGGATGACGCAGCTCGGCGAAGTCATGGCGCAACCGATCGACACGCTTTCTAAGGGGTTCAAGCGGCGCCTGGGCCTGGCGCAGGCCCTCTTGCACGATCCGGAAGTGCTCATCCTCGACGAGCCGACGGACGGTCTCGATCCCAATCAAAAGCACGAGGTTCGCGAGTTGATCCGGGGGATGGCGGGGGAGAAGGCGATTATTATCTCGACCCATATTCTGGAAGAAGTCGAGGCGGTCTGCGCACGCGCGGTGATCATCGCCAAAGGCCGCGTCGTGGCGGACAGCACGCCCGAGGAGTTGCTCCGGCGGTCGGCCTGGCACAACGCGGTCATGGTCCGGGCGAAGGACGTCGCGGCGGCGACGGCGGTGGTTACGGGTCTCGCGGGTATAGCCGAGGTCGAGACCGTCGACGCCGATCTGATCATGGCGCGGTCGCAAAATGGCGAGTCGGTGGTCGAGGCGGTCGGATCGGCGCTTCGTGAAAAGGCGGTGGCGTTCGACGAGATCCATGTCGAACGCGGCCGTCTCGACGACGTCTTCCGCGAGATAACGGCGGGGGAGTAGAGTTGATGCGCAACATTCGGATCGTCTTTCGCCGCGAGATGGCGGGCTATTTCGCCACCCCTCTCGCTTACATCTTCATCGTTATTTTCCTAACCCTGGCGGGTGCGCTGACCTTCTTCGCCGGATCATTTTTCGATGCCAATCAGGCCAGCCTCTCCGGTTTCTTCATGTTCCATTCCTGGCTCTATCTGATCCTGATCCCGGCGATCTCGATGCGGCTTTGGGCGGAGGAGCGGCGGACCGGCACGGTGGAGCTCCTGATGACCCTGCCGGTCACGCTGACGGGCGCCATTCTCGGCAAGTACCTCGCCGCCTGGTGTTTCGCGGGGATCGCGTTGGCGCTTACCTTTCCGATCTGGATCACCGTCAACTATCTCGGCGATCCGGATAACGGGGTCATCTTCGCGGCCTATATCGGCAGTTTCCTGATGGCCGGTGGATTTCTCGCGGTCGGGTCCTTCGTCTCGGCCTTGACGAAGAACCAGGTGATCGCCTTCGTCGTCACCGCGGCGATTTGTTTTCTCCTCATCGCCGCCGGCACCTCGGTGGTGCTGAACGCATTTAACCAATGGGCGCCCGGCTGGGTCGTCGATTTCTTGCGCTCGTTGAGCTTCTCGGATCACTACCGCGGGATCGCGCGCGGCATCTTCGATCTTCGGGATCTGGTGTATTTCGCCTCGGTGATCGCGTTGTTTCTGTTTCTCAACGGCGTCGCCGTCGAGCGCAGCAAGGCCAGTAGCTAGTGGATAGGAGCGGCCGAATATGATTGCCGGCATGTTTGACAATCGACGAGGTGCGGCGGCGGTCGCCGCGGTGGCGGTCGCGGGATTCGTCATCATCAACCTCGTCGCCTCGTCGTTGAGCGGGGCGCGGGTCGACTTGACGCAGGACAAGCTGTTCACCCTCTCCAAGGGGACGCGCAATATCCTGAAGTCGCTCTCGAAACCGATGACCCTGACACTCTACTACTCGCGGCAGCTCGGCGAAGTGGCACCGCCCTACGGGCTTCACTCGGCCCGGGTGCGCGATCTGCTGAACGAGTTCGCCGACGCATCGAACGGCAATTTGATCTTCGTCGAGCGCGACCCCGAACCTTACTCCGAATTGGAGGACAAGGTGGTCAGCGCCGGCCTGCAGGGTGTCCCCGTGGATGAAAGCGGCGAGAAGGTCTATTTCGGATTGGTCGGCGAGATTGGCGGTACAAGCGCCGTCATGCCGATCCTCCAGCCGGATCGCGATCGGTTCCTCGAATACGATCTGATTCGCCTCGTCAGCAAGCTGCAGAATCCGAAAAAGCCTCTGGTCGGCGTTTGGACCCGGGCACCGATGTTCGGCGATTTTAGGGCGCAGATGCAGGGCTTGCCGACCAAGGAATGGGCGATCATCGAACAGTTGCGCGAACGCTTCGACGTGACGCAGATATTCCTCGCCAATCAGATCAAGGACGAATTCGACGTTCTCGTGCTGGCCCATGCGGCCCGGCTCGACGATGAAGGGCTCTACGCCGTCGATCAGTATCTGATGCGGGGCGGCAAGGCGCTGATCTTCGTCGATCCCTATAATGAAGGCGCAGGCAGCCAGCGGTTTACCGTGGGCGCGGTGCCTGAATCCTCGAATCTAAAGCGTCTCTTCGACAAATGGGGTGTCGCGGTCGACGGCAAGAAGGTTGCCGGCGACATCAAGCTGGCGCGGCTCGTCAATGCCGGCAGCGCCGATCAGCTGATCCCGGCGCCCTACGTGACCTGGCTGTCGTTGAAGCGGGCCAATATCTCGACAAAGGATTTGGTGACCGCGAACCTCCAGGCGGTCAACATGGCAAGCTCCGGCGCGGTGACGGTGAAGGAGAAGGCGGCGGTCAGCCTCGAACCCCTGATCTGGACGACCAAGGCGTCGCAAATGATCGACGTCAAGCATATCTCCAAGAATCCGCCCGACATCCAGGGCATGGTCGAGCGTTTCAAGCCCTCGGATAAACGTCGGATCCTGGCGGCGCGGCTCTCGGGCGTCGTCGAGACGGCGTTCCCCAAGGGCCCGCCCGAGGACCGGAAGGCCGCCCTGGAAAAGCCCGCCAAGAAAAAACCAGCCAAGAAGAAGACTGACCCCAAGAAGAAGGTTGACCCCAAGAAGAAGCCGGTCGCGAAAGCGAAGAAGACGGATCCGAAGGCCGGAACCGATACCGGCGCCAAGGCCAAGGCGAAGCCGGCAAAGAAGGCAAAGGCGAAGACGGCGCCCGAAAAGCCGAAATGGAAACCCCATGTCGCGAAATCACGGGCGCCGCTCAACGTTATCCTGGTCGCGGATTCGGATATGCTCTCCAACAGTTTCTGGGTTCAAACGCGGGAATTTTTCGGCCGCCGCTTCAAGGTCCCGTTCGCCAATAATGGCGATTTTGTCCTGAATTCCCTGGAAAACCTTTCCGGCTCCAGCGACTTGATCAGCCTGCGTAGCCGGGGGTCCGCCCGCCGACCCTTCACCCGTGTTCGCGACATGCGCCTGGCCGCGCAGCAGAAATTCAAATCGAAGGAACAGGGGTTGATCCGCCAGCTCGGGGCGTTGGAGAAGAAGCTTGTCGCCCTGCAAGGGAAGGCCGGCGGCCCGCCGAAGAAACTGAGCACCGCACAGCAGGCGGAAGTCGGGAAGTTCACGGACGAGCTTCTCGCGACCCGGAAATCTTTGCGTCAGGTTCGGCTCGAGCTGCGCAAGGACATAGATGCGCTTCGCAACTGGTTGAGCTTCGCGAATGTCGGGTTGGTGCCGCTTGGCGTTGCCATTCTCGCCATCGGTCTTGGTTGGGTGCGGATTCGCCGCCGGAAATTGGCGGCGGCCGGCTAACCCATCTATTTCGGATCGGTCAGTCCGGGCGGCGCAGGACGAAGAGCGCCTGGGCCGCGAACAGATTCGCGAACACACCGTCGGCGGCGAAGGAAAGCGGGCGTGCCGCGCTGTCGAACGCGACCGCCCGGTCGACCACCACACTCGATCGCACGCAAAGGTCATAGAAATCGCGAATCGTACAGAGATGAATATTAGGCGTGTCGAACCACTCGTGCGGCAGCGCGCGGGTCGTCGGCATGCGTCCCCGCAAGAGAAGGTGCAGGCGGACCTGCCAATACCCGAAATTCGGAAACGAGACGATGGTGCGCCGGCCGATCCGGATCATCTCCTCGATCACCGCCTTCGGATTTCGCGTCGCCTGTAGGGTCTGGCTCAGGACGACGTAGTCGAAGGCATCCGACGGGTAATCCTTGAGATCGGTATCGGCATTGCCCTGAATCACCGAGAGGCCGTTGCCGACGCAGGCGCGGACACCCTCCATGCTCAGTTCGACTCCCCGTCCGTCGACGTTCTTGCGCCGGTTCAGCCAGGCGAGCAGGGCGCCGTCGCCGCAACCGACATCGAGCAGTCGACTGTCTTCCTCGATCATATCGGCGATGAGCTGCAGGTCGCGCCGCAATATCGGAAGGGCCTCGGTCATCTCGTCACGAGCCCGCGGTGTTCGGCGCAGCCTTCCAGGAAGCCGCTGATCACGCGGCGGAGCTCCGGCTCGTCCAGGAGAAAGGCGTCGTGTCCCTTGTCGCTTTCTATCTCGACGAAACTCACATTGGCCGCGGCCGCGTTCAACGCATGCACGATGGCGCGGTTCTCCGCGGTCGGGAACAACCAGTCACTGCTGAACGAAACGATGCAGAAGCGCGTTTTGGTGTCCTCGAAGGCGCGTTGGAGCTGACCGCCATGTTCGGCGGCAAGGTCGAAATAGTCCATCGCCCGGGTGATGTAGAGATAGGCGTTGGCGTCGAAGCGCTCGACGAAGGACATGCCCTGGTGACGAAGATAGCTCTCGACCTGAAAATCCGCATCGAAGCCATAGCTGAGCGCGGACCGGTCCTGCAGGTTGCGGCCGAATTTCCGATGCAGTGCCGCTTCCGAAAGATAGGTAATATGCGCCGTCATGCGCGCCACCGCGAGGCCGCGCTCGGGAACCACGTTCTGATTGACGTAGTCGCCGCCGCGCCAATCGGGGTCGGCCATGATCGCCTGGCGGCCGACTTCGTGAAAGGCGATGTTCTGCGCGGTATGGCGGGCCGAGCCCGCGATGGGCGCCGCCGCGAACACCCGGTCGCCATGGCGCGCGCACCATTCCAGAACCTGCATCGCGCCCATCGATCCGCCGGTAACGCAGAATAGCTTCTCGATCCCCATGGCGTCGATCAGCATCCGCTGGGCCCGCACCATGTCGCCGATCGTAATGACCGGAAACTCAAGTCCCCAGGTATTGCCCGTCGCCGGGTTGATTTCGCGCGGGCCCGTCGTGCCCATGCAACCGCCCAACACGTTCGTGCAGATGACAAAATAGCGGTTGGTGTCGTATGGCAGATCGGGCCCGACCATCGTCTCCCACCAGCCGGGTTTGCCGGTAACCGGATGTGGTTCGACGGCGAACTGGTCGCCCGTCAGGGCATGACAGACCAAAATTGCGTTCGATTTGTCGGCATTGAGCTCGCCATAGGTCTGATAGGCGATGGTGAAAGGGCCGAATTCGATGCCGGAATCAAGGCGCAGCTTCTCGCTCTCGCCCAGGACCATGCGGTGTCCCGGGAGGGTCGCGGTGGGGCTGCTCGATACCTGTTGCACCGACATTTGGTGTCCCTTGGGATTCCCTTCCGTTTGCGCGGTTCGGGGCGCGGTAATAAGGGGTCAAGTCGCGCGCCTGTCAACGTTTTCTTTGATTTATCATGACCAAAGCCGTAGTAGTACCCGGCATTTTCCCTGGACCTTGCGAATAGAATGACCGCTAGACCACGAACGCTCGACGATCTACGCATCGAACTCGACTCGATCGATACCCAACTGCATGAGCTGATCATGCGGCGCGGTGCGCTGGCGAGCGAGATTGCCGCGATCAAGGCGCGGGACGATATCGAGCGCGTTCGCCCCGGCCGCGAGGCGGTGATCCTGCGCCGGCTCGCGGCGGGCCATAAGGGGGCGTTTCCCGCCGGCGCCCTGTTGCGGATCTGGCGCGAGGTGATCGCGTCGATCACGCGGATGGAAATGCCGGAATACAAGATTGCCGTCTTCGCGGCCGAGGACGAACAAGGCTGTTGGGACTTGGCGCGGGACCAGTTCGGAAGCCGTACGCCCATGACATTGCACGCGAGCCCGCGCGACGTCGTCGCACAGGTCTTCGAAGGGGCGGCGACGCTTGGCGTGGTTCCCTATCCGACCGAGGATGATTCCGGATCCTGGTGGACCAGCCTCTGCGTGGTCGACGCGCCGCAAGTGGTCTACCGCATGCCGTTCTTCGGCCGCGGCAATGCGCGCGGCGGGCAAGGGGATGCACCGGATGCGCTCGCCATCGGACGAATTTCGGCGGAACCGACGGGTGACGATCATTCGGTTCTGGTCGTCGAGTCACCCGAAAATCTCAGTCGCGGGGGGGTCGGCGAACTGCTGGAAAGCACCGGCTTTAAATCCAGCTTTCATGCCTCCCGGAAGGAAGACGCCTGGCTGCATTACGCCGAGGTGGAGGGATTCATAACCCCCGACGATCCGCGGCTGGAGGCGCTCGGCGGGCGCGACAGTGTCGATCGCGTCTCGATCATCGGCGCCTATCCGACCCCGATGCCGGACGTCGACGCCGTGCCGGCGGATGAAGAGGAGGCGTCGTCGTGACGACACCGACGCCCCGGCCCGGCATTCTCGATCTGCAACCCTATGTCGGCGGTCTCCATTCGGTTGATGGGGTCGATGAGAATGTCGTCCTCGCGTCCAACGAATCGCCGCTCGGACCGAGTCCGGCAGCGGTCGATGCCTATCGGCGCACCGCGGCGGAACTGCATCGATATCCGGACGGCGGTGCCGAGGCGTTGCGGGCGGCAATTGGTCTGCGTTTCGGATGCGATCCGGCAAAAATTGTCTGTGGCGTTGGGTCGGACGAGCTGATCACGCTCCTAATTCGCGGCTATGCCGGCCCCGGCGACGAAGTGCTGCACAGCGCGCATGGCTTTCTCATGTATTCGATCAATGCGAAGGCGGCGGGTGCCACGCCGGTCGCGGCTCCCGAGCGCGACCTGACAACCGATGTCGACGCCTTGCTCGAGAGGGTCAGCGAGCGGACGCGGCTGGTCTTCATCGCCAATCCGAATAATCCGACCGGGAGCTATATCTCCGCAAGCGAGCTTCAGCGCCTACGGGATAAGTTGCCCGCCGATGTTCTGCTGGTGATCGATTCCGCCTATGCCGAATATGTGAGCCGCAACGACTACATCTCCGGATCGGCGATAGTGGAGGCCGGAGACAATGTGGTGATGCTGCGGACCTTCTCCAAGATTTTCGGCCTGGCGGCGGTTCGTCTCGGCTGGGCCTATTGCTCGCCCGCCGTGGCCGATGTGCTGAACCGTGTGCGCAGTCCCTTCAACGTCACCAGCCCGGCGCAGGCGGCCGGTATCGCGGCGGTGGAGGACCTCTCCCATGTCGACGAGGGTGTCGCGCATAACGACCGCTGGCTGCCCTGGTTGACGGACGAGCTGACGTCGCTCGGGCTGACGGTGGCGCCCTCAGTCGGAAATTTCGTGCTTGTCCGGTTCGACGATGCCGAATCCGCCGGATCGGCCTACGAGTTCATGCTGTCGCGCGGCGTCATTACCCGCGCCATGGGCGGCTATGGTCTGCCGGACAGCCTCCGCATTACGGTCGGCCTCGAATCGGAAGTGAAGGCGGTGGTGGACGCGGTGGCGGCGCACCGGAAATCGTCATGAGCGACGGCCCCATTTTCGAACGCATGGCGTTGATCGGCCTCGGCTTGATCGGATCTTCGCTCGCCCGGGTGGCAAAAAGGGACGGGCTGGTCGGCCATATCGCCGGGACCGCCCGGACTCCGGAAACTATGGAGACGGCAACGCGCCTCGGTTTCATCGATAGCACCCATGAGACGCCGGCCGACGCGGTGGCCGACGCCGATCTGGTCGTCCTTTGCACGCCGCTCGGCGTACTTGCCGATGTCGCGGCGGCGATGGCGCCCGGGCTGAAGGCCGGCGCGATCGTGACCGATGTCGGCTCGGTCAAGTCGTCGGTCATTCGCGATGTCGGCCCGGTGTTGCCGGAAGGCGTTCATTTCGTCCCGGCCCATCCGGTTGCGGGAACCGAGCATTCGGGCCCGGAGGCGGGTTTCGCAGAGCTCTTCGAGGGGCGTTATTGTATCCTGACGCCGCCGCCCGGCACCGACACGCAAGCGGTCGAGCGGCTCGGGGAGTTGTGGCGCCGCGCCGGCAGCCTGGTCGAGATCATGGATGCCCACCACCATGATCGCGTGCTAGCCATCACCTCGCACCTGCCGCATCTCATCTCCTATACGATCGTCGGCACGGCGGCCGATCTGGAAAACCAGTTGTTGCGCGAATCGGCGGAGGAAAGCGATGTCGTGCGAACCCGGGAGGTCATTCGCTATTCGGCCGGCGGGTTCCGCGACTTCACGCGGATCGCGGCCTCCGACCCCGTCATGTGGCGCGATATCTTCCTCAACAACCGGGAAGCCGTGTTGGAGATGCTCGGCCGGTTCTCGGAGGATATCGCCGCCCTTCAGCGCGCCATTCGTTGGGGCGAGGGCGACAAGCTCCACGACCTGTTCGAACGGACGCGGAAGATCCGCCGCGGGGTCGTCGAGATGGGGCAGGCCGGCAGCTTCAACCCGGCCGAATCGGATGATGCCGATTCCTGATCATTCCGGAGGCAGCAGGGACGGAAGGTCGGCCAGTTTGATCGGTCCCAGATAAAGCGATCCATTCTGCGCCGTAACAGGCACGGTAAGGACGCGCCGGCCGTCGCTGTCGTCCTTCTTGGCCAGCAGATTCAATGTCACGCGCGCCGCCGGAAGGATGTCGCGACGTACCAGGCGCGCTTCGGCCAGGGCATCCAGCGTTTCCGCGAAACCCCGGATATCGGCGGTAAGGGCGCCGAGCGGCCGCATCTTGGGGTCGAGGGCGGCAGTGCCGTTGGCCCGAAGGTCGAGCGCGCCCCAGACCAGATTCAACCAGCGAATTTCAACGGTGCCGCCGGACCGGCGCCAGGTATCCACCGCACCGCGCCACGATCTGCTCATGAAGGGGCCGCGGAATTCGGCGTCGATCCGGGCGGTCGAGATTTGCGGGCCAAGGTGTTCGCTTCGCGATTTCGCCAGCTGGGCTTTTTCGAGAAGGAGGCTGAGATCGAACGCCTTTTCGGTATGGGTGATGGGATCTTGGTCGGCGCGGATGACATCCACCGCGACGCGGTCGGCCCGCAAGATTTCGCCCGCCGCCTCGCCCGAGACTTGGAGATCGCCGATCGCAAGCGAGAAGGCCCGCACCGCGCCTGTCTCGCGGAAAGCCGCGATGCCGTCCATCTTGCCGGACCGGACGGTCGTTTTCGTATCTCCGATCTTCAGCCGGAAGAGTTGCGATCCGCTCGACTCGATACGAAACCGCCAAAGATCCCAGGGTTGTAGTTCGAGCGTCATGTCGTCGCTTCGCCACGACCAGCCCGCCGCCGGCAACGCCAGGCGCGGGCTCGGCAGACGCAGGCGGATCAGCATCGGAAACCCCGACCGGTCGATCACGCCATGCCCGATCTCGTAGCCGTCGTCGCGTTGACGTTGGATCCAGTCCCGAAGCGCCGATTCCGCGAACGAGGCGGCGTAGAGCCAATAGGCCGGAAAGCCGATCAAGACGACCAAGACGATGAGTACGGGACCAAGAACGGTTCGCCGGGAAATCATGGACACCCCCCGCGGCAATACTTATAAGGCGAACTCCCGGCGGTAAAGCGCGGGTATGCTTGGCCTTCGGCGCGGGCGGGTGACGGAATGGACGAAATCCCCAGAAACGGCGAACGATACGAGAGCTGGACGAGCGCCGAGGAAAAGGCGAGCGCGAAGGCCGCCGAACTCGCGACATTGCCGCCGGGCGAGGACATGTGGGTCTTCGGGTATGGCTCTCTCCTGTGGCGGCCCGGTTTCGACTTCATCGATTCGCGACCTGCGCGGCTTCACGGCTATCATCGCCAGTTCTGTGTCTATTCCCACTATTATCGCGGCACGGAGGCACGGCCCGGCCTGGTTTTGGGACTAGATCGGGGCGGGGCGTGTCTCGGGCGGGTCTTCAGGGTTCCGGCGGATCGAGCGGCTTCCGTGTTGGGTTATCTCTGGGACCGCGAGATGATCTACCGGGTCTATGTACCGAAGACCCTGACGGCCGAGAGCGACGGCCGCCGCCTTTCCTGCCGGACCTTCGTCGCCGATCGCAAACATGTCCAATATGCCGGCCGCGTGTCGCTCGAAAAGACAGCGGAGATGATCGGCCGGGCAAGCGGCAAGGCCGGCGCCAATGCGGAATATCTCCACAGCCTGGTGGAGCATCTGCAGGAATTGGGCCTTCGCGACGGGCGGCTTCGGGCGCTCGACCGGCTGGTACGCGAAGGCGAGGCCGCGGCATGAGCTATTCCGACCGGTTCGACGAGGCCTTGGCTTATGCCCACGCGCTTCACCGCGAGCAGACCCGAAAGGGTGGTGGTGCCCCTTATATCGGCCATCTCTTGGCGGTGGCGGCGCTGGTGATCGATGCCGGCGCCGACGAGGAGGTCGCCATCGCCGCGCTGTTGCACGACGCGGTCGAGGACCAGGGTGGTTCCAAGGTGCTTGGTGAGATCGAAAGACGGTTCGGCGCCCGCGCGGCGGCGATCGTCGAGGGGTGCTCGGATTGGTCGGGGGACGGTGCGAAACCGCCTTGGCGCCGGCGCAAGGAACACCATATCGCGCGTCTTGCGGCGGCCGGGCCGGATGTCCAATTGGTCGCGGCGGCCGACAAGTTGCACAACCTTCGCAGCCTGATCGCCGATTATCGAGCGCGGGGCGAGACCGTTTGGCCGCGCTTCAACGGTGGCCGGGCCGGAACATTGTGGTATTACCGGCAGGTAGCCGACGCGCTTGGCGCGGCGGGCGTGCCGCCGGCGCTTGGCGAGGCCCTGGCGGGCGCGGTCGATGAAATCGAAGGACTGGCGGCGAATGTGAAGAGAGCGGACCGTGTCGAGAATTAGGATGAAAACGCGTCTTGCCGTCACGACCGTCTTGTTGGGAGCCCTGGTCTTCGCCGGCGTGTTCGATCCCCGTGCCGCGGCCGCGCAGCAAGTGGAAGCGACGCGGCCCTTCAGCCATCTGGTCGCCGATTGGAACAGGGTGTTCAAACGTGCCGAGCGGCGGCTCCGAAGCGGCGCGCTTGCGCCCCAGATCGTGCGCGAGGAGCGCCGCCTTCTGGCCGAGGTCGCCGAGGCTGCCCGTGCCGCCAAGGCCCGCGCCGTGGCCGAACGCGCGAAGGTCGGCGGGCTGCTTGAGGCCCTCGGTCCGCCGCCCAAGGACGATGCGCCGCCGGAAGCGAAGGAAGTCCGCGAAAAACGCCGGCTCTATGGCGAGGATATCGCCTTCTACCGCAATCGGGTGCAGCAGGCCGAACTCGCGCGCGCCCGCGCTGGGCAGCTTGAGACGGCGCTCGCCACGGCCGCCGCTCGGAAGTTCGTCGATAGACTGTTCGAATCCACGGTTAATCCTTTTGCATTGGGAACCATCGTGGCGGCGCTGGACGATGGCCGGCGGATGGCGGGCCGTGTACTGGCCGCGCCGGGCGCTTGGTGGCGCGCGCTGCCGCCGGCCCATCGCGGGGTCGGCGGTTTCGCGCGAATCGTTTTCGTGCTCGGAATTGCGATGGCGCTCGGCTGGGCGCTCCGACGATTTCTGTTGCACCGCTTTGGTCGGGATCCAGCGGCCACCTCGCCGGCCTACGCCCAACGCTTAATCTGCGCGATCGCCGAGGGAGTCGGGCGCGGCATCGTTCCGGCGTTATTGTTCGTCGGCGTCCTCGGCTGGGCCCTCGGCGAGGGATCGCGCGGCGGCGGTTTGTTTGGCGAGATCGTCATCGGTCTCTGTTTCGGTGCGATCCTGTTCGTGATGGCGGCGGCATTGTCGCGGGCGGTTCTGTCGCCCGATATGCCGGCCTGGCAGTTTCGTCCGATCGATCCCGATCGGGCGGTGCGGATCAACCGGCGGATCGCGCTGCTTGCCGCCATCGCAGGGTTCGATCTTTTCGCGCGGACGCTGTTCGACGACCTGGTGCCGGGCAGCGCCTTTCGGACCCTTTACGGCGTGGCGTTCAATACGGCGGAGGCAGTGCTCCTGATCATGTTGGCGCGAAGGGCCTATTGGGACGCCGAACCCGATGCCCCGGCGGGCGGGGGCACGGAGGCGTTTGCGGCGCGCGGTGGACGGCTCGGCGCCGGCCTGCGCGCTCTCGTTTTGGTGATCGCGGCCGCCAGCATCGTCGCCGCTTGGTCCGGATACACCACGCTCGGCAATTATCTTAATCGAAACATTCTGGCGAGCGTCGTCGCGGCGGTGTTGCTCATCCTCGTGCGCGGCCTGCTCCGCGAGATGGTGGGTCGTGCGACACGGTCCCCCTTCCTTCGCGAGCGCCTGGCGGTCAGTCACGCCTCCCGCAGCACCTTTAAATTTTGGCTCCGCGTCGTGCTCGATGCCCTTTTCCTACTCGTGGGCGTCGTGCTGATCGCGCCGCTCTGGGGAGTGCCGCACGAAGAGCTGTGGCGCTGGACCGGCATAATTCTGACCGGGTTCACGGTCGGCGGCGTGACCATATCGCTGACAGAAATCGGACTCGGCGTGCTGGTTTTCCTGGCACTGCTCGCCCTGACCCGCATGTTGCAGCGAACCTTGGCCGAGCGCGTATTGCCGCAAACCCATCTCGAACCCGGCATCCGGCACTCGCTCGCGGCGGGGTTCGGTTACGTTGGCATCGTCATCGCGGCGGTGGTTGGGATCACCGTGCTCGGCGTCGATCTTTCCAATCTGGCGATTATCGCGGGCGCGTTGTCGGTCGGTATCGGTTTCGGTCTCCAAAATATCGTCAACAATTTCGTCTCCGGCTTGATCCTGTTGATCGAGCGGCCGATCAAGGTCGGCGATTGGGTCGAGGTCGGCGGCAATGTGGGGATCGTGAAGCGAATCAGCGTGCGCTCCACCGAGATCGAGACCTTCCAGCGGGCCGCCGTCATCGTGCCCAATGCGGAGTTTCTCTCCGCCTCGGTCACCAATTGGACCCACAAGGACCGATCGGGCCGGATCGAGATCCTGATCGGCGTCGCCTATGGAACGGATACGGGACTGGTTCGCGACACGCTGCTCGGATTGGCGGCGGCGCATGAGGAGGTTCTGGTAACGCCGGGACCGATCGTCCTGTTCAACGATTTCGGCGCCAGCAGCCTCGATTTCGAGCTTCGCTGCTATACCGCCAATGTGATGCGCCGGCGCGCCATCGCCAGCGAATTGCGCTATGTGATCGAAGCCGCCTTTCGCGCGGCCGGGATCGAAATTCCCTTTCCCCAACGGGTCGTCCATATGGCGAAGCCCGACTGATCAACCTGCTTCAGGCGCACTTCGAATAACCGCAGCCGAGGCAGATATCGCAGCCTTCCTGGTGGCGGAGGTCGGCGCCGCCGCATTTCGGGCATTGCCGCGGCGTGCCGGCGGCAATTAGGGGCGGGTCGCCCGCGACCTTGCGCTCGGCTTCGGCCGTATCGGCGCCGATATCCTCGCGGGTCAGAAATCCGATATCGATCATGTGCCGCTCGATCTGTTCGCCTATCGCAGCCAGAAGCGAGGGGACATATTTCCCGTCCATCCACTGGCCGCCCCTGGGATCGAACACCGCCTTCAATTCCTCGACCACGAAGGAGACGTCGCCGCCGCGGCGGAAGACGGCGCTGATCATCCGCGTCAGCGCCACCGTCCAGGCATAATGCTCCATGTTCTTCGAGTTGATGAAGACCTCGAAGGGCCGTCGCCGCTCGTCCTGCATCACGTCGTTGACCGTGATGTAGATCGCGTGATCGCTGTCGGGCCATTTGATCTTGTAGGTCCGGCCTTCCAGTGTCTCCGGCCGCTCCAGCGGCTGCGTCATATAGACGACATCCGGCGGGGCGGCGGGCGACGAGGGCGCGGGCGGCGCCACGGACAGCACAGTGCCGGTGACCGGGTTCGGGCGGTAGGTCGTGCATCCCTTGCAACCCTGGTCGTAGGCCCGCCGGTAGACGTCCTCGAAGGCCTCGAAGGAGATATCCTCCGGCAGATTGACCGTCTTCGAGATCGAACTGTCGATGAATTCCTGCGCCGCCGCCTGCATCGCGAGATGATCCTCGGGCCGAAGCGCATCGACGGCGACGAAACTTTCCGGAAGCGCTGCCTCGTCACCCCGCATTTCGCGGAAGATCCCATAGGCATAGTCCCGGACATGCCGCGTTGCGCGGGTTCCATCCGGCTCGAGGATGGCCCGTTCGTGCTCATGCGCAAAGACCGGTTCGACGCCGGAGGAGACGTTTCCGGCCAGCAGCGAGATCGTTCCCGTCGGCGCGATCGAGGTCAGGAGGGCATTGCGGATACCATCTCGCCGGATCGCGTCCCGGATGTCGGGGTCGAGTGCCTCGATCGTGGCGCCCGCGAGATAGGCCGTCTCGTCGTAGAGCGGAAATGCTCCTTTTTCGGTGGCCAGCGCGGCCGAGGCCAGATAGGCCGCCCGGCGGATCCGTCCAAGCCAGGACCGGGTCAGCGCCACCGCTTGCGTGCCGCCGTAGCGGGCACCGCACATGATCAAGGCATCGGCGAGGCCTGTGACACCGAGACCGATCCGGCGCTTCGCAGTCGCCTCCTGGCGCTGGGCGGCAAGGGGGAACCGCGAGACGTCGATCGCGTTGTCGAGCATGCGGACCGCGACCGGCACCACGGCGTCGAGGGCCGCTTCGTCGAGCGCGGCCGCCCGCGTAAACGGTGCCGAGACGAATTTCGTCAGGTTGATAGATCCCAGAAGGCAAGCGCCGTAAGGCGGCAGGGGTTGCTCGCCGCAAGGGTTGGTCGCCTGGATCGTCTCGCAATAGGCAAGGTTGTTGGCGGCGTTGATGCGGTCGATGAAGATTACGCCCGGTTCGGCGGACTCAAAGGTTGCGCGCATGATCCGGTGCCAGAGATCGGCGGCGCGAACGACCTGACGGGTCTCGCCGGCGAAGACCAGAGGCCAGTCGGCATCTTTTCGGACCGCCTCCATGAAGGCGTCGGTCACCAGGACCGATAGGTTGAACATACGGAGGCGGGCCGGGTCGCGCTTCGCGTCGATGAAGGCCTCGATGTCCGGATGATCGCAGCGGAGCGTCGCCATCATGGCGCCACGCCTGGCCCCGGCGCTCATGATCGTTCGGCACATCGCGTTCCAGACATCCATGAAACTGAGGGGGCCCGACGCATCCGCGCCGACACCGAGTACCGGCGCGCCGCGCGGGCGGAGCGTCGAGAAGTCGTAACCGATGCCGCCGCCCTGCTGCAACGTTAACGCGGCTTCCCTAAGATTCTCGAAGATGCCGCTCATATCATCGGGAACGGTCCCCATCACGAAACAATTGAACAGCGTGACGTCCCGTCTGGTGCCGGCACCCGCCAGGATTCGTCCCGCCGGAAGGAACCGGTAGTCGGCGAGTGCGTCGTAAAACCGTTCCGACCAGGAGTCCGGTGCCTGTTCGGGCGCGGCGAGCGCGTCGGCGACCCGGCGCCAGCTATCCTCGATCGTGGCATCCGAATTCGCGCCATCGGGATCGACATAGCGGTATTTCATCTCCCAAATCCGGCGGGAGATTGCCTCGTTCATGGTCACGGCGTTCTACCTTGGCGGTCGTGTCCGACGGTTTCGGACGCAATCTTGCGGTCGTTGCCGCATTTCGAAGCCTAAGATGGCAACGCGATGGCGTCAATCAAATGTTTACTTTTTGTTCTATATCCAACAAGACTATTCGGGCAAATCGAATGCGCGCCGCGCCTCGGCGTGAAGTTCGTCCGAGGCGGTTTCGATGCTTGCTTCCAGTTTGGCGGCGAACTCTCTGCGGGGGAGACCGGGTTCGATCGGCGGCAGGAAGGAAAGGGTGATCTTGCCGGGAAACTTGAGGAACCGCCGTCGCGGCCAGAACAGCCCGGAATTGAGCGCCACCGGTACCACCGCGGCATCGCATTGGGTGTAGAGCGCGCTGACGCCAGGAAGGTAGGGCCGCTTGGCGCCAGGCGGTGTCCGGGTCCCTTGCGGAAAGATGACGATCGCGCGGCCCCCCGCCAGGCAGGCCTGGCAGTCCGCGATCAGGCGCTTCAGAGACGAAGCACCACCGGCACGATCGACGCCCACCATGCCGACGCGCCAGAGGAACCAACCGAAAAAGGGAAATTTGAAAAGTTCCCGCTTCACCACATAGGCGCAATCGAGCACGACCGCGTTGAAAATTAGCGTGTCCCAAGCCGATTGGTGTTTGGAGGCGAGGATCACGCGACCGGGCGGTATATTCTCCAATCCGCGAATCTCGTAGCCTATGCCGGCGACGCGGTGGACGATGGCGATGCAGCTGCGGCACCAGGAGAGGCAGCAACGCCAGAACAGTCGGCGCGGCGCCAGCATGAGCGGTAGGTAAAACGGGCTCAATATGCCGGACCAAGCGTAGAACGCGATGGCGAAGAGAACGGAACGCAAGGCAATCATGATCGTTTTGCCGAAGGGCCTCCCGGATCAAAGAGAAGACGTATTCGGGCGATGACATACTTGCTGTACTCGCCAAATAGCAAGGCCGCCGTTCCGGACCAGCGCCACCACGCGTTCAGCTTGACCTGTGCCGGGAAGACGGGATGGGATCGAATCCGGATTCCCGGCATGGCGGCGCGGAATTCGACCAGGCTGCGCGGCATGTGATAGGCCGCGGTGACGAGCAGCAGGTCGTGAAAACCCTCATTCGTCATCCATCGCGCGGTTTCGGCGGCGTTGCTGGCAGTGTCGCCCGCCTCATGACCGAGCGCGATGCAGCACGCGACCGCGTCCGGCGATCGGCGGGCCACGCGGAGCAATTCCCGGACGTCGACGCCGCGATGAACCCCCGATACGAAGAGTTTTCGTCCCCGCTGTTCCTCTAGGAGTTTGAGGCCCGTTTGCAAGCGCAGGCTGCCGCCCGTCAGGACGACAATCGCGTCGCTTGGGCCGTGGTGGGTGGCGGCCGCCCGCGGTATCGTCCCGATGAAGGCCAGAAACCCGGCGACCGCGAGCAGGATGAGCGCCACGCCAAACCCGGTCAGGATAGGGCCTCGGCGCGCGTCTCTTCGCCGTCCGCGTTGCTTTACCCGCGCCATCACATGTTTCGCGCCAGCGCCCGCATAACCGTCCACCGCGCCGTCAGCATGGCGCCGTAGGATTGTGCGAGCGGCAGGGCGGCAAGCAGGACCCAATGCCAGAACCTAAGGCCGATCGGCGGCAAGAGACTGGCGTCGAGGTCGCGCGCCAAGAGCGAAATCATCAAAATCGTCGCCAGCGCGCAGGCCGTGCCGCCGATGCTTCCCTTCAGTCCCAATTTGAGCGCGTGGCGTTGAAATTGACCGGCGATATAGGCGTCCCGGGCACCGATCAAATGCAGCACCTCGACGATGTCCCAGTGGACCGCCAGGACGCTTTTCGTGGTGAATACGATCGCGGCGAGGGCCACTGCGGCGATCAAGGCCATCACGACGACGGCGACCAGTTCGATGGAGGCGAACAGCATCAAGAGCGTATTGCGCCATTGCGCGTGGCTTTCAATGGAAGCGCCGGGAACGGCGGCCGCGAGCCGTTTCGCGAGCGCGCCGAGATCCGGGCGGCGGTCGGGTTCCAACTTGACGTCGATGACCCGCGGCAGCGGCAGTTCCGCGGTTCGCGCGCCGGCGCCGAGCCAGGGTTCCAGCATCTTGGCGACTTCCGAAAGCGGGATCGGCCGCGCGGCCTCGACTCCGGGCGTCTTCAGGAGAACGCGAACGGTGGCGAGAACGCGGGCTTCCAGCGCTTTTTCCGTCTCGCCCTCCTTGACCGCGACCTGAACGGTCAAGGTTCCCTCGAGTCCGCGCGCCCATTCCCGCGCGACATTGGACAGCATGAGCGCCGCCGCCAGGGTCAAAGCCGCGAGATAGGCCATAACACCCATGATCCAGGGCACGAGCCGCGTCGAGTCGTTGTCCGCGAGCGGTAGGTCCGATCGGTCCGACATCCGGGCTAGGCTTCGACGGCGGCGACTTGCCGCAGCCGACCTCCTTCAAGATGCAGTTGCGGATGCCCGAATCGCTCCACGAGATACTCGTTATGGGTTGCGATCACGACGGTCGTCCCGGCCCGATTGAGTTCCTCGAATAAATAGAGCAGGCGGACCGCGATCGCGTCATCGACGTTGCCGGTCGGCTCGTCCGCCAGCAGCAAGCGGGGGCGGCTGATCACCGCGCGCGCGATGGCGACGCGCTGCTGTTGGCCGCCCGACAAGGTCGGTGGGCGGGCGTCGAGATGATCGGCGAGGCCGACCCAACTCAAGAGTTCGCCGACGTGCTTTTCGATCCTGTCTCCCGGCGTTCCCGCGACGCGCAACGGCAGCGCCACATTGTCGAAGGTGGATAGATGATCGAGCAGGCGAAAATCTTGAAATACCACGCCGATTTGGCGTCGGAGCGCCGGCAAATCCTTCTGGCGGATCGCCGAGGCATTGCGGTCAAATAGGTTGATGATCCCGCGACTCGGCCGCAGGGCCAGATACATCAATTTCAAAAGCGAGGATTTCCCGGCCCCGCTCGGACCGGTCACGAAGTGAAAGGAACCGACCGGCAGTTCGAAGGTGATATCACTGAGAATCTCCGGTCCCGTTCCGTACCGGACACCGACATTTTCGAATTTTACCACGTTGTCCGTGGCCTCCCGGCTGGTCGATTTTGCCCGAAAGGATGCGATGACGGCCGGAACAATGGCACGGAACCCCAATGGGGTAAAGCGCCACTCTTCTTGCAACCGACCCAAACTACTCTTAACTTTGGTAACGAAATTCGAAATAGGGGCGGTAGCGGGAATGAATTTAACCTGTCCTAGCTGTACGGCGCAGTTCAAGGTCAAGGACGATGCCCTTGGCACCAAGGGGCGCAAAGTAAAATGCGGCAAATGCGGCAACCGCTGGCGTGCCATGCCGGAGGGTGCCGCCGCGGAGGAACCGTCGGTCGTGGCGCCCGCCGACCCGACCGAGGATATCGCACCGCCTCCCCCACCGCCCCCACCAGTCGCGGATCCGACCGAGGAGGTCGCTCCTCCGCCACCCCCGCCGCCTGCGCCCGCTCCAGCACCCGCTCCGGCGCCAGCGGTTGCCGAGGCTGCACCGGAGGCGCCGGCCGTGGCGGTGGAGGCCGAAGCCCCGGCGGTCGTGGAACCCGAAGCGGAGAGCGCTATTCCACCGGAGGTCATGGAGGATCCGCCGCCGATTCCTCCGGAATCGAGTTTCGAGCCGAAAACCCCGGTTGAGGAACAATCGGGCGGTACCTTGAAGTACTGGCTCATCCTGATCGTCCTCATTGTCGGTGGCTCCACCGCCGCCTTTTTCTTTCGCAACACCGTGGTTCACTATTTTCCAGCGGCGAACAAGGTCTTCATGATGGTCGGGTTTCCGGCCAACATGCTTGGGTTCGGCCTGAAAATTCAGCAACCAAAACCCATTCTCGACGTCAAGACGAGGGTCTTGGCAGTCAAGGGCATGATTGAAAACGAGACCGGTAAGATCATCGATGTTCCGCTCTTGAAGGCGACGCTGCTGAACGCAAAGGGCGAAGCCCTGAAGAGCTGGACCTTCAAGGCCAAGGAGCCGCGGATCCTCCCATCTGAAAAGGTCGTCTTCGAAACCTCGATCAAGAACCCGCCGAGAGGCGCGCAGAATCTCAAGGTGACGTTTACGACGGCCGAAGAGGAAGAAGCGGAAATGGCGGCGAAGAAAGCGAAGGATCCCCAAAAGTCGAAGTAGCGGTACCGCCGTCCGGGACGTGCTCTAGAACTGTTTCAGCAACCGGTTGATGTATTCGCGTTCGGGTATGGGGCGGCTTCGCTGACCGGCTCGTCGGCGCAGTTCGTCCCGAATTTCACGTGCCCGCCGCAGCGAGTCCCCACTCGGAATACCGACATCCGTGGTGTTCACACCGCCGATACCGTCCGCCGAGCGGCCCAGCGGGTCCGGGCGGTTGTTGGGATTGCCGGATCGCTGAGCCAGACCCTGGCCGATTCCTTCCATTAGCCGTCGCGTCGCCTGGCGAGCACCTTCCTGCAATTGGTCGATGGCTCTGGTCTGAGGTGCCACGGCGTCGCCGGGCCGTCCGCCGCGGAGCGCCTTCGTCGATCGTCGCATCGCCCGTTCGCCGCGGCCGAGCGCGCGCGGGATCGTTCTCGTCATTTCGCCGAGCCGCCGCATGATGTCGCCGAGCTTCCGCCGCAGCGTTTCCTGTAAATCCACTTCCGCCGGCATTTCGATGGCGGGATTCTTTCCCGATCCCTTGCCGCTCTTACCGCGTTGAGACCGACGGAACGTTCGGTCCAAGAGATTTCGTTGGCCCTTGATGGTCCCCTGCAGATCGTCCAAGGCGCGCATCGCCTTGCGGCCTTGCTGGGTCATGCGCGCGAATTGCCCGGACCGCATCGTTTCCAGCAAGTTCCGCAAACGCGACAGGAGGCGCTTCGCCGCGCTGCGTGATCCGCTTCGGACCAGCTTACGAATTTCCTCCATCATCTTCTTGAAGTCCTGTCGGGTCAGCGCCAGGATGTCCTGGTTCGGCGACATCGGACTGGTCTCGTCCTCGTCGAGTGGCTCCATGAATTTTCCAAGCTCGTCGAAATAGCTGTTAAGCGCGGATTCCAGCTGATCGAGCAGCTTCGCGAGTTCCCTGTCATTGGTGGCGTTTTTCAGCGCCCTTTGGAGCGCTTTTTCGGCGGCCCGCAAGGATTGCCGGGCGATCGATAGTTTGCCGTCCTCGACACGAAGCGCCGTTTCCCAAAGTAATCTTGCCGTCTTCGCGTGATCGGCCGGCGTCCCGGCCGCGCCGAGGTGCCGCGCCGCCGTCGTCAGCGCCATGAAGACGACGACGTCATTGTCATAGGCGTCCTGGTTCCAGGCGATGTCGCGGAGCGCCGCGCCGACCAGATCGCGGTCCTCGGGTGCTGCGATCAATTTCCGCCGCTCGATGATGATGGCGCGGGCCACGGGATGACCGAAATGGCGTTCCGGTAGCTTCATCCGGAGGATACCGCTCCGCCCCGTGCGGCCGCTCGTATCCTCCGCCAGCAAATGAATGTCGACGGGCAACCCGGCCCAGGGATGAGGGGTCAGGTTGTGGAAACTGGAAGCGGCGACCCGTTTGGCGCCAAGACGCGGCAAGGGCAGCTCCAGGGTTATCGTCGCCGTCTCGCTGTCCGCCGCGCCCGCGCGCCTCGGACGCTTGATGACGGCTCGCGCGGTCGCCAGGCCGTAATCGTCCGTTGCGCGAAAATCGATCCGCAGGACCGCCCGGCGGCCCTCCGCCGGCGGGGCGACGAAGGCGATCTTGGGAACCGCGTCCGGGATGGCGCGAAGGGTCCACTTGGCGAGCGGTGTTTCTTCCTGCCGCAAGATGACGGTCTCGCTCGTGCGAATGGTGAGGTCGGCCTTGTAACTTTCCGCGTCGAGCCGTTCGACGGCGAAGGTTTCCGCGTTTCGGGTAATCGTCGGCCGGCCGTCTCCGCCCGAGATCCTGATGGCGAGCACGCTCCCGGCCGGCGTTTCGATCAGTTTCGGCACCTTTGCGTCGGGGCCGGTCAGGAAAATCGGGGCGAACCCGGTATAGGCGGGCGGCGTCAACCACGCATCCAGCTTCGGCGGCGGCGGCGGTTGGAGAAAGGCGAGCTTCGGTTTCAGGCCCCGTTCGAGGCGGGCCGGCGCATCGCTTCCGGCCGCGACCAGGGCGGCGACCAACATAACCGCGAGGGCAATTCGCAGGGCCCAGGGATCCCGGCGGATCAAGCCCGGATGGGGCCAACCGATTCTAAGGCCGTGGACTTGGCGCCGCATCCGGTCCCGATGAAGCCGCCAAAGGGTGCGTCCGGTCGGATTGTCGCCACCTGCGATCTCGTCTTCGAGGGCCTCCAAGGGGCGGTGGTCGAGCGCGTTTACCCGTTCCAGGCGATACAGCGCCGCGCGCCGGTCCGGCGTCCGGAAAATTCGCACCGCATGGACGAGCGCACCGACGACCGCGATGCTCAACGCCGTCAAAACAGTCAGATGCAGCCAGCCGGATACCAGTGCCTGCAGATCGAATAGAGCGAGAATGCAAAAGATCGAGCCGAGCGCCGCCGTGGGCCAAAGCGCGCGCCAAGCCCGCTCCCATGAAAGGATGAACCAGGACAGGGACTGACGAAGCCGGTCTCCCATTGGTACTCCTCTTTCCGCGCCTCTCTCTAGCTCGCGCCGCGCTGCCAGTCCGCCAAACGCTCGGTCTCCAACAATTCGGCGATACTTTGCCGACGGCGGACCACAGCGAAGACGTCGCCCCGAACCAGAACCTCCGGCGCCGGCGGCCGGGCATTATAGGCCGAAGCCATCACTGCGCCATAGGCGCCGACGCTATCAAACACAAGTAAATCCCCGGAGGCCAGCGGAGGCAAGTCACGAGACCGTGCGAAGGTGTCGCCGGTCTCGCAGATCGGCCCCACGACATCGACCGATTCTTGGGCCGTGGTCGGGTCCGGCTCGCGAACCGATCGAATTCCGTGCCATGCATCATAGAGGGCCGGCCGGATCAAATCGTTCATCGCCGCATCGACGATGGCGATATCGCCAGCCTCTCCGGCCTTCTTGTAAATCACTTTCGAGACCAAAACGCCGGCGTTTCCGACGAGGTTGCGTCCCGGTTCGAGCAGGATACGGCAGCCAAGCGAACCGACCGTCTGCCTGACCACAGCGGCATAGGCGTCCACCGTCGGCGGCGTATCCTCGCCGTAATCGATGCCCAAGCCGCCGCCGAGATCGACCCGCCGGATATCGTGGCCTTCCCCTCGCAAGCGGCGGACCAGATCGGCGACGTGACCGAACGCCACCCGAAAAGGCTCGAGCGAGGTCAGTTGCGAGCCGATATGGACCGCGACGGAGGCGGGATCCAGCCCGGGGAGTTCGCCCGCCCACCGATAGGCTTCGGGCGCCTGGTCGATATCGATCCCGAACTTGTCCCGCCGCCGGCCGGTCGAAATTTTGTCGTGGGTCTCGGCGTCGACATTCGGGTTGACGCGAATGGCAATCTCCATGGTGGCGCCACCGGCGGCCGCAAGCTCGCTCAATGCTTCCATTTCCGGGAAGGATTCGACGTTGACCTGCATGATACCCGCTTCGATCGCGCGCGTGAGCTCTTCGCGGGTCTTTCCGACGCCCGAGAAAATAATTTTCGAGGGCGCGATGCCGGCCGCGAGGGCGCGCTCCAATTCGCCGCCCGAGACGACATCCGCACCGGCTCCCAAAGCGGCGAAGTTACTCAGGATAGCGAGGTTGTCGTTCGCCTTCATCGCATAGCAGATGTCGACGTCCTGGCCGGCGAAGGCCGAAACATAGGCATTGTACCGGTCGGTAATCGCATCCTCGGAATAGCAATAGAAGGGTGTCCCCACCTCCGCCGCGATATCGGCGAGCGAAACCCCTTCCGCGTGAAGCACACCGTTCCTGTACTGAAATCCGGTCATCGCGCTTTCGGATACTTCAGCGGATACTGGTCCTTACCGGGCGATTGGGGGTCGCCCTTCTTGCCACAAGCCGTAAGCGGCCCGGCGAGAAAGGCGGCGACCAACAACGCAATCATCATTCTAATCACAGGAAGCGCTCCCTTGCCTCGCGGGCGGCCGCCCGCACGCGATCGGGCGCGGTGCCGCCAAGGCTCGTGCGGCTTTCCGCCGAGGCCTCGACGGAAAGGACGGTATAAATCTGGTCGGTGATGCCGGGCTCGATCCCTTGCATCGTCTCGATCGGCAACTCGGCGAGTTGACATCCCCGGTCCTCGGCGAGCGCGACGATTTCGCCGGTCGCGTGGTGCGCCGCCCGGAACGGCAGGCCGAGTTCGCGGACCAGCCAATCGGCGAGGTCGGTCGCGGTCGGATGACCGCTCTCCAACGCGGCGCGCATGGCGCCCGGTACCGGCTCCATATCGGCGATCATGCCGGCCATCGCCGCCACCGCCAGGCCCAGACTGTCGGTCGCGTCGAAGGTCGGCTCCTTGTCTTCCTGCATGTCCTTGCCGTAGGCCAGCGGCAATCCCTTCATCACCACGGCGAGGGCGGTAAAAGCGCCCAGAATGCGGCCCGGCTTGGCGCGAACGAGCTCGGCCGCGTCGGGATTGCGCTTTTGCGGCATCATCGAGGAGCCGGTGGAGAACGCATCCGACAAGCGGACGAATCCGAATTGCGGCGCCGCCCAAAGCACGATTTCCTCGGCAAGGCGCGAGAGATGGGTCGCGGCGATGGCGGCGGCGGCAAGAAATTCGAGCCCGAAATCCCGCGCCGAGACGGCGTCCAGCGAATTCGCCATCGGCCGGTCGAATTCGAGCGACCGAGCGGTCGCCTCCCGATCGATCGGAAATGCGGTTCCGGCGAGCGCCCCGGCACCGAGCGGCGATTCGTTGAGCCGCCGCCGGCAATCCGCGAGGCGGCCCCGATCGCGACCGATCATCTCGACATAGGCGAGCAGGTGATGCCCGAAGGTAACGGGCTGAGCCGGCTGCAAATGGGTCAGGCCGGGCATGATGGTGTCGGCATGCGCTTCCGCCTTCTCGATCAAGGCGCGCTGCAGGTCGGTCAGCATCTTTGTCAGTGCGTCGATCGAATCCCGCACCCAAAGCCGGAAATCCGTTGCCACTTGGTCGTTGCGGCTCCGCGCCGTATGCAGCCGTCCCGCCGCATCACCGATGCGTTCGGCAAGGGCTGCCTCGACATTCATGTGGATATCCTCGAGCGCCCGCTCGAAGGTGAAGTTTCCGGCCTCAATATCCTTGAGAATGGCGTCGAGTCCGGCCAGGATGGCGTCGCCGTCCGCGGCCGGAATGATATTTTGTTCGACCAGCATGCGGCAATGCGCCTTGGAACCTGCGATGTCCTGGGCGTAAAACCGCCGGTCGAAGTCGATGGAGGCGTTGATGCGCTCCATGATTTCCGCCGGCCCGGCGGCAAAGCGTCCGCCCCACATGGTGTTCGTGCTCATAACTGTTTGCCGTATGCGAATAATTACAAAATGACCAAACGCCGTATCCTGATTCTCGCAATCGTCCTGCTGTTCGCCGCCGTCCCCCTGCTCGTCACCATCTTTCACGAGGCCGACGAGGGACCGCCACTGACCGGCTGGATGGCGCAATTTACCGTCAACGACGCATCCCCGCCAGCGCCGGAAACGACCTTCCTTGATGCCGACGGCCGGGAGCTTCGTCTCGATCGATTCCTTGGCCGCGTCGTTCTGGTCAATTTCTGGGCCAGCTGGTGCGAGCCCTGCATTCGCGAGATGCCGGCTCTCGACCGGCTACAAGGGAAGCTCGGCGGCGACGAGTTCACCGTGCTGGCGATCAATGTCGATCGCGGCGGCGTCGATGCCGCGCGCCCGTTCCTCAAGAAATTGAAGATTGCCCATTTGTCTCTTTATCTCGATCGGCGAATGACCCTGATGCGCGGTCTCGGCGTCAGACGCCTGCCGACCAGTATCGTTGTCGGTCATGACGGCCGTCTCAAGGGCCGCCTCGAGGGCGTTGCCGAATGGGACACGCCCGAGGTCGAGGCCCTGATCCGCTACTATATCGATCGCTGAGGCGATCAGCGTGTCGGGACCGGTTCCTTGCCCGAATAATCGTAGAACCCGCGCCCCGATTTTTGGCCGAGCCAGCCGGCCTCGACATATTTTACCAGCAGCGGGCAGGGCCGGTACTTGCTGTCGGCGAGGCCGTCATAGAGCACCTGCATGATCGAGAGGCAGGTATCGAGCCCGATGAAATCGGCGAGTTCGAGGGGACCCATCGGATGGTTGGCCCCAAGACGCATCGCATTGTCGATCGCGGCCACGTTGCCGACACCTTCGTAGAGCGTATAGACCGCCTCGTTGATCATCGGCATCAAGAGCCGGTTGACGATGAAGGCGGGAAAGTCCTCGGCGACGGCGACGGTCTTGCCGAGCTTTTGCGCCAATGCCTTCACTTCCTGGAAGGTTTCGTCGCTCGTCGCCAAGCCGCGGATCAATTCCACCAGGTTCATCATCGGTACCGGGTTCATGAAATGCATGCCGATGAACCGCTCCGGGCGGTCCGTCGTGGTGGCCAGCCGGGTAATCGAGATCGATGAGGAGTTGGTGGCGAGGATCGCCTCGCCGGCAAGATGCGGTATCAAGGACTTGAAGATTTCCCGCTTCAGCTCCTCGTCCTCGCTGGCCGCCTCGATGATGATATCGCAATCGGCGAAAGAGGCGTAATCCAGGGTCGTTTCGATCCGTTCGAGGGCCGCGTCCTTGTTGGTTTCCGTGATGACGTCCCGTCGGGCTTGACGGTCCAGGTTCCTCTCGATCACCGCCAGGGCCTCGTCGAGCCGTTCCTGGTCGAGATCGAGAAGTTTCACGTCATAACCCGCGAGCGCGGCCACATGGGCGATACCATTGCCCATTTGACCTGCGCCGATAATGCCGATGGTATCGATCATGTCGACTCGTCCTTCACCCCGCCGCGGCGGGATCTACTCGTCGAGTGCTTGCTCCAACTCGGGAACCGCCTGGAAGAGGTCGGCCACGAGGCCGAAATCGGCGACCTGGAAGATCGGCGCTTCCTCGTCCTTGTTGATGGCGACGATCACCTTGCTGTCCTTCATGCCGGCGAGGTGCTGAATGGCCCCCGAAATGCCGACGGCGATATAAAGTTCCGGCGCCACGATCTTGCCGGTCTGGCCGACCTGGTAGTCATTCGGAACGAAGCCCGCATCGACGGCGGCGCGTGAGGCGCCGACGGCCGCGCCAAGAAGATCGGCCACGCGCTCCAGCATGTCGAAATTGTCGCCGGACTGCATGCCCCGGCCACCCGAAATAATCACTCGGGCGGCTGTCAATTCCGGTCGCTCGGACTTGCTGAGCTCGGAACCGATATAACTGCTGAGGCTGGCCTCGCCGGTCGCACTGGCCGGTTCGATCGCGGCCGAGCCGCCCTCGGCGGCGACCGGATCGAAGGCGGTGCCGCGGACCGTGATGACCTTCGTTGCGTCCGTCGATTGCACCGTCGCAATAGCGTTGCCGGCATAGACCGGCCGCTCGAAAGTATCACTCGAGACGACGCCGCTGATCTCCGAGATCTGCTGCACGTCGAGGAGGGCCGCGACCCGAGGCATCAAGTTCTTCGAGAAGGTCGTGGCACTGGCCAGCACGTGTTCGTAATTTTCCGCCAGCGCCACCACTAGCGGGGCCAGGTTTTCGGCCAAGCCGTGGGCGTATTCGGCCGAATCGGCGACCAGTACCTTCGCGACGCCGTCGACCTTGGCCCCGGCCTCGCCGGCGCCGGCGCAATTCTCGCCGGCGACCAGCAGGTGAACTTCGCCGCCGATCGCGACGGCGGCCGCCACCGTGTTCAGGGTCGCGCCTTTGATGGCCGATTCTTCATGTTCGGCGATGACAAGGATACTCATGTTCAGATTACCTTCGCGTCGTTTTTCAGCTTGTCGACCAATTCGGCGACGTCCTCGACCATCACACCGGCTTCGCGCTGCGGCGGCTCTTCCACCTTCAGCGTGGTCAGCCGAGGTGCTATGTCGACGCCGAGGTCGGCGGGCGCCATTTGGTCGATCGGCTTCTTCTTCGCCTTCATGATGTTCGGCAGCGAGGCATAGCGCGGTTCGTTGAGACGGAGATCCGTGGTGACGATCGTCGGCATCGCGACCTTGATCGTCTCCAATCCGCCGTCGACCTCGCGGGTGACCGTGGCGGAGCCGTTCTCCAACTCGATCTTCGAGGCGAAGGTCGCCTGACTCCAGCCGAGCAACGCCGCCAGCATCTGGCCGGTCTGGTTGCTGTCGTCGTCGATCGCCTGCTTGCCGAGGATCACCAGATCAGGGCTCTCCTTGTCGACGACCGCTTTCAGCAGCTTGGCGACCGCCAGCGGCTGCACTTCGTCGTCGGTCTGGATCAGAATGCCCCGATCCGCGCCCATGGCGAGCGCCGTGCGGATGGTCTCCTGACATTGCTGTGGGCCGATCGAGACGGCGATGATCTCCTCGGCCGCGCCACCTTCCTTGAGGCGCAGCGCTTCCTCGACGGCAATCTCGTCGAAGGGGTTCATCGACATTTTCACATTGGCGGTCTCGACGCCGGTTTGATCCGCTTTGACGCGGATCTTGACGTTGTAGTCGATCACGCGCTTTACGGGGACGAGGACCTTCATCGTCTAGGTTTCCTTATGGGCTCGATTGGGACGCACTTCTTTAGGGATGCGCCCATACACTGTCAAGCAAGGTGCCACGCCGAGTCGCACCCTGTTCGCAACTGCAACGTAGGTCCGCTCGTCGCCTCGTCAATCGGCATTTGGAGCGGCGTTCCGCCGCATCGTGCGGAGGTCCGGAATACCGACCACGTGGTTGCATGCCGCAAGCCCCGGCGCGCTCTCGCCCATGGCGCCGATCGGCCATGTCCAACCCGTCCCCGCGAGACCGGGATTTCCACCGAAAAGGGCGTCCCATTCGCCGACCTCTTCCCCGCCGGAATCGCGATAGAAGCGATGAGTCTCGGTGACCAGGCAGACGACGGCATCGAGGCCGAACAGCCAGTCGAGATGCATGCGGACGAGCTCGGCCGCGAATTTATCGAGCACCGTCTTCGAATGCGCGTGTCGCGCCGCGAGATAGGCCCGCGGCAGCACCGGCAGCTGGGCCAGAAGATTGGCCGAGACGACAAGGTCGGCATCGGCCGCGATCGCGGGAAGATCCTCCCGCGCGGGAACTGGGATTTCCGTCGGCGGCGAAGTGGCGAGCTTCTCCGTGATGCCGGCGAGGTCCGCCGTTCGGATCTCCACGTTGTCGAATTCGCGCGCGGTCCGCCGCGCCGGCCGCGGATGCACGAGATCAAGCAATTCGACCCGCTCGAAGGCGGTGGCGAGATCATCCAGCGGGATATCAAGCAGCGCGCCCGAGCCGAGGACGATCGCGGCCCGGTGCCTATCCGGAATCGCGATGGCTCGCCGGATGATATCGTGCGTCGCCTTGAGATGCGGTTGCCAGGCTTGTTCGCGCCGCCGGTAGCGCCGCCAGGTCGCGATGGCCTCTCGGCGGTAGCCCAATTTGCGGGCTACCGGCGGGCAAGGGGTCGCGAGCCAGTGGAAGAGTTCGGCGAGCACGGCGGGCGCGTCTTAACGGCTGCCGCCCGGCACCCAGAGCACGTCCTTCTTGCCACCGCCATTGGCGGTCCGGGCCATAACGAATAGAACGTCCGACAGTCGGTTTAGATACTTGAGCGCCTCTGGATTGACCCGTTCGCGGGCCGCGAGTTCGATCACCAGGCGTTCGGCGCGGCGCGTCACCGTCCGCGCCAGGTGAAGCGTGGCCGCAACCGGGGCGCCGCCCGGCAGGATGAAACTCGCCAAGGGTTCCAGTTCCTCGTTGAGGCGGTCGATTTCGGCCTCCAGCCACGTGACTTGATCGGCGTTTATGCGGAGAGCGCCCTCGCCCTTGGACCCTTCCTCAGGCGTGCAGAGATCGGCGCCCAGATCAAAAAGGTCGTTTTGGATCCGCGACAGCGACCGCTCGCCGCCCCACTCGATGGCCTTGATCTTGGCGGCCCGGTTTCGGATGAGTTCCATACGGGCAAGGCCGATCGCGGCATTGGCCTCGTCGACCGTTCCGAAGGCGGCGACCCGGATGTCCGTCTTGGCGACACGGCGGCCGTCGCCGAGCGAAGTCTCGCCCCCGTCGCCGCCCCTTGTGTATATTTTCGTCAAACGAACCATCAATCCCCGCCCGCCAGCACCATGACGATCAGCAACAGTACCAGGGCGGCGCCTTGAAGCAGCACCCGGGCGCGCATCAGCTTGTTGCCGTAGCGCTTGTTGAAGTCGCCGCCCCGCGCCATCGAGAAGACGCCGACCAGCAACACGGCGAGCGTCGCCAGCAAAGCCAGGATGAATATGGGAATCAGATACCCGGGCATGGCGCGTGGGGCCCGCGCGGGCGGGCGCTCAGTCCCGCCGTGTCGGTTTGCCCTTGGTCCGGGGCGCGCGGTTGTGCGGGCCGCGCTCGGACCGGCGCTGGGCGGACGAGAAATCGAGCACGTTGTCGGCCCGTTGGGCCGAGGTTTCGGCGGCGAGGGCGGGGTTTATCGCGGCCGTTCGGGCCAGTCTCTGACTTTCCACGGTCGGTTGTTTCAGCAGCGGAAAGAGCGCCGATTCACCGCCATGACGATAGCGGACGATGCAGCTGGGCCGGCGCCAATAAATCCAGAGATTAGACATGATCCACCTCGTCGCGGCGGGTCTTTGAACCTAACCGCACACTGCACCGCCGTTCTGGCTTGGTCAAGCGTCTCCTTGGCCTAGCCGGCGCCTTGAATCGACTTTGGCACCCACGCGCGGAATCTCGAAAAAATCGCTGGAATATGTTATACTTGCAAACATCGGCGGAGTGTTAACGCGCTTCCGCCATTGTGGAGACGTCTCCAAGCCATCGGCCGCGCGGCCGGAACGATGCGACGATAAGGAGACGGACAATGACCAATGATCAGAAACAAAGTCTGTATTGGACGGTCGGAATCATGGGTGTGATTGTCGTGCTCGGCTATCTTGCCTACGCCCTCGATCTAATCGCGCCGGCGGCTTAACCGGTCGCCCGACCGAAGACTTGACGCGCCGGAGGCGGGACGTCCCTCCGGCGCTTTTGTTTGCGCGCGCCGTGATGGCTTGTTCTCCGGGCGCTTGGACACTAATGATGCCGCCCTGATGAGTTTTTTCGACCATATTCGGTCCTGCAACAATTTCGACCCTTCGGCCTTCCGTCCGCTGGAGATCGAAGGGACGCGGGTGGGTTGGGTTCGCCATGAGGTAGCGGATCGGCTCACGGAGTTTCCGGCCGTCTTCCGGGTAACCCGCGACCGTTTACGGTTGGCCTCGGGACTAGATGATTTCGATGCCCGGTCCGCGGCAGTCGACAAGGCTCTTCGCGCCCTTGCCGCGGCGGGACACGTCCCCGGCTGGCGGGACGAGATGTATCCGGTGACGCCGGATCGCCGCCGGCCGCCGTTGCTGCGTATTGAGCGGGCGGCCTGCGCGCTTCTCGGGATCCGAGCCTGGGGGGTTCATATGAACGGCTTCGTCAGACGCGATTCGGGACTTCATCTTTGGGTCGCGCGTCGGGCCGGCGGGAAACAGACCTATCCCAGCATGCTCGACAATATGGTCGCCGGCGGCCAGCCGCTCGGCCTCGGACTGATGGAGAACCTGATCAAGGAATGCGCCGAGGAGGCGGCGATTCCCGAGGCGCTCGCAAAGGGTGCCCGCGCCGTCGGCCTGATCTCCTATGACCACCAGACCGTGGAGGGGCTGAAACCCGATCAGATGTATTGCTACGACTTGGAACTGCCCGAGGACTTCACGCCGAGGCCGGCCGACGGCGAGGTCGAGGAATTCATGCTGTGGCCGATCGAGGACGTGTCCCGACGGGTTCGCGACGGCTTCGACTTCAAGTTCAACTGCAATCTCGTGGTGATCGATTTCCTGATCCGCCACGGCGTGCTCGACCCCGACACCGAGCCCGACTACGCGGCCCTTTGCGAGGGGCTGCGGCGGGGCGGCGCCGTCTAACGCGCCGCCGGCCGGAACCAAAGTGCCCGCGCCAGGCCATAGAGGCTGATCGCGAGCCAGAACCCTTCCATCAGCACCGCCGACAGATTGAAGTCCTCGGCGAGCGAGACCAGGATGAAGGCGGCGCCGACGGCGTTGCCGATCGAGAATAGCGGCTTTCGCGCATCCATCCGGTCGATCTGCAGCAGAAAATAAAAAACGACGATGACGGCGACGCCGGCATTGCCCAACAGGTCGTGGAACGCCATGACCGCCTCTCCTTGCTTGCCCGCCGTCTTGTCCCTCCTAGGCGTCTTCCATCTTCAGGGCGTCGATGAAGGCGGATTGCGGAATCTCCACCTTGCCGAACTGGCGCATCTTCTTCTTGCCCTTCTTCTGCTTCTCCAGAAGCTTTTTCTTGCGCGTAACGTCGCCGCCGTAGCATTTCGCGGTCACGTCCTTGCGCATGGCGCCGATCGTCTCGCGGGCGATGACCTTGCCGCCGATCGCCGCCTGGATCGGCACCTTGAAGAGCTGGCGCGGGATTAGGTCCTTCAAGCGCTGGCAGACCTGACGGCCGCGGGGCTCCGCCTGGCTCCGATGGACGATCATCGAGAGGGCGTCGACCGCCTCGCCGTTGACCAGGATCGCGACCTTGGCCAGATCACCTTCGAGATAGCCGTCGAGCTCGTAATCGAAACTGGCGTAGCCCCGCGAGATCGACTTCAGACGGTCGTAAAAGTCGAACACCACCTCGTTGAGCGGCAGGCGATAGACAGCCATGGCCCGGCTGCCGACATAGGTGAGGTCGAGCTGTTCGCCCCGGCGTTCGGTACAGAGCGAGAGGATCGCCCCCAGATATTCGTCCGGCACCAGGATCGTCGCCTTGATCCAGGGCTCCTCGACATGGGCGATCGACACCGGGTCGGGATAGTCGGCCGGATTGTGCAGATCATTGACCGTGCCGTCGTTCATGTGGATGCGATAGACCACCGATGGCGCCGTGGTGATCAGATCGAGATCGAACTCGCGGGTCAGACGCTCCTGGACGATCTCCAGATGCAGCAGCCCGAGACAGCCGCAGCGATAGCCGAAGCCGAGCGCTGCCGAGGTTTCGGCCTCGTAGTGAAGGCTGGCGTCGTTCAGGGCCAGCTTGGCCAGGCTCTCGCGCAAATCCTCGTAATCGTTGGTGTCGACCGGGAACAACCCGCAGAACACCACCGGAACCGTCGGTCGGAACCCCGGCAGCGCCGTCGCGGCCGGCCGGCGGTCGTCGGTCAAGGTGTCGCCGACCTGGCAATCCGCCACCGATTTTATGCTGGCCGTAATGAAGCCGATCTCGCCGGGCCCGAGTTCGTCGGTCTCCACCTGTTTCGGCGTGAAGGTGCCGACCCGGTCGACGCCGTGAACGGCGCCGGTCGCCATCATCCGAATCCGCATGCCCTTGGCGAGGCGACCCTCCAGCACCCGGACCAGCGCCACCACGCCGAGATAGGCGTCGTACCAGGAATCGACCAGCAGGGTCTTGAGTGGGGCTTGCCCGTCGCCCTCCGCCGGCGGCGGCAAGCGCTCGACCAGGGCTTCCAGCACGTCCTCGATGCCCTGGCCGGTCTTGGCGGAGATTTCGATCGCGTCGGCCGCGTCGAGGCCGATCACCTCCTCGACCTGGGCACGGATACGGTCCGGTTCGGCCGACGGCAGGTCGATCTTGTTCAGAACCGGGATGACCTCGTGGTCGGCGTCGATCGCGAGATAGGCGTTGGCCAAGGTCTGCGCCTCGACGCCCTGGGAGGCGTCGACCAAAAGCAGCGAGCCCTCGCAGGCCGAGAGGCTGCGGCTGACCTCGTAGGAGAAATCGACATGGCCCGGCGTGTCCATCAGGTTCAGGACATAGGTTTGGCCGTCGCGCGCGGTGTAATTCAGTCGCACCGTTTGCGCCTTGATGGTGATGCCGCGCTCGCGCTCGAGCTCCATCGAATCGAGGACCTGTTCGGTCATCTCCCGCACCTCCAGCCCACCGCAGAATTCGATCAGCCGGTCGGCCAGGGTGGATTTCCCATGGTCGATATGGGCGATGATGGAGAAGTTGCGGATGAGGGCGGCGTCGGTCATCGGGAGCCCGATTAATACTGGATTTGGTCAGGAACATAGGGATGCGCGGCCGGTGACGCAATCGCCGTGATATGGGAACTCAATGGACCGCGTGATCGTCCTCCGCGGCGACGACATTGGGGTCGCCGACGGTGAATTGCAGGCCCCATTCCGCCTTCAGGGTCAAGGCCTGGATCTGATGGCAGAAGGCATGCAGAAAACGCTGGTTCAAATGCAGCCCGACCTGCAGGCCCTGCTGCATCTTGAGGGTGAGCTGGGCGCCGCCCTCCTTCAAGGGAATGCATTGGCCACCGGTCGCCAGCATCGGCTGTTCGGTCGACGGTTTGTTGACTTTTTCCTCGTCATGCATTTTCGACATGTCGGCTTTTTGCAGGGCTTCGTGATGCTGCATCGCGACCGCAGCCGTCTTCGCCTTGGGCGAATCCATGGTCGCCGCCTGGGGCGGCAGGGCCTGCTTCTCCACACCCTTGATCAGGGCCGGCCACAAGGCCTGCACGAAGCGCCGGGTCAACCAGACGCGGTGCTCGGCATGGTCGGTCGTGCTGACGCGAAGCAGCAACCGGTCCTCGACCGGCGAGTAGCTCATCGTCATCTGATGCAGCGCGTTGGTCATCACCGTGGCCTCTTGCTCCTCTGGTGATACATTATTTATCGCCATCAAGGCCAGGGAGGCACGAATGACGGTGACCATCAATCCACTCGACGCGGCGTGCGGGGCCGAGGTTACCGGTCTCGATCTCTCGGGATCTTTGGATGGGCCCGACCTCGAGGCGGTTAACCGTGCCTTGCTCGATCATTTGGTGCTTTGTGTCCGCGGACAGGATTTGGAACCGCCGGCATTCAGCCGCGCCGCGAACCGCTTCGGCCAAACCAAGAAGCAGCTGCTGCGCCAGCGCCGTCACGATGCGGCCGACGATGTCTCGATCATCTCGAACCACAAGCCGGACGAGAAGGGGGGCGACGGCAAGCCCTATGTGGGCGCGATCTACTGGCATACCGATGATTCCTATCTCGCGGAGCCGGCGAAGATCACCATGCTTCACGCGCGCGAGCTGCCGAGCCGGGGCGGCGATACCCAGTTCATCAACTGCTTCGCGGTATTGGACGCCATGCCCGACGAGATGCGCCGCCGAATCGAAGGTATGCGGGCCGTGCATGTCTATCGCAGCCGCCGAGGCAAGTCGCGGGTCGCGGAACGGACGGAGGCGGAGAGGTCGGAGACACCGGACGTCGTTCATCCCCTTATCCGGACCCATCCCGAAAGCGGCCGGAAGGCGCTTTTCATCAATCCCAACCGGATTGACCATATCGAGGGCCAGGATGCCGCCGCGAGCGACGAGATCCTGGACGAGCTCTATGAATTCGCCTTCCGGCCCGAATTCCAATATCACCACGACTGGCGGCCGGGGGATCTGGTGATGTGGGACAATCGCTGCACCATGCACCGGGCCGATCCCGAGTTCGATCAGCGCGAACGACGGATCATGCATCGCGTCCTGATCGAGGGCGACACGCCCTATTGATCTTCTCTCCGGCACGATTATCGTCTGGGTGCCGCGGCGGCCTATGTGAATGGAAGCCGTCCCTCCCCAATCCCCTCAAAAACAGAGTAAGCGCATGCAAAACGAGCCGATCCGCGATTTTCAAACCCTCCACGAGATCGTTCGCGCCGCGCGGATGAACCTGTCCCACAATCTTTGGGATTATCTGATCGGCGGCGCCGAAAGCGAGGCCACGGTCAAGCGGAACCGTCTGGCGCTCGACTCCTGGGGTCTCCGCCCCCGGGTGCTGAACAACGTGGTGGATGTCGATTGCGGCACCGAGCTATTGGGTCGAAAGCTGCGTCTCCCGGTCATTCTGTCGCCGATCGGGTCGCTCCAATCCTTCGAGGCGGGCGGCGGGGCCACCGCGACCAAGGCGGCGGAGGAATTCGGCTGTTGCCATATGCTGAGCTCGGTCAGCGAGCCCGGCTTGGAAGCCGTCGCGGCGGCCGGCAAGAACATGAAGATCTTTCAGCTCTATGTCCGCGGCGACGACGACTGGGTCGATGACGTGGCGACCCGGGCGATCGATTGCGGTTACGACGCTTTCGCGATCACCGTCGACGTCGCCCACTACAGCCGGCGCGAGCGCGACATCGCCAAACGCTTCGAGAAGGCCTGGGCCCGGCGCAACAGCGCCAATTGGCAGTTCCAGGCGACCTTCGATTGGAAATGTGTCGAACGTTTCAAGGCGAAACACGATATTCCACTCTTCATCAAGGGGATCGCCGTGCCGGGGGATGCGCTTCGCTGCGTCGAACTCGGCGTCGAGGGGGTCTATGTCTCCAACCATGGCGGCCGGCAGTTGGACCAGGGGCTGGGATCGGTCGGCGTGCTGCCCGAGATCGTCGACGCGGTCGACGGCAAGGCCATTATCGTCGTCGATGGCGGCATCTGCCGAGGCACCGATGTGGTAAAGGCGATCGCCCTTGGCGCCGACATGGTCGGTATGGGCCGGATGCTCGGCTTCGGTCTGGCGGCAGCCGGTCAGGCGGGTGTCGTGCGCATGCTCGAGCTTCTCGAGGACGAGGTGCGGATCGCTCTCGGCCTCCTCGGCGTGAACAGTCTGAAGGAACTCGACCGGAGTTATCTGGCCCCCGCCGATCCGGTCGTGCCGCCACATGTGTTGAGCGCCTTCCCGCTCCTCGATATCGAGGAATCCGGATATTGATTCCGAAAATAGACCCGGTGTGACGGCCGGCGCGGCATCGGAAGGCGGCGGTCTGGAAGGACCATGGCGCCGGCGCATTGCCTTTCTGATGGGCGTCCATGTGGTCGGTACCATAAACGTCGTCTCCGTCCTAGCGATGGCGCCGGTCATCCAGCCCGCCCTCGGCCTCAACGTGGCCGAGTTCGGCCTGCTCGCGACGGCCTATTCCCTTGGCCAGGCGACGGGTTCGGTGCCGGCCGGGATTACCGTTGATCGCGTCGGGATCGGTCGTACGCTAGTCGGCGCCATGGCCGGGATCGCCTGCGGTTCCACGCTGCTTGCGATCGCCGAGACCCTGCCGATCTCGATGCTCGGCATGTATTTCATGGGTTGCGGCTATTGCTTCACCAATCCCTCGACGGCGAAGGGCGTACTCGAATGGTTTCCCCAGCGCCGTCGCGCCACCGCGATGGGCGCCAAACAAACAGGCGTTCCGATCGGCGGCGTACTCGCGGCCGGCAACGGCGCCTTGGCGACGACCGTCGTCTTCGGGCTCTGCTGTCTCGCTCTCATCGAGCGGCGAAGCGGCCCGTCGGAGCGGCGGCCCGGCTTCTTCAGTGGGTTTCGGGATGTCTTCCGGGACCTGAATTACGGCCGCTTCGTTCTCGCGAATTTTCTCTATAATTTCGGACAGAACAATTTCTTTGCCTTCCTGACCCTGTTCGTCACCTCGGCCGCCCGCGGCAGCCAGGAATTTGCCGGCCTCTGTCTCGGCGTCACACAGGCGACGAGTGCGATCTCGCGCTTCGGCTGGGGCGTGGTGAGCGATACCGTTTTGGGCGGCCGGCGGAAGCGGCTTGTCGTCGGCATCGGCGCGGTTTCGGCCCTGCTACTGGCCGCCATGGTCTTCGTCTCGCCCGGCTGGGGGACCTATCTCGTGCTCCTGCTCGCGGTCGGGCTCGGCATCACCATCGCCTCCTATGCCGGCTTGATGCAGACCATATCGGTCGAGGCGGTGGAGCCCCGTCTCGCCGGCTCCGCCGTCGGCTACAACATGATCGGCACGCATAGCGGTGCCATCATCGGGCCGCCGATCTTCGGTGCGCTGGTGGACGCGACCGGCGGCTATACCGGCAGCTGGCTCCTCACCGCCGCCGTCGTCGGTTGCGGCGTTCTGCTGCTGGCCCGCGGTTTCCGCGAGGGACGGCGATAGGTCCCGCTACACCACCGGGCAAAGGCCGCCGTCGACGTTAATTGCGGTGCCAGTGATGTAACCACCGACATTTGAGGCCAGGAGGCAGGCGATCCCCGCGAATTCGTCGGCCGTGCCGAGACGGCCCATCGGCAGCGCTTTGCCCGCGTCGGAAAGGAACTCTTCATAGCTCTTATTGTCGCCGGAGTTTGCGTGCCGCACGACCCATTGGTTGCTGTCGATGCGCCCGACATGGAGGCTGTTGACGAGCACGTTGTAGGGCGCCAGCTCTGCTGAAAGCGACTTCGTCAGCGCCATGCCGGCGGCGCGCGAGATGGCGGTCGGGCCGCCCTCGGCGGGCGGCGCTTTGGCGCCGGTGTTGAGGACGTTGATAATCCGGCCTCAACCGCGTTCCTTCATGCCCAGGATAGCAAGCTGCGAGAGCCGAACCGCGGAGAAGAATTTCAGTTCCAGATCATGGCGCCAGTCGTCGACTGAAATATCGAGGAACGGTGCCCGCTTCGACGTGCCCGCATTGTTGACCAGGATATCGACCGGGCCAAGATCGGCCTCGGCGGCGGCGAAAGTGGCGTTGATCTGATCCGCCTCCATCACGTCGCAGCTATAGGCGCCGATCTTGGTCGACGCGAGGCCTTCGATTTCCGCCTTGGCATCGTCGAGATGTTCCTGTCGCCGCGCAACGATCGCCACATTGGCACCGGATTCCGCGAACTTCGACGCCATTGCCCGGCCGAGGCCGAGGCTGCCGCCGGTGATCAACGCGGTGCGCCCGTCCAAACGTACTTCCATAATCAATTCTCCCCTTGGTCGACGCCGCGCGCCGAGCTGGTTTCTCTTGTTGAATTTAATGTCTTTGGGCGAATTTAGTGTCTATGGGCCGGCTTCTAACGCTTCAGAATGGCGAAGGCCTCGTTCAGCTGCGTCATCCGGTCGTGACTGCCGAAGCCGCTGTCCGGGTGATGGACCGTCGCCAACATGCGGAAACGCGATCGGATAGTCACCTGATCGGGCCGGGATCCCGGCGGAAACCCGAGCACGAACAGCGCATCGGCCCGGCTTCCGACCCCGCCCTTCAGCGGCTCGAAGGTGAGCGCCATGACGGCGCCGTTCAGGCGATCGATCTCGCGCTCGGCGACGGCGAGGCGGTCTTTCGCGCGAGGTTCGTCGCCGACCTCCAATGTCAGTGCCACATCGCCGCTCGCCATCGCCAACGCGAGTGCCAGGGCACGCCGGATATCCTCGGTCGCGAAGCCAGCGGGCAGCCGGACCTGGAGCCGCGGCTTCCGCCGCCAGGGTTTGCTCGCACTCGGCCCCGATTTCAAAACGACGGTTTCGCGGTCGTCGGGGGTGGGTTCGCCCGGGTCCGGAAACCTGGCGATGGTCTCCGCCGGGAGCAGCAACAGGACCGAGCGGGTCAAGTCGCCGACATTGACCTGCCGGGACGCGGCGAGCGCCGTCACGGCGTCGCGGAAGGCCGATCCGCAAGGCACCGCATAGGAGCGCTTGCGGTTAACGTTCTCGCGTTTTTTTCCGGCCCCGCCCTCGTCGAGTTGCGGGGTTTGTTCCTGTTCCATCAACATCTGGTAGTAACCGGCTTGTTCCACCCACGAAATGATGGGGTGGAAAATGACGGGTTTATCCGGAGCTGTCAACTGCGACCTTAGTTTTCCGGGTCTTTCAAGGCCCGCCCCGCTACGTCTTATCCCCGTAACCGCCCGCCCGTCTGTTTTTCGACATTGGCCACGATCTTGGCGGCGACGGCGTCGATTTCATCGTCGGTGAGGGTGTTTTCAACCGGTTGCAGGGTGACCCAGATAGCGACCGACTTCATGTCGGCCCCGAGTTCGTCACCGGTATAAACGTCGAAAATCCCCGCCTCGCTGACGAGGGCTCGATCGGCGTTCCGCGCCGCGCGCATGATCTGATCCGCCGGTGTGGCGGCATCGACCAGGAACGCGAAGTCCCGATTGACCGGCTGGAAGGACGATGTCTGCAGCAGGGGACGCGCCTTGCCGTCTTTCCGCTTCGATGTCGGCACATGGTCGAGAAATATCTCGAACCCGGACACGGGGCCCCGGTCGTCCAACCGGCGGAGGATGCGGGGATGAATCTCGCCGAACCAGGCGAGGACGGTCTTGCCGAGACGGAAGGTTCCGGCGCGCCCCGGATGATACCAGTCGGGAGCGTCGGTGGTGATCTGCAGGTTGTCGGTCGGCGTCCCCACCGCGCGAAGGACCGCGAGCGCGTCCGCCTTCGCATCGAAAACCGTGACGGCGGCGCCGTCGGTCCGCCAATGGCGGGGCCCGGTCTGGCCGTGGCGAAGGCCGGCGGCGACCATGTCCTGGCCCTCCGGCGTATCGTCGCGATAGCTGGGACCCACTTCGAAAAGACCAATATCGGGATAGCCGCGATCCGCGTTCCGCTTTGCCGCCGCCAGCAGGTTCGGCAGAATCGACGGTCGCATGACATCGAGGTCGGCGCTGATCGGATTGGCGAGGCGGCTGCTGGCCTCGACCCCGCCGAATAGGTCGGCTTCCAAGGCGGCCATGAAGGACCAGGTCACGGCTTCCATCATGCCGCGCCCCGCAAGCGTGCGCTTGGCGAAGGCGACCCGGCGCTGGCCGGCGTCGATCGACGGAGTTGGCAGGGAACTTTCGCGTTCCATCGGCACGACCGGGATTTCATCGAAATCGTGGACCCGCAACACTTCCTCGACAAGGCAATGTTCGCCCTCCACATCGGCGCGCCAGGACGGCGTGGTGGCCTCGATCCGATCGCCGTCGAGTTTCGGCGCGAAACCCAGCCGATCGAGAATCTCGACCGACCGGTCGGAGGCAATGTCGATCCCGCCGAAACTCTTCAGCCGCGCCGGCCGAAGGCTGACCGGACGGGCATGAGTCGGCATCTCGCCGGCGATGGAAAGACCACTGGCTTCGCCGCCGCAAAGCTCCAGGATCAGCCGGGTCGCGGCCTCGGCACCCCACAGCGCCGATTCGGGATCGACCCCGCGCTCGAAGCGATAGCGCGCATCGGATTCGATCCCGAGCTTGCGGCCGGTCATCGCCGTGCGAAGGGTGTCGAAGAGCGCCACCTCTAGGAAGACGTTTTTCGTCGTCTCGGTGCAGCCCGAGACCTCGCCGCCCATGATGCCGCCGATCGCCTGGACGCCGCTGTCGTCGGCGATGACCGTCATCCCGTCTTCGAGCGCGTAGTCCTTGCCGTCGAGGGCGGCGACCGTCTCGCCGGTCCGCGCGAACCGCATCACGAGATCGCCCGCCACCTTGTCGGCATCGAAGACGTGCAAGGGGCGGCCAAGATCGAAGGTGACGAAATTGGTGATGTCGACCAGGGCGGAGATCGGGCGAAGGCCGATCGCGGTCAGGCGGTCCTGCAGCCATTTCGGGCTCGGCCGGTTCTCGACACCGCGGAAATAACGCCCGACGACCATCGGGCAGGCGCCCTCGTCGTCGGCGGCGAAATCGCGTTGCCATTGGATGGGCGATTCGAACGCTCCCTCGATCGGCGCCGCGTCAAGCGGCTTCAACGTGCCCAGGCCGGCCGCCGCGAGATCGCGCGCGACGCCATGGACACCGAGACAATCCGCGCGGTTCGGCGTTATCCCGAGTTCGATCATCGGATCGTCGAGGCCGAGGATTTCCGCCGCCGATTCGCCGAGCGCCGTTTCCGGGGCAAGATCGACGATCCCCTCATGATCGTCCGAGATGCCCATCTCGCGTTCCGATAGCAGCATGCCGTTCGACTCGACGCCGCGGATCTTCGTCGGTTTCAAATCGATGCCGGTGCCGGGGACGTGGCTTCCCGAGGGCGCGAAGACGCCGATCATGCCGGCCCGCGCATTTGGCGCGCCGCAGACCACCTGAACCTCGTTGCCGTCGCCGGGATCGACAATGCAGACGCGAAGCCGGTCCGCGTCCGGGTGCTGTTCGGCCGAGACCACGCGGGCGGTCTTGAACGGCGCCAGGGCGGCAGCCGCATCCGCGATCTCCTCCACTTCCAGACCCAGCATGGTGAGTCTGTGGGCGATCTCGTCCAGCGGCGCCTCGGTGTCGAGATGGGTTTTGAGCCAGCTCAAGGTGAACTTCATGGCGTCAGCCCCCGCAGCAGGGTCGGGACCTCCAGGGGCACGAACCCATAGTGACGCAGCCAGCGGAGGTCGGCTTCAAAGAAGGTGCGGAGATCGGGGATGCCGTATTTCAGCATCGCGATCCGCTCCAACCCCATCCCGAAGGCGAAGCCTTGATACTCATCCGGATCGATTCCGCCGGCGCGGAGCACGTTCGGATGAACCATCCCGCAGCCGAGAATCTCCAGCCAATCGTCCCCGGCGCCGATCTTGATGCCGTCACGCGAATGAGCGCAGCCGATATCGACTTCCGCCGAGGGTTCGGTGAACGGGAAATAGCTCGGCCGGAAGCGGACCGGGACGTCATCGACCTCGAAATAGGCGCGGCAGAACTCGATCAGGCAGCCCTTGAGGTGACCCATATGGCTGGTCTTGTCGACCACCAATCCCTCAACCTGGTGGAACATCGGCGTGTGGGTCAGATCGGAATCGCAGCGATAGGTCCGACCGGGGGCGATGATCCGGATCGGTGGCTTGGTCGTTTCCATGGTCCGGATCTGAACCGGCGAAGTGTGCGTGCGCAGTACCATCCGCGATCCGTCGGCCCGTTCGTTCAGGTAGAAGGTGTCGTGCATCTGGCGGGCCGGATGCTCGGGCGGGATGTTGAGGGCCTCGAAATTGTGGAAGTCGTCCTCGATATCCGGCCCCTCGGCAACCGAAAACCCCATCTCGCCGAAGATCGCGATGACCTCGTCGAGCGTCTGGCTGATCGGGTGGAGTTTTCCGTCTGGCACGAGCGCCGCCGGCAGGGTCACGTCGAGGGCTTCCTCGATCAGGCGGGCGTCGAGATCCGCATCCTCCAGGAGCAGTTTCCGGGCGTCGATCGCTTCCTGGACTTGTTGCTTGACCGCGTTCAGGGCCTGGCCCGTCTCGCGGCGTTCCTCCGCATCAAGGCCGCCCAGCTCCTTCATCAAGCCGGTGATTTGGCCCTTGCGGCCGAGGGCGGAGACCCGAACCTTCTCGAGGGCGTCGAGGTCCGCGGCCGCCGAAACCTCGGCAAGCAATGATTCCTGAAGTTTTTCGGGAGTCTCCATCGTGTTCACCCGGCCATCGCCTTCAATGCGGCGTCCGCGCCGACATGCCTAGCTCTTGGCGAGCGCCGCCTGGGCCTGGTCCACCAGCGCCTTGAAGGCATCCGGCTCACGGACCGCGAGATCGGCAAGCACCTTGCGGTCGAGTTCGATGCCGGCCTTCTTTATGCCATTCATGAACTGCGAATAGGTGACGCCGTATTGCCGCGTGCCCGCATTGATCCGTTGGATCCAAAGGGCGCGGAAATTGCGCTTGCGCGTCCGTCGGTCGCGATAGGCGTATTGCAGGCTCTTCTCGACCCGCTGCATCGCGGCGCGGAAGGTATTCTTCGAGCGCCCGCGGGCACCCTTCGCTTGCTTGATGACTTTTCTGTGCCGGGCGTGGGTCGTCACGCCCCGTTTTACGCGTGCCATGATGCCGCTCCGTCAGACTCTGAGAAAGTTGCGTTTGACGATGCGGGCGTCGCTTTTGGACATAATCTGGGTCCCGCGATTCGTCCGCTTCATCTTTTGCGGCCGACGCCGCAGCATGTGGCTGAGTTTGGCGCTGTTGAAGCGGACCTTACCTTTTGACGTAAGGCGAAAACGCTTCTTGGCGCTGCTCTTGTTCTTGAGCTTGGGCATTTTATTTTTCCTTGTATTGCGTTCCTGTCGTTGGAACGGGTAGGCATACCCATGGCCATCCGTTCCTCGTCGCGAGCGCGGCTTATAGCCCCATGGCGCGCCCGATGCAAGGGCCGGGGCGGACATCCTCGAAGGGAGACTCAGGCGATGGAATTGGGACTGTCGGGGAAGCGGGTGTTGATCACCGGTGCCTCCAAGGGAATCGGCCGCGCGGTGGCCGAGACATTGGCGGAGGAAGGCTGCAGCCTGCATCTCGCGGCGCGGACCGAGGCCGACCTCGCGGCCGCGCGCGACGAGATCAACGCCAAACACGGCGTGCAGGTGACGATCCATCCGATGGATCTGTCGGATGGCGACAATATGCGCCGGCTCGCCGCGGATACGGCGGGGATCGATATTCTGGTGAACAACGCCGGCGCCATTCCGGGCGGCGACATCGAGACCATCGGCGAGGACACTTGGCGCACCGCCTGGGACCTCAAGGTCTTCGGCTATATCAACCTTTGCCGCGAGGTCTATCCGGCGATGTGTGCCCGGGGCTCTGGCGTCATCCTCAACATCATCGGCATGGCGGGGGCGATGCCGAGGGCGAACTACATCGCCGGCAGCGCCGGCAACGCGAGCCTGATGGCCTTCACCAAGGGGCTCGGCGAGGAGAGTATCGATCACGGCGTTCGGGTCCTGGCGATCAATCCGGGCCCCATTGAGACCGAACGTCTGACGACGCTCTACAAGGCGATGGCGACGCGCGAGCATGGCGACGATTCCCGCTATCGTGAATTCTACAAGGGCCTTCCCGGGGGCCGGCCGGGCGCGCCCGAGGAGTGCGCCACCGTCTCCGCCTTCCTGGTCTCGGAAAAGGCGTCCTGGGTCAATGGTTGTGTCATACCGGTGAACGGCAGGGGGGGCGAGTGGTGAGTACGTCCGTCGTTGAATGCAGGCTGGTCGAAAATGATCGGGGCCCGGTGGCCTGGGTGACGATCATGAACCGGGCGAAGGCCAATTGCCTGACCAGCGAGGTCGTGGCCGGCATGCGGGATGCCTTTCAAGGCCTTCGCGAGAATTTCGATCTCCGCGCCGCCGTGCTCACGGGCGACGGCGATCGGTCCTTCATGGGCGGCGCCAATCTGGGCGAGCTGAAGGATTTCGGGCCGGAGGATGCGCGGAAATACCTGACAGTCCTCAGCGAGGCGAACACCGCCATCCGGGATCTGCCGGTCCCGGTGATCGCGCGCATCAACGGGGTCTGCATCGGCGCCGGACTTGAAGTGGCCGCGAGCTGCGATCTTCGGATCGCCGCCGCCCATGCGCGCCTTGGCATGCCCGAGGTGGCCCTCGATCTTCCCTCGGTCGTCGAGGCGGCCCTCTTCCCGCGCATGATGGGCTGGGGACGGGCCTCCTGGATGCTCTATCGCGGCGATTTGCTCGACGCCGAGCACGCGGAGCGCTGGGGCCTTGTGGAAAAGGTCGTGCCGGAGGAAGAATTGGACGCCGCCGTCGACGAACTGCTCGGGGTCATCCTGAAGAACGGCAATGTCGGCATGCGTTCGCAAAAGGCGCTGATGCGGTTATGGGAACGCCTCTCGATCAGCGATGGGATCGATGCCGGGATCGATTCAATCGCCGAGGCGTTTCGAGACGGCGAGGCGAACACCTATATCCGCGACATTCTGGACGATCTGAAGAAATAACCGCCCTGCGGTTTACCCCGCCGCCCGTTCGATCCGGTAGCCTTCGATGTAGACCGCGTCGATCTCGGTGTTGAGCAGGAAGGCAAGCGCCTGTTCCGGAGTCTCGATGATCGGCTCGCCCGGCCCGTTGAACGAGGTGTTCATCAGCACCGGGACGCCCGTCGCCGCGTCGAAGGCCTGGAGGACTCGGTAGATATCGCCGCAGCTCTCGTCGACGGTTTGAATGCGGGACGACCCGTCGACATGGGTGATCGCCGGGAGCCGGTCCGATTTAACACCGGCGGTGAACAGCATGTAGGGCGAGGGCAGCGGGCAGCCCTCGAACCAATCACCCGCCTTTTCGGCAAGGACGATCGGCGCAAAGGGACGCCACGGCTCGCGTCCCTTGATCCGGTTGACGCGCAGCCAGTTCTCCTTCGGCCGGGCATCGGCGAGGATCGAGCGATGGCCGAGGGCCCGCGGCCCCGCCTCGCTTCGGCCCTCGAACCAAGCGACGACGCGGTCCTGGACCAGATCGTCGGCCGCGGCCGCATCGTCGGGGTCTTGCCAGCGAACAGCGTCGCCCAACCCCTCGATCGCCTGCCGCACGGATTGGCGGGAAAAAGCGCCGCCGAGATAGGGGGAGGCGTAGGGAGACTCCCGGACCACCTGATGGTCGAGCAGATTGTGGTAGAGGTGAAGCGCCGCCCCGATCGCAATGCCGCCGTCATCGCAGGACGGTTCGACGAATACGTTTTGGAACGGTCCCTCGCGCCAGATGCGGCTGTTGGATGGGCAGTTGAGGGCGGTCCCGCCGGAGAGACAAAGATTATCGGTTCGGATCTCTTGGCGCTCGAGGATGCGGGCCAAGGCCCGGACGGCCGCCAGATAAGACTCCTCGAAGAGCCGCTGCGTGGAGGCGGCGACATCGGCGTTGACCGGCTCGGTAGCTTGGCCGGCATCGCCGAGGACGGCCAGATCATAGGCCTCGTTTTCGCCGGCCCGCCGCCGACAATGGGCTCGCCAACCCTCGACCGAATTCACGCCGAGGGATTCGCGGATGTCGAACTCGTTGCCGGCGAATGCGGATTCGAACATGTGAGGATCGCCATAGGGTGCCTGGCCCATCAGTTTGCCCGCGTCGCCCACACCGGTCAGGGCGGCGATCGCCTCGTAGAGCACGCCAAGGGTCATGTGATGAGGCGTCATCGGCCATAGTCGGTTCCCGTCACCAAGCGCGAACAGACCGCCGTGATAGGACTCGCCCGAGGCAAATCCGTCATGGGTAATAACCGCTGCCCGATCGAATCCTGAGCGAAAAAAACACGCCGCCGCATGGGCCATATGATGCTGCACGAAGATGCCGGGCAAGGCGCGGCCCCGCCATCTCACGGTCACCGGAAGATGCAAGCCGAGACGGTGGATCTCCTCCAAGCCGGTTTCCCGGCCGGCAAGATCGTCGAGGCCCGCCGGGCGCTCCCAGGCATCCGCGGTGATGTAGTTGTCGATCCAGCCAACGGCGCGAATTTCGGACCAGTCGACGGTCCGGCCCTCGGGAAAGACGTATTTGACCACTTCCGAGTGAAACCCCGCCTCGCCTTCCAGGAAGGTCGAGCGGATCGCATGGCGTTGCAGGGTCGCGGGGTCGACATTCTCGCGCTGGAGAATATCCGGCAAGGTGGCCGGCGCCTGATCGTCGGGATGGCGGACGAGGGATATGTCGAACCCGTCGATAAATTCCGTCAGCAGTTCCATATTTTGGGTCGAGGTGATGGCGACCCGATCGATGTCGTCGGCCTCGATCCCGGCATCCTCGATAGCGCGATTGATTTCGACATCGCTCACGCCAAGCGCATGCTTCACCCTGTTATGGCGTTCGCGAAGCGCGTAGCCCGCGATGCGGCCGTCGCGAAGGATGCAGGCCGCGCCGTCATGTCCGAAGTGAAGACCGAGGATATTCACGCCGCGATCAGACGGGGCGCGTCCGCTGGTGGGTCGGCTTCAGTCCAAGCGGCCATCATGATCTGTCCGCGATTGTCGCCGATGCGGGTGATCTCGGTACCGCCTATTTCGGCGCGAGGACCATGATCATCTGCCGGCCTTCCATTGCCGGCATCTGCTCGACCTTGGCCAATTCCTCTGTATCGACGCGCACGCGCTGAAGGATCTTCGTACCCAATTCCTGATGGCGCAATTCGCGGCCCCGGAAGCGGAGCGTCACCTTGACCTTGTCGCCTTCCTCCAGAAACTTGGCCATCGCGCGCATTTTAACGCCGTAGTCGTGGTCGTCGATATTCGGGCGGAACTTGATTTCCTTGACCTCGATGGTCTTTTGTTTTTTCCGCGCCTCGCTCTTCTTCTTCTGCGCTTCGTATTTGAATTTTCCGTGGTCGAGGATCTTGCAGACCGGCGGATTCGCGTTCGGTGACAGTTCAAGCAAATCCAGCCCGATCGCCCGGGCCCGGCTTACCGCGTCGCTGGTCGGCACGACTCCGGCATTATCTCCATTCTCGTCAATCAGGCGAACCGTTGGCGCCTCGATATCCTCGTTTGCCCGCGGCCCCTTTCGTTCGGGCGGCGAATAGGCAGGTCTTCTGGCGATGGACGCCTCCTCTCGTTGCGAAACTCAGTTTGTTTTTGCTCCCCGAGCGGCCGAACCGTCGGGGCATTTTCAGCCGGTCGGCATGGCCGCTTCTTTGAGAAGTGTATGAATCGCGTCATCAAGCGCAAGGATTTCTTGCGCCTTGCCGCCGAGTCGCCGCAAGGCCACCGTCCGTTCCTCTGCTTCGCGCTTGCCGACCACAAGGATGACCGGCGTCTTGGCGAGGCTGTGTTCGCGGATTTTGTAATTGATCTTCTCATTGCGAAGATCGGTCCCGACGCGAAGACCGGTGGCGGCCAAGGCGGCGGTGACCTCCTCCGCATAAGCGTCGGCATCGGAAACGATGGTTGCCACCGTCGCCTGCACCGGCGCCAGCCACAGCGGCATGCAGCCGGCGTAATGTTCGATCAGAACGCCGCTGAACCGCTCGAACGAGCCGAGGATCGCCCGGTGCAGCATGACCGGGATGTGTTTCTCGCCGTCCTCGCCGACATAGGCGGCGCCGAGCCGGTCGGGCAGCACGAAATCCACCTGGAAGGTGCCGCACTGCCATTCGCGGCCGATCGTATCGCGCAACACGAAATCGAGCTTCGGGCCATAAAAGGCGCCCTCGCCCGGATCCAACTCGTACTCGACGCCGGTGGCCTCGGCGGCGTTCCGCAACGCTTCCTCGGCCCGATCCCAGGTCGAATCGTCGCCGGCGCGGACATCCGGGCGATCCGAGAAGCGGATCATCACGTCCTCGAAGCCGAAATCCTTGTAGATCGACAGGAGCAGGGCGCAGAACGCCTTCGTCTCGGACTCGATCTGATCCTCGGTGCAGAAGATGTGGGCATCGTCTTGGGTGAAGGCGCGGACCCGCATCAAGCCGTGCAAGGCGCCCGACGGTTCATTCCGGTGGCATGAGCCGAACTCGGCCATGCGGATCGGCAGGTCGCGATAGCTCTTGATGCCCTGGCGGTAGATCTGCACGTGGCAGGGACAGTTCATCGGCTTCAGGGCCAGGACCTTGTCGCCCTCGTCCTCGGCGGTGAACATGTTCTCGCGAAATTTCTCCCAATGGCCCGAGCGTTCCCAGAGCCCGCGATCGACCAATTGCGGCGTCTTGACCTCTATATAGCCGGCTTTTTCCAGTCGCCGGCGCATATACCGCTCCATCGTGCGGTACATGGCCCAACCTTTCTCGTGCCAAAAGACGCTGCCCGCCGCCTCGTCCTGGAAATGGAACAGGCCCATCTCGCGGCCAAGGCGCCGGTGGTCGCGCTTCTCCGCTTCCTCGAGGCGCCGGAGATAGGCCTTGAGCTCCTTCTCGCTGCGCCAGCAGGTGCCGTAGATCCGCTGCAGCTGCGGGTTGTTCGGGTCGCCCCGCCAATAGGCACCGGCGAGTTTCAACAGTTTGAAGGCCTTGCCGAGTTTTCCCGTGGACGGCAGATGCGGCCCGGTGCAGAGGTCGAGCCAGTCGCCCTGTCGGTAGATCGAGATCTCGGCATCGGCGTCGATCGTCCCGATGTGTTCCGCTTTGAAGGCTTCGTTGGCGGCTTCGAAATGGGCGATCGCCTCGGCCCGGTCCCAGATCTCGCGGGTGATCGTCTCGTCGCGATCGACGATCTCGCGCATGCGCGCCTCCATCGCCTCGAAATCATCCGGCGTGAAGGGCTCGTTCCGGTGGAAATCGTAGTAGAAGCCGTCCTCGGTCGCGGGGCCAAAGGTGATTTGTGTTCCGGGATAGAGTTCCTGGACCGCCTCGGCGAAGACATGGGCCGCGTCGTGGCGCAATAGTTCCAGCGCCTGATCGTCCCGGACGGTGACGATCGCCACGGTCGCGTCCTTGTCGATGTCGCGCGAAAGGTCGCGGAGCTCGCCGTCGACCTCGACCGCAAGTGCCGCCTTCGCCAGCCCCGGACCGATATCGGCCGCTAAAGCGGCACCTGTGATCGGGCCATCGAATTCGCGGACGCTGCCGTCCGGTAATGTGATCGCAACCATTTCTTTCCGCCAAATCCGCTCGTGTTATTCGCTCCCTCGCGGGAGGCGCCCGTGTTTAACGCATGGGTAGGGCGGCTTCAACCTCCGCGACGCCGAGATCGTCTAGTTGGGGCCGGTGGAGGATTTCGACGCGGGGCCCCCGCTGCGCGCAAAGCGCCGGATCGGAGGCGTCCGAGAACAGCACCAGCGACGGGCAGCCGAGGGTGGCGACGAGATGCATCGGTCCTGTATCGTTGCCAATCGCTCCTTGGGCCCGCCGGGCCAGGCCCGCGATCTCCAGGAGATCGGTCTTGGCCGTGAGGTCGAGAGCCGCCGGGCAGGCGGCGGTGATTTCACCCGCTATTTCCTTTTCGTCACCCCCTCCGAGGATGACGGGGCGGAGGCCCTTCGCCGCGAGCCGGACGGCCAACTCGGCATAATGCGGCCAGCGTTTCGCCGGCCGGTGGACGGCCCCGCCGGGGGCCAGCAGGACATAGTCGGAGGCGAGCTCGAAGCGCGCCGTCTCCGCGTCGAGCCAGGCGAGATCGGGGTCGGGCACTTGCGCGATCCCGGCCATGGCGAGTTGTTCCGCCTGGCGGTCCCTGGTGTGCATGAAATCGCGTTTCGGGTTGGCGTGCGGGTGGGAGCAGCCTCTTGCGATTCCCGACCATTTGGGCCGGGGAGACCGGAAGAATTGGAAATAGGCGCTGGAGCGATCCGAGGTTTGCAGGTCGTAGACCCGTGCGAAGCCACCCTCGCGAAGGCGCCGGCGGAGGGCCAGGGCCTGGTCGATCCGCCATCCGGCCGGCCGGCCGCCGGGATCGATCCGATCGAACCAGTCGGATTTTTCGGCAAGCCCCATGAAGGGCGGTGTCGTCAGCAAGGTGATTTCCGCTTTCCGGTGGTGGCTGCGAATGGCGGCGAAGGGGCCGAACGCCTGCACGAAATCGCCGAATGCGCCGAGCTTGATGACAAGTATGCGGGATCGGTCGGTCACGTGCCGTCCAAGACCTCGCGATAAACGTCGAGTGTCGCGGCGCACATCCGTGCGTTGTCGAACCGGGCGCGCGCATTGGCGATCGCCTTTTCCGAAAATTCCCGTCGCCGCTCGCCGTCGAGGGTAAGGGCCTGCGCCAAGCGGGCCGCCAGCGCTTGCGGGTCGCCGGGCGCCACGACCCAACCCGTTTCGCCGACCACGAGAAGTTCGCGGCTGGCCCCATGATCGGCGGCCACGACCGGCCGGCCCATCGCCTGGCCTTCGACGATCACGCGGCCGAAGGCCTCCGGATCCGTCGAGGCGGAGACCACCACATCGGCCAGCATATAGGCGGCCGGCATATCCTGGCAGTCGCCGACGATATGCACGGAGCTTTCGAGTCCGCGGGCTCGGATCAACCCTTCGAGCTCCCGGCGATAGCCGGTTCGGCCCTGGTCGCTGCCGACCAGAAGACAGCGCGCCCGGTCATGGCCGAGCCGGGCCAGGGCCTCGATCAGGACCCGCTGGCCCTTCCATCTCGTCAGCCGCCCCGGCAGCATGATGATCGGCACGCCGTCCGCCAGGCGCCATTGGCGCGAGAGCGCGATCACGCGCTCGGCGCTGACCGCGGCCGGGTCGAAGCGACGGAAATCGATTCCGCGATGAACGACCCGGATTCGTGCATCGTCGGTGCCGTATTCGCGCGTCATATGGCGTCGGATGAACTCCGAAATCGCAATCACCCGGTCGCCCTTGGTCATCACCGCGTTATACCAGCGCTTCGGCGGCAGGCCGATGTTGTAGGTGCCGTGAAAGGTAGTGACGAAGGGTGTACCCGTCCGCCGCGCGGCCGCGCGGGCGCTATGGGCGGGGGCCCGGCTCCGCGCATGGACGAGGTCGACCCCATGGGTCGCGATTCGCTCGGACAGGAGGTCGATATTGCGGCGCATGACGAACGGGTTTTTCGAATCGAGTGGTAGGGTCAAATGCGCGGCGCCGACGCGCGCTAGTTCGTTGGTCATGGAACCGCCCGCCGAGGCCACCAACGCCGTCCACCCGGCTTCGACCAGCGCGGCCGCGATGTCGACGGTGCCTCGTTCCACGCCACCGGTGACCAGCGAGGGTACCACTTGCAGCACCACCGGTGGTCGGCTGGCATCGGCCGGAATCGGCGTGTTAGGCTCCGGGCCTTGTGTCATCGGCGGCACAGCTCTCGGATTCAGGGGTTAAACCTTGTCGAACGCACCACGGACTCTAACACGGGAGGGCGGTGCAACAATCGCCTACCACCACTCGGCCGGCCGAACGCCGGGGGTGATGTTCTGCACCGGGTTCAAATCTGACATGACCGGCGGCAAGGCGGTGGCGCTGGAAGCGTGGTGCCGGGCGGCGGGTCAGGCTTATACCCGCTTCGACTATCAGGGTCACGGACGGTCCTCCGGGACATTCGAGGAGGGCACCATCGGTGTTTGGCTGGCCGATGCGCTTGCCGTTCTCGACGGGGCGACCGAGGGGCCGCAGGTCGTCGTCGGCTCCTCGATGGGCGGCTGGATGGCGAGCCTGCTCGCGACGGCACGACCCGAGCGGGTCGCGGGGCTGGTCTGCATCGCCTCCGCCGTCGATTTCACCGAGGTCCTGATGTGGAACCGGTTTCCGGACGAGATCCGTCATCAGATCGAGGCGGAAGGGGTGTGGTACCGCCCCTCGGAATACGATCCGGAACCCTATCCGATCACCCGCCGGCTGATCGAGGAAGGCCGAGATCATCTTCTGCTGCCGGGGCCGATTGCCTTTGATGGCCCGGTTCGGTTGCTGCACGGCATGCTCGACGACGGGGTGCCGTGGCAGCATTCGCTGAAGATCGCTGAGGCGATGCGCTCCGACGATGTCGAGATCATCTTGATCAAGGATGGCGACCACCGCCTCTCGCGGGATGCCGATATCGAGCGTCTTTGCATGGTCGCGGGCGAGGTGATCCAGGGTCTGGCATGAGCGACAATCCAAACACGTATGTCGATCCGAGCGACCGCATCATACTCGACGCACTCGCCGACGTTCTCGATGATCCTCGCCTGGTACCGACGGACAAGCTGGACCAGGCATTTAGGATCATACTGGCGCGACGCCTGTCCAATTTGAACCAATTCGTGGCACCGATGCTCGGCGAAGTCGTTCAAGGCGGCCCATTCGAAGGCATGCGATTTTCGCCCGCGGTGTCGGAAGGCTGCACGATTCCCAAATTACTCGGCTGTTACGAGGCGGAACTCTACCCCGTCATAGCCGCACTGGCGGAACGAAACTACGACACCGTTTTGAATGTCGGTTGCGCCGAAGGGTATTACGCGGTCGGTCTGGCCCGGTCGCTGCCGGCGGTTCAGGTCGATGCTCGCGACATTTCCAAGACCGCGCGGGACCGCTGTGCGATCGTCGCGGCCGCAAACGGCGTCGACAATCGCGTGTCGATCGGGGAATGCTTCGAGGCCTCGGATTTAATGGAATACGAGGGTCGCTCGGTCTTTCTGTTGTGTGATATCGAGGGCGGGGAATACGAACTTCTCGATCCCGAGTCGGTGCCAGCTTTACGGAAGTTCGATCTTCTGGTCGAACTGCATGACGTCGATGTCGCGCCGGTCGATGCTTTCAGAGCGCGGTTCGCGGCGACCCATGACGACGAACTGATTCATCCCGAACCGCGCGACCCGAGACAATTCCCCGCCCTCGCCGCGCTCTTGCCTATCGATCAGGGGTTGGCCCTGTTCGAGCGCTTGGAGTCGACACCTTGGCTCTCGCTCCGCGCCCGCCACCGCTGATCAATTCCTTAAGAAACGGCCGAGATAACCCTTCACACGGTCGATCGCGGCCCGTCGTGCCGTGTGGTTGGTTCCGATTCTGACGGTCTTCTTGCCCGACCGATAGCCGGAATGTCGCGTGGTGCGGGTGCGTGTCTTCAGATTCGGATGGTCGAAGGCGTGATAGGCGCCTTTATAGGCGTCGACCTCCATCGCGGCACCAAGCGCGTTCGCCTGTTCGACCAGGCGGAGGCAGGGCTTCGGCAGCGTCCAATTGTCCGCCAGGCCGATTTGCAATAGAACGGGGACCGCCGGCAAATAAACGCCTGATTTCAAGACCTTGATACACCCCGGATAGAAGCCGACCGCGGCCGCGAAATCGATTTTCAAATCCTTCGGGCGTTGTTTTGCGTCGTCCTTAACCGTCCAAAGCATCGACATGGCCCCATTCGACCAGCCCATCAGGACCACTTTCCGCGGATCGACGAAGGGCTGGGCCTGCAGCCAGAGAAGGGCGCCGTAGGCGTCATGAGGGCGCTCGCGATAGGGCTGGATGGGACGATCGCGGATCGAGCAGATCGATCGGACGCCGCGCGGATTGAAGCTGTCGGCGATGAGTACGACATAGCCTTCCCGCTTCAAGATATCCGCCCAACCCGCTTCGCGGCGCGTCAGGCGTCCGCTCTTGGTCAACATTCCGCTGCAGCCATGCATCATGATGACGGCTCCGAACGGGGCCGGTCCGTCCGGCCTGTAGAGGAAGCCAGTGAGCGGGGTGCCGTCGGCGCTTGGAAAGGTGACGTCATCGCGCGCCGAGGCCTGTTGCGCCAGACCTAGTCCAAGCATCAAGGCAAGCGCGGCAAATTTCGCGGTCACAGAAACCCCACCAAGCCGGCGCGATAGTTCGGCCAGCGCAGTTTCACACCCAGCTCGTCCTTGATCCGTCGGTTGGAAACGCGCTTGTTTTCACCGTAAAAGCTCCGCGCCATTTCCGACAGGTCGGCCTGGTCGAACGGGATTTCCGGTGGCGGTTCGACTCCGAGCAGAGCCGCGGCATGGGCGATGACGTCCTGTGGCGGCGCCGCCTCGTCATCCGCCAGATTGTAGCGCGCGCCCGGATTGGGCCGGGCGATCGAGGCACAGAGGATCGTCGCGATGTCGTCGACATGAATGCGGCTAAAGACCTGGTCCGGCTTGACGATGCGCCGCGCCTGTCCCGCTCGAACGGTCTCCAGTGCGTTCCGGCCGGGGCCGTAGATGCCTGCGAGCCGGAAGACATGAACGGGAAGGGCGCGGCGGCGCCATAGGGCCAGCCAGGCATCCTCTGCCTTTACCCGTCGCCGCCCCCGCGTGCCTGACGGCCGCCGGTGGGAGGTCTCGTCGACCCAGCCGCCGCCGCGATCGCCATATACGCCAGTGGTCGAGAGATAGCCGATCCAGACGAGGTCGGGGAGGGAGGAGATTTCGGCCCGGTGATGGCGCAGTACCGGGTCGCCTTCGGCGTCGGGTGGGACCGAGACGAGGAGATGCGTGGTGCCGGCAAGCGCCCGCGCCGGCTCCGCCATCGGGGCCTCGCCGTTGAAGGGATAGGCTTCGTGGCCGAGCGCGGAAATCTCCGCCAGGTCCTCGCGCGATGTTCCTGCAATCCGCCAATCTTCGGCCGAGAGGGTTGCGGCGAACCGGCGGGCCGCGTATCCAAGCCCGAAGCAAAACAGCCGTGGTCTATCCGCCATTTCGAACCCCTGCATGATCGCCGCGATTTATAGGAAGAGGGGAAAGGGGAAACAAGTGAGCCCTCTGGCGACCCTTCTGGTTCTCGCCTTTATCGGAACCTCGGCTTCGCCGCCGGTTCTCGCACAATTTCTGAAGGGCGGGCAGGAGTATACCGCCTGCATGCGGCTTGCCCGTATTGCACCGGAGGAAGCTTTCGAGACGGCGCTTGCCTGGGGCGATCGAGGCGGCGGAGCGGGTGCCAAGCATTGCGCCGCGGTGGCGCTCTTCACCGGGGGGCATTATCGGGAAGCGGCGGAACGCATGGAAAGGCTTGCCGAAGGGCTGCGCGCGGAGGCGGCGGTCAGGGCGAAGCTATTGGCGCAGTCGGCCCAGGCCTGGCATCAGGCGGGTGAAATCGCGCGAGCCCACGCGGCCCAAACCGTGGCGCTCAAGCTGGCGCCGAGGGATCCGGATCTGCTGACCGACCGGGCGATGGTGCTGGCCGAAAGCGGACGTTATTGGGAGGCGATCGACGATTTGAACCTGGCGCTGGAAATCGATCGGGGCGCCGTTGAGTCGCTGGTGCTGCGGGCCAGCGCCTATCGTTACGTCGACGCGCTGGAGTTGGCCCGCCAGGACCTGGACCGCGCCTTGGAGCTCTCGCCGAACAACCCGGAAGCGCTGCTGGAAAGCGGGATCGTTCATCGTCTCTCGGGCGACGGTGCGCGGGCGCGCCAGGCTTGGCTTTCGGTCTTGCGCCTGCATGACGGCACACCGGCGGCGGCGGCGGCGCGGCGGAACCTCGAGAAACTCGATGTAAAATCCGATTGACGCGAACGCCGACGCGCACTCTCAAAAGTCGAGATCGGCGTAATGGAGCGGCGGCGGGCAGCCCGGAATGTGGTCCGCCAGCAGACCTCGGAAACTCGGCCGCGACTTTATTCGCGCATACCATTCCTTCGCCGGTTCGTGATCGCTCCACGGCACATCGCCCAAATAATCGACACAGGAGAGATGCGCCGCCGCCGTGATGTCGGCGAGCGAGAACTCGTTGCCGGCGAGCCAGCTCCGCTCCTCGGTCAGATAGGCGATGTAATGCAGATGGGTGTGAATGTTGGTGCTGCCGGCGCGAATCGCCTGGCTGTTCGGTTCGCCGAGACCGAGAAAGCGCTTCATGATCTTTTCGTCAACGAGATTGCGGGTAACCTCGACGTGAAATTTCTGGTCGAACCAGGCGACGAGGCGCCGAACCTCGACGCGAATTTCCGGACTTCGTCCAAGCAAGGGCGGATCGGGGTGGGTTTCGTCGAGATATTCGACGATCGCCGTTGCGTCTGCGAGAGGCGGACCGTCGTCCTCCACCAGGACCGGCACTTCGCCTGCGGGGTTCAAGGCGAGAAAGGATTCGCGGCGCTCCCAAAGTTTCTCGACCTCCATTTCGAAGTCGAGATCCTTTTCAGCGAGAACGATGCGAACCTTGCGGCAGAAGGGCGAGAGCCAAAGATGGTGGACCGTGCGCATGCCCGCGATATTAGACCCTGCGCCCTTGGGCGCAACGGTCCCTATTCTGCGACGCCGTCGGCGACCGCTTCGGTGGGGGCGATCGGCTGCTCCAACCGGTCCAGCATCTCGAGTGGGACGATCTGCCAGAACTTGTCCTTCTCGACGACCCAATCGGCGATCAACTGCTCGGCCCATTTCGACTGGGTCTCCAGGGCATGTCGTTTGATCAGCTCGAAGCAGCGGGTCTCCCAGAATTCCGTCTCGATCCGCTGATAAATGACGGTATCGGTATTGACGCGGTGATCGAAGTCCCGGTCGCCGTCATAGACAAAGGCCATACCCCCGGTCATGCCGGCGGCGAAATTGTCGCCGACCGCGCCCAGAATGACGGCCGTGCCGCCGGTCATATACTCGCAGCCATTCGAACCACACCCTTCGACCACCGTGACGGCGCCCGAATTACGGACGCAGAACCGCTCGCCGGCCTGACCCGCGGCAAAGAATTCGCCCGCCGTCGCGCCGTAAAGCACGGTGTTGCCGACGATCGTGTTTTCGTTCGAGGCGAGCGGGCTCGCGGTCATCGGCCGAATGACGATGGCGCCGCCGGAAAGGCCCTTGCCGACATAATCGTTGGCCTCGCCGAAGACCTCTAGTTTCATGCCCTGTACCGCCCAGGCCCCAAGCGACTGCCCGGCCGAACCCCGCAAGCGAATGGTGACGTGGCCGGGCTGCAGGCCCCGCATGCCGAACTGACGGGTGATCTTGGAGGCGAGCTTGGTGCCGATCGCGCGCTGGGTGTTTTGCACGCTATATTGCAGCTGCATCTTCTCGCCGACCCGGAACAGTGCTTCGGCGTCCTTGATCATTTGGGCGTCCAAGGTCTCCGGCACCTCATTGTACTCGACCGTGCAATAGCGGGCGTGATCGCCCGCGTCGGCCTGCGCCAGAATCGGGTTGAGGTCGAGGTCGTCGAGATGGGCGGCGCCCCGGCTGACCTGGGTCAAAAGATCCGTCCGGCCGACGATTTCGATCAGGCCGCGGGCCCCGAGCGAGGCCAGGATCTCGCGCACCTCCTCGGCGATGAAGCTGAACAGATTGACCACCTTCTCCGGCGTGCCGATGAATTTGTCGCGCAGCGCCGGGTTCTGTGTGCAGACGCCGACCGGGCAAGTATTGGAGTGGCATTGCCGCACCATGATGCAGCCCATCGCGACAAGGGCGGCGGTGCCGACGCCAAACTCCTCGGCACCCAAGAGAGCCGCCATGACCACGTCGCGTCCCGTCTTGATGCCGCCATCGACTCGGAGACGCACCCGGTGGCGAAGACCGTTCATGGTCAACACCTGATTGACCTCGGACAGACCCATCTCCCACGGCGTTCCCGCGTATTTGATCGAGGATTGCGGCGAGGCGCCGGTGCCGCCGGAATGACCCGAGATCAAGATGACGTCGGCATTGGCCTTGGCGACGCCCGCGGCGATCGTGCCGATCCCGGTGCGTGCGACCAGTTTGACGCAAACCTTGGCTTCCGGATTGATCTGCTTCAGGTCGTAGATTAGCTGCGCCAGATCCTCGATCGAATAGATATCGTGGTGCGGCGGCGGCGAGATCAGGGTCACGCCCGGGATCGAATTCCGGAGGCGCGCGATCATCTCCGTGACCTTGAAGCCCGGCAGTTGGCCGCCCTCGCCGGGTTTGGCACCCTGGGCGATCTTGATCTCAAGCTCGCGGCAGTTGTTGAGATATTCCGCCGTGACGCCGAAGCGGCCGCTCGCGACCTGCTTGATGGCGCTTGAAGCGTTGTCGCCGTTCGGTTTCGGCTTGTAGCGGGCCGGATCCTCGCCACCCTCGCCGGAATCCGACATCGAGCCGATCCGGTTCATGGCGATCGAGAGGGTTTCGTGCGCCTCGGGGCTGAGCGCACCGAGTGAGATGCCCGGCGCCACGAGATGTTTGCGAAGCTCGGTGATCGATTCGACCTCCTCGATCCGGACCGATTCCGACTTCTGTTCGAAATCCAGCAAATCTCGCAAATTGGTCGGCGGCAACCGATAGACGCCGTCGGCGAATTTCTTGTAGGTCGCATAGGAATCGCTCTCGACCGCGGCCTGCATGGTGTGGATCAATTCGCCGTCCCAGAAATGCGCCTCGCCGCCCCGGCGGTAGCGATAGAACCCGCCGACGGGAAGGGTCACGTAGTCCCCTGCGAAGGCGCGGCCGTGCTGCTCGATCACCTTGTGCTGGATGCCGATGAGACCAATGCCCGATATCCGGCTCGGCAAGCCCGGGAAGTACTCGGCCGCCAGGGTGCGCGACAACCCGACTGCCTCGAAGTTGTATCCGCCGCGGTAAGAGCTGATCACCGCGATACCCATTTTCGAGATGGTCTTCAGCAGGCCCTGTTCGACCGACGTCTTGTAGCGACGCACCGCCGCGTGGAGGCCCAACTCGCCGAAGAGGCCGCGGCGATGGCGATCGGCGATCGCCTCCTGCGCCAGATAGGCATTGACGGTGGTCGCGCCGACCCCGATCAGCACCGCGAAATAATGCACATCGAGACATTCCGCGGTGCGGGTCAGGAGCGACGTAAAGGTGCGCAGTTGATTACGGACCAGGTGAGTGTGGACCGCGCCGGTGGCCAGGATCATCGGAATCGCGGCCTGTTCGGGCCCCACATTCATATCGGAAAGGATAATGAAGGTGCAGCCGCCGCGCACCGCGTCCTCGACCTCGATCTGTATCCTGTCGATCGCGTCGGCAAGCGCCGTGTCGCCATCCGCCGCACGGAAGGTACAGTCGATCTCGAAGGCGCTTTCGCCGAGATGTTCGCACAGGGCTTCGAACTCGCCGTTCAGAAGAACGGGCGAGTCGAGCCGGAGGATGTCAAGCTGGCGCTCGTCCTCGTCGAGAATGTTGCCGAGATTGCCGAGCCGGGTGGTGAGGCTCATCACCTGCTGCTCGCGAAGCGAATCGATCGGCGGGTTGGTCACTTGGCTGAAGTTCTGCCGGAAATAATGGTGTAGCCCGCGATACTTGCTGGAGAGAACGGCGACCGGCGTGTCGTCGCCCATCGATCCGGTCGGCTCCTTGGCGTCCTCCACCATCGGGTGGAGGATTACTTCCATGTCCTCCATCGTCCAGCCGACCGCAGCGGCGCGGCGGCGGAAATCTTCCCGCTCCAAACCGCCGCCCTCGTCGACGTCGCGATGCAGAATTTCGTCGAACGCCGTGATCCGGTCGCGCCACATATCGAAGGGGCGAAGCTCGGCGACCCGATCCTTCAGCTCGTGGTCGTGGCAGAACCGTCCCTCGAATAGATCGACGGCGATCATTTCACCCGGGCCGACTCGGCCCTTTTCCACCACCGCGGTCTCGTCGACCCGGACCATGCCGGCCTCGGAGCCCACGATCAACAGGCCGTCGCCTGTAATCACGTAGCGCATCGGGCGCAGCCCGTTTCGGTCCATTCCGGCGAGCGCCCAACGGCCGCCGAACGCGGCGATCGCGGCCGGTCCGTCCCAGGGCTCCATGACCGAATTCGCATAGGCATAGAAATCGCGATGCCTTGCCGCCACGGTATTCGAATTTTCCCAGGCTTCCGGGATCATCAACGACTTGACCTCGGGCAGTTCGCGGTCGGTCCGGACCAGCAGTTCGGCGACCGCGTCGAGTGCCGCCGAGTCCGAACTTCCGGCCTGGATGATCGGCTTGATGTCCTCGACATATTCGCCGAGCGATGTGTCCGACAGGCGGGTCTCGTGGCTTGCCATCCAATTGACGTTGCCGAGCAGCGTGTTGATTTCGCCGTTGTGGGCCAGTACCCGGAAGGGCTGGGCGAGCCGCCAGGTCGGGAAGGTGTTCGTCGAATAGCGCTGGTGGTAGATCGCGAAATTCGAGATGAAGCGATCGTCAAGAAGGTCGGGATAGAACGCCGTCAATTGCTCGGCCAGGAACAGGCCCTTGTAAATCACCGAGCGGCAGGACAGCGAGCAGATATAGAAATCGGCGATGTTTTCGGACAGGATTCGCTTCTCGATCCGCCTGCGGATGACATAGAGGTCCCGTTCGAACTGATGTTCGTGCACGTCGCCCACGTTCTCGACCATGATCTGTTCGATCTCGGGCCGCGTGGCGTTGGCCTTGAGACCGATCACGTCGACATTGACCGGGACCTGCCGCCAACCGTAGATCCGATGACCGGAGCGGAGAATCTCGGATTCGACGATGGTCCGGCAACGTTCCTGGGCGCCGAAATCGGTCCGCGGCAGAAACACCATGCCGACCGCCAGGTGACCTCGACCGATGTCGTGGCCGCCGCGCTCGATGTGTTCCTTGAAGAAATCGTGCGGGATCTGCAGGTGAATGCCGGCGCCGTCGCCGGTCTTGCCGTCCGCGTCGACCGCCCCTCTGTGCCAGAGCGACCGCAAGGCCTCGACTCCCTTCAGGACGACGTCGCGACTGGGCTTGCCGTCGATCGCCGCGATCAGGCCGACGCCGCAGGCATCATGCTCGTCGACGGGACGGTAGGCGTGGGTGTCTTCGAGGTGGGCCGCGTTTTGTCGCCATCTCTCGATCATTCGGTTCATCTCCACTCCCCTTCCCGCGTCACGACGCCAACTGTATTGACGTTTCGACCCGATCCTCGAGATAGGCGTGGATCGCGTCCGCCGCGTCGCGGCCGTCCCGGATCGCCCAAACCACGAGCGAGGCGCCCCGAACGATGTCGCCGACCGCGTAGACGCCGTCGAGATCGGTCATCATGGTCTTCCAATCGACCCGGATCGTCCCCCAACGCGTGATCGGCAGGCCGGGCGCGTCGAACAGGGTCGGCAGATCCTCGGCATCGAAGCCGAGCGCCTTGATCACCAGATCGGCGTCGATCGTATCGATGGCGCCGTCGATCGGCTGCGGCGATTGGCGCCCGCTCGCATCGGGCACGCCGAGGCGCATGCGCTGCACCCGAACGCCGCTCACGATATCGTCGCCAAGAAAGGCCTCCGGTGTCGTCAGCCAGACGAAATCGACGCCTTCCTCCTCGGCGTGCTGCACCTCCCGGCGGGATCCCGGCATGTTGACGCGGTCGCGGCGGTAGAGGCATTTGACCGAAGAGGCGCCTTGTCGGATCGCGGTGCGGACGCAATCCATCGCGGTATCGCCGCCGCCCACGACGACGATGTTCTTGCCCTTGGCGTTCAACGCGCCGCTGTCGAATTCCGGAACCTTGTCGCCCAGGCCCTGGCGATTGCTGGCGGTGAGATAGTCGATCGCCTGTACGATGTTGCCGAGGCCGCTACCCGGCATTTGGAAATCGCGGGATTTGTATACGCCAGTGGCGATGAGCACCGAATCATGGCGCTGGCGCAACTCCTCGAGATCCGCATCCCTGCCGATCTCGAAATTCAGATGGAATTGGACGCCGCTCTCGATCAGCCAATCGGCGCGGCGCGTCACCACGTCCTTTTCGAGCTTGAAATTCGGGATGCCGTAGACGAGCAGCCCGCCGATGCGATCATAACGGTCGTAGACATGGACTTCATAGCCCCGGTGGCGCAAGCGTTCCGCCGCCGCCAAGCCGCCCGGCCCGGCGCCAATGATCCCCACCGTGCGGTCGAGTTCCCGGGCCGGTTTGATCGGCCGCACCCAACCGTTGGCGAAGGCGGACTCGGTGATATAGGTCTCGATCGAGCCGATCGTCACGGTGCCGTGCCCGGCTTGTTCGATCACGCAATTGCCTTCACAGAGCCGGTCCTGCGGGCAGATCCGGCCGCAGATCTCGGGCAAGGTGTTGGTCGCCGCGGATACTTCGTAGGCTTCCTCCAGCCGGCCTTCCGCGGTGAGCAGAAGCCAGTCCGGAATATTGTTCTGAAGCGGGCAGTGTATCTGGCAAAAGGGGACTCCGCATTGCGAACAGCGGCTGGCTTGGGCACCGGCGCCGGACGGATCGTAGTCGCGATAGATTTCGTCGAAGTCGCGCCGCCGGTCCTCGGCATCGCGCTTGCTCGGCATCTTCCGCTCCAGCGAGACGAATTGCAGCATTTTGTTCGTCATGCGTTTTTAAGCCCTGGACCGTCGGGCCGCTCCCCTGCGTCGACCTCTTGGCCGGCGTTCGATTTGTCCGCGCGGGACGATTTGTTGAAGTCGGGTGCCCCGGCGATGCCGTTTGGAACGACGAAAAGCGGTGTGCCGGTTAGCCACGTGACCTAACCCCTAGTTCCGATGTTATAGGCTACCGAGGGCAGGCTGGCCAGCATATTCCGACAAATAGGGCAATATCACTGACCAAACATGTTAATAACCATGCGCAATGAGTGGTTTTGCCCGAAGCTCCGGCCCCGAGATTTGTAATTAGTACAGAAAAAGGACTAATTACGGTCCTGTATTTCCCGAACAGAGATGGTATAAGCCAGATAATCGGGTGGATCACAATATCTGGGGATTTTTCGTGCCGCTCTACCACATCTTGGTGCTTGCTTTGGTGCAGGGCGTGACCGAATTTCTCCCGATCAGCTCCTCCGGTCATCTCGTGATCACCTCGCATATATTGGGATGGGCCGATCAGGGATTGCTGATGGATGTCGCCGTCCATGTCGGCACCTTGTTCGCGGTTATGATCTATTTTTGGCGCGACCTGTGGATGATCGTGTCCGGGGTGATCGGATGGGTGACCAGACGACGCAGCCCCGGAACGCGGCTCGCCGGCCAGTTGTTGGTCGCGACGCTGCCGGTCGTCGTCGTCGGGTATTTCGGACGCGATTACATCGGACAGTTTCTTCGGGATCCCGAACTCATCGCTTGGACCACCATCGGGTTTGCCGTCGTACTTTGGTGCGCCGATAAATTCGGCATGACCTTGCGCCGGATGGAACATATCGGTTTTGGCAGCGCCGCCTTCATCGGCCTTGCACAGGTTCTTGCCCTCGTGCCCGGCACCAGCCGGTCGGGCATCACCATGACCGCGGGCCGAATCCTGGGCATGGAACGTCGCGAAACGGCGCGCTTTTCGCTGTTGATGTCGATTCCGGTTATCATCGGCGCGGGGCTGCTGGGCGGAATAGAGATCTACGAGGCCGGCGACATCGCGTTGGGCCGGGACGTGCTGGTTGCGGCGGGTTTGGCTTGCGCCGCCGGGTTGGTCTCGATTGCCGCCATGATGCACTGGCTGAGGCGGGCGCGGTTTACCCCGTTCGTGATTTACCGGCTCTTGCTGGGAATGGGCCTGCTCTATTGGCTCTACGCCGACAGGCTGGTCTTGTAGGATCTCGATCGATCGTTAGACCGGCTGGACCTTTGCATAGCTGCCGCCGCGGCGATACACCTCGAGATAGGTCGGCATGACGACCTCGGCGGCCGTCGCCGAAATGCCGAGCTCGGCCAATCCCGGAATATCGCCGGAGACAACATTGTCCCGCTGCAGCAAGCGGACCTGGTCGCGCGTTAGCGGCGGGTTGGGCAGAAGCTGAATGAAACCCGCAATGAAACCCGCATACCAAAACGGCAACGGCAACAACGGTCGTTGGCGGCCTGTTTCGCGAAGCACCAGACGCATCAATTCGCAAAAGCTGTAAACACGTGGTCCACCCAATTCGTAGGTCTTGCCGCGCGGTTCCGACTGCTCGAGGCAGGCGACGGCGGCGGCGGCGACATCGCCGACATAGATCGGCTGAAACTTGGTCCCGCCATCGCCGTATATATCGAATCCGCTGCCGGTGAACCGTGGCCGACCGCAGCCGAAAACCGCCATCGGTATAGGCAATTGCGCCAACGCCGCGAATCGATTGAAAAAGCTGTCATGGGGTCCGAAAACCACGCTTGGGCGCAGGATCGTCGCCTCGGGAAAGATCTCGCGGACGGCGGTCTCGCCCGCCGCCTTTGTCCGGGCGTAGTGGGACGGGAACTCGGCGTCGGCGCCGATCGCCGAAAAATGTACCAGCGAGGCAACCCCGGCATCCTTGGCCGCCGACGCGACGTTTCGGGCGCCATCGGCTTGAACGGTATCGAATCGTTGATTGCCCCATTGATGGAGAATGCCGACCAAATTGATCACGGCGTCCGCCCCTTCGACCGCGGCTCGCACCGAATCCGGGTTTCGCACATTGGCCTGCACCGGCGTGATCTGACCGATATCGCCCATCGTCTTGAGGTGCAGCGTGGCTTCCGGATGCCGGCTGGCCACGCGCACGATATGTCCCTTCCCGGCGAGCAGCTTGACGATCTGCCGCCCGATATTTCCAGCACCGCCGAATACCGTGATAAGAGCCATTGTTTCTCGTACTTTCCTACCCCGCGCGGTGAAATCTTCTTGTTGCCCACCACGCTCCGATCACCTTCACATATAAAAGGCGAAAGCGGCAAAAACCAGGGCAAAACCGTTGACAAAGAGGCAATCAGTGTCGACATTCCGCCTCGAGCCCAGGTGGCGGAATTGGTAGACGCGCAGGTTTCAGGTACCTGTGGGGGCAACCCCGTGGAAGTTCGAGTCTTCTCCTGGGCACCACTCGGACGGCCACAACGCCGAATGGGGGATAAAGTAAGTGGGCATCGAACTGCATCATGGCGATTTACCGGATGGCCTCGATTTGGGCGATACGGTCGCGGTCGATTCGGAAACCTTGGGATTGAATACGCTGCGCGATCGTCTCTGCGTCATTCAGTTGTCGGCGGGAGACGGGGATTGCCATCTCGTTCAGTTCGCGCCGAACGCCTACGATGCCCCGAACCTGCGTCGCCTGATGGGAGATACGAACGTCCTCAAGCTGTTTCATTTCGCGCGGTTCGATGTCGCGGCGATCAGACATTATCTCGAAGTGGACTGCGCTCCCGTTTATTGCACGAAGATCGCCTCGCGGCTGACCCGGACTTATACGGACCGGCATGGGCTGAAGGATCTTTGCCGGGAATTGCTTGGCGTCGATCTGTCGAAGCAGCAACAATCCTCGGATTGGGGCGCCGAGAAATTGAGCGACGCCCAGCTCGAATACGCCGCGAGCGACGTTCTCTATCTCCACCGGATTCGCGAAAAGCTCGACGTCCTTCTGGCCCGCGAAGGCCGTGCGGAAATCGCGCGCGCCGCCTTCGAATTCCTGCCGACGCGGGCGATCATGGATATCGGCGGATTCGAGGAAGAGGACATTTTCGCCCATAGCTGAATCCACCCCCGTGCGACAGTTTGGACGCGGTGGTTTCGTTGACCTTGTTCGGGCGTCCCGGCATAATCCCTGGGGCCGGTCGTGGCCGCCGCCGAACGGGATGTCGCCATCCGACCAGCTTCGCGGCGGCACCGGAAGAGAGGTCGATGACTACCGCTGGAAAACCCGACGAGACGACGACCGAGACGGAACCGGAAGGCACCGCGATTGATGCCGCGCGCCGCGTTTTTCGGTTGGAGGCGGAAGGCCTGGCTGCGCTTGCGGACGGCCTCGATGGTGCCTTTAGCGCGGCAGTTTCCCGACTCGCCGGAATTACCGGCCGTGTCATCGTGACGGGTATGGGAAAGAGCGGGCATATCGGCCGCAAGATCGCCGCCACCCTTGCCTCGACGGGAACGCCCGCCCAATACGTTCATCCCGGCGAAGCCAGCCATGGCGATCTCGGCATGATCACCAGTGATGACGCGGTCATTGCGCTCTCTAATTCGGGCGAGACGCCTGAGCTGATGGATTTGGTCGAGTATACCCGGCGCTTTTCCCTGCCTCTCATTGCGATCACCTCGAAGGCCGGTAGCACATTGAGCGATCAGGCCGATTTTCCGCTCATTCTGCCGCCGGTACCGGAGGCCTGTCCGATGGGCTTGGCTCCCACCACCTCGACCACGATGTCGCTGGCGATGGGGGATGCGCTGGCGGTGGCGCTGCTTGAGAGGAAAGGATTTTCGGCGACCGATTTTCGCGTCCTGCATCCGGGCGGTAAACTCGGCAACAGCCTGCTCCGTGTCACGGATCTGATGCACGGCGAAGCGGCGATGCCGATCGCGCCGGCTGACCTCGCGATGAGCGAGGTCATTTTGATCATGACCGAGAAACGTTTCGGCTGTGTTGCCATTACCAGGGATGATGGCGATCTCGTCGGCATCATTACCGACGGCGATCTGCGGCGAACCCTGGCCGAAAACCTGCTGCACCTTTCGGCGGGCGACGTGATGACCGCCGACCCGCGCACGATCCGGCCGCAGGCCCTGGTCGCCGAGGCGGTCGCGGTGATGAATGAATTGAAGATCACCAATCTTTTCGTGGTCGAGGAAGATGCCCATCGGCCGGTCGGCATTCTGCATGTTCACGACTGTCTGAAAGCGGGGATTACCTAACCGAATGGACGCCGCCGCCGCCGTGCCGCAACGCCCGACAATCGCCCTCTCGGCGCGGCGGACGCAGCCGACCGGCCGCTTCTACGGACATTTCGTCGGGCTCTTGAAGGTTGTTTTGCCGACCGTCGCCACCGCCTTGCTGCTGATGGTTCTGATCTGGCCGCGGCTCTACGAGCAGGAGGGCCGCTTCAGTGTCGGCCAGCTGGCCAAGATCGATCGCACGGCGGCGGAAAATCTGGAAATGAGAAACGCCCGCTACACCGGTGTCGACAACAGCAAGCGGCCGTTCGCGGTCACCGCCGAGGCGGCGGAACAGGCAAACGCCGATTCGCCCGAAATCGAACTCCTGCGGCCGAAGGCCGATATCGTCATGGCGGACGGCTCCTGGATCGCGCTGACCGCCGAGCTCGGCAATTACAATCGGTCCAGCCAGGTGCTGGAATTGGCGGGGACGGTCAACCTCTTTCATGACAGGGGATTGGAATTCCGCACCAACAACGCGGTGCTGGATTTGAAGGCGGGCGACGCGATCGGCACCGAGCCGGTGCACGGGCAGGGCCCCTTCGGCCATGTACAGGCCGAGGGCTTCGTTGTTCACAATCGGGGCGAACGCATCGAATTCAGCGGCAAGAGCCGCATCATCCTGCTGCGCAATCCCACCGATACCCTGAAACGAACCAAGACTCGATGAATCGGCAAGTCCTTCTTCTCGCGACTTTCTTGCTGACCCCATTCATGGCGTTGCCGCAAGGACTTTTGCAGGGCGGCGAAGCCCCTCTCGTGGTCGAGGCCGACGAGGGGATCGAGTGGGTACGCGATGAAAAGAAATATATCGCCAGAGGCAATGCCCGCGCGCAGCGCGGCGGGGTCGAACTGCGCGGCGATATTCTGACCGCGCATTACCGGGAGACCGGGGACGAAACCGGCCAGAACGTCTACAAGGTCGTCGCGAAGGGGAATGTCCAGATCACCTCCAACAGTGCACGTATCTTCGGCGATCACGGGGAGTACAAGGCCGACGACGCGAATTTCGTGCTTGTCGGCAAGAACCTGCGGATCGAATCCAACCGGGCGCTGATCACGGCTCGCGATCAGCTGGAATATTGGGAGGCGCGCCAACTCTTCGTCGCGCGCGGCAATGCGACCGTGGTGAAAGAGGACAAGCGGCTTCGCGCCGATGTTCTCACCGCGCTCGTGGGCCTGACTCCGGCCGGCAATCAGGAGATCCAACAGGTCAATGTCTGGGGGAATGTCCACATTTCGACGGCGACGGAGATCGTGCGCGCCAGGAAAGGCGTATATAATCTTCAAACGGGCCTCGTGACGCTTGAAGAAAATGTTAAGATTACGCGTGGTAAGACTCAATTGAACGGCGCCAAGGCGATCGTGGACCTGAACGCCGGGATCAGCCGGCTGGTCGGCGGCAAGGGCCGGGTAAAGGGGCTGCTGCCGACCCGACGGTCGAAACGGCGTTAGCGGCCGGGGTGCCGCGAAGAAAGGGTGAGGCTGAAGGAATGTCCGAGCGGGACGATTACGATTGGGATATCGATGAGACCGGGCTTCGGTTGATCGCCGAGAACGACGGATTGGTTGCGCGCAATCTCGGCAAGCAATTCAAGAAACGTCCGGTCCTGCGCAATATCAGCGTGGCCCTCAACCGGGGCGAGGTCGTCGGGCTCTTGGGGCCCAATGGCGCGGGCAAGACGACCTGCTTCTACATCATCACCGGCTTGATCGCGCCCGACTACGGCGAGATCGTTCTCGACGGCGAGGATGTGACCAGCCTGCCGATGTACCGGCGCGCGCGTCTCGGACTGGGTTATCTGCCGCAGGAGCCGTCGATTTTCCGCGGCTTGACGGTTGAGCAGAACATCCGTGCGGTTTTGGAGACGGTGGAGGCGGACCGCCAGAGCCGGGAGAACCTGCTGGAGGCGCTCCTCGCCGAGTTTTCGATCGCGCATCTTCGGCGAACCCAAACCATAACACTGTCGGGCGGTGAGCGCCGCCGCGTTGAAATTGCTCGAGCACTGGCGTCGCAGCCTCATTTCATGCTTCTCGATGAGCCGTTGGCGGGGATCGATCCCATTGCCGTTCGCGACATTCGCGAATTGGTCAGTCATTTAAAGGATCGCGGCATCGGCGTGCTGATCACCGATCACAATGTGCGCGAGACACTGGACATCGTCGATCGGGCCTACATTCTTCATGACGGTCAGGTGCTCATGGATGGCACGCCCGACGAGATCGTCGAAAATACCGAGGTCCGGCGCGTCTACCTCGGGGACCGTTTCAGTCTCTGAGGAATCCGACCGGCTCCAACATGGCGATTTCGCAACGACTCGATCTCCGTCAGACCCAATCGTTGGTGATGACGCCCCAGCTGCAGCAGGCCATCAAGCTGCTGCAGTTGTCGAACATCGAGTTGGCGGCCTTCGTCGAGTCGGAACTGACCGAGAACCCGATGCTGGAGCGGGCCGACGGCGATGCCGACTCGGAGGGTGGCGCGACCGAGGCGTCGCAGACGGAGGCGTCCGAATCGGGCGAGCCGGGTGATTCCGGAGAGGAAGGGTTCGAATCGACCGACGGCGAGGCGATCGAAGGTGCGTTCGGCGAGGACGAGCCGGCCGCGCCCGACAGCCTAGACCGCACCGGCGGCGATGAATTGCCAAGTGCGGAGGATAAGCCGCTCGACATGGAGTACGAGAACGTGTGGGACGACCAGCATCCGCGCGACGTCTCGGAAGAAGTGGCGGGCGGCTTCGAGGCGGTCTCGCCGATCGGCGCCGGCGCCAGGAGCGACTTCGGCGATGGCCTGGGCGATCTCGAGGCGACGTTGAGCGACGAGCCGAGCCTCCGCGATCATCTGGCCGAGCAGTTGGTCTTGAACATGCCGGACCCCGTCGACCGCATCATCGGCTTCCATCTGATCGATCTTCTGGACGAATCGGGCTGGCTCTCGGAATCGCCGGAGGCCGTCGCCGAAATCCTGAACTGTCCCATCGAACGGGTCGAATCGGTTCTTGTTCGCCTTCAGGAATGCGATCCGCCCGGCGTCTTCGCACGGGATCTGAAGGAATGTCTGGCCCTGCAGCTCCGAGATCTGGATCGGCTGGATCCAGCGATGCAGTTGCTGCTCGACAATCTCGAACTCCTTGGCCGGCACGAGAAAGGACCGCTTCTGAAGGCCTGCGGGGTTGACGAGGAGGACCTGCTGGAGATGGTGGCCGAAATCCGTGCCCTCGACCCCAAGCCCGCCAGCAATTTCCGCCACGAGGCGGTGCAAAGCGTCACCCCCGACATCCTGATGCGCGCCCATCCCGACGGCGGCTGGTTCTTGGAATTGAATCAGGAGACCCTGCCTCGGGTTCTGGTCAATGCCGAATACTATGCCACCATCAGCCGGGGTGTGCGCCGCAAGGAGGAGCGCGACTACGTCAACGAGCGCTTTCAGACCGCCAACTGGCTGGTGAAATTGCTGCACCAGCGCGCCACCACCATCCTGAAGGTGGCAAGCGAGATCGTGACCCAGCAGGACGCCTTCTTCCGCCGCGGCGTGGAGCACCTGAAGCCGCTGATCTTGCGCGATATCGCCGAGGCGATCGAAATGCACGAAAGCACGGTGAGCCGGGTCACCACGAATAAATTCATCGCCACGCCGCGCGGGCTCTTCGAACTGAAATATTTCTTCACTTCGGCCATTCAGAACCTCTCGGGTGGCTCCGCCCATTCGGCCGAATCGGTCCGCTTCCGGATCAAGACGCTGATCGAAGCGGAATCGCCGAAGGCCATTCTGTCCGACGATCGGATCGTCGACATCCTGCGCGAGGACGGAATCGACATCGCCCGGCGCACGGTGGCGAAATACCGCGAATCGATGCAGATCGGCTCTTCGGTCGATCGCCGCCGCCGGAAGGTGGGGACGATTTGAAACGCGCGTCCGCGGGTGCCGGCGGTCGAGGCCGGGTCGCTATTGACTCACCCCGGCCGGGTCACTATGTATCCGTCCTCGTTGCCCTCGATTAGGGCGAGTAGAGGCGGTTTGGCCCGTTTGATTGGGGCCCCTTATAACGCCGAAATACCGAACGCCGAAATACCGAACGTTAGATTACCGAACGCATGCAACTTTCCATCAACGGCAAGCAGCTCGATGTCGGTGCCGCGCTCCAGGGGCATATCGAGGACCAGTTGCCCGGGATCGTCGGAAAATACTTCGAGAACCCGACCGATGCCCATGTGACCCTGTCCAAGGAAGGCCACGACATTCGGGTCGATATCGCGGTTCATGTCGGCAAGGGCATCCTCTTGCAGGGACATGCCGAGGCCGGCGACGCTTATGGCGCCTTCGATATCGCGGCCGAACATGTCGGCAAGCGGCTGCGGCGCTACAAGCGGCGGCTTCGCGACCATCACCGGGTGCGCCCCGAAAAGGTCGATGTGATGCCGGCCGCGCAATACGTGCTGGCGGCCGAGTCCGAAGATGTCGCCGACGACCATGCTGGCGAACCGGATCAGCCGATGGTGATCGCCGAGATGGAAACCGAGATCGAGAACCTGACGACCGGCGAGGCGGTGATGCGGATGGACCTCGCCAACGTGTCGGCCCTGATGTTCCGCAACAGCGCCCATGGCGGACTCAACATGGTCTATCGCCGGCGCGACGGAAATATCGGCTGGGTCGATCCCAAGGGCACCAGCGGCGCGGTGGACGGCTAATGGATATCGCGGAACTCCTCAGCCCCGACGGCGTCATCGCCAAGCTGCCCGCCACCTCGAAGAAACAGGCGCTGCAGGAGCTCTCCAAGCGCGCCAGCGGCATCGCCGGCCTTCAGGAACGAACGATCTTCGACGCGCTGATCGAACGCGAGCGCCTCGGCACCACCGGGGTCGGCAACGGCATCGCCATCCCGCACGGGAAACTGCCGGGGCTGGATCGGCTGCATGGCTTGTTCGCGCGCCTCGACAAGCCGATCGAATTCGACTCGATCGACGAGCAGCCGGTCGATCTGATCTTCCTACTGCTCGCACCCGAATGCGCGGGCGCCGATCACCTGAAGGCATTGGCCCGGGTGTCGCGCCTGCTCCGCGACGGAAGGGTCTGCGAGAAACTGCGGGGGTCCGAGGAATCCGAGGCCCTGTTCGTCCTGCTGACAGACTCGACCGCCGACGGCGGCGCCTAGATCCTCCGCCGCACCCTGGCGGCGCGACATTTCAGGCCGTCCGGGACCATCAAGCCGCTCCCTCTCTCCAGTCGAATTCGAACCGCCGCGCCCAGCCCGACCACAAGACCGCCCAGGAGCAGATGGACCAGCTCTATGCCATCGCCTATCCCCAGCCCGCGGCCTAACCTCGATTTAGAGGACTTCCCAAGATGCCCATGCGTTATTTTTTCGATCCGTTGATCCGCCGGCTGCGCGAGAAACACCGGTCTCCGACCTTCCTCACCGGCGGCACCGGGCGGGAGCCTTAACCAGCCATCCCGGACCGCCTCAGTGGACGCTGACCGGCACGAAATCGTGCTCCAGGGCGGCGGCGATCGCGGTTTGGTAGTCGGGGGCGACGCCAAGGGCGCGGCCGTCGGCGGCGCTGACGACGTAGCGGGTTTCATCGTCGATGATGGTGGCCCGGACATAGGCCAGCTCGTCGGCGCCGAGGCGCTGGAACTCGGGCGCGGACATCTCGCGAAGAGGATCGGGGGTCATGTCATCGGCCTCCTTTTTGTGTGCCGCTCGGGATGATCGGGATGGTTCGCACAAGGCTCTCGGGCTCGGGTCGGACGAGGTCGATATGCAAAAGCCCGTTGTCGAGCGTGGCCGCCTCGACCTCGATGCGATCGGCCAGGATGAAGCTCCGCTGGAACTGCCGGGCGGCGATGCCGCGGTGAAGATAGGCGCGTTCGGCCTCGTCGGTCCGCTTGCCGCGAATCAGCAATTGGCTCTCTTCCAGCTGGATCGAAAGATCGTCCTCCGAGAACCCGGCGACCGCCACCGTGATGCGGAGATGCCCCGGGTCGATCTGCTCGATATTGTAGGGGGGATAGCCCTCGGTCTGCGTCTTCGAGAGCTGTTCAAGCCTTTGCTCGAATATCTCGAATCCCAACAGCAAGGGATGATTGAACAAGGACATGCCTGACATGCGCCTGATCCTCCTCTTGTCGATGAGCGAGTGGCGGCGAATTTTCGGGGACCAACCGGCTCCCCCGCGGCTCGGGCCAAAGGCCCCGCGCCGCGACTTTTATTTGGGGAATCGGATGGGAATTACAAGGGAGCTGCCGGATCGATCGCGCTCAAGGTCGATTGCCGCGGCAATCTTGAGCGGCGCCAAAATTCGCAGATCGGCCGGTGTGGCGAGCGGCCGGCCGTCGAACAAGGTCGCGGCGAACAGAAAAGCGGCCAGCACGAGCCCGCCAAGTGTTGCGGCGGCTGTGGTGAGTTGGCACATCTCCGGGCTCCTTCCCTGGTGGTCGTCGGGGGCCAGATTGGGATCGAAAGATGGCATGGCCGGGGCGGAAATCCGGCGTATCTTTGATCGTTGAGCGGCGAATTCCGGGCAAACCCGCCTGCCGATAAGCTGGAGACACGCGCGATGAAACCGATTCGGATGATGGCGACAACGGGAATCCTTGGCTATGGCTTCACCGAGGAAGCCTTCCGGCGGGGCGCCGAGATGGAGCTCGACCTGATCGCGAGCGATGCCGGCTCGATGGATCCGGGGCCGCATTATCTCGGTGCCGGGACCGCCTTCGTCAGCCGTGCGGCGGCGAAGCGCGACCTCTCGCTGATGATGGAGGCCGGGGCCGAGAAAGGCATTCCCGTTTTCATCGGCACGGCCGGCGGCGGCGGCGGCGACCCGCATGTCGATTGGGTGATCGACATCGTGAAGGAAATCGCCGCCGAAAAAGACCTCCATCCGAAGGTTGCCGTCGTGCGATCGGAGCAATCCAAGGCGGCGCTGAAGGCGAAGGCCCGGGCCGGCAAGATCGCGCCCCTCGGCCCGATTGGCGAATTGACCGAGGACGAGATCGATCGCTCCCACCGGGTCGTTGCGATGATGGGACCGGAACCCTATCAAAAGGCCCTGGAGGACGGCGCGGACGTGGTCATCGCCGGACGTTCCAGCGACGCCGCGATCTATGCCGCCATTCCCCTGATGCGGGGTGCCGATCCGGGATTGGCATGGCATCTCGGCAAGATCATCGAATGTGGGGCCCAGGTGGCGGAACCCCGCGTCGGCCAGGACTGTATCGTCGGTACCCTCCATGAGGATCATTTCACGGTGGAGCCGGGACACCCCGAGAAACGAGTGACGCGGATGCGCGTCGCGGCCCATACCTTGTACGAGAATCCGAGCCCCTATCTGCTGAAGGAGCCGGACGGCACCCTCGACACCACCAATGCCGCCTTCGAACAGCTGAACGAGACCACGGTCAAGGTGACCGGCAGCCGCTTCGAGGCCGCCAATCGCTATACGGTGAAACTGGAGGGGGTCCGGGAGCTCGGCTACCGCACGGTCTTCATGGCGGCGACCCGCGATCCCATCCTGGTCGAGACCATCGACGATTTCATCGAGGCCTGCCGCGGCCGGGTCCAGGGCGAGGCCGATGCGCTCGGCATCACGCCGGACCAGTACACGATCAATGTCCATCTCTACGGCAAGAACGCGGCGATGGGCGAGATCGAGCCAGTGCGCCGCCCCGCCAGCCACGAGCTCGGCATCCTGCTCGACGTCATCGGCGACGACGAGGATATCAGTCGCGCCGTCTGTTCGAAGGCGCGCTACTCATTGCTGCATACGGATTTTCCGGGCCGGATGTGCATCTCCGGCAATCTGGCGATCCCGTTCTCTCCCTCGGATATCCCAGTCGGCCAGGTCTATGACTTCAACGTCTGGCATGTGATGGAATGCGACGATCCGCTGGAGCCGGTGCGAATCGAAATGATGGCGCTTTAGAAATGGCCAGGCTGAAAGAACTGGCGAAAGTGATCCGTTCGAAGAACGCGGGTGCGCTGCAATTCACCATGGACGTCATCTTCGAGGACGAGGCGACCTATAGGCGCGTCCGCGACAGCGGCGTCCTCAACCCCCGGGACCTGGCGCCCCGCTACGGCGTCACCGACAACGAGGTGGCGATCATCCCCTTCGATGTCGCCTATGCAATCAAGATCACGCTGCCCAGAAAGATTCGCTCCGGCTCGCCCGGCGACGGTGATGTCTACGGCGCCCAGCAGCACGCCCCGCTGTTGGATATCGAGGTGCCGGATTAGCCATCGTCCCGGGCGAGGACGATGTTGTTCCAGCCGTCGACGGCGGCGGTCCAGCCCGGGCGGACAACGGTAGTGCTGTCGTATTCCTCGACGATCAGGGGGCCGGGGCGTGGGTCGGAGCCGAGATCGGACCGGGTCAGGACGGGCGTCTCCCGCCAGCCGTGTTCGGGGCCGTAATAGGCGTCACGCGCGCTGATCGAGGGCCGCCCCGCCTCGCCGAGCAATATCTGGTCAGGCAGCCGGGGCGTCGCCGAGATTCCCTGGCCCACCACCTTCAGCGAGACGAATTGCAGCCCTTCCTCGTCCGAGCGGTAGCCGAAGGTCTCTTCATGGGCGACCGCGAAGGCCTCGGCCAGGCCCGCGAGGCCGTCGGGCGAGAGCGGCGGGGCCGGGATCGGCAGCGCCAGGGCCGTGTTTTGGCCGATATATTTGACCTCGGCCGAAGCGGTGATCCGCCGGGCCGCCGCGTCGTAGCCATCGGCTTCGACCAGCGTGGCCGCCTCCCGTTCCAGCGCTGCGAACGCCTCGTTGCAGATACCGAGATCGAGCGTCTCGAAGGGCTGGTAGAAGGCGCGGATGCATTGGTGCTCGACATCGGCGAAAAGGAGGCCGAGCGCACTGAAGAGCCCCGCCGCGGGCGGTACCAGGACGCGCTCGCTGCCGAGCGCTTCCGCCAGATTGCAGACATGCACCCCGCCATTTCCGCCGAAGGCCAGCAGCGGGAAGCGGGACGGGTCGAGACCGCGCTCGGAGGAGACCGAGCTCAGGGCGCGCATCATCCGCGCATTGGCGATCAGGTGAATCCCATAGGCGGTGTCGGTCGTCTCTTGGCCCAAGGCGCGGCCGAGTTCCGTCACCGCCGCTTCCGCCGCCGCGGCATCCAGCGAAAGGTCGCCGCCGACGAGGGCTGCCGGGTTGAGATAGCCGAGCAACAGGTTCGCATCCGTGACCGTCGCCGCTTCGCCGCCTTGCGCATAGCAAACCGGCCCCGGATCGGCGCCCGCACTTTTGGGACCGACCTGGATGCCGCCGCCCGAATCGATCCAGGCGATGGAGCCGCCGCCCGCCCCCACCTCGGCGATGTCGATCGTCGGCGCCTGCACCAGATAGCCCCCACCCTGAGTCATGCGATGGCCAAGCGCCGCATCGCCGCCGACCTCCGTCTCCGGTGCCATCGAGAAGGTGCCGTCGGCGATGATCGTCGCCTTCGCGGTGGTGCCCCCCATGTCGAAGACGATGGCATCGTCGAGGCCGAGTTTGGCGCCCAATCTTTGCGCGCCGACGACGCCCGCGGCGGGACCCGATTCAATGACGAAGATCGGCTTCCGAGCGGCGATCGCCGCCGGCAGCACACCGCCGTTGGATTGCATGATGTTGATCGGCACCGAGATGCCGATCGCGGCCAGGCGCTCGCGAAGGCGTTCCGCGTAGCGTTCGATCACCGGGCGGATATAGGCGTTGACCACCGCCGTGCTGGTACGCTCGTACTCCTGGATCTGGGGGACCAGTTCGCTCGAGACAGTGACCGGAATGTCCGGTGTCGCCTCGCGGAAGATGGCGGCGGCGGCTTCCTCGTGGCGGGCATCGACATAGGCGTTGATGAAGCAGATCGCGACCGCGTCGACGCCGGCCGCCGCACATTCCGACGCGACCCTTTCGACCGCCGCCGCGTCGAGCGGCAGGACCACCTCGCCCGCCGCCGAGATGCGCTCGGGAACGGTGAAGCGGAGGCGGCGGCCGACCAGCGGTTCCGGTTTTCGGAAATGAACGTCATAGAGATGGGGGGCGCGAAACCGCGCGATTTCCAGGACATCCCGAAAACCCGCCGTCGTCACCAGCGCGACCTGGACGCCCTTCCGCTCGATAATGGCGTTGGTCGCGACGGTGGTGCCGTGGGCAACCTCGGTGATTTCACCGGCGGCGATGCCGGTCTCGGCGAGGAGGCCGCGCACGCCCTCCTCGATGGCGAGGCTGTAATCCGCCGGCGTCGACAGGATCTTCTTGTTGTGGAGCGCCCCGTCGGCGTCGAGCAGCACGATATCGGTGAAGGTGCCGCCGATATCGACGCCGAGGCGATAGCCGGTCATCGGGTCCCTGCCCGGCGATTCGCCGCCGTCGCCTCGACGTCGAGCGCCAGGGTTTCGGGATCAACGACGACGCCGTATTCGGCCTCCGCATGGGCCTGGCTGAGCTTCTCCTCGCGAATGTCCTCGGCGACCGCCTCCGGGTCGCGTTCGAAGGGCTCGCCATAGCCGCCCGACCCCGCCATCTCGGCCCGGAAGACCTCGTCCCGTACCATTGGCCGCACGAACTTCGCCGGCGCCTCGAGGCGCTCGCCGTCGCGGATGAAATAGGAATGCGAGAGCCCGCCCGGCTTGCCGCCGAAAATACCCCAGCAGGGATGGACGTGCCGGTCGGCGCGCTGCTGCACGATCGCGTTCTCGGCCATCAGCCGGTATTGCCGCACCAGACCAAGGGCGCCCCGGTACTTGCCCGGCCCGCCGGTATCGGGAAGGAAGCCGTATTCCTCGATGAGCAGTGGGTTCTCCGCCTCGATGATCTCGACCGAGGTGTTGGCCATGTTGCCGAGCCAGTAGGGTCCGGCGTCCTGGCCATCTTCGGTCGGCCCGCCACCGCGTCCGGTAACGTTGTGGAATTCGACCAGTAGGAAGCGCTTTCGTTCGGGTTCCGGCGTCACCCCGGTGACCGAGAGGCCGAACTCGTTGCCGCCGGGGCAGGCCGGCAGGCGGTCGGGGAAGAGCTTGGCGAGCGCCCCCGTCACCACGGTGCGTACCCGATAGCCGCCTTGGCCGCGCCCGCCGACGGCGGCGGGGTATTGCGGATTGACCCAGCAACCCTTGGGCGCGATCACCGTGACCGCGCGTTGGAAGCCCACATTGTTCGGCGTATCTGCCGGCATCACCGTGCGGAGCGCCGCATATGTAAGGGAAGCGGTGAACCAATAGTTGGGGTGCAGGGCGCCGCCCTGCTGTGGCGAGGTCCCGGTGAAGTCGGCGATAATCTCGTCGCCCTTGACCGTCACCTTCACGTGAAGCTCGATGGGCCCGTTGCCGACCCCGTCCTCGTCGTTCCAATCGGAAAACGTCGCCTCGCCGTCGGGCAGGTCCGAAATCGCCTTTCGGACCAGGCGTTCGGTATAGTCGATCAACGCGGTCATGTAGGTTTTCAGCTCGTCGGCACCATAGGTATCGACGAGTTTCAAGATCTCTTTCTCGGCCGTGACCAGGGCCGCCATCTGGGCCCGGACGTCGCCCATCACCATCTCCGGCACCCGCGTGTTGTGTTCGATTAGACGGAGCAGGGTGTCGTTCGGCTTGCCGGCGATGTGAATCTTGCTGGGTGGGATGCGGAGGCCTTCCTGGAAGATCTCGTCGCTGTCCGCCGCCTGCCCGCCGGCGACCCGGCCGCCGAGGTCTGTATGGTGCAGAATCAAGCCCAGGAAACAGATCCGCTCGCCCTCGTGATAGACCGGCTTGAACATGAAAATGTCGTTGAGGTGGCTGCCGCCGGCATAGGGATCGTTGTTGGCGAGGATGTCGCCGGGACCGACATCGTCGCCGAAATAGTCGAGGCAACCGCGAAGCGCCGGCATGGTCGCCCCCAGATGACCCGGAAGGGCCAGCCCCTGCGCCACCATGTTGCCGTCGAAATCACAGATCGAGGCGGAGAAATCCATGTTCGACTTGATCAGCGTCGAGCGCGAGGTGCGCAGCACCGACACCATCATGTTGTCGGACACCATAACCATGCTGTTCTTGATCAATTCAAGGCGGATAGGGTCGATCATGAAGGGTCCTTCCGGGCGGGATGCGGATCGGCGGTGGGAAAATATAAGTATGGGGGATGCCGTCGGGCGATCAATCCCCGGCGCGCGACCCGAGCGCCCGGCCGAGAGCGGCGCGGGTGAGGCGGCCGCGGAGGGTGCCGGTCCGATCGACCACGGGGCGCGACGCATCCGTGGCGAGACTTTGGGGCAAGGCATCTTCCAGCGAGTCGTCGGGCGCAACCGAAGGGCCCATGGGCGGAGGTTCGCCGGCCGCCGGTTCCATGATATCGGCGACGCGGAGGGCGCGAGCGCGGTTCACGTCGGCCGCGAAGGCGCGGATATAATCGTCGGCCGGATCGAGCAGGATGTCGCGCGGCGGGGCATTCTGGATCAATTCCCCGTCGCGGAGAATGGCAATCCGATCGCCGAGCCGGAGCGCTTCGTCGAGATCGTGGGTGATGAAGACGATGGTCCGGCCGAGGCGGTCCTGAAGGGTCAGGAGTTGATCCTGCATCTCACTTCTGATCAGCGGGTCGAGGGCGGAGAAGGGCTCGTCCATCAACAATATGTCGGCATCGGTGGCGAGCGCCCGGGCCAATCCGACCCGTTGCTGCTCGCCGCCCGAAAGCTGAGCCGGGAAGCGCCGCTCATATCCCTCAAGCCCGACATCGCGCAGCCATTGCCGGGCCCAGGCTTCCCGGATCTTGCGCTCAACCCCTTGCACCTTGAGGCCGTAGGCGGCGTTCTCCACCACCGTCCGGTGCGGCATCAGGCCGAAGCGCTGGAACACCATCGACATCCGCTTTCGGCGGAATTCCTCGAGATCGTCCGGCGAGAGATCCATGACGTCGATGTCGTCGACCAGGATACGCCCCTCGGTCGGCTCGATCAGGCGGTTGAAATGGCGGATCAGGGTCGACTTGCCGGACCCGGACAGGCCCATGACGACGAAGATTCCGCCACGGTCGATCTCGAGCGAGACGTTTCGAAGCGCCAAGGTCTGCCCGGTCGCGGCCATGATTTCCTGTTTCGGGCGGCCGGCGCGCACCATATCCATCGCCGCCGCCGGGCGATCGCCGAACAATTTATGGAGCCGTTCGACCCGGATCAGAGGATCAGCCATCGCCCAACCCCTTCAGGTGTTGCTGGGTACGCCGGGCATAGGCCTGGCTGATGCGGTCGAAGATGATCGCCAGCGCCACGATGGCGAGCCCGTTGAACAGGCCGAGCGTGAAATACTGGTTGGTGATCGATTTCAGGACCGGTTGACCGAGACCCCGGACACCGATCATTGAGGCGATCACGACCATCGCCAGGGCCATCATGATGGTTTGGTTGATCCCCGCCATGATGGTCGGCAGTGCCAAGGGGAACTGCACGTCCCGGAGCCGCTGGCCCCGGTTGGCCCCATAGGCGGTGGCGGCCTCCAGGACGTCGCGGTCGACCAGCCGGATGCCGAGATTTGTCAGCCTTATGACCGGTGGGATGGCGTAGATCACCACAGCGATGACGCCCGGCACCCGGCCGATGCCGAGCAGCATCACCACCGGAATCAAATAGACGAAGGCGGGCATGGTCTGCATCACGTCCAGGATCGGTGTGGTAATCGTCTGCATCCGGTCCGAGCGCGCCATCAGGATGCCGATCGGGATGCCGAGGACGATGGCGAGCAGGGTCGAGACCGCGATGATGGCGAGGGTGCGCATGGTGTTGTCCCACATCCCGAAATAACCGATCACCAACAGGGCCGCGACCACGCCCGCCGGCAGCTTCCACGACCGACCCGCGAGGTAGGCGAGCCCGGCGAGACCGATGACGACCGCCCACCAGGGAGACTGGGTCAGCAGATCCTCGAACCAGACCAGAAAATGCAACAGCGGATCGAACAGCGATTCGATGAAATCGCCATAGGACCGCGAGAATTCCCGATAGCCCGAATCCAGGGCCTTGCGGATGGCAAGCAGGTCTTCCCGGCCCATCGCCGGAAAGGTCATCAACCACGACGGTTCCGACATGAAAATTCTCCCGGGCCTCGAATTTACATCTTGGCGAGCGCCTTCTTCACCTTCGCCGCGGCCGCCGCCGGTACCCAAGCGCTCCAGACCAATTCATACTTCTTCAAAAAATGCTCCATGGCGACGTCGCCGTCGGCCTGATTGTCCTTCATCCAGGCGAGGAGCTCGTTCATTCGGGCATTGGTGAAGGCGCGCTTCTCCAGATAGCGATAGGCCTCGGGCGCTCGGGCGGCGAAGCCTTCGGTGGTCACGGTGCGGACCGGTGCCGGCGGAAACATCGTTGCCTTCGGGTTGGTGCAATCGGGTTTGGTGATGCAGGCAACGAAATGGGCCGCATCGACCCCACTGCCGAAATCGACCTTGACCATGGGATATTTTCCAAGCACCGCCGTCGGCGCCCAATAGTAGCCGAACCACGGCTGACGGCGTTCATAGGCCTTGGCGATGGCCCCGGCGAGCCCCGCGCCCGAACCCGGATCGACGATCTCGAAGCCGCTCTTGGCCAGCTTCAGGGCTTTGAATAGATGGCCGCTGGTGATCTGGCAGGCCCAGCCCGCGGGGCAGCCGTAGAAGGCGGATCGGTCGCTCCGTTCCGGATGGCGGAACAGCTTCGCCTTGGCCCGGATGCCGCCAATCGTTGCCAGGGCCGGGTCCTTGTCGACCATGTATTTCGGCACCCAGAAGCCTTCCTCGCCACCGTCCGAGAGCGATTTTCCGGCGATCCGGAGGCGCTTTTCCGCCACGCCGCGTTTCAGGGCGGCCTTGATGGAGTTGGTCCAGAGCTCGGAGGCGATATCGGGCTCGCCCTTCTCGGTCATCGAGGTGCTGGTGGGCACGGTGTCGCCCGGCACGAATTCCACTTCGCAGCCATAGCCATGCCGCAGGATGAATCCGTCGATATGGGCCAGCACGCTGGCCGAGTTCCAGTTCATATCGGCGATGGTGACCTTGCCGCAAGCCGCGCTTGCATGGGCGGAAAGGAGCATGCCCGCCGCCAGAACGAGGGTACCGAAGATGCGTTTCATGAGACCGTTCTCCCTTATCCCAACTCAATCAGGCTCGACTATAAAGGTAAAGCCGCGTCAAATCGCGTCGATCGTATTCGCGATTGTCTTCGAAGCGGGCGACGCCAAATATTACTCTATACGCGCAGGTCCGCGGAATGCGGGCCAAGGGAGGAGTCTTCATGACGGTTCATGCCGGTGTCGATGTCGGCGGCACCTTCACCGATGCCATCGCCATCGACGAGGCGACGGGCGCCGTTCACGTCGCCAAGGTTCCGACGACGCCGGAGAACCAAGCCTTCGGTTTTCTGGAGTCGATCCGAAGCATGGCGATCGATCTTCCCGACATCAATTGGCTGGTCCACGGAACGACGGTCGGCACCAATGCGGCTCTGGAAAAAAAACGCGCTGCCTGCGGCATGATCACGACCGAAGGGTTCCGCGACGTGGTCGAGCTCGGCCGTCGCGATCGGCCGCAGACCTACGGTCTCTTCGGCACCTTCGAGCCGTTGATTCCGCGCGAGCGCCGGATCGAGGTCGCCCAGCGCATGGACGCCTTCGGCGAGGTCTACGAACCGCTCGACGAGGCGGCCATCGAGGCGGGAATCGGCCGTCTGCTGGCGCTCGGCGCCGAATCGCTCCTGATCGGGTTTCTGCACAGCTACGCCAATCCGGCGCATGAGCGCCGCGCCCGCGAGATCGCCGAGCGGCTCTGGCCCAACCCCTACATCACAACCTCGGCAGACGTGCTGGGCGAATTCCGGGAGTTCGAGCGCTTCACCACCGCCTCGCTCAACGCCTACCTGCAGCCGCTGATCCACCGCTATGTCTCGCGGCTGCGGGAAGAGCTGCAAAAAGGCGGCATCCGCCGGGATCTGGCGATCATGCAGGCCAATGGTGGCATCGCCTCGGCCGATCTTGCCTGGCAGCGCGCGGTCGGCACGGTGCTCTCGGGGCCGGCGGCCGGGGTCGTCGCGGCCAGTCACATCTCGGCCCTGGCCGCGTTCGAGAACGTGATCACCTGCGATATGGGCGGGACCAGTTTCGATGTCGGCGTGATCGTCGGCGGCGAGCCGGTCGTCTCACACGATCGCGAACTCGAATACAACATGCCGGTCCGCCTGCCGATCATCGACATCCATACCATCGGTGCCGGCGGCGGCTCGATCGCCTCGGTGAACGCGGCGGGAATTCTCCAGGTCGGTCCCCGAAGCGCCGGCGCCGTGCCGGGCCCGATCGCCTACCGGCGCGGCGGTACCGAGGTGACCGTCACCGACGCCAATGTGCTGCTGGGCCGACTGGCGAATGAGAATCTCCTCGGTGTCGAGGGTGCGGTCGACCTCGACGAGTTGGCGGCGAGCTTCGAATCGCAACTCGGCGAGAAACTCGGTCTCTCGGGGGTCGAGGCCGCGGCCGCCGTCCTCAAGATCGTCAACGACAACATGGCGGGCGCAATGCGGCTGGTCACCCTTCGGCGCGGCCACGACCCGCGCGAGTTCGCCGTCTTCGGTTTCGGCGGCGCGGGGCCGCTGCATGCGACCGCCCTTGCGCGCGAATTGGACGCGCCAAAGGTTTTGGTGCCCTATCTTCCCGGCATCGCCTGCGCGCTCGGCTGCATCGTCGCCGATGTGCGCCACGATTTCGTGCAGACCGTCGGCCGCCCGGTCGACGAGGTCGAGCGCGATGAAGTGGCGGCGATCCTGGCCGAACAGGCGGCGGCGGGGCGCGAGCTCTTGGCGGCCGACGGCGTCGCGGTCCGGAACGTCGAGGTGGTGCATGAAGGCGATCTTTAATACGAGGGCCAGACCTACACCATGCGGGTGCTGCTCGACCCGAGGCACCTCTCGATCGAGGATTTCAAGGAACGGCTGCACCAGGAGTGCCTGCAACGGTTCAAGATCGACCTCAGCGAGCATGCGGTGCGCCTGGTCAATCTCCGGACCTCGGTGATCGGTCTCGTGGACCCGATGGATTTGAAACGCACCATCGCGAACACCGAAACGGCCCAAAACATCGACGCGGCCCGGATCGGCGAACGCGACGTCTGGTTCGATGGCGACTGGCACGCGACACCGATCTACCAGCGCCAGCAACTGCCGCTTGGGGCGATCTTCGAGGGCCCGGCGATCCTCAACCAGCCGGATTCGACGACCGTCATCGAGCCCGGGAACCGGGTCAGTGTCGACGATTTCGGCAATCTTATTGTCACGGTGACGCCATGAGCATGAGCCCGCGCAACAAATACGATCCCGCAACGCTGGCTGTCATTCAGAACGGGCTCTCCCATATCGTCGACGAGATGGATCTCGCGATCGAGCGGGCCGCCTTCAATCCGGTTATGTCGGAATCGCGCGATCGCGCCAGCGGCATCTACAAGCTCGAATCCGGCGAGATCATCGCCCAGGGCGAGACCGGGCTGCCGGTCTTCGTGGGCGTCATGCAGTTCGCCGTCAAGGGCGCCATCGAGGCCTATCCCGACCCCAAGCCCGGCGACATCATCTGCCTCAACGATCCCTATATCGGCGGTACCCATTTGATGGACAGCAAGCTGGTCCAGCCATTCTTCTATAAGGGCAAGCTCTTTGCCTGGCTCGCCTCGACGGGGCATTGGGCCGATATCGGCGGCTCGGTTCCGGGCGGTTTCTCGGCGAAGGCCACCGAGGTGATCCAGGAGGGCCTCCGTATCCCGCCGGTGAAGCTCTACAGCGAAGGCGTGCTGAACGAGGACATGCTAAAGGTGATGCTGGCGAATATGCGGATTCCCGACGAACGGCTCGGCGATCTGAAGGCGCAGCTGGCCTCGCTCGCGGTCGGGGAGGCCCGCCTGACCGCCTTCCTCGACAAGTACGGCGCCGATCTTGCGGATGATTATATCGACGAGCTGTTCCGCCGCTCCGAAACACAGATGCGCGCCGCCATCACCAGCATTCCCGACGGCACCTACAGTTTCGAGACGCAGCTCGACTCCGACGGCGTCGTTTGGGAGCCGATCACGGTGGCGCTCGACCTCACGATCGAGGGCGACGGGGCGCGCTTCGACTTCTCCCGGTCCAGCGCGCCGGTGAAGGGACCGCTCAATGCCGGATTCTCGGCGACGGCGGCGGCGGTCTATCTCTCGATGAAGCACATCTTCCCCGACATTCCGATCAATGGCGGTTGCTGGCATCCCCTTGAGGTGTTCGCGCCCGAGACGACCTTTCTCAACGCGAAGTACCCAAAGGCGGTCTCCGGCTCCTCCGCCGAGGTGACGCTTCGGGTCTGCGATGCGGTCTTCGGCGCCTTGGCCCAGGCGATCCCGGACAAGGTCCCGGCCGCCAGTTTCGGGACCGTCGCCAACCTTTCGATCGGCGGCTACGACCCCAAACGTGACAAGCAATACATTCTTTTCCGGTTCTCCGGCGGCGGCTATGGCGGCCATCCCGACACCGATGGGCTGACCAACGGCTGCGGGGCGATCTCGATGGCCCGCATTTCCTCGGTCGAAATCCAGGAGCAGCTCTACCCCGTGATGTTCGAGCATTTTCGCATGCATGCGAAATCGGGCGGGGCCGGGATGCGGCGGGGCGGCTATGGGGCCGACTATCGGCTCCGGATCGAACGCGGCGACGCGACCGCGAGCTGTCTCGGCGATCGCGGTTTGGTCGGGCCCTTTGGGCTGCACCGCGGCCATGACGGGGGCAAGGCGGTGGTCGAGTTCTCGCTCGGCGGCAAGCACTTCGTGCCCGAGCACCTGACCAAGGACGAACGGATCGAACTCCAGCCAGGCGACACGGTCCGCTGCGCCTCGCCCGGCGGCGGCGGCTGGGGCGATTCCCTGGAGCGCGACCCCGAACTGGTGCTGCGCGACGTGATCCGCGAATTGATCACGCTCGAGGAGGCGCGGACCGACTATGGCGTGGTGGCCTCGACGCGGGAGCTGACCTATGTCCTCGACACCGAGGCAACGGCGGCGCTCCGCGCAGAGCGGCGCGGGTAGACCGCGCGTCTTCCCTAGGGCCAGCCGGCGTGGGGAATGTCGACGGTGGTGATTTCGATCCGCCCGGCACGCTGTTCGGCGATCGCCGGACCCGATCCCGCGCAGGTGAGGATGAACAGGGTCCGACCGTCCTCGCCGCCCAGCATGCAGGCATAGGAACCCCGCTCGCCGGTCGAGATGCGGTGGGTGACGGTACCGCCTTCCTCGACCCGGATGGTCTCCATGCCGCGGGGATCGGCGACCCAGATCCCGCCTTCGGCATCGAGGCAGATTCCGTCCGGATGGTTGGGGGCGATGTCGGCCCAGAGGCGGCGGTTCTCGAGGGAGCCGTCCGGCCGCCGGTCCCAAGCGGTGAGCCGCCGGCCCCGTGTCTCGCCGACAATCAGGGTCTTGCCGTCCGGCGTGATCACCGATCCGTTGGGAAAAGCGAGGTCGGGGGCCGCCAGGTGGATCGAGCCGTCGGGATCGACACGCACCAGATTGGCATCGCGTTCGGGCTCGCCCTTGTGCCGGTCGGCACCGAAATTGCCGACATAGGCGCGGCCCTCGCCATCGACCACCATGTCGTTGCAGTTCGAGGTCGCGAGGGGAGAGAGATCGGCAACCTCGATCAATTCGTCGCCGTCGAACCGCATCAGTTTGCGGTCCGTCATCGAGACGATCAGGAGGCGCCCATCCGGAGTCCAACCGAGCCCGGAGGGTTGGTTCGGCACTTTGACGATGGTTTCGCGATTTCCCTCGAGGTCGACCGCGACCACCTCTTGGGCGTAGAAATCGGAAAACCAGAGCCGGCCGTCGCGCCAGCGCGGCCCTTCGGGAAAGGTCAGGCCATCGAGCAGCACGGTAAGATCTTTCATGGGGGTCCGCCTCATCGTTTGTCGGTGAATTGCCCTATATGAGATAGCACGGCGGAACGGGATATCCCGGACAAGGCAAGAGGGCGACATGCGGCTGGAAAACAAGACGGCGATCGTGGTCGGCGGCGGCCAGGGCGAGGGCTCGACGGAGGCGATCGGAAACGGGCGGGCGACGGCGATCCTCTTCGCGCGCGAGGGCGCGAAGGTGCTGGTCGTCGACCGCGATTTGGCATCGGCGACGGAAACCGCCGAGATGATCGAAAAGGAAGGCGGTGTCGCCGCGTCGATTGCCGCCGACGTGGTCGAGGAAGACCAGGTCGCGGCGGTCATTCAGGACTGCGTCTCCCGCTGGGGCCGCGTTGATATCCTGCACAACAATGTCGGCATCAGCGTCGCCGGCGGCGACGCGCCGATCGAGGACATCACCACCGAGGCCTTCGACACGCTGGTCGCGGTTAATCTCCGCGGCATGGTCTATGCGACCAAGCACGCGCTACCGGTGATGCGTGGGCAAGAAGCGGGTGCCATCGTCAACATCTCGTCGATGGCGGCGTGGAGCAACTATCCCTGGGTCGGCTACAAGACGACCAAGGCGGCGGTCATCGCACTTACCGAGCAAACCGCGATCCGGAACGCGAAATACGGCATTCGCGCCAACGTCATCCTGCCGGGCCTGATGGATACGCCGATGGCGGTCGACACCCGGGCCCGCGAGTGGAACAAGCCGCGGGAGGAGATCGCCGCCGAACGCGACGCCAAGGTGCCGCTCAAGGCCAAGATGGGAACCGGCTGGGACGTCGCCTATGCGGCGCTCTTTCTGGCTTCCGAGGAGGCCAAGTTCATCACCGGGGTGACGCTTCCGGTCGATGGCGGCGCCAACTGTCGTTAAAGAATCAATCGCGCAGGTCGTCGGGAAGAACGTAGGCGCTGAGCGCGACCAGCATGTCGACGGAGGAACCGTCGGTGGCGAGCGGCAGCTGGATGCGCTCGAACAATCGCACATCGTAGTCCTTGCGGGTCAATGTCGGTGGCCCGCGGCGCCAGGACGGCCGTCCGCCGGAAACCACCTCGAGCAACGCGTGGAGGGCGTCGCTGCCTCTAAAGTTTTCAAATGCTTCGCCGAGATACCGCCCGGTCAGGTCCTCGCCGATGGCTTCCGCGACAGCGGTCCCGATCAGCCGAAAGCGGAACTGAAAGGGGTCCTGCTCGACATCGACCAGCCACAAATGCGGCAGTAGCTTCGGGACATCCAGCGGGTCGAAATGTGCCCGGCCCGGAAGTCCCTCTGCCGGATGGATCGAACGCCAGTAGTCGTGGAGTGCGCGGATACGGGAATCGCAGTCGTCCGGCAAATTGAATTCCGCTCCGGACATCGTCGACACACCTTCTTCATCCCGTTCGGCACCGACTCTCAGTATGCGATTCGTTTCGCCCGCGACCACACAAATCTGCGTTATCAGGCCGCGAGATATTGCCCGCCATTCGCGCTAAGGGTCGATCCGGTGATGAAGCCGGCGCTGTCGGCCGCCAGGAAGGCGACGCAACGGCCGATCTCGTCGGGCTCGCCGAGGCGGCCGACCGGAATCAATGGGATGATTTTCTCGTTCAGCACGTCCTCGGGGACGGCGCGGACCATGTCGGTGCCGATATAGCCGGGTGCCACGCAATTAACCGTGATCCCCTTCGCGGCGGTTTCCTGGGCCAGCGCCTTGGTGAAGCCGATCATGCCGGCCTTGGCGGCGGAATAGTTGGACTGACCGAACTGGCCCTTCTGACCGTTGATCGAAGTGATATTGATGATCCGCCCGAAGCCGCGCGCGCGCATGCCGTCGATCACCACCCGGCTCATATTAAAGAGGCTGTCGAGATTGGTGCGGATCACGTCCCGCCAATCGCCGGGATCCATGCGATGGAAGACGGCGTCCCGCGTGATGCCGGCATTGTTGACCAGGATATCGACGGGACCGACATCGGCCTCGATCGCCGCCAGCGCCGCCTGACAGGCGTCGAAATCGCCGACGTCGAACTTGTAGACGGGAATGCCGGTCTCGTCCTTGAAGCTCTCCGCGGCCGCATCGTTGCCGCAGTAGCTGGCGACGACGACATAACCGGTGTTGTTCAGGGTTCTCGCGATGGCGGCGCCGATACCGCGGGTGCCGCCGGTGACCAATGCAACGCGTGCCTTGTTGTCCATCTCACTTGCTCCTTGGGTGGCTCCGCCACCCTTCAAAAGATCGTTTAAACCGGATCGGGTTCTGTTGTCAGTCGCGAGCGACGCACATGGCGATGCCCATGCCGCCGCCGATGCAAAGCGTCGCCAGGGCCTTCTTGGCATCGCGTTTTTGCATCGCATAGAGAAGGGTCGTCAGTACCCTGGCGCCCGAAGCGCCGATCGGATGACCGAGGGCGATGGCACCGCCATGCACGTTGACCTTGTCGGTGTCCCAGCCGAGGTCCTTGTTCACGGCACAGGCCTGGGCCGCGAAGGCCTCGTTCGCCTCGATGAGATCGAGGTCGTCGATGGTCCATCCGGCTAATTCGAGCGCTTTTCGCGAGGCCGGAATGGGTCCCGACCCCATAACCGCGGGATCGACGCCGACGGTCGCCCAGGAGACGATCCGCGCCAGCGGCTCGATGTCCCGCGCCTTCGCCGCTTCGGCCGACATCAGCACCACGGCCGCGGCCCCGTCATTGATACCGGAGGCGTTGCCCGCCGTGACCGTGCCGTCTTTCTGAAAGGCGGCTCGGAGACCGGACAAAATCTCGAGCGTCGTGTCGGGTTTTGGGTGTTCGTCCGTGTCGATCACGATCTCGCCCTTTCGGGTCTTGATCACCACCGGGACGATCTCGTCCGCGAAGGCGCCGGAGTCGAGCGCGGCCCCCGCCTTTTCCTGCGAGCGTTGCGCGAAGGCGTCCTGCTCCTCGCGGGTGATCTGCCATTGCTCGGCGACGTTCTCGGCCGTGTTGCCCATGTGGTAGCCGTTGAAGGCGTCCCAAAGCCCGTCCTTAATCATGGTGTCGACGAATTGGAGGTCGCCCATCGTCCGGCCGTCGCGAAGATGCGCGCAATGGGGCGCCTGGCTCATGCTCTCCTGGCCGCCGGCGACGATCACCCCGGCATCGCCGGTCTTGATCGACTGCATGCCCATGGCGACGGTGCGGAGACCCGAACCACAAAGCTGATTGACCTGGACCGCCGTCGCCTCGACCGGGATGCCGGCATCGACCGCCGCCTGGCGGGCCGGGTTCTGTCCCATGCCGGCGGTCAGGATCTGACCCATCAGCACTTCATCGACGTCGGCGGCGTCGGTCTTCGCCCGGCGCAGCGCTTCCTTGATGGCAACGGTTCCGAGATATGAGGCCGGTACGCTGGACAACCCGCCATTGAAAGCGCCGACCGGTGTGCGGGCCGCGCCCGCGATGACCACTTCGTTCATCCGTTTCACTCCCTGGATTTTCTTCGTCCGGCGCTTGCCGGATCGAACGGAATACGGCTTTCCAAGTTATGCTGCACTGCAACATATAAGGGCTGTGTTTCACTTTCAACCATTGATTCGGGGGCGCGACAACTTGTCCTATCTCATCAACGGCGCTGTCTCCGATCGGCACAATATTTCCCGCGCGTCAGCAACACAATGATTGACAAAAAGCGCTGTTTTTAGCGTTTCTATCGCCCTGTCTTGGTTGATAGGGCAGCAAAAAAACATGGCATCGCGCCCAGCATATACCCAAAAATACCGTAGCTTGAATCGGACGTTATTCGTATTGCCATTTAAGGCGACGGCGTCTTCGCTTATGCAAAAGAGGGCACTCTAGTGCTGCCGGTCCTTCGCCTCGCCGAGCCGTTCGGTCAGCTCGAATACCACACGCAGCGCCACATCGAGGTCGCGCACGTCGAGGCCGGGTGCGAACCGCTCCGCCATCGCGCGCATCGCCCGGTCGAGATCGCGGACGGTGCCGCGGCCCTCGCGCGTCAAGGCAACGATACGAGACCGGCGGTGGTCTGGATTGTCGCGGAACTCGACGAGGCCAAGTTCGGCTGCATGGTCGGCTAATTTCTGAATGCGCTGGCGCGCGACATGGCGGGTCCGCGCGATACGGGGCACCGTTCGCGGCCCGTCGATCCGCAAACCGCGCAGAAATCCGCGCATGCCCTCGCCCCATCCGCGGTCGCCGTCGGATCGAAGCGCGCGCAGCCGATTGGTCAGCTGCGGCAATTGCACGAGCAGTTCGTACAAAGCCTCGCCTTCCGGCGTCGGATCAAGGACGTTGTCCGCCATGATGTCCTCCGTGCATTGTCGTCGATTGACAACGATATTTTCATAATGACAATCATATTGTCAACACGACAACATCATTGCGATTTTAGGGAGTCCCGAGCTGATCCAGCCAATCGCCGAGCGGGCGCCAAACCCGTTCCGCTCCGCCGCCGGCCATCATGCCGATATGGCCGGCATGGGGGGTCAGGGTCTCGCAATTCGCGAGTTCATCGGCGAGCGCGCGCGCGGAACCGGGCGGCACGATTCGGTCCCGAGCCGGCACGACGGCGAGCGACGGTTTTTGGAACCGGCGCGGATCGATGGCCTCGCCGTCGATCCGCCATTGGCCGAGCCGGGTGCTGTTCTCTCCGTACCAGTCGACGAGACATTCCCGGGCCACGGCGGCCGCTAGGGGCACCCCGTCGTTCAACCAGTCCTCGAGAGCCACGAAATCGCGAGCCGCCTCGGAGTCGGCATCCAGCCCGGCGAAATGAATGAACTTTCGCCAGCCGAGCAGCGGGTCGAGGGCGCAGAATAGGAACTGCAAGGTCTCCGTTGCCAGTTCGCCGAACAGCGCCAGCTGCGGCGCGAGACTCTGCCCCATGGCCCCGAGTGCGGCGGCGAGATCGGGGCGATCCGCATGGAAATCCCACGGCGTCGCCAGCAACGCCAACCCGGCCACGTCGTCCTGATGGCGAAGCGCCAGGGCAAGCGCCAGATTGCCGCCCATGCAATAGCCGATGACGGCGATCGGGCCGCCGCCGGTTCGGCGGACGGTTTCGAATGCGCGAGCCAACCGGCCGGCGATGTAATCGGTGAGGTCGAAGCCGCGCTCGACCTCGCCAGGAGCACCCCAATCCACGAGATAGCCGTCGAACCCCCGCTCGGCGAGCCAGCGCATGAAGCTCCGCCGTGCCGACAGGTCAAGGATATAAGCCCGATTGATCAGGGAGGGGATGACCAGGACCGGTCTTCCGCCCGCCGCGCCGTATCGCAAAAGGCGGGTCGACCCCTCGTGCCAGACCGGGGGTGGGTCGGCGACATCGCGACGATGGGCGTGCCGGCGATAACCCGCGACGCCGGCGAGAAAGGCGTCGAACCGGTGTCGGCCCTCGCGCTCGACCGCCTCGGCAAGAGACTTTCCGTCAGCCTTTTCGAGATCCGCCGCGAGCTCCGCCGCCTTTACCCGAAGGGCGGGATTCCAGCTCGCCGAGCCGTTCCTCAAGAACGGCAAGGCGGCGTTCGAGCTCGCATAGGTCAGGGCCGCCGTCAGCAGATGTTGCGGCAGCGGCCGCGGACCCGTCCTTATCGTCGCCTCCCTCGCCATGCAGTCCTCTCAGGAACGGATTCATCGCCGCGAAGCCCGCCGCACCCGGCATGGCGGCGCTGAAAAGCCGCGTCATCGCGGCGATCCATTCGGGGTCCGCCGCCGCCTGCGACAGATGCTCCTGCCATAGATCGAAGTATCGTTTGGCGAGTGCGTCAAGGTCCGGCGGGTCCGACATGAGCGCAGTATATCGGCCGTCCGGCCACTTCGCTAGACTCGCTGCCTTGCGGAAAGAGCTGGCTTAATTCATTGCCGTCCCATAGGTTTTGGACCTCCGCAATGCGGAATCAGCAGGGCCAAAGCGACGGAACGCGTCATGGCGAAACAGAGTGCGGGAGCCAACGGCAACTCGGGTAACGAAGACTCGGTCGTCATCAAAAAATACGCAAACCGCCGGCTCTATAACACGGCTACGAGCAGCTACGTAACGCTTGAGCATCTGTGTCAGATGGTGAAGGACGACATCGAGTTTGTCGTCATGGACGCCAAGGGAAACGATATCACGCGCTCGGTGCTCACCCAGATCATCGTCGAGGAGGAGAACAAGGGCGAGCATCTGCTGCCGCTCAGTTTCCTGCGTCAGCTGATCACCTATTACGGCGACAACGTGGAGCGGATGCTGCTCCCCCACTACCTCGAATATTCGATCGACGCCTTCGCCAAGAACCAGGAAAAAATTCAAGACTATATGCAGGATACCTTCGGCAATATGTTTCCCTTCGGCCAATTCGAAGAAATGGGAAAGCAGAACGTGGCGATGTTCGAGCAGGCGATGCGGATGTTCTCGCCCTTTCCCGACGCGGCCAAGCCGGCGGCAAAGGAAGAAGAGGCGGCCGAACCGGAAACGGAGGCGCACCGGGTGCTGCAACAGCAACTCGACGCCCTGCAGCGTCAGATCGACGCCATGACCGGCAAGAAATCGGATCGCTGACGAAGTTTCCTTGATCGGTGCGGCGCACGGCCCTTCAATTCTGCGTTAGATTCCCGATTTCCGGCTGACCAATTCCCGTGTTAGCGTATAAATGGACGATCCGACGGAAGCGGTTTCGCTTGCGATCGGTCGCTGTTGAACAAAAAACCAAACTTTGAACATCCGTGGGAGGAACGATCATGTCTTATCTTCGCAATACGACGGCGCTCGGCCTCGCCGCCGGACTGGCACTCGGCCTCGGTGTCGCGACGACGGCTTCGGACGCCGTGGCTTGGGAGCCGAAGAAACCGGTGAGTTTTATCGTCATGGCGGGCAAGGGCGGCGGCGCCGACAAGGCGGTGCGCTTCCTGCAGACCATCATCGCCAAGAACAAGCTGTCGTCGAAGCCGTTCACGCCCATCAACAAGCCGGGCGGTTCGGGCGCCGAGGCATTGGTTCACGTCAAGAACGCAAAAGACCCCGACCATACCCTCATGTTCACGCTGAACAGCTTCTACACCACGCCGTTGCTTCAGCCGAAGCTGGGCGTCGACATCTCGACCTTCACGCCGGTCGGACGGATGGCCGAGGACACGTTCCTGCTTTGGGTCCACAAGGACAGCGGCATCACGACCGTTGACCAATTCGTCACCGCCGCCAAGAAAGCCGGCAACAAGTGGATCATGGCCGGCACCGGCAAGAAATCCGAAGACAACATCCTGACGGACTTCCTGAACAAGGCTTATGGCCTGAACATGAAGTATGTCCCCTATAAGGGCGGCGGGCGCGTGGCCAAGGAGTTGGCGGGCAAGAACGCCAACTCGACCGTCAACAACCCGTCGGAGCAACTGGGCTTCTATCAAGCTGGCAAAACCGTGGCGATCGGCGCGTTCACGCCGAATCGGTTGCCGTTGTTCAAGAATGCGCCGACCTTCCGCGAGTTGGGCAAGGACTTCGTCTATTTCATGCAGCGCACCGTTGTTGGCGCGCCGGGCATGAGCAAGGAAGCGGCCGCCTACTATCAGGGCCTTTTCGCGAAGATCTTCAAATCCAATGAGTGGCAGGGCTATATGAAGAAAAAGAGCCTTCAGGGCGGTTTCCTGACGGGCGATGCCCTGATGAGTTACTGGATGGACCAAAAGGCGATCCAGAAGGGTATCCTAATGAAGATGGGCGCCATCAAGTAGTTCGTATTCCGGCGTAAAAGACACGTAAGGTACTAGGGGAGGGCCGCCACGATGCGCATGGCTGAACTCGTCATGGGCATCGTCATGGCGGTCCTTTCCCTTTATCTTATGTGGAAGAGCGCCGAGTTGCCGATCGGCTGGATTCCCGAAGAGGGCCCCGGCGGCGGCGCTTGGCCATTCTGGCTGTCGGCGGGGATGTTGGCGTGTTGCATCGCCATCATCATTCGCTGGGCGAAGCGGATTACGCCCGAATCCCGTTCCGAGAACGTTTACATGACTCGGAACACACTGAAGCAGTTTCTTCTCATCGCCGGCGCGCTGACCGTGATGGTCGGCCTGTTCCACGTCATCGGCGCTTACGGAGCGATACCGATCTTCCTGATCTTCTATCTACGCTTCCTGGGCGGACATTCGTGGGCGTTGACGGGCGGATTCGCCGTCCTGACCCCGGTTTTCACGTTCCTGTTCTTCGAGATCGCCTTGGTGAAGAATCTCCCCAAGGGGATTACCGAACCGTTGTTCATTCCCTTATTCGATTTTTTCTACTGAGCTCACCCAGCCTTAACCGAAAGTACTGCCCCCACAACGACTTGATCGGAGCCCTGATCGCCGATGGAAATAATTCAGCTTCTCATGAACGGGTTTGTCATAGCCTTCGAACCGCTCAATCTGATGCTGATCATCCTGGGCTGCACGGTCGGGTTGTTCATAGGGGCCATGCCGGGGCTCGGGTCGGTCAACGGCGTTGCGATCCTGCTGCCGATGACGTTCCTGGTGCCGCCGACGAGCGCTCTCATCTTTCTCGGCGCGATTTATTACGGGGCCATGTATGGGGGGGCCATAAGCTCGATCATGCTCGGCATTCCCGGCGCTTCCACGGCGGTGGCGACGACCTTCGACGGGCGGCCCTTGGCGCTCATGGGACAGGCCGATACGGCGTTGGTGGCGGCGGCAACGGCATCTTTCGTCGGCGGCAGCGTGGGGGTCGTCTTGTTCACGATGTTCGCGCCGCCATTGGCCGAAATCGCGCTGACATTCGGTGCGCCCGAAATTTTCGCGTTGATGATGATGGCGTTCGCCACATTTGTCGGGATCGGCGGCGACGACATCCCGAAGACATTGTTCTCGATTTTCATTGGCCTGGTGCTCGGCGCGGTCGGCCTGGACATCGTCTCCGGCGAACCAAGGCTTATTTTTTTCGATATTCCCGGTTTCTTCCATGGCATCAACTTCCTGGTCCTGGCCATCGGGATCTATGGCATTGCCGAGATGCTCTGGACGATCGAGACCACCCAGGGCGATGTCATAATTTCCCAGGCCACCATCACGGTTGGGCGCATTCGGGAGACTCTGGCAAAACTATTCGGGACTTGGCGGACGATGGCGATGGGTTCCTTCCTTGGCTATTTCGTCGGCATCCTGCCCGCGGCCGGGGCGACGCCGGGTTCCCTGATGGCTTACGGGGTCGCCAAGACTGTTTCCAAGGAGGCGGACACCTATGGCAAGGGCAACATCAATGGCGTCGTGGCACCCGAGTCTGCCAACAATGCCGCCTCCACGGGCGCCATGCTGCCGATGCTGACGCTGGGCATTCCGGGTTCGCCGACGACGGCGGTTCTCTTGGGCGCCATGGTAATCTGGGGCATCGAACCCGGCCCCCTGGTTTTCACCGACCATCCCGATCTCGTTTGGGGATTTATCGCCAGCTTGTATGCCGCCAACTTGTTCTCGTTGTTGATCAATGTCGGTTTTATCCCGGCTTTCATCTGGGTGTTGAAGCTGCCTTTCACTGTCCTGGCGGCGGTTATCTTCATTCTGTGTATTGTCGGCGGCTTCGTACCGACACTGGACATGCACGACGTCTGGCTGATGCTAGTCTTCGGTGTCGTCGGCTACTTGATGCGCAAGTTGAATTATCCGATGGCCCCGGCGGTGCTCGCCATCGTGCTCGGTCCCTTGGCGGAACCCGCACTCAGGCAATCGCTGCTGATTTCCAGCGGGTCGTTCTCGATTTTCTTCACCCGACCGTTCGCCGGCGTCATCATGGTGCTCGCTTTCATCATGCTGCTGATGCCGCTGTATCCGGTTCTGAAGAGAAAATTTCAGCGCGGACCATAGGGCGGTGGTACGTCGCAAATTTTTTGACTTGCACCAAATCGAAAGCTTGGTATTCATTATACCAAGAAAGAAGAACGACTTGACGCGGGCGCCGTACGCGATCGTGTCTTTATGAAGGGGATGGGACGGCATGGAAGTCGCGCGGCCGATCATTCGGCCGATCGAGGTCAACGCCAGTCTGAAGGAACAGACTTACGAGGCGCTGAAACAGGCGATCACCTCAATGAACATTTATGCGTCCAGCGAGGCGCCGAAGCTCGACGAGCGACAGCTTGCCGAGGATCTCGGCGTCAGCCGCACGCCGGTGCGCGAGGCCTTGGCTCGGCTCGAGCAGGAAGGCTTGGTTCATACGATCCCGCGCCGCGGCGTCTATGTCGCCAGGAAGTCCAAGGCGGAAGTTCTCGAGATGATCACCGTCTGGGCGGCGCTGGAGAGCATGGCGGCGCGGCTGATAACCGAGAACGCCAGCGACGCCGAGATCGCCAGCCTCCGGCGTATGTTCGCGACCTTCGAGAACGATCAGGTGCAGGCCCAGATCGACGAGTATTCGGACACCAATGTCAGCTTCCATCAGGCCATCCTGAAGCTCAGCGACTGCGAGTTGCTCTATGAGATGGCCGAGAACCTATTCATGCACATGCGCTCGATCCGCATGCGCACGATCTCGGAAGACAACCGGGCCAACCGCTCGATCATCGACCACATGAACATCATCGAGGCGCTCGAGAACCGGGATGCGGAACTGGCCGAAAGACATGTTCGCGAACACACCTTGAACTTGGCGGCGCACATCCGGCGCCACGTCGACTATCTGGATTAGGCGGGAGGAAACCCCATGGCCGAAGGAACCACGAAGCCGGACGAGACGCGGGAGCTGACGGACGGGTTCAATCTCATTATCGACGCGCTGAAGCTCAACGGCGTCACCACGATCTACGGCGTACCCGGCATTCCGATCACGGATTTCGGCCGCATGGCGCAGGCTGCGGGGATTCGCGTGCTCTCGTTCCGCCACGAGCAGAACGCCGGCTACGCTGCCGCCATCGCCGGCTTCCTGACCAAGAAGCCGGGCATCTGTCTCACTGTCTCGGCCCCGGGCTTCCTCAACGGGCTGACGGCGCTGGCCCACGCGACGACCAACTGCTTCCCCATGATCCTGATTTCGGGTTCGTCCGAACGCGAGATCGTCGACCTTCAGCAGGGTGACTACGAGGAGATGGATCAGCTCGCCGTCGCCAAGACGCTCTGCAAGGCGGCCTACCGAATCCTGCATGCCGAGGACATCGGCATCGGCGTGGCACGCGCGATCCGCGCCGCGGTCTCCGGCCGCCCGGGCGGGGTTTATCTCGACCTGCCGGCGAAGCTGTTCGGTCAGGTCATGGACGCGGAAGCCGGCGCCAAGTCGCTGGTCGAGGTAATCGACCCGGCACCGGCGCAAATTCCGGCACCGGCCGCGGTCGAGCGGGCGCTGGACGTGCTGAAGGGCGCCGAGCGTCCATTGATTATCCTCGGCAAGGGGGCGGCATACGCGCAGGCCGACGACGCGATCAAGGATCTCGTCGAGAAAAGCGGCGTTCCGTTCCTGCCGATGAGCATGGCCAAAGGCCTTCTGCCCGACACGCATCCGCAATGCGCGGGTGCGGCGCGCTCGACGGTGCTGAGGGAGTCCGATGTCGTGATGATGATCGGCGCCCGTCTCAACTGGTTGCTCTCGCACGGCAAGGGCAGAGCCTGGGGCGAGGCACCGAAGAAGTTCATCCAGCTCGACATCGAACCCAAGGAAATGGACAGCAATATCGAGATCGCCGCCCCGGTGGTCGGTGATATCGGCTCCTCCGTCGCGGCCCTGCTCGACGGCATGGGCGGCGATTGGCGGGGCCCGCCGGCCGACTGGATCAACGCGGTCGTGGAAAAACGCGAATCGAACGTCGAGAAAATGGCGCCGCGCCTCGTCAACAATAACGTACCGATGGACTATCACGGTGCGCTCGGCGTGTTGCGCACGGTCATCAAGGAGCGGCCGGACGCGATCCTGGTCAACGAAGGCGCCAATGCGCTCGACTTCACGCGCGGCGTCATCGACATCTACAAACCGCGCAAACGCCTGGACGTGGGGACCTGGGGCGTCATGGGGATCGGCATGGGCCAAGCCATCGCCGCCGCCGTCGAGACTGGCAACCCGGTCCTCGCCATCGAAGGCGACAGCGCCTTCGGGTTCTCGGGCATCGAGGTCGAGACGATCTGCCGTTACAAGCTGCCGATCTGCGTCGTCATCTTCAACAACAACGGCATCTATCGCGGCACCGAGGTCAATGAATCGAGCGACGATCCGGCGACGACCGTGTTCGTCCCGGATGCGCGCTACGACCAGATGATGCAGGCCTTTGGCGGAGTCGGCGTCAATGTCACCGATCCGGACGAGCTGAAGCGTGCGGTCAACGAGGCGATGGAGTCGGGCAAGCCGACTCTCGTCAATGCGGTGATCGATCCGGGGGCCGGCAGTGAAAGCGGCCGCATCGGCAATCTAAATCCCCAAAGCGCGCTGAAGAAGAAGTAATCCCTTGGTCCGGACCCCGTGGGCCGGTCCCGATCTTGAAACGAGACAACAAAGCGGAACGAGGTAAAGAAATGGCGAAAGCACTGGAAGGCATTCGCATCTTGGACATGACGCACGTCCAATCGGGCCCGACCTGCACCCAGTTGCTGGCGTGGATGGGCGCCGACTGCATTAAGGTGGAGCGCCCGGGCGTCGGTGATGCGACGCGGGGGCAGCTGCAGGACATCCCGGATGTCGACAGCCTCTATTTCACCATGCTCAACCACAACAAGCGCAGCATCACCCTCAACACCAAGGCCGACGAGGGGAAGGCGATCTTCACCAAGCTGATCGAGTATTGCGACGTCATGGTCGAGAATTTCGCACCGGGCGCCCTCGATCGCATGGGCTTCACCTGGGAGCGCATTCAGGAAATCAACCCGCGCATGATCTATGCCTCGGTGAAGGGCTTCGGCCCCGGCCCGTATGAAGACTGCAAGGTCTACGAGAACGTGGCGCAATGCACCGGCGGCGGTGCGTCGACCACAGGCTTGGTCGACGGCGTGCCGATGGTCTCGGGAGCTCAGATCGGCGATTCCGGCACCGGCCTGCATCTCGCACTCGGTATCGTCACCGCCCTTTACCACCGCACCCATTCGGGCCGGGGTCAGCGCGTTACCTGCGCGATGCAGGACGGCGTCTTGAACCTCTGCCGGGTCAAGCTTCGCGACCAGCAGCGCCTGGCGCACGGTCCCTTGACCGAATACCCGCAATATCCGAACGGCACCTTCGGCGACGCCACGCCCAGGGCCGGCAATGCATCCGGCGGCGGCCAACCGGGTTGGATCGTCAAGTGCAAGGGCTGGGAGACGGATCCCGACGCCTATATCTACGTCATCACCCAGGCGGCCGCTTTCGCGGGGCTCGCCAAGGCGATCGGCCACAAGGACTGGCTGGAGGATCCGGAGTGGAACACGCCGGAAGCCCGTCTGCCGAAGCTGGAGACCGTCTTCGACGAAATCGAGAAATGGACCAAGACCAAGAACAAGTTCGAGGTCATGGACATCCTCAACCCCTTGAACGTGCCCTGCGGACCGATCCTCAGCATGAAGGAACTGGCGGAAGAGCCTTCGCTTCGCAAAACCGGGACGGTGGTCGAGGTCGATCATCCAGAACGCGGCAAATATCTCAGTATCGGCAATCCGATCAAGCTTTCGGAATCGCCGTCGGATGTCCAGCGCTCGCCGCTCCTCGGTGAGCACACGGCGGACATCCTTGCCGAGATCGGTCTCACCGCGGACGACGTTGCGGCGGCGCGCGAGGCAGGCGCCGTCTGAGCGGACGGGCGGGATTGGAGGATATAGGAAGAATGGCGGGACAACCGACACTTCGCGAACATCGCCACCCCGGGCGCGGGCGAGGGCGCGCGAAAGCCCATGCGAAGGGGCGGCAGATAGACCCGATCGCGGCGGAGGAGGTCGCAACCCTCCTCGGTGACCGCCCGCGCCGGCGCGATCTCCTGATCGAGTTTCTTCATCTGATCCAGGACGCGTATAGCCAGATTTCCGCCGCGAATCTGGCGGCCCTCGCCGAAGAGATGCGCATCCCCTATGCCGAGGCCTTCGAGGTGGCGACCTTCTACGCCCATTTCGATGTGCTGAAGGAAGACGACCCGGCACTGCCGCCGCTTACGGTTCGGGTCTGCGACAGCCTGACCTGCGAGATGATGGGCGCGAAGTCGCTATTGGAAGATCTCGCCGGAAGGCTGGGAGAAGATGTTCGGGTCGTTCGAGCGCCCTGCATGGGGCGCTGCGACAAGGCCCCGGTGATCGAGGTCGGCCACAACCATTTGACCGAGGCGACGCCGGAGCGCGTGGACGACGCTGTCGCCGCTGGCGAAACGCATCCTGAGGATGTCGACTATCGAGACCTGGAGGCCTATCGCGCGGCCGGCGGCTATGCGCTCTTGGCGGCGTGCCGGGCTGGCGAAAGGACGGTTGAGGAAATTATCGAAACGCTCGACGAGGCTGGGTTGAGAGGCCTCGGCGGCGCCGGTTTCCCGACCGGCACGAAATGGAAGATCGTTCGGTCCGAGCCGGCGCCGCGCCTGATGGCGGTCAATGCGGACGAGGGCGAACCCGGCACTTTCAAGGATCGGCACTATTTGGAAAGTGACCCGCATCGGTTTCTTGAAGGCATGCTGATCGGCGCCTGGGCGGTCGAGGCGGAAGCGATTTACATCTATCTTCGTGACGAATATCCGCAGATCCGCGAGATCCTCCAACGCGAGATCGGCGTGCTTGTCGAGACCGGGCTCGACGGCGGCACCGAGATCCATCTTCGCCGGGGGGCCGGCGCTTATATCTGCGGCGAGGAATCCGCGATGATCGAAAGCATCGAGGGCAAGCGGGGGCTGCCCCGGCATCGCCCGCCCTATGTCGCCCAAGTCGGCCTGTTCGATCGCCCGACCCTGGTCAACAATGTCGAGACGCTGTTCTGGGTCCGCGACATCCTTGAGAAAGGCGCCGCTTGGTTTGCCGAGCAGGGCGAGGGCGCCTCGAAGGGCATGCGGAGCTATTCGGTGTCGGGGCGGGTCAAGTCGCCTGGCGTCAAGCTGGCCCCGGCCGGCATCACGCTTCGTGAACTGATCGACGACTACTGCGACGGCATGGCGGACGGGCATGTTTTCAAGGGGTACCTCCCGGGCGGGGCGTCGGGGGGTATTCTGCCGGCGCGTCTCAATGATCTACCGCTCGATTTCGGCGCCTTGGAGAAGGAAGGCTGCTTCGTCGGTTCGCACGCGGTGGTCGTGCTTTCCGATCACGACGACATGAAAACCGTCGGGTGCAACCTGATGCGCTTCTTCGAGGATGAAAGCTGCGGCCAGTGCACACCGTGCCGCGCCGGCACGGAAAAACTGGTCAAGCTGATGGCGGCGGACAAGTGGGACGGGCCGCTGTTGGAGGAAGTCGGCGGTTGCATGGCCGACGCGTCAATCTGCGGGCTCGGCCAGGCGGCGGCCAATCCATTGATGTCGGTCCTGAAACACTTCCCGGAGGATGTGTCGTGAGTGACGCGATTGGCTTCACCCTGAACGGCGAACAGGTCGAGGCGCGGCCCGGCGAAACGATCTGGCAGGTCGCCGATCGGCTCGGCATCGAGATTCCCCATCTCTGCTATTCGGACGCATCGGATTATCGGGCCGACGGCAATTGCCGTGCCTGCATGGTCGAAATCGAGGGTGAGCGCGTCCTCGCCGCATCCTGCATTCGGACACCGAGCGAGGGCATGAAGGTCGACTCGGTCTCGCCGCGGGCCAAGACCGCGCGGAAGATGGTGTTCGAACTCCTGGCGGCGGATCAGCCGGCACGCGCGACCGCTCATGATCCCGACTCCAAATTTTGGCATTGGGCCGATGCGGCGGGGCTGGACGAAAGCCGGCTTCCTGCCGCGACTCGGCCCGCCGTCGACGACAGCCATCCCGCGATGCGGGTCAATCTCGACGCCTGCATCCACTGCAATCTTTGCGTCCGCGCCTGTCGCGAGGTCCAGGTCAACGACGTCATCAGCATGGCCTATCGCGGCCACGGCGCCAAGATCGTGTTCGATTTCGACGATCCCATGGGCGAGAGCACCTGTGTCGCCTGCGGCGAATGCGTACAGGCCTGCCCGACCGGTGCACTGATGGAAGCGAGCCTCCTCGATGCGTCCCAAACCCGCGTGAATTGGGCGGATGAGACCGTCGACAGTGTCTGTCCCTATTGCGGGGTCGGCTGTCAGATCACCTACAACATCAAGGACGGCAAGCTCGTCTCGGTCGACGGCCGCGAGGGGCCGGCCAATCGCAACCGGCTTTGCGTCAAGGGTCGTTTTGGGTTCGACTATGTCGACCATCCGCACCGGTTGACGGTGCCGCTGATTCGGAAGGAAGGGGTGGCCAAGGAGGCCCATGGCGATGTCGATCCGGGCGATCCCTTCAGCCATTTCCGGGAGGCGACGTGGGAAGAGGCGCTGGACTTGGCCGGCGGCGGTCTGAAGGCGGTTCTCGATCGTGACGGGTCCTCGGCCCTGGCCGGCTTCGGGTCGGCCAAGGGATCGAACGAGGAAGCCTATCTGTTCCAGAAGCTGATCCGCACCGGTTTTGGGACCAACAACGTCGACCACTGCACCCGCCTTTGCCACGCCTCGTCGGTCGCCGCCTTGATGGAATGCATCGGGTCCGGCGCCGTCACCGCCCCCTTTACCGCCGCCGAGGACGCCGAGGTGATCATGGTCATCGGCGCCAATCCGACAGAGAACCACCCGGTCGCGGCGACCTTCTTCAAGCAGCAGGTGAAGGCGGGGAAGACCCTTATCGTCTGCGATCCGAGAGGCCAGGCGCTTGGCAAGCACGCGACCCATATGCTGCAATTCAAGTCCGGCACCGATGTTGCCATGCTGAACGCGATGCTGCATGTGATCGTCGAGGAGGGGCTCCACGACGAGCAGTTCGTCCAGGCCCGCACCGACGGGTTCGAATCACTCCGCGCGCATCTCAAGTCCTTCGCACCCGAGAAGATGGCGCCTGTTTGCGGCATCGACGCCGAGACGCTTCGCCGGGTGGCCCGGGTCTATGCGACCTCGGAAGCCTCGATCGTCTTTTGGGGCATGGGGATTTCGCAATCCACCCACGGCACCGACAACGCGCGCTGCCTGATCGACCTCTCGCTGATCACGGGACAGGTCGGCCGGCCGGGCACCGGCCTGCATCCGCTGCGTGGCCAGAACAACGTCCAGGGAGCGTCCGACGCCGGCCTCATCCCGATCTTCTATCCCGATTACCGCGCCGTCGACGGCGCCGACAACAAGGCATTGTTCGAGGATTTCTGGGGCACCGAGCTCGACTCCGAACGCGGCCTCACCGTGGTCGAGATCATGGACGCGGTGCATGCGGGCGAGATTCGCGCGATGTACATCATGGGCGAGAACCCGGCGATGTCCGATCCCGACGCCCAGCATGCCAGGGAGGCCCTGGCCAAGCTCGAGCATTTGGTGGTGCAGGACATCTTCCTGACCGAGACCGCCTTTCACGCCGATGTCGTGCTGCCGGCTTCGGCCTGGCCCGAGAAGGACGGCACCGTCACCAACACCAACCGGCAGGTGCAGATGGGCCGCCGCGCGCTCGAGATGCCGGGGGAGATGCGGCAAGATTGGTGGCTCATTCAGGAAATTGCACGGCGGGTCGGCCTCGACTGGAATTACGCTCATCCAAGGGACGTCTTCGCCGAGATGGCGGAGATCATGCCTTCGCTGTCCAACATCTCTTGGGAGCGATTGCAGCGCGAGAGCGCGGTGACCTATCCCTGCGACGCGCCGGACGCACCGGGCAACGAGATCGTCTTCGCTGAATCTTTTCCGACCGCATCGGGCCGCGGCAAGCTCATGGGTGCCGATATCCTGCCGCCCGACGAGATGCCCGACGACGAGTTCCCGATGATACTCACGACCGGGCGGCAGCTCGAGCATTGGCATACCGGCGCCATCACGCGGCGGTCCGAAATCCTCGATGCACTCGAGCCCGAAGCAATCGCGCAGGTCAATTTTCGCGACTTGAAGCGCCTTGGTGCGGAACCCGGCGATCGGGTCCGCGTCGAAACGCGCCGCGGCGTTATCGAACTCATCGCCCGTGTCGACAGGGCGATCCCGGAAGGCGTGATCTTCATTCCCTTCTGCTACGCGGAGGCCCCCGCGAACTTCCTCACCAACCCGCAACTCGACCCCTTCGGCAAGATCCCGGAGTTCAAATTCTGCGCAGCGCGGGTGGAGAAGGGGGAGGGAGTGATAGAGTAGACAATCTGCTCGTTTTAGCGTTCGCCCGAGACAGGAATATTCTCCCACGCCGCCCAAGTCCGAGTAACGTAAAATCGATGTTTAAAAGGCCCTTCGACGACGACCAAATGATCTGTTTGGTTCATGGCTGCGTAGGCGGACGAAGCTTCCCCGACGACCCGCTGCATTTCGACGAACGGCCATATGTGATCCTCTCGGCCCGAAGCGGCTACGAGTGGCCGCGGGGCGACCAATGCCAAGATATCGGCCATCTCGAACCAGCTCAGGATCCCCGGTATCGCGAGCTGCCCGGTCTCGTCGCGCCGCCGCATGAGGTTTCGACGCCACGAACCGATGCAGCCGCTGGCGATTATTCCGTCGATGCGGGTGTCGAAGGCCGCGGAAAAAAGCGCCGTGGTACCGCCCGCGGAATGGCCAAGAGCGTAAATCGCCTTACTGCCGGCCGGTGAATCGGGCGATTTCAACCAATCGATCACCCGCGCCACATCGCTGGCCCAGAATCCCAGAAGCGTTCGGCCTAGAAGCAACGCATGATGGACCGCATCGACGCCACGCACGTGGGAGGTTGGCGAAAGCGATCGTTCAGTCCGCTCCCCCAACCCCATCTGCTCAATCGCGATCGCCAGATAGCCGCGTTCGGCCGCCTGACGCGCGATATCGAGACCGTTTGCGATCTTCAGCACGTCGGCCGGATGGAGCGCTTCTCCCCAGGCGCAATGGACACCGACATTCGTGCCCGTCATGCACAGCATGACCGCCCGACATTCGTCGCGCTCGCCGCGCCAGATAAGATGGATTGGAAGCCCGGTCGATTCGTCCAAACGAAGGATAATTCGCTGACGCCGGAATTCGCCGTCCTTGAGAGGCGGCGAAGACCTATATACCGACGGCGTCATCGTGTCGCCGTCGTAACCGATCAGATCGCCGAGTTTTCGGCGCGCGTCCTTCTGCCAAGCGGCGAGATCTTCGGCCGAACTGCCACGCCAAGCCAGGGCCTGGACCCGACCGGCCTCCTCCCGCGCGAAGGCGGCGCTCGGATCGAACGACAAGTCCGTCGGGCGCGCCGGATAGGGATCGAAGTCCCGCTTGACGGCAAGCGAAAGCCGCCGGAGCAGAACCAGCCAACAGGTCCGCAACCAAACGACGATGCGTTGCCGTCGGTTCATCACTTGCGTCGCGGAAAATTCAATCGCCACTCCCTTTCCTCATGCGTCGGGCAGGAATCCCTTCAGACGAGCGAGCTGATAGGCACTGATCGTATGCGCGTCGGTAATTCGGCTTTGAGCGATCATTTCGCCGACCTCTTCCGGGGTCGCCAGCAACGTGGATTCGATGCCTTCCTCGATTCGGGGGTCGCCAATGGCGGACAGCTCGGCGTAATAGATTTGCATGGTCTCGCTCAACATGCCGTTGTTGTTGTGCAGTGGGCCTAGGTATTCGAATCGACCGATCTCGCCGCCGATCTCCTCGCTGATTTCTCGCCGGGCGTTCTCCGAATGCGGCTCGCCGTCCGGCGCGCCGCGCGGTATTTCGATCGACCAATTTCGCAAGCCGTTGCGGAAATGCCGAAGAAGCACGATGCGTCCTTGAAAGACCGGCATGACCACCACGCCGTTTTCGCCGCCCCTCATCAGAACATGGTGATAGGTGCCCAAGGCACCGGTGGGAAATCGAACGATGTCCCGGGCGACATAGATCCAAGGATCTTCGTAAAAAACGCCGGCGCGGCTCCATGCGGAGGGATATCCCTCGCGGACCAATCGGGCGCCAATTTCGGCCTCGGCGGCACGCACTTCCTCAAGCTCTTTCAGAATAACGATCCCGTCCGGATCGGGGTTGTGAAAGGAATCGGGCCGGTCCGCGACCAGTCGGACGTAGCGTTGCCACGCATCTTCAAGATAACCGTCTTTCATCGAATTTCTCGCCACGCCAGATTAGGATGCCGGCCCACGCCGATTGTGTAGTGTATTACCCGCCCATAATTCTTGTTGCAACTTTGCGGACGCCCGGCAAACGTCTCATATGGATTGCTTGGCCGGTTTGACTTGACATCAGCGTTCAAGTTGTGAACAAAGGCCCCGCGGGCAGGCTGGTGACATGATTCACCCGGCCTGCGGTAGCTTGGAAATTTTGCCAATCACCCGTAGGCGCGTAACAGGCTCCGCGACAATCAATAGAACAGGCTCCTTGGAGACATGCGCTTTTCCTTGCGAAAGGCGGGCCTTCGGCGACGCAAAATATTTCTGGAGTTTGAGTGCAACGACTAGGAATTCTTGGTGCAGGCACGGTCGCCCGGCATCACGCGGATGCCGCCCGGGCGCTTGGCGCGGACATCGTGGCCGCGTGCACGCGGCGGGCGGACTCTCCGAATTGGGAGCTCTTCCTCCGCCATGCGCCGAATGCGCGACGGGTCGAGGATGGTGAATCCTTGCTTGTGGACCCGGCCGTCGATGGACTTGTCGCCTGTCCGGATTGGCGCGTCTTGCCGCAATGGCTTGATCGTCTGCTTGCGTCGCCGATGCCCGTTCTGATTGAGAAACCGATTGGGCTGGATCTTGGCTCGGTTCGAAAATCGTTGGAAAAGATCGAATCCGATCTCGGCTCGAAAATGGTCGGTTACAACAGGCGATTTTACGAGCCGGTCATTCGACTTCGCAAACGCATCGGGGAGGGCGGTCTGAAGGCGGCCGATGTCGTGATTAGCGAGAATACCGACGCGCACATCTCGAAGCACGGCCATGAAGTCGTACCGCATCTTTTGGCATTTGCATCGGCCCATACGCTCGACTTGATGTTACATTTGTTCGGTTCCCTGGAACCTGTCGCCATGGCGCCCCATGCCGAGCAAGGTGAAGCCGCGCCGTTTAAATCCCACAATGGGATATTGAGAACCATGGCGGGTGTCCCAGTGTCGCTTGCCTTGAATGCGAACGATCCCTCGGCGGCTGGAATTCGTTGTCGCTTTGATGACGGTATGACTTGGCATCTGGCGCCTCTCGAGGTTCTGACCATTTACGACGGTACCGTGGTTGAACCCGCCACGGAGGAATTCAACATCCGACGCTATACGCCCCGCGTGGCCGAACGGCAAATCGTCGAGACCAAGACCAAGCCTGGTTTCATGGGGCAGATGTCGGCTTTCCTGTCGGGGAATTACGGGCCGGGCGCCACGGTCGAAGACGCGAGGCGGGTTTTGCAACTGATCGAGGATATCGAAGCAGCCGGCGCGAATTGGTCGTACACAGAGAGGGACATGCGCCGCGTCGCGACCGCAAGCTAGGCAGACGGAATGACCATATATTTGGATACATTTTTAGACCACCGCCGCAAACAGGAAGAAGCCCATCTGGCGCGGATTAGGAATTCGCAGGACCCGATGGCGAGCCTGATCTCGGTGGAAGTGAACGTTACGGAGTTGTGCAACCGAGTCTGCGCCTTTTGTCCGCGCGTCGATCCGAATATCTATCCGAACCGAAACCTTTCGATGGCTTTGGATATCGCGCGCAAAGTTGCGGAGGATCTCGCCAGTATGAATTACGGCGGCCGTATCTCTTTTTCGGGATATGGCGAGCCCCTTCTCAACAAGCAATTCTGTGAACATTTGCGAATTTTTCGGTCAGCCCTCCCGGACAACACGATCGAAACGAATACCAACGGCGACAAGCTCACGATCGAATCGATCAAGGAGATGTATGCCGCGGGTATCGATGCGGTCTACGTCAATCTTTACGACGGCCCGGAGCAGGTCGATCATTTCGCGGCGCTCTTCGACAAGGCGGGGATATCCGAAAATCAATTCACGCTTCGCGCTCACTGGGAAGGTGCCGCCGAGGATTTCGGCCTGACCCTCAACAATCGATCGGGGATGGTGGTCAACCCGGATCTGGGCGTCGTGCCGCTCGAGAAAGCGCTCGGCAATCGTTGTTATTACCCGTTCTACAAGATGTTCGTCGATTGGAACGGAAACGTACTTTTTTGTGCCAATGATTGGGGCCGCGAGATTATCGTCGGCAACGTAATGGAGACCGACATTCGTTCGATCTGGTTGTCTCCGAGGATGCGGGAAATCCGCGATAAGTTGGCCGTGACCGAGCGCGATTTTCGCCCGTGCAATATCTGTAGCGTGGACGGGACACTGCATGGGAAATCCAGCTTCGATACCTTGATGAACTATTACGCGGACGCCGAAGCCGCCGACAAGAACTGAGTAGGCTCCATAGCGGCGCCAACAGATCAGAGAGCATGAATTCCCCGAATCCCAGCGCTGGACCTCGCCAGCTTCTATTCTTTATTTCCCCGCGGCCGATCGACTTCGACTCTTTCCTGCCCACGATCATGGAATTGAAGGACCGGCGACCGGAATGGGAGTTCAAGGTCGTTTGCTTTGATCCGAACAATTTCGAGATGATTCAGAAAAATCCGGTATTGCTCTCGGGCTTGAACAAGGCCGCGACATTCCATTATTGCGGCAACCGATCGGAGACGAACGGCGGTCGGCGTTGGCTGACGTCGATAAGAAACTTTCTCTGGGTCGCCGGATGGATACTGCGGCATGCTAATCCGGCGTTGTTTCTCGCGGTTCCCTTCGCCGATTTTCCGTATCGCGCTTGGCATTTCCTGGCCCGCCTTCGAGGCGGTAAAGGCTATATCCTGTTCAAGCATCGGTCCCCGGACGAAATGCACCATCTGATGTGGCGGACGCGTGCTCAAAGAGGTCCGCGGGCAAAATCTCCATGGTCGCGCATGTTCGGCTCGGATCAGGATGGTATCCTCTACTATCACGATTTTCAGGAACGAATGATCAGCGATCTTGCGCAACTCGGTTGGATCGAAGATGCCCCATGCCACAAGATCGGCCTGCCGCACCTTTTTCCCGCCTGGCAACGGCACATTGAGGATGAGGTCGAAATTCAACGCCGTCAATTGGTGGCCGATGGCGTTCCGGCCGACACCGAGTTGTTCGGGTTTTTTCCGAGCAAGCCGGGCAGCAATGAACTTCTCCGTGGTGACGATTCGGTTGAATGGGTCTTCGTGCAACAGATGACGGCTCTTTCAAAGGCGCGCCCTGACGGATTCGTTTTACTACGGCCGCATCCGCTGGCCGTCGACGAGGCCTATGTTCGCGAAGGTATCGAAGCCTTTGGGCAAGACCGGGCGCGAATAAGCTACGCGCATCCCGAAGTGCTGCTTCGACTCTGCCATCGTTGTTTTTTCAACAATCCGACGAATCTGCTGTTCCACTGCTTTCCCGGTCGCATGGTCGATTGCTCCGATTATCCGGACTATCATTTCGAAGAACGGGGGGAGACCTCCATGGCCGATGGGTTGGGTGTCGTCTATATCCGGCCCGACGACGCGAAATTCGATACCCGCTTCGAGGAAATTCTCGAAAGCGAAGAACCGTTTCAAGAATCGGAAACTTGTTGGCGCCTCTCCGAAATGCTGGAGAGCGGACATCCGAACATCGACGCACTATTGGCGATACTTGAACCCAAGAGCAGCCGGGCGACCATCGGCCAAACTCAACTCAAACTAGGCAATCATTAGCGCCGCGACTCCCCTGCCGCGGAGACCAAATGGAGCTTCCATGAGCGACACCCCTCTAAAGGTTTTCATCGGTTACGACCCCCGTGAGGCCGTGGCCTATAACGTGCTGGCCCATTCGATCGGCGCTCGTGCGTCGATGCCCGTTTCGGTCGCGCCCTTGATGCTCTCGCAGCTCGGCGGCGTTTTCACCCGTCCGCGCGAGGCTTTGCAATCGACGGATTTCTCGTTCACGCGGTTTCTCACCCCCTATCTCGCGGGTTTCGAGGGTTGGGCGCTGTTCACCGATTGCGACATGATCGTGCGGGAAGACATCGCCAATCTCTGGGCGCTGCGCGACGATCGTTATGCGGTGATGTGCATCAAGCACGACCACGTGCCCGAGGAAGACACCAAGTTTCTGGCGCAAACCCAGACCAAATACGCTTACAAGAATTGGTCCAGCGTCATGCTGTTCAATTGCGCCAAATGCACCGCATTGACGCCGGATTACGTCAACACGGCGACCGGACTCCAGCTGCATCAGTTCAAATGGCTGGATGGCGACCACCTTATCGGGGAATTGCCGTCGAAATGGAACCACCTGGTCGGTTTCGATGCGCCGCGCGACGACGCGGCCTTGGTTCATTACACCATCGGCGGGCCGTATTTCGAAGAATATGTCGATTGCGAATATGCCGACGAGTGGTTCGCAGAGCGTGACGACATGCTCTACTGCATGCAGCGGGGAGACATCTCCGAGCCCAAGACCGGTTGATCGGGCGGGGAAGGCGGATACAAGCGATCGTGCAAAGGTATGCGAGGCATCATCATAGCCGCGGGCCTGGGAAGCCGGATGGAGCCGCTCACCGCCGACAGGCCGAAATGCATGTTGCCGATCGCCGGCCGGCCGTTGCTGGAGTGGACGATCGAGGCATTGCGGGCGGCGGGCTGCGGCGAGATCGTGGTCATCACCGGATACAAACGGGACCGCATTCCCGGAAGCGGATTTCTTCGGGTCGAGAATACGGACTATGAGAACAACAACATTTTACATTCCCTGATGTGCGCCCGGGAATATCTCGAGGGCCCGGTGATGGCGACCTATTCTGATATCTGGGTCGAGCCGGCGGTCCACAGCCGATTGGCGGCGACATCCGGCGACGTCGTTGCCGCCGTCGATCGTGATTGGCAACCGTATTACGAGGGACGAAGCGATCATCCCATCGACGAAGCCGAAAACATGCTCATCGATGGATCCGGGGCCGTCGTGTCGGCCGGCAAGCATCTGCGACCCGAAATCGCGGATGACCGGAGATGCGCTGAATTTCTCGGTCTTTGGCGGATGTCCGCGGCGGGAACCGAACGATTCCGTTCGGCATTCGAATCTCTCGATGCCGAATTGATGCCGACGATGCCGTTCCAGCAAGCGGCTGAATGGCGCCGGGCCTACATCACCGACATGCTGCAATACCTGATCGATGAAGGGGATCGAATCGACGCGGCCGAGATCGAACGCGGCTGGGCGGAACTCGACACGATCCAGGATTATGAACGGCTGCCATCGATCGCCGCCCGTCAGGGCATGACGACGCTGGCGGCGGCGCTGGCCTCGATCACACGAGAGACGGAGTCATGACGGACGATATCAACGGCCGTTACAAAAAGGCACTCGGGGCCCGCATCTTGAGCGAGGCCAACGACCTCAAGCGGACGCGCGAAGCCTTGGCCGTGGAGCTAGAGTTGCCGCAGGCAACCGTCGACGCGGTCATTGCGGGCGAGGCGGACGTGGAGATGGCGCAGGGCTTGATACGGGCGATGGCCGATTTCTACCCGATTTCGCTCGCCGATTTGTGGCTGGAGCCGGATGATACCGACGACGGTGCCGCCATCATGCGGGCCGAGACGAGCCGGTCGACATCGCGGGTATTCGACCGCAAGGACCGCAACGGCGCTTTGACGCCGTATTACGAATATCGCGATACGGCGATGAGCCGGACCGGCCCCTTTAAACCCGAATGGATCAAGGAACTCCGTGTCGTGGATGATGCCGACCCGGACAATCCGGACGTCGCCTACAACAACGGCCATCTGATGCACCAGCAGACCTTTTTCATCGGTGAGGTCAATTTTTACTGGTCGCTCGACGGCGAGACCCATTGCGCCGAAATGAACACCGGCGACTCGAATTATATCACCCCCTTCGTGCCGCATAGTTTCACCAGTCGCGATCCCGATAATCCGGGCTTGATCATCGCCGTGACTTTTGCTGGCGATGTTCGACGGGCCTTGGACGATTTCGCGCGGGTGAGCCCCGACGATGCCAATGCGTTGGCCGGCGATCTGCGATCCGCCGAAGCCGCTTACAAAGCGCGCCTGAATCGGCATATGGACACCGAATCGATTGTCTCGTCCGAATTGGTGAACCGCCTCGTTGCGACAGGTGTCGCGCCTGACCGGGCGGGCGAACTCGCGGCGGGCGGCTCGCCGGCCTCGCCGGGTGAAACCGACAAGGTGGCAGCTACCCTTCATATCCGTCCGGCCGACCTGATGGTTGCCTCGATGGCTCCGGAAGAGCAGGTCGCGCTATCGTTCGCGCGCGAAAGTGAAGCGCGGCCTTGGCCCAGCGGCAATTCGCCGGATTGCCGGCTCGCCGACCTCGCACGCACCAAACATCAGCCGGGGTTAAAGGGCTTCGCCGTCGACGTGCTGGCGGACGGTGCCTCGACCATGTCCTTCAAGCACGGTCTGTTCGAATATGTTTACAATTATGGTGACGATCCCGTCACCTTGGCGTGGGCCGATAAGCGCGCCGATATATTGGCGCCCGGCGACTCGGCCTGTATCCGGCCGATGGTGCCGCATGGTTTCTCGCAGACGCCCGATGGCGGCGAGGGACGTCTCTGCGTGGTCCGGGTTCCGGGTTTCCTCGGCACGTCATCGCTCGATGAATTCGCGACGTTTGCAAGCGAGGGCCGCGGCCGTGTCGCGAGCGAGACCAAGCAATGGTTCTGACCCATCCGATATATTGTCCGGTCCGCATTGTCGAAGGCCACGAATTCGACGAGGCCGTCGAATCGATCCTGGAGGGTCGGAGCTGGACTCTGGTGACCAGCCGGGGTTGGGTCGAGCGCGGTGCGCTTGATCGTCTTGCATCGCGCTCCGGAACGCCGCGCGCCGTCGTCGACCAGGTTGCGGCCAATCCGAAAATTCAGGATGTCATCCGCCTCGCGGGCATCCTCGGCGACGGCGATGCGATCGTGGCGCTCGGCGGCGGCAGTGTGATCGATGCCGCCAAGGGCATGGCTGCCTTGGCGGCGGTCGGCGGGCGGGAAGAAATTCTCATGGATCACCTCCGTGATGGCGTGGCCTTGCCGGATTCGATGACGCCATCACCGATTATCGCCGTCCCGACGACGTCCGGCACCGGGTCGGAGGTCACCCGTTGGGGAACGATCTGGGGCGATGACGCGGTCAAGCATTCCGTCACCGATCCCAAGCTCTACCCGAGCCACGCGGTGCTGGATCCGGCGTTGTGCGTCTCGATGCCCCGTGAGCTCACATTGGCGACCGCGCTCGATTCACTGAGCCATGCGATGGAAGCGGTCTGGAATCGCCGCCATACGGACGGAACCGACGCCTTGGCCGAGACCGCGATACGTATCGTCCGAGAATCACTCGATGCGGCCCTCGGCTCGCCCGATGATATCGACCTTCGCGAACGCTTGCAGACGGCGGCGATGATTGCGGGCCTGGCCATGGGAACGACGCAGACGGCGCTCGCGCATTCGATCAGCTATCCGTTCACCGCGCGCTATGAAATGCCGCACGGTATCGCTTGCAGTTTCACGCTCGCCGAAGTGGCGCGGTTCAACGGCGAGGCGGAACCGGAGCGTTTGCGGCCGATCGCCAAGGCGCTTGATTGCGGGGTCGGCGATTTGCCGGATGCCTTGCAGACTTGGTTCAACGAACTCGGCGTCGGCGAACAGGTTCTTCGTTACGTGACGCCGAGTGTGACGGACGAACTCGGTGATAACCTCATCACGCGGGCTCGTGCCGCCAACAATATCCGCGACGTCGATGGCGCGACGGCGCGGCAATTGGCGCGTACCGCTTTGGACAACTTATGTCCCGCCTCGGCAAAAGCGGTCGGTGTGGTCTGACGGATAATTTGAAAGACACCTAAACCAGCATGGTCATTTGGGTCACGGGCTTATCCGGGGCGGGGAAAACCACTCTCTGTTCCGCGATTTACGAGCGGCTGAAGCCGCAATTGCCGCATTTGGTCCTGCTCGACGGAGATGTCGTGCGGCGGACCTTCGGCAACGATTTGACGCACAGCGAAGCCGATCGCGTGCGTCAGGTCCATCGTCTCAGAAGCATGGCAAAGGTTATGGCCGACCAAGACTTGATCGTCCTGGTCGCGGTTCTCTATGCCGAACCCAAACTGCTGGAATGGAACCGCGAGAACCTGCCGAACTATTTCGAGATTTATCTCGACACCTCGCTCGAGCGCGTGATCGAGCGTGACGACAAAGGCCTTTACGAAGCGGCGAAGGCCGGAGAGATGGATCATGTCGTCGGCCTCGACATTCCCTGGCACGCCCCTCGGCGGCCGGATTTGGTTGTTGACGGTGATGCCGGCCACACGCCTGAGCAAATGGCGGATATGGTGATCCGCGCCGTCCCTCGCTTGCGGGCCGCTATCGGCCTTCAAACGGTATCGGCCTGATGATCGCGCGAGCCGAGTAAAGATGCCAACACCCAACGTCTTGTTCGTTCTCATCGATGCGCTCCGTTATGGGGTCGTTGCCGATCCGGCGCTGCGGCGTGCCCTGACTCCCAATATCGACTCTCTGGTCGCTGGCGGCACGTTGAGCAAGGTGGTCAGCCTCTCCTCCAACACGCAATTCGCGATGCCCTCGCTGCTTAGCGGTACCCGCCCGCTCGATCACGGCGGTCATAACCTTGGTTGCCGAAACCGGCCGGTCTGTTTTCCAGAAATTCTTCACGAGGCGGGTTACGAGACAGCCCTCTTCACCAATTGCGTTCTCTACAACCGGGACATCGGTTTTGATCGGGGCTTCGACAAACGGTATGTCGCCGTGAATTCCCGCGTCGCCTTGATGCAGGACATCGAATACCGGCTCCTGGAGCCGATCCGTCGTTGGAAGTCCGGAGAGATGACCGACCAGGACATTTCCGCTCAGCTCCAGCGAGACTTCGGTGAAATTCTTGATCGTCTGTTCCATGCCTGCGCGGACGCGCCGTCGATGGATTCGATGCCGCGAAGGTGCAGGCGGACAAATCGGCGGCTCGCAGCGGGGGCCCGTCGCGAACGACAATTGCTGATGTCGGATCCGCTCGCGGTTGCGGAGAAACTCGCGACCATCCCGGAAACCTATTATTACGCGGCGTTGGGAGATCGGCGCCCGACGGTGCGTCTATTTGCGGTTCGAGCGTTGAATAAGGCCTACATGACGCTAACGGGATGGATCGGCCGCGTTGGATGGTTGCAGCGCGTCCGTTTCGGCCATTTCGATAGTCTCATGCCGCTCATCTCCGAAATCCTGCCTTCGCTTGAACGTTTTATTGGTGCCGCGAAGTCTCCTTGGTTCGCGATGATCCATGCGATGGATGTCCATAGCCACGGCATAAGCATTGATCAGGTATGGCGCTGTCCAATTGTCACTATAAGAAAGGTATTGCGTTTCCCCAAGGTCCGGCGCTCCTGTCGAGAACATGGGTTGCACGGGTCGATATTATATTTTGTCAATCTGACGATCGTAGACGACGCGATCGGGCGGCTTTTGCGGCAGCTCGACGACACGGATCAGCGAAATAATACACTTATCGTCGTTGTCTCCGATCACGGCCGTACCTTGGCCGGCTGCGATCCGAGACCGACCTCCGATTTGACGCGGCGATTCTTTGGGAGCGATTTAGAATCGCCTTTGGTTCTGGCCGGGCAAGAGCCGAAGCTTTTCCGACCCGGCCTGCGGGATAGTCGCGATATCGGGGCGAGCCTCCTTGATGCGCTCGGCCTCAACGTGCCAGCGGAATTCGACGGTTGCTCGGCCTTGAGCGAAGCTGGCAGAACCGAAATCGTCAGCGAAAGCGCGGGTCGCGGCTTCTGCGATTTGGAGCGAGATGACCTCAACTTTGTGGTAACCAGCCAAACCGACAAGTTATTCTCGGTTCTGTGCGGCGATCATCTCGTGGTCACGGATTATTACGACTTGAAAAGCGATCCGGCGGAACTCGACAATCTCGTGGGCAAGCCGGTAATCGCTCCTCGTGTTGACGCACTGCTTGCCGCGCTGTGGCGAGATCGCGGAGACATACTTCGCGGACGAGGAGCTTCTGTCCGTTCGCTGGGAGCAGAGCATCAGGCGATCGCCTAGGCGGTACGCCGGGGATCGATGGAATTTCGTGAAATAGAGAGAGATTGATCGAATTGTGTTGAAAAAAATCGTCATAACCGGTGGAGCCGGTTACGTCGGAAGTCTTCTGACTCCACGATTGTTGGCTGCGGGGCACCAGGTCGCTGTCTATGACATCCTATATTTCGGTAATGCCCATTTACCGACCGATGACCCAAATCTGAATTTGGTTGAAGGCGATATCCGCGATGCGAATCGATTTCGCGCGGCCTGCGAAGGTGCCGACGCAGTCATTCATCTCGCTTGTATCTCGAACGATCCGAGTTTCGAACTCGACGATCAGCTCTCGACCTCGATCAATTTCGATTGCTTTGAAGATCTCGTTGTCGCCGCCAAGGGAAGCGGCGTAAAACGGTTCATCTATGCCTCGACAAGTTCCGTCTACGGTGTGTCGGACAGTCCGGAGGTGCGCGAGGATCACCCGCTCGTACCTTTGACGCTCTACAATAAATTCAAGGGAATGTGCGAACCCTTGCTGTTCAAGCACCAAGCCGAGGATTTCACCTGCGTTACGATCCGGCCGTCCACGGTTTGCGGCTATGCGCCCCGTTGTCGACTCGATCTGACCGTCAACATTTTGACGAATTTCGCGGTCAACAAAGGCAAGATCACCGTTTTCGGGGGGGAACAATATCGGCCCAACCTGCATATCGAGGACATGGTTCGGCTCTACAAGCTCCTTCTCGACTTGCCGAAGGATAAAATTGCGGGCGAAACATTCAATGCCGGCTATCGGAACATGAAGGTGATCGAAATCGCTCAAGTGGTAAAGCGGGTCGTCGAGGAAGAGTTCCCGGAGTCAGCCCCGATTGAAATCGAGCGGACACCGAGCGACGACAATCGATCATATCGGGTCACCTCGGATAAAATCGCTGACAAAATCGGATTCGTCCCCGAGTTTAGTGTCGAGGATGCCGTCCGCGACCTCTGCAAGGCGTTCCGTCAGGGAAAATTGCCACGAAGTTTCGACAATGATTGGTATTTTAATGTACGAACCATGAAAACCGCGGAAGCGGTTTAAACAGGCACGCGCCGCCGGGGTCAATCTATATCAATCCTGTCGCGCGCTAGATTCAAAAGAAAATTCAAAGATACCCGGACCCCATAAATAATGAATAACGAAGACAGTGTACGCGATCGATCTCGCGCGAGTCTGGCACGCGATTGTGTCAAATCCATTGGGGAACTCACTGAAATCAGTCGTTCGGCACGCGCGGCGGGGAAAACCGTGGTTCTAACGCATGGCGTATTCGATCTGCTGCATCTTGGACATGTCCGCCATCTCGAAGCGGCCCGGCAGCTTGGCGATATCTTGATTGTCACGGTGACCGGTGATGCGTTTGTGGGCAAGGGCCCGGGACGGCCCGTTTTCAGCCAAACCATGCGGGCGGAAATGCTTTCCGCGATCAACTACGTCGACTGGGCCGGCGTCAACGAAGCCAAAACCGCAGAATCGCTTATCGATGCAATTCAGCCAACAGTGTACGCAAAGGGAAGTGATTATGCGAATGCCGAGGATGACGTCACGGGTAAGATCAAAGACGAACGTATGGCAGTGGAGAAATACGGCGGGCGCATCGTTTTTACCGATGAAATTACTTTTAGCTCGTCGGCGCTGATTAATGAACATTTCACCACCCTCGATCCGCCGGCACAGTCGTTCCTTGACGATCTGCGTCACGACGGCGGTGGGGAGCGCGCGCTCGAACTGATCGATCGTGTCGCGGATTTGAAGGTTCTTTTCGTCGGTGAGACGATTATCGACCAATACGACTATGTCGAAGCGCTGGGGAAAGCGAGTAAAGAGAACATAATCGCCACGCTATACAAGAATCAGGAAGTGTTCGCGGGCGGCGTAATTGCGGCGGCAAATCACGCCGCCGGGTTCTGCCGCGAGGTCGAAGTCGCCACGTTCCTGGGCGAGATCGACAGCCATGAAGATCTGGTGCGCGATCAGCTGTTGCCGAATGTTACGCTGAAGCAATTTGTTCATCACCGACGACCGACATTGCGCAAGCGACGCTTCGTGGAAGAAGGTCACCTCAACAAGCTTTTCGAAATCTACTATATGGAAGATAGTCCACTCGCGGATGAGGAAGTCACCGAATTGGATCGCTATCTCATGTCTCGGGCGGCCGATTTCGATCTCGTTGTCGTTTGTGACTTCGGCCATGGCGTGCTGGTCGACCCGATCATTGATACGCTTGCTTCTCGAGCTCGATTCCTGGCCGCGAATGCTCAAGCGAACGCCGGCAATATGGGCTTCAATCTGGTCACCAAATACGAACAAGCCGATTATGTATGCATTGACGACAAAGAGGCCCGCTTGGCGGCGCATGACAAGCGGGCAAGCTTGCAGACGATCGTTTCCGACCGCCTTCGACCCGTGTTGCAGTGTCAAAAGCTCGCGGTTACCCAAGGCGCGCACGGATGTTTGATTTGGGACCGCGACACCGGATTCACCGATGTGCCCGCCTTCGCGCATACACCGGTCGATACGATCGGCGCGGGTGACGCGTTTTTGGCGATTACGTCGGCCCTGTTCGCAGTGGGTGGTGGGGCAACCGATGTTGGCTTCATCGGCAACATCGTTGGCGGAATAAAAATCGGGGTCGTCGGACACCGTAATTTCGTCGAAAAGGGCGCCGTGAAAAAGGCCATTGTAAGCTTGTTGAAGTAAGTGTCTCCTATGCGGCGAACAATCGAAAACGGCTTCTCGACGGCCACGGTGTTGCCTTTGAAGACCAAGGTAGCGGGCGGAAAGGGCGCCGCGGTACGTCTTGGCGTTCGAACCAATATTCGGACGGTTAGATGACACGGGCCGTGCATATTGGTATTGATTTCGACAATACGATCGCGGGATATGATCACGTATTTCTTGATTTCGCCCGCGACAAGCGCCTCGTGCCAGATGATTTTACAGGTAGCAAGACGGAAGTTCGGGACACGATTAAACGGCGCGAAAATGGAGAATACGAGTGGCAGCGCATGCAGGGGCAGGTCTACGGACGATTAATGGGTCGTGCGGAATTGATCGTTGGCGTTTCCGAATTTATTCTTAAGTGTCGAGAGTGCCGGATTCCATTGTCGATTATCAGCCACAAGACGGAGTTCGCGCACTTTGACTCGGAGGTAAATTTGCGCAACGTTGCCTATGATTGGATGGAGGATCACGGTTTCTTCGATGTTGATGGATTCGCTTTCAAGCGCGAAAACATCTATTTCGAAACCACGCGCGCTGACAAGGTCGCGCGAATTTCGACAACCCGCTGCAGCCACTTCATTGATGATTTGGAACAAGTCTTCCTACACCCTTCCTTCCCATCGAGCGTCGAGGGTTATCTGTTTTCGAGACAGGCCGTTCGGCCATCGGGCGTTCGGGCAACGATTTGCCAAAGTTGGCAGGAAATAAGCGATGCTATCCTCGGCTAGCGCGAACTCGAAACGAATGCATCAGGTTGTCTCGGCGCTTGCTGGCGCCCCGATCGAACCGCCCGTCCGTATTGGTGGTGGATCGAACAATCAAGTTTATAGGGTCTCTGCGAACGGAAGCGATTTCGCTCTCAAACTCTACCTTGAGGATGCCAGCGACTCCCGTGATCGCATAGGCGCGGAATACAGCGCTCTTTGTTTCCTGAGCGGCAACGGCGTTTCCTCCGTACCCGCCCCTGTCGCGATAGATCGTGAACATAATCTTGCGCTCTATGAGTGGGTCGAGGGAGAGCCGGTTACGACTCCCACCGATGACGATATATCAACCGCGCTCGAATTTGTCGGGGTACTGCACGAGCTTCGAAAGTCCGCGGACGCCATGAAATTGCCCCTGGCGTCGCAAACTTGCTTGTCGGCGGGGGAACTCGTTTTGCAGATCGAACGCCGTCTCGACGATCTTATGCGCGTGGCCCCGCCAAACAGTCGGCTCGATCATTTGACGAAGCAGTGCATCCGCCCGTGCTTCGAGGAAGCGGAGATGCTCGCGCGCCGGCATTACGACTGCTCCGGCATGGATTTCGACGCTAATCTCTCGCGGGAGTTTTGCACACTCAGCCCCGCTGATTTTGGCTTTCACAATGCGCGGCGGAAGTCGGATGGCCGGCTGATGTTTTTTGATTTTGAGTATTTTGGCTGGGACGAGCCGGTCAAGCTCGGTACGGAATTTCTGCTTCACCCGGGAATGTCGCTCAGCGCCGAACAAAAGAGACGCTTCATAGCCGAAACGGAATCGATATACGGTGACGATCCCGACTATGCGGCGCGCGCCAGAACATTATTCCCTCTATATGGATTAAGATGGAGCCTGATCGTTTTGAACGAGTTCCTCCCGATCCGCTGGGAACGTCGCGTAATCGCCGGCAACGAAGCGGAACGCGAAGTTGTTTTGGACAACCAACTCAGGAAATCCAACGATTTGTTGGAAGTTGCGGAGAGAAGTCTCCGGAGTTTTCCCTATGACAGCTAATCCGGTCGCATTGGGACGAAGCCCGGAAAGTCCGCCCCTGGATGAGCGATCGCGTTATTTGCGTGGCCTGGTGATCGAGGCGCTAAAAGGCGGCGAGAGAGGGCATATCGGATCGTCGATGTCTCTGATAGAAATTGTTCGGGTGCTCTACGACGATGTCTTGGACGTTCGTCCCGAGGATCCGTTTTGGCCGGAGCGCGATCGCTGCATTCTTAGCAAGGGCCATGGTTGCTTGGCGCTCTACGCGCTTTTGGCCGACAAAGGCTTTTTTCCGTTGGCGGAACTCAAGACGTTTTGCCGGCAAGGTTCAATTCTGGGCGGCCACCCGGAATCGGACAAGGTGCCGGGGGTGGAGGCATCGACGGGTGCTCTCGGTCATGGCCTACCGATCGGTGTCGGTCGGGCATTGGCGGCGCGAATGCGCCGTCGGGCCAATCGCGTCTTTGTCATCATGGGCGATGGGGAGATTAACGAAGGTTCCGTTTGGGAAGCCGCGATGTGCGCGGCAAAGCACGACTTGGCGAACCTTGTTGCGATTATCGATTACAATAAGATTCAGTCCGCAGGGCCAACCGCCGAGATTCTCGAATTGGAACCGTTGCGCGACAAATGGCAGGCATTTGGTTTCGCCGTTGCCGAGGTCAACGGGCATGATATCGACGCATTGCGCAATGTCTTCACGCAACTGCCGCTCGACCAATCCAAGCCGTCCGTCGTGATCTGTCATACGGTCAAGGGCAAGGGAATCGGGTTCGCGGAGCACGATCCCGATTGGCATCATCAATCCCGAATTTCGGGCGACCTGATCGAGCGACTTACCGTCGCCTTGGAAGAAGCCTAATGCGGAGAGCCTGCGTCGAAATGGTCGCCGAAATAGCGCTTGCGGACGATCGTATCGTTTTCATTGGGTCGGACCTCAGCCCCGGGCTCCTCGACGATATGAAGTTGGCATGTCCGGACCGTCATTTCATGGAGGGTGTCAGCGAGGCAAATATCGTCGGTATGGCGGCGGGAATGGCGATGGAAGGATACGTACCCTACGTCAATACGATTGCCACGTTCTTGACTCGTCGCTGCTACGAACAGGTTGCGGTGGATTTGTGCTTGCACAATTTGCCGGTCCGCCTGATCGCCAATGGTGGCGGACTTGTCTACGCACCTCTCGGTCCGACCCATGTTGCGATCGAAGACATCGCAATCATGCGCGCCCTACCGAATATGACGGTGATCGCGGTTGCCGATGCTGAGGAAATGCGTCGTTTCATGCGTGTCTCCCCAGATTGGCCAGGTCCGATTTATATCCGTCTGGCTAAGGGCGGAGATCCGGTCGTGACCAACCCGGAGGACGGCTTCGAAATCGGCCGGGGGTATCACCTTCGGAAGGCCGAAGAGGGCAAATTCGGTCCCGTGCTGATCGTTGCAACGGGTGTGACGACCGGTCGCGCGCTCGAAGCGGCCGAATTGCTTGCGCGGAGCGGGATCGCGTGTGACGTACTACACATGCCGACGATAAAACCGATCGACGAAGAGCTGCTAGTCACGTTATCCAGACCGGCGCGCCTCATCGTCACCGCCGAGGAAGGAACGGTTTTCGGCGGATTGGGAAGTGCGGTTACGGACATAATTGTTGAGCGGCTAAATGATTCCGTCCCACCCATGCGGCGCCTTGGCGTGCCGGACAAGTTCTTGAAGGATTACGGCAATCAGGATTGGCTGCTGGAGCTCTGCGGTCTCCAGCCCAACCAGATTGCCCAGACAATCACCGAGGCGGTCAGCGTACTCGCCGCTGCCTGAGTCATTTCACTGTCATGAACGGATCGAAATTCGATTTCTTGTCGCCCGAGGAACACGCCTTGGCGGAACGGTTCCTCGCCGACGGATATGTCATCCTGCCGGTGGAAGATCGCCGGTCGCTCGATTGGATTCGGGATCGGCTGGCCAATCTCACGGCGGCGCATCTGGATCGGGTGGAAGTCGGAGATCCGGACGATTTCCTGAATTCGATCCATCATCGGGTATCACCCGACGCGCTCAACGATCTCCGCCTCGCGGTCATCAGGGGGTTGAACGCGGAGCCTGATTTGCGCGCTCGGAACTATTCCCTCGCAGGACAGACGCTCCAATCGTTGGTCGGCAACGAATTGTGCATGCAGCGCCGAATCAACCTGTCGATCCAACTGCCGAACGACGATAGTTCGGTGCTGCCGATCCATGGCGACGTCTTGAACGGCGACTCACCCTTCGAAGTGGTGCATTGGACGCCCTTCGTGGACGTCCACGGAACCAAGTCGATGTTCATCCTACCGCCCGAAAAGAGTGCCGCCGCGGCCGGACGGCTCGCCGAGTTCGAGGGCCAAGGCAACGATGTGTTCATGCGCGCGGTGGAGGGGGACCTCGTCTGGCTTGAGATTCCCTACGGCGAAACCTTGGTGTTCAATCAGAATCTATTGCACGGAAATATCGTGAATGCCGAGGACGAGACCCGGTGGTCCACGAATTGCCGTTTCAAGGGCGTGTTCACGCCCTATGCCGACAAGAAGCTCGGCGAGTTCTTCGAGCCGATTTCGTTGCGCGCAGCAAGCCGGATGGGCCTCGACTACCGATTGCCCGCCGGATTTCCGCCCGAGGGGTAGGTATGGTCACCGAAATCCAACGCCAACCCGGGAATGATCGGCACGGCTATCGCGGCTATATCGCCAGCCGGCCGATCGCTGGCAATCGGACGCCGCAGCACGTCCAGAACTTGGTGGTGCGCGACTATGCGGCGCGAAACGGGCTAACGTTTCTACTGAGTGCAACCGAATTCGCGATGCCGGGCTGCTATCTCGTGCTCGAAGGCGTGATGAACGAGCTCGATGCCTGCGAGGGTGCGATCATTTACAGCCTGTTCATGCTGCCCCGTAACCCGGTCGCCCGGAGGGCTATCTACGACCGTATTTTGCGATCCGACGCGGTGATGTACGCGGCGGTCGAGGATTACAGAATCGCCGACCCCCGAGACGTGAAGAGGGTCGAGGAAATTTGGCGCATTTCCGAGGTTCTGGAGAACGCGGCCACTGGATTATGAATGATGCTTGAAGAAATCGATTTCGCCGGCCAACTGCACAAGCGGACCGCGCGCGACTACGTCGGCCGCGTTGTCGAGCACGACAAGGCAGAATGCGCGACGATCGCCAAGCAATACGGCGAGGACTATTGGGACGGACCCCGGCAATACGGTTACGGCGGATATAGTTACGATGGCCGTTGGCGCGTTGTTGCGGAGGCGATGGCGAAGCATTACGGCCTCAAACCCGGCATGCGTATTCTCGACGTTGGTTGCGGCAAGGCCTATCTGCTGTACGAATTCACCCAAGTGGTGCCCGGAATCGAGGTCGCTGGCATCGATATCTCGGAATACGGCATCGCCAACGCCAAGGAAGAGGTCCGGCCGTTCCTGAAGAACGCGCGCGCCGACAACCTGCCCTTTGCCGACGACGCATTCGATTTCGTCTTCTCGCTGACGACGCTGCACAATCTCAAGGTCTTCGAGCTCCAGAAGGCGGTGCGGGAAATCGTCCGGGTCGGACGCGGCGATGCCGCCTATCTGATGGTCGAATCGTATCGCAGCGAGCGCGAGAAGGTGAACCTGCTGTATTGGCAGCTGACTTGCGAATCGTTCTATTCGCCCGAGGAGTGGGCCTGGATCTATCGCGAGAACGGCTATACGGGCGACTATGGTTTTATTTATTTCGA